>NZ_JFZB01000112.1 GCF_000740785.1 Paenirhodobacter enshiensis | reverse complement strand
GGCATTCCCGACATCATGGGCTACCTGAGCCTGTGCGACCTCTCCGTGCCGCCCCACGTCGCCGCAGCGGCCAAGGCAGCCCGCTACAACCGTCGCGTCTTCCTGGCGCCGTTCTGGGATGAGATCTTCACGCAAGACAGCGAACGCAAGCAGACTCGCGCCGAAGCCGAAGCGACCTGTGCCGTCATGCGGGAGACCTACATCGCGCTCGGATACCAAATCACGGAGTTGCCGCGCACCGACATTGCAACACGTGCCGACTTTGTCTGTAAGCAACTGGCAAATTGACCGTCATCTCTAGATGCCCTGGCGAAA
>NZ_JFZB01000111.1 GCF_000740785.1 Paenirhodobacter enshiensis | reverse complement strand
CTACCAGGGTATCTAATCCTGTTTGCTCCCCTAGCTTTCGTGCCTCAGCGTCAGTTATGGTCCAGTGAGCCGCTTTCGCCACAGGTGTTCCTTCCGATATCTACGCATTTCACCGCTACACCGGAAATTCCACTCACCTCTCCCATACTCAAGCCCGACAGTTTTCGATGCAGACTCTGGGTTGAGCCCAGAGATTTCACACCAAACTTATCAAACCGCCTACGCACCCTTTACGCCCAATAATTCCGAACAACGCTCGCAACTTACGTGTTACCGCGGCTGCTGGCACGTAATTAGCCGTTGCTTATTCATGACCTACAGTCACCA
>NZ_JFZB01000110.1 GCF_000740785.1 Paenirhodobacter enshiensis | reverse complement strand
AAGGCGGCAGGGCACGAGGTGAAGGTCGGCCGCTTCCCGTTCATCGGCAATGGCAAGGCCATCGCGCTCGGCGAGCCGGAGGGGATGATCAAGACGGTGTTCGACGCCAAGACCGGCGAGCTTCTGGGCGCGCATATGGTCGGCCCGGAAGTGACCGAGCTGATCCAGGGCTATGTGATCGGGCGCACGCTGGAGACCACCGAGGCCGAGCTGATCGAGACGATCTTCCCGCATCCGACGCTGTCGGAATCGATGCACGAGGCGGTTCTCGCCGCCTACGGCCGCGCGATCCATTACTGAGCCGCGTCCCGGTTCCCGAACCGGGGG
>NZ_JFZB01000109.1 GCF_000740785.1 Paenirhodobacter enshiensis | reverse complement strand
AGGTCGGGCAGTTGGAAGGGATGGCTGGATCGCCAAGGGATTGGCGAGCTGGTTGTTTTTTGACTGCAGCTCTTTGAAATTGATGGATATCTGAAGAGATATGCGGGCGGTTTGGTCGAAGTTTCGACGCGGATCGTTAGCATATCGGGTCACTAGGCTTCGGCCGATGATGTGATTGTCAGCTTCACCGGTTGTAGGACTTCGGTTCGCAATCGGAAGTGACTTCTTCCTTCGGGGAGAAGCAGATGTGCGAAGGTTCGACGTCAAGGATACTGCTTCGGCAGTTTCAACTTGAGAGTTTGATCCTGGCTCAGAACGAACGCTGGC
>NZ_JFZB01000108.1 GCF_000740785.1 Paenirhodobacter enshiensis | reverse complement strand
TTGGTTGCGGGGGCAGGATTTGAACCTGCGGCCTTCAGGTTATGAGCCTGACGAGCTACCGGGCTGCTCCACCCCGCGCCGATGATCCTGTTTTAGCAGGATTGGGGTTCTGTCGGATCCCCTGAGTTATGAGTTTGGGGTTTGTGATATCGGATAGAGAGAGACGCTCTTTGCTAGGTTTGGCGGTGACCTACTCTCCCACGTCTTAAGACGCAGTACCATTGGCGTGTTGGCCCTTAACGGCCGAGTTCGGGAAGGGATCGGGTGTTTAGCCAGCGCTATGACCACCAAACCGAGGAAGGAGCGTACCAAGTCAAGTTAATATGTATGCATG
>NZ_JFZB01000107.1 GCF_000740785.1 Paenirhodobacter enshiensis | reverse complement strand
CCTGTTTGCTCCCCACGCTTTCGCGCCTCAGTGTCAGTTACAGACCAGAAAGTCGCCTTCGCCACTGGTGTTCCTCCATATCTCTACGCATTTCACCGCTACACATGGAATTCCACTTTCCTCTTCTGCACTCAAGTCTCCCAGTTTCCAATGACCCTCCACGGTTGAGCCGTGGGCTTTCACATCAGACTTAAGAAACCACCTGCGCGCGCTTTACGCCCAATAATTCCGGA
>NZ_JFZB01000106.1 GCF_000740785.1 Paenirhodobacter enshiensis | reverse complement strand
AACTCCGTGCCAGCAGCCGCGGTAATACGGAGGACGCGAGCGTTATCCGGATTCATTGGGTTTAAAGGGTGCGCAGGCGGCCCGGTAAGTCAGCGGTGAAAGTCAGGGGCCCAACCCCGGAAGTGCCGTTGATACTGTCGGGCTGGAATGCGGTCGAGGCGGGCGGAATGTGGTGTGTAGCGGTGAAATGCATAGATATGCCACAGAACGCCGATAGCGAAGGCAGCTCGCCAGGCCTGCATTGACGCTCGGGCACGAAAGCGTGGGGATCAAACAGGATTA
>NZ_JFZB01000105.1 GCF_000740785.1 Paenirhodobacter enshiensis | reverse complement strand
AGCAGCAGTTGCGCCATCGGCTTGCCGACGATGTTCGAGCGCCCCACCACCACGGCATTCAGCCCCGACAGCGACCCGAGCGTGTCGCGCAGCAGCATCAGGCAGCCCAAGGGCGTGCAGGGCACCATCGCCTTCTGCCCCGTCCCCAGAAGCCCGACGTTCGAGATATGGAACCCGTCGACATCCTTCGCCGGCGAGATCGCGTTGATCACCAGATCGGCGTTCAGATGCGCGGGCAGCGGCAGCTGCACCAGAATCCCGTGCACCGCCGGATCGGCATTCAGCCGCGCGATCAGCGCCAGAAGATCGGCCTCGGAGGTCTCGGCCGGCAGCTTGTGCTCGAACGAGTTCAT
>NZ_JFZB01000104.1 GCF_000740785.1 Paenirhodobacter enshiensis | reverse complement strand
AGCCGCGGTAATACGGAGGGTGCAAGCGTTATCCGGATTCACTGGGTTTAAAGGGTGCGTAGGTGGGCAGGTAAGTCAGTGGTGAAATCTCCGGGCTTAACCCGGAAACTGCCGTTGATACTATCTGTCTTGAATGTAGTGGAGGTGAGCGGAATATGTCATGTAGCGGTGAAATGCTTAGATATGACATAGAACACCAATTGCGAAGGCAGCTGGCTACACAAATATTGACACTGAGGCACGAA
>NZ_JFZB01000103.1 GCF_000740785.1 Paenirhodobacter enshiensis | reverse complement strand
CAGAGTGTCCGGTTTTCGGGGTCCACCTCAAGGTCATGCGGCGCTGGAAAATGTCACGAAACGAACGCTTCCAAACTCGCGAAATGCCGTGTCTTCAGCCGCTGCCCGCAACCTCTTACGATTATGGCAGCTGGCGCCCGGGTATCAGGATCCAGCGTCACTACCACGTCAACGTCGAAGGGCGGGATTACAGCGTGCCTTCACACCTGATCGGTGAGCTGGTCAGCCTCAAGGTCATGGCCGCGACCATCGAAATCTACCACGATTCGACGCTCGTGGCCGTACACCCTCGTCGCGCTGTCACGCCAACCGATGACGCGCCGATAACGGACTCGGCCCATATGCCGGAAAACCATCGCGCGATATGGCGGCAGA
>NZ_JFZB01000102.1 GCF_000740785.1 Paenirhodobacter enshiensis | reverse complement strand
CCGCAGGTTCAAATCCTGCCCCCGCAACCAAAAAATACTAGCTGGATCAACAGCTTAAGAGCCGCCCTCCCGGGCGGCTTTTGCGTTCCAAACCGCGGGTCAACAATAGGTCAACAAACGGGCCAAAACTACGTGCAAGATCAGGGGGATAGTAGCCCCACAGGATCAGAAACGCGCGAAAACCGCAGAAGGGCGTGCTAGACCGGTTTCCGGGCAGTAACCCACAGGTTCTCCGTCACTGCCAGATCATCATGCCGCCAAAGAACTCAATGGCGGCTCCGGCGACCGAAGCAACCGGACAAGAATCCTCCACACGACATCTTGAAACCAAACGGCCACCACCCCACTATAGGCGGTATGTCCATGGTTGCCATGGCGGGGGACGTGAAG
>NZ_JFZB01000101.1 GCF_000740785.1 Paenirhodobacter enshiensis | reverse complement strand
GCCCGTCGAAATCTTCGGGCATTCGACGGTTCTGGCCTGTTGTGGCGAAGTCGAAGCCCTGATCATTCGGCGCCGACCAGACCATGACGGCATCGCCGGCCTCGATGCCGCCGAGCACCTGATCCCAAATTCGCTCTCGCGTTCGGGGGGAGTATTCGCCGACATAGACGCCGGCGCGGATCTCCAGCAGCCACGCAGCCAGCCGGCCGCGCAGGCGCGGGGGCGCATTGCTAACCACGATGACCATCATCGCCGCCTCCGTCCTCATCCTCGAAAGCGGGGCCGATCATGTCCGGTGCTGGCACAGGTTTCGGCAAATCGCCGGCCGAGAGCACGGCCTCGATCTGCGGGATGATCTTTGCCAACAGGCCGGATTTTCGAAACGCGTCGCGACAGGCGAGCCGAAC
>NZ_JFZB01000100.1 GCF_000740785.1 Paenirhodobacter enshiensis | reverse complement strand
TGGACTACTAGGGTTTCTAATCCTGTTCGATACCCGCACCTTCGAGCATGAGCGTCAGTAAGGCAACGGGAGGCTGCCTGCGCTATCGGAGTTCCTCGCGATATCTAAGCATTTCACCGCTACACCGCGAATTCCGCCTCCCTGCCACCTACTCAAGCACGACAGTTCGCGACGCACAACGGGGGTGAGCCCCGACATTTAACGTCACGCTTGAAGTGCCGCCTGCGCTCCCTTTAAACCCAATAAATCCGGATAACGCCCGGACCTTCCGTATTACCGCGGCTGCTGGCACGGAATTAGCCGGTCCTTATTCATGCGGTACCTGCAAAACACTACACGTAGTGAACTTTATCCCCGCATAAAAGCAGTTTACAACCCGTAGGGCCGTCATCCTGCACGCTACTTGGCTG
>NZ_JFZB01000099.1 GCF_000740785.1 Paenirhodobacter enshiensis | reverse complement strand
GATCTTTCCGTCGATGATGTCCTGCTTCGCCTTCATCACCTCGGCCCAGACGTCATCGGGGATGTTCTTCGTGTGCAGCAGATCGACCGAGCCGTCCTTCAGGTTGATGTCGTAGTTGTGGCTGCCATAGCTGCCCGCCTTCACATCGGCGATCATCGCCGCGAAGACCGGCTCCAGGTTCCACAGCACCGACGACAGCAGATAACCCTTGTCGATCGGGGTCTTGTCGCCGATCACGTCGATGAAATACACCTTGCCGCCATCGGTCGCCTTCGTCGTCTCGACCGCCTGAAGCATCCCGAAGGACGACCCGTTGCCCTCGCCGAACACGATGTCGGCCCCGGCCGCGATCAGCGATTCGGTCACCCGCTTGCCGCCCGCCGCGTCCGAATAGGCCGCCGGCCCGATCACCGCGTAACGGATC
>NZ_JFZB01000098.1 GCF_000740785.1 Paenirhodobacter enshiensis | reverse complement strand
GTGCCCTTCGCATCCTCGAGATGCGCCACCACGCCCTTGCCCGGCGTGCGGTCGAGCTTCTTCACCGTGGTCTTCTCGAGGATCTTCATCCCCGATTTCAGGAACTGCTTCTTCGCGAAGGAGGAGATTTCCTCGTCCTCGACCGGCAGCACGCGGTCCATCACCTCGACCACCGTGGTATCGGCGCCGAGCGTGTTGAAGAAGCTCGCGAATTCGATGCCGATGGCGCCCGAGCCGATGACCAGGAGCTTCTTCGGCATCCGCACCGGCTGCAGCGCGTGCTTGTAGGACCAGACCAGATCGCCGTCCGCCTCGAGCCCCGGCAGCGCGCGGGCGCGCGCCCCCGTCGCCAGCACGACGGCCTTCGAGGTCAGCTCTTCGCTGCCCTTGTCGGTCTTCACCGTCACCGTGCCGGGCCCGGTCAGGCGCGCCTCGCCCATGATCACGGTGACCTTGTTCTTCTTCAGCAGATG
>NZ_JFZB01000097.1 GCF_000740785.1 Paenirhodobacter enshiensis | reverse complement strand
GCCCCCGCAACCAACGTTTCCGACTCGAAAGAGTTACAAGCCCTCGCCAATCGCGGGGGCTTTGTCATATCTGCCTCCGCGAGGTTCAGGATTCCAGCCAGTTCCCCAATGAGTTCAATCTGATGGAAGCCAGTGGCCGCTCGGTCTGGCACCATCCGAACCTCGGAAACTAGCCCCCGCAGAATTTGCGTGGCCTCCAGCCTCAGCCCCGGCTCGTCAGCATCGCTGAAAGGTTCGCGATCTTCTCTCGATAGAGATCGGACAGGCGCGGATGCAGCAGGGCAGGCGGCGCGGGCGTGTCTTGGAGGAAGGCGGTGAGCTTCGTCTTCCGGCTTTCCAGATCCGGCATCTTCGCCTTCATTGACGGATGATACATCCCGTCCTCGATCGCGGCGAGGATGCCGGCGATCTTCTTCTTCACCTGCTTCAGGTCCCGTTTGACTTGGTCCTGCGCGCTGCTCCGGTCTCCGGCGGCGGCATTGA
>NZ_JFZB01000096.1 GCF_000740785.1 Paenirhodobacter enshiensis | reverse complement strand
GGCTTCGTCGCCTTCACCCCCTCGGCGAAGGCCGCCGACTGCGCGTTCCACGACGGCGGCTCGCCCGAGACCACGATCCCCACCGTGCCGGTGCGCGTCATCTTCGCCGCCAGAACCCCGGCAAGATAGGCCCCCTGATGGCCCGAGGCCGTGTAATCGGCAACCGCCCCCGCCTTCAGCGATTGCGGCGTGTCGACCACCGCGACCGGCACGTTGTATTGCGCCCCGACCTCGGGCGCGGCGGTGTTGTAGCCGCTCGCATGGGCGATCAGCAGGCCCGCGCCATCCTCGGCCAGCTCCTGCAGCGTCGGGCGCACGTCGCCATAGCCGAGGTTCTCCGCCACCTCGATCCTGATGCCCGCGGCCTTCGCCGCCGCCTTCGCCCCCTCGACACCCTGCTGATTCCAGCCGTAATCCGTGCCCTGCTCCGGCGTCAGGATCGCGATGGATTTCAGATCCCCGCCCCAGGCCGAAGCGGCGAGCGCCGCGGCAAGCGCCGCTCC
>NZ_JFZB01000095.1 GCF_000740785.1 Paenirhodobacter enshiensis | reverse complement strand
CAGCGTCTATTACAAGCCGCGCCCAGTGTCGGACGCCGATCTGAGGCTGATGCACCGGATCGACAAGCTGCACATGGAGTTCCCGTTCGCGGGCAGCCGGATGCTGCAGGGTCTGCTGGTCCAGGAAGGCTTAAAGGTCGGGCGGTTGCACGTTGCCACGCTGATGAAACGCATGGGCATTGAGGCGCTTTACCGCAAGCCGAGCACCTCGAAACCGGCCCCGGGGCACAAGATCTACCCCTATCTGCTGCGCAAGCTGCCGATCACCCGGCCCAATCAGGTCTGGGCGATGGACATTACCTACATCCCCATGGCGCGCGGGTTTATCTACCTCGCTGCCGTGCTGGACTGGTTCACCCGGCGCGTCCTGGCCTGGCGGCTATCGATCACGCTGGAGGCTGACTTCTGCGTGGAAGCCGTCGAAGAGGCGCTGGCGCGACACGGCACGCCCGAGACATTCAACACGGATCAAGGCAGTCAGTTCACATCGACCGACTTCATCAAGGTGCTGGCCGCCC
>NZ_JFZB01000094.1 GCF_000740785.1 Paenirhodobacter enshiensis | reverse complement strand
CGGTGGCGGAGGCCAGCCGGTCCTTCGACCTGTCACCATCGGAGATCGAGGGGTGGGTTGATGACGCGAAGCGGGGGATGGAGAATTCCCTGCGGGCGAACCCGCTCGACATCCGCGAGCAATACGAGAAGCAGTTGAAGGATCTTCAGGAGGCCTATGGCGAGGCCATGCTGGAGTTGCGCGCGCGAAAAAAATACCAGGCCCTGCTGGATGCACAGGACGACAAA
>NZ_JFZB01000093.1 GCF_000740785.1 Paenirhodobacter enshiensis | reverse complement strand
GGCGAGGCCATGCTGGAGTTGCGCGCGCGAAAAAAATACCAGGCCCTGCTGGATGCACAGGACGACAAATGATCCAGAGCATCCATCAGGGCCTTCTCGCTGAGGGTATCAAGGTTCCGCTGACCAAGCTCTGCGCCTGGTTTGGGGTGCCGCGCCGGACGGTGCATTACCTGCCAACCAAGGCAGCTCCGAAGGTCGATCCGCGGTTCTCTGAGCCGATCAAGGCCATGATCGAGCAGGAACCGTCCTTCGGTTACAGGACCGTAGCTTGGCTTCTGGGGTTTAACAAAAACACGGTGCAGCGGGTCTTTCAGCTCAAGGGCTGGCAGGTCCGCAAGCGTCCCGTTGGCATGCGCCCCCGCATTGAGGCGATCCCGTCCGTGGCCCAAGCCCCGAACGAACGCTGGTCGACCGACATGTGCCGGGTCTGGGCCGGGCGGGATGGCTGGGCCACGCTGGCCCTGGTCATCGACTGCCACACCCGCGAGCTGTTGGGCTGGCATTTGTCGCGATCCGGTAAGGCTACGACCGCAGCCAGCGCGTTGGAGCATGCCCTGATCACCAGATTCGGCACCTTGGGCCGGGTCACGCAGGAGTTCCTGCTGAGGTC
>NZ_JFZB01000092.1 GCF_000740785.1 Paenirhodobacter enshiensis | reverse complement strand
GGATCCCGTGACCCCCCCGAGCAGGCCAGAATTCCCGGTCAGATCGCCCAGAAGACCGCCATCGGCAATCAACCCGTCGAGTACACCCGTCGTCCCGGAAGTCTCCGACCCCGAGCCGGTGACTCCGCCCAGCAGACCGCCCAGCAGACCGCCCGAGGTGCTGTCCCCGCCCAGCAGGCCGCTCACCGTGTCGGTCACACCGCTCAGCAAACCGCCCGAGGTGCTGTCACCGCCCAGAAGGCCCCCCAGAAGACCGCCCGAGGTTGCCTCCCCGGTTACCCCCGAGACGATCCCCGTGGCATTGTCCAGCAGCGTCCCGACCGTCGAACTCAGATCGCCCGTCACACCGCCCAGAACCGTTCCGAGGTCATTGACAAGGCCCGAAACCGTATCACTCAAGGCGCCACCGTCCGTCGTCCCGCCCTCCAGCAGCCCGGATCCGGTCAGAGAGCCCACGAGACCATCGGAGCCGGTCACCGACGACAGCAGGCCATCGTTCCCAACCAGAGACCCCAGAAGGCCGTCAGAACCGGTCACCCCCCCGAGCAGGCCCGAATTCCCGGTCAGATCGCCCAGAAGACCGCCATCGGCGATCAGCCCGTCGAGAAGCCCGGTCGAGCCATCGCTGGTCAGCCCATCTACCAGATTGCCAACCGTATCGCTGACATTGCCCACCAGGTCGTCGAGCAGCCCCCCGGCATCGCTGACCACATCGCCGACAGTGTCCAGAATATCGTCCAGAAGAGTGGTGTCCGAAGCATCCGTCGGCTCGGTCGTATCCGTCGGCTCG
>NZ_JFZB01000091.1 GCF_000740785.1 Paenirhodobacter enshiensis | reverse complement strand
CCGGAAAACCATCGCGCGATATGGCGGCAGAACCCGGATGCCCTCATCGCGCGCGCCACAGACTACAGCCCGTGTCTCGGGCGGTTCGTGTGCCGGCACCTGGAGGTCAATTCCAACCCCCGAGCAACCTACAGCATGTTGAAGCGGCTGCTCGAAGTCGCGCCGGTCTACGGCAAAACCACGATCGATGCGGCCTGTGCCGAGGTTCTCCGGCGCGATCAGATCAATGCCGATGCGTTGCGACAGATTCTTGACCGGGGCCCGAAAAAGCTGCCGCGCCCCGAACCGCAGCAGGCCCCGCCACCGTCCGAAAACATCCGCGGTGCGGGCTATTATTCGGAGGACGGCGATGCAGCATGAACATGTCGTTGCGCTCGCTCGTGAACTGTCTCTTGCAGGTTTTGCCGATACGCTCGACCGTCAGGCCAAAGATCCGTTCTTTGCGGACATGGCCTTCGTCGAAAGGCTCGCCGCGCTACTGATCGCGGAGAAGGAACGGCGCGCGGCCAGCCGGCTGACGCGGATGCTGAACGAGGCGAAACTCCCGATCAAGGCGGCCCCGGAGGAGCTGATTGGCGACGAGGCACGGGGCTTCAAAACCGCCGTCATGCGCGAGCTGCTGAAATGCAGCTGGATCCCCTTTGCCTGGAACGTCCTTATCAGTGGCGAAACCGGAACCGGCAAAAGCTGGATCGCCTCCTGCATCGCCACGGCGGCCATTCGCGCCGGACACAAGGCCCGCTATTACAAAGTCTCCGACCTGCTTTATAGCCTGTCGATGACGCTGGAAGACGGCGTTTACCTGCGAGAGCGCGAAAAGCTGTCCAAGTTCAGGCTCCTGATCCTCGACGACTTCGGGAAGGTTGCGATGAGCGAAACCGAGAAATCGATCCTGTTTGACATCATCGAAGACCGAAGCGGGACCTTGTCGACCATCATCGTCGGCCAGCGCCCCTATAATGACTGGCATGGCTTCATCGACAATCCGGTCATCGCCGACGCGATC
>NZ_JFZB01000090.1 GCF_000740785.1 Paenirhodobacter enshiensis | reverse complement strand
CTAGGTGTTCAGTCCCGGCATTTGGTGGATCGGATTTACGATGAATCGATCTGGCTCTGATGTCCAGATTTTGCAGATGTATTCGTAGGGCGTGAGGCCGCCGAGGGTCTTGAGCCTGCGCGCGAAGTTGTAGGCGGACATGAAGTCCGCAAGATGCGTCCGCAGTTGATCATGGCTGTCGTAGTGGAAGCGTTTGACGGTGGCCTCCTTGATCGTGCGGTTCATCCGTTCGACCTGGCCATTGGTCCAAGGGTGTTTCACCTTGGTCAGCCGGTGATCGATGTCGTGTTCACGGCATACGCGCCCGAAGATGTGCTCGAAGGCGCTGGTATCGACGCTGCGATTTGCGAACTGCACTCCATTGTCGGTCAACACCGTGTGGATCCGGTATGGCGCAGCTGCGATCAGGTCGCGCAAAAACTGGGCTGCAGCCATCTTCCCCGCCTTTTGGACGAGGCGAACGAAGGCAAACTTGCTGGTTCTGTCAATTGCGACAAAGAGATAGAGCTTCCCTTCGGCGGTCTGCACCTCGGCAATATCGATGTGAAAGAAGCCGATAGGATAGTGCTTGAACTTAGACCGTTTCGGTTTGTCGCCATCCACGTCGGGCAGTCGAGAGATGCCGTGACGCTGAAGGCACCGATGCAGCGCCGAGCGTGTCAGGTGCGGGATGGACGGCTGCAGGGCATAAAGGCAGTCGTCCAGCGGCAGCAGCGTATGGCGCCGAAACGCAACGACGGCCGCCTCCTCGGCCTCCGTCAGGATCGTCGAACGCGGCTCCGACGGACCGGTCTTCATATCCTCGACCGTCGCGCGCTTGCGCCACTTCGCAACCGTCTTGGGATTGATGCCCAGTTCCCGGCTCAGCTGCGCGAGCGAAGCTTGCGATCGCTGTATTGCTGCTCGGACAGCGTGCGTGGTCGTGGCGCTGCCGTGACGAACTTGTCCCATAGAGCATCCTTCCATTCCAAAGAAAGGATCGCACCATCAAACCGTGGGATCAAACACCTAGAG
>NZ_JFZB01000089.1 GCF_000740785.1 Paenirhodobacter enshiensis | reverse complement strand
ACCATCAAACCGTGGGATCAAACACCTAGAGGACGCCCAGGATCGGGGCCTTACCATCTTCTGGGCTCATGATTTGAAGAAGCTGACTGATTGGATCAAGAGTACAAAATCCGGAAGATAAAAATTCCCGCCAATCCATGTCCAAACGTTACATTATAGCACACGGCATGACCGACCTATATCGGCCGCCCCGCTGCGCGAGATGATAACTCCGCGCGACGGGCGATTGCTCAACCCGCGCCGATTGGTGTAAACACCAACCGGTCTCAAGTCGCAGATAGATGAAACTTCAGGGGCGGGTCAGCTTGTCACTTAACAGGCGCCTGCCTTCTTTGCCCCATAAGTCGCCTGACTCTTCGTGAACTTATCTCCGGCGCTTGATGAAAGCTGCTGGATAAGTCCATTACAGGAAAACCCCTGCAAGTTCAGATAGTCCTCGGCGGATCTGGCCGCCTGTTCATTCCAATCAACAGATAAACTATCAACAGCCGCCGTAGCATCTGTGATATTATATCCATCACCATACTCAGATGAAAGTTGTTCGATTAGCCCTTCGCGCGAAAATCCTTTAAGGTTAAGATAGCTTTTGGCCGACCTTACTGCATTTTTCTGCGCCCCGGAGAGCGATTGAGCAGAAGCGATTGGAGCATAAGTGACGGCACATATCATGGCCGTAACCAACATGGACTTCTTCATAAGGCTCTCACCCTTCAATTGATATTAACGAATCACGACACATGTATTGAAATGCACAGGATGCTTTGGCCAATCAACTGATTCCTTGGCCAAAGCTGTGCTATTTCGAACCCTTGCCGTTACGTCCG
>NZ_JFZB01000088.1 GCF_000740785.1 Paenirhodobacter enshiensis | reverse complement strand
TTGAAATGCACAGGATGCTTTGGCCAATCAACTGATTCCTTGGCCAAAGCTGTGCTATTTCGAACCCTTGCCGTTACGTCCGCCAGCCCATGCGCTTCGCGAGCGCGTAGACCGCCTCTGTCGCGGCGCCGAGCACCAGCCCGGCGAGCGAGGTCAGCGCATCGACGACAACCTGATCGGCCACCAGCGCGGCGCCGGTGTTGGCGTCGATC
>NZ_JFZB01000087.1 GCF_000740785.1 Paenirhodobacter enshiensis | reverse complement strand
GATCCACCAAATGCCGGGACTGAACACCTAGTCTCTTTCTTCATGTCTTAGATATTGCCTCTCTTCGCCCTGAGCGGCCAGCTGGCTGAAGCCATCCCCAGACCTCACCCCAGACCTCACCTTGTCACCAATCAGGCCGTCGCCCCTACGATCTCACGGCGCGCAGCCGATGCAAGGAACGATGAGCGGGTCATCTTGCGGGCTTTGGCGGTTTCGTCGATTGCACGCAGAAGGCCGCGTTCCAAGGTGATATTCACGCGCTCGGTCGCGGTGTCCGCTGGGATATACGGTACTGGCATGAGTACGGCACCGGCGGCGAGTTCTTCGGCTACATCCGCGCGCTTGCGGATTGCATCGAGCGAAGCCGGGGAAACGTCTGGTTGGTCCTCGAACCAGAGGTCAAGGGCCTCTGCCGCAGCCTTGGGGATATCTTCCCAGGTATCAGCCGCGGCAAACGCACCGGGAAGGTCGGGGAAGGTCAGGCCATAGGCGTGGCCTTCGTCATGGTTCACGATAGCGAT
>NZ_JFZB01000086.1 GCF_000740785.1 Paenirhodobacter enshiensis | reverse complement strand
TCCCAGGTATCAGCCGCGGCAAACGCACCGGGAAGGTCGGGGAAGGTCAGGCCATAGGCGTGGCCTTCGTCATGGTTCACGATAGCGATGTAGTAACGCATGGTTTTCTCCGGGGGGGGGCGCATTGTCAGTCCAGCCGCCGCGCAAGTTCTTCCGCCGTCTCGTTGTAATACGTCTGCAACTGCCGAAGATCCGTATGTCCGACCATCCGCGCCAGCGCGAGGACATCAAGCTTCTTCGACAGCCGCGTGATCGCGGCGTGCCGGCTGTCGTGGAAGGTCAGCCCGGCGACGCCCGCGCGATCCCGCAGCTTGCGCCACAGCGCATCGAGCTGACGGCTCTCCAGCCCAAACACCGGGTCCACATGGGGCAGGGCTTCCAGCAGGCGCACCGCCTCGCTCGACAAGGGCACATCGCGCGGCCGGCCGTTCTTCGTGTGGTCCAGATGCGCGACGCGCTTCGTGAGGTCGACGCGATCCCACACCAGCCCGGCGATCTCGCCCGCGCGCATCGCGGTCTCCA
>NZ_JFZB01000085.1 GCF_000740785.1 Paenirhodobacter enshiensis | reverse complement strand
GGCCGCGAAAGAGTGGGCCGCACGCGAAGAATTTCTGCTTCTGAATGCAGATGATTCGCCGGCCTCGATCACCTTCGGCGAGCTGATGCAGCGCTATGCGCGCGAGAGATCCCCGCAAAAACGCGGCGCCCGATGGGAAATGATCCGGCTGGAACGGTTCTGCCGCGACGAGATCGCCGGGGTGAACCTTGCCGATCTCACTCCA
>NZ_JFZB01000084.1 GCF_000740785.1 Paenirhodobacter enshiensis | reverse complement strand
CTGAATGTCGCGCGCAAGGAATGGGGGCTGATAAAGGCGAACCCGCTGTCCGACGTTCGCAAGCCGTCGAAGCCGCCGGGCCGCGAGCGCCTGCCGTCAGACGAAGAACTCACGCGATTGCAGTTCTCGGCCGGCGAGGATCTGAGCACCGCGACGGCGCGGGCCTATCACGCCTTCCGTTTCGCGCTGGAGACCGCGATGCGCGCGGGCGAGATCGC
>NZ_JFZB01000083.1 GCF_000740785.1 Paenirhodobacter enshiensis | reverse complement strand
GATTACTTGAGGATCTTCGAGACGACGCCCGCGCCGACGGTGCGGCCGCCTTCACGGATGGCGAAGCGCAGCTTCTCTTCCATCGCGATCGGAGCGATCAGCTCGACGGTGAACTTCAGGTTGTCGCCCGGCATCACCATCTCGGTGCCTTCCGGCAGCTTCACGGTGCCGGTGACGTCCGTGGTGCGGAAGTAGAACTGCGGACGGTAGTTCGCGAAGAACGGCGTGTGACGGCCGCCTTCTTCCTTCGTCAGGATGTAGGCCTCGGCCTCGAACTCCGTGTGCGGCTTCACCGAACCGGGCTTGCACAGAACCTGACCGCGCTCGACGCCGTCACGGTCGATGCCGCGCAGCAGCGCGCCGATGTTGTCGCCCGCCTCGCCGCGATCCAGCAGCTTGCGGAACATCTCGACGCCCGTGCAGGTCGTCTTCTTGGTGTCGCGGATGCCGACGATCTCGAGTTCGTCGCCGACGTTCACGGCGCCACGCTCGACACGGCCGGTCACAACGGTGCCGCGGCCCGAGATCGAGAACACGTCTTCGATCGGCATCAGGAACGGCTTGTCGATGTCACGCTCCGGCGTCGGGATGTAGTCGTCGACCGCGGCCAGCAGCGCGCGGATCGAGTTCTCGCCGATTTCCGGATCGCGGCCTTCGAGAGCGGCCAGAGCCGAGCCCTTGATGATCGGGGTTTCGTCGCCCGGATAGCCGTAAGCCGACAGAAGCTCGCGGATTTCCATCTCGACGAGTTCCAGCAGTTCCGGATCGTCGACCTGGTCGACCTTGTTCATGTACACGACGATGTACGGGATGCCGACCTGACGGCCGAGCAGGATGTGCTCGCGCGTCTGCGGCATCGGGCCGTCAGCCGACGAAACCACCAGGATCGCGCCGTCCATCTGCGCGGCGCCGGTGATCATGTTCTTCACGTAGTCGGCGTGGCCGGGGCAGTCGACGTGCGCATAGTGACGCGTCGCCGTCTCGTATTCCACGTGCGCGGTCGAGATCGTGATGCCGCGAGCCTTTTCTTCCGGCGCGCCGTCGATCTGGTCATAGGCCTTGAATTCGCCGAAATACTTCGTGATCGCAGCGGTCAGCGTCGTCTTGCCGTGGTCAACGTGGCCGATCGTGCCGATGTTGACGTGCGGTTTCGTCCGTTCGTACTTTGCCTTTGCCAT
>NZ_JFZB01000082.1 GCF_000740785.1 Paenirhodobacter enshiensis | reverse complement strand
CCCTTTTCTCAGCCATCCACCGTCGTCTTCCGTGCCCCCGCCGGGCGGTCTTCCCTCTTCTTTCTCTTTCTCTTTCTCTTTCCTTTCAGCACGGAGCGAACCGGCCCCGAAAAAAGGCGCTTGCCGCGCCATACCCCCCGAAACCCCTCGGTTTCGCTCCGATTTCCTTCCGTTTTCCTTCCAGTTCCTTCCGGTTTCCTTCCGCCGGAATTCCAGTTCCTTCCGTTGGAAGGAATGTGGAAGGAATTACAGACCGGCCGAACGGCCCGCCGTGTCCATCTCTTCCAGCGCCTGGCGCACGATCTGCGGACGGCGCTGCGTCGGCGGCGGGAAGTGTTCGAGCAGATATTCGTCGAGCCGCACGATCAGGTCGGTGTCTTCCGCCATCCGGCTCGACGCCCCGGCGCGCCGCATCTGATCGGGCAGCGCCTCCAGACGCTTGCGCTCGCGATCCGCCGCCTTGCGTTCGATGTGGTCGCGCCGCGCCTTCGAGGCCTCTGTCACCATCTCCAGCACGGCCGGGTGGAACAGCCGCAGCGCGCCGGTGTCGGTGCGGCACTTCTGCCAGCCGTCGAGCGGGCCGATCGAACGCGAGCACAGCCCCCGCCAGTCGTCGAGCGGCACGTCGACCAGCCGCGCGATCAGCTCTTCATTCGCCGGCAGCGTGCCGGCCGGGTCTTCATCGTAAGCGACGCAGAACAGATCGATCGCCACCGCCCGCACCTCGCGCGAGGCGAGGTTGCGGAACTCGGACTTCATCCAGTCGCGGTGCCGGAACTGCATGAAGAAATGCCGCTCCAGCTTCAGCCCGGTGGGGATCGGGTAGAGCGGCAGGCCGCTTTCGCCGCCCACCACCGTCAGGTTCGGCAAGGCTGCCATGGCGTCCCCTCCCTACCGCGCCCGCGGGCCGACCGCGGCGCAGACCCGGTCGAGCCGGGCGCTCAGCGCGGCGATCTCGGTGCGGAGGGCCTTGATCTCTTCATTGCCGCCCGAGGGGCCGAAGTCGCGCTCGCGGATCTCGGCGACCCAGCCCGGCAGGCAGCCCCCGCCGATGGTGTCGGCGACCGTCTTGTCGGTCTCGGCGCCGGTGTAGCGCTTCGCCTTGCGGTCGTAGCAGGTTACCAGCATCTCGATGATGTCGCCGCGCTGTTCCTGCGACGGCTGCCGCAGCGGCTGTTCCGAAGCCCCC
>NZ_JFZB01000081.1 GCF_000740785.1 Paenirhodobacter enshiensis | reverse complement strand
AGAGTGTCCGGTTTTCGGGGTCCACCTCACCGCGCTCAATCCGAGCGCATCAGCAAGGTGATATTGCGTAAGCGGGCAATCGTACCCCTCCTTACTCCCCATGCCCACCAGAGCCAGTCGCGATCCCAACTCCAGCAGGAAATGCGCCATACGCGCACCCGCGTCCCGCCGCCCAATCCCGACGAGATGTTCAACCACCATCGCCTCATCCCGCGATGCCGCCCAAAGGATGGCCGTTGCGAGCCGCGGTGTCTGCGCGAACGCCTCGAGCAGATCGCTCGTCAAGACTTCGGCAGCCTCTACGTCCACGATTGGCTCGAAACTGTGGTCCGAGGTACGCAAGAGCACGCTTCGCAATCCCAAGAAATCGCCGGGCACCTGAAAATCAACGATCTGCCGCGTTCCATCCGGTTGGATCTTGTAAGAGCAGACCCAGCCCGCGGACAGGATATAGGCGGCCTGATCCGATTGCCCCTGATGCGCCATGTCTCGCCCGGCGACAAAGGACCGCCGACGGCCGTGCAGACGCGCAAGCACGGCAAGTTCGGCCTCTGACAAAGTGACAAAGGCCGAGAGCTTTCGGGTGAGCGGGCTGGCCGCGACCGGTGTCATGACCCTTTCCTTTCGGTTGCGGAGGATCTGCCGAGATCAGCTCCGGGACTGCTTTCGATCAGCCCAGCATAGAGCATTTCATGCAAATAAGAGGAACGCATCAGGCTGGCGTCATGGCCAGATAGTGATACGATGAAAGGAATACACCGGATGTCTACATCGAATGACGCTGCAGGACTGGCCGCCCTTTCGATCTGCGAGTCACTTCTGCTGGCCATGAACGATCGCGGATTGCTGCCGGAGAATGAGATCGTCGGGGTGCTCCGCGACGCTGCGGCCCCCCACGAGAAC
The DNA here is from genome assembly GCF_000740785.1 of Paenirhodobacter enshiensis. GTDB lineage: Bacteria > Pseudomonadota > Alphaproteobacteria > Rhodobacterales > Rhodobacteraceae > Rhodobacter > Rhodobacter enshiensis. Next base: position 294 of record NZ_JFZB01000081.1, on the reverse strand, counting down.
ACCATCGACACTGAGCCTGACGCGGAAATCCACCGGGCCGTGGCGGCGCTCATCAACCAGATCATCGCGGGGGGCAATTCAGTGCGGAGACCACCGGCATGACGCATTGGATCGCACAGGATCTGCATCAGCCATGACACTTTCGTCCTGCTCAGACCACAAGCCCCCTCAGGAGCCCGGCCGATGGGACACGCCACTAAGCAAGAGAGGTGTACCCGGCAACTGCGGCCCTGCCCCACGGGGCGGCGGATCGCACGCGGACACGATGTATCGACCCAGCGGAATCTGCTCAGG
>NZ_JFZB01000080.1 GCF_000740785.1 Paenirhodobacter enshiensis | reverse complement strand
TTAGCAGGCCGCTGAAAAACCCTGCCGGGAGGAACGGTTTCCCTCTACGCGGATGCAGGGGGGGCTGGATCTTGGGCAGGCACGCCCGGCGGCGCTCTCGCTCGTCAGACCGCAAGCAGTTTCGGCAGCCGCGCCAGATTGCAGGCGGCCATGGTCAGCGTGAACCGGGCCCGCACACGCTCGATGCCGCGATACATGGTTTGCGCCATGCCGCCGACGGTCTTGGCCCCGCCGAAAGGCTCCTCAATCTTCTTCCTGCGCCGCAGGGATTGAACGTAGCCGGGATGCCTGGTCGTCCGGCCGTCGATGGCTGAGTGCCGGGACTTTTGGGCGATGTGCGGTGTGACGACCATCTGGCGTAACTCGGCGACGAAGTCGGCGCTGTCATACCCACGATCCGCAGCCAAGGTCAGACGCCGGGTCGATCCGGGTGAATGTCGATGGAGCATGTCGATGGCGGCACGGCGTTCGGCATGGCCATCCGCCTGCGTCAGGTCGGCTTGCACGATCAGGCCGGAGCGCAATCGGCATGTTCCTCGAACCGATGGCGGAACATGCCTCATATCCATCAGGCTATGCCCCATGAAGCACAGCATGGCCCCGGCGCCGGGCGACTTCTTGAACAGCCGGGCCTCGGGATCGGTCATCGAAGCGTGGTCGCATTCGACCGCCGTTCCCCACGGAGTGAGGACACGAACGCCATAGGTCCGAGAGAGTGTCCGAACACTTCGGCGTTGCGGCTGCGGCGTGTGGGGCGGGTCATCGGGGCTGGCTCAGTCGTGGATTGGTCCGGGGAGGATATTGGTGATGCACCGTCATCTGGCGGATCACCCGGCCCGTCGTCCCTGTCGGGCACCTCGTTGTCCTTCGGCTGAAAGCTCTTCATCGAAGCCCAGGCCTTCACCAACGTGCCGTCCACCGAGAAGTGGTCATCGGACAGCAGCTGTACCACTTCGCGATGCGCCAAGATGGCGGCCATGATCTTGCGGGATATGTCCGTGGTCAGCAGCCGGTCGCGGTTCTTCGTGAACACCGTCGGGACCCACACTGCGTCGTCTATTCCGAGGCCCACGAACCAACGAAACAGCAGATTATAATCCATCTGCTCCATGAGTTGCCGCTCGGATCGGATCGAGCAGAGGATCTGCAGCAGGCTGGCCCCGATCAACCGTTCCGGTGCGATCGAGGGACGGCCCTCACCGGCGTAGAGCCGATCAAAATCGGCATCCAGGGAGCGCAGTGCATCGTTGACGACAGACCTGATCTTGCGCAGCGGGTGGCGCGCCGGGATGCGCTCCTCAAGATTGACGTAGCTGAACAACGATCCCGTTGCCTTGTCCGATCCGCGCATCGCCACCTCCGCCCATGCCGTAGTCGCGATGAATCATGTTCCACGAAGGACGTCGAGGCCGGAGTTTTTCAGC
>NZ_JFZB01000079.1 GCF_000740785.1 Paenirhodobacter enshiensis | reverse complement strand
TCAAGAGATCCTGCGGCGAAGATGTAACGGGGCTCAAGCCACGAGCCGAAGCTTTGGATGCACAGCGATGTGCGTGGTAGCGGAGCGTTCTGTGATATAGAACGCTGCCTCCTTGGTATCTTCGGATACATTGGAGGCAATGTTCTGACTGTGAAGCCGGGCTGTAAGGCATCCGGTGGAGTGATCAGAAGTGAGAATGTTGACATGAGTAGCGATAAAGAGGGTGAGAGACCCTCTCGCCGAAAGTCCAAGGGTTCCTGCTTAAAGCTAATCTGAGCAGGGTAAGCCGGCCCCTAAGGCGAGGCCGAAAGGCGTAGTCGATGGGAACCACGTTAATATTCGTGGGCCAGGAGGATGTGACGGATCTCAAAGGTAGTTCGATCTTATCGGATTGATCGGGCTGCTCAGAGGTTCCAGGAAATAGCCCTCCATCAGACCGTACCCTAAACCGACACAGGTGGACTGGTAGAGAATACCAAGGCGCTTGAGAGAACCACGTTTAAGGAACTCGGCAAAATGCCTCCGTAAGTTCGCGAGAAGGAGGCCCGGTTCGTGGGCAACCATGGGCCGGGGGCACAAACTAGGGGGTGGCGACTGTTTACTTAAAACATAGGGCTGTGCGAAGCCGTAAGGCGACGTATACAGTCTGACGCCTGCCCGGTGCTGGAAGGTTAAAAGGAGGGGTGCAAGCTCCGAATTGAAGCCCCAGTAAACGGCGGCCGTAACTATAACGGTCCTAAGGTAGCGAAATTCCTTGTCGGGTAAGTTCCGACCTGCACGAATGGCGTAACGATCTCCCCGCTGTCTCAAACGTGGACTCAGCGAAATTGAACTGTGTGTCAA
>NZ_JFZB01000078.1 GCF_000740785.1 Paenirhodobacter enshiensis | reverse complement strand
GCACGAATGGCGTAACGATCTCCCCGCTGTCTCAAACGTGGACTCAGCGAAATTGAACTGTGTGTCAAGATGCACACTACCCGCGGTTAGACGGAAAGACCCCATGAACCTTTACTCTAGCTTTGCACTGGCATCAGGATTGTGATGTGCAGGATAGGTGGTGGGCTTTGAAACCGGGACGCCAGTCTCGGCGGAGCCTCCCTTGAGATACCACCCTTCGCACTCTTGATGTCTAACCGCGACCCGTTATCCGGGTCCGGGACCCTGCATGGTGGGGAGTTTGACTGGGGCGGTCGCCTCCCAAATCGTAACGGAGGCGCGCGATGGTTGGCTCAGACCGGTCGGAAATCGGTCGTTGAGTGCAATGGCAGAAGCCAGCCTGACTGCAAGTCTGACAAGACGAGCAGAGACGAAAGTCGGTCATAGTGATCCGGTGGTCCCAAGTGGGAGGGCCATCGCTCAACGGATAAAAGGTACTCTGGGGATAACAGGCTGATGATGCCCAAGAGTCCATATCGACGGCATCGTTTGGCACCTCGATGTCGGCTCATCTCATCCTGGGGCTGGAGCAGGTCCCAAGGGTATGGCTGTTCGCCATTTAAAGAGGTACGTGAGCTGGGTTTAGAACGTCGTGAGACAGTTCGGTCCCTATCTGCCGTGGGTGCAGGATACTTGATGGGAGTTGCCCCTAGTACGAGAGGACCGGGGTGAACGATCCACTGGTGGACCAGTTATCGTGCCAACGGTAGTGCTGGGTAGCTATGATCGGACAGGATAAACGCTGAAGGCATCTAAGCGTGAAGCCCCCCCAAAAACTAGGTATCCCTTGAGGGCCGTGGTAGACCACCACGTCGATAGGCCAGAGATGTAAGCGCGGCAACGCGTTCAGTTGACTGGTACTAATTGCCCGATTGGCTTGATTTGATCCAGTAGCAGCA
>NZ_JFZB01000077.1 GCF_000740785.1 Paenirhodobacter enshiensis | reverse complement strand
GCAGATCAAGCGTCGTCCGAAGCCGAAGCCGCGGCAGCTGCCCGACGCGCAGCGAAGATCATCGCCGAGCATGAGGTGACCGAGGCGGAACTGATCGAACGCGGATCGTCGTCGATCACGGAGGGCGAATTCAATGCCGGACGTCGCAGCCAGCATCCCGCACTTGATGCCGCGACGCCGGGCATCACCCGACTGACCGAGACCCAGCCACTGTTTAGCGAAGGAACCATATTCTGGGTCGGGCAACCTGAAGACGTCGAGTTCGCTCTTTACCTGTGCGAGCTGGTACAGGGTGCATCCGAGCGGGCCTATCGCGGATACTGGCAGAAGACGATGGGTTCCGCGCCCTCCAGCACATACCGAAGATCGTTCATGATCGGCTTCGGGGAGGGGATCGCGGATCGCATGTACGATCTGGCCTATGAACGCGACCGGGCAAGACACCGCCAGAGAACGACAGGGACGAGTGTCGCCGTCGTCAAAGGCCAGCTGATCGCCAACTACATGGAAAGCACCTATCCGTCGATCAAGTCGCGCCGGGAAGGCCGCAAGAAGACACTGAACAGCAGCGCACTCCGCCACGGCATAGCCGCATCCCTCGGCGTAAACCTGAACCGCCCAGTGAGTTCCGAGGACGAGGCAGAGCATATCGGCGGTGCAGCATGACCGCCCTGCGCGTCCTGATCGGCTGCGAGTGCAGCGGCATCGTCCGGCGTGCCTTTGCCGCGCGCGGGCACGATGCCTGGTCGTGCGATCTGAAGCCGGCCGAGGACGGCAGCAACCGGCACATGATCTGCGACGTGCGCGAGGCTCTGGGGCTCGGGTGGGATCTGCTGGTGCTGTGCCATCCGCCGTGCACGCGCCTCGCCAACAGCGGCGTGCGGTGGCTGCATGAGGCGCCGCCGAACCCGCCCGACGAAGTCACCCCGGCCGAGCGCACGGGCTGGCGCGAGATGTCGGGTGCCGAGCGGCTGGCGATCATGTGGCGGCTGCTCGACGAAGGCGCGGCGCTGTTCTCGCATTGCTGGAATGCCGACATCGAGCGCGTCGCCTGCGAGAACCCGGTGATGCACAAATACGGCAAGGCGCGGATCGAGAACTTCGAGCCGATGGCGCAGAGCGTGCAGCCCTGGCAATTCGGCACCGATCCGAACGGGCCGGACAACGTGAAGAAGCGCACCTGCCTGTGGCTGCGTGGGCTGCCGAAACTCACGCTGACCGGCACGCTCGACGGCTCGACTGCGCGCGACGAGATCCACCGCGCCACGCCCGGCGCCGAGCGCAAGGCATTCCGCAGCCGGTTTTTCCCCGGCCTCGCCGACGCCATGGCCGAGCAATGGGGCAACTATGCCGCCGAGGCCGCGAGGGTAGCGGCATGACCGCCCGATGCCCGAGCTGTAGCGGGCGAGGGCTGATCCACAGGCACCCCTATTGGAACAACGGAAACACCCCCTGCCCGCGCTGCGGCGGAAGGGGAACAATCGAAGAGGACGAGATGACCGAGAAGTTCAAATCCATCCAGTTCGTGTTTCGGAGCAGCGACGCCCCTTTCGGCTTCTGCAACACGGCCGACTATGTCGACGACCAGACCGCCGCCCTGCATGAGCACGTCGCGAAGCACGGGTTCCACGGCTATGCCCGTGTCGGCACGATTGCCCTGAACCTAGACCAAGTCGCGGCGTTCTGGAGCTGCGACGCCGGCCCGGACGGCAAGCCGATCTTTCCGCAAACCGAAGCCGACCGGAGGGACTGAGATGGGCGACGCTTTGACGGCGAACCATCAGCTGGATGCGATGATGGCCAAGGCACTCGCATACCGTGAAGTGCTCAAGGGTACCCGCGGCAAGCTCGATATCGCGCGACGGCAACGGAACGAAGCCATTTCCCTTTGCCATGAGGCAATGGCCGAGCGCGACGCGCTGAAAGCCGAGATCGAGCGCCTGCGGGGCGAGAAAGCGGCGCCTGCGGTCGTCTACTGGCGCGGACAGGCGAAGGCGGCAAAAGCCGAGGTTGAGAGGCTTGAAGCGGACGACAGCCGCGCCCGTGCCGCCCTCCGCCAGATCATCGAAATCTCGGCCGGCCCGATCCGGCGCATTGCAGAAGAGGGGCTCGCATAACATGGGCGAACAACCGACCACACTGATCGCCATCGGCTCAAACGATCTGTCCCGAATTGAAGCCAAGATCGACGCGCTGTTCAGCCAGATGCGGGCCGTCCAGATGACCCCGCGGCCGGAATGGGTCTCGGTTCAGGAATACGCGAAATCGGTCTCGCGTAGCGAGCGCACGGTCCGCGAATGGATCAAGGCAGGCCGGATCGAATCGCGCCGGCAAGGGAACCTCTTGCAGGTCCGCGCATAGCGGGCCGCATTTTTTACGCTTTATTCTTCCATCACATTGATTTTGCTTACATATCGAGTCCGGTCGCCCGCACCAT
>NZ_JFZB01000076.1 GCF_000740785.1 Paenirhodobacter enshiensis | reverse complement strand
TAACCTGAGCAGATTCCGCTGGGTCGATACAGATATTTCGTAGGCTGCGGCGGTTTGGCGGCCGGCGCCGATGGCCTATGTTTCGGGGGAGGGGCGTAAGCCTCTGCGACCGCGACGAAATTGTCGCCCCGTGGCGCGCGTGTTATCCGCTTGACGGCGGTTTCGGGAAAATCTAATGAGGCCGAGGCTCCGGCGGGTTGGCGGAGAGGTTACGCAGCGGATTGCAAATCCGTGAAGACCGGTTCGATTCCGGTACCCGCCTCCAAATCTTTCCAATGACTTAGACGTTGCGCGCCGCCCTTCCGGGCGGCTATTTTGCACGGCGTTTTGCAAATCCGTTCACGCTACACCCCGCTTTGCCGCCGTCAAGGCTTCAAGGATGCGGTCGGATTCGTCGGGGGCGAGGCGGGCGTAATGCTCAATTACGTTCTGCGCATGTCGCAGGCCCCAGCCCATGAAGCCCGCGATCTGCGCAAGGCTGAGTCCCGCGTTCAGAAGCCGCGTGGCGGCCGTGCCTCGGGCATCCTGAAGGCGCAGCGTGTCCGACAGTTTGGCCTTGTCGCGCCACTGGCGAACTCCCTCTGAAGCCCGGTGTTCGGTCAAGGGCTGGCCGTTCGCATTGGTCAGGATCAGAAGCCGGTCCTTCGGCGTGGCGTCCAGAATGGCCGCCATGCGGGGCAGCACCGGGATATGTGCAACCCGGCCGCGCTTGTTCGTCTTGATGCGAAGACGCCGCCCGCCGGGCGTGTCTTCGATATGGGCGCGGGACAGCTTGATAAGATCGCCCGGCCGCAACCCGGTTTCGCAGGCGGCCAGAAGGATGCGCGAGACCCATTCGGGCGCAAGGGCGGTGAAGGTGGCAAGGTCGCCTTCGGTCCAGACCACCTCGGCCCGGTCGGCTTTGTATGCTTTGGGCAAGCGGTCGCAATGGTGTTCCGCGATCTTCCCGGCGTCTCGCGCCCAATTCAGAATCAGTGTGACCACGGTTCCGGCATAGTCGAATTGCTTGGCCGAATGCGCCCACTGTTGCCGCCATTCGCTGACCTCGCCCCGCGAGGCCGGTTCCTCAAAGATCGCCACCGGGTCGTCCTTGAACTCGGCCGCGAAGCGCAACGCCCACTTGCGATAATCGTCTTGGGTGCGGGGGCTTTTCGCCTTGAACTCGGCCGAAGACAGATAGGCGTCCACCATGCCGGGAACGAGGTGCCCGACCTTGGGCCGCCCCTTTTCCATTTCCGCGACATAGGCTGCGAAGAAGGCCGGATCGGTCGGGTTCGGCTGGGCATCGGTCCAGAACCGTGCCGCCTTCCGGCCGCGCAGATAGAAGTAATACCGCACCGTCCCGTCCGCCAGCTTGGCGCGGACCCGGTTAATCTCGGCCGGAAGGCGCTGGCGCTTACGCTGCACCACGACGCGCCCTTCTCTGGGCCACCAGACCCGCACCCACGGCCGAGGCCGCGCCCTCGCCCTGCAACAGCCCTTGCGCTTCATCCAGCCTGCGCCGCACAGGCGCAGGGTCATAGACACTGCGCCGCCCCGGCACCGGATGAATGCGCATCAGGGCGCACCAGTCACGGAATGCCCCGTTGACGCCAGAAAACAGCATCTGGCGCGCAAGGTCTTCGGCTGAAATCAGTTCAGGCATGTGCTTTCACCTCCGACGCAGGGGTGGCCGCCGGTAGTGCAACATCGTGCAAAAGAAATGTCGATTGCCGTTGTGCCGCCTTCCGCATGTCACCCACCTGCCTGCAAACGTCTTGATGTGCCTAAAATGCCAGGCAAGGCGGCAAGGTGTGGTTAAGGAAATCGGGGCAGATTGGCAGCGCGCGGCGGGTTTCCGTCAACTATTGTGCAAGGAAGCTGTGCTTGTCGCGGTGCCCGCCCTTAATGTCGAGGCTCAGGGGTCGAAGACAGCTCTCGTTCGCGGCGGCTGTCAACGTAATTCCTTAGTCGCAGTATGTAGTTTTTCGTTAACGTTTGAGGCTGTTCGTGGATGAAGTGGAGCAGATTATGAAGCAAGTTATTGAGCTACCTCGCCAACCAGATGGAACCGCCTTCTACTTGCATTTCACTGGTGGTTTTCGCGCTGCAAACGTAGCCGCTGATGCTTGGAAAATCGAACCGGTTCTCGTGGATGGCAAGCCGTGCGCGACAGCACCTCTATCAACGGCCCAACTTCAGGATCTGTCGAACCAGAACAACTTCCGCGCAATTGCTTTCCAAAGAATGGGTTGGGCGGATGGCGTATATCATTCGGCTTGGGCACCAATTGTTCCCGGAAAAGCCAACCATTCCGAAGGCCCTGCAGAACTTTGGAGCAACATTTCTCGAAGTATTTCTCGCATTCGTACAAGAGAATTTTTCGCGGCCGCCGAGCAGCCCGCCAAAGATGAAATCGCAGGGGCTTTAGACAACAAAGACCCCGTGGAAGTGAGGTGGACCCCGAAAACCGGACACTCT
>NZ_JFZB01000075.1 GCF_000740785.1 Paenirhodobacter enshiensis | reverse complement strand
GTATTCGTCCGAGGCGCTACCTAAATAGCTTTCGCGGAGAACCAGCTATCTCCGAGTTTGATTAGCCTTTCACCCCTAGCCACAAGTCATCCCGACCCTTTTCAACGGGTGTGGGTTCGGACCTCCAGTTGGTGTTACCCAACCTTCATCCTGCTCATGGCTAGATCACTCGGTTTCGGGTCTGATCCATCGAACTGAGCGCCCTTTTAAGACTCGCTTTCGCTGCGCCTACACCTAACGGCTTAAGCTTGCTCGATAGACCAAGTCGTTGACCCATTATACAAAAGGTACGCCGTCACCACTCAAGGTGGCTCCGACTGCTTGTAGGCGTCCGGTTTCAGAAACTGTTTCACTCCCCTCGTCGGGGTGCTTTTCACCTTTCCCTCACGGTACTGG
>NZ_JFZB01000073.1 GCF_000740785.1 Paenirhodobacter enshiensis | reverse complement strand
CGACCTGCATAGCTATACCTCCACTTCTTGGCCGGGGAAGTATGCATAAGGCATAGGTCTCGGCGCGTGAGGAATTCTCAGTCTTAACTGAATGAACGGCGCCGGAGCATAGCGTTGTGCGGCCCTCGGCTGCCTAAGATTCGCGATTCTGGGCCTACAAAAGTTCCATTGCCGTCACGGCCAGAGGCTCTGGCACGAAGGGCGGAAAGCCGCCCGACGGCAACGCGGCATCGCATTCGCAAAAACCCGCGATACCGGTCAGTCGCACCGACGGCGCGACTGACAGCGACGCGCAGATAGACGCTAGCGGACGTCGGCGTTTCAAGTACCGTTCTTAGAACGGGGGCAGGCCCTGAGAAACCCGCCAACGATCGAGTTCATCTTCGAAATCGCGAATGAAGGCGGCAGCCATGCCGGCGTAAGGTTGATCATGTTCTGCAAAAGAGGACAGTGTCTCACACTCCAGCAAAATGTCGGCAAGTTCATCAGCATCTCCGGTCCATCCGTTTAGCCGGTTTATTAGTCTTGTTCGTAGTACACGCATTGGTCGCAGTGCAGGAATCCGATCAAGCACCAGTTCCGCTCGATTTAGTGCGCACGTCCTGATCGTGTAGGCTCCGTATACGCTGTAATCGCCATCTACGAGTGCAGGTTCGATCAGCGTCAACTCAACGGAGAAATCCCAAGTAACGTGCTGACTGGGATCGTTCCGGCAGGGGTCGATCAGCAGCGGATCTTCGAGGTCAAGGTTGCAGCCACTTCCGACAGCTCTCTGTCCTCGGATCTCGAATTGATTCGCTTTCCCAAAGCTTGCTGCGGCTCTCTTTCCCTGGAGTTTGAGCACTTCGGCTTTAGTCATGCCCGCCGTTACGATATTCTGGCGCAGGCTCTTATTGCAGTCCCGGCAGGTAGGAAGGAGATTGTCCCATCGATGGGCTAGCCACCAGTAGCCTGGATGCATATCGAGGTCGGCAATGCCGCCCTTTGGTCGATAGTGCTCGACCTCACGAGCGCCAACTGCACCGATCTTGCTCTCGCAATAGGCGCAATTTCCTCCGGCCAGTTGACGTAGGGCAACTTTTACGTCTGGCCCGCGGTAGTTATGGAACTGATATGATGTGTAAATAGCGGTCCATGGCACGCGCGCGCCATAGTAAGCTGTGGCGTTCGCGATCTCATTTGCGACGGCCTGGCTGGGTACTGCCAAAGACGGCGGAACCGCAACACTCGCTCTATCCAGCTTCCTCAAGTTAGCCTGCCCGAGATGATCGCAACGCTCGGAATACCGCACCGACGGCGGCGGCGCGGGCATTGGGCACCAGCGCGTCTATTGGCTTCTCGCGTTCCTGTAGATATTGTAGCAGGGCCTCCTGGATGATTTGTGCCGAAGCGCTGTCACCCACGGTCAGGCGGGACACGAGCTCGTCGGCCTCGACGCCAATCTTTAAGGCCGGATCACCCGCTACTCCATCTGAGAGACGCGCGATTTCCAGCTGCAAATCCGGATCAATAGTGCTGGACAGGCCGAAATATTCCGAAGTCAGAAGTTGCTCGACACGCATGCCTGACACGTCGGGTAGGTCCGCAAGGGTCGTAATCCCACCCTCCTCATTGCGCGCTAGGACAACGACTTCCCCATCATACATGCCGCGGACGCAAAGCGGATCGTGCGTCGTCACGACGAACTGCACGCGAGGAAAAGCCTCGCGGAGCGACGACATCACGCGCATCTTCCACCTCGGATGCAGGTGCGTTTCGATCTCGTCTATCAGCACCACGCCGTGGGCGATTTCTAAGTTGGACCAGTGTTCAAGCAGGTTCCGGCATATGTCCGCGACCATTGCGAAGACGGAACGATAGCCTTCGCTAAGTTGACCCACCGGGGTCAGCTGCCCTTGGGCAAAAACGCAGATGCCTGAACGGGGATCATTCACGAGTTGATCGTCATCACCGACAGGCAGGATCATCCGGATCGTTCGTGCCACTTCGTCAAAAGCGCGACCCCTCAAGCCGTCGAGCCACTCTGTCGGATCTGGCAGAGCTTGGCGTGAGTCGAAGAGACTGCGCACGCCGTGCGCTGCACTCGTACCCCTGCGACCCCGCGCCTTTGCGAAGTAGCGGTGTGGACCATAACCAAGGACGACGGTCGATTGCTCGGATGACCCTTCGACGCGTCCCCTGACGGGATCGTAGATGAATATCGCTGGCTCAGACCTCGCGTCTAGCTGAAGCTGCACTTCAACGGGCTCGCGTCCCCACACATCCCAAGAGTCACGGGCCTGGCTTCTTGCGAGATCACTATAGGTAAGCCGGAGCATCCGTGCCTCCCGCGTGCCCAGAAGGGCCAACGCGATGGCCGATAGGCAAGTCGATTTGCCAACTGCATTCTCGCCGAGAAGCATTAGGCAAGGTGCACCCGACTTGCGGGATCTTTCTTCCCCCAGCCTGATATCCAGGCGATCGATCGCCTTGAAGTTCGTGATCTGAACGCGCTCGATCTCTGCCTGTGGAGCTCGCAACCGCGCTTCGGGTGGAAGCACGGCAACAGGATAGAAAGCGCGCTCAGGTTCGGTCGGCTCTCGCTGGAATTCCGCGCGCCTGATCCGGTCGGAATTGCGGACCAGGTCGATCGCAGCCACCATCCGATCGCAGCCCTCGCGATCATTCTTCTCGATCAAGTCGCGCAAGCGGCGCACGAGCGACAGCCTGCTGCTAGCGCCAAGGGTCGCGATTCCGAATTCACTTAGCGTCCGCGTGAGTACGTCGCGCCATGCTCCGAGAAATGGCGTGTTAAGCACGGCGTCGGAGATGTCAGCGCCGTCTTGGAGCGCGGTCTGCCACGCCCCGACTACAGTCTCGATTGCTTCGAGCCGACGATGGACCAGCTCATCGTCATTAAGAGCAAGAAGATCGACCGTCACCTTCCCCTTGGCGGAATTGCGCTTCGGAATGCATTCACCCGAGACCAGGAACGAGAGGTGGCTCGCAGGATTATCGATCGTCGGATCGATGAGGAGAGGTCGTTCCTCTGCGCGCACTTCGTCGAACGTCGCCAGAAAGCGAGCACGTTTGCCCATAACATAAAATCTATCGCGGCGCTGCTTCTGGCAAATGCGGCATATAAGGAAGAGGTTCAACCACTCGTAAGCGAGCCAACTATAGTGATCGGCGTATCCCTCGCCATCATGGTCCCCGTCGACGCTGAGGGGCCGGAAGTGGCTGACGCCGTCCGAAGGATCGACCGGTCGCTCGCAGAAGGCGCAGGCACCGGCAAACTCTTGATGGACCATGTCCGCGAGGTGGCTGCGGTGGAAAAGGTCATGATCGATTGGGGCACGCCGCTGCCGCCGCTCCTCAAGTGAGCGGAGAGCCCAACGAAGAAGGCGCTCCCGGGGCTGGTCGATAGTATCGAAGAATAGCGCGGAAGGTGTCGTCCTGCGGACTTTAAGCATGGCAATCCTTTTCCCAATCTTCGATCTATAGCATCGCGAAGCCGGTTCGCAGAAGGCCATAAAGACTCATGCCAAGCGGCAAGCGCCCGAAATTCACTCGTATCAGGGCCTTATCGCGCCCATTCGTCAGCGTCGCGCGGAACTAGCCCGGCAGCCCGACTATGTTCTGGACATTATTCGCCACGGTACGCAGAGTGAGGTGGTTCGGTTGATCTGAACAGGTTCC
>NZ_JFZB01000072.1 GCF_000740785.1 Paenirhodobacter enshiensis | reverse complement strand
CCCCCGCGGGGCGGGCGTGCTCTTGCTTGCCATGGGATCACTGTCCTTCTGTTGTTCTGGGTTTTTGGGGTCGGTAGCGCGAGCGCGCCGGGCACAGGCCGGACAGCGGTGTTTCCACCCCACACTCTCCGACCCACGCATCTTCCACCCTTGCGCAGTAAAGCGCCGCGCAAGGCGAGACTGGGCACGAGCCGTCGACAGTGGCCCCATGCTTTGCGAAAATTGTGCGTTACAGATGTCGCAGGTGGTGAAGATAATGCACTGCCCACCAGACGCTCGGATCGTGCGCTGCATCAGTCTTCATCCCCCTCCAGCACAGCCGACAGCCGTTCGACCACATGCCGCGCGTCCTGGACTTCCTTGCGCACACGCGCACGATCCGCTTTGCCCGTCGCCAGACCGACGACGGCGCTCACCGCCTCGCCAACCTCGCGCGAAAGCGCCGACGCCCCGTCCAGAAGGTCGATGTGCTCGGCATGATCCGGGGTCGTGCTCAACAGCCAGCGCCGGACACAGCGATCATCAAGCGCATCCTCCAGCGCCATGATCTCGACGAGCGGCCAGTCCAGATGACCCGATAACCGCTTGGAGATCGTGCCAACCCGTGTCGACATGCCGCCCTGCAATGGAATGCCGAGACCTATGTCTATCAGGCTAGCGGCATTGGCCGGTCCGCCCGCCCGAGCAACAAGAACCCGCATGAACTGATTAATCATCAGACGCTCGGTCATGCCCGCCTCCCGGTGGACTCGACAGCAAACAAAGCCTTAGGTTTGCCCCGTCGATTGATTTTGGAATGAGATTCCCAATGGGACTTTTTGACTATCTGCTGCGCCGCGCCCCGACCCCCGACCAGGCACCGGAACCCGCGGTCGTCGCCGGGACGATCCTCCGCGAACCCGACATGTCGTTCCTTGACGACCTCGAAATCTGCGACCCGGAAGCGGCGCAGGACAAGAAGTCGCCCGGCACCCTGCCGATGGATCTGGGCGACACCTATGCGATCATCGAGTATCACGACAGCAAAGGGGCGCAGACAACGCGCCGCGTCACGCTCATGAGCCTGACAGAGACCAATCACGGCCTCGGCGTGAACTGCATTTGTCACGAACGGCGCGCCTATCGCCTGTTCCGCGTCGACCGCATATCCGGCGTGATTGACGAAGACAGCGGCGAGGTCGTTCCGTTCGGAACATTCTTCGCAGAGACCTACGGCTGTTCGCTGCCGATGTCTGACGCCGCGGCTCAGGAAGACCCCGCTCTGACCGCGGCGAAAACGCTTCGTGATTTCTTGCGTCCGGCTCTTGGCGTTCTGGTGTCGGCGGCACGTGCGGACGGGAAAATGCACATCTCCGAACTCGATGCGATACAGATCTACGCTGAGAAGGAGATGTTCGCCCTTCAGCGAGATGGACGCATCGGCAAAGCGCCGACTATCGAGGTTCTGGACGCCTTCAACCGCGAAATCGAGCGCATGAGGCCCCAGCGGCGCAGCTTGCGCGGGCACCTTGAGATCATCATGACCTATGACAAGCCGCGCCAGGACCGCATTCAGCAGGCCCTTGAAGGCGTAATTCAGGCGGATGGCCGTATCGTCGCCGATGAAATCGACTACCTGAATGACATCGCGTCCATGTCCAACGCAATTCGCGCCGCAATGCAGGACGCCTGAGCTGAACGGCTCGGAAACCGGATTTCCGTGATCGCTGACGTTGCACATGCGATGGTTGCGGCATGGAAATCCGCGAGCCAAATTCCGTTGACGTGAGGAAGCCACATGCAGGGTCATGCAGCTTCCTTCCCATCGTGATTTTCGGGCGGCAGCGCCTCGAAGCTGAAGGGGCTCCGCATCGGTGGCTCCAGCCCGGCTTCGGCAGCCAGCGCCAGCACGAGCATCGCGCTGAACCAGCGACAACCGACATTTTGGCAAACAGAAGACCTGTTCAGCGATCATCGAGACACCTCATCCCCCACATGATTACTTTCAGGAAAAGGCCTTCCATCCGGCCAATGTGAACGGAACCAATCAAGAGCGACATTGAACCGCCGCACGGTGATGTCTGCACCGCACCTGATCGCCGTCAGTTTCTTCGTGTCCCCAAAGACACGATAAGAAACAGTGGTGTCCTCGGTGAGACCACTGGCGGCTTTATAAGCGTCAGCAACATGGATGAGGTATGCGGTGCTTAACATGACACCGATATTTGTGCGGTTTTATTACCGCATAGTCAACGGTTATCTAACCGCACGCCAGACAGTCCGTCATACGGTATTATAACCGCATGGAAATGCTGGATGTTCTGAAGCGAATCGAAGAGTGGATCGCGGCCCAGAATGAGGCCGGACAACGCATGTCACCTCGGTCACTCAGTCTAAAAGCACTGGGAACGACCGATACGATCCGAAACTGGATTCGTTCCCGCGACGCGGGGAAGCCGATTGGCGCGACCGAGCGCAGCGTTTCCGCCGTCGCACGGGCCATGAATGTTTCCGGGGAATGGCTACGCACGGGAACCGGCAACATGAACGATGTCGACCCGCCGCACGTCGACATGGTGAGCCTAGTGTCTTGGGTCAGCGCAGGACAGCTGAGTGACCAAGACAGTGTCGTCAGCCCTGCGGACTACCCGACAATTCCTGTTGCAGACCTTCCCCCGAGCCGCTGGATCGCATTACGCGTGCAGGGCACATCCATGAACAAACTTAGCCCGCCAGACTCCGTGATCATTGTGGATCTGAACGACAAGAGGCTAGTCAACGGACGATGCTATGTGATCGCCGATGAAAGTGGGGCGGCCACCTACAAAGCATACGACCCTAATTCTTCCCCGCCTTTCGTACCGCGTTCCTACATAGACACCCAACCGCCTGCTTTAACAGGAAGTATTCGCATTGTTGGACGTGTCAGAAAAACCATACTGGACCTCTAAGTGCTACCTTCATTCATCGGCATGGTGGCAGTGACCATCATTGTGTACGTTCTTCTAGTTCCTCTTCTGAAACGCGGGGAGAAGACCCCTCAACCGACGGCACGGCAGTTGCCCAAGTTAGAGGCAAACGACGACCTAGAGGGCGCCGGGCAAAATCCGCCAGATACTTCCCGGACACGTGGAGTATTCGCGGTAGGCGACGGTTCATTCGCAACGTCAGCCGTCGGAGAGAGCTTCTATCAGAAAGCGCTCAGACGGATCGCGGGCCCCGAAACCGAAGACGGGTGCGAGTACCATATTACGGCGGTGCTTTTGTGTGAAAACACCAATCGGTTTGACGACAAGGCCATTGCCGTCCAAGTGCATGGAATGACCGTTGGGTATCTCTCCAGGGAAGACGCGAGAACGTATCGCGCCA
>NZ_JFZB01000071.1 GCF_000740785.1 Paenirhodobacter enshiensis | reverse complement strand
AGGCCATTGCCGTCCAAGTGCATGGAATGACCGTTGGGTATCTCTCCAGGGAAGACGCGAGAACGTATCGCGCCAGCCTGCGGGAAGCAGGGCTCGGCCAAGCCCCCTGTGCAGTGAATGCCGTAATCCGCGGAGGGTGGATCCGCCCTGAACTCGACGAAGACGATGAAGACGCCAATGGCATGTATGGGATTTCCCTCGACATGGATATACCCACAACCTTCGGGCGAATATAGCCCGACACACAAAGCGGTAATTATACCGCATCGCCATTGACCGCGGTAACAATACCGCATTATGATGCCCCCATCCCCCGCCGCTAACCCCTCACCCCGAGGCTGATCGCGGGACGCCCGATGGAGGCTCACATGCATTCCCACATCGACCAATGGGCACTGTCCCTTGTGACCGACCCGGCCCGCGCCGCCACCGCCCGCAGGATCACCCTGCAGCGCGCTTGGTGCTGCCTGAAGGCGCAGCGCGGCCAGACCTGCCGTTACCCGTGGCTTCCAGCTCCGCGTCGCACCGGCACCGAGGCCGCAGCATGATCCCGCAGAGCCGCGCCGACCGGCTGGCCGAGGTCGCCGACATCATCCTGCGCCCGCTCTGGTGGGCGAGCGTTGTCGGTGCCGGTGCTTTCCTGATCCTTGCTCTGCCCGATGCCATCGCGAGCGCGGCACCCGCGCCCCACTGCACCGCCACAGCCTGCGAAATGCCGCTGTGGCGCATCGGCACCGCCCCCTGATCCATTCCGGCGCAAGGCCCATTCCCGGCCCGCGCAGATGCCCCGGCGGCACACTTCATCTCACGGAACGCACGCCGCCGGGGCCGAACTGTCCCCCATCCATTCCGAGGCCCACCCATGCCCGAGACCGCAACCGAACTCACCCGCCACCAGGAAGACACCCTCGCCCGCGTTCGCGCCGCCGCGCCCGACGCTCTGGATCTGCACTTCTGCGACGCCGCCCCGCTGATCGCGCGCGGGCTGATCCGCGAGGTCGCCAGCACCGGCCACGCCCCGCACCACGCCGCCTACTCCGCCGCCTGAGCCCGAGGGAAAGGACATGCTGGACATGAACCAAGCCGACCCCGCCGCCGACTTCTACGCCCGCGCCGTCGCGCTGGTACGCGCCGAGGATCGCGCCTCGACCACCTTCCTGCAGAAGTCGTTTTCGATCGGCTACGCCCGGGCGGCGGCGCTGATTGAGCAGTTGGAGGCCGAAGGCATCGTCAGCGCCGCCGACACCCTCGGCAAGCGCACCGTGCACCCGGAGGCGGACAAGCCCGCCCCACGGCCCGTGTCCGCGAACCCCGCCGGCGCCGAGGTTCAAACGACCATGGCCGACCTGATCGCCCTCGGGAAGGTGAACACCGACGGCAAGATCCCGGTGAAGAACACCGATGCCGACAAAGCCGTCACGGCCGACGAGCTGCGCCAGTTCATCGAACAGTATGAAAGCCTTGAGGCCGAAAAGCAGGACATCGCCGAGCAGATGAAGGACGTGATGGCCGAGGCCAAGGGCCGCGGCTACGACACCAAGGTGATCAAGCGGATCATCGCTATCCGCAAACGCGACCGCGACGACGTGGCCGAGGAAGACGCCATGCTCGACCTTTACAAGCAAGCGTTGGAGATGGTGCGATGACCGACAGGCGCGAAGGCATCATCGCGAAGATCCGCGCCTTGCGTGCCCGCGCGGCAG
>NZ_JFZB01000070.1 GCF_000740785.1 Paenirhodobacter enshiensis | reverse complement strand
CAGAGTGTCCGGTTTTCGGGGTCCACCTCAGGGAGCCTCCGTGGCTCGATGGTCGCACTGCTGCCCGGCTTCGAGCGCCCGCGCATCATCCACTTCGAGAGTGCGCTCGAATACGCCTTTCTCTGTCTGATGTTGGTACGCGACGACGTGCACCACATCCGCGAACAGCCTCCGGCGATTTCTTATGTTGGTAGCGATGGCCGCCACGCGCGGCACGTCTTCGATTTCTTGGTCACAAAAACGGACGGGGAGCGCATCGCTGTGGCCATTAAACCCATGCAGCGTGTGCTGAAGCTGAACTTTGTATCCGAGCTCGAAGCTGTCTCTGCGGCAGTTACCAAATCATTTGCAGATCGCGTGCTGCTCGTCACGGACCAGCACATTAACCGACAGGCTGCCGCTGAAGCGGCGCGCTCGCTTGCCTGGTCGCGCCCCTCTCTGACGGAGGTGGCGGCATGACCATGCGTTTTCGCTTCTCAAGCTCTGACATGATCACCACGGCAGGGGTCGCCATGCGTCCCATTGAGATCAATGACATCGGAGGCACCTTCGAGCGCGTTGGCCAGCCGGGGATCACGGAGTCTTTTTCCCACCAAGAGCTCGCCGAGATGATGCGTCGGCCGGACACAACGTATTTTGCCGGCTACTTCGACCGGGCTACGCAGGAGATGAGGCTAAACAAGCCGGTCGAAGTCATCAGTGAATTGCCGGAACAGATCGGCAGACTGGTGATTTGGCGGAAAGCGGTCTGCGATGCTTTCCTGACCTTAGAGGCACAAGATGAAATCAAGCGCACCCAAGAAAGCTACGACAGCGCGCGCCCACGATTAGCCGCAGAAACGCAGCGGCTTGTCGGTGAAGGCGCCGCTGCAGCCAAGAAAGCTAGACCAGGTAAAGACGTCATCGTACGCAACCTTCCGGGTAGCCGAACTGCGTTTCAATGGGTACGTGCTTATCAATCTGCGAGTTACTCACCACTTGCGCTTATCCCCGAGACCTATCGTTCCGGGAACCGGACACGGATTTGGTGTCCGCGATCTGTAGCTCTGATGAATCAGGTCATCGAGATTTACGCCGACACGCAGCGCCGGACAAAGGTCCAAGCGATCAAGCAAACCCAAGCGCTTTTCGATGAGGAGAACCGAAAACGTGCTGACGCCGGGGTGCCTCCTATGGTCGTTCCGTCGGCCGCAAGTATCCGACGTCGCCTCGATATGGCCGATCCATTCTACCTCTACGCCAAGCGGAATGGTGCTGCAGCTGCGGCTCGACATTTTACCATGAGTGGCAACGGTCCTGATGTCGTACGCCCCATGGAGCGGGTCGAGATGGATGAAAACAAACTCGACGTCATATCGTTGCTGACGCTGACCGGCATCTGGGATCACCTGCCGCCGGATCGGCAGGAGAAATTCGAGGCCGGACGACGCTGGCTCTACATTGCAATCGACTGCGCCACCAAATGCGTCGTGTCGATGCGGCTGGCTGACAACCCGAACGCGGATGATGCAATCCGCGCGCTGCGGCTGGTTTTCGAGGACAAGACCCCACTGGCCCAAGCGGCCGAATGCGAAAGCACATGGCATCACCATGGCGGGATTGGGACCCTCGTGACCGACATGGGGCCAGCCTTTGTCTCGGATGCTTTCCAGACGACGGTGGCTTCGCTCGGGATCACGTCGCACCTGCCGCCCGCCGGAATTCCCTGGATGCGGGGTCACATCGAGTCCTTCTTCCGCACTCTCGGGCATCAGCTCATGCCGCTGCTGGCAGGTCGGACCTTCTTCGACACGGTGGATCGTGGCGACTATCCCTCCGAGATGCTCGCCTGTCTTTGCGACGACGATCTGATCAAGGTCCTGCTGACCTATATCGTTGATATCTACCACAACCAGCCACATGGCTCGCTGAAAGGGGAAACCCCGAATGCCGCCTGGAAGCGGCTGGTGGCAGAACACGGGACACCTCCGGTTCCGGATGGCTTGACCCTCAGGAAAGCATTCGGCAGGCCGATGACGCGGAAACTCAACGACGAGGGCGTGCTGTTCTCGGCGCTTAGCTATAGCTGCGAGGCGCTGCGGGAAGCCCATCTGCATTCCCCCATTCGGGAGGTGGAAATCAGGGCCGATCTGCAGGACATTGGGTGGATCGCCGTCAAGGTCGGCGCAACTTGGTACCCGGCACTCGCCAATCAGCCCGGTTTCGAGGGTGTGAGCTTCGATGATCTGCGTGAGGGCGTTCGGGCCGTTCGTCACACACATGCGCGTGCTGCGAAGTTGGACGCGCCCAAGGTCCAGAGGGCTATTGCGCGGATATCGGACGCAAACCGCCGCGCATTCGCGCTGCGCGCCTTGACACCTTTCCATGTGACCGACGTGGAAGTCGCCCGCGCAGATGCGGCCCTGCACTATCCGCTCCGCTCTGATGAGCAGCGGTTGGGATATATGCCGCCGAGTAATGACCTGCTCAATGACGCAATCTCCATTACTTCGCCAACGGACACATCACGGAAGCCGGACGGCGACGATAGCAGGCCGGTCTCCGAGCGTCGAACGAGACGCAAGAACCGCAGACGCTGGGGGTTCAATGATGGGAAATGATCTGATCACCCAAGCTGCACAAAGGGTCGCTGAACTGAAGGGGTATTTCGTCGATCACGAGCGCTTCGTTCCACTGGCAGAAGGGTTCTCCATTCTCGCCGAGAAAAGGCTCGTAGACATTCAGACCGGCCGCATCAGTGAGGCGCAAGGGCTTGCCCTGTCCGGACAATCCGGGGCCGGAAAAAGCGCGGCAATCACCCATCTTCTTGCCCAAGAAGGGCAGAGGCTGGCTGATCGGGGATACGGAGATTCAACCATCATCAGCTTGCGGGTGCCATCACCCGCAACGCTGAAGTTCGTCGGGCAGATGCTCCTTCGGGCGCTTGGCTACCCCATCGGTGCAGATCGCCATGCCTGGTACATCTGGGACCTGGTCCAACATCACCTCAAGGAGCGGCGTGTCCTTTTCGTGCACCTCGACGAGGCGCAAGACCTGGCGTCGCGGGGCACCAAGCACGAGCTGGATTCAGTGACATCCATGCTGAAGACCCTGATGACGGACCCCGAGTGGCCAGTCGGGATCATTCTGTCGGGCACAAACGAGCTGGAAGACATCCTCAACCACGACCATCAGCTTGCCCGTCGTATGAAGGCCGTTCGGTTCGAGAGCCTATCCCCTGCTGCATATGGCGAAGATATCCTCGACCTGCTCGAGAACTACTGCGAACTGGCGAAGCTCGAACCAGAGGATGACGTTCTGGAATTATCCCACGGCGAACGCGTGGTCCATGCTGCGGCAAACCAGTTTGGCATCACCATCGTCCTGATCCTCGACGCCATCGAGGACGCCTACCTGCAGGGCCAGAAGACACTGAACCGGCGCAATTTCATCAGGGCGTACCATCGGAGGACCTCTTGCGATGCCGAGTTCAATCCTTTTGTCGTGCCAGACTTCATGCGCATCGACGCCCGTCAGGTGTTTTCTCGGGAGAACCGCAGATGATATTGTCACACCTCAAGCCTCTTCCCCTGCACGTTACCCCGGTGCCCGGAGAAAGCGCGACGTCGCTTGCGTCCCGCATCGCGCGAAAGAATGGCACGGCGAGTCTTCAATCCTTCTGTGCCGACATGAGCATTTCATATCGCGCCCTGAAGGTCGGTGATCCGGTGGAGATCGAGCGGGTTGCCGCACTTGCAGGGTGTGATCCCACCACACTCCGCAAATGGACGCCCCACGCCCCGTCGAAGACGAATTATCAGCTGGGAGCGGACGCCCCGAGGTTCACGGCCTACAGCCGAAGCACGATCAGAGGATGCCCGAAATGTGCCGCTAAAGCTTTGTCAGAGCAGGGTGCCCATGGCCCGTTTCATCTCGGGGCATGGCAACTCACTTCAATCCGGACCTGCGCCCAGCATTCTTGCATGTTAATCGAGGTCCCGCCTCCCTCGCATCACAAGCACAGCTATGATTTCGCGCGGATGGTCGACAATATGGACATGGGCAACATTCAGATCGTTACCGAGGGCGCGCGATCTCTGGAACGTTACCTCCTTGGCCGACTGGATGGCATTTCCATGGGATGTTGGCTCGACACGCTGGATTTCCATGTCGCGGCACAGCTTTGCGAGAATTTCGGCCTTTTGCTGACGCGAGGTCCGAAAGCCAGTCGAACGGAAACGACCGAACGACAATGGCTTGAGGCCGGTGCTGCAGGATACGACGTCCTACGCAACGGGCCCGATCAGATGGTCGCAGCGCTTGAAGAGCTTCGCATGAAGGCAGGCCCTGGCTGTCACACCTACGGTGCGATTGCCGGTTCTTTCCTGACCTGGCTGTCCCAGCGTGAGGATGATGCCGCTTTCAATGACATCCGCCAGAGGGTCTTCGACTACATCCTGCGGACCTATCCCGTGCTTGTCGGTAGCACAGTCCTGCGGATACGGTGTGAAAGGCAACGGGTATATTCCCTTCGAAAAGGCGCGAAGGCCTACGGCATCGACGAACGGATGCTGCGCCACAAGCTCTTGGAGCGTGGCGACATCTCGAAATCGGGTAAATCCGGTGCAATCACCTATCGTCGCTACCCTTCGCGGGAGACGCTGCAGCAACTCGCCGATGAAACCAATGGGCTACTCCGCGGGTTCGACGCGGCAGACTATCTTGGGCTGGACATCCACCTGCTGCGCACTTTCGTCGTGGAGAGGCTCGTCAAGAAGGCCGGAGAGATGGCCCGAAACGCGCCGTATTTCCAGAGGGAAGATCTCGACGCTTTTCTCGGTCGCTTGTGCCGCCAAACACGCCCCGAGTTGGAACCGGCCAATGATGAGGTCTCTCTCATCGCGGCCACGCCCGTGTGCCAATGTTCGACCGTCGAACTCCTGCATCTGATTTTCGAACACGACATTCCGCTACGCTGCGCGGCGGGCGTATCTCCAAGGTTCGACGATTTTCTGATATCTGTAGAGCGGGTAAAAACGGCCATAGGTCAGAGCTCAGCTGGTGCGATCAGCATGTCGGAAGCTGCCGGTAAGCTCGGGGTCGACACCGCAACAATCCGCAACCTGGTGAACGCAGGCTACCTGAGTGCTGCTCCGAAAACCGAAAGGTCCTCCGAACGCTGGCTGGTGGTCGATGAGGCCTCCGTCACAGCGTTTGGCGAGCAGTACATCTCTGCTGCCGATCTTGCTCGTGAGCTGCGACGCGATACCGCCAATCTTTGCCGCGAGCTCTACAAAAACGGCGTCGAACCACTCGTTTTCAACGGCAACAACCGGATCATTTTTCGCCGCCGCGATGTGAATTAGAGATGAGGGCAGGAATGCCGGTGGGGCCGCTTGCCTGGTAGGGCGCCCGCCCGTGAATTCATCCCCAAGTCCTTCCGACACAGAGAACATTGAAAAAAGCCGACCACTGCGTCGGCTTTTTTCATGTCTTTCCAAGGGCAACCTTATCTGACGAAAAAGGCAGCTTCAGTTCAGCATCGAGATTTCGGTGTGCTGAATTCAAAAGGAAATTTCGCCCCTCATAGGCAAAACTATGTGCCTCTTCCCAATCTTGAAAAGCACTAGATAGTTCTGCATTTCTCGTCAGAGGATTTGCCTCTGCGGCGCAGACGGGTGTTGTTTTCCCTACGAAAATTCTTGCTACTTTGATCCGCGCCCGTGGCGTGTTGATCGCTTCGCAGCGCTTTCCCCTGTCAAATCCGAGGATGGCCCATGAGCGACCATTTCTTCGTCGTGACGGGCGGCCTTGGGTCGCGGGCAAGACCAGCCTGATCACCGAGCTCGCCCGCCGCGGCTTTCATACGATCCCCGAAGCCGGCCGCGCGATCATCCGCGAAGAGACGGCCAGCGGCGGAGACGCCCTCCCTTGGGCGGACCGCATGGCCTATGCCGAACTGATGCTTGAGCGCGGCCTCCGCGCCTACGAGGACGCTCAGGCACTCTCACGCCCCGTGATCTTCGACCGAGGCATTCCCGACATCATGGGCTACCTGAGCC
>NZ_JFZB01000069.1 GCF_000740785.1 Paenirhodobacter enshiensis | reverse complement strand
CTCCCGGCAGGGTTTTTCAGCGGCCTGCTAATTACCGAGCCGCCCAGCCTGATCGGCACCCGCCTGCGTCGGGGGCATGATGCGGGAAGCGATGCAGCGGTTGCCGCCTTCACGGCCCGCCTGCGCGACATTCTCGAAACACCTCTGCCGACCGGGGACAATCCGCAGGAACTGGCGCCGGTATGCCTGCCGCTGTCTTTTGCCGCCAAGGAATTGCTCTGGCGCTTCTATCAGGCAGTTGAAACCGCCCAAGGCGCCGGGCGGCCGATGGAACAGGCGCGGGCCTATGCCAGCAAGGCGGCGGAACAGGCGGCGCGCATCGCCGGCGTTCTGACGCTCTGGGCCAACGTCGAGGCCCCCGAGGTGACGCCCGAGGCGATGGGCTGGGGGGTGAAGCTGGCGCAATTCTATCTATCGGAAGCCAAGCAGCTGGCCGAGGCGGGGCTTGTGTCCGAGGAAACCGCGAAGGCCGAAACCCTGCGCAAGTGGCTTCTGGAAAGCTGGGAAGATGATGACGTCTTGCCGAGCGATATTCTGAAGCACGGGCCAAACGCCATGCGTGAGCGCAAGACGCTATCCGGCCCGCTTGCGATGCTGGTCAAGGCCGGGCACCTGATCCAGATGGACGCCGGAACCGTCATTCGTGGCAGGCCGCGCAAGGAAGCCTACCGGATTGTGAGGGCGTCCGATGACGATTGAAAACGCCGTTCTTACCCCCGGCTATTTCCGCTATTTTCGCTATTCCGCTTCACCTGAATAGCGACCGCAGCCTTACATGATTGCGAGGCCCGCTGCCAGCCAGCCACACCATCAGCTGGGACATCATCTCGTCATATGTCCATCTCCTCGTTCGAGACGAATTCCACCTTAAAATGGAGGCGGAAACGAGGCTCAGATCAGACCCTCTGCGTGAGTTTCATCCAGCCTAAAAGCAGTTGCTGGCAAACGCGGCAGACCTCACTTCGGCGTAACCTTGACTCGCGGGCCGCTCCTCCATAGTCCTCCACGCGTGGTTAGTCCGCCACGCCTTTCCGACCTCACGTCCCTTTAAGAATAGATCATCGCCCAAAGTAAAAATATCCAGACAGAGGAGTTGTTCGATGTCCGGGGGTCGTCCAAGACTCGTTTCCATTATTGTTCCTTGCTACAATGAAGAAGAGGTCTTGGATCAGACTCTTGGGCAGCTTCTGGCCTTGCAGCCACCCGCCTCCGTGTCCGGCTTCGAATTCATCTTTGTCGACGATGGCAGTTCGGATGGCACAATGGCGAAGCTGCGTCGCGCGGCTGAGTTGGATAACAGGGTGCGCGCCATAGAGTTCAGCCGGAATTTTGGCCACCAAATTGCGGTCACCGCCGGGGTAGAAGCTGCCTCGGGAGAGGCGGTCGCACTCATCGACGCGGATCTTCAGGATCCCCCCGGAGTTCTGATCGAGATGATCGAACGATGGGCAGAGGGATATGATGTCGTCTACGGCATGCGCCGCAGTCGCGAAGGTGAGAGCCAGTTCAAACGGCATACCGCGCGAGCATTCTACCGTTTGCTCAACCGGCTCTCCGAAGTCCCAATCCCATTGGATACCGGTGACTTTCGCGTGATGGACCGCCGTGTGGTGGAGGTGCTTCTGGCGATGCCAGAGCGTCATCGTTTCGTCCGTGGCATGGTTGCATGGGTGGGATTTCGACAGCTTGCCGTACCATATGACCGCAAGAAGCGCGCTGCTGGAGTATCCAAGTATCCCTTGCGCAAGATGCTAAAGTTCGCCTCCGATGGCATCTTGTCGTTTTCGTCGAAGCCCCTCGACATCGCCACCTATCTGGGGTTCATCGCTGCCATTCTGGCGCTAGCGGGTGTGATTTACGCGATTGTGATGCGGATCTTCACCTCAAACTGGGTCGAAGGGTGGACGGCGCTGATGATCGCCGTGCTCTTTCTCGGTGGGGCACAGCTCATCTCGATCGGCTTGATCGGCGAATACATCGGCCGCATTTACGAGGAAACCAAAAAGCGCCCGCTCTACGTCGTGCGGGAGCGACTTGGCTTCGGTCGGCCAGAATCCGTCGAGCGGGACAAGGTTCGAGACCCCGATCGGATCCGTTCATGACGCCCGGCAAAGGTCTCAAATTGCTGATCGGGACGGGCGTGTCCGTTCTCTTCGCCTGGCTGGTGTTGCGCTCGGTCGCATTAGAGGATCTGGCCGTGATGTTGGCCCGCGTCCATCCCGCATGGCTGGGCCTCGCGCTTCTCGCTTTCGGACTCGATTACGCGTGCCGGGTCCAGCGCTGGAAACTGATGCTAGAGACGGCCAATCCTGGCATAGGCTGGGTTAGGTGCGCCGTCCCGTTCATGACATCGATCGCGGCCAACAATGTCCTGCCATTCCGCGCGGGAGACGTGCTGCGGGCTTTCGGATTCGCCCGCTGGCTGAGTATCTCCCCCGCCAGTGCCCTCGCAACGCTTCTGGCCGAACGGCTGATGGATCTGCTGATCCTGCTGTGCGCCCTGTCACTGGCCATCGAGGCTGCGCGAATGTCTGGCGCCGAGACGGCGATCTTACCGCAGGTCGGCAGCTGGGGAGCGGGAGCGCTGGCGCTCGCCGTGCTGCTGCTCCTGTTGGCGCCGGGCATGATCGAACGGCCATGGAATGCGGTGCTGGCCCTCATGAACCCGCGTATTCCCGAGATCGTCGCGCGGCTTCGGCGACAAGGAGATCTCCTCTTCGGGACGCTGCGCGGCCTGTCGAGCGGGGCGCGGATGCTGAGGTTGCTCGCGTGGTCCGTCCTCGCCTGGTCATTCGAGGCGGGCGTTTTCTACGCCGTCGCCCGCGCCCTGCCGGACATGACCGTCCCCACCGCGGCCTGGCTCGCGATGCCGGTCGGTACGCTCTCGACACTGCTGCCATCGACCCCCGGATATGTCGGAACCTTCCACTACTTCGTGACATTAACGGCGACGACCATGGGCAACGACCCGGCTGCCGCCGTCGCCTTCGCCGTGCTTGTGCATCTGGCGCTCTGGCTTCCCGCATCAGTCATTGGCGCGGCCTGTTTCCTCTATTGGCTGACGGTTCGACAGGCGCACTACGAGCCGGCCCACTCCGAGAAAGAGATCTAGCGATGCAAGATACGCGTCCGGTGAGTTCCATGGCGTCCGCGCCGCTTTCCGTTGCCGTCATCGGCGGTGGTTTTTCAGGTCTGTCCGCGGCACGCGATCTTGCTCGGGCCGGCCACGTCGTCACGGTCTATGAAGCGCAGCCCACGGTCGGCGGGCTGGCAGGGGCGTTCGAGACACGGGGCGAACGGTTGGATCGGTTCTATCATCACTGGTTCACCAACGATCTAGAGGTCATGTCGCTGATCGAAGAGCTGGGCCTGTCGGACCGGATCGTCACCAATCCGACGAACACGGGGCTCTATTACGCCAACACCATCTTCAAGCTCTCGACGCCACTGGATCTGCTGCGCTTTTCCGCACTGCCCTTCGTTGACAGGATCCGGCTGGGTCTGCTGACGTTGCGCGCCCGAGCCGTGCGGGACTGGCGACCGCTCGAGGATATCACTGCGGCGGATTGGTTGCGCCGCCTCGGGGGCGAGACGGTCTATCGCGTGGTCTGGGAGCCGCTCCTGAAGGGAAAGTTCGGTCCTTACGCCGAAGAGATCTCGGCAGTGTGGTTCTGGAACAAGCTGAAGCTGCGGGGCGGCAGCCGCGGCAAGGGGGGGGAGGAGCGCCTGGCCTATATGGAAGGCAGCTTCGCACGGCTCGCCGAGGCGATGGCCGGCGATGTCGCGGCCCATGGCGGGCGGGTCTTGTGCGACCACCGGGTTGAGGCCCTGACGCAGCTTCCCGATGGTCGCTGGAAGATTTCCGGCCCTTGGGGGGAGGCCGAAAGCGATAGGGTCGTAGCGACGACTGCGCTTCCGGTGATCGGCGACATGATCGCGCAATGGGCTCCGGCGGAGTATCTAGCACGGCTTCGCGCGATCCCCTATCTGGCGAATGTCTGCCTAGTTCTGCAACTGAACCGATCCCTGTCCTCCACCTACTGGCTGAACGTAAACGACACCTCGTTCCCCTTCGTCGGCGTGATCGAACATACGAATTTCGAGCGGCCCGAAACCTATGGCGGCGACCATGTCGTCTATCTGTCGAAGTATCTGCCGCACACCGATGTCCTCTATTCCATGCCGGATGACGAGGTCATGGCATTCGCCTTGGAGCATCTTCAGCGCATGTTTCCGGCGTTCTCTATGGATTGGGTGCGGGACTATCATGTCTGGCGAGCACGCTGGTCTCAGCCGGTGGTGTGCAGGCATTATTCCCGGCAGATCCCCGAGGACGAAGGGCCGGCAGCCGGTCTCTATATATGCTCGATGGCGCAGATCTACCCCGAAGACCGCGGCACTAACTATGCGGTCCGCGAGGGGCGGCGCATCGCCCGCAAGCTGATGGAAAGGGAGTGATGACGATAATGATCTTGCGTCAGAAAACGTTAAACGAGCCTTCATCGGAGAGCCCTTTTGCGAGTACGGCGTTCCTCGGCATCCTGGCGGTTCTGATTCTCGCGGCAGCAGGCGGCATCTTCATGAAGCCCTTCACGTTCGCGACTATCTACACCCATGACACGATCATCGTCTTCGATGCGATTCACCGCATGCTCCGGGGGCAGATACCGAGTGAAGATTTCCGGTCTTCGCTTGGTGTGCTGACATGGGCGATCCCTGGCGCGGTAGCACGTTGGCGGGGCCAATACGCGGGCTCCATCGAGACCTCCTCGGTTCTCGTGCTCTTTCCGATGCTCCTGGCCTCCGTTTTGTTGCTGCGCCAGCGCGCAGGCATGGCGGCGTCGGCGATTTTCATGCTCAGTCTGGGCGCGATGGTCGTGGTGCCGCTCACGCCGGGCGATCCGGGATTTTTCGTCAGCCCGGCGATGCACTACAATCGCTGGGGATGGGCTGCGATAGCTCTTCTCGGGCTTCTGGCGATCGACGGGGGCCGGGGCAGAGCATGGGCATGGGTGGAAGCCATCGTCGCGACGCTCCTCGTCGTATTCCTGTTCTATCTCAAGATCACCTATTTCATATTCGGCATACTTTACCTTGCGATGATGCTCTTTCTCGGAGCGCAGCGCAGAAAAGTCGCGATCGTAAGTGCCGCTCTTTCGGCCGCGCTAATTCTGGCAACAGGGTTGGGCACCGGGATACTCTTGCCCTACATTGCTGATCTTCGGGAAAGCATGGCAAGCTCCGGCGTCTCGCGGAATGTGCTCAAATCGGGGCTCGCGAATATCAATGACATCGCCCTGTTCGCAACGGTGGCGATCTATGTGCGCATTATACTGCCCGATGTCGGTTGGGCGCTGTCTCTTCCCTTTATCGTCATGTTGGGCTCGGGCCTCCTGATCATCGACCAGAACTTTCACCTCTACTACATCTTCTCGATGATCACGCTTTTCGTTCTGGCCGATGGGTTGTTGCGACAAAACGGCATCTCCTCCGGCTTGACGGCGATTCCCGCGCTTATGATGTTCGTTTTCGTTTCCAGCTATGGGCTGGCGCAGACCGTGGCGACGGCGATCTACGAGCATGAGGCCGCCATCCCCTTCCGACCCGTCATTTCAGGCTTTCCCGGCCTGCGCATCGGCGAGACCCAGGGCAACATCTTCGAGACCCCGCCGACAGGCACCCTCTTCGATCAAGCCACGGCGATGCGGCTTCCCGGGATCGTTCAGCCGCCGCTTCGTCAGGGCGAATATGCATATATCGTCGAGGACGGTACGAACCTGTTGCGGCGAAACGGGGTCAATGCCCCGATATTGGTGTTCGATTTTCTCGATTCATTCTCGGCACAGCTGGATTTGCCGCGAAATCCGCATGGATATGCCTGGCTGCACCCGCACCGGAACATTTCCGACGAAACGGCGCCTCCCGCGGAAGAGTTCTTCTCCGAGGTTCAATTTGTCATGTGGCCCCTCGTTCCGAGAGAGATGATTTCGAGAGACTTCTTGGAAGAAAAATATGGCGACTTTCTCCACAAAAATTTTACGGTCGTAGCTCGGAGCGATTTCTGGATCCTGATGAAACGGCAACAGGCTCTTTCTGATAACCTTGGCGGGCTGCGGAGATAGTTGCCTCAAAGACGCGCATGTATCGACCCAGCGGAATCTGCTCAGGTT
>NZ_JFZB01000068.1 GCF_000740785.1 Paenirhodobacter enshiensis | reverse complement strand
AAAACTGTCCGGAAAATGGGGACCACCTCACCCTTTTGAACGGCGCGCAGGAACTCGGGTCGCGTGGCTCGGCTCCGGCCCGCGGTAGAACAAGGTATTGTACATGATGATTGGAGCGCACCTCACCTGGACGCCGACCTAGGTGGATCGGAGCGGGTGCGGGGCGACATCCCCCTATGTTTAAGTTGAGTTTGACTGCCCTGCCGAGAGACGCCCCGGCAGGTTGACTTTTCTTGAGACTCGGGGGATGAATAAGGAGTCGGCAACAAACGACACCTATTCAAAAGGCCTTCCTGTTAGCGCAGGAGGGTCTTTATATTTCCCGATGTCAGGTTGTGTTCGCCGCGCTATCCTCCTCTGCTGCGTACCGATCGGGAAAGAGCTCCTGAGGAGTTGTACCAAGCTGATTTGCGATGGCGGACTGCACACGGTGCGAGCGGCGATAGCCTTGGCTGACCACCGTGACACTGCTCTGCTTGATGCCGAGCGCGCGGGCAATTTCCGCCATGCTCGACCCGGCTTGCCGAAGCCTGCACTTCAGCTGCTCATGATTGTGCAAATCTACCTTCATGGCCTGATGCAAGTCCTTAGACTCCGTTCTTACCCACACCATCAGTGATTCGGAGATTGATTCGGTGCGCAAGTTTTCTTCGGCTGCGGGAATACTTCCTCAGATTTTGTTGGGCTGTTTTGCCGATCAAACCGAGAATACCGGCAAGCTTCTGACCTGATGACTTTGCACTGCCGGGTTCCCGCGCGAAGGTTGTCACTGAAGGAGCGCCTCCAGTGACAACGCAACCAAATGAAGAAGAGCGACGACTTCGGGAGGCTCGGGAACAACTCGAGGCGGCCAAGAGCGTCATTGCTGAACTGGAAGGCCAGCGCCTTCGGCGGCACATATCCCGCAGAAAGCCCGCGCGGCCCAAAGCTACGCAGTCAGAGGTGGCGGGTACACAAGCCCAGTCGGTAGATGTCAGCGATGTTGGGGCAAAGCGACAGGCCTTTTTGCGCAAATTGCTGCGGATCAGGGATAAGCCTCGGTTGCCGGAGCCGTCTGAGATCAAACGAATATACGAAGAAATGCCGTCACTGGACGGGGTGGCGAAAGCTTTGAGAGTAGATCGTCGGGCGGCAGTCAAAGCTTTGGCTACCGCAGGGGTCGACATCCGAGAAGATATTGCGAAACAGTGGGACGCGGGCAGCTCTCTTCGTGAACTGCGTCAGCGGCATGGTCCTGGTTGCGATACGATTTCGAGGTGGATCAAGAGCACGGGCCGCGAAGTCCAACCGCGAAACGCCAACCGTCAGTGCGATGAAGCGCTGATCATCGAGACGTATTTAAAGACACGATCCGCGAACAGATGTGCCCAAGCGGCAGGAATTTCATGGGAAAAAGCGCGGAACATCCTGAGGAAGCAGGGAATGTGGGGGAAGTAACCGCTTCATACCAACCACCAAAGGGACCTACCATCAACGAGGGCAGCATGGTCAAGCCGACACATCCGGATCAGCATGAGTTGCACGATTGGCCGATGTACGGCCCGAAGAACCCGGAAATCGCAAGCATGGTGGAACGGCTTGCGTACGATCACGGAATGCGGGTTCGTGACATCGAGGAAGTCATACTGTTGGCGTTACAGGGCAGGCTTCGAGAAGCCGAGCGCATAAGTCGCGACTAACCACTTCAAGCTGTCCGAAAGAGGATCGGTCAACGGACGGTTTTGAACTCGCATCTGGCCTCCACTGCTGCTGGAGAAACATTGTCTCAATAGATTGGTACGATTTGTTTATCGCTGAGCGGACCTCTTGCGTTACATTTCTCCTATGACAGACCTTCGCATCGGCTATGCCCGCTGTTCTACCGACGCTCAGGATCTCGCCGCGCAGCGTGCGGAGCTGGAATCTCTAGGCGTTGCCTCTGATCGCATTTACACTGACCACGGATTCACTGGGCGCAACCGCGACCGGCCTGGACTAGCGCAGGCGTTGGCTGCCGTGCGCGCGGGCGACACGCTGGTTGTTCCCAAGCTTGACCGGCTGGCCCGCTCAGTGCCGGACGCGCGCGACATCGCCGACGGGCTAGCTGAGCGCGGGGTGCGCCTCGCGCTAGGAAGCACGATCTACGACCCGGCCGATCCGATGGGACGGATGTTCTTCAACGTGCTGGCGACCTTCGCTGAGTTCGAAGCCGACCTAATCCGGCTTCGCACCCGCGAGGGCATGGCGGTGGCCCGCGCCAAAGGGAAGCTGAGGGGCAAGAAACCAAAGCTTTCCGACCGGCAGGCGGCGGAGCTGACACGGATGCACGCAACTGGGAAGTATTCGGTATCGGACTTGGCCGAGCTCTTCTCTGTCTCGCGGCCAACCGTCTATCGCACGCTGGCGCGGCAGGGGCCGAAACGTTAATGGCCGACGGCCCCTTTCAACCCTTTACAGCCGACCCTTCCAGCGCCGGCACGGAGTCTGCCGTGGGCAGGATGGGCGGAAAGCGGTCGGTCGAGGTGCGTGGCCGAGCCGGCAGCCCTGGGCGGAAGCAGACTGTTAAGGCGCGGCATCGCTCACGTGGAAACTCGCGTTAGCCGCTGTTCGCACTTGATCCCGCGATTCCGGCCAGCCGTTGACGAGGAGGGTGCGAAGTCGAGCACCACAAACCCATTCCGCCTATCTCAACTCGCTGCAGGCGATCAGACCAGATGGCAAACCAAGAAAAGATTGCCTCCCCACAGCAAATGGCATGTACTAGAGTGCGGGGACTGGCTGCAGTGGGAGTGATTATGTCAGAAGTTGAACGAAGCATTGCAGACGCCCCAAGTGAACATTTGATTGAAATTGAGTTTTACTCACGGAGGGGAAACAAGGACGAGAGTTTAATTAACGGTGGCGGGGATCCGTTTGACGCAAAGTCGCGATGATTCTCCTATTCGTTTCAGCGTCCTGTATATCTTACCTCTATCGAAGTGACCTGCGACGGGTATGCTTCCGATGACAAGTTCGATGTTGAGATTGACCACGTAGACGGTACAAAGCATGAAGAGCGCATTGCGGTAAACTCCGGCACAGTGAAGCTCAGCCTTGGCAAGCTCGCAAATGGCTTTCGATTTCGTCCCGACAAAAAATGGCTTTGCGACCCGAAGATTCTTAAAGTCGCCTCAACTGGATACACACAAGCTGAGTTTCACGAGTTTGAGTGGGCTATCCGGGAGTTTCATCGTAGCGTTGCCGATTTGAACCTACGGGAAAAGAAGCTAGAGGCACAGCAAACTGAACTATCCGCATTGAAGGCAGAGCGCGTTGAGATAGAAAGTGCCGTTGGGAAAGCAAAGGCTGAGTCGGATCAGTTAAATAAGCTCCTCAACTCGACAAAAGAGGATATTGATAAACTGCAGACGCAAGAGAAGGACTTGCGTCAAAAAAACAGAAGCGCCGAAGAAAGCCTTCGGAACTTAATGGCACATATTTCCAAAGAATCCGCACGAAAAGATGAGCTGGTTCGAGAAGTCAGGCTGTTCCCCAGCGAAATAGCTGGCTTCGTCAAGGAAGGCAATAGGAGTATTACGACCTATATTTGGATCGGCGTTCCGTTTCTGGCGGTCTTGATTGGCATCCTAGCCCTGATCTTCGCCAATGCGGTAAACTTGACTCAACTCTACAAAGAAGTTGACAGTATCGACATTTGGACGGTCTTTCTCACTCGGATACCTTTCGTTCTGGTCGCCATCGCCCTAATTGAAGCAAGCGGGTATATCGTCGGCCGCTTGGCTTTCGAAGTGATCAGAATAAATCGTCAGCGTGTAGAGTTCGCCAAGTTGAGCATCATTGCAAAAGATGTTTCGGCTGCCGCTGCTGCTAGAGTTGAAAACATGACCGAACAGGAAGTGTTTGAAGC
The DNA here is from genome assembly GCF_000740785.1 of Paenirhodobacter enshiensis. Taxonomy (GTDB): domain Bacteria; phylum Pseudomonadota; class Alphaproteobacteria; order Rhodobacterales; family Rhodobacteraceae; genus Rhodobacter; species Rhodobacter enshiensis. The sequence goes on along the minus strand of NZ_JFZB01000068.1, from coordinate 2,582 downwards.
TGAAACTCAACTGAAGATGGAACTTCTGCGCGAGCATATGAAGAACTACGTCGGTGATGAATTCGAGTACAAGGGAACCGGATTCATCGCGGCCATCAAGGGCGTCGCGGATAGATTGTCGCGAAAGCCAACCGAATAAGGAGGCGATGTTTTCAGGTTCCGCTACGCTAATTATCAGCTCACAGCGCTCCTTGCGTGATCGCGTCGATCCGCAGCACCAATCGAGCGACCGTTGCTGGGGACGTCGCCGCGACGTTGTAGCACTCTGCGGGTGACATCTATGGGCCAGGTGCCATGGTGCCCGGCGTCACACCTGACCGGCGGCTCCGGGCGGCGGGCGCCACGGTGCCCGCGGTCAGTCTCGAGGGACAACTTGATGACGCGGCGCTAACGGTTCAGGCGAGAGGCCCGGCCGGCAGCCCAAGGTGGAGAGCGGACCTTCGCTGCGGACGAGAAAGTACCACGCCCCCCACAAGAAGTCGACATTCAGCGCGGAATCCGGGCCGCTATCCGCTTGGAAGACACGAAGGGCGGTTAACTCTAGAGGATTCAATCAATATTTCTCAAGATTAAGCCTTCACGGCAGCTCGAAAACATGACAGATTTGCGGCAGCTCGACCCTCTACTTGGGGCTGTTGAATCCACGGCTGCTTATTAGAATGTCAGTACACAATCGCGCGGCGCGGTCCGTGCGACATGTGTGATACCCGATGCAAGGTAAAGAGCGAGGGTCGAGCTGATGAGAACGTGTGAAGAATGAACGAACTGGACCTATGTCTCTTCCAACTCAAGATCGCCCATTCCGTTAAAGATGTTTCTTTTGCGCTGAAATTAGATCCTGAGAAATTTTTCTACGTCCTTCAGCATACCGATGACGGAAGATATTATCACACATTTGAGATACCGAAGAAGAACGGTGGAAAGCGTGCAATTGCGAAGCCCCTTCGAGGCCTAGCTTTAGCACAAGACAGGTTAGCCCCTCTACTGCACCATGTTTATAATCCTGGGCCGCACGTAAAAGCGTTTGTCACCGGTTCGTCTTTCGTATCCAACGCTTCCTATCACAAGGGGCAGAGATGGATACTAAATATCGATTTATCAGACTTCTTCCCGTCGATAACTTTCCCGAGGATTCGGGGGCTATTTCTTTCAAAACTTTTTGGATTTAATCCAAACGTTTCTACAATCTTGGCACGAATTTGTACCTTTCAAGGCAGCCTTCCGCAGGGCGCCAGCACTTCGCCCGTACTCGCGAACATTATAGCTAACAGCTTAGATCGGAAGTTCTTAGAAATCGCCCGCTCAGAGAAGATCAAGTACAGCCGATACTCGGATGACATCACATTTTCCTCAAGCAAGAAGTCGATACCTAAGTGTCTAGTTAAATCTTTCCACGATCACGAGGATGGCAGAGAGATAATTTTAGGTAATGACTTGCAGGACGCGGTTCGAGCAGCCGGGTTCTCACTAAACGACCAAAAGACGAGACTTATGACGCCCAATAATCGACAAGAGGTAACAGGGCTTACTGTAAATGAGAGGGTTAACGTTAGAAGGTCGGATATTAATCGCCTGAGAATGGTCATACATTCGGCAAAGAAGGTTGGCTTCGAAGAAGCTTCAAAGGTGTGGTTGCCAGATGGTAAAAACAACTTGCGTGAGCATATTTTGGGTTGGCTAGCCCACATCAGGCAGGTCAGGGGAGCATCTGACCCAGTTTTAGCAAAATTATGCCTGCAGGCCCACGGTGCAGGGCTTACTAAAGTGGGGTGGATAGAGGAGTTAGCTGATATGAGCAAAGATTTTGACGTTTTTCTATCGCATGCCAGCGAGGACAAGGATCGCGTTCGAAAATTGAGCGACGCTCTCACTGCCGGAGGGGTTAAAGTATTTTTCGACGAAAGCTCCATAAAGTGGGGCGACTCTATTGTTGAAAAGGTGAATCACGGACTCTTAAAGTCGCGTTTCTTCATCCCCTTTCTTACGACCACCTTTTCAAAGAAGGGCTGGACCAACAAAGAGCTAAACTCGTCAATATCGATGAATATTTCAAGAAAAGGTAGGATACTGCCAATCAAGTCGGAAGATTTTGAGATTGGTGATAGGTATCCCATTCTGAACGAAACTCTCTACAAAACCTGGCCCAAAAGTTCCGTTGATGAGACTGCTTTCATTCAGGAGGTCGTGGACTCGATCATCAAGCTGATCGAAGAAGACAAGGCGGCACCAAGCGTGTGAGCTATCGGGTTGGATTGAATACCTTGATTTTCAACACCAAGCTCTGCAAGGGCGCCTCAAAGCTGGTCACCTTTCCTACAACAAGATACTGCCTTCACTATGCAACACGTATCTCATTTGCCTTTTTTTCGATGTCTTCTTTTTTGCTCACTGCCGACATCAAGTAGCTGGAAAATGCTGGACGTCACCACCGAACGTCGGGTTCGGTGGGCTGCGGTGCAGCGTTCTCGATCGAGCCCGAATGGCAGCTCAGGGCCGGGAGCGTCAGGCAGCGAGAAGCCGGAGGGACCATGCGGTTTGTCTGCCTCAGCAGTTTCGCCAGGGCATCTAGAGATGACGGTCAA
>NZ_JFZB01000067.1 GCF_000740785.1 Paenirhodobacter enshiensis | reverse complement strand
CCGCAGGTTCAAATCCTGCCCCCGCAACCAATTCTAATTCCAAAAACCTCCGAAGGCACCGCCCCGGAGGTTTTTGCATTCATAGCCAAATCCCCCCACAGATCGTCTGTGCCTAATCCCCCAAAACAACAATCGCGGCAACGGACACAAGTTCTGATCCGAGCCGGTCCCCCTAACTACCTCAACTTGCGATCGCCCGCCCCTCCGCCGGCCCCTCCGGCGGGCCTTACGCGGCTGCATGGTAACCACGGCCCCCCTCGATATCCATGCCGCGCTTCGCGTCCTCGACCCAGCCCTCAATCTCCGAAGGCAGCAGCTCGAACGTGCGGCGGGCTGCATTTACACAAGACGGACAGGCGATCAACGGATGAAAGGGAAGGCCTTTCCCTTGCACGAGCAGCACAAGCGGATGTGGGCCGTGGCCCTGTGCGTTTGCGCCGCCCGGGCCGGTTCAGGTGCGCTTGCGGAGTGCTGCGATCAGGACGGCCCCGATCCCGACGCCGGCAAGCCCTGTCATCGGTGCATCGCCGGCCTCTCCGTTCGCTACGACAATGCCGATCAGAGCCCAGATCGTGCCGGCCGGATAGGTCCAGACCGGGCGCGCCTTTCCGATGACGCCAAGCGCCACCGCCAGGACCGCGAGCACCAGCAACACGGCGGCAGCCCCGGCCCCGAGGACACCATAGCCCGTCAGCACCACCGAGACCGCCACGCCCGCCGCGGCTGTCAACCAGCCGGCATAAAAGCCGAGGGCACCGGCCTCGCGCAGATCGGTGCCGGCGCGACAGGCTGCAACGATGGCCATCGCGGCCATCGGCACGATCAGCGCCGTCGCCAGAAGCGGCGCGCGCATCGCCGTCTCGACCCAGAACGTCCCGAGAAACAGGCTGACGCCGAGGGGCAGGGCTGCGCGCCTCCAGCCGGGCGTTACTTCCGGGCGAAGGAGCAGAGCGCGGAGTGCCGTCACGATCAGCGCGGCATAGATCGGCCCCCAGATCGCGAAGGCCCACCCGACCGGCTGTGCGGGCCAGCGATCGACCTGCACCGGAAAGCTTTCTTTATAGAAGCCGCCGAACCCCTTCGACAGGAACGGCGCGGCGGCGAAGGCGACGGTCAGGGCGAGGATCGCGGCGCGGATGAGGCGGTCTTTCATGTCAGTCCTCCGGGGTCTGGGAACGAAACGCGGCAAGTGAGGCGAGGGCGGCGGCGCGGCCTGTGCTCAGGGCTGCGGCGGGGCCGGGGCGCCAGCACGCGGGCACGGTCCAGGACAGCGGGATACTGTCGTGCCAGGCCTGGGCCTCGGGGCCGGGGTTGCCCGCGAACCCCGCGAGCCAGCGCCGGCGATAGCGACCCTCGGGGTCGAACTGTTCGGCCTGACGTTCGGGGTTGAAGATGCGGAAATAGGGGGCGGCATCGGGGCCACAACCGGCGACCCACTGCCAGTTCATCGCGTTCGCCGCCGGATCCCAGTCGGTCAGGCAATCGGCGAAATGCGCCAGACCGGCGCGCCAGTCGGTCAGCAGATGCTTGGTCAGCCAGCTTGCCACGACCATGCGCACACGGTTGTGCATCCGTCCCGTCACCCACATCTCGCGCAGGCCCGCGTCAACCAGCGCGACGCCGGTCGATGCGCGTTTCCAGCCCTCCAGCCCGGGGCCGTCCTTGCGCCAGGGGAAGGCCTCCCATTCGGGGCGCCAGCAGGCCTCGGCCATCTGCGGGAAGGCGATCAGCAGATGCCAGGCGAATTCGCGCCAGATCACCTCCGACAGGAACTTCCCGATCCCGGCGGCCTGCGCCGGGGCGAGGCGGGCGTGCATCCGGGCCCGTGCCCACAGGGCGCGCGGGCCGATCTCGCCCAGGGCCAGATGCTCCGACAGGTTCGAGGTCGCCGCGATGTCCGGCCGGTCGCGGTTCTCGGAGTAGGATGCGGCACTGTCGAGGAACGCATCGAGGCGGGCAAGAGCGGCCGTCTCGCCCGCGGGCAGGGCGAATCGCTCAAGCGCGGCGCGTCCGCGCCGCATGTCGGGTGCGAGGTCGAGCGCTGCGGGGGCGATCCCCGCGGGCGGATCGGCGAAGGCCACGATGCGCAGGGGCGCATCGGGGGCGGGGCTTTCGGGTCCGGTGCGCTCGACCGCCCGGGCGAAGGGGGTGAACACCTTGTAGGTTCCGCCGGTGCCGCTTTGCACGGCGCGGGGGTGAACGAGCAGATGGCCCGGGTGCAGGATCAGGGAACGCCCCTCGGCGGCCAGCGCCGCACGCAACCGGCCCTGGGCAGAGCGCATCGCGGCGGTGGGCCAGTCCGACTGATGCAGCCTGCCGAGGTCCAGACGGCGCATCAGGGGGGGGAAGATCTCTTCGGCCTCGCCTTCGAGGATGCACAGTCCGCGTCCGCCGGTGCGCTCTTTCAGTGCGCGGTCGAAGGCTGCGAGCCCGCGCGCGAGCCGCCAGCGGCTGGCCGCACCCTGCGCGCGGGTCATCCGGTCGACGAGGAACACCGGCAGAAGCGGCCCGTCGGCGATCGCGGCGAGCAGTGCAGGGTTGTCACCGAGACGCAGATCCCGGCTCAGCCACAGAAGTCCGGCTGGATGTGCCATTGTGCCGCCTTTCGTGCAGGGGGGGCGGCCCAGATGTAGCACGCCCCCGCCTGCGGGTGCAAAGGCGGGGGCGTGTAATCGTCTGGCTCTCAGAGAACCTTGACGCGGGTGCCGACCGGGCACAGCTCATAAAGTTCGGCGATCTTCTGGTTGAAGGTGCCGATGCAGCCCGAGGAGCTGCGCCGCCCGATCTTGCGGGTGTCATGAGTGCCGTGGATGATGTAGGCGGGCCAGCTGAGATACATCGCATGGGTGCCGAGCGGATTGTCCGGTCCGGCGGCCATCGGCTTCAGCGAGGGATCCTTCGCGATCATCGAGGGGGTGGGGGTCCAGCTCGGGCCGATCTTCTTGCGCACGATATGGGTATAGCCGCGCTTGGTCATGTCCTCGCTGATCGGCACCGAGGTCGGGTAGACCCGGTAATCGCTGCCGTCGGCCGACCAGTAATGCAGCACGCGCGACTGGGTGTCGGCGATCAGCGTCACCTGGGTCAGCGCGTCGTAATGGTCCTGCCAGTAGATCGACCGGAACGAGGCCATGTTGCGCCGCTCCGGCGGCGGAACGATGGCGGGCTGCTGCGCCATCGGGATGTCCTGCGTGTCGGCGCGGGCGAGGGCGGGCGCGAACAGCGCGACGCTGCCGAAGGCGAGCGCTGCGCGACGGGTCAGGACGGACGGGGGCAGGGGGGAGGAACTCATGGGTTCGGTCTCGACTGTCTTTGAGATGTTTCTGACTTTGAAGCGCTTTCGGCTTCGGTTCGGAGGATCGTTTCGGGATCCGAGGATCCGCTGAAGGGTTTCACAGTGTCGCAGCACGGGCCAGTCCGGGCAAGGTCACGATCCCGTGATTTCTTGTGCCGAGGTCCAGGAAGGGGGGATTTCTGCTTGTGGTGGGGCGGGCGAAGGGCTGTGTCCCGCAGAAAGAAAAGCGGGGGGCTCTGCCCCCTA
>NZ_JFZB01000066.1 GCF_000740785.1 Paenirhodobacter enshiensis | reverse complement strand
AGGAAGGGGGGATTTCTGCTTGTGGTGGGGCGGGCGAAGGGCTGTGTCCCGCAGAAAGAAAAGCGGGGGGCTCTGCCCCCTAGGGCCTTTGGCCCTCACCCCCGGGATATTTTCGGCAAAGCGAAAGGGAAAGCGGCGCGCCGGCTGCCGCAGGGGAGGGGACCGTGGCGAAAGGGGTTGCGCAACTGCCGCAGATGCGCGGATTCAGGGGGCGGCCGCTTTTCTTTCCTGCCCTGACTGCCTAAAGGGGACGAAACTGCGGGACAGCCCCGCGAACGGGAAAGCGACATGCAGACCATCACCACCACCGAAGCTCTTGCCGAATTCTGCGCCAAGGCCCGGACCCAGCCCTATGTCACCGTCGATACCGAATTCCTGCGCGAGCGGACCTACTGGTCGAAGCTGTGCCTGGTGCAGCTGGCGATTCCGCCGGCGCGCGACGGCGAGGCGGTGCTGGTCGATCCGCTGGCCGAGGGGCTGTCGCTCGAACCGCTGTACGAGCTGTTCCGCGATGAGGCGGTGGTGAAGGTGTTCCACGCCGCGCGGCAGGATCTGGAGATCTTCTTCGTCGATGCCGGGCTGTTCCCGAAGCCGCTGTTCGACACCCAGGTCGCGGCGATGGTCTGTGGTTTCGGCGAGCAGGTCGGCTATGAGACGCTGGTGCGCAAGATCGCGAAGCAGGCGCTCGACAAGACCTCGCGGTTCACCGACTGGTCGCGCCGGCCGCTGAGCGAGGCGCAGAAGACCTATGCCGTCGCCGATGTGACGCATCTGCGCGCGGTCTACGAATTCCTCTCGGCGCAGCTGGAGAAATCGGGGCGCACCGACTGGGTGCATGAGGAGATGGAGATCCTTCTCTCGCCCGAGACCTATACCAACCGGCCGGAGGAGGCCTGGCACCGGGTGAAGACCCGCACCACCTCGGGGCGGTTCCTGGCGGTGGTGAAGGAGCTGGCGCAGTTCCGCGAGGCCTATGCGCAGCAGAAGAACATTCCGCGCTCGCGCATTTTCAAGGACGATGCGCTGCTCGAACTCGCCTCGACCCGGCCGGCGAATGCCGACGATCTGGCGAAGTCGCGGCTGTTGCTGCGCGAGGCGCGCAAGGGGGACATCGCGGACGGAATCCTTGCCGCGGTGAAGGCCGGGCAGGAGATGAAACCCGAGGATTTCCCCCATGTCGTCGAAGATCACACGCAGCTGCAGGTGAACACCGCGCTCGCCGATCTGCTGCGGGTGCTGCTGAAGGCGAAATCCGAGGAAACCGGGGTGGCGAACAAGCTGATCGCCAGCTCGGCCGATCTCGACAGGATGGCGGCGGGCAAGCGCGACGTGCCGGCGCTGAACGGCTGGCGCAACGACGTGTTCGGCCACGATGCGATGCGGCTGGTGCGCGGCGAGGTGGCGCTGACCGCTTCGGGCGGTGCGGTGCGTGTCGTCGTGATCTGATATCGCGCAGCGGCAATGCCGCAAGGCGGTGTTCATGAGAAAGCCCCGCGGCCAGATCGGCTTGCGGGGCTTTCGCTTAAGGGCTCAGCGATGCGCGGTGCGGCTGCCGTCGGCGCCGATCACCACGACTTGTTTCGTCTGGGCGAAGCGGATCGCGTTGATGAAGGCGCCGGCCGTGACCTCGCGCGAGGGCGGATTGCCGACGCGCTGCGAGTCGGGCGATCCGACCGGCGGTTTCGCCAGCACGAAACGGTAGGTGATGACGCCATCGACCGGCTGGCCGTCGTTTTCGGGGATCAGGGCGGTTCCCCAGTAGCCCTGCGTCGGTGGCAGGCCGCGGGCGGTGACGATGGCGCCGGTGGTGGTGGGGGCGACTTCGAGGGCGGTGATATGCGCCACCGGGGTGCGCCAGTCGCTGCTGGTCTTCGGGTAGCCGCCCTTGGGCGAGAGGTCGGGCGCGGGTTTCGAGTGACCGCAGCCGGTCAGAGCGCAGGCGAGGGCGGCGATCATCACGGGACGGAAGAAAGTCATGGCGGCTCCGGAAAGGGCTATCGCAGTGCGTCTTGGGTAGCCTATCGGCCGGGGTTTGAAAAGCGGGCACTGGACCAGACGGCGGGGCGGCGCTAGGGAAAGACAACCGCGATGGAGGATCACATGGCCAGCGCCGCATTCGAGGATATTGCCGACACCTTCGATTTCCTGGATGACTGGGAAGATCGTTACCGGCATGTGATCGAGCTGGGCAAGGCGATGCCGGCGCTCGACGAGGCGTTCAAGGTGCCGGCGACCAAGGTCGAGGGCTGCGCCTCGCAGGTCTGGCTGCTGCCGCGCATCGAGGGCACGGGCCCCGGGGCACGGTTCAGCTTCGACGGCGATTCCGATGCGATGATCGTGCGCGGCCTCGTGGCGATCCTGCATGCGCTTTATTCCGGGCTGACCGTGTCCGAGGTGCTGGCGACCGACGCCCATGCCGAGCTTGCCCGGCTGGGTCTCGATGAACATTTGTCGCAGCAGCGTTCGAACGGGCTGCGCGCCATGGTCGAGCGGATCCGGGCGATCGCGGCGGAAGCGGCGGCGGAGTGATCCGCCGCCGGGCTGCGCTCAGAGCGCGGCGGTGACGATGATCTCGACCTTGTAGCCGGGGCCGGCAAGCTTCGCCTCGCCGGTAGCGCGGGCGGGGGTGTGGCCGGGCGCGACCCAGGCGTCCCAGACGGCGTTCATCTCGGCGAAATCGGCCATGTCGGCGAGCCAGATCTGCGTCGAGAGAAGTTTCGTCTTGTCGGTGCCGGCGGCGGCGAGCAGACGGTCGACTTCGGCGAGGGCGGCCTTGGTCTGCTCGGTGGCGCTGGCGCCCTCGGCGCCGATCTGTCCGGCCAGCCAGACGATGCCATTGCAGATGACGGCTTCGCTCATGCGCGCGTTGGTTTCGATGCGTTTGATGTCGGCCATGGGGCCCTCCTTGTCGTGACCGTTGGTTCGGTGCTTCGCACGTAGCGGGAAACGCCGGATGTCGGAAGAGGCAAGGGGTGCCTGAGCTGTGATATTTCATGCCCGATCAATGCGTTGCGGCGTGCTGACGGGCATGTTGGAAGTTTTTTGAAGAATTTTGCGGCGCTGAGGGAAAATCCGCTTGCGCCTGCCAGACCTGGGTCTTATACGACGCCTACGCAAAACGAAGCGCCGCTGAAAACGTCGCGACGGGTTGCAGACCTCAGGTGGGGCCATAGCTCAGTTGGGAGAGCGCTTGAATGGCATTCAAGAGGTCAGGGGTTCGACTCCCCTTGGCTCCACCAAATAAACCTGAAAAGTGGCAGATAGTTCTGCTTTTTATGTCAGAAGATTTGCCTCTGCCGAGCAGACCGGCGCTGTTTTCCATGCGAAAATTCATGCAGCTTTGATCCGCGCCCGTGGCGTGTTGATCGCTTCGCAGCGCTTTCCCCTGTCAAACCCGAGGACGGCCCATGAGCGACCATTTCTTCGTCGTGACGGGCGGCCCCGGTGCGGGCAAGACCAGCCTGATCACCGAGCTCGCCCGCCGCGGTTTCCAAACAATCCCCGAATCCGGCCGCGCGATCATTCGCGAGGAAATGCAGAGCGGCGGAGACGCCCTCCCCTGGGCGGATCGCATGGCCTATGCCGAACGGATGATGGAGCGCGACCTGCACGCCCACAGGGCCGCACAGGCGCTCCCAAGCCCCGTGATCTTCGACCGCGGCATTCCCGACATCATGGGCTACCTGAGCC
>NZ_JFZB01000065.1 GCF_000740785.1 Paenirhodobacter enshiensis | reverse complement strand
CCCGGCTGTTCAGATTTCCGCAGCCAGCTCTGAGGGCAACGTCAAGTATTAAAACCACGTCGCGCCAGGTGATCGAGGGGTTAGGCCTCTTCTTGCTTTGACACCAAAGCAGCGGACAAATCGGGCTGGTGCTCGGTTTGTCCCCGCAGCCGCATTCGTCGGTCAGGACCGCTGAGCCAAGTAGGAAGGGCCGGTCTGGGGAAGCCGCACTGCGGCGTGCTGGAGCTGGAGGGGCCGGCCGTCCACTTTGGGCCGGCCCCGCCCGTTTTTTTTGGGGGGGGCGGGTCGGCTGAGCCAGCCAACCCTGTCGGATGCTGTCCCGTAGCATGTTGATCGGGATCCCGTAGTTGACAGTCATGTGATGAGCGAAATCATCGGACGCCCTTATCCATCTCCGCCTTCTTCGGTGACCGGCACCTCCATCCGCTCTTTCAAGCCTTCGCGCGGACCACACTTCGGCGCCGCGGCTTCACGGTCAGAAACGCGTCCCAGCCATCATTATCGTCCTTGGACTCGTCGATGAGAGCTTCTTCAGTGTCCTCGTCACTGAGCCGCACCACCGGAACGAAATGCTTCTCAAACGCTGCCGCCAGTTCAGTCTCGTGTCGGCTCTCAAACGCCGCCAGCACGTCCGAACCGAGCTTTAGGTCGAGTGTATAGCGCGTTGACTTAACTTCTGCCTTCGCCTTGCTCACCTGCGCCGCCATGTCGTCGTTGATCTTACCGCTAGTCCAAAGCTCAAAGTGGATCTGCAGACGGGACCACTCGGGATGCTGCCGCGCATACTTGTAGAGTCTCGGGATGCGCACCTGCAGCCACCGTAGAACTTGCTCGTCCGGAACCGTAGCGTAAGGGCTGTAACCCTTGCACTCCACAAAGGTGACGGAGACACCGTTGCGGACGACAACAACGTCAGCCTCCGCCTCGCCTTCTTCAACCTTGTAGATGCGGTTCAGAGCGACGTTGTCGGCACCTCTTCGCCAGTAAGCTGCTGCCATGAATTCGAACAGCGTGCCGCGCAGCTGCGTTGCGGCACCCTCGATCTTGCCAAGGCGCTTGAAAATCTCATCAAGCTTATCCTGATCGATGATGTGTCGTGCGACGTTGGTCAGCACCGAAGCGACCTGCGTCAGTGCCTCGGCAACCTCTTTGCCAAAGAGCGTGCGCGGCGTGGCCGGAATGATGCCGTGCTTCTTCAGCAGCTGGAACGCGGTTTTCATGTACCGCTCGGCTACAAACATCTGCAGGCATGGCCCGACATTGCGCAACGCACGAAGTGTCGTGCATTTTCGCACAAATGGCTCTACGGTCGAAACCGCCGTTGCATCGGACAGCAACACATCGGCTACTAGGAATCCCGGCTTGGACGTGCCGCTCTTTGTGACAGTGGACATGCCGCCCAGATATGTCGGAGCAGTCAGATCCCAAGCGAATGTCCCGACCGTGGCCAGCTTCTCACGGCTGCGAACGGCAACGCGATCATAGCTTACAAGACCAAGCTTCTTCGCCCAGTCACGCACCGCCGCAAGCAAAATGTCTTCTGCCGTTAGACGAGCGTTAGTCTCCATGCCGATGTGGCGGTAATACTCATCGTCCTTAGCAATGGCGATGCACGGCCCGACGCCTGGAACGGCGATGCGCCTGAACAGCCCTATCTCTTCAAGCCGTGCCGCGATCAAGCTTGACGAAAGGTGCCGCGCCTGGCGAACCGGCGCTCCGGATACGATTGGAAAATAGGCCTCAGGCACGATGTCGCCGCGTGCCCGCACGGCCGCGATCGCGTACCCGTATGCTGAGTTGGTGGACTGCAGCGCAGCAACAAGCCGCGACCAGTAAAGATCACTACCGAACTGGCCAGGGAGATAGACGAATCGAGCTTTGCGCGGGAAGACGAGGAAGGCCAGCCGTTTGACTTCAACCCTTGAGCGAGAAACGCGCTTACGAGCAGCCTCAGGCGAGATGCCCTCAGAGCTGACAAGGCTCTCAGCAATCTCGCTCGTCAGGCTCGGGCCATTGACCCGTAAATACTCAACTACCGTATCCATATCACGCCGTGTCCATTATGGTCACACAGCGCTATTAATAACTAACGTTCATGGTCACCGCGACCTAAAATTCTCGTAGTCTATAACACTATGATTTACAATGAATTATTTGAGTGATGCCTCGAAATTCTTTGTCAGCGTGTCACAGTCGCATGTCTGATCCCGCCGCCGAGTCCCCCGTAGTCGACCCACCAAGCGTACATGTGATGCCGCGGTGACGGGCGGGACGGTCGAGGGCGCCGAGCGCGAGGCCGCCATCGCCACCTACAAAGCGGCAGAGTCGGTGATCGGCCACCTCATGAATCAGCTTTATTTCGGCTCGGGCGCGCATGCCGACAGTCGCGAAGCGTCCGTCGTGCTCATGTCCCCCGACACGATGCGCCGGTTCCTTGTCAATTATCGCCCGATGCTCGCACTGCTTGCGGCGTCGCACGAACCTTCGACGCACCATCATCTCGTCGAACTTTATGAGTTTCTGATCCCCGGCGATCCGGCCAGCGTGTTCGACTCGCTCCATGCGCTGCTGACAGGCCCGGCTGCGCGGGAGGGCTATCATCACGAGAGCCTTGCCGCGCCGGTCATCGTGCGGATGATCACGCGCTACATTGGCGATCACCGCTCAATCTTTGAGGATGACACGCGCCGCTCCGCGCTTGTCGAGGTCTTGCGCCTATTCTCCGACGTCGGTTGGTCGGACGCGTTGAAGCTGCTCTACGAACTCCCCGACCTGCTTCGCTGATGCTGCCCCGCCCCCTGCTATCACAAGAGATCTAACCAACCTGCTGGACCTTGCTAAGGTTCCAGATGAAGTGAGCGACTGCTTTCAGGAGCGCACCTTCTCACACATCGAACGACCTAAACAAGGGCGCGTTGCTGCCTTTCCGGGATCCCTTCGCTGCTCTTGACACAAACGATTGCTCTGGAGACGCAACGCTGCGTCGCGCATTTTGAGCGACAGTCAACAATGGGTCGCGGGAGAGGAGGTGTCGAGCCCCACTCTGTTCCAACTCGATGCCTCGCGCGGTTCTGTGCCGAGCAGATGCGCCCACAGTACGGACGGGCTACTGGTCTATAGAGACCCCTCCTGATGTTCTAGACTCGATGGAAAAGGCACAGGTTGACGGCACGCTGCAGGACATAGCATCAGTACGACGTATTCTGTTTGGAGGGGCGATTTGGCAAGGCGACGTGACAGTCAGGCGTCAATCAATGCGCATAAGATGCGTGAGTTTCAGGAAAAAGTTGTCGTCCCCGCCTTAAGACAACTACAGCCAATTCCTCGTGAGCTAGTAGGTGGTCCACGGGGATTTATGGTTCAAATTGCCCGCGACAACAGTCATAATTCTCTTTGCTATGAAATGAGGCTGAGCTTCGCCCTCACCATTGGAGCTACCTTTGAAAGGAATCTACGGCTATGGCTGTCTCTTGATCGAGCGGACCTCAGGCCAATGATCGAACGCGCCGATCGTAGGAGCCTATTCAAGCATGTCGCCGAGGTGAAAGGCTCGACCGCTGCATTAATGATCAAGATCGCAGATATTACTGAGCTTTGGGAACTAGTCAGCACCGCGCGTCATGGAGACGGCCCGGCGGCAATACGCTTGAGAGCGCTCAATCCCGGCCTATGGTCCCATCAGGATGTAAATACTCAAGTCCACTATGATAGAGTTGGCCTGAGGGCTTACGCCATGCGTGTGCAGGATTCCGACATTGAGCGCTACTTCGATGCGACAATAGATTTTTGGGATAATGTTAACCGAATGTAGGTGTGCTTATGGATTTATTATTCTGGCGATCAACCAGTCGCACCTTGTAGCGCTGAACGGCGGCTTCCGGGAACGCTGTGGAGCAGCGAGATGCCAAACCGACCGGCAGCTAAGGGCCGGAGGCGGAGATATTCAAGCGTGCAGCATCTTCCTTGCCTTGAACAAATTCCCACCGGGTTTCATACGGATTTTGGCAGTCCGTTCGCACCCTGAACGGGTCAGGTCAGGTGACTCTAAGCGCAGACTGATCAGGCCACGATGTCCGCGTCACCCGGCCTCAGCCGGACCCAAGCGAAAGCAGCGCGCGACGAAATTCCGGCTCGCTTAGCACCACCTCGCCCGCACCAAGCGCCTCGGCGTGGCTGAGGGCGCGGGCGGTTAGGGTCTGGGCGGTCTCGATGGCGCGGGGCAGGGCAAGGCCCCGCCCGATGCCCGCGACCACAAGCCCAGCGAAGAGATCGCCGGTGCCGGGCAGGGAGATCGGCAGGCGCTTGGTCGGGTGGCGGCTGAGGTCTTCGGGACCCAAGAGCACCGTCTCTAGTTGCCCGGGGCCGGTGTCGTCGAGCACGCAGCCGGTGGCGATCAGATGCGCTTCGGGCGCGATGTGCAGCGCCTCGCGCGCGGCCTGAAGATCCGCCAGAGTGCGGATCTGCTGCCCGGTGAGCCAGGCGAGTTCGAAGGGGTTCGGCGTGGCGATGTCGGCCATCGGCAGCAACCGGTCGCGCATTACGCCAGCGATGGCTTCGGGGACATAGAGGCCGGGACCGGTGTCGCCCATCACCGGGTCGCAGATGTAGCGCAGGCTCGGGTTCGCGGCCTTCGCCTCGGCCACGAAATCCGCCACCATCTCGGCCACGTCGAGCGAGCCGATATATCCGGTGAGGATATAATCCGCCCGCTCGGGCAGACCGCGTTCGCGCGCGCCTTGCAGCAGGTCGGAGAAGAATTCGGGCGGCAGGGCGCGGCCGCGCAGGGTCGGGTAATCGGGTGTATTCGAGAAGACCACGGTGGGGATCGCCGCCACCTCGAGGCCTGCCGCCTGCATCGGGAAGAGCGCCGCGGAATTGCCGACATGGCCGAAGACCACCTGGCTCTGGATCGAGATCACGAAGGGGGGAGGGGTCATGCCTTGCCGTCCAGTCTTGCACTCCAGTCCTCGACCCGGCGGCTTTCCAGCCTGCGGACCGCGTATTTGCGCCAGCCCTCGGCCAGGACATCGAGCTCAGCGATGCCTTCTAGTTCGACCAGGTTCATCCGGTCCACATAGAGAGCGTGCCAGAGCCGTCGCAAAGTGCAGTCCGGTGCCAGGCGGTCGATCAGCTCCAGCCGGTCGCCGGGCGCGACTGTGCCGGTCTGGAGCACCCGGTAATACCATCCCGTGCGCCCGGTCTGCTGCACGCGCCGCGCCAAGTCGGGCACGCCGAAGCGGTGGTTGAGCTTCCAGCAGGGCTGGCGCCCCTGCGAGACCTGGATCAGCGCGCCGCCCAGCCGGAATGTATCGCCGACGGCGACCTCCGCTTCGGTGAGCCCGGCGGTCGAGATATTCTCGCCGAACCCGCCGGGAGCGGTCAGCGCCTGAAGGTCGCCGAGTTCCGCGCGCCAGTCGCTGTAATGATCGAGCGGATAATGATGCACGGCCTTCTCGACGCCGCCATGTACGCGCCGGTCGACCTGTTCGTCGCCTTCGAACCCCTCGGGGCCAAGCCTCAGCGGGTGGGTAACCGCCGTCTTGCCGATCCCGCTCAGCGTGTCGCATCCGGGCAGGGGAGCGGCGCGACCTGTCAGGAGCGTGGCGGGCCTCATTCATCCAACCCCCGCAGCCATTGTTTCAGCATGGCCTGACCGGCGGTCCGCAGGGCCGGGCCATGTGCCCTGGCGTCCTGCCGGAGCGCCTCCGGGGCAATCCCCGCTTGCGCCAGTTCGGCGCTATGGCCGATCAGCCAGCGTTCGAAATCCGGCAGCATCCCGGCCTCGGGGTGGAATTGCAGGCCGAGAATATTGCGGCCCCGGGCGAAGCCCTGTGTTTCGCAGCCGGGGGTCGCGGCTAGGCGCTCGGTTCCGGCTGGCAGGTCGAAGCCCTCGCCATGCCAGTGCAGTACCGGGATGTCCGAGAGGTGGGCAAGCGGGCCGGCCCAGCCAGGCGGGGTTAGGGTCAGGGGCGCGAAGCCGATCTCCTTCTCGGCAATGGGTGCGACACGGGATCCGAGGGCCGCGGCCATGAGCTGTGCGCCGAGGCAAATGCCGAGGGTCGGGCGATCCGCCGCCAGCCTCATGGCCAGCCAGTTCCGCTCCTCTGTCATGCAAGGATACGCGGCGCCGTCATTCACGCCGATCGGGCCACCCAGCACGACGACCAGGTCCGGTTCCAGCGGATCGGGCAGTGGGTCCACAGCCGCCTCAATGTCTTGGAGCTGATAGCCGGCGTCCCTCAGAACCGGGGCAAAGGACCCGAGGTCTTCAAAGGCCAGGTGGCGCAGGATCAGGGCGGATTTCATCGTCGGAGCCTCTTGCGTTTTTGGCCTCTGTGGCAAAACACTGGCCTAGGCAAAAGTGCCAGTATTAATGATTGGGATAGGCCGGTTTTCGACATGCGCGAGCTTCTTGCCCTTGAGATGGAGCCGGGCCATGGCGGCCCGCTGTTCCTCGCCCTCGCCGAGGCCATCACCCGTGACATCACCCGCGGGCGGCTGAAGCCCGGGGCGCGGCTGCCCGGCACGCGGGCGCTGGCGCGCGAGCTGGGGGTGCATCGCAACACGGTGGATGCCGCCTATCAGGAGCTGCTGACCCAGGGCTGGCTGCAGGCCGAACCGGCGCGGGGCACCTTCGTGGCGCAGGATCTGCCGCAGGGGATGCTGGTCCGCAGACCCGCGCCCACGCCGATGGACCCGGTGGCGCCACGCGCGGGGCTCGCCTTCACCGACGGCGCGCCGGACCCCAAGCTGGTGCCCGACAAAGCGCTGGCCCGGGCCTTTCGCCGGGCGCTGCTGTCGCCCGCCTTCCGCGCCGGGGCCGATTACGGCGATGCGCGCGGCACGCCCGCGCTGCGCGAGGCACTGGCGGGCTATCTCGCCACGGACCGGGGCGTAGTGGCGGAGCCGTCGCGGCTCTTGATCGCGCGGGGCAGCCAGATGGCGCTGTTCCTGGCTGTACGGGCGGCGCTGTCGCCGGGCGAGGTCATCGCCGTCGAGGAACCGGGCTATCCGCTCGCCTGGGAGGCGTTCCGCGCGGCGGGGGCAGAGGTGCGGGGCGTGCCGGTGGATGGCGGGGGCCTCAGGATCGACGTGCTGGAGCAGGCGCTGGCCGGCGACCCACGCATCCGGGCGGTCTATGTCACGCCACATCACCAGTATCCGACCACGGTGACGATGGGCGCGGCGCGGCGGCTGCAGCTGCTGGAGTTGGCGCAGCGCCATGGGGTCACGCTGATCGAGGACGATTACGACCACGAGTACTGCTTCGAGGGCCGCCCGGTGCTGCCGCTCGCCGCCCGTGCGCCCGAAGACCTGCCGCTGATCTACGTGGGCTCGCTGTCGAAACTGCTCTCGCCGGGTATCCGGTTGGGCTATGCGCTGGCGCCCGAGCCGTTGTTGACCCGCATGGCCGAGGCGCGGGCCGCCATCGACCGGCAGGGCGACGCTCCGCTGGAGGCGGCACTGGCGGAACTGATCCGCGATGGCGATCTCGGCCGTCACGCCCGCAAGGCGCGGCGGGTCTACCGGGCGCGGCGGGATCTGTTGGCGGCGCTGCTGGGCGAACACCTCGCCGGGCGGGCGACATTCGACTTGCCCGCCGGAGGGTTGGCGCTGTGGCTGCGTTGCGAGGGGAGGTCAGCCGAGGATTGGGCCGAAGCTGCGGGGCAGGCGGGTCTGGCCCTGCTGCCGGGTACGCGCTTTGCGCTGGAGGGCCCGGCGCCGCAAGCTTTCCGTCTGGGCTTTGCGGCGCTGGACGAAGGGCAGATCGCCCGGGCGGTGGAGATCCTCGCCCGAAGCGTTCCGGGCTGAGCCTATTCCGCCGCGACCCGGGGCCGGGCCTGCGCGGGGGCGATGTGCATGCCGAGCCGGGTCAGCAGGTCCTGATCCTTCCACGCCGCCGGGTTGCCGGTGGTCAGCAACTGGTCGCCCACGAAGATCGAGTTCGCTCCGGCAAGAAAGCACAGCGCCTGCAACTCGTCGCTCATCCCCGTGCGCCCGGCCGACAGCCGCACCACCGAGGCCGGCATCAGGATGCGGGCCAGCGCCACGATCCGCACCAGCGCGAAGGGATCGACGGCCTGGGCCCGCGCCTGCACCGGCACGCCCTCGATCTCGTTCCAGAGGTTCACCGGCACGCTGTCGGGATGCGCGGGGAGTGTCGCCAGCGTCACCAGCATGGCGATACGGTCCTCCTCGGCCTCACCCATGCCGAGGATGCCGCCACAGCAGACCCTGATGCCGCCCTTGCGCACCTGTTCGACCGTGTCGAGGCGGTCCTCCATCGTGCGGGTGGTGGCGATCTGGGCGTAATACTCGGGCGAGGTGTCGATGTTGTGGTTGTAGAAATCCAGCCCCGCCGCCTTCAGCCGCGCGACCTGTTCGGGCGACAGCATCCCCAGCGTCATGCAGGTTTCCAGCCCCAGCTCGGACACGCCCCGCACCATGTCGCAGAGCTTGTCCATGTCGCGGTCCTTGGGGCTGCGCCAGGCGGCCCCCATGCAGAACCTTTGCGCGCCCGAGGCCTTGGCGCGCTGTGCGGCGGCCAGAACCTCCTCGGTTCCCATCAGCTTGGTGGCCTTCACCCCGGTCTCGTGATGGGCCGATTGCGAGCAATAGCCGCAGTCCTCGGGGCAGCCGCCGGTCTTGATGCTCAGAAGGCTCGCGGTCTCGATCGCGGTCGCGTCGAAATGCGCGTGGTGCAACGTCTGGGCGCGGTGCATGAGATCAGGGAAGGGCAGGGCATGGATCGCCCGTGCCTCCTCCATGGTCCAGTCGGTCCGGATTTCCGGGCGGATCATTGCGCGCGACCTTTCAGGCGGGTGGCGGCCGCGATCAACCCAGAGGCCAGCGCAACCTTGACCAGATCACCGAGGATGAAGGGCGTGAACCCCGCCGCCAGCAGCTTCTGTGCCGGCACGAAGGTGGCAAGCCAGGCGAGGCCGCCGGCATAGACCACGACCAGCCCCGCGACCATCGCCAGCGCCGTGCCGATCATTCCGCGCCCCCGCGCCAGGGCACCGACCAGCGGCGCGGCCAGCAGAAAGCCCAGCAGATAGCCGCCCGTCGGCCCCGCCATATAGGCCAGCCCGATGCCCCGTTCGGGTGAACCCGAAAAGACCGGCAGCCCCATCGCGCCGGCGCCCAGATAGGCGGCCATCGCGGCCGCCCCCAACCGCGGGCCCAGGGTTGCGGCCACCAGGAAGACGGCCAGCGTGTGCAGCGTCATCGGCACTGGCCAGAACGGGATCTGGACCTTGGCGCCCAGCGTGATCAGTGCCGCGCCGCCAAGCGCCAGACCAAGCCCGCGCCAGAGCGACGCGGGATGTCTCAGAGAGGGGGTGAAAGATGCCATCGGTCTGTCCTCCGAAGATAGCTGAAGAATCTATCTACAATTACGGGGAGGTTTTGACATACGGGCAATCACGATTATAGATAATTATCCGAGAAATTCATAAGTCTCCCGCGGGTCGGCATTTTTCGTCGCCGCCTTGCGCTTGCCGATCCAGCCGACATGGCGCGCCAGAGTGGCGCAGGCAAGGTCGGTTCGCCCTTTGCGCAGAGCGTCCAGAATGGCGCGGTGATCGTGGTCGGTGCGCGCCTCCCAATTTCGGCGCCAGGCGGCAAAGAGAAACCGGGCACTTGCGGCCTGCAGATCGTCGATGGTCCGGAGCAGCCGTGGCATCCCGCAGGGGGAAAGGATAAGTCGATGAAAATGGCGGTTCGCCGCTTCCCATTCGCGGACCGAGGTGGCGCTGTCGCCGTGGCGCGTAACCTCTTCGGCTTCCTCAAGAATGGCGCGAGTCATGCTGGGAGCGGCGTGGCGCAGCGCGAGGGATTCCAGGCTCGCCCGCATCTCGGCCACCTCGCGCAGTTCGGCCACGTCGAATTCGGTGACGCGAAAGCCGCGCCTCGGTTCGCTCTCTGCCAGACCCTGGGTCTGCAACTCGCGGAAGGCCTCGCGCACCGGGACATGGCTCGCGCCGAACTCGGCAGCGACATGGTCCTGCCGGAGGCGCGCGCCGGGCGGAATCTCGCCCGAGATGATACGGTCGGCAAGGACGCGGGCGATGCGGGCGGACTGGGTCTCTTCAGGGGTGTGTTTCATGAATTATAGATAATTCATACTGCGCCGCCCGTCGACAGTTAAGGTGGGCTTTGCGGCTCTTCCGTCATCGTCGCCTTCTTGTAGGACCTGGCAAGCCTCTGCAGGCTCAGGCAGCCTTTGGTTGCAATGTTGGGAAGTCGCAATTCGTAAAGATCAGCGGGGCCGGCACGTCTTCCCTCTTTCGGAGGTCGGCCGACACATCGGAAGGTCAGGATCGTCCGCCAGCCCCCCGAGAACGTGCCAACTTGCTCTGACGTCGATATCTCTCCACGGGATGATCGCCTGGGGATCTATGGCGTTCATGAGGATGCCCTGCGCCGTGAATGTCAATATCGGGCCTTTCCGTCGTCCGTAATTCCAATGCAGGAGGACCGGCACAACCCCAAGTGGCGCGGCCAAGGCCAGAAATGCCACCTGAGATGACCTGCCTTCGAAGCAGGGCTCCTGCATAAGAGACATCGCCACCGCGAGAGCTGGAACGAGGAGGAGCCCAGCCATTAGCCAGAACCCGGCAAGCCGAAAATATGACAGCCAGATCACCAGATCAGGCATCGAATGCGCTTGGCGTGCCTTGTCCACCTTCGGAGCCAGAACATGATGCACGTCGCCGATGCGAGCGCCGCGAGGGTTCGGTTTGCGCGCCTGAGGCTGGCCGGACTCGAGAGGTGGCGTCGCAGGGCGGACCCCATGGCAGACCAGACGGCCATGCATGGGGTGCCGATCAATGCGAAGGCGAAGCAAATAATTAGCAATTGGGGAAGAACCGCCTTTTCGGGCTGCAGAAATGCCGACACGGCGGTGAGCGCGATCAGCCGAGATTTCGGATTGATGAACTGGAACAGCAGCGCCTGAGAAAACGAGATCGGGGTGGCATTAGGTGATTGCGCCAGCGCATCTGCTTTCCAAAGCTTCAGGGCGAGCCAGAGCAGATAGAACGTCCCAGCCACCTTGAGTGCCAACTGGATACTGGGAATCTGTGCGAAAAGGCTGCTGAGACCGGCGGACACGAGCAGGATCTGGGAGATCACACCGGTCGGAATGCCAACGATCTGCGGTATGGTGCTCCGAAAGCCAAACACCAGCCCCGCGTTCGCGAGAAGCATGTTGTTTGGCCCCGGGGTGATCGACATGACAAAGGCGTAGAGCGCCAGCGCCCCGATCGTCGCAATCTGCATTTTCCGCGTCCTCTGATCCTCCCAACGACACGATGGTCGAGCGTTCTGTCGGACAAGGCGATTGAGAAGTTCTCAACCGGGCATGAGCGTCCAAAAACAAATTTGGGAGATGTGTTCTGAACGCGGTGCGGATGCTCTTGGCTCACAACGTCGCTACTCGATGGCGATGACCTGTCTCGCTCCCTCTATTCTCGGAGGTGGGCTTCTGCCACAGGGATCTGAAACGCGCCGCCGAGGCGATCTCGATGCGGCTTCAGCCCCAGGATACCGCCCTGACGAAGATGAATGGGCCCTGTGATGCAAGGCCGGATGCTGCTGAACGAGGTACAGCCGGGTTTGCACGCGACTGGCTATGAGATGAAGTTTGAATTCGATCTGCCCTTGATCGAGGGGGGTTAGGAGGATGTGATCCCCTGCAGTACAATCGTCTCGGGTGGGCTGCAGGCCCTTGCGGGCCTGCAGGGAGATTGTAGCCTATCCTAGCCGTTCCATGAAGATCACGTTGTCCTCGACCGTTTCGCCAAGAACCTCGGCCCGGGTGCTGGTGCGCGCGATGGCGCAGATGCAAAGCCTCCGCCACTGACGGGGATCGAGCGCGAGCGAGGCCAGCGTCTCATCAGCGGTTGGAAAAATCGTGTCCTCGGTTGCCTTGGATCCCGGCGGGTGCGAGGCGTGTTCGGTGATCAGTGAGGTGGACCCCGAAAACCGGACACTCT
>NZ_JFZB01000064.1 GCF_000740785.1 Paenirhodobacter enshiensis | reverse complement strand
AAAACTGTCCGGAAAATGGGGACCACCTCACGGTCCATGTAAACCGCGTGTTGCGGCAATTGCGTGAAAGCGGCCTGCTGATCTTCCGCGAAGGACACGTGACGTTTCACAACTACAGCGGGTTAGTGGATCTCGCCGGGTTCGATCCGGCGTATCTGGATCAGACCGGACCGCTTCTGAAATGACACAGGCGCCGCTAGAAGCGCGCCTGACCGTTACTCAAGCGCGCTTCTAGCGGCGTCGAGTTCCATGTTCGTCTCGGCTTCGCTTCTTGCTTTTTGAGCTTTTTCGGCGGCGAGGAGGTGCTTGAGCGCCGCGTCTTTCTTTGGACCCGCGGACGCGTCCTTGCAGGCGGACTCGACGGCTTTCATCTTCAGGGAGGGTCTGCTCATATCCAGCGTCATTAGCTTGTCCTTTCCTGCATGTACCGGGAAATAAGAAGCGCGTGGACATGCCGATCTTATGGGAGAAGTATGCCCCCACGCCTCTCAGGTACTCGCAAATACTGTGCCCCCCAATGTACGGTGGGCACGTCTCCAATACGGCTTCTCAGAACTTGATGGCACTGACGCAGATTAGCCCGGGCGCTTGGCGCAGCCCGAGCTCGTCCACGACTAGCTCTCGTCAAACTGAACGCGGTCGAATTCGACCCCCGGCACAGCGGTTCCTGACCGGGTGGTATGGAGACGATTCACATGTCGTGATCACACCTCGCTAGCCCGGGAGCTTTCCAGATCGCTCTTTCATCGGCTGACCTAGAAGGGAAAGAACACCGGAATTGCCAGGACTGCGGCGGCCCCCACGATGATGTTCATCGGCAGGCCGATCTTGATGAAGTCCGTGAAGTTGTAGTTGCCGGCACCATAGACCAGCGTGTTGGTCTGATAGCCGATCGGGGTCGCGAAGCTCGCGCTCGCTCCGAACATGACTGCGGCAACGAAGGGGCGCGGATCAACCCCGATCTGGACCGCCAGTCCGATCGCCAGAGGGGTCACGACGACCGCGACCGCGCTGTTGGTGACCGCCTCGGTCAAGATTGACGCAAGCAGATAGACCGCTGCCAGGGCGACGATCGGGGGCATGTCCGCAAGCGGCGGGGCAATGGCACCAACGATCAAGGCAATCGCGCCCGAGTGCTGCAGCCCCGCACCGACCACCAGCATCGAGAAGATCAGAACGAGTACGCCCGCGTCGATGGAACTCCAGGCCTCATCGTTGTCGATGCAGCGCAGGACGAGGATGAAGGCCACGGCGACGAGAGAAACAAGGCTGATGTCCGCCACACCGATGGCGGCCAGGGCCACCACGGCAACCAGCGCAATCAGCGCGAGCGGTGCCTTGCCGCGTCGAAAGGGACGCCCTCCGGCCATCGTGACGCCAGCCAGGTCCCCGGCCTCGATCAGGCGGGCGTAGCTTTCGTCGGTTCCCTCCAGTAGCAGTTTGTCCGCAGGTCTGAGGAGCGTGGTCGAGAGGTCGGGGCCGAGGCTTTCCCCATGGCGATGTGCGCCCAGGACACGCATGCCATACCGGAACCCGATGGTCAGCTGTGCGATACGTATCCGACGGCTGCGATGCGATAGGGTCACGATCGCCTCCGCGACGGTGGTTTCCGTGTTTTCCCCGTCTGTCGGTCCCTGGCGCAGGCCGACATCCCACTCTTTCCTGGATCTCAGGGTCAGAAGTTCGGAGGTCCGGATGACCGCGATCAGCCGGTCGCCAGCGGCAAGGATGTGATCGAGCACGCCGTCACGTCTGACCTCCGCGCCGGAACGGACCCCGATGACGGTCACTCCCGGACGGGTCAGATCGTCGATATCGCCCAGGGGGTGACCCAGCCCCCGGAAATCATCCGTCGGGCGCAGCTCGGTCAGGAAATCCGCCTCGCCTGCCGCACCCAGATCCGTCTGATCCTTGCGGTCGGGAAGCAGAAACGGCCCGAGAAGCAGCAAGGTCAATCCGCCGGTAGCCGCGGCCACCAGACCGACCGGTGTGATTTCCAGAATCGAGAAGGGCGTCAGCCCGATCTCTCTGGCAACGCCATCTACCAGCAGATTGGTCGAGGTTCCGATCAGCGTGCAGGTCCCGCCGAGCACCGCCATGTAAGAGAGCGGGATCAACAGGCGTGTCGCTGCGAGGCCGAGACTTTGGGCCAGTCGTATGGCGACCGGGATCAGCACCAGCACGACCGGTGTGTTGTTCATGAGTGCCGAGGCCACGAGGGTCGAAGCCAGAAACACGCCCGTTGCCGCAATGGGGCGCTTATCGGCGGCGGCGACGACCCGGTTTGCCAGTGCATCGAGCAACCCGGTGCGGACGAGGGCACCGCTGAGGATAAACATCGCGGCGATGGTGATTGGTGCGGGATTTGAAAAGACCGACAGAACAGTGTCCTGAGGCACCAGTCCAAAAACGACAAACAACGCCGCGACCGCTGCGGCCGTCACCTCGGGGGCGAACCGCTCGTAAAGGAAACCCGCGAAGAGAACCAGAAGAAGCGCGAGCGCAAGATAAGGCTCGTAGGTGGGCAGGTGTGTCATTCCGGGGTCCTCCAGTGCATTGACGGCGGAGAGGTCCTGACGTCGCGCAATATGTGGTCTTTCGTTCTCACTCTGCCGAGAAAACTGGCGCGGAGCGCTCTTTGATCGGTAGCCGCGGACCGGGGTCGCGGTGATCAGTGTTTGATGACCGCGTGGCGTACCTCTACGGTCATGCTTCGCTGGGTGTTTCCCGACCCCATGAAGCTCCCGGTGACCGGGACGACCTGATGAATGCCACGGGCGACCGCCACGGGAATGAGGTTCTTTGCTCCGACGCTCCGGTTCGTCGGGTCGAACGCGACCCACCCGGCACCGGGAATGAAGACTTCGGCCCAGGCATGAGTGGAGCCCGCCCCTTCGGACCCGACGAGGCGCGTTGCGGGATCGATGAGATAGCCGGAAACGATGCGGGCCCCGAAACTGAGCGTGCGCGCAGCTTCGGCAAACAACACCGCGAAGTCACGGCACGAACCCCAGCCGCGGGTAAGCGTTTCCAGCGGCGACTGTGTCCCTTCCATCTCTCGACCCTGGTATGAGATCTGTGTCGACACCCCGTTGGCGATATCCTTGAGCAGAGACAACGTATCCGTGGGGCGTTGAAGGACGAAGCCCTCGACCCAACGGGAAAACCTGCCCTCAGGGTCGGGATATTGCGGCGTGGTCAGGGCGCCGAGGTCGGTCCAGTCGTCGCCCGAATAGAAGAAGGGAAAGCTGATCGCCTCCGCCGCTATGGCGAATACCGGCCAGACCGCGGCAGTCAGAACGACCGTTGCACGGCTCTCGATGATCAGGTGATCGCTCGGCTGGGTGAACTGCGCCGTGGCGACGGCATTGCCCACAACGTCATGGGCCCAGGTAATGTCGGCATGGGGTGTGAGGGTGATCTCATGCGACACCAGCCGCAGTTCCCGTGCTTCGCGAGGACGCAGCATCATTCGATGAGGCCCAAGCAAAACAGGTTCTCCGTAGCGGTATTCGGTCTTGTGATAGGTCGTCAACGTGGTCACTGTCGGTGTCTTTCGGCTGCGATGAGGTCACCCGGCGTCGGGGCGGCTGGGTGGCGGCGGTTGATCAGGTAGTCAGTCAGGAGGGATCGGGAGTGCAGAGGTATCGCCTCCGGCTGCGGTCTTGGCTGGTGCGCTGGGGCCGAGAGCCAGCTTAAGGTCATGGAACCTGCCGTCCAGCGGCAGGAACACCACCGGCCCGGGAATGATGGGCCGGCCATCCAGCGAGGCCCTCGCAGGATCCGCTCTCTCGATCCGGATCCTGCACGACGTGCCCGCCACCTTCAGCGTCATGGAAAACCCCGACCAGTCCGGGGGGATATTGGGGGCGATCCGCAGGTGGTCGCCCTCCCGGGTCACGCCGAGGATGCCTTCGACGGCGGCGCGGTGCATCCAGGCGGCCGAGCCCGTGTACCAGCTCCAGCCGCCGCGCCCGACATGCGGGGCGACGGAATAGACATCGGCGGCCACGACATAGGGTTCGGTCCTGTAGCGCTCTACTCCCCCCGGCGTCCGGGCGTGGTTGATCGGATTGAGCATCGCGAAAAGCTCCACCGCACGCGCGCCGCGCCCCAGCCGGGCCCAGGCCTGGATGGCCCACATCGCGGCATGGCTGTACTGCCCGCCATTCTCGCGCAGCCCCGGCGGATAGCCGGCAATATAGCCCGGATCCTGCCCGCCCGCGTTGGCCTCGGTTCCGAAGGGCGGCGTGAACAGCCGCAGCAGATCGTTTTCGCGATCGACCAGAAGGCGGTCGACGGCCTCCATCGCGCGTCGTGCGCGATCGGGGTCGGCCTGTCCGGACAGCACCGCCCAGCTTTGCGGAATCGAGTCGATGCAACAGGCCGGGGCACCGGCCGCCCCCAGCCAGGTTCCGTCATCGAAGGTCGCGCGGCGGTACCAGTCGCCATCCCAGGCCTGGGTCTCCATGGCGTGGCGCAGTGCCTCGGCCTGTGTGCGCCAGCGCCGTGCCCGGGCCGGATCGCGCCTTTCCGCAAGCGGCGCGAAGGCGGCGAGCGTCTGCAGCAGCAGCCAGCCCAGCCAGACGCTTTCGCCGCGGCCGGCGGCGCCGACGCGGTTCATCCCGTCGTTCCAGTCGCCACTGCCGATGAGCGGCAACCCGTGCGGCCCGGTCAGATCCAGCGCGCGGTCCAGCCCCAGCGCGCAGTGCTCGAAGAGGGAGGCGCCATGGCCGGCATCGTCGGGCAGGAAGAACGCATCGCTCTCGGTCTCGCTCAGCCGATGCCCTTCGAGGAAGGGCACCTGTTCGTCCAGGATCGCCTGGTCGCCGGTGCTCGTCACATAGGCGGCGACAGCATGGCCGAGCCAGACGCAATCGTCGGAAATGCGCGTCCGCACCCCCTGGCCGGAATGTGGCAGCCACCAGTGCTGGACATCGCCTTCCGGGAACTGGCGGGCAGCGACCCGCAGCAGATGCGCACGGGTGCGGTCGGGGCGGGTCAGCATGAAGGCCATGTTGTCCTGCAATTGGTCGCGGAACCCATAGGCACCGCTGGCCTGGTAGAAGGCCGCGCGCGCCTCGATCCGGCAGGCGAGCGCCTGATAGGGCAGCCAGCCGTTGACCATGATGTCCATCGCCCGGTCCGGCGTCGTGATCTGCAGATCGCCCAACGTCTTGTCCCAATAGGACTGAACCGCGGCCAGTTCGGCTTGCATGTCGGCGGATCGCAGCTTTTCCAGAAGCGGGACGACCGCCGCCGCGTCGCTGCATTGGCCGAGAAGGTGGACGATCTCGAGGCTTTCGCCAGGGGCCAGGGTCAGGGTCTGCATCAGCGCAAGGCAGGGATCGAGCCCGGCACCGACCCGCCCCGACATCCGCGCGCCCCGGCGCAGCGCGGCGGGATCGGCAAGGCTGCCGCCCGAGCCCAGAAATTCGCTGCGATCTGCCGTCCAGGCGGTGGCCGGACCGGCCGCCGTGGCCAGAGACGCAAACATCACCCGGCCGGGAAAGGCGGTGTTCCACGGATTGCGCACCAGAAGCGCGCCTGTTTCCGGCTCGTGCGAGGTAACCAGAAACGGGGCCGAGGCGGCGCGCGATTGACCCAGGACGGGTTCGCCATAGGCGACGACACTCAATCTGCGGGGCCGCGTCCCGGTATTGCGCAAGACCAGCCGCGAGACCCTGACCGGATCGGCGCGCGGCACGAATTGAACCAGATCGCAGTCGATGCCATCCGCCTGATGCTCGAACCGGCTGTAGCCGAAGCCGTGGCGCACGATGTGCGGACCGGCCCCGGCAGACGGCGGCAGGGGGGCCGCGGTCGGGGAAAACAACAGACCGCTGTCGTCGTCGCGGATGTAGATTGCCTCGCCCGGAGGGTCGGCGACGGCGTCGTTCGACCAGGGCGTCAGCTGGTTGTCACGGCTGTTCTCGGCCCAGGCGAAACCGCTGCCGCTGGCAGACACCTGAAATCCGAAGCCCGGATTGGCGATCACGTTGATCCACGGGGCGGGCGTGCTTTGCGCCGGGCCGAGGCGGATGACATATTCGCGCCCCTCCCGGTCGAACCCGCCTGTGCCGTTGAAGAACTCGAGGTCCGGGCGGTCGGATTTCGGCATGGTCTCATCCTGATGCCGGGCCGTGCTGCCCCGTCTGATTGCTCCCTGGCGGGTGGCATGGGGGGAGGGCGCATCGGTCCCGTTCCGGCGAATGCCGGCGGTGATGGAGGCCGAGGCGTCAGGATCGCTGAAGAGGGCGTCGAGCTGTTCGCCGATCGTGCCGTGCCGCGCCTGCATCACCACGCGCGATGCCGCCAGGAGCAGTGCCCGCGTGTCTGCCGCGATCAGGTCGGAGCGCAGCGCAAACACGCCGCCCCGGACCGGTCGCTTGTCATCGCCGAGACGGGAATGACTGCTGCGCAAGGCGATGTCGATGGCATTCTGCAGATCCTTGACACAGGAGGCCGGATGCTCGTTGAGGATCACCAGATCGACCGCAAGCTGCTTTCCCAGCCAGTATTCATGGGCCTGCAGCAAGGCGTGGACCTGTCCGATGTCGGCGGGATCGTCGATGCGCAGCACCACGATCGGCAGATCGCCGGAAATCGCGAGCGGCCAGAGCCCGGACTGGCGCCCGGTCCCCCGGCTCAGCGCGGAGGACGGCAGACGGAACCTGCGGTCATGATAGAGGATCGGGGCGGCAAGGCGCTGGAAGTCGGCCGCCTCGGTCGGCGAGATCGCCAGATGGCGCAGTTGCACCTGAGCCTGGGTCCAGGCCAGGGTCCGTGCGCGTTCATAGGAGCTGTGGTCGTGGTGCCGGTCGATCAGATCCATCAGCGCCGCGCGGCTGTCGGCCGCGACCATCCAGAGAAGAACCCGTGCGGTGCCTCCGGGCGCGATCAGAATCCGGTTGCGCAGTGCGAAAACCGGGTCCAGCACCGAGCCCGTGGTTCCGGCGAGGGGCGCAGGATCGGTGATGGCGCGCGGCCGGGTCTGGTCCTGATCACGGCCGAAAGCGCTGTCGCGATCACTGTCATATTGCAGGGGCGCGACGGTCGTGCCCTCGACCACGCTGAACTGCGCCACCCAGATTTCCGGCTCCTCGGGGCTGCGCCGCCGGCGCCACGCGATCAGCGCGCCGTATTCAGGCAGGAACTCGGTCTGAACGAACATCCGCGAGAAGGCCGGATGGGCCAGTTCCGAGGCCGGATCCGCCAGCGTCAGTTCGACATAGGAGGTTACATCCAGTTCCCGGGGTTTGCGCCCGCCATTGCTCACCGACAGGCGTCGCACCTCCGCATCCGCCTCGCCCGAGACGAGCACATCCAGCACCGTTTCAAGCCGGCCGGTCCGGGCGGTGAAGGTCGCGTGATCCTCGAAGAACTGCACGTCCTGCGCGTCGGCGGTCTCCGGCGCGCCCGGTCCGAACCTCTGTTCGGAGCCGTCCGAGAGATTTCGGATGTGAAGGATGGCGCCATGCGGATCCCGGGTCGCGTCCTCGCGCCAGCGGGTGAGCGCAATATCGCCCCAGCGACTGTAACTCCCGCCCGTGGCGGTCAGCATCACCGCGTAGCGGCCGTTGGACATGAGATGGGTGACCGTGGGGCCGCCCGGGCGGCCGGCGATCCGGCGGCCCCGGTCCGCCTCCGACGGCAAGAGGCCTCGGGGCGTGGCGTCCTCGAGCGGCGGCAGGGCACGGTCTATGTCGCGCGGAAGCCGTTCCTGCAAAAGCAGTTCGCTGGCATGGATCATCGGTTCATGGTGGAACCTCTGGCGCATCAGCCCACCGGTCAGTGCATTGGCGATGGCCACGATGGTCATCCCCTGATGATGCGCCATATAGCTTTGCACCACGGCGACCCGGCGACCCGGCTGCACCCGGTCGGGGGTGAAGTCGAGCGCTTCATAGAAGCCACAGACCCCGAGGCCGCCCAGGGCCTCCAGATCGTCGAAGTTCCGCCGCGCCGCGCCGGGATCCAGCATCGCGGCCAGACCGGTCGCATAGGGCGCGATCACCAGATCCCCGGCAAGCCCGCGCTTGAGCCCAAGCCCTGGCACACCGAAGGTGGAATACTGGTAGTTGAAATCCACATCCCGCGCGTTGAAGCCGGATTCCGAAATGCCCCAGGGGACGCCTTGCGCCCGTCCGTAGGCGATCTGTTTCTCGACGACCAGCCGGCAGGTGCGGCCGAGCTGACCGCCCTCCGGTTCCTGCATCACCAGTCCCGGCATCAGGTATTCGAACATCGAGCCGGCCCAGGAGACGAGAACCGCGCCGCCGCGGGTTGCGGTGACCGTCCGCCCCAGACGGAACCAGTGACGCAGAGGCAGATCCTGTTTGGCGACGGCAAAGAGACTGGCCAGACGCGCCTCGGAGGCCAGGAGGTCGTAACAGGATGGGTCGAGACTGCTCTCATGGACCGAGTAGCCAATGGACAGAAGCTTGCGCTCGGGGTCGAGCAGGAAGCCGAAGTCCATGTCCACCGCGAGCCTTCGGGCCTGCGCACCCAGCCGACGCAATTCTGCGGCCAGATCGGCATGGTCGGCCTCGCCTGATGCGGTATCTGTCGCGGCTTCGGCCAATCCGTCGCGAAGCAGGGACAGCCACCTCGGCGCAGGGAGGGGCATGGCCGGCAGCGGCGGAGCGGCGTTTTCAGCCCTCGCCGCGAGGCGTTGCAGGAAGGGCCAGTTGACCTCGGCCTGTTTCAGTCCGTCGCGCAGCGATCCGATCGCCTCCGAGCAGCGGGCACCGAGCGGGGTGCCGAGCCGGCCGGCGTCACGCTCCGCGAGGTCAATAAGATCGGCCAGTCCCCGCGCCCTCTGATCTGGCCCCGGGGCGGGACGCGCGGCCCAGTCTTCGCAGGCGTTGGCCAGTGCGATCAGATGGCCGGCCAGATTGCCGCTGTCCACCGAGGAGATATAGGGCGGGTCGAGAACCCGGCCGTCGCGCGTGTCGTACCAGTTGTAGAAATGCCCCTTTACGCGCGGAAGCGTTTCCATTGTGCCAAGCGTCGCGGCGATCCGGCTGGCGGCCTGACGCAGGCCGATCCAGCCGAGATCGCAGGCTGTGACCGTGGCCAGAAGGTAAAGCCCCATATTTGTGGGCGAGGT
Source organism: Paenirhodobacter enshiensis (assembly GCF_000740785.1). Lineage (GTDB taxonomy): Bacteria > Pseudomonadota > Alphaproteobacteria > Rhodobacterales > Rhodobacteraceae > Rhodobacter > Rhodobacter enshiensis. Next base: position 4,267 of record NZ_JFZB01000064.1, on the reverse strand, counting down.
ACGGTGGGCAAGCGTCGGATGTGGCTGCTCCTGAAAGTTGTCAGGGGGCAGGTGACTGTCCTCTGGGGTGACGAAGGTCTCGAAATAGTGCCACGTTCTACGGGCGATCAGGCGCAGTTCCTGTGCGTCCTGCGGGGTAAGGGCGGCGTCGGGTCGTGCGCGCGAGGGCTGGCTGACGCCAAAGGCGATGAGCGGCGCAGCAAGCCAGAGGGCCGCGAAGGGCACGATAAGCGCCAGCGCGCCGGGAGCGGAGAAGCCGGCCAGAGCCGAGGCGAACAGTCCGAGCACGATCCCCGGCGCCATCGCACGGGAAAATCCCCGCAGATCGGGGCGCGGAGCGGCCGAGGCCGAGGCGGCCGTGGTCCATTCCAGAAGATGCCGCCTTGAGACCGTCAACCGCCAGAGTGTGCGGGTGATCGCATCAAGCGCGCGCCAGGCGGCGTCGGCCAGAAAGCTGACCGCCAGCCCGGTTTGCAGCACGGCAAGCGACAGGTCTTCGTGCATCAGGCGCAGGTGGTTGCCGACGTGAAGGCGGCTCTGCTGCGGAACGGCGGAAAGGGCTGCGTTCAGGAAGGCGGGAAGGCTCATCGCGACCAGCGCCAGCGCGGTCGCCAGCAAGGCCGCGGGGCCGGGCAGAAGCCACCCCAGTGTCAGCAGGACAAGCGTAACGGGCGCCAACAACGAGCGGCGCAACGTGTCCAGCACCTTGACCCGTCCTAGGGCGCCCAGCCCGCCTTCCCGGCCAAGCCAGGGCAGCAGTTGCCAGTCGCCGCGACACCAGCGATGGATGCGCCGCGCGGCAACGTCCTGCCGGTCGGGGAAGGACTCGATCAGTTCCACATCCGAGACGAGCCCGGCCCGGGCAAAGATGCCCTCGAGCAGGTCATGGCTGAGAAGGGCGTTTTCGGGCACGCGCCCGGCCATCGCCGCCTCGAAGACATCGACATCGTAGATGCCCTTGCCGGTGAAGGACCCCTCGCCGAAGAGATCCTGATAGATGTCCGACGCGGCTGCGGCATAGGGATCCATTCCGCCCGCGCCCGAGGTCGCGCGTTGAAAGGCGGTGCCGCGCCGTTCCGCGGGCAGGGCGGGGGTGATCCTCGGCTGAAGAATGGCGTGACCCGCGCTGACCCGGCGCAGGTCCGTGTCCAGGATCGGCCGGTTCAGCGGATGCGCCATCTTGCCGATCAGCCGCAAGGCCGCGTCGCGTGGCAGCCGGGTGTCAGAATCAAGCGTCAGGACGTAGCGCACCCCGGCGGGCACGGCTGGCGCATGGCCGTCTGTCGTGCGGTAGTCGGTATCGGTGGCGCCGCGCAACAGGCGATTGAGCTCGTGCAGCTTGCCGCGTTTGCGTTCCCATCCCATCCAGATCCGTTCGGTGGCGTTGAAACGGCGATCGCGATGCAGGTGCAGAAAGCGCGCACCGGCAGGACCAGCGCCGTGGAGCTGGTTCAGTCGGGCCACCTCGAGACCGATCAATGCAATGAGCGGCGCATCTTCCGGCATGTGCTGCCCGGGGGCGTCCAGCCCATCGGTCAGGATGGCAAAGGTCACGTCGCCCTGGGCACCGGACAGATAATGAACCTCCAGCCCTTCGAGCTGTTCGGTCAGCTCGGCGGCAGTCGTCAGAAGTGTCGGCACGACCACCAGCGTGCGCAGCGAAGACGGCACGCCGCTTTCAAGCGCCAGCCCTGGCAGAACCGTGGCAGGCACCGACCAGGCCACCATGCGATCGACGAGGAGTTGCGCGACCGCACTGGCTGGGATGACCGCTGCGAGAAGCCAGAGCGCAAGCCCCGTCCAGGACGCGGACGGGCCGGAAAGGGTCATCAGGCTCCATGCGCTCAGCGCGAGCAGCCCGAGGGTCACACAAAGAATGCTGCCCAGGTATCCCGGGAGAGCGGGCCGCAATCGGAACCGACGCCATCCCCTGTTTCGATAGCCGATCTGGCGTTCGAACACCTTTCGGCCCTCGGCGAGGAGATGCCAGCCCGGATCGCTTCTGCGCAATATTTCCGCATCGGAAATCCGGTCGCCGTCCGCTTTAGGCACAGCCATCGCCGTCGCCAGAACGCGCTCGGCCAGCTCCAGTTCGCTGTGGTCACTGTGACGGGCGAGATCCTCGAGGGCGTCGCGGTACAGGTTGCGGCTGACGAAATCCATCGCGGAAAATCCGGGATGCTGCCGCAGCGTCATATCGACCAGGCTGACGCTTTCAAAGAGCTCTGGCCAGTCCGTCTCTGCGATCGTGCGCAGGCTGGTGATGACGTTTCGAACGGTGACGTTCGAGGCGCCCTGACGCTCCTGTGCGTGCCGGACTGCCAGATCGACATTTGATCCCTGCTTGAGCAGCCGATTCTCCAGCCAGCCGATGGCCGGGGTCGTGACAGGGTCGCAGTCACGTAACCGTTTCGCCAGCTGCGCGGCAAAGATCTCGGAAAGGAGGCCGGACGCGCCAGTATCGTCCCGCATCCAGATCCCGGTCTGGCTGGCCCCCAGGGGCCAATCCGCAAGGGCATCCGCCGAAAGGCGCATCCTGTGGCCGAAGGTGATCTGGTCGGCCAGCCGCCGCAGATTTTCCAGAAGGACGAGGCGAAGCGTTATCGGAACCGCCCAAAGCTCTCCGATGGTCAGGGGCTGTACCTGCTGATAGGCCCGCAGAAAGCGCGACAGTGCGGGGCCATCGAGATGGCTGTCCGTATGGGCGACATAGGCCCAGATCAGTTCGAACACACGCGGATAGCCGTGAAACGGACCCTGGGCAAGTTTCGGCAGACGCTTGTAGTAGCTGGGCGGCAGATCCGCACGGCAATCACGCACCTGCGCCTCGACCCTGTGGAAATTGTCGACCAGCCATTGGGCTGCGGGGACAATAGCTCTCCCTGACGCCAACTCTGAGAGACAGGCCTTGCGGGTGGCCCGCAGAGCAGTTGCATTGTCATCCAGTCGCTGGCGCAGTGATGCGACACGCGGTGCAGACGCGCAGATACGTTGCACCTCGGCCAGGCTGGTCGCATGTTGCTCAAGCCTTTCGATACCGAAAAGCTCCGCGCGCACCGGTGCGATGCTCTTCCAAGGCGAGGTGCGGGGACGGCGAAGGTGGAGTCGCGTCAGCGCCCGGGCCCTCATTCCGGGCTGCTGCCGGCAAGGGGGCAATTCTGTCTGCTTGCCGCCGGGGATGCCCATTTCGTGCCTCGGTTCTGGCGATCGCACAAGATGACCCTGGTCAGGATTTTTTCTCCTTCGACTTTGTGTCGATCGTCAGGCCCTTGCTGAAGGACGGCGCCGGAGCCGGGGCGACCTTCTTCTGCTTCGGTTTCTTGTCTTCCCTGCCGCGACGGTTTCTACCCTTCGCCATGGTGTTCTCCTAAGTGTTTTGTGTAAGTGGAAAATTCTCTCGCCTCGATGAGGCGAAGACCGCATGCGTCGCGGGCCAGGACTCCGAGGGCCACGCAGGTCCGCATCGGTGCAATTTGAGAGTATCGCCGAGGTCGGTCGCTTCCATGCTGATCCAGATCAGCGTTCAACGAGGAGTTTTTCTGCTGCGTGTTCCTCTCGCAGCGAGACCGGTCTTCAGTCGTGCCGAATTACCGGGGTATGGAAATCGGCCCGGCGCATGTCGCCTCCGGCGGACGGTCGTCACGATCACTGCGGCCAATTTCGTTCCCGGGCCGCCCCTGAACGCAGAAGAGATGGATCGCCGTGGCCTTCTCCCAAAAGGTTCGTTCGGCATGCATCACGCGCGGTGTCGCGGTCGGAAAGGTCACGCCCTCGATCAGCCCGTTCGCGTCGCAGGCGACGTCACGCGGGCTCGCCGGTTCGCCCGTCGATCTCGCGCCGAATTCCAGCATGACGCTCGGGGCGACATAGCCGGAGCCAGAAGAGGCGGCCTCGTAATCGATGAAAAGCTTGTCGCCATCTGCCCGTGTCGAGGCGGGGAGCCCTTGCGCGGCAATGGCGTCCTGGATCATGGGCTGCGTCGTTTCGACGACCCATTTCGGCAAGCGACCCCGGACAGCTTTCGACCAGCGCTTTTCCTCACTTCGTGTGGTTGGCAGGGCTTCGGCGCGTTCGCCCACCAGATCAGGCGCGATTGCCCGAATGTCATAGGTCAGATCAACATCTTCAGAAAAGCGCTGGATCACCCCATAGGCTTTGGAAAGGGATGTTCCGCCCTTGAAGACGAGGTGCTCACCAAGCTCGGAACTGAAGAGGGTCTGAAGGGCCCAGACAACCCTGAGGTGGTCCCCATTTTCCGGACAGTTTT
>NZ_JFZB01000063.1 GCF_000740785.1 Paenirhodobacter enshiensis | reverse complement strand
CAGCCAGCCCCGCGATGCGGAAGGCTTCGGGAACCACGGTCTGCACCTTCCACAGATCGGCAATGTCATAGACGAAGCTGAGCGGTTTCCCCGTGTGCAGAAATCCGATCGCCGGGGCATATCCGGCCGCCAGAACTGCGGCCTCGGTCAACCCGTGCAGACAGGCTGTTGCCGCCGAGAGGCAACGGTTCGGCGTATCTCCGGCGTCCCAATCCTTCGGATCGTATTTGCGACGTTTCCAGTTTACCCCATATTTTCGGGCGAGCAGGGCATAGCTTTCACGCACACGCACGCCCTCGATGCCGCGCAGTTGGTCGATCGATCGCCGCTCGGGCGCGGCCTCGCCAAAGCGAAGGGCAAACATGTGACGCACGATGCGCAGCCTTGCGGCATCGTCGAGCGCCAGGCTCGCCTGCCAGAGCAGCTTGTCGGAGCGCGCGCCTCCCGGCTGTCCGGCGGAGTAGAGGCGCACGCCTCCTTCGCCCACCCATGTGATCAGCGTGCCGGTCTGCGCTGCCAGTGCCACCGCGGCATGGCTGATCCGTGCGCCGGGTTCCAGCATCAACCCTGCGAGGCCGCCGATCGGTATCTGTGTTACCGTCCCGTCAGCGTTGACCGCGCAGAACGCGCCGTCCCGGACGTCGAGTTGAGCGCGCTCGACGAACACCAGCTGCGAACGGTCCTTGAGGGGGATGGGGGGGCGGCGGGGGCAGACCCGGAAGGTGCGCATCCGTCCCCGCCATGTTCAGCCTCGCCGGATCAGCATCAGGCCGCAGCCGAAGGCCTTGGCCCGGCCGAAGCCCTGGCCCAGTTTGGCGAGAAAGGCGTCCGGATCCGTCACGGCGATGGTGCCGGTCAGATCGAGGATGCCGAAGCGCGGCTCGCCGATGCGCTTGCCGCGATAACCGGGCAAGGTGACGGTCTGGTAGTCCTGAACCTCGACGCGCTCGGGGGTGAAGCCTGCGCGCATTCCCTGTGCCGTCATCCACTCCAGTGCGGCTTGTCCGGCGAGATCGAGCCGCTTGGCATTGCGTTCCGCTTTCGGAACGGAATGCAGCAGGTTCATCACCACATCGACACGTTGACGCTTCTTCTTGTCGTCGCCCCGGTGCAGGTCTCGGGTGGCATTGGCACGCAACAGAAAGGACAGCCGGTCTCCGGAGCGCAGATCTGGCGCGAGATCGCGGGTTTCCGGCGGCTCGAAGAACGGGCTTTGGGCGGGCGGGCGCTGCGATTGCACCAGAAAGCTGCCTTCCCCCTCCGCCCGCCACAGAAAGTCGCGCTGCGCAGTCGGATCGCCCGCGAAGAGCGACCAGATCAGCCGGTGATGAGCGTCTTCGCGTTCCCCGCCCGGTGCGGGGTCGAGCAGAGCGTTGAGAGCCTGAACCTGAGGATCGCGCGACAGGCGCAGCCGTGAGAGATACATCATCGGGCGGCCTCGTTCGGAACGGTCACGGCCTCGGCCCTGATGTCGGGATGCGCTACGCCGTAGCGCCCCGGACCATAGTGCCACAATGCGCGATCGAGGGCGCGGTCATGGCGCACCTCCAGCCGGGCGGGGGCGGTCAGATCCGTGCCTTCCTCGGCCACGATCTCGATCATCTGCCGGGCACCGATCCATGGCGGCAGGCGCAGATGCGACAGCGCTTCGGCCGGGGTCTCGGCGGCCACGATCTGCGGATCGAACGGGGCCGAGAGGGGGCAGGACTTCCTGCCCATGAACGTCGAGAACACGGGAGCTTTCAGCGCCCGTGCCAGCGCGGCCAGATCACCGCCGGAAACGGCGACGCCGAAGACGCAGTCGGTCCGATAGTCGCGGCTGGTCAGAACCGTGTTCAGCCGGTCCTGAGCGGCCGCATCGCGCAAGGCCTGGGGGCGGGATTGCGGTTTCTTGACCGCGGCTGACGGCACGGTCTGCACCGTGTGGTAATCGCGCAGCGGGGCCGTGCGGCCAAAGCTCGCCACGGCGATCTTCAGCGCCTCCAGATCTTCGAAGTCCTGATCGCGCCGTCGTCCGAGGGCCGCGCCCAGAGTGCCGATCACCGCCGATCGTCCGGGCAGGCCGAGCGTGCCGCGCCGCTCGTGCCCGCCGAACTCGCCCATCGCTCCGAGCGAGGCGATCAGCTGGAAAATCAGGAAGTCACGCATGTGCCGGCGCGTCCTTGACTGCGGTCGCGGCAAAATCCACGACCTCGTCGAGGCTGCCCAGTCCCTCGGCGACATCCATGACCGCCATCGCGTCACAGCTCGTGCCATAGGCGCGATCTATCTTCGCGGCCATGTCGGTCAGGGCTTCGACGCTGGCGCGCTCGTCCGCGGCGACGGCCTTGTGGAAGGCGCCCGACAGATCGCGGGGTTGGGCGCTGCCGCGTTCGACACGGATGAATCCCGCCCGCGGGTGGTGGGCGAAGCTGTTCTGCTTGCCCTTGGGCGTTGCCGTCGCCAGGGCGCGGGCAAGAGATTCCATCCCCTTCGCCGCGAGATCCCGATCGCCACCGAGGTTCTCGATCAGCAGATCGACGTTCACGCAGGCGTAAAGGTAATAGACGCCGCCGCCGAAGCCCTGTTCGCCGATGTGGCCGGCGCCGGCATCTTCCTCGCGGGTCTTCAGGTCATCGACAGCCGAGAACCAGTCGTCCTGCACCTGCGCGCGGTGGGTGGTGAAAGCGTGGGCGACCTGAACCGCGGCCTCGCGGTTGTAATCCGGGCTGTCCGCGAGCATACGCCCGAACATCGCGATGTCGACAGCTCCGTCCGCCCGACGCAGCAGGGCGGCCTTGAGCTCTTTCTCCTTCGGGAAGGGCTCTCCGGCCAATGCCTTCGCCGCGAGGTTTCGGGCCAGAGCCCATTCATCGGGCGAGATGAAGGCAAGCGTCGTCGCGTTCGTGCTGTCCTTCTCCAGCTTCGAGAAGACGGCGCCGATTTCGCTTGCGATCTTGCCGGCCTGATCTTCCATGACGCCCTGATCCATCAACTCGGCCTTCAGCTCGGTCGCGAGGCGGCGGGTGCGGGTGCCGATGTTGCCGGCGAGATCTTGCGCGAAATAGCTGCTTTCCCGGATCGCGCGCTTCAGCGATTGCGACGAAATCCGCAGCCGCGGGCTGCCGCCGATCAGTGCCTGCTTCGGCCGGCCCTGATCGTCACGGTTCGGGTTGGACAGGGGGTAGGTGGTAAGCAGGTGGAATTGAACGAAAGTCGTCATGCTGAAACATCCTCGGCGGTGGAATCTTCGGGTGCATCGGTCCCGTAATAATCGAAGCACCACTTGGTGCGGGTCTTGTCGGTCCAGAACAGAAGGGCCTCGCCCAGATGGGCGACATTGGCCGCATAACCGACCATCGGAAGGGCACGGCGGATCGCGGTTTCGAGATCCGCCCCTTCGGAATGGATCAGGCGCTCGAAGCGAAGCGCGGACAGGACAGGGGGATCCCCGGCACCGAGCTTGCGCGGCAGGTTTGCTCCGGTGTTGCTCCGCACATGGGCCAGAACGCGCGCGAGCCGGGCGATCTTCGCGCCGTCCCGGATGTTCAGTGCGTGTGCCAGCTCGTGCACCGGCTTGTGGCACAGGACGCTGACGTCATCGGCGCGCCGCAGCTGTGCGGAAAGCGCTTTCTGCGAACCTGTCGTCCGCTCGCCCAGTTCGTGCGCCCACCAGGCGAGGATGATCTGGCCGGGCCGTTTGGTTTCCTGATCCTTGGTCATGCCTGTTCCTCCTGTTTCGCCGGGGTGCTGCGTGCAGGAGGCTCAAGGCCGAGAGAGCCCCAGAGCTTCTGTCCCGCCTTGTTGCGTCCATGCACCAGCGCCGCCAGCATGCGACGCTCCGCGACGATCTTGCCCGCGTGTTCGATCCGGGCCTCGGACAGGCCCGGCAGGGCCAGCGCATCGAACTGCGCCAGCGCCTGCCGGCCGAGTGCCGACAGAAAGCCAGCCGAGATCTTGGCCGCGTCGAAGCCGGGTTTCGCCAGCTGCATCAGGGCCGAGGTGAAATCGGCCTCGGTTGCCATCCAGAACTGTTCGATCTGCACGTCGCGCGATGTCCCTTCGGCTATCAGGATTGCCAGCGCCCGGCGCAGACCGAAGGCAACCTCGCCCGCCGCCCCGATCAGTGTCTCGGCCTGTTGCTGGGCTTGGGTGTCGAAGGACAAAAGCGGCAGTTCCGCCCACAGGAAATCCCTGGGCTTCATGTTGTCCATGGCCCATCCCGCGGCGATCATCCGCTTGGCCTGACGCTGGTGACGATTGAAGAATTCGTCGATCGCGGTCGCCCTCAGGCGCAGCCCGTCTTTGCTCTTGTCGGGATCGCTCAGAAGAATGCCGATCCAGTTTCGATAGGGGAGGCGGCCGGACGCAGGGTGCCGGGGCAGCAGCTCGGCACCGGCCTTCATGCGGTAATAGGGCGATAGCGGGTGCTGCCACAGGGCGTAATTCGTGCCGTAGGGACGCTGGACGACGCCGGTCACGACCTCTTCCCCGATCAGGCGCAGTCGCCGCGGCACTCCGAAAAAGGCTTCGATCGGATGGGATTGCCCCGGCCCGACGGTCTGTCCCTTCTCCGAGGTGCGGGTGGGGCGCATCCACGGAAGATCGTCGGGCGATGCGGGAGTGCCGAAGGGAACATTGGACCATACCAGATCCCACAGACCGGTTCCCGGATCCGCCAGCGTCACCAGCGGGCCGCCGCCGCGCATCGAGGTGCGATTGCCCGCGCCACCCGAAGGCGCGAACTGCTGAAAGGCGTAAAGGGCCATCGCCGCCAGGGGAAGACCGAGCGTTTCATACCGGTCGCGATGCACGATCAGATCGGCGTTGTTTTTCGCGGTGTTGCCGCCGGCGGAATCGATGAACAACAGGTCAGGGCCAGACGGTTCGCCGTTCAGGGGTTCCGGATCCTGCAGGAAGCGCGGACCGTCGCCCAGAAGATCAAAGGCGCCGGCATAGGCTGACAGGCGAGCCTTCAGCTCGTCCGAGGTCAGCGCGCCGCCTTCCCAGACATCAATGTCCTCGGGCGGTGCGGCCATGAAGACCAGGCCGATCAGCAGCTCGTAACAGGCGAGGTTCAGATCGGCTCGCGGCCAGTCAGGGGCGGCGATGTCAGGATCGACGATCTGATGCGGTGAAATGATGCGACGGGTTCCGTCCTTCATGCGAACGGGGATCCACGCATCCGAGATCAGGTTCAGGGGCATTTGAAGCCATAAATATATGCAAAAAAGAGATAAATCGCGTTTTCACCCGCAACTATCATTTCCGCGAACAAGAGATGTCAACGGCAATGGCGGGTGCGGGCCGCATTATTTTGGTGCACTCGCCTCAGGATTGAAATCGCAGCCCGAGCTGTGGATCGTAAGACAACCCTTCGCAGATCATGCCCTCCGGCCCGACGGGGCACAGGAAGATGCGGCTTCGCTGCCACTCCGGCCAGTCCTGCTTCAGTGCCACTATTTCGGGAACGGACTGGTCCGGTAGCGCAAGTCTGTCGACCTTGTAGGCTGCCGCGCTGACCTCGGAGCGTTGGCGGCTTTCGGCGCACCAATGATCGGCATCGAGGGGCAGGATCTTCCCCTCGACCCGTCGTGCGAGGACAAGGGTCCGCTGTTCGCGTCCGAGGCGCGTCGGGAAATCCGCGTCTTCGGAAAAGCCCTTGATCATGCGATAGGGCGCATTGAGCGCGATCAGGTTCTGCCGGGCCAGATCTCCCTGCGCGAAGCTCTGGCCCAGACGATCCTGTTCGGCCTGCATCAGGGGATCGGGGAGCGTTCCGCCCGAGAGGCCGTCTTCGATGAGCGCGCGCAGACCATCCGGCGCGTCGATCCGGCCCGCGGTGAACAGGGCCTGCGCCGATCGCCATTGCAGATCGAGCGGATAGGTGAAGGCGCCACGGTCGAGCACATTGCGCAGCCACATGTGATCTTCGACCCGATCGGGATCGGGTGAAAGGACGTGCAGCACCGCTGCGGGGCAGGGGCGTTCGGTCTGCGGGCGCAAGTCCATGTGCCGCCACAGGCGGCCTGCCCGCTGCACCAGTGCCGGGATCGGCGCGAGATCCGAGACCATCACGTCGAAATCCAGATCGAGCGAGCTCTCGACGACCTGCGTCGCCACCAGAACGCGGCCGGGGCGGGGATCTCGCATCTTCCCGAAGGTCGCGAGGGCCTTCGTCTCATGACGCAAGCGGTCGCACAGCGCGAAACGGGCATGCAGAAGATCCGCATCTATGCCGCGAGCGCGAAGTTCGTTGACGGCTGCAATGGCATCGTCGACCGCGTTGCGGACCCAAAGCGCGGCGGCGCCATGATTGACCGCGTCTTGCAGCAGACCGAGAGCCGCATCCGCGGTCGGCAGCCGTGTTACCTTGATCGGCCCTCGGGTGTTGACCGAGGTCAGGTCGGTGATCTGCGAATGCCCGGCGATGCTCAGGGCCGGATAAGCGAGGCTTTCCGGCGCTTCGCAGCCGAAGGCCCGGCACAGCTTCGCACGCAGCTCCACCGGCATCGTGGCCGTCATCAGGATGGCCGACCCTCCCATCCGGCGATGGAGCTGAAGCAGCTGGCACAGCTCCTCGGCCATGTAGGGATCGCCCATCTCGTGGACTTCATCCACGATCAGGATCTTCTGGCTGATCGCGTAGTGGCGCAACATGGCGTGCAGCACCGGAAGCCCGGAAAGAAGCGCCTGGTCGATCGTGCCGATGCCGATCGTCGCCAGAAGCGCGCAGCGGCGGTCATCGGCGAGCCATTCTGCGCAAGAGGGCTGTCTGGCATCGGGTGTGCTGCGAATGAGCTCGCGGAAGCGCTGCGACAGCGCGGCCCTGCCGTGAGCGAGCGCGAGGCTGGGCGGCGTTGTGTAAAGACGCCCGACCAGGTTGGCCGCACGATCGAACATCGCGTTGGCGGTGGCCATCGTCGGCAGGGCGAAGAACAGACCTCGCCCTTTGCCAGCCTGCATCATCCGTTGCGCGAGGATCAGTGCCGCCTCGGTCTTGCCTGAGCCGGTTTCGTCCTCGATCAGGGCCAGCACCGGCCCATCGGGCAGCATGATGTCCTGTGCGGCTTTCTGCATGGGGCGCAGCGTCCAGTCCGGCGGGATGATCGGGTCTTGCGACAGCTCGGGCACGTCCAGCCCGGCGAGTGGTATCGCTTGTGCGGCTCGTTCTCGTGCGAGTGGCAGATAGTCTGCCGGCGCAAGGCCGGCGGCGACCGGCGGAAAGAAACGTTGCGTCGAGCCGAGCCAGTCCGCGACCGCGATGAACCCCGGAAGCCACCAGGTCAGTCCCGCGATTGCTTGCCTGGGCAAGTCCAGCCGTGCGTCTGGCCAAAAGGATTTCAGCTCGTGCAGGGCGGCTTGCGCATCCGAACGCGCCTCTTGCCCGGCCGCGGCGAGCATCCTGTCGAAGCTCTCCTGGACCGGAGGGCGCCCATGGTGCCCGGCGATTGATGCGAACAGGTCGAACCGGATGCGTCTGTTGTCCGCAATCCCGATCAGGTCACCGTCGAACTCCCGAAGCCACGCTTCGGTCACCTCCCAGTGCCGCCCTGCCGCCTGTGGTTTCCCTTTGCGCAGCATGTCCCGGAAACTGGCATTGATCTTTCCGAGGTCATGCAGTGCAGCCGCCAATATGTAAAAGGCCTTGCGCTCTGCCGGCAGGTCAAGCGGCGCGAGAAGGCGCTCAGCGACTGCGCCCACATCGATCATGTGGTAGATGGCCGGGTGCTCGCTTCCGCCCTCGGGGGCTGATTTCCCCGGCCAGTCCAGAATCGCCATTTGGTGCTCGTAAATTATGCGTCCGCACAAGGGATATTCGGTCTGGTGGGGGCTTCGGACAAGGCCCCTGTATGCTGCTGCGGCGA
>NZ_JFZB01000062.1 GCF_000740785.1 Paenirhodobacter enshiensis | reverse complement strand
CAGAATCGCCATTTGGTGCTCGTAAATTATGCGTCCGCACAAGGGATATTCGGTCTGGTGGGGGCTTCGGACAAGGCCCCTGTATGCTGCTGCGGCGAGTATGATCGCGGAGAAGAATGTTTCCGGGCACCGGTCGTATCGGGTTGCGACGTATGAGGAGGATCAGAAAACAGTCCAGTAGGCTGTTTTCCCGACGATTGGCCAGTCCTTGAGCCTGCCGAACATGATCTCGATGCGGTTGCGCCGTTTGTCGTATTTCACCGCCTTCTCGCGGGACTTCCGACCTGGGGTGAGGGGCAACAGGATTTGATCCAGCGGATCGAATCGGCCCCGAACGACCTTATCCCCTTGTCTTTCGAACCTCTCAGAACCAATCGGCGCCATAGCCTCCGCAGGCCAGCAGCCATCCCGCCTTCGGCAGACTGCCCGGCACAGCCGCTGCGCCGGTGTAATCGCTGACCTGGCCGGCCGACATGAAGAACCCGATCGGCCGCCCCTTCGCATCGGCGACGGCGTGCAACCTGGTGTTCATGCCACCTTTGGTTCGCCCGATATGTCGTTCACGCCCCCCATTTTTGACCCGCAGGCCCGACGCCGTGCGGTGTGCCCTGAGACAGGTCGCGTCGATCATGATCGTCTTGCGTTCGGCACGCTCAGTGGCCAGGCTCACCATGATCCCTGCGAAGACGCCATTGTCGCGCCAGCGCTTCCATCGGTTGAAGAGGGTCCTGGCCGGGCCCTGTTCCTTCGGCGCGCCACACCAGCGCAACCCATTGCGATTGATAAATATTATTCCGCTCAGGATGCGACGCTCATCGACGCGAGGCCTGCCCATCCTCAGGAAAACAGTCCCCCGGACTGTTTTCTGATCTTCGGATATTCTTCGGAAAGAACGGCTTGAGGCACTCCATTTGAGCGTCGGAAAGCCAGTAAAGGTAGCCCATCGTTCAGGTCTCCTTGCGGAGCCTGAATCACCTCAACCGCATAAGATCAATGGGGCCTGAGCCTAGATGCCCTCGTCAATCCACGGAACCAGCCCGAGCTGCTGAGCTGTGCGGTAAGCCAGCAGGTCCGAGGGCAGGCCGTGTGCACTCTGGTAGTCCGCGATGGCCGCCGGCAGGTCTTCGCCATGACCGCGCGCGGCCAGCGCCCGGCGCAGATCCAGATCGAAGGCGGGCGTGCGGGCCTCGGGGCAGACGATACGCAGCCATTTCGCTCGCACCACGCCATCCCGGCCGTCCCAGATCTGTGCCACGCACTGACCGGTGGCGGCGGCCGGCGCGGCGGGTAACAGCTCGTCCTTCAGCGAAGGGTCTGTCAGCCCCGTCGATCCGGCGCAGCCGGCAAGCGCGATCAGCGAAGACAGCACAAACGACATGCGCCTGGCGGAACGAAGCGGGAAGAAACGGAGCATGACGACCTCAGACAGGCCCGGGCGGGGCAGGGCGCCCTTGCCCGGACAGAATGTCCCAGCCTAGCCCATCGCCCGCGTGCGCGCAAAGCCGCAGGCGCTATGCGCAATCCCCCGAAGGCTTCAACGGAAGCCCATCGCCCGCGCGCGCGCAAAGCCGCAGGCTTGCCCGCCCGGGCCGAGTTGCATAAACCGGGAGCCGATACACCGCCCGCGAACGGAGGCCCCAGATGGTCAAGATCACCTATGTCGAACCCGATGGCACCAGATACGATGTCGACGCCCAGCCCGGCTCGACGGTGATGGAGGGGGCGCGCGACAACGGCGTTCCCGGCATCGAGGCCGATTGCGGCGGCGCCTGCGCCTGCGCCACCTGCCATGTCTATGTGGACGCCGCATGGGCTGATCGTCTGCCGCCGCGCGAGGCGATGGAGGAAGACATGCTGGATTTCGCCTGGGAACCCGATCCGCAGCGCTCGCGTCTGACCTGCCAGATCAAGGTCACCCCCGAGATCGACGGGCTGATCGTCCATATCCCCGAAAAGCAGATCTGACCGCCCGGTGCCGCGGCCGGCGCGTGCGGGACCGGCCCGGGCACTGTTTACGGCCCGGTCCCACGGCCGGCGCCCCCATCGGTGCCCCTGCCGGCGCTCCATGTCGGTTTCGGGCGGGGAGGGGTCGCCACCCGCCTCGCCGGCCGCGTAGTTTTCGCCGCCAATGCCCGGACCCGCATCGTCGCCCGATGCCATCGCCCCGAACCGCCCCCCATCGGGGTCCGGGACCGGGGCACCCCAGGGCGCCCGAACTTTGGCGAGCGCACCCCGTGCCCGCCCCGAAAGGACCGAAGATGACGACCTCGCATGTGCTGACCGTGACCTGCCCGACGACGCGTGGCATCGTCGCGGCGATCTCGACCTATCTCGCCGAGACCGGCTGCAATATCACCGACAGCTCGCAATACGACGACACGATGACCGGCCGGTTCTTCATGCGCGTCAGTTTCGACAGCCAGACCGGCACCGGAATCGAGGCGCTGCGCGCGGGCTTCGCACCGGTCGCGGAACGGCTGGACATGGACTGGGCGATCCACGGTTGCGGCGAGCGGATGAAGGTTCTGCTGATGGTGTCGAACTTCGGCCACTGCCTGAACGATCTGCTGTATCGCTGGCGTATCGGCGCGCTGCCCATTGACATCGTGGGGGTGATCTCGAACCACCTGACCTATCAGAAGGTGGTGGTGAACCATGATATCCCGTTCCACCACATCAAGGTGACCAAGGAAAACAAGCCCGAGGCCGAGGCCCGGCTGATGGCGGTGGTGCACGAGACCGGGGCGGAGCTGATCGTTCTGGCGCGCTACATGCAGATCCTCTCCGACCAGATGTGCCGGGAGATGTCGGGGCGGATCATCAACATCCACCACTCGTTCCTGCCCTCGTTCAAGGGCGCGAACCCCTACAAGCAGGCCTATGAGCGCGGCGTGAAGCTGATCGGGGCGACGGCGCATTACGTCACCGCCGACCTCGACGAGGGCCCGATCATCGAGCAGGACACCGTGCGCGTGACGCACGCGCAATCGCCCGAGGATTACGTCTCGCTCGGCCGCGATGTCGAGGCGCAGGTCCTCGCCCGCGCGATTCACGCCCATATCCATCATCGTGCCTTCATCAACGGCAACAAGACCGTGGTCTTCGCCGCCTCGCCGGGCTCCTACGCCTCGGAGCGGATGGGCTGAACGGCGCCTCTGGACGGCACCTGCCAGCAGCGTTAGAGGGCGATGATGGAACGCAAGGACAGCATCGCCCTCGGCATCGGACTGATGCTGTTTTTCTGCCTCGTGGCACCGCTGATCGACGTCTCGTCGAAGCTGGCGGCGCAACAGGTGTCTTCCGGCACGGTCACGCTGTGGCGCTATATCTGGCAGGGGCTGCTGATGCTGCCCGTGGTGCTGGCGATGCGGCTGCCGATGGCGATGTCGCGCCGGGCCTGGGGGCTGACGTTCCTGCGCGGCGCGGTCTCGGCACTGTCGACCTTCTGCTTCGTCGCCGCGATCCGCACCATGCCGATCGCCGACGCGCTGGCCATCGCCTTCGTCGAGCCGTTCATCATCCTGCTGATCGGCCATTTCCTGTTGAACGAGACGGTCGGGCCACGCCGTCTGGGGGCGGCGGTCGTCGGTTTCATCGGCGCGCTGTTCGTCATTCAGCCGTCGTTCTCGGTGTTCGGGGCAGTGGCGCTGCTGCCGCTCGGCACGGCGTTCGGCTTCGCGCTGTATATCCTGATCACCCGCCAGCTCTCGAGCGAAGTGCACCCGGTGACGATGCAACTGCACACCGCGCTGACCGGAACGCTGGTGTGCCTGCCGGTGCTGGCCTTCGGCGAGGCCTCGGGGATCGACCAGCTCGGGTTCTCCTGGCCCCACGGTATCTTCTGGCTGTGGCTGTTCGGTGTGGGGTTCTTCGCCACGGTCAGCCACATGGCGATGACCTATGCGCTCGGCTATGCGCCGGCCTCGACGCTGGCGCCGCTGCATTACTTCGAGATGCTCTCGTCGACTTTCTTCAGCTATCTGGTGTTCAGCGACTTTCCCGATCCGCTCAGCTGGCTCGGCATCGCGATCATCGTGGCCTCGGGGCTTTACCTCATTCACCGCGAGCGGGTGACGGCGCGCAAGGCGAGCGGCAGGTAGCGCTTCGGCAGCAGCAACAGAGCGTCGCCCGTCTCGACATGGATCGAGACCGTGGGACCGGAGACCTCGTTCGACGTGCCGACCCGCCCCGCGGGCGCGAAGTCGATCCCGTCGAGCGGCCAGCGCAGCCCCGTGGAGCGCGCCCGCACCGGCCCGAACGGAAACAGCGAGACGCGTTCCCCCACCGGCAGGTTCAGATCGAGGGCATCTGGCAGGCGGAACACCACCTCGTCCTCGGCGATCAGGAACGCTGGCTGTCGCGGACGGCGGGCAAGCTCGCTCAGCGCTGCAAGGGTATGATCGAGCCTCAGCCCCGCGAATCCGAGGCAGATGTAGAACGGAGCCGCGACATGGCTCAGGCATTTGCCGAAATCGGTGCTTTCCTGCTCGGCCACGCGGATCACGCGCGCACCAAGGCGGGCACGTGCCGTCTCGCTCAGGCTGTCGAGATCGCCGATCACCCGCTCTGGCACGGCCCCGAGCGCGAGCGCCCGGTCTCCGCCGCCATCCGCCGCCACCAGCGCCGGTGCCAAAGCGCGTGCAATCGCCAGATCGGCCGGGTCGACGACCCCGCCGCCGATCAGAACGACCCCCGCATCGCATGTGAAAAACGTGTCCGTCATGCCGCGATAGATGCCGATTCTGGCCGGCACGGCAACTGTTAACCGGGAAACACCTTGGAAATGCCGATTTACAGGTCATTAATGAGACCGGGCCCACGGTCCGTTCTGCGACACCGTTTCACGAAAGCCGGCACTCATGGTCACGTCTTCAGGCACTCCGCTGACTCTCACCTACGGAACGGTTTCATGCACGCTGGAAGGGTTTTCCGATCCGTTCGCGGTTCTGGCGGCGATTTCGGGGCTGTTGCGCGCCCGCGCCGAGGCCGGCGAGGCGTTCGCCGCGCACTGGACGCAGGCCGATACTGATTCCCTGCTTGGCCGGGTCGAGGCGGTGGCGAATGGCCCCGTCGAATTCTGGGATGAGGGAACGAACATCTATCTGGGGGCGGGCCGGGACGCGCCGGCCGTGCCGGAACCGGCGGCCGGGTCTCCGGCCGATCCTGCGCAAGCCGATTCTGCCGCGATTGCCGCGCATGTGCTGTCTGTGCTGGCCGGACCCGATCTGCCTGCCCCGGACGATGCCACGCCCGAGACCGGAGCCGGCACCGGCCCCACCTCGGACGGGGATCCGGGATCCCTCGCCGAAACCCTGCGCCATATCCGCGAGGCTGTGGCTTCCGCCTCTGAGGCACCTGCCGTTGAAGATCCGGTCGCTGAAGATCCGGTTGTGGCAGAGGTCATGCCCGAGGCAGATTCTGAGCCTGAGCCTGAGCCTGAGCCTGAGCCTGAGCCTGAGCAGCTCATGTCCGGCCCTGTCGCCGAATTCCGGTCCGAAGAGGCCGGCAGCGCGGTGCCGGATCCGGCGTTGGACGATCCGGTTTCATCCGAGCCGCCGACCTCCGCTGCCCCGGTCTCCGCCGACTCAGAGGAGGATGATCAGGCCGAAGCCGCTGCGCTGGTGGCCGATGCCGAATTCCTGTCGCAGGTCGAGGCCTATGATACCCCGGCCCCGCACGATGAGATGTCGCTGGCGGGCGAGGAAGAGGCCGCACGCGCCCGCCTCGCCGCGCTGGCAAGCCGTCTGGCCGCCTCGGACGCACCGCCGTCGTCCGTTCCCCCGCTGGCGCCTGCTTCCGCACCCGGGGCCGGCGTGACCGGGCTGCCGCCTCTGACCCTGACCTCGCCCTTGACCGCTCCGCCCTTGACCGCTCCGGATGCGGCCGGTGACCGTGCGTCCGCGGCGCGCCCGGCGCCGCTGGTCCTCGGTCTGGGGCAGCGTATTGACATGGATGCGCCGGCGCAGGTGCGTCCGCGGCGGATTTCGTCGGACATGCTGCACGAGGCTGTCTTCGGCGAAGGGGCGCAGGGGGCGGAAACCGCGGAGCTTGCCCCGGACGAGGCGGCCCGGTTCGCTGATTATGCCCGCGGCCTCGGCGCCGTGACCGCCGCCGAGCAGATCGAGGCCGCCGCAGCCTATCTGGCCGAGACCGCCGGGCAGGCCGGTTTCAAGCCCGGCGATGTGTTGAAATACGTGGCCGCAGTCGATCCGGAGGGCGGCGCCGCGGAAACCGAAGACCGCCTGCGTGCCTTCGGGACGCTGCTGCGTCAGGGCAAGATCACCAAGGTCGGGCGCGGCCTGTATGCGATTGCCGAAGCCTCCGGGTTTTTCCGCCAGCCCTGATCCGGGGCAATCGGGCGTACACCGGAATGCGAAACAGCCGGGCCCTTTCGGACCCGGCTGTCATGAGCGCACGCATCGCACCGGCAAGGGAGCCGGTGGGCTGAGGGAAGACCCTCCGCTCTCCGGCCGGTGCGCGCGGTCTCAGAACCGATAGCTCACCGTTGCGGCAAGCGTGGTCATGTTCAGGCTGTCGCCGGTGCCGTCGAAATCGTGGCCCTTGCGATAGTCGAGTTCGGAGCCGACGGCCCAGTGATCGTCGAGGGCATATTTCACGCCCACGCCCACCAGCGGAACCGTGTCCGAATGGCTGTCATTGCCCAGATCGGCCTTGACGTAGGACGCACCCAGCGTGCCGTAGGTCATCAGCTTGCCGGTGGGGATACCGGCGATCAGCTTCAGGTCGGTCATGTTCTTGACCTTGCCCGCGTCGCCCGCATCCATGTGCGCCGCGTTGTAGGCGAGTTCGCCGCCCAGAACGTAGCTGCCGTTGTCATGCAGGTAGCCGGCATTCACGCCGCCAAGGGCACCGTCGGTCTTCAGCTCACCATTCGGCTTGCCATAGCCGACATCGCCGCCGACGTAGAACCCGGTCCAGTCGGTGTTCTGTGTCACCACGGGCGCCGGAGCGGCCACGACGGGGGATTCAACCACGGGCTTGTTGTAGCCGCCAGCAAAGGCAGCGCCGCCGAGCATCGTCATCACGCTGGCAGTCAGCAGAATGTTCTTCATCTCGTTCTCCTTTCGGAACCGGCCTTGCGGTCTTTTGCTCCGGCATCCCATGCAGGTGGGTCGGGCCGGGGCAGGGCCGTGCAGCTTGGTGCCTGCAGCCGGAGATTTATGCGCTGCCGCCCCGGTTTCAATCCCGTTGCAGAGCGGCAAAGGCCGTCATCGAGCCGGTCGTGAGCCGCCGGCGATGTGAAATTTCCATTTGTTTTCAAAGATGCTTTGGGTGGTCTGACCAGGGTGGACTGATCGCGGGCCACTCACGCGGACTTGACCTGACGCGATCCGGCGCGACCGGTCACAGGTCCGATGCCCGCACGCGCCGGGCCAGCGCCTGGCCCAGTTCCGCCGATGTTTCGGCATAGATCGCATCGAAGGCCACCGTCTGTGCCCGGCTGAGCGCGCGCCCCGCCGGAGAGGCGGCGAAGACCGCCAGATCCTTCATGTCCCGCGCGCTCAGCGGCCGGTAGGCGAACAGCAGCCAGCCCTCGGTCCAGGAGGTGATGTCCTGACGGAACGCCTCCTCCTCGGCCGCGACATCGGCGATCATCACCTCGTCGCTCAGCTTTTGCGGGAAGGCGCCGGCTTCGGACATGGCGCGGTAAAAGGCGAGGTTGGCGTTCATCGCGCTGGCAACGCCGGTGTCGATGGTGTCGCCCGCCGCGATCACCCGCCGCACCGCGGCCAGCGCCGGGTCATGGGCATCCGAGGCCCGCGCGGCCGCTTCGATCGCCTTGTCCTCGACCTCGGGGTCCAGCATCGCCTCGCGCGCGGTCAGTTCCAGATCGACCGATCGCCGTCCGAGGTCAGAGCTGAGCCAGGTCTCGATGGCCTCGGACTGCGCGGGGTCCAGGCTGGCGGCGAATCGCTCGCGATATTCGGGCAGGAGTTTCGCCGGATCGTGGATCGCGCGCACGATGGCCCCCCAGGAGGCATCGGCCGGCTGACCGAGCATGTCCTGTGCCAGACCGTTGCCGTAAGAGACGCCTTCGCCTTGCAAGATCGTGAACAGCCGGTCGGTCTGCAGCAGATCGAGCACGCGTGCCGCATCGGCATGGGCCGCGCCCCCCCAGCACAGCGCAACGGCAACGGGTGCGAGGGTAACGATTGCAAGGCCGCGCCGGATCCGGCGAAGCAGAGAACGAAGATGGGGGAGGGGCATCGGATTCCTGCGCGGGGTTTCGCACGACGGCCGTGCGGGTTGTCTTTGCCGCAGGATACGCTGCTGCACCGGCGCGGCAAGACGGCTGTTGCGCAGGCGCACGCAGGACGGTGCAGATTGTTTATCCGAAGTCGAAAAAACCGGTTGCGCCCCCCCGAGCGGCAGGCTAAACCCCGCCTCACCTAAAGACCACCGATGCGGAGAGGTGCCGGAGCGGTCGAACGGGGCGGTCTCGAAAACCGTTGACCCTTTGCGGGGTCCCAGGGTTCGAATCCCTGTCTCTCCGCCACTTGCCTTTGAAAAGGCTATGTTATTTGGGTGCTCTAGGAACCTACCCCACCAACCACCCACCATACCGAAAGTGCTTAGTTGCGCCTTGTTGCGACGCTGAGAGCTTTAGATAGAAGCCCCTAGCCATTGTTCCCGGTAGACCCGACACGATGGTCTTCCACTCCCCTGCGCCGTCGCTATGCTTGCGCCATTCAGCAGGAGGCTTCCATGCGGCGCATATTTATCTTGTCAGTATTTTGGATAGCCGTTGCGGCTCACGCCGAAGCGCAATCGACACCAGATAGAATTAAGCCCTACCTAGGTACTGACACGGTTGTGGTCTGGAAAGACGCCGAATCGGAAGATCGCGGCATGGCAATCATAGATTCAGGCGCAAACCAGACGAACCCATTGCTCTTGGCTCCCTTGGCTGCGTGTGTCGTACCAGCGGAGACGGCTATCGTGATCGTCAAGCTCCCTAGCTTGTTTCAGTCCCCGACATTTGTTGAAGTTATCGAAGGGCCGTTTTCTGGCTGCTTCGGTACAATCCCAATCGAAGCCATCCAATTTCCGGACCACGCAGGCGCCACATCCAGCTCCGCGCCGTCGCCGGTCGATCACAATACATCTCCCCCTTCACGTCCGAGCTTTGATTGTAAATCCGCAAAAGCACCGGATGAGATCGCTGTATGTCAGAGCCCAGACCTAGCCGACCTTGATCGCACTATGGCTGCCGCTTATCAAAACGCCCGCCAGAAGCATCCTGAAAGCTTGAAAGATCTTAAATTGAGCCAAGCGGAATGGAGAAAACAACGTTCCAAGTGCGGCGGCGATGCATCCTGCCTTCATCGTGTTTACCAAAAACGGATCGCGGATTTACCTTCTGAAGGTACTACGATGGCACGGGCTCAACCCACTCCGACTTCGCCAAAGGACGAAGTGACCGCCTCAGATGAATGCATTGGCCGGGTGATTAACGATATTGGTAACGATCTTGGGTATCCCGTCAAAAAGGGCGAACTTATTCATATGCTTCATGACTATGAAGGAACCCCCGAGGGACACCCCTTAACGTATGCGGTCCATGGTGGCGGCATTTACCCCGCCGACCATATCCAACTCATCAATTGTTCAATTCGCCCAATCAAAACAATTCCGTATTACAGACTCGTCCTCAATGACACCCCAGAAAATGCCAATGACATCATCGCACAGCGGGCACGGAGCGCTTTATCCAGTATGATGATGAATAGCGCCGACGCAGGCAATGCTGCGGACGCCTACGTCAATCGGCCAGACTCCGCTTGTGGGAAACTAGCTGCAAGGGCAATTGCAGGTGATGCGAGCGCGGCGGAGCTCATCGTTCAGTCAAGGGTGTGCCAACCCCAATAGCCCCCTCGGAATGTCTTGTGGTGAATTAACTTCGGGGCCGAGACATTTTGAAACGGCCCCGAGCACTTGGTCAATATTCGGATCAATTTTAGCGCACTCAAGGCTATCACCTCACCCCATGCGCGCGCATGTGACCGGCGATTAACCTTCACTGCCCAGAGTGCCCGGTGGCATCCGAGAATACGGAAATGTCTATATGTCCATGATACCGCGTGCGCGTATCTCTCCGTAAAGTCTGCCATGCGGGCCTTTTATAAACCTCACAGACACCACGCCCAGCACCGCCTTTATAAACCCCGAAACACGGCACGGCCTAACTGTCCTTACCCGCGCCCGTGCGTATTGGGCGGTAAAACTGAGGTGG
>NZ_JFZB01000061.1 GCF_000740785.1 Paenirhodobacter enshiensis | reverse complement strand
GATCCACCAAATGCCGGGACTGAACACCTAGGCTCGTATGGCCCAGATTACGTAGGAAGAGCACCGGCGCCGGGATTTTTCCTGACCGTCCGGAGTGCGGACTTTATGTTTCGCGGCTAAACGGATAGAGGGGGGCACCGTCGGCATTTTCTCTGGATACCCCGCGCATGTGCACTTTCGCTTCCCGTCTGCCGCTTCCCGCCGTGGACCAAGCCCGCTTCGATCAGGAGCTTGCCGGGATCACCGCGATCTATCGGCGTCTCTTCGATGATCGCGCGATCGAGCTCGTTCTGCTCGAGGGGCGCGATCCGAAAGGGACGCGGCCGGTCGTGCTGGAAAACGATCTGACGTTCCGGCCGCATCATCTGAAGGCGAATTTCTTGGGCCATGTGGTGCTGCCCGCGCCGTTTCCCCATGCCCGGCCGGTGGCCGCCGCGCTGACCATCCCACCCGAGCCGACGCCGGGAGAACGTGACAACGACACCCCTCCGTGGCGGGTGCAGCGCCCGCTGCGTCCGCTCTACCGGCTGTGGCCGTTCCTCTACGAGCGCATCCGCTACGGCGCGGAAATGCTGCGCAAGAAACGCTCCGTCCGGCATGACTGGACGCCGATGGTCTTCGGCCGGGGCCGTCAGGCCGTCACGCCCGAGCCCGCCGCCGACAAGCGTCCGGCGATCCTGATCGGCTTTCACTGGCTGGAAGTGGGCGGCGCCGAGAAGATGGCCTTCGACACGGTGACCTGGGCCCTGGAAGCGGGGCTGCGCGTCTTCGTCGTGGCCAGCGTGCCGGCGGTTCAGCGGCTGGCCGGCAAACTGCCCGATCATCCCGATGTCCGGTTCATCCGCCTTGACCGCTATCTGCCACACGAATACTGGCCGCGGTTCACCGCGAAGCTGATCCGGGACGAGAATATCCGCCTGATCCATCTGCACCATTGCCAGGCGCTTTATGACTCGCTGGCCCATATCCGGGTCGCCGCGCCGCCGGTCACGGTGATCGACACGACCCATATCGTCGAATATGCCGATGGCGGTTTCCCGCGCATTTCCGGCGTCTGGACGAATTACATCGACCTGCATCATGTTATCTCGAACCAGTTGGCCGATGTGTATCGCGACCGGTTCCACGCCGGCGATAAGGTGCGCCTTGGCCGGATGCTGAACCGCGCCCCTGCGGAAATCGCCCTGCCGCCGATGTCGATGGCTGCCGGTGGCAAGGTGCTGAATGTCGCTTTCGTGGGCCGCTACAGCTATCAGAAGCGGCCGCTCGTGATGATCGAGATCCTGCGCCGGCTGGCCGGCTGGGCGCGCCGGCACAAGGTGCAGCTGAACGCCCGGCTGGTCGGCGATGGCGCCTTCCGCCCCGCCGCCGAGGCGCTGGTGCAGCGCTACAAGCTGCAGGAGGTCGTCACCTTCCTGCCGCCCGACACCGATGTGCCAGCGCTGCTCGAACAGTCCGACATCCTGCTGCTGCCCTCGAACAACGAAGGCCTGGCTCTGGTGTGTTACGAGGCGATCCAGCACGGCTGCATTCCGATCAGCACCGATGTCGGCGCCCAGGCCGAGCTGATCCCCCCGGATCTTCTGGTGCCGCTGTCGCCCGGCCCCTGCGCCCGGGCCAGCGTTTCGACCGTCGCGCGGCTGCATGCCGATCCCGGGTTCCTCGCCAGCCAGTCGGCGGCGCTCAGGGTGCTCTATCGCAAGGTTTCGGCCGATCCGACGGCGAAAGAGGTGCTGATGCCGCTCTATCTCGCGGCGGCCCGCGGCGAGGACATCCCGGCATGAGCATGCTCAGCAATGTCGCCGCGGTCATCGTGACCTTCAACCGCTCGGCCAAGCTGTCGCGGGTGCTCGACGCGCTCGCGCAGCAGACCGTGCGCCCCGATACGATCTATGTCATCGACAATGCCTCGACCGACGACACCGAGGCGGTCGTGCGCTCGAAGGACATCCCGGAAATCCGTTACGTGCGGCTGCCGAAGAACATCGGTGGCGCCGGCGGCTTCCACGAGGGCATGAAGGTCGCCTATCAGAACGGCGCCGATTACCTGTGGATCTCGGATGACGACGCCTATCCAGAGCCCGATGCGCTGGAGCGGCTGCTGCACGGCATCCGCGATTTCGAGGCGCATTACCAGTGGCGGCCGAGCTTCGCCTGTTCGCGCGTCGAATGGATCGACGGCACGATCTGCGAGATGAACATCCCCGCCCCGGTCTGGGACTGGCCCCGCTTCCAGAGCCGCGAGACGCTGTATTCGCTGGTGGTGTCGTGCTCTTTCGTCTCGGTGCTGATCCCGCGTTGGGCAGTCGAGATGCACGGTCTGCCGATCGCCGATTACTTCATCTGGTTCGACGACGCCGAATACACCCGCCGCATCGCGCGCAGCTATCCCGGCATCTTCGTTCCCGACAGCCGCGTCACGCATGACACGCCCGAGAACAAGGGCGTGAACTTCGCGCTGGTGACGGAAAAGAGCGTGTGGAAATTCGAATATGGCGCGCGCAACGAGACCTCGTTCCGCCGTCGCGAGCAGGGACTGCCCGGGGTGGCGCAGTTCGTCTACGGGGTACGGGCGCAGATGCGCGCGGGCGGGGTGCCGAAACATCTGCAGCGCCGGATCTGGAAAGCGATCTGGCGCGGCTGGCGGTTCCGGCCGGAGATCATGAAACTTTAGCGCTCCCCCGCCTGAGCAGCGTGCTGAAAAAGTCATAAGCCGAAAGCGCCGATGTTATACCATCCCACTCACGGCTCATCTCGTCGCATTGCACGGAGTTCACCGCGTTGGGGCACAACACCGATAGCCGCAATCAGACGCTTTTCAGCCTCCTATCAGAGCCAAAATAACGCCGAAAACTAAACGTTGCCCACCTGAGTCAACCGGCCATCATGAAAGCAAAACCGATTTGGATGAAACGGAATGAGATATCCTGCCTCTTTACGACATTCCATCTCGTCGAGAAACCCCACAACGTTGAACATATTTATATCTCTGAAGCTTTCCGGAGAGTAGTTCCACCACTGCAAATTCATAAATCTATCCACGATTTCCTGGTCGAAACGCAGTCTGATCAACTTTGCAGGATTTCCCCCTACAATTGAATATGGGGCCACATCTTTTGTAATGACACTGCCCGTGGGAATAACGGCCCCATCCCCTATCGTTATGCCGCTCCGTATGACACAATATGCGCCAATCCATACGTCGTTTCCAATTTTTCCCCGGCCATAACTTCTTTCGAAAGTTTCGACGCCACCAGTATAGCGCAAATTTTCCGGAAGGTTGTCCCTATAGTATTCCGCATAATGATATGGATTTGTTGTCACAGAATGAAGCGGGTGGTGCCCATTGACGACATGGCTTCCCCTCGCAATAGAACAATATCTCCCAACACTCATCTGAAAGAAATCATCACCACAATCAACGATATGTGTAAAAGAACCGCTTGGAATGATTTTCCGGTTAGGGTGTCGCGTAAACTGCTCGAACACACCATTATTGAGTACAGAAAGCTCTGAACCAGCCGGTATCGGGCATTTTCTTTGAGCCATATTGTACTCAATCAAGTTTTGCGCCAATACTTCCGCATCGTCCTGCGGCAATTTTACCCGTGATATAGTCATGGTATCTCCCAAGCAGGATAGATTATCTATGTGATAGCGCCTTCTATCCAAGGCATTTCTTCAACACATCCTCTCCACAAGACTGGAGAATTTGAGAGATCCTGACATCCAGTCCGGTCCGCCCATATTTCTTTATATAGTTGCGAATTTTCTCTGCCGCCCGGACTTCGTCGCAAATAGGATGAATTATTTTGCCTCTCGCATAATCCGCCTGTATTTCTTGATACAGGACAGGTCGAGTCGTTGAAAACAAGGCGGAAAACTCTTTTTGGAAAGATTGAGACAAAGATTTCCATGAATACCCAGAATTCAAAAGTGTACTCGCGGTGAACGCCTCGTCATTTGCATGTTGTGCTATGAGGCCATTCGCCGTTTCATATACGGACCTCTCTACATTTCCATTGTACAGAGGTCTCTCTTTAAACAAAAACTGTACGGCACGATTAGATAATCTCGACATTGGATACAACATGCCGAAAACTTTGCCATCATGCAGATGAGACATACTGTTGTACCAGCCCCATTTCTTATCTCTCGGGCCGACCTCAACCCCAAACAAGTCACACTCCGTCTCATTTGACTTAAGAATGAATTGCGTGATGTCTGTATTGAAATACACATCGTCATCAATACACCAATAATAGTCGTATTGATTGAATTTTTCATACACCGCGTAATAAAAGTAGTCGCCACACTGCCACATTGACCTTTTGAAGAACTTCAGGCCATTGTCGTCTATAAAATTTCGCGTTATATATATTTCCTTGGCGGAAAAATTACCAGCGATCCCCTTTTCTATGTCTTTTGAGACAGAATCAATCGCAATATATACGTCAATTCCTTTCGCTGCCATCCAATGCGGCATGACAAAGTTTAGACGATCAAGATTTCCACTGCTTCTAATGATCACTGCATTCTTCATGATGCCCTCGGTACGTTCTTGGATCGTCCATACCCAGCTTTGTCAGCAGTGAACAGTTTCACTTGCGAAGGGCCTCGAACTGTTCCACAGCCCTGTCGCCGACCA
>NZ_JFZB01000060.1 GCF_000740785.1 Paenirhodobacter enshiensis | reverse complement strand
CCAGCTTTGTCAGCAGTGAACAGTTTCACTTGCGAAGGGCCTCGAACTGTTCCACAGCCCTGTCGCCGACCAGAATCCGCCGGGCTTCACGAGTGTCGCGTGCAATGTCCCGCTCAAGCTGCGCGACGCCTTTGACGCCGGCGGCGACGCCCTCGATCTTCTTGCGCAGGAAACTCCGGTCCCAGGCGTCGATCTGCCCCCAGATGTCGCCGGACCGAAGTCGCGTGGCGACGGGCCAGATCATTTTCCGCGATTCGGTCACCGCCAAATCTTCGAACCAGACGGCATCCGATATCTTCTGCAAGGCCCGGGCTCCGGCCGAGGCGTAGCTGAAAAATGCCTGCGGAGCGAGGCGCGGCATATGCCAGGTCATGTTGTTCAGAAGCCAGCGCGCAACGATCGGTTCAGCATCCCGGTGCGCCGCCGGAATCTTGCTCATGATCGTGTCGAAATGCGTGAAAAACGCGCCGAGCTCTACGCCGGTCGAGGCCATGGTCTGACCCGGCCGGTTGACCCGGTGATAGCAGATGACCTGATCGTGAAATCCGATGCTGGCGGCCGTCAGGCAGACCTCCCAATGGAAGGGATTGTCCTCGAAGAAGAAATCGCCCTCGGGAAAACGCAGCTTGTTGCGTTCAAGAAAGGCCCGGTCATAGAACTTGCGCCACGGCACGGCAATGAAGGCGAGAGCCGTCTTTTGCAGCGCGTCGAAGGAGACCGCAGTATCGAGAGCGCGCCACAGCCCGGCATCGGCCGGAGACTTCAGCGTATCGTTCGCCTGGTCGTATTCCCGGTAATTGGTGAACAGGATATCCGTGGGGTTCAGCGTCCAGTAAGCGCGGGCGCGATTGAAGCCCCCGACATCCACCCAATCGTCGCCATCGACGAAAAAGACCGTGTCGCGCGTCGCCTCGGACAGGCCGATATTGCCGCCGATCCCGACCCCGCCGAAGGTATTCGTGCCGAGAAAGACCGGCCGGTATGCCACCCCCGGGCCAAACCCGGAAGTCGCCGCGAAATCGCGCACGATCCCGTCGGTGCCATCCCCTGACCCGTCATCGACGATGATGACCTCATCGCCGGGGCGGGCGATCTGCGCCACGCTTGCCAGACAGCGTTCGATATAGGGGGCGATATTGTAGGTCGTGATGATGAAGCTGATCGTCGGCACGGCTCAGACCCCTTCCGAGAGCAGGAACTTCACGATCGCATTCGCCCGCTCCGGTTGCCAGGCGGCATAGATCCGGAATTCTTCGGGGGTGAAGCTCATATAGGCGCGGATCGCCAGCTGCACGAATTGCGGCACCAGCTCGGCATCGACCTGACCCAGGTTCCACTGACAGATGGTGTCGGTGAAGTGCAGGAAATGGCGCAGCAGGATCGCATGACGCGGTGTCGCACGGATCTCGTGCAGCACATCGTCCAGGATATCCCCAAGGCACAGCCGTTCTGCCCCCTTGCGGGTCGTCAGATGGTGAGGCCGATCGCCCACGACATGCACCGCACCGATCGTCGACACCGCCAGAACGGTCGTCGCGTGCAGGAAGCTCAGCCAATGCAGGCGGATGTCATTGTGGACCGGGGTTTCGGAACAGCTGATCCCGGTCCTGCGCAGAAACGCCGTCCGGTAAATCTTGTTCCAAGGATAGGCGCTGATCGTGCACAGATGTGCCCGGTCCTCGGGGGTCAGCCATTTTTCACGGCTCTCCCCGAGAGAGGCGCCCCCGAAAATCCTGTTCCACTGCCGTTCATCGATACTGAAGGAGCCGTCGCGGTGTTCGGTCTCCAGAACGCGGGTGTCATTGTGCCGGAAGATGGTGAAATCCGGAATCTCCCCGGCGATATGACGCGCCCATATCTGCGGCAGGTCATCCGACATCTGGTCATCGGCATCGAAGAACAGCACATTGCCGGCAGTCACGGCGTCGAGGCCGATGTTGCGCGCATGGCCCGCTCCGCGGCGCTCTTCGGCGCGCAGATAGACCAGCCGGGCTCCAAGGCGCTCCGACGTGAAGCCCAGCCGTTCCGGATCGCAATCGAGATCAGAACAGTCATCCGCAACGATAACCTCGGAGAAGATCCCGAGACGTTCGATCTGCCCGAGCAGGTCCGCCAGATCCTCGGGAAGGTTCCAGACCGGAATGACGACCGCCAGATCCTCGCGGGCCGCCTCTTGTTCGCGGACCATCGTCATGTCGGTCACAGGATGAACAGACGAGCATCCAGCAAGTCGATGTCGACGTCGCCGGGCCGGAAGAACAGGATCAGATCCCGCCACTGGGCCGAACGCGGCAGATCCGGAACCTGATCGAGCGGCAAGACATCAAGATGCAGGCTCGGCTCGGCGAAAGAGATCATCGTCTTGGGCAGGAAGGTATCGATGAACTCACCATCGCGGCCGGAGCGGATGCACAGCCGCGTCGTGATGGATTGCGGCGCCCGGCTCTTGATCGCGACGCCCAGCAACATAGCATCGGCAAGCGGTGCCGGCCCGAGCGAAACATGCAGCGCCTGCCAGCGGGGATGGTCCACCTTGCCAGGATGCATCCGGGCCGAAATCAGATTTCCCTCGTCGGACGCATATTCTCCAGTAATTCCCGCCTCCGGATCGTTAGAAAATCTGACACCGTCAACGATCTGGGTTTCGAGCCCCTTGATCGTCCCTGATTCCTTGTGAGCCTTCAGACTCTGGAACAGGAAACGGGCTTGGGCATCTGCCCCCAGAAACAAATTGTTCATCGCTCTTTGCCACTTGGATGCGGGTTGTGAACCTTAGGACACAACCGGCTCCCGATGTCAATCAGAGGCCCGGTCGAGGTCCTGACCCCACTCAGAGCGCGATCTTCCTCTTCGGAAAGACCGTACTGTTGAAGACGACGGGCCTGTTCAGGGCGACGACATTCGATCCGGCCATGGCCTGGCCGCCGAAAAGCGTGAAATCGGGATATTTCCCGGTCGCATTGTCGGTGGCGACGACGATGTCGCCATAAACGAGGTTCTCGACGGCGCCCTTGCCGACATCGCCGTAGAACAGGCAGCGTTGCAAACCGTTCGCCTGCACACCGATCAGGCTGGCCAGCCGGGTACGACCATAATTGTCGGTCCGGAACTTGATCACAGAAATCAGGCGCCGGTTCAGCCAGTCGCTCGCCGCCTCGTAGTTGCTGCGCCGCAACGTCGCGCCGATTTCGGTAATGCCGTCATCATAGCGCAGATCGCGCGCGACAAGCCCCGATCCGCCATATTGGATCAGGATCATGCGGTCCATCCGCCCCCATCCCCGCAATCCGGAAGCCGTCTCGTTCAACCCGCGGATATTCAGCAGCCCGCTCACATCCTGCCCGGAGATGTCCTCGTAGACCGTTCCCGCCGCTGCGCCATGCGATCCGGTCACCTCGACCAGAAGATTGCCCTCGGGCCAGTAGGCTTCTCCCGCGAAGGACTGCCCTCCGCCCGCAGAGCGCAGATTGCGCAGCCTGTTGTACCACGATACGCCCTGCGTCCCCCCCACATCGACGAGCCGGCGGCAGGTGTGGCCGGAGATGTCGGTATAGGTCCCGAAGCTGGACTGGAAAACCGACATCCCATAACCGGTTCCGTCATAGACATTGAACGAGCGGTTCGCCCCCGTCAGCCGGATCCGCGTGACATCGCTGCCATGGCACCATTCCATGCGGATCCCGCAGTCAGAGAAATTCTCGACCGTCAGCCGCCGCAAAACCGCCTGCGTCGCGCGCTGCAGCACGAGCCCGACGAACCCCAGCGTTTTGCGGTCCGGGGATGTGACACGATGCGGATCGCGCGTCAGCCGCAGCCCTTCGATCCGCGCCCTCACAGGGGCCGAGAGCAGGATATCGGCGGTGCGCTCGATGATGAAATCGTCGCCCGCAGCGACGGCGGCTGGAAATGTGCTGTGCACGGGATGGCACGACAAGATACCGGCATCGGGATCGTAATCGACGACATAGGCGATCTGGCCCTGCGCCGCGCCCGAGGTGAACCGGATCCGATACCGCATCATCGAGGTATCGAGGCCGAGCCCCTTCACCTGCAACTGCGTCGGTCCCGGGCGCGCCGCGACCTTGCCGGCCGTCTCGCCGACCGAGATCGGAAACGGCAGCGGCGCGGACAGGCGCAGCCGGGTATCGGACAGGACCGCATCGACCGCCAGAACGATCCCGTCGCGCGCCTGCCCCCGGTGATCGGTATCGATCATCTTGCTGGTCGAGATGAGCGCAAGCTGGCCCACCTGAGCCCCTTTGGTCGAGGCGACGGTGATCTCGCTGTCGCCCGCTTCGACAGAGGCTGTCAGTCGCGTGTGGGCTAGGCTGACCCCCCCGAGCCGGATGAAATAATCATTCGTCCCCGGGGTGTCCGTCCGGAGACTTTTCAGCGTGCACTGCCCCGCACAATGCCAGTCGGCATAAACGGCCGGCCCGATCGCGGAATACTGGCTCAGCCAGTATTCGCCGCCGTCCGGCCAGACGATCCGCCGCCGATGGTCCGACGCCCATTGCATCATCGCACAGATCCGCTCCGTCTCGTCGACACGCTGGCGGATCCCCCACTGATCGGGGGTGACATCGCCGGGGGCTGCCGGATCTGGCACCTCCGTGGCCAGCGCCCCGCCCGTCACCGATGCCGTCACCGACAAGGCGGCGACGGCCATGAGCCGGCGACGGGACATGCGGCAGGCAGGCAGCACAACATCAGATCCGGTCATTGGCACAGCTCCCGAAGTCAGTGCCACACTATGCCCCGTCCCGGCGCCACGCGAAAGCCGGCAAGATGTTCTGCCGCTCCACGGCACGAGCCGCCTTTTGTCCCCGCGCCGGAGTCTGTCAATCGGCATTCAACGGGACCCCTGATCGGCGTCCCAAAGGGTTCTCTCTGGCCTGCGCTTGTGGGGCGTTCATCTTTGGATCAGGGCCCGCTTCAGCCGCCCCGCCACACGGCGCCCCCGCAGCAGGACCCGGCGCAGCCGGTCGCGCAGGGACGGGGCGTCGGGGTCTTCGGGGGAAGCGACGGCGGCGGGCGGGGGCGGTTCGAACAGCCCGGCCGGGATCTGGGCAAGCAACTCCGGATGACGGCGGGCGATGTAGTCGCGCAGGAAGCGGCGCCGCAGCGGCGTCAGATGCGAACTCTCCTTGCCCAGAATCCCCTTGTAGAAGGCCGCCAGAGAGTGGCGCTTGCGAATCAGCTTGTAGAACCGGCCGGTATCGACATCTCCGCGGTAGAACGACATGAAGAACCAGTCGAGCACCTTCATGTTCGACAGCAGATCGAGACCGGAGTGGCCCGCTCCGGGCAGTTTCAGCTGGGTCAGGGTCCGATAGCGGCGAGCATGAAGCGCGTCGAGGTGATAAAACGGGTCATAGACCACATAGCCCGTCGCCCTGGTCAGGGCCCCGTCGTTATAGGGACCCGACCAGTCGAAGCGGAAGCTCGGCAAAGAGCGTTTCGCCTCGAAATCCCAGGTGTTGATCGTGCGGTTGCGCGTCGAGATCGGGGCCGCGATCAGCAGCCGGGAAATCTTCAGCGGCGTCGCATAGGCGGAAACGGCATAGGCCCCCATGCTGGTTCCGTATCCCAGCCGCTCGGGGAAGGTCGGCAGCGCTTCGGACAGCATTTTCAGGGACGCGATGAAGGCCGGGTCCCGGTAGAAGCAGTTCTTGCCGCGGATCGCGGCGAAGCACAGGCAATTGATGTTGCGCTTCTTGAGATAGTCGAAAGCCCAGGGCGATTTCATGGCCCCGATGTCGGGCTCGGCGACACTGGCGCCCAGATGAGAGAAGCAGATGACCAGAGGCGCCGTCTCGTCGAAGAAATGATATTTGCCATAGACATCGCCGATCCGGATCGTCCCGTCCTCGCCCATGCGGAAGTCGATTCTGCGGCGGGTCTCGATCCGGAGCGGAGCATCCGGATCCGGGCGCGATTCCTCGCGCAGCCCCCTCGGCGACAGCGGAGCGACCGCCAGCCCCTGACTTTCCATGGTCTGGCGGAACTTCTCATGGACCTTGAGATAGCGTGCTTTCATCGCGGCCTCCGCCTCGTCGCTCAGACAGGTCCTGATCGCGGCGGCGACCCCGTCCCGGGCAAACTGATCGAGGCTCATTTTCGGCAAGCGGAAGTAATCGGTCAGCTCCGAGACGCGATTGTCGGCACTCAGGAAAATCCCCGGAATGCCGGCTTGCAGCGCCGCGACACCGCCGTGGAACCGGTCGCCGATATAGACGTCATGGGCGCGCGCGGCCTGACGCCAGGCGCCGGTTTCCATGAAGTAGAAATAGTGCCGGAACGGCAGTTTCGGTGCCCCGTATGCGGAAAACATCGCCTCAAGCATGTCGCGGTCCAGCTGGCTGGTGCCCTCGTTGAACGCGCCGTGGATGTTCTGCAGCCGGTCATAGCCGAAGATTTCATCCTGAAAGACGTAAGAGGCATCGTATCCGGCCAGCGGCCGGACGAGCTTCAGGCTGCGTTCGGACAGCGCGCCGTTGGCGATCCGGAGATAGCCTGCGGTGAGGATTTTCGGCTTGCGCCACATCCGGCGCACCGAGGCATAATCCAGCCCGAGGATCGAGTCCGGATAGGCGAAAAGGCTCGGACAGCCCAGAACGGTGCCGCGCCCGAACCCGTGACGGTTCAGCCATTTCTGGGTCGCGTAGCCACGCAGCCCGAAGACCTCGGCCCGTTCGTTGATCAGGGCGATCAGATCCAGGTTCGAGGGTTTCATGGTCTCCGGGGTCGGATTGCCCTGCAGCCCCGCCCCGAGGACGATGAACGGCACCCGGCCCTGCAACGCCATGATGGCTTTCATCAGGAAATCATCCGAGTGATCGGCACGGATGAAATTCGCCATCGAGATGACGATCATGTCGAAGTTCTCGGCCATCACCTCGGCAAATGCCGGTCCGAGCGCCCGATACAGCGTGAACAGGTTGCCATAGGCGGAACCCGCCGCATCATGGCCGAAGATCTTCGCCGGGGCTTCGGCATGGATCATGTTGCCGCGGTTCCCGGTCAGTTTGTGGCTGCGCCGGATTTCGGAAATCATGTTCGCCGCAGGGTGCTGCGTGCCGGAGGTGTAGGGGATCGCGGCGGCGGGTTTCGCCAGGGAAATTCCCGGCCCGTGAAACAAAACTCGCATTCACTTCTCCTGAAGACCCGTTCCGGCAGCCGTGCCCCTGAAATGGCTGACCTCGGAAACGGAGATACCATGCGGACACGGAACTGAAAACATGCGATCCGGAAGGCCCCCCGGGTTACAGTTCCGCCATCCGCTTCTCGTGATAGCGGATGGCCTCTGGCAGATTGTCGAAATAGCGCAGCCGGCCGTTTTCCAGCACGATCGCCGCATCGCAGAAATCGCGCAGCTCTCGGGAATTGTGGCTGACCATGATACCGGAGGCATTCTTCAGCCGATTGCGGAACACCGCCTTGCTCTTGCGCTTGAAGCTGGCGTCGCCGACTGCGGTGACCTCGTCCACCAGATAGGTGTCGAACGGCACCCCCATCGAGGTTCCAAACGTTACCCGCGAGCGCATCCCCGACGAATAGGTCCGCACTGGCATGTGGAAATGCGGGCCGATATCGGCGAAATCCTCGACGAAGGCGACCAGCTCCTCGGCATCGACCCCGTAGACCCGGGCGACGAAGCGCACGTTCTGCGCCCCGGTCATGTCGCCGTGGAACGTACCGCCGAGGCCCACCGGCCAGGAGATCGATCCGTCCGAGACCACCCGTCCGCTGTCGGGCGCCAGGGTGCCGGCGATGATCCGCATCAGCGTCGATTTGCCCGCCCCGTTGCGCCCGATCAGCGCCAGCGATTTGCCCGTCGGCAGGGTCAGGTCCAGATCGTCGATGACGATCTTGCGCTGGCCCTGCACGCGATAGCTCTTGGTCAGATGCTCGAAGCGGATCATGCCGGCCTCAGACGTGTTCCCGGACGGAATAGACGATCAGCGTCCCGATGCCCCAGATCAGCGACAGGAACAGCAGCGTCAGGCAGATGATCTCGATACGCTGCGGATATTCGGCCTGCTGCGCCAGCGTCGGCTGGATGAAGGTGGCCAGATAGCGGTTCTGCTGCATCGCCGTCATCCGCGCCGCATCGAGCGAGGCCAGCGCCGCGATATAGGCCTTCTGGGCGAATTCCTGATCGGTCTGCAGCGCCTCGAAATGCGAGATCGCCTCGGGGTAGCCATAACCGTTGCTGTCCGAGCTGTTCCCGCCGGTCTGCGCCAAGGCATCGCGCTGCGCCATGATGCGGTCGTTCAGCACGTCGATGCGGCGCTGTGCCTGTTCAATGCGCGGATCGCTCGGCTTGGTCGAGGCCAGCAGGTCCTTCAGCCCGACCTGTTCGTGCGACAGCTGGCGCTGCAGCTCGGCCAGAACGGCCATCTTGCTTTGCAGATCGGCCTGCAGATCGACGATCTTGGTACGGGTGCGGAACTCGGCCAGCGCGGTGCGGGTCTTCTTCAGCCGGTCCTCGGCCAGACCCAGCTCTTCCTGGGCATAGCGGATGGCATCGCGATGTGCGGTGTCATTGATCGCGTTGATCAGCAGCTGGCCCTGCGCCATGATCTCGCGGGTGATGGCCTGGGCATCCTCGGGGGTGAAGGCGTTGACCTCGACCTGCATCAGCCCCGTCGACTGATCGTAGGAGACCTGCACCACCCGGTTCCAGTAGCGCGTCAGATCCTCGATTGTGGCGTCGGGCCAGAGCGAGAACACCGGATCGCGCCAGAAATGCGTCCCGTAGATCCGGCGCAGACCGAGCTTTGCATCCACCTCCTGAACGATCTGCTGCGAGCGCAGAAACTGGTTGATGATATCGGAATCGCCTGAGGCGCTGGAGCCGGTGATACTGGCCAGCCCGCCCAGAAGCGCGCTCGTGCCAGTGTCGTTATTGCCGTTGCGCACGGTGAAACCGACCGTCGAGATATAGCGGTCCTGCGCGATCAGCACGAGATATCCGGCCACCAGAACCACCGGCAGCAGCACGCAGGCGATGAAGGTCATCGCCAGCCGGCGATGCCGGCCGCGCCGGGCTGGCTGGGCCACCGGGCGGACCGAAGGGGCCTCTGCGGCCTCTGCCGGACTCTGGGCCGATTTTGCAGCAGGCTTCACTGCAGGGTTCTGCGCCGGCTGACTCGCGGTCTGGTTCGCTGTCTGATCTGCGGCTGGTCTGGCCGCCACCGGCTTGGCCCCGGCCGCGTTGGCGACCGGGCTGGGGGCGGGCTCTTCCTGAGACTTGGCTATATCGTTCACGCTGTACTCGTTTGAACCGGGCTGAGGCTTTCTCTATACTCCGCCGGCGAAGGTCAACGAGTTTATAGTGCATGAACAGCGCACAGACGATCCCCTCACCGCCCGCGCAGCGCGCCCCGTCCCTGCCCGCGGTCCCGCCGGTCGTGCGCATGGCACGTTCGGTTTCGGCCCTGCTTTTGCGAGAGATGGCAACGAGTTACGGCCGCTCCCCGGGGGGATACCTGTGGGCCGTCCTGGAGCCGATCGGCGGAATTCTGCTGTTGTCGATCGGGTTCTCGCTGGTCATTCACCGCCCTCCCCTCGGATCGAGCTTCCTGCTGTTTTACGCCACCGGCTTCATGCCGTTCACGCTGTATCAGACGATTTCGGTCTCGGTCGCGCGCTCGATCTCGTTCTCGCGCTCGCTGCTGAGTTATCCGGCCGTCAGCTGGTTCGACGCGGTGGTGGCGCGGCTGATCCTGAACAGCCTGACCGGAATGGTGGTGACCTTCATCACCATCACCGCGATCTTGCTGGTTTCGGACGAGCATGTCGTGATCAGCCCGCTGCCGCTGATCTCCGCGATGGCGCTGACGGTCCTGTTCGGCTGCGGAATCGGTCTGGTGAACTGTTTCCTGATCGGGATGTTCCCGGTCTGGGCGCTGGTCTGGTCGATCCTGACCCGGCCGCTGTTCATCGCCTCGGGGGTGATCCTGCTTTATGAAAACCTGTCGGATTTCGCGCAAAGCATCCTGTGGTGGAACCCGCTGATCCACATCATCGCGATCATGCGGACCGCCTTCTACCCGACCTATCAGCCCGAGGATCTGGCGATCCTTTATGTTCTCGGGGTGTCGCTGAGCCTGATCGCGACCGGGCTGATCCTTATGCGGCACTGGCACCGGCAGATCCTGTCGCGCTGAGCCGTCTTCTCCCCCCGGAACCGTTTAGGGAACGGGGGGGGGGAGAGACCGCCCCCCGCCCCCGGAACGGTTTTCTCTCAGAGCGGCGCGACGGTGAAGGCGGGCATCGCGCTGCCCTCTTGCGCGGCCTTCAGGAAAGCGCGGCCCGCATCGAGCGCCTCGCGGATCGTCACGTCCATGTCGAGATAGCGATAGGTGCCGAGACGGCCGACGAAAGTCACGTTCGTCTCCTGCCCGGCCAGCGCGACATAATCGGCGAGCATGGATTTCTCGGCGACCTGACGGATCGGGTAATAGGGGATGTCGTCGGGCCCGCAGGCGCGCGAGACCTCTTTATACAGCACCGATCCCTCATGGCTTTCCCAGGGCGCGAAATGCTTGTGCTCGGTGATCCTTGTATAGGGCACTTCGACATCGCCGTAATTCATCACCGCGCAGCCCTGGTAATCGCCCTGATAGTCGAAGCGCTCGAAATCGAGGGTGCGATAGCCGAGCCGGCCGAGGCTGTAGCCGAACCAGCCGTCGATCGGGCCGGAGTAGAACACGTGATCGTAGTCTTGCGCCACATCGCGGCTGACCGGGGTGTCGAGCTTCACCTCGATATTCGCGTGATCGAGGATCTTCGCGATCATCGCGGTGTAACCCTCTTCGGGCATCCCCTGGAACTTGTGGAAGAAATAGTTGTCGTCGTAGTTGAAGCGCACCGGCAGCCGCTTCAGGATCGAGGCCGGCAGCTCCGAGGGCTGACAGCCCCACTGCTTGATCGTGTAGCCCTTGAAGAAAGCCTCGTAGAGTTCCGGCCCGACGAAGCGCAGCGCCTGTTCCTCGAAGGTCTGCGGATCGGCGATCGAGGTATCGGCCTTGCCCTCCAGAAACACCCGCGCCTCGTCCGGGCGCAGGGTCTGGCCGAAGAACTGGTTGATCGTGTGCAGGTTGACCGGCAGCGAATAGACCGCGCCCTGCGAGGTGGTCTTCACCCGGTTGCGATAGGGGCGGAAGGCGGCGAAGCGGTTGACGTAGTCCCAGACCTCGGCGTCGTCGGTGTGGAAGATGTGCGGCCCGTAGACATGGACCATGACACCCGATTTCGCGTCGCGCTCGGTGTGGCAGTTGCCGCCGACATGGGCGCGCGCATCGACGACGGTGATGCGATGGCCGGCCTCGGCCAACATGCGCCCGATCACGGCGCCCGACAGGCCCGCGCCCACCATCAGACAGTGCTTCGACATGGAGATACCCCGAAAATTCAGTCGCCCGACCTTACTCACCGGACCGGCGGTTCACAAGACGGGGTGCTCACGCGAGGGGCTCAGCTGCGCGCGCTCCAGCTCGCCGAGGCGCGCTGACGGGTGTAGAATTCGCCCATCATCCCGATCACCAACAGCGCCATCCCGACCCAGAACGCATAGACCCAGTTCGAATAAAGCGGCGTGTAATTCAGGAACAGGAAGCCGCGGGACTGGTCGATGGTGTGAAACAGCGGGTTCCAGTCGAACATGTCGCGCATGTGCTGGGACATGGTATTGGCCACGAACATCTTGCCCGAGGCCACCATGTTCACCCGGATGTAGATCGTGCGCAGGATCGGCGACAGCCCCGGCATCCAGGGCGTCAGCGCCAGGAAGATCAGCCCGACGCCGATACCGGTGAACCAGGT
This sequence comes from Paenirhodobacter enshiensis, assembly GCF_000740785.1. GTDB lineage: Bacteria > Pseudomonadota > Alphaproteobacteria > Rhodobacterales > Rhodobacteraceae > Rhodobacter > Rhodobacter enshiensis. The sequence continues at coordinate 4,866 of NZ_JFZB01000060.1, read as the reverse complement.
CAGGATCAGCATCCCGAGCGCACCGCCCCAGTTCTCGATCTCGATCGGTCCCCAGCCGGCGTGGTAGACGTAAAGGATCAGCGCGATCGACAGCACGTTCAGATACAGCGCCGCCAGTGCCGCGGCGCAGATGTTGACCGCAGTGGTCAGGGGGGGATGCTTCAGCAACGGGTTTGTCGTGGCCCCGGCGCTGGCCACCGCGCTGACCGCCGAGATATGCGCCATGTAGAGAAACACCCCCGACAGCAGATAGACGATGTAATCGCCCCGGATCCTTGCGTGGCGCAGACCGACGATCCACATCATCGCATAGAGCGTCGCCAGCATGATCAGTGTGGTGACGATCAGCTTCGACAGGCTGAACAGCGCGTTGCGATGGCTTTTGCGCACCTCGTAGGCGGCCTGGTAATAGATCAGGTTGAAGATGGCGAAGGCCGCCTGGATCTTGTTCCGGGAACGTCGGGTCTGGAACATCGTCGCCTCTTTTGCACGCGCGGGAGGGGGGGGGCGGGGGCGGAGCCTGGGCCTCCCCCTCCCCGCACCGGGTTTAGGACGGGGGTCTGGCACGGGGGTCTAGCACGAAACCGGTAAAGGGGCGGTTCAAATTTCGGCCCGTTCAGCCCGGAAGCCGGTCCCCGTCCGGGGGCGCGCCGATCAGCGTGCCTGCCCTCAGCGCCGCCTCCAGACAATCGAGCGCCCCGGCCAGGCGCCGGTCGATCAGCTCGAGATAGCGGGTCCAGTCGCTCAGGCCGCGCAGCTCCTCCGCCCCGTCCGATATCCCGCGCAACCCGATCATCGGCACATCGAAGCGCTGGCAGGCGCGCAGCACCGCGAAGCTTTCCATGTCGACCATATCGGCGCCGATCCCGGCATAGGCCGCGCCGCTGACCACGCCCGCGCCGGTCGAGAGCGTGGCCTCGGGCAGGCCCGGAATGCGGTGCGGCAGTGCCACCTCGGCCGGCAGGTCGAGATAGGGGGTGCGCCCCTTCTCGAAGCCGAGCGCCGAGGCGTCCATGTCACGATAACCGATCGCCGTGACCTGATAGACCCGCCCCTGTTCGAGACGCGCCGATCCGGCCGAGCCGAGCGAGACCACGAGATCGGGCAAGGCCCCGGCTGCGGCGCGCCGGCCGAGCTCGGTGCCGAGTGCGAGCGCGGCCTCGACCGGGCCGATGCCGGTCATCAGCGGGGCGATGCGGGCGCGCAGCGCCGGGCCGTATTCGGCCTCGGCCGCCATCGCGAAAAGGATGTCGCGCCCCGCAAATCCGTTGTCCGGCATGGTTTGCCCGTCTTTCAGGTGTCAGACCTTTCAGGTGTCGCACGCGCCCCGCACGGCGCGCCGCCTGCCGCGGCACGGGCTCGGGCGGGGGTCCGGGGGGAGCGGCGCCACAGCGTCGCCGCCCCCCGGTCCGGGATCACTTCTTGTGGGTCTTCGGCGCGGTCGCGGCGGTCTGGGGGGCAGCCGGAACGACTTCCTGGGCGATGATCGACTTGTCGTCCTTCACCCGCTGACCTTCGGCGCGGCAGACCTGATCGGCGTCGTCCTTACTCATCGCGTCCGGATGCGCGATCGAGGTGTCCCACAGAACCTGGTCGCGGCCGTAAAGCTGGCAGATCACATTGCCCTGGCTGCTCTTGACCAGCATCGGCACGGATTCCCAGGTGTCATGGGCACAGGCCGACAGCGACCCGACCAACGCCACGGCCACAATGGCCCCACTCATCTTGTACATGTGCTATACCCTTTCGGCACGAAAACAGCCCCCTGAATGCTCCGGCGACCGGATGGCGGGCCCTTCAACTGCATGACGATTATCGCCCCGCTGTCAACAAGGACAGCGCAAATGCGCCCCGTCCCGTCAGGCAGACACAGGGCCGGGGCGCCTCCGGCCTCAGGCGAACAGGGGTTTCGCGTTCTGCACATGGCGCACCACCATGCGCCGCGCCATCCGCCCCGAGGGCATCGGTCGCGCGCCCTGCGGCCGCTCTCCGGGATGGGTGCGCAGCTCGGGAAACAGCGCGAAGATCTCCTCGCGCGCTTCCTCTCCCACACCCAGAAGCGCCTGCGGCCCGGTATAGAGCGTCTCGGTCTCGGCGCCGTTCGAAACCACCACCTCATGGCGGTCGAACAGCATGTGCAGATAGGTGACCTCGGCGACATCGGTGGCGATGTCGATCCCTTCGACCTGCAAAAGCTGCTTGGCCGCGACCAGCACTTCGCGGGTGCCGAACATCCGCTCGGCGATCTTCGAGCGCAGCAGCACCCGGTGCTGGGGCGAGACCAGCAGATCGGTTTCCGGCACCCCCCTGCCAAGCGCGCCGGCCCGGATCCGGATCGGGCGCAGATTGGGGGCGCGCTGCAGATCCTGCGGCCCCAGATGCACCGAGCCGACCCAGCGGATCGGTTGCAGGCCGTTGTCGCGGGTTTCCACCATGTCGCCCACCTTCAGCGTCTCGATTGCGACCTCGCCCTGCGCGGTGCGGATCAGCGTGCCGGCCGAGAAGCAGGGCACGTCATAGACCGGCTGACTGCTGTCGTCGCCGGGGAAGGTGAAGGTGTCGGTCGCCCCGTTCAGATAAAGCGACTTGTTCGCCGCATAGGTGTCGTATTCCGCCTGGGTCATCTTGATCCGGACGGTGACGCTTTGCGACAGAATCCCGACACCGTTCACCAGCGTCAGATAGCCGGTGCTGGCGTTATAGCCGCTCTCGCGCAGCGCATAGAGATTGTCGCCGGCCATCGGGATGACCACCTTGTCGCCCGCTCCCATCTCGTCGATCGTGAGGGTGACGGCCGAGACCAGGTTGATCGTCGGCGGATCGTAGGTGAACGTGCCATCCCCCGAGCCGCTGAACGCGATGGTGGTATTGTTCAGCACATTGGTCAGCGCCGAGAGCGCGCTGACCGAACCGGCGCTGAAGGTGATGGAGCTGTCGCCATCGATCAGCAAGGTGCGCGCCGAGGCCACGTTGAGATCCAGAAGCCCGGCGTTGATCGTCAGATCCGCACCGCCCGTGGCCACGGTATAGCGGTTCGACAGCGCATCGACGCCAAGCACGCTCGTCAGATCCATCGTGCCGTTGCCGGTATAGACCGTGGTGTCGGCCGACAGCACGCCGAGACTGATGAGATCCGCCTGTGTATGCGTTTCGGTGGTGTCGACGTAAACGACGTCGGTCTGACCAAGGGCCGTGTCGATAAGAGCCATTGAAAATACCTCCAGGACAGACGCTGCCGAAACCGGCAGCGGTTCGATGGGGGGGGCTTGAAATGTGAACCCCGGTGAAAATTCCCGGGCGGCCGTGCAGGCAGGAGCCGTTCGTCAGAGACCGAACGGGATGCCGGACCTCCGGGACGAAACACAACGGTACTGGGTAAAAGGCGTGACCTTCGGAGCGGGGCGCAAAGCCCCGGCATCCGGGAGCCTGCGACGCGTCAGTCGCGTCGGGATGGCCCCCGTTTCGCGGACGATCCGGTTCCGCGTCGGGATGGAGAGGATGGCGCTACGGCCGAAAACATGCCGCTTCGGCATGTCCTCGGTCCTGTCGGGACCTGCAGCGTAAAAAAATGTTGCATGCATGTCGTCACCATCCAGACAGAAGGCCCGTTCCGGGCGGTTCGAGGATCAGTTGCGGCGCAAGATCGAAAGGGAACGCGTGAAAATGATTAATACTTGTTAAGTACATGCACATTGGGTGATTCGCTGCAACCGTAAGTTTAAAACTTCTCTGCCCGAACATTTCCCGGGCGAAGGCCGCGCAATCCGGCGATGGCTTTTTGTGCAAACCTGAATTTCAGCCTTATTTTCAGGCCGACCATGTGTGAAGCGGCGCGCCGATCGTCTCTGGCCGGGGCGGGTCGGACGATGTGCGGAACTCCGCCGGCCGCGGCCGGTTCCCGGGCCGATTTAACCCCACGGGGGTAAGCCGGGGGCGGACGCAAAATATAATGAAAAAGACATGAAGCTTTGGGCGCGTGCCCGGATGGCCGTTTGTCGTGCAGGAATTTCCTGCCCGCGGGCGGGCATCGGGGGCGCATCCTTCGGCAATTTTAATGGCGGCTCAGGCTGCAATTATCTCAGGAACCGGGACTCAGCAGAATGTCGGATGTGAACTGTACGATTACGCCCAAAGCCAACACCAATGCCGCAGGTGGCACGGTCAACGGAAGCCACATCGAATTGCAGACCCCCAGCGTGGTCGCTCTGCACATGGATCCCCAGGCGGTCGCGAAGTTCGAGCGCGTCGGCGACGATCTGGTCCTCGTGCTCAAGGACGGCACGCGCCTCGTCATCGACAACTTCTTCGTCGTGGTCGATGACGCGCGCAGCGACATCGTGTTCGTCGACGATGCCGGCGTGACCTGGTGGGGGCAGTATGGCAGCACCTGGAACGGGTTCGACATCGCCGAGATCAACGAAGCGACGCCGGTGATCCCGGTCTGGCTGCTCGCGGCGGCGGCCGGCGTGGCAGGCGGTGCGGCGATCATCTCCTCGGATGACAACGGCGGCAAGCATGACACCGACACCACGCCGCCCAAGGTCACCGTCGACACTCCGGCACTGACGGACGACCGCACGCCGACGATCACCGGCACCACCGATGCGACGCCCGGCAGCACCGTGACCATCGTGGTCACCGGCTCCGACGGGTCGACGCAGACCCTGACCGCGACCGTGGGCAAGGACGGCACCTATACCGTCGACGTTCCGAAGGCGCTTCCCGAGGGCGATTACACCGTCACCGCTTCGGTCACCGACCCGGCGGGCAACACCGGCACGGCCAATGACACCGGCGTGGTCGACATCACGCCGCCCGCGATCACCGTCGACGCCCCGGCGCTGACGGACGACCGCACGCCGACGA
>NZ_JFZB01000059.1 GCF_000740785.1 Paenirhodobacter enshiensis | reverse complement strand
AGCATGAGCAGATTTTCACTGGGTCGATACACCGATGGTCACACTTGGGCAGACGATGGAACCGCCGCCCAGCCAAACACCATCCTCGATACGCACTGGCAGGGCATATTCTGCTCCGGTGCGTCTTGCAGCAGCATCCAGAGGGTGGGTCGCCGTGTATATCTGCACGCCCGGCGCTATCTGCACTTCCTCACCGATGGTGATCGTATTGCAATCGAGAAGGACGCAATCGTAGTTGATGAACGTCCTCGCGCCGATTGAGATGTTGTATCCGTAGTCGCACCGCATGGTTGGTTTGACTACTGCTGCCTTGCCAAAATGGCCGCACAGCTCTTTCAGGAGATCGGTGCGCTCTGCTTCCTGGGTCGCTTCCGTGGTGTTGAAACGCTCCAGGAGCTTCTGTGCCCTAAGCTGCTCACGGCTTAGTTCCGGATCATTTGCAAAATACAGTTCACCCGCCAGCATTCGTTCTTTCTGGGTACGGGTACGTTCCATGAAGGCTCTCGGCTATGCTTCCTGTTGCGCGTTGCCTATAGCCAACACGGGCCAGCGATGCCACCGGCGGCGCAGATCGCATGTTCAACCTTTTAGATATTGGTCCTGCTGAAGAGCTTCACTGAGTGACGGCTGAAGGCTCTTCGCGTTGACGGTCTGACAGCCGCCACAAAGCGGCCGAGATCAGAAACCTGACGGGTAATCCCGCAAGATACGAAATATAAAGATGATGGAAAATGGTGCACCCGGAGCGATTCGAACGCCCGACCCTCAGATTCGTAGTCTGATGCTCTATCCAGCTGAGCTACGGGTGCATCCAGAAGCGGTGTGTTCCGCTTCGGTGAGGCGGTATTTAGCCCCCGCCCCCGCAGGCCGCAAGAGCGAAATCGCACCACCTCGGAACTTTTCTTTCAACACACTGACAAACAACAATTTTCAGCAGCGAAACAGGTCACGAAAAAGGCTTTTCCGGCTCGCTTCCCGGAGCGGCGAGGATGGTATCGCCCGGCAGATGGATACGGAATTCGGTGCCCTCGGCATCGCTGCGCACCAGATCGAGGCGGCCGCCATGGCCGCGAACCAGCTCGGCAGCGATGGCCAGGCCGAGCCCCGTCCCGCCCTTGCGGACGCTGCCTGCAAAGGGGCGGAACAGGTTTTCGCGGGCGCGCTCGGGCAGGCCGGGACCGCTGTCCTGAACGCGGATCCACCAGCCTTCAGGCTCCTCACCGGCCCCGATTTCGATCGTTCCGGGGGTGCCGGTCGATTCGATGGCCTGCCGCGCATTGCGCGCCAGATTCGAAATCACCCGGTAAAGCTGTTCGCGATCCGCCCGGATCGACAAATTCGGCGCGACATCGGTGACGAAATCGACAAGCCCCGCCTTCGCCGCCATTCGCTCGCCCTCCAGCACATCCTGCACCAGCCCTGCCAGCATGAAGCGTGACAATGTGGGCGGCGGCTCCTCGGCCTTGCCGAAGGCAAGCGTGGTCTCGCACAGGTTCACCGCGCGCGAGATCGAGTTGATCAGCTTCGGTGCCGCGCGCTTCACGCGCGGGTCGTCGCTTTCCTCCATCCGGTCGGCCAGAAGCTGCGCGGTTGTCAGGATGTTGCGCAGATCGTGGCTGATCCGCGCCACCGCCTGACCGAGCTGCGCCAGCCGCTCGCGCTGCTTGAACGCTGCGGTCAGCTGCCGCTGCATCGAGGCCAGCGCCTCCTCGGCGACGCGCAGTTCCTCGATTCCGGCTTCGGGTTCGATGATCAGGCGCGCATCCTCGGGCGCGTCGGCGTAGGCCGTCATATGCGCGACGACACGTTTGATCGGCACCACCATCAGCCGGCGCACAGCCCAGAACAACAGAACCGCCGTGGCGACACTGACCAGCGCCGACAGGATCAGCATCCGCAGCCCGTATTCCAGCATCTGAACCCGCATCGGCGCGGTGGCGAGGGTGACCTCGATCACCTGCCCGCCCTGCTGCACCGGCTGACCGACGACGCGGATGATGTCGTCTTCGGTGCTGAACAGTTCGGACAGGGTGTCGCGCACACTCTCAGGGAAAGAGATCTCGCGCAGGTCGAACGTATCCGCGATCGGCTTCGGGATCGGCGAGGACAGCACCAGCTGGCGCGCGGAATCGCGGCGCAACACGACGTTGTAGACGCCCGCGTTGTTCAGCAGCTCCTGTTCCAGCTCCGGCTCGATCATCTGGTCGGTGGTCAGCAGCGCGAGAGAAGCGATCTGCGCCCGCTCGAGTCGCGTCTCCAGATAGTCGTGACGGTAATTGGTGATCGCCGGAACAAGGATCAGCACCTCGCCAAGCACGACGAAAACCGTCGTGAGCAGCAGGAACCGACCGGACAGCGTGTTGATCTTCATGGTCTCCCGCGACGAACACCTCGCCGCTCCGGCCCGAAAACCATCTTTCGCCGGCGGCCAGACACAGATACCAACCCTGCGGAGCTTTGAACAGAGCGCCACCGCCCCGCCCCTCGCAAACCGGCGGGAAAATACCGGTTTCGGGGCACAGATGAATTGACTCGCCGCCGGGTTACCCCTAAAGACCAGTCCTCGAATATGAGCGGCAGCCGAATCCGGCAGGTTTCGTGTTGCCCGACCGTAGAACGACAACCGGAGTATCCCGCGATGAAACGCACCTATCAGCCGTCCCAACTCGTGCGCGCTCGCCGTCACGGCTTCCGCGCCCGCATGGCGACGAAGGGTGGCCGCAAAGTCCTGAACGCCCGCCGTGCGCGCGGCCGCAAGGTTCTGTCGGCGTAAGTCAGACACGGCTTCAGCCCATGACACCGCCGGAGGCTCCCGTGACTGACCTTTCAGGTCGGGGTGCGGGAAGCGCCCCGGCGGTTTCCGTTTGCGCGGATGAAACTTCCGCCGCCGCACCGGCTGCGCGCCCGTCCGTCATTCGCACGGAAGTTCTGCGCCAGCGGGCGGATTATCTGCGTGCGGCCTCCGCCCTGCGTCAGGCGGCACCGGGCTTCCTGCTGCAGGCGCGCGAACGCCGCGCGGAAGAACCGGTTCTGCCCGATACGATCCGGGTCGGCTTCACCTGTTCCAAGAAGATCGGCAATGCCGTCACCCGCAACCGGGCAAAGCGGCGTCTTCGGGCGCTGGCGCGCCTCGGTTTCGCGGGGCTGGCGCGTCCGGGCTGGGATTACGTTCTGGTCGGCCGCCCCGGCGCGACGGTCAGCCGCGATTTCGCCGCGCTGCAGGCCGATCTGATCCGCGCGCTGACGGAGATCCACTCCGGCAAGGCCCGGCCGCAGAAGCCGCGCCCGCCGCGCGGCAAGGCCGCCGAGGCGAAGGCCGGGGCGAAACCCGCCGCCACCACGCCCCCGACCGAAACGTGAGCCCGCTCGCCCATATCGTCGCCCTGCCGGTGCGCGGCTATCGGCTGTTGTTCAGCCCCTGGGTTGGGCATGGCTGCCGCTATCAGCCGACCTGCTCGGCCTATGCGCTGGAGGCGCTGGAACGCCATGGCGCGCTGCGCGGCAGCTGGCTCGCCGCGCGCCGCGTGCTGAGCTGTCATCCGTGGGGCGGCTTCGGCTATGACCCGGTGCCCGGCGCCGATCCCGAATTCGACGCCCGCCGGCGCTGCAAGGACCATGACCATGCTTGACGACGAAGACGCCCCGATCCATCCGCTGTTCGCCGGCGCCCCCTCCTCGACCGAGTTCAAGAAGCTGCGCAAGCGCATCGTGCGCGAGACCCGCGAGGCGATCGAGACCTATGGCATGATCGAGCGCGGCGCGCGCTGGCTGGTGTGCCTGTCGGGCGGCAAGGACAGCTATACGCTGCTCGCGGTGCTGCACGAGCTGAAATGGCGCGGGCTGCTGCCGGTCGATCTGCTGGCGTGCAACCTCGATCAGGGTCAGCCGGGCTTTCCCTCGACGGTGCTGCCGAAGTTCCTCGAGGACATGGGCGTGCCGCACCGGATCGAGTATCAGGACACCTATTCCGTGGTGAAGGAGAAGATCCCCGAGGGGCGGACTTATTGTTCGCTGTGCTCGCGGCTGCGGCGCGGCAACCTCTACCGCATCGCGCGCGAAGAGGGCTGTTCCGCCGTCGTTCTGGGCCATCACCGCGACGACATCCTCGAAACCTTCTTCATGAACCTGTTCCACGGCGGGCGTCTGGCGACGATGCCGCCGAAGCTGGTGAACGAGGAAGGCGATCTGTTCGTCTACCGCCCCCTCGCCTTCGTGGCCGAGGCCGATTGCGGCCGCTTCGCCCGGGCGATGAACTATCCGATCATCCCCTGCGATCTGTGCGGCAGCCAGGAAGGGCTGCAGCGGATGCAGGTGAAGCAGATGCTCGACCAGTGGGAAAGCCGCACGCCCGGCCGGCGCCAGGTGATGTTCCGTGCGCTGATGAACGTGCGCCCGTCACATCTGTGCGATCCGTCGGTGTTCGATTTCGCCGGATTGATGCGCACCGTCGCGGGCGCCGCCCCCGACGAGGACATTCCGCGGCTGCACGGCTTCGACTGAGCCCCTGCCGGACCTCTGCGGCAGCACGGGAATCGCCCGCTGTCGCAGGCTGCATCCGGCCGCAAGAGGGAAAAGCCCTTGACCTTTCGCCGCCCCTTCTGTTGAACCGGGCCTGACTTCGGAGCGGCAGACGGAAACCAATGGAAAGCCAGAACAGGAATCTCATTCTCGCGACCGTCCTTTCGGTCGTCGTGCTGATAGGCTGGACCTACTTCTTCCCGCCGACCAAACCGGCCGAGGACAGCACTGCCGCGACCGAGCAGACGACGCCCGCGGCCCCCGCCGCGTCGGATGCGGTGGCCACGACCACGACGGCCGCCATCGAGGCGGCACCGACGCCCGCGAACGCGCCGCGTATCGCCATCGACACGCCGGATCTCACCGGCTCGATCTCGCTGATGGGAGGCCGGCTCGACGATCTGTCGCTGAAGAAATATCAGGTCTCGCTCGACAAGAGCTCGCCGCTGGTGCGGCTGCTGTCGCCCGCGGGTGCCGAGGTCGCGAACGGCTCGAATCCCTATTACGTGCTCTACGGCTGGTCGCCGGCGGGCGGGCTCGACCCGGCCGCGCTGCCCGGGCCGAAGACGGTCTGGACCGCGCCCGCGGGTTCCGTGCTGACGCCGAAGACCCCGGTCACCATGACCTGGGACAACGGCGCCGGGCTGAAGTTCAGCCGCACCGTCTCGGTTGACGAGAATTACCTGTTCACCATCCGCCAGAGCGTCGAGAACACCACCGGCGCGCCGGTGCGCATGGCACCCTATGGCATCATCGCGCGCCACGGCATCCCGGCCGCCTCGCATGTCTACGTGCTGCACGAAGGTGCGGTGCGCATGACCGACGGCAAGCTGCAGGAAACCAAGTACAGCGCGATCACCAAGCTCGACGCCGTGTCGGGCGAAGGTCAGGCCGATATCCTCAAGGGGACGCAGACCGGCTGGATCGGCTTCACCGACAAGTATTGGATGACCACGCTGGTTCCGGCGAACGGCGATTTCACCTCGGTGGTGAAATACACCGCCGGCTCGGACATCTATCAGGCCGAGATCCGCGAACCCACCGTCGAGGTCGCTCCGGGCGCCACGGTGACGACCGACACGCGCCTCTTCGCCGGCGCCAAGGAATGGGAAGTCATCAAGGCCTATCAGGACAAGGCCGGCATTCAGCGCTTCGTCGACTCGATCGACTGGGGCTGGTTCTTCTTCCTGACCAAGCCGATGTTCTGGCTGCTGCACTGGCTGCACGGCGCGATCGGCAACATGGGCTGGGCGATCATCGCGCTGACCCTGATCATCAAGGCCCTGGTCTTCCCGCTGGCGCGCAAGTCCTACATCTCGATGGCGAAGATGAAGGAACTGCAGCCCGAGATGGAGAAGCTGAAGGAAGCCACGGGCGGCGACCGCACCAAGATGCAGCAAGGCATCATGGAGCTGTACAAGAAGAACAAGGTCAACCCGGCCGCCGGCTGTCTGCCGATCCTGCTGCAGATCCCGATCTTCTTCTCGCTCTACAAGGTGATCTATGTCACGATCGAGCTGTATCACGCGTCCTGGATCGGCTGGATCCATGACCTGTCGGCGCCCGATCCGACCTCGATCCTGAACCTGTTCGGCCTGCTGCCCTTCGCCACCCCCGAGCCGAACAGCATGTTCTTCATGTTCTCGCTCGGCGTGCTGCCGATCCTTCTGGGCATCTCGATGTGGTTCCAGCAGAAGCTGAACCCCGCGCCGACGGATCCGAGCCAGGCGATGATCTTCGCGTGGATGCCCTGGGTGTTCATGTTCATGCTGGGCAGCTTCGCCTCGGGGCTGGTGCTGTACTGGATCGCCAACAACACGATCACCTTCGTGCAGCAATACATCATCATGTCGATGCATGGCGCGCGGCCGGATCTGTTCGGCAACATCCGCCAGAGCTTCAAGCGCAAGGCCAAGGCGAAGGGCGGGACGTCGAAGTGACGGCGAGCCTCGCCCGCATCTTCCGACATCCGGTCAAGTCGATCGGCTTCGAGGAAATCCGCAACGCGTCCCTCTCCGAGGGGCGCGTTCTTCCGTTCGACCGGATCTGGGCAATCTCGACCATGGAGGCGCGCTTCGACAGCCCGCTTTCCGACTGGGCGCCCAAACGCGATTTCGTCCGCGGTGCCGCGGCGCCCGGGTTGATGGCGGTCGCCGCCCATACCCATGACGACGGCAGCATCGAGTTCACCCACCCCGAACTGTGGCATCTGCGCGTCGACCTCGACGATCCGGCCGATCAGGCAAAGCTGATCGCCTGGCTGAAGCCGCTGTGGCCCGCGAACCGGCCGGCACCGCGCGCGGTCGAGAAGCCGGGCCTTGCGCTGACGGATTCGCGCGAGGCCTTCGTGTCGATCCTGTCGCTCGACTCGCTCGACGATCTGTCGGCGCGCAGCGGCAAGATGCTCAGCCCGCCGCGGTTTCGCGGCAACCTGTGGCTGCGCGGCATGGCCCCCTGGGCCGAACGCGATCTGGTGGGCCGACGGCTGCGCATCGGCACCACCGCCGAGATCGAGATCGTCGAGCCGATCACCCGCTGCCGCGCCACCTGCGCCAGCCCCGAAACCGGGACCGAGGATTTCAACACCCTCGGCGCCCTGAAAGAGATCACCGGCGACACCACCTTCGGCCTGTTCGGCCTGGTGCGCCGCGCGGGCGAGATCGCCCGTGACGATGCCGTGGAGGTTCTGCCATGACGATGAAATTCACCCTCGCCCCCGAGCCCGACGACCTGACCCGCGAGCGCGGCCGGCTGCTGTTCGCCGCCCCCGTCGAGTTCCTGAAAGGCGTGGTCGCGATGGCCGGCCTGCCGCCCGCCGACCGGGTCGAGATCTGCTTCGCCGGTCGCTCGAACGTGGGCAAATCCTCGCTGATCAACGCGCTGACCGGGCGCAAGAACCTGGCGCGGGCCTCGAACACGCCGGGCCGGACGCAGGAGATCAACTATTTCACCACGACCGAAGGGCCTTATCTGGTCGACCTTCCGGGCTATGGCTTCGCCGAGGCCCCGGTGGCGGTGGTGGAGAAATGGCAGCGCCTGCTGAAGGCCTATCTGTCGGGGCGCGTCACGCTGCGCCGCGCCTTCGTGCTGATCGACGCACGCCACGGCGTGAAGGCGGTCGATGACGAGATCCTGACGCTGCTCGACCGCTCGGCGGTGACCTTCCAGGTGGTGCTGACCAAGGTTGACAAGATAAGCAAGGCCGAGCGCGAGAAGGTGATCGAGCAGGTCGCTCAGGCGCTGACGAAGCACCCGGCCGCGCATCCCGAGATCGTCGTCACCTCCTCCGAGAAGGGCGAGGGCGTCGCGACCCTGCGCACCATCATCGCGACGATGGAATAAGCAGGGGGCCCCTCCCCCCTCGCTCAGCGCGCCCGGCCCCCCAGCCAGGCGCACAGCAGCACGATCGCCGCACCCAGGGTTTGCACCGCGCTCAGGCGTTCGCCCAGAATCAGCGCCCCCAGCAGCACCGCCGTCAGCGGGCTGAGAAAGCCGAAGCTGGTCACCGTCGCCGGGCCGAGTCGCGCGATCCCCCGAAACCAGAGAAAGTAGCTCAGCGCCGATCCCGCCAGGCCCAGCCAAAGGAACCCGGCGATATTGGCCAGGCTCGGCACCGGCAGCGGCGGCTCGGCGATCAGCGCGACGGGCAGCACGATCAGCCCGCCCGCGGTCAGCTGCCAGGCGGTGAAGGTCAGCGCCGGCACCGCAGGACGCCATTTCCCGGTCAGAACCACGCCGAGCGCCATCGACAGCGCCCCGATCAGCGCCGCCGCCACGCCGACCGGATCGAGCGTCGCCCGCGGGCCGAGCACCAGAAGCGCCACCCCCACGATCCCCGCCAGCGCAACGCCGATCCCGCGCGCACTCAGCGGCGTGCCAAGAAGCACCCGCGCCATCAGCAGCACGAACAGCGGCTGCACCGCGCCCAACGTTGCCGCGACCCCCCCGGGCAACCGATAGGCCGCCACGAACAGCGCCGCCCAGAACAGCGCGAAATTGAGCGTGCCCAGAACCGCCAGCCGCCCGAGCCAGTCCCGCGGCGGCAGCTGGCGGCTCAACGCGATCAGCAACAGCCCCGCCGGCAGCGCGCGCAGCACCGCCGCGCTCAGCGGATAGCCCGGAGGCAACAGCCCGGTGGTGACGATATAGGTGCTGCCCCAGATCGCCGGAGCACAGGCGGTCAGCAGGGCATCAGTGGTTCGCGACATCGCGGATTCCTTTTTATCTTGACGTCAAGATAACTGGACCGACATTATCTTGACGTCAAGACGATTCCGCGCCATGTCTCGTGCATGGATCAGGTGGACCGCATTCTTGCCCAGTGGCGCAGCGAGCGCCCGGACCTCGACGTCGGGCCGATGGGCACGTTCGGACGGCTGAAACGGCTGTGCGATCATCTCGCGGCCGGGCTGGCCGAGGTCTACAAGGCGCATGGCCTGAGTGCGGCCAGCTTCGACGTGCTGGCGACGCTGCGCCGGGCGGGGGCGCCCTATGCGCTCAGCCCCTCGGCGCTGATCGGCTGGACGATGGTGACCTCGGGGACGATGACGAACCGGCTGGACCGGCTGGAGGCGGCCGGGCTGATCGCACGCAGGACCAACCCCGAAGACGGGCGTGGCTGTGTCGTCGCGCTGACGGAGGCGGGGTTTGCGCTGATCGAACAGGTGGTGGGCGCCCATGTCGCGAACCAGCACCGTCTGATCGCCGCCTTGCCGGAGGATCTGCGCGGCGCGTTCGACGCCGGGCTGCGCGCCTGGCTGGCCGGGTTCGAGGACGAAATGCCCCGCCAGGCGCCCCGTCCCTGAGCATCACGCGAAAATCAGCCGGTCGGATGGGGCGGACCGGGCGAGGCTCTGGCGAATCGCATCCCGATCGGCCAACATCGGGCCATGAAGACAGCCCCCCTGCTCGCCATCGCGGCCCTGCCCTTCGCCCTTTCCGCCTGCGCCTCCCTGCCCTCGGCAACGGAGCTGTCGGACGGCACCGTGGCGGTTTACGTCTCGACCCTGCGCGAGGCCCCTCTTCCGAAGCCCGAGACCCAGGATCTGGCCGACCAGAAATGCGGCGGCACGGCGCGCTATGTCGCAACCGAGAATGTGACCCCTATCAAGGCACGCCACATCTATCGCTGCGGCGGTGGCGGAGCGGCTGGCGGCGGGTTCGGCGGCGGTTACGGATCGTCGTCCAGCAGCTCGTCTTCGGCCAGCGCCGGTTTCGATGGCGGTTTCGGCGGCAGCTCGGGCGGGGCTTCGGACGGCGAAGTGACGTCCGGCTCGCTCTGAGCCTTCCCCGCGCCGCTCAGCCGATGGCGCCGAGCACCGGGAAAGTGTCGATCAACCAGAACGCCAGTGCCTGGAACTGCCCGGTCAGCATCATCAGACCGACCGTCCAGAGCAACAGGCCGGAGATCTTCTCGATCCGGCCCATGTGGCGGCGCATCCAGCCCATGAAACCGCGCAGCTGCGGAAAGAACGCCGCGACCGCGAGGAACGGCAGCCCGAGCCCCGCGGCATAGGCCGCCAGCAGCACCGCCCCGCGACCGATGCCGCCCCCCGCCGCCGCCAGCGACAGGATCGCCGCCAGCACCGGTCCGAGGCAAGGCGTCCAGCCAAAGGCGAAAGCCAGCCCCAGCAAATAGGCCCCGAGCGCCGAGCCGCCGCCCGCATGGCCGTCGAACCGCGCCTCGCGGTCGAGGAAGCCGATGCGGAACGCGCCGACGAAATGCGCGCCGAACACCATGATGAGCAGCGCCGCGCCGCGGGTCAGCCAGTCCTGCCAGGCGCCGAGCGCCCGACCGAGCGCCGAGGCACTCATTCCCAGCAGCAGAAACACCGTCGACAGTCCCAGAACGAAGCACAGCGCCGCCCACAGCGCCTTGCGCCGCGCCGACGCGGCAGGGCCCGCCATCTCGGCCACACCGACCCCGCCCATGAAGGCGAGGTAAGGCGGCACGATGGGCAGCACGCAGGGGCTGAGAAAGGACAAAACCCCCGCCACCAGCGCAATCAGCACCGCGGGCAGGAACGAGGCATCGAGAATGAGATCGGTTCCGAACATGCCCGAGGCTTACCTCACCCGGCGCGGGACGTCACCCATGCGCGGATCACGAAACCGCCGGGCGAGCGGGAAGCCCCGCCGTGGCGCCCGGGCAGGGCCGGAGATCGCGTCCGTCGGACATGAAAAAACGCCGGGGTGCAAAACCCCGGCGTTTTTCTGTTTCAGAGGGTCAGACCTCAGTTTCCGGCCGACCACCAGCCGCGGCGCTTGGGCTTCGCGGGACCGGCATCTTCGGTCTCGGTTTCAGCCTCGGGCTCGGCGGCCGGCGCCTCGGGCGCAGTCGCTTCGGCCACCGGAGCCTCCAGCACGGGGGCCACCTCGACGGCAGCGGGTTCCGCGACGGGCGCCTCGACAACCGGAGCGGCCTCGGCAGGAGCAGCCTCAGTTGCCGCTTCCACCGCGGGCGCGGCCTCGGCCTTCTTCTTGGTCGTCCGGCGGCGCTTCGGCTTCGGAGCGGGTTCCTCCGTGGCGGCCTCCGCAGCGGCTTCGGTCACCGCCTCGGCAGCAGGCGCCTCGGCCGGAGCTTCGGTCTTCTCCACCTTCTTGCGGCGGGTGCGCTTCGGCTTCGGCGCGGGCTCTTCCGCGACCGGCTCGGCCACGGCTTCCTCAACGGGAGCCTCGGGCGCAGCTTCGGCGAGCGGAGCCGCTTCGGCAACGACGGGCTCGGCGCTCACCGCTTCCGCAGCAGCCACCCCGACCGGCAGGTCCGGCAGAGCGATCCCGGCCAGGGCCCTGGCAGCCGCGGCACGTGCGGCATCCTCGGCCGCATCGTCGCCGTCAGCATCGGCCTCGGCCTCGGCCTCGGTTTCACCCTCGGCCTCGCCATCGGCTTCCGCGGCAGCGGTCTCGCCTTCCTCGCCACCCGGGCCACGCCGACGACGCCGACGCCGACGCTTCTTCTTGCGCGGCGCATCGTCCGAACCCTCTTCCGCCGGGGTCGCGACGGCCTCGGCCTCGGTCTCGGCCTCGGCTTCGGTCTCCTCGGTTTCGGCCTCACTCTCTTCGTAGAGCAGATCCGCCTCGTCGATCTCGGCCATCAGCTCGGCCGAGGCATGGACGACCTGAGAGCTCGGCTCCGGCACCACGCGGGTGGCGGTCTTGAACTTCTCGATGGTGTAATCGGGGCTGACCAGGCTCGGATCAGCCTCGATCCGCACCGCCATGCCATAGCGGGTCTCGATCTGGGCGATATGCTCGCGCTTGGCGTTCATCAGGTAGTTGGCGACCGCGATCGGGCACTTCACCAGCACCTCACGCGAGCGCTTGCGCGTGCCTTCTTCCTCGATGGCGCGCAGGATCTGCAGCGCCAGGCTGTCGTCCGAGCGGATCAGCCCGGTGCCGTGGCAATGCGGGCAGGGCTGCGTCGTCAGTTCGAGAACGTTCGGGCGCAGGCGCTGACGCGACATTTCCATCAGGCCGAAGCCCGAGATCCGGCCGACCTGGATGCGGGCACGGTCGGTCTTCAGCTTTTCCTTCAGGCGCTTCTCGACGGCGGCGTTGTTCTTGCGCTCGTCCATGTCGATGAAGTCGATGACGATCAGACCGGCGAGGTCGCGCAGACGTGCCTGACGGGCGACCTCTTCGGCGGCCTCGAGGTTGGTCTTGAGCGCCGTTTCCTCGATCGAGCCTTCCTTGGTGGCCCGGCCCGAGTTGACGTCGATCGCCACCAGCGCCTCGGTGATGCCGATCACCAGATAGCCGCCGGATTTCAGCTGCACCACCGGGTTCAGCATCCCGGCTAGGTAGCTTTCCACCTGGAAGCGCGCGAAGAGCGGCATCGGCTCGTTGTAGAGCTTCACGTTCTTGGCGTGGCTCGGCATGATCATGCGCATGAAATCGCGCGCCGAGCGGAAGCCGCGCTCGCCCTCGACGAGAACCTCGTCGATCTCCTTCGAGTAGAGATCGCGGATCGAGCGCTTGATGATGTCGGCCTCTTCGTAGATCGGCGCGGGCGCGACGGATTTCAGCGTCAGCTCGCGGATCTGCTCCCACAGGCGCATCAGATATTCATAGTCGCGACGGATCTCGGTCTTGGTGCGCTGGCTGCCGGCGGTGCGGACGATCAGCCCGGCGCCCTGCGGAACTTCCAGCTCCGAGGCGATTTCCTTCAGCTTCTTGCGGTCGGCGGCATTGGTGATCTTGCGCGAGATGCCACCGCCACGGGCGGTGTTGGGCATCAGCACGCAGTAACGGCCGGCGAGCGACAGGTAGGTGGTCAGCGCCGCACCCTTGTTGCCGCGCTCTTCCTTGACCACCTGCACCAGCATGATCTGGCGCACCTTGATGACTTCCTGGATCTTGTAGCGGCGCGCGCGCGGCTTGCGGACGTGATGGATTTCCTCCTGCACGTCCTCCTCGGCGACGGACTCGATCTCGTCGCCGGCATGAGGCTCGTCCGAATCGTCGTCGATCTCGTCAGCGGCGGTATCCTCGACGATCGCGTCTTCCACGATCCCGGCGACCGGAGCTTCGGCCCCCTCGGAGATCACGACGTCCGAGGGCAGCTCATCGCTCACCGCTTCGGGATCGACGACCGACATGCCCGGAATGTCTTCCGAGCGCACGACCGGATCGGCCGAGGCCTGCTCGGCCTTGGCCCCGCCGCGACGGCGCGAACGGCGCGCGCTGCGGGCGCGCTCCTCGGCCTCTTCCTGCTCGGCATAGGCGCGTTCCTCTTCCAGAAGCGCCTGCCGGTCAGCGACCGGGATCTGATAGTAATCCGGATGGATTTCCGAGAAGGCCAGGAAGCCGTGACGGTTGCCGCCGTAATCGACGAAAGCGGCCTGGAGCGAAGGCTCCACCCGCGTCACCTTCGCCAGATAGATATTGCCGGCGAGCTGCCGCTTATTGATGGTCTCGAAGTCGAATTCCTCGACCTTGCTACCGTCCACCACCACCACACGCGTCTCTTCCGCGTGGGTGGCATCGATGAGCATTTTCTTTGCCATGTATCCGTTTTCCGCACACCCGTTCCGACCCGCTCCGCAAGGGAGCGGCGATCACGGCGTGACTTTTCATTGAGGCGGGCGTCACCGGACGACGATGGGTGGCGGAGGCCAGAGGCCCTCCCGACATCATCCATCTGTCATAACCGTACGCCATCGCGGTTCTTCCAGAGCACGAGAGGAAACCTCCTCCGGCACCCGACTGAGACCCCGGACGAACCGGGGCAGGACTGCGGCCTTTCGGCCAATCGGTTGATCCGGACCTGCCTGCACCATCGCGCCGGCGACCGATCCTGAAATCAGCGAAACTCGTGAGCGAAGCGCGCGCAGATGCAGGCTTCACTGACATTCGCCAATGATAGCCGCCGAGACGACACAATGACAATCGCTTTTTCGTGCCCGGGCCGAAT
>NZ_JFZB01000058.1 GCF_000740785.1 Paenirhodobacter enshiensis | reverse complement strand
ACTCGTGAGCGAAGCGCGCGCAGATGCAGGCTTCACTGACATTCGCCAATGATAGCCGCCGAGACGACACAATGACAATCGCTTTTTCGTGCCCGGGCCGAATCAGGGGGCTCTGCCCCCGTCCGGCTGCGCCGGACTCCCCCGGGATATTTATCGAAAGCCGAAAGAGAACGATGCCCTGCCTTTCGGCTTTCCACAAATATCCCGGGGGTGAATTTCGCGCCCCCGGCGCGAAAGAGGGGGCAGAGCCCCCTCCCTCAGAGATAATCGCCGCGGCTCAGGCCGTATTTGGCCATCTTCTCGTTCAGAGTGCGGCGCGGCAGGCACAGCTCTTCCATCACCGCCGAGATCGCCCCCTTGTGGCGGCGCATCGTGTTGTCGATCAGCATCTTCTCGAAGTTCTCGACATATTCCTTGAGCGGCTTGCCCTCGGTGGTCATCGCGGGCCCGGTGTCCTCGGTATCGGCCATCAGCAGCGAGGTGATCGACCCGGACCCCCGGCGCGATTGCAGGACCGCGCGCTCGGCCACGTTGATCAGCTGCCGCACGTTGCCGGGCCAGGGCGCCTGCAACAGCTGCGCCGCTTCCTGCGCCGAGACCTCGGGCGCCTCGCAGCCGTATTCCTCGGCGAACTGCTCGGCCATGCGGGTGAACAGCGTCAGGATATCCTCGCCGCGCGCGCGCAGCGGCGGCAGGGTGATCTTGTGCGCGGCGAGCCGGAAATACAGATCGGGGCGCAGCGCGTCCTCGAGCGTGCGGCCCTCGCCGTGCGCGTTGCAGATCGCGATGATCCGGGTCTCGGCCGGGCTGCCCTGCTCGTTGATGAAGGTCAGCAGCCGCGCCTGAAGGCTCTGGCTCAGCCCCTCGACATCCTCGAGCACGAGGGTGCCGCCGCGCGCCTCCTCGACGAGGGGGATGGTGCCGCCCTCCTCGACCGGGCCGAACAGCTTCGCGGCGAGCGCATCCTCGGAATAGGCCGCGCAGCTGACCACGACGAATTTCTTGCCCGCCCGCGGCCCCGTCGCGTGCAGCGCCAGCGCCACCAGCGACTTGCCGGTGCCGGTCTCGCCATCGACCAGCACGTGACCGTCGACCTGGCTGAGATCGAGGATATCCTCGCGCAGCCGCTCCATCGGCGCCGAGGTGCCGATCAGCTTGCCCATCACCTGCGCCCCTTCGGCGAGGTCGCGCCGGAGCGCCCGGTTGTCGAGCGCCATGCGCCGCATCTGCGTCGCGCGCTTCGCGAGTTCCGTCATCCGGTCGGGGTTGAACGGCTTCTCCATGAAGTCCATCGCGCCGATACGCATCGCCTCGACCGCCATCGGCACGTCGCCATGGCCGGTGATCATGATCACCGGCAGCGCGGAATCGAGCCCCATCAGGCGTTTGAGGAACGCCATCCCGTCCATCCCCGGCATCCGGATGTCGGAAATCACCACGCCGGGCCAATCCGGCCCGATCACCTTCAGCGCCTCCTCGGCGCTCGCGAATGTCTCGGTATCGAAACCGGAGAGCGCCAGCCACTGGCTGACCGACTGGCGCATGTCCTCCTCGTCATCGACGATCGCGACCTTCATCATCCGTGCCATGTGCTACTCCGCTGCCTTCACCCCGGCTCCCGGGGTGTGGTTTTCCGCCGGCAGAAGCGGCAGCTGCATCTCGAACACAGCCCCGCCCCCCTCGGCGTTCCGGGCGGTCAGACGACCGCCGAAATCGGTTACGATGGACGAGGAGATCGCGAGGCCGAGCCCCGTCCCCTCGCCAGGTTTCTTGGTGGTCCAGAACGGCTCGAAGAGCTTTTCCAGATCGGCGATGCCGGTGCCGTTGTCGCGCACGCTCAGCACCGCGGTCTCGCCGGTGGCGAGGATCAGTTCGACCTCCGGCTCGGGCCGGCCCTTGGTGGCATCAAGCGCGTTGCGCAGCAGGTTGATGATGACCTGTTCCAGACGGATCCGGTCCGCCATCACCATCACCGGCTCGCGCGGCATGATCCGCGAGATGCGCACCGTCTTCGCCTTCAGCTGCGGTTCCATCATCGCCAGAGCCGAGCTGACCGCCGCGCGCATGTCGACGGGCTCGAACGCCTCGCCGCCCTTGCGCGCATAGGATTTCAGCTGCCGGGTGATCGCGCCCATGCGTTCGATCAGATCGTCGATGCGCTGGAACGACGACAGCGCCTCCTCGACCCGGGCGCGCTGCAACAGCAGCCTCGCCCCGGCGAGATAGGTCTTCATCGCGGCGAGCGGCTGGTTCAGCTCGTGGCTGACCGCGGCCGACATCTCGCCAAGCGCGGCGAGCTTCGACGACTGCGCCAGCGATTGCTCGACCACCGCCAGATCCTTCTGCACCCGCTCGCGCTCGGCGATCTCGCGGCTGAGCCGCGCGTTCAGCGCCCGCAGCTCGGTCGATTCGCGCCGGTAGGCCAGCGTCTGCACCCGGGCGCGCCGCGAAATCAGGTAGAACCCCGCCGCCAGCAGGATCGCGAAGCCCATGATCTCCAGCGCGAGAACCGCGTTCACCCGCTCGCGCACCGATTCGTAGCCGGTGAAGGCCACCATCTTCCAGCCGCGGAACGGGATCCGCGTCTCGGTGCGCATCACCGCCTGACCGCGCAGCCAGGCGTCGGGCGGATCGTTCGCCCAGTCGGCCGTGGCCTGCAAGGCGCGCTCGATCGCCGTCGGCGCCGGGCGTGCCGCCAGCGCCGCATTCAGCGTCAGACCGCGCCATTTCGGTTCGGTCGTCAGGATGATCTTGCCCTCGCTGTCGACCACCGCGACCGCATCCGAAATCCCCGCCCAGGAGCGTTCGAATTTCGACAGCTCCGCCTCGACCACGATCACGCCGACCGGATGACCGCCGGCGATCAGCGCACGGGAATAGTCGAACTCGGTCCCGGTGCTCTGCTGGGTCTCGGTGGTGAAGATCGTCTCGCGCGAGCGCTGCGCCTCGACGAAAAACGCCTCATCGGCATAGGAGGTGCCGATCAGATTGCGGTTGGTCGCCGCCACCACCCGGCCCGACATGTCGAGAAGCCGGATCGAGGCCGCCGCGATCTCCTCGCGCGCTGTGATCAGCTGCGCGGAGGTCGAAGAGAAATCGTTGTTTTCCAACGCCTTGATGAGGATCGGATCGCGTGCGAGCAAAAGCGGCACCACCGAGGTCCGCTGCAACTCCGACAACACGTTTCCGGAATAGAGCGCCAGACGCAACTCGGTCCGCACGCGGGTGGTTTCGGTAAACCGCTCGGTCAGCCAGGCGTTGGTCATCCAGATCGTCGCGATGGCCACGCAGACCACGATCACGGCGCCCGCACGCAACGCAATCCGGCGCAGCCACCGGCCGAGCGGCTCCGGGGCACCTGGCGTATCTGAACTCGCAACGGGCTCGGTCATGCGCCGAACTTAGGCCATGCGCAGCCGGGCAACAAGGCAGGGCGGATCACGCCCCGGCCATCACCCCGGCCAACGCGCGGAAAAGCGCCGCCCCGTCGGCATTACCCTGCGCAGCTTCGACCACACGCTCGGGATGCGGCATCATGCCGAGAACACGACGGTTCTCGCTCAGCACGCCGGCGATGTCATCGGTCGCGCCATTGGGGTTCGCGGCATAGCGGAACGCCACCCGGTCCTCGCCCTGCAACCGCTTCAGCCCCTCGGCATCGATCTGGTAATTGCCCTCGGCATGGGCGATCGGGATCACGATCTCCTGGCCCCTGGCGTAATCGGCGGTGAAGGCGCTGTCCGTGGTCTCGACGCGCAGCGCCACCGGCTTCGAGATGAACTTCAGCCCGGCATTGCGCATCAGCGCGCCCGGCAGCAGCCCCATCTCGGTCAGCACCTGAAAGCCGTTGCACACCCCCAGAACGTAGCCGCCGCGACCGGCGAAATCGACCACCGCCTGCCCGATCGGCGAGCGCGAGGCGATCGCGCCGCAGCGCAGATAATCGCCGAAGGAGAAGCCGCCCGGAATGCCGATCACGTCGACCCCCGCCGGCAGCGCGGTATCCTTGTGCCAGACGCGCACGACATCCGCGCCGGCCTTGGCGAAGGCATCGGCCAGATCGCGGTCGCAGTTCGATCCGGGGAAGGTGATGACGGCGGCTTTCATCGCGCGGCTCCTGCTTTCATCTTTCCACAAATATCCCGGGGGTGAGGGCCGAAGGCCCGAGGGGGCAGAGCCCCCTCCCCTTCATTTTCCGGCAGACAAGGCGTCCGGCCGGTCACGCCGGGCGGCAACGCCCGGCGAAGTGCCTCAGGCGATCTCGACGGTGTATTTCTCGATCACGGTATTGGCGAGCAGCTTCTCGCACATCGCCTTGACCTCGGCTTCCGCCGCGGCCTTGTCGGTCGCGGCGAGGTCGAGCTCGATCACCTTGCCCTGGCGCACGGCGCCCACGCCCTCGAACCCCATGTGGCCGAGCGCGCTCTTCACCGCCTCGCCCTGCGGGTCGAGGACCCCGTCCTTCAACATCACATGCACACGGGCTTTCATCGCAGGCTCCTCAGTTGATCAGGGTCGGCTTGGTCGGTTCGGGATTGGTCGGCAGCACGCCCAGACGACGCGCGACCTCGCTGTAGGCATCGGTCAGGCTGCCCAGATCGCGGCGGAACACGTCCTTGTCCAGGTGCTCGCCGGTCTTGATGTCCCACAGACGGCAGCTGTCGGGGCTGATCTCGTCGGCGACGACCAGACGCATGAAATCGCCATCCCACACCCGGCCGATCTCGATCTTGAAATCGACCAGCTTGATGCCGACGCCATAGAACACGCCGGCGAGGAAATCGTTCACCCGCAGCGCCAGCGACACGATGTCATCGAGGTCCTGCTGGTTGGCCCAGCCGAAGGCGATGATATATTCCTCGGGCACCAGCGGATCGCCGAGCGCGTCGTTCTTGTAGCTGTATTCGACGATCGGGCGCGGCAGCGCGGTGCCCTCTTCCATCCCCAGCCGCTTGGCGATCGAGCCGGCGGCGAAGTTGCGCACGATCACCTCGAGCGGGATGATCTCGACCTGACGGACCAGCTGCTCGCGCATGTTCAGACGGCGCAGGAAATGCGTCGGGATGCCGACGTTCTGCAGGCCCATCATGAAGAACTCGCACAGGCGGTTGTTCAGCACGCCCTTGCCTTCGATGGTGGCCTTCTTCTGGCCGTTGCCGGCGGTCGCGTCGTCTTTGAAATACTGAACGATGGTGCCGGGCTCCGGGCCTTCGTACAGGATCTTGGCCTTGCCTTCGTAGATCTTTTTCCGACGCGGTGCCATGGGCTCTCCGTTCCTTGGCTGGTCCGGTCGGATGCACAAGGCCCCCGACCGGCAAAATCCGGGCCACGAGGCCCTTTTCGCCCCTATAGGACAAGGCCCGCCGTATCGCAAGCCAAAGACCCGTCCGCGGGCGATCCCGGGCGGGGCCGGGCTCAGTCTCCGGAGGTCAGGCGCGCCTCGATCCGGTCGGCCATCTGCGCGTGACCGGACCCGCGCAGCCCGGTGGCCACGCCCTGCGCATCGCGCCGGTCGCGGTTCTGGCTCAGCTTCGCCTTGGCGATCACCCGTCCGGGCACAATGCGCAAGGCAACGATCTGGCTCAGCCTCTGGGCGATGAAATCGGCCGGTGCGTCAGCCATGCGCCAGGCATCGCGGCCGTTCAGCCGGGTCTCGGCATCGCGCGTCAGCATCCCCACGGCCGCCCGCTTCGCCTTGTCGTCGTGCTGAAACGCGATCCGGCCGTGGACATGGACGACTTCGTAATTCCAGGTCGGCACGACACGGTGGGTCTCGGCCTTCGACGGATAGAACCGCGGCGAGACATAGGCATCGTCGCGCCGGAACACCGCCAGAACCTCCTGCCCGTCGCCGAGCTGGCGGTGCAGATCGTTCGCCAGCGCCACATGCCCGATCAGCGTGCCGTCAGAGCTCAGGTGCAGCGGCAGGTGATTGGCGACGAGCCCATCCGCCGTCTGCGCGACGACACAGGCAAGCGGAGCGCGGCGGATCGTTTCGGCGGCGGCTTCAGGCGAAACATCGGCGAAATGCGGCGGCAGATACATCGCAAGGTCTTTCGGATCGAGTGCAGGACCTGCCGAGGCTGACCGTCCTCCCGCACCCTGGCAAGGTGGCCCCGCCCGCCCCTCCTCACGTTTTCGCGAGGCCGCGGCTTGACGTGCAGCAACACGCTGCTCATATCTTGATGAGTGATACCGGCACCCAGAAGGGGATCCCATGACCACGTTCAAGGACCGTGAAAACGCCTTCGAAAACAAGTTTTCTCGTGACGAGGAGACCCGTTTCAAGATCGAGGCCCGTGCCGCCAAGGCGGTCGCGCTGTGGGCAGCGTCGCTGATGGGCAAGTCTGATGGCGAGGCGGAGGCCTATGTCGGCGATATCATCGCCGCCGATTTCCGCGAGGCAGGTCAGGAAGACGTGATCGAGAAGCTGATCGCCGACCTCGCCGGCAAGGCCGACGAACCGACGATCCGGGGCAAGCTCGCCCAGGCTCTGGCCGAGGCCGAAACCGCATTGGTGCGCTGAGCGCAAGACACACCGCCCGACAGGAGGCGGCGCCGTCGCGGCGCCGCATATGGGCCTGACGCCGATGGAACCGGCCTTTTCGCAGCGCGCCCCGGGGCGCGTTTTGCATATGTCATAGGGCCGTTTTTCAGCACGCGAGCATCCTCCGAACCGGAGACCCAGGCGGATACCCCCCTCCCCGACCGGACCGGCTGCGGCCCGGGCCACGAACGCGCGGCAAGGTCTGCCCGCCGGATCGGCCCCGCCAGCATGAAGACCCGCAGCGGCGGCAAAGTCCGCGCCGTCAGAACAGCGACAGCTGATCGCCAGCCGCGGGCGGCGGAGAAAACCGGCGGCAATCGAGTTCCGGCATCCGGCGATCGAGCCCCAACCTGCGGCAGGACACCTCGAACCGGCGGTGCAGAAGATCGGCCTCGACCCCCTCGCCCTGCATCCGCGATCCGAAGCGCGGATCGTTCAATTGCCCGCCGCGCATCGCAGCGACCGCTTTCAGCACCTTGTCGGCGCGCCCCGGCAGCTCGCGCCGCAGCCAGTCGGCGAACAACGCCGCAACCTCGTTCGGCATACGCAACGGAATGATCGCGGCGGCGCGGGCACCGGCGCGGCGGGCCTCGGTCAGGATCGCCTCCAGCTCGTGATCGGTGAGGCCCGGAATCATCGGTGCCGCCATCACCCGCACCGGAATGCCGGCACGCGCGAGATCCCGGATCATCCGGATCCGGGTCTGCGGCGCGGGGGCGCGCGGCTCCATCTTGCGCGCGAGCGTGGCGTCGAGCGTCGTCAGGCTGATCCCCACCTGCAGCAGCCCCCGCCCGGCCATATCCGACAACAGATCGAGATCGCGCAGCACCGTCGCGCCACGCGTGGTCAGCATCAGCGGATGGTTGAAATCGCTCAGCACCTGCAGGACGCGGCGCATGATGCCCATCCGCGCCTCGAGTGGCTGATAGGGATCCGTGTTGGTGCCGATGGCCAGGGGCGCGACGGTATAGGCCTTGCGGCGCAGCTCGCGTTCCAGAACCTCGGCGGCATCGGGACGGGCGACGATCCGCGTCTCGAAATCCAGCCCCGCCGACAGTCCGAGGTAACCATGCGACGGCCGGGCGAAACAATAGGCACAGCCATGCTCGCAGCCGCGATAGGGGTTGAGCGAGCGCTCGAACGGCACGTCCGGACTTTGATTGCGGGTGATGACGCTGCGCGGCCGCTCGATCGAGACCTCGGTGCGCAGCAGCTTTTCGTCCTCGGCGATATCCCAGCCGTCATGATCCCAGACCCGGGCATAGGGCTCGAACCGGCCGGCCGGCGCGGTGGCGGAGCCTCGCGCGCGCAGCCGCAGCGACGGGTTGGGGGCAGGCAGATCCGGCAATGGCAAAGACAGCTCCATCATGCGCCGCAATCTAGAACATAACGGGAACTTTTGTCACGCATTTTCGACGCGGCAGAGGCGCCGAAAATGACAAAAGCCGCAATGCCCCGACGGGGCATGCGAAACAGATCTTTTCAGGAAGACGGCTTGGTGGAGCTTAACAGGCTGCTGAAAAACTCCGGCCTCGACGTCCTTCGT
>NZ_JFZB01000057.1 GCF_000740785.1 Paenirhodobacter enshiensis | reverse complement strand
AAAACTGTCCGGAAAATGGGGACCACCTCAACAGACAGAAGAAGGCCGCGATGTGATGATCGCTGACCTGGAAGACCTTCACGACGAACTCTTTCAGAGCTGGCAGCTCGCTTCTGGGCTAACTTCCTCCATGGCCGAGGTAGTGGCGAAGCTTCGAAGCGGCTCTTCGATGGAATGAAAATGCCCCGACGCAGCGAGGTGCCGGGGGCAGCCCATGGCCTGCCCCCGGCACCGTGTCGTTCGGAGTCTGCCGCCCCGATCAGTCGAGCGGCAGTGCCAGGAAGCGCGGCTCGTTCTCGCGGCGCACCAGCAGCAGCACCGACTTGCGCCCGCCGTCCTTCGCAGCCTTGATCTGCGCGTTCAGGTCGGCCACGGCCGTCACCGGCTTCTGCCCCGCCTCGACGATCACGTCGCCCTGACGCAGCCCCTTGTCGAAGGCCGTCGAATTCTCGTCGATGTCGGCCACGACCAGGCCGGTGCTGCCCGCCGGCATCCCGAGCTGGGCCGCCGTCTCGTCGGTCAGCGATTCGAGCTGCATTCCCAGAACCTGATCCTTCTGGCTCGGCGCGGGCTTGTCGGTGCCCTTGTCAGAGCCGGTCTCGGCCGTCTCGCGCCGGCCAAGGGTCACGAGCAACGTCTGTTCCTTGCCGTCGCGCATCACCGTCACGCGCACCTTCTGCTCGACCGGGGCGTCGGCGACGCGCTTGACCAGATCGCGCGAGCTTTTCACCGGGCTGCCGTCGAAGCTGGTGATGACGTCGCCCGCCTTGATGCCCGCGTCCTTCGCCGGGCCGTCCGGCACCTCGGAGACCAGCGCACCCTCGGCCTTGGGCAGGTTCATCGCCTCGGCCATGTCGGGGGTGACCTCCTGGATCTTCACGCCAAGCCAGCCGCGCCGGGTCTCGCCGAATTCCTTGAGCTGGTCGGTGACCTTCTTGACCACATTCGACGCCATCGAGAAGCCGATGCCGATCGAGCCGCCGTTCGGCGACAGGATCGCGGTGTTCACGCCGATCACCTCGCCGTTCATGTCGAACAGCGGCCCGCCCGAATTGCCCTGGTTGATCGCGGCATCGGTCTGCAGATAATCGTCATAGGTGCCCGACAGTTCGCGGTTGCGCGCCGAGATGATGCCGGCCGAGGCCGAGAAATCCTGACCGAGCGGGTTGCCCATCGCCAGAACCCAGTCACCGACCCGGGCCTTGTCGGAATCGCCGAAGTTGATGAAGGGCAGGGGTTTGTCGGTCTTCACCTTCAGCAGCGCGATATCGGTCTTCTTGTCGGTGCCGATCAGTTTGGCGTCGAGCAGGGAACCGTCGTAGAACTTGATCTGGATCTTGTCGGCATTCTCGATCACGTGGTTGTTGGTGACGATGTAGCCGTCCTCCGAGATCACGAAGCCCGAGCCGAGCGCCTGCGCATGGCGCGGCTGGCGCGGGCTGCCGTCCTCGCCGCCGGGCATGTTCTGGAACGGAAAATCCTTGAACAGGTCGGAGAACGGCGAGCCGTCCGGGAAGATCGGCTGGGCCTGGGTCGGGGCCTCGACGGTCTGGGTGGTGGTGATCATCACCACTGCCGGGCTGACCTTCTGCACCAGATCGGCGAAGCCGTCGGGCGTCGGGCCAGCCATGGCGGTGAGCGGAGCCACCGGCCCGAAGGCCAGCGCGGTCGACAGCAGGGCAGCGCCCAGAACGCCGGTCGTCAGGCGCCGGATCTTGTGGACGGTGGGCGTGGGCAGCGAAAGACGGTCGTTGTGCATTGTGCGCTCCTCGATATTTCCTGGCCTCGGGGCCGGTGCACTGTCCGTTAGACCCCCAGCCCGCCCGATGTTCAAATGAAAGACCGTCGCAAATGCACAAATCGGTGTGACGTCATGCGCCCGGATCGTGATTGCCGGGGTGTGTCGCGTCCGTGGGGCCGAGGCGAAAAGGGCCGGCAGTGCCGGCCCCCTCGGTGTCTCATTTCGCCGCCGGATTCTCGCCCAGACTTTCGACGAAGGTGTCATAGTCGAAATAAAGGCTGTCCGGCCGCGTCACCAGCGAGGTGGTGCTCGCCTTCAGGCTGTCGGCGTAGAACTGCAATGCCTTGGTGAAGGCGAAGAACGCCGGATCCTGTTCGTAGGCATTGGCGTAGACCGCGTTGCTTTCGGCATCGGCCTGACCGCGCACGATCTCGGCCTGCTTGCGCGCTTCCGAGGTCAGCTCGATCACGGCGCGGTCGGCCGCGGCGCGCACGCGCTGTGCCGCCTCGCCGCCACGGGCGCGCTCGTCGGCCGCCTCGCGCTGACGTTCCGCCCGCATCCGGGCGTAGGTCGCGGCGAGGTTCTGCTCGGGCAGGTCGGTGCGGGTCAGCCGCACGTCGATCACGTCGACGCCCAGAGATGCCGCCTCGCGCTTCGCCTGATCGCGGATCTGGTTCATCAGCGCGGTCCGGTCGTCCGACAGGACTGCGGTCGAGGGAACGCCACCCATCACCTCGCGGATCGCGTTGTTCAGGATGCCGTCGAGACGGTTCTTCGCCGTCATCTCGCCACCCGAGCCCACCGCCTCGCGGAACTTCACCAGATCGGCGATGCGCCAGCGCGCGAAGGCATCGACCACCAGACGACGATCGTCGAGCGGCGTCACCTCGAGAGGCTGCGTCGTCAGGCTGAGGATGCGGCCGTCGTATTTCACGACTTGCTGGATCATCGGGATCTTCATCCCGAGGCCGGGTTCCATCACCACCTTGCGCACTTCGCCGAACTGCAGCACCAGCGCCTTCTCGCGCTCGTCCACGGTGTAGAACGAGCTGAGCACCACGCCGAGCGCGATCACCCCCGCGGGGATCAGATATTGCACGCGCATCATCGTCATCAGTTCGATCCCCCGTTGCTCTGGGTCTGTGCCGGGGCGGCGGTGCCGGGTTTCGCCCCGGTCAGCCGGTCGAGCGGCAGATAGGGCACGGTGCCCGATCCCTGATCGACCATCACCTTGTCGAGCCCGCCGAGCGTGCGGCCCATCGCGTCGAAGAACATGCGCCGTTTGGTGACATCGGGCGCGGTTTTGTAGACCTCGTAGATCGAGGTGAAGCGCGCCGCCTCGCCCTGGGCGTCATTGACGACCTGAGCCCGGTAGGCTTCGGCCTGTTCCTGCATCTGGGCGGCCTCGCCGCGGGCACCGGCGGTGACCTTGTTGGCGTAGGCGTCGGCCTCTTTCTCCAGCCGGTCGCGTTCCTGCTGGGCGGCCTGCACGTCGCGGAAGCTGTCGATTACCTCGGTCGGCGGATCGGCGCGGTTGAAGTTCACCCGCACGATGTTGATGCCCACGCCATAGCTGTCGAGGGTATTCTGCACCGCCTGGCGCAGATCGGCACCGATGGCACCGCGGTCGCGGTTGAGGATCGGCGCCAGATCGGTGCGCGCGATGATGTCGCGCATCGCCGATTCCGAGACCGCGCGGATCGTGTCCTCTGGGTCGGCCAGATTGAACAGGTATTTCCCGGGGTCCGAGATGTTCCACACCACCTGGAACTCGATGTTCACGATGTTCTGGTCGCGGGTCAGCATCAGCCCGGTGTTGCCGCCGCGCGTGTTGCCGAGCTCTGTCGTGCGCTCGTCGGTGACCGGGATCACCACGGGCTTCACGAAGGGCCAGGGGGCGAAGTTCAGGCCCGGGTTGCCGGTGGCGTAATACTTGCCGAACAGCAGCTCGATCGAGCGTTCGTTCTGCTGCACCTGATAGAGCGAGCCCCAGCCCCACACCGCGATGGCCGCGACAAGGCCGAGCCCCACCGCACCGGCCGAGACCGGCTTCGGCCCGAGGCCGCCGCCCGTGCCGTTGCCGCCGCCAGAGCGACCGCCCATCAGCACGCGCAGATGTTCCGAGCCTTTCTTCATCAGCTCATCGATCTCGGGGATACCGTCCGAGGGGCGCCGCGCCCCGTTGGGGCGGTTGCGATCGTCGTTCCAGTTGCCGCGTCCGTCGTTGTTCCGGCCGCCGCCCTTCGCGTCGTCGTCCTTCCCCCCGTCGTTCTGGCCACCGCCAGTTCCCCAGGGACCTCCGTTGCTCATCCTGTCCTCACTTCCGTTGTCGTCTCACGGAGTTGGGGACTGCGCCCCGGATGTCAAGTTGCCGTGAACGACCATATTGATCGGCAATGCCGGGATTTTGCCCCGGCACCGGGATTTTCGCGCGTTTCCATCCGCTGCCGGTGGGGCGCTGCCGGGGCGCAAGCGCCGCGCCGCAGGCCGGTCGCGCGCTTGCGGGGGGCGCTCAGCGCACCGGCTTGCGCATCGTCACCAGCTCTTCGGCCATCGTCGGATGGACGGCGCAGGCGGCGTCGAACTGCTCCTTGGTCGCGCCCATCTTCATCGCGATGGCGGCGATCTGGATCATCTCGCCGGCATCGGGGGCGACGATGTGACAGCCAAGAACCTGCCGCGTCGCGCGCGAGACCACGAGCTTCATCAGAACCTTTTCCTCCGCCCCGGCGAAGGCGCTGCGCATCGGGCGGAAGGAGGTGCTGTAGACCTCGATCTCTTCGCGCGCGCGGGCCTGTTCCTCGGTCAGACCGCAGGTGCCGAATTCGGGCTGGGTGAACACGGCCGAGGCGACCATCTGGTGATCGAAGCTGTGCGGGCGGGCGCCGAAGACGGTATCGGCGAAGGCGTGGCCCTCGCGGATCGCGACCGGGGTCAGCGCGATGCGGTCGGTGACATCGCCCACCGCGTAGATCGAGGGGATGTTGGTCTGCGACCAGTCATCGACCAGCACCTCGCCCTTCGGGCCAAGCTGCACGCCCACCTCTTCGAGGCCGAGGCCGCGGGTGTTGGGCCGCCGGCCGGTGGCGTAAAGCACGGCGTCGAAGGTCTCGGTCCGGCCCGCGGTGTCGGTGACGACAAGGCCCGCCGCGCCGCGTTCGATCTTCTGGATCAGCGCATCCTCGCGCAGCGCGATGCCATGCGCCACCATGCGCGCGACGATCAGGTCGCGGCATTCGCGATCGAAGCTGCGCAGCACCGGCGAGCGGTTCCACAGCGTCACCTCGGTGCCGAGCCCGTTCATCACGCAGGCGAATTCCGAGGCGATGTAACCGCCGCCGACGATCAGCATCCGGCCGGGCAGCGCCGGCAGCCTGAACACCTCGTTCGAGGTCATCACATGTTCGGCGCCGGGGAAGTCGGGCACGAAGGGCGCGCCGCCGGTGGCGATCAGGATATGGCGCGCGCTTTTCACCGACCCGTCGGCGAGGCGCACCTCATGCGGGCCGGTGACGGTGGCGCGCTGGTCGTAGACGGTGACGCCCGCGCCCTGCTGGCCGCGCCGATAGGCGCCTTCGAGGCGGTCGAGTTCCGCCTCGAGCTTGGTGCGGAACGCCGTCCAGTCGAACCGGCCGACATCGGCCGACCAGCCATAGGCGCGGGCCTCTTCGGCCATCGCCGGGAAGGAGGAGGCATAGACCATCAGCTTCTTCGGCACGCAGCCGCGGATCACGCAGGTGCCGCCCAGACGGTATTCCTCGGCCAGCGCGGTTTTCGCGCCATGCTCGCCCGAGGCGACCCGCGCCGCGCGCACGCCGCCCGAACCGCCACCGATGACGAACAGGTCATAATCGAAGCTCATGGGGCCCTCCCGGTTCCGTGTCAGTCGATGTCGAGGAAGATGTTCGATTCCTCGATGAAGTCCACCCGCTGTTCGCGCACGGTGCCCTCGGCGATGTCGCGGATCTCGACCCGGCCGTCGGTGCCGCCGATCACCACCTGATCGCAGATGTCGACGAACAGCCCGTTTTCGACCACGCCGGGGATCTGGTTCAGCGCCAGCCACAGCGCGCGCGGGTTCTCGATCCGGTTCAGGTGCAGGTCGATGATGAAATGCCCCTCGTCGGTGATCAGCGGGGCCTCGCCGCTCTGACGCAGGGCGGTCTGCCGGCCGAGCACGTCCATCGAGACGAGGACTTCCTCGATCAGGCGCTGCGTGGTCTGCCAGCCGAAGCGCACCACCTCGACCGGCAGCGGGAAGGCGCCGAGCTGGGCGACCTCTTTCGCGGCATCGGCGATCACGATCATCCGGTCGGACGCGGTGGCGACGATCTTTTCCTGCAGCAGCGCCGCGCCGCCGCCCTTGATCAGGTTCAGCTCGCCGTCGAATTCATCCGCGCCGTCGATCGTCAGATCGAGCCATTTCGCCTCGTCGAGCGTGGTCACCGTCAGCCCGAGCTGCCGCGCCAGCGTGCCGGTGCGGGTGCTGGTGGGCACGCCGGTGATGCGCAGGCCTTCCTCGCGCACCCGTTCGGCCAGGCAACGCACCATCCATGCGGCGGTGGAGCCGGTGCCGAGACCGACCTTCATCCCGTCCTCGACGAAATCCACGGCGCAGCGCGCGGCGGCGAACTTGGCCTTGTCGATGGGGGAAAGTTCTGCGGGCATGAAAGGGTCTCCTTGGTTGCGGACCGGGGCTGAAGGGCTGATGCGACGGTTATAGACAACCCCCCCTCGTCGTGCGAGGCCATATTCGCGCAAACCTGCCGCTGGCCGCGCGGGCCTTGCGCATTATGTCCGTGCAATGTCGCTTTTGCGCGCGTCGGCCGGGCCGGACCGGGCGAGAAGGGGACAGACCCCGGGGGCGGGGAGACGGGGGAGCCGATGTTTCTGAGCGTTTTCGACGTGTTCAAGGTGGGGGTGGGGCCGTCGTCGTCGCACACGATGGGGCCGATGGTGGCCGGCGGGCGGTTCCTCGATCTGCTCGCTCGCTCGCCGTTTCGTGCGGCGCGGGTGCGGGCACGGCTTTACGGCTCGCTCGCCTTCACCGGCAAAGGGCACGCCACCGACCGCGCGACGATCCTCGGCCTCGCGGGCTTCCTGCCCGAGAGCTACGAAGCCACCCGCGCCGAGGCCGTTCTGGCCGAGAACCGTCAGACCGGCCGCCTCTCGCCCGAAGGGATCTACGATTTCGCCTTCGATCCTTCAGCCGATCTGATCTTCGATTTCGGCCCGCCGCTCGAAGGCCATGCGAATGGCATGGTGATCGAGGCGCTCGACCCGCAGGGCGACGTTCTGGCGCAGGAGACCTATTATTCCATCGGCGGCGGTTTCGTGCGCACCGCGGCGGAGCTGGCGGCCGTCGACGATCTGACGCTTTCCGAACCTTCGCCCGTGCCCTATCCGTTCCGCACCGCCGCCGAGATGCTGGAGATGGCGCGGACCTCGGGGCAGAGCATCGCGCGGATGAAGCGGATGAACGAGCGCCGTTTCCGCACCGATGCGCAGATCGACGCCGGTCTTGCCCGGATCTGGGAGGTGATGAACGGTTGCCTCACCCGCGGGCTCGAGACCGACGGCATCCTGCCCGGCGGGCTGAAGGTGCGCCGCCGCGCCAAGGCGATCCATGACAGCCTGATGGCCGAGCGCGGCGCGAATTTCAGCGCGCCGCATGTCATCAACGACTGGGTTTCGGCCTATGCGATGGCGGTGAACGAAGAGAACGCCGCAGGCGGGCAGGTGGTGACCGCGCCGACCAATGGCGCGGCCGGGGTGGTGCCGGCGGTGATCCGCTACTGGCTCGACCATGTGCCCTCGGCCAGCGTCAAGCAGCTCGACGAATTCCTGCTGACGGCGGCGGCGGTCGGCGG
>NZ_JFZB01000056.1 GCF_000740785.1 Paenirhodobacter enshiensis | reverse complement strand
CGCTACTGGCTCGACCATGTGCCCTCGGCCAGCGTCAAGCAGCTCGACGAATTCCTGCTGACGGCGGCGGCGGTCGGCGGTCTGATCAAGACCAATGCCTCGATCTCGGGGGCGGAATGCGGCTGTCAGGCCGAGGTGGGATCGGCCGCGGCGATGGCGGCGGCGGGGCTTGCGGCGGTGCTGGGCGGCACGCCCGAGCAGATCGAGAACGCGGCCGAAATCGCGCTCGAACATCATCTGGGCATGACATGCGACCCGGTGCGCGGCCTCGTGCAGGTGCCCTGCATCGAGCGCAACGGCCTTGGCGCGATCAAGGCGATCTCGGCCGCCTCGCTGTCATTGCGCGGGGACGGGACGCATTTCGTGCCGCTCGATGCCGCCATCGAGACGATGCGCCAGACCGGGCGCGACATGGACAGCCGTTACAAGGAGACATCTCTCGGCGGTCTGGCCGTCAATGTGCCGAACTGCTGAGGCGCCTCACGCAATGGTGCGCCTGTGCACGGGCCATGGCGCGTTTGTGCGGCTTGCTTTTTGATGCATCTGACCGGACACTTTAGTCCGAAACCGATGGTTCGCCGCGGTGCCGGGGCTTGCCCGGGCCGGGGCGGCACAGCAGGAGGTTGGTCATGGCACTCGACGGGATGAATGACGAAACGCTGCCGCGTCAGGCGATGCGGGCGGAATACCTCGACGCGGAGACCGAGGTGGCGCTGGCCCGGGCCTGGCGCGACGAACGCGACGAACAGGCGTTGCACCGGCTGGTGAATGCCTACATGCGGCTGGCGATCTCGATGGCGTCGAAGTTCCGCCGCTACGGCGCACCGATGAACGATCTGATCCAGGAGGCTTCGCTCGGTCTGCTGAAGGCGGCCGACAAGTTCGACCCCGACCGCGGTGTGCGGTTCTCGACCTATGCGGTGTGGTGGATCAAGGCCTCGATCCAGGAATTCGTGATGCGCAACTGGTCGATGGTGCGCACCGGCTCCACCTCGTCGCAGAAGTCGCTGTTCTTCAACCTGCGCCGGGTGCAGGCACAGATCGAGCGCGAGGCGGACGCGAGCGGCGAGCGCCTCGACGGGGCGCAGATGCGCAGCCGCGTGGCCGAGACGATCGGCGTGCCGCTCGCCGATGTCGAGATGATGGAGGGGCGGCTTTCGGGATCCGACTTCTCTCTCAACGCCACGCAGGCGAGCGACGAGGACGGGCGTGAATGGGTCGACACCATCGAAGATGACGGCCCCTCGCCCGAGGAGGCGGTGACCGAGGCGCATGACGGGCGCAAGGCGCGCGACTGGCTGGCCGAGGCGATGGGGCGGCTGAACGCGCGCGAGCGCTACATCGTCACCGAGCGGCGCCTGATCGAAGAGCCGCGCACCCTCGAAAGCCTCGGTGAAGAGCTGGGCCTGTCGAAGGAGCGCATCCGCCAGCTCGAGGCGCAGGCCTTCGGCAAGATGCGCAAGAGCCTCGAGGAACATGGCGAAGAGGTGACGGCGCTTCTGAACTGAGGCGCTGTCACATCCCGCGGCAGAGTTGCCCGCGGCAGAGTTGCCCGCGGCAGAGTTGCTTGCGTGCCGGGCGCCCGGCACGTAAACCTTGCGCCAAAGGCGGAGGCGGCGATGCTCGCAGGCAAGCGGATACTTCTGATCATCGGCGGCGGGATCGCGGCCTTCAAGATGGCCGAGCTGATCCGCCTGTTGCGGCGCGAGGGCGCGGCGGTGACCCCGGTGCTGACCGAGGCGGCGAAGCAGTTCGTGACGCCGCTGACAATCTCCACTCTGGCGGGCGAGGCGGTGCATGACGCGCTGTTCGATCTGACCCGCGAGGCTGAGATCGGCCATATCCAGATGTCGCGCGCGGCCGATCTGCTGGTCGTGGCGCCGGCGAGCGCCGATCTGCTGGCGAAGATGGCGGCGGGGCTGGCGAACGATCTGGCCTCGACGCTGCTTCTGGCGACCGACAAGCGGGTGCTGGCGGTGCCGGCGATGAACGTGCGGATGTGGCTGCACCCGGCGACGCGGCGCAATGTCGCGACGCTGATGGCCGATGGCGTGACCTTCGCGGGCCCCGTCGATGGCGATATGGCCTGTGGCGAGCATGGCCCGGGCCGGATGATCGAACCCGAACAGATCCTCGCCGCGATCCGGCTGCAGCTGGGCGCGGGGCCGCTGGCCGGGCGCCATGTGCTGGTGACCTCGGGCCCGACGCATGAGCCGATCGACCCGGTGCGCTACATCGCGAACCGCTCTTCCGGGGCGCAGGGCACGGCCATCGCGGCGGCGCTGCGCGATCTGGGGGCGCGGGTGACTTTCGTGACCGGCCCGGCCGAGGTGGCCCCGCCCGCGGGCGTTCAGGTCGTCGCGGTCGAGACTGCGCGTCAGATGCTCGATGCCGTGCGCGCGGCGCTGCCCGCCGATGCGGCGGTCTTCGCCGCCGCTGTCGCCGACTGGCGCGTCGCGAATGCGGCCGGGCACAAGATGAAGAAGGACGGCTCGGGGATCTTGCCCGCGCTCGAATTTGCCGAGAACCCCGATATCCTCGCCACCGTGTCGCAGCTGACGGAGGGGCGCCCGCCGCTGGTCGTCGGCTTCGCCGCCGAGACCGACGATGTGCTGCGCCACGCCACCGAAAAGCGCGCGCGCAAGGGCTGTGACTGGATCGTGGCAAATGACGTCAGCCCGGCCACCGGCATCATGGGCGGGCGCGAGAATGCGGTCACCATCATCGACGCCCATGGCGCCGAGAGCTGGCCGCGCATGGACAAGACCGAGGTGGCCACCCGTCTGGCCGCCCGCATCGCAACCGCGCTGGACGCGAAGGGACAGAAAACGACATGAGCACACCGATCATCAGGGTTCTGCGCGAGGACTGGGCCGATCCGGAGATCGCCCTTCCGGCCTATGAGACGGCGGGTTCTGCCGGCGCCGATCTGCGCGTGAATCTCAAGCCCGAGGACCGTGGCCACGGGCTGACGCTCTATCCGTTGCAGCGTGCTGTGCTTCCGACGGGGCTGCGCGTCGAGATCCCCGAAGGGTTCGAGATGCAGATCCGGCCGCGCTCTGGCCTTGCGCTGAAGCATGGGATTTCTCTGCCGAACACGCCCGGCACGATCGACAGCGATTATCGCGGTCCGCTTGGCGTGCTGCTGATCAACCTCGGTCGTGAGCCTTACACCATCCAGCATGGCGAGAGGGTCGCCCAGGCGGTGATCGCCCCGGTGGTTCAGGCGCGCTACGAGATCGCGGCGGTGCCGCTGAGCGAGACCGATCGCGGCGAGGGGGGCTTCGGCTCCACCGGCAAGGCCTGAGGGCGGCGGGAGCCCGTCACAGTGCATCCCGGGAGAACGAAAGCCCCGGGAACTTTCGGTTTCGATGCGCCTCGGGGGGGCGATCGGGGTGGAACCTGCGCGACAGGGCTTTTCCTGGTCCCGGAATCTGCTGCGGGGGGCCTTGCCCGGGGGCGTCAGGCCCAGCTTTTCATGCCGGCGAAGCATATCGGGTCCGGGCAAAGCCGGGTTCAACATCGGGTGGTGCCTTGTCCGGTCGCTCCGGGCATGGCTGAATGGCATGTCTTCCCCCGGGGCTGCTCGGGTGGCGGAACGAATTGAATGAGCACGGAGGTGATGTCGTGGCCGAACTTTCCCCGGACGAAATTCGCCGCTACGCCCGCCATATCTTCCTGCGCGAGGTCGGTGGGCCGGGGCAGGGGCGGCTGAAACGGGCGAAGGTGCTGGTCGTCGGGGCCGGAGGGCTCGGGGCTCCGGTGCTGCTCTATCTCGCGGCGGCGGGTGTCGGGCAGATCACGGTGATCGACGACGACGAGGTGGATCTGTCGAACCTGCAGCGTCAGGTGATCTTCCGCACCTCCGACATCGGCCGGCCGAAGGCTGCGGCCGCGGCCGAAGCGATGCTCGCACTGAACCCGCATGTCGCGGTGATGCCGGTTCTGGCCCGGCTGGAGGCGGAAAATGTCGCGGCCCTCGTCGCGGGACAAGATCTTGTCATTGACGGGTCGGACAATTTTGCCACGCGGCATCTGATCAATCGCGCTTGCGTGGAAGCCGCGGTGCCGCTGCTGTCGGGTGCGATCGCACAATGGGAAGGGCAGCTCAGCCTGTTCGATCCGGCCCGCGATGCCCCCTGCCTTGCCTGCATCTTTCCGGTGATTCCTGCCGAGGGTCTTGCGCCGAACTGTGCCGAGGCCGGGGTGATGGGGGCGTTGCCCGGCATTGTAGGCGCGACTATGGCAGCCGAGGCCATCAAGGAAATCGTCGGTGCGGGGCTCTCGTTGCGCGGGCGTCTGGTCATTCAGGATCTGCTGTGGGGCGAGAGCCGCGAGATCGCCATCGCCCGCGATCCGGCCTGTCCGGTGTGCGGCTCCGTCGCCCATTCTTCCGGCAGCGGCGCGGCTCATCTGTCCTGACGCATGATGTCCGAGATCAGTACCGCACGAGCCTGCGCACCGAGGACCGAGCGCGACCCCTCGAGCAGTGCGCGGCGCAGGTCCTCCATCTTTCCGGCCGAGGTGAAATCGCCCCGAAATCCCCCGGCATTGGCGTGATCGAACAGGATCTGAAGAAACGTGTCGCGCAGTTTCGGTTCCGCGTCGAACACTTTCTCGGTGCCGCCCGGCACGGTTTCGATGCCGATCGACAACACGGTCAGCGAGATCACCTTGCCGTCGCGCATGTCGGGCACGATGAACTGATTGTTCAGCTTGACGTATTCCGGCGCCCCCTCAGGTTTTTCCTTGTCGCCTTCGCTGCCCGCTCCATGCCCGGATCCGGTGTCTTTTTCGGAGGGGAGCGCCGTGCCTTCCTGAGAGGGCGGGCACTCCGCTCCGGTGCAGGGGGCGGCGTCCGGGGCGGCATTCTCTGCCGGGTGACGCAGGACATACCCCGCTCCGACCCCGACCGCGAGCCCCAGAATCGCCAGAAGGATCGGGAGAAGCTTGCGCATGATCCCCCTCAGAACGGCAGAAGAATGTCGGCCACCTGCTGGCCGATTCGCGGTTGCTGGACGTCGGTGATCTGACCGCGCCCGCCATAAGAGATGCGTGCCCCGGCGATCTTGTCATAGGTGATCTCGTTTTGCCGGCTGATATCCTCGGGACGCACGAAGCCGGTGACGATCAGTTCCCGGACCTCGAAATTGACGCGCACCTCCTGACTGCCCTGGATACGCAGGATACCGTTCTGCAGCCGGTCGAGCACCGTTGCCGCGACCCGGAGGGTCAGCTTTTCCTTGCGTGCAACCGAGCCGGAGCCCTTGTATGACGAGTTGCTGTCGGTTTCATAGGCGTTGTCCATCGACGCGCCGCCAGGCAGATGCTTGTTTACCCTCTGCGGCAGGCCGAACATCTGCGGAATGCCCATCGTGTCCGTCGCCGCGCGCGAGCGGTCCGTCGCATTCGAAATCTCGGCCTTGTCATTGATCTCGATGACCACGGTCATAATGTCTCCGCGACCCGAGGCACGCCGGTCGCCGAACAGCGATCCGCGCTTGCCGGTCCAGAGCGAGGCCTGTTCCGTCGGGCCGGAATAGGCGACGTCGCGCGGCATCGGGACTGCGTTCATTGCGAAGAATTCGTTGCTGTCCTCGACAGGGGTGAACGACGGCGCCTTGCCGACGTTTTGCAGGCGCTGGCAGCCGGCGGACGCGAGGGCGAGCAGCACGATCATCGGCAGCAGTGTCACGGGCGAATGGCGCATGGTTCCCCTCATCTCGGTTGCACGATGGCATCGCCGGTTTCGGAAATCGTGGCGACGACGGTGGTCTTTGAGGCCGTGTTCATTACCCGGATCTCATCCCCCGCTCCGCCACGGGCGAGGGCTCGCCCCTCGGCGCTGATGGTCAGGGCCCCGCTGCGATAGAGCAGGGTGACACGCTGGTTGCGATCGACAAGCGTCGGCGGACCGAGGTCCTCGGGGCGCAGCGGATGGCCGGCGTAGATAGTGATGCGGGCCTCCCGTCCGAT
Organism: Paenirhodobacter enshiensis; assembly: GCF_000740785.1. Taxonomy (GTDB): domain Bacteria; phylum Pseudomonadota; class Alphaproteobacteria; order Rhodobacterales; family Rhodobacteraceae; genus Rhodobacter; species Rhodobacter enshiensis. Next base: position 11,181 of record NZ_JFZB01000056.1, on the reverse strand, counting down.
GGCTTCGGACGGGTCGGTCAGTGCGGTTTCGGGGCCATCCGGGCGGGTGTCGATATCGTCGGCGCTCAGCACCGTCTGTGCGCGGATAAGCCTCTTCGCCGTCAACGTTTCGGCCGCGGCGGCATGGGTAAACGCAAGAAAAATCAGAAGGATACGAAGCATCATTTCACCTGCGTCGTCGCGCTGAGCATTTCGTCGACCGCGGTGATGACCTTGGCGTTCATCTCGTAACCGCGCTGGGCCTTGATCAGCTCGGTGATTTCGCGCACCGAATCCACCGAGCTGTCTTCAAGATAGCCCTGCCGCAGCGTGCCGAGGCTGTCGGTGCCGGGCGTGCCGACGGTCGGCGGGCCGGAGGCCTCGGTCTCCTTGAACAGGTTGGAGCCGATCGCCTCCAGCCCCTTGTCATTGGTGAAATTCGCCAGGGTGAACTGGCCCAGAAGCTGGGGCTGCACCTGGTTCGAGAAATAGGCATAGACCTCGCCCGCAGCATTGATTGCGACCGAGGTCGCCTCTTCCGGGATGGTGATGCCGGGCACGACCTCGAAGCCGTCAGAGGTGACGATCTGCCCGTCGGCCGAGCGTTTCAGCCCGCCGTCGCGGGTATAGGCCGAGGCGCCCGAGGGCAGCGTGACTTCAAGGTAACCCGCACCGTCGATAGCCAGATCGAGATCGCCTCCGGTCGAGCTGAGCGAACCCTGCGCCAGGTCGACGCTGACCGCGGTCGGCCGCACGCCGAGGCCGATCTGGATGCCTGCGGGAACCATTGTTCCGTCCGAGGCCTGGATCGTTCCCGGGCGCGTATCCTGTTGATAATAAAGGTCCGCGAACTCTGCCCGGCGCGCGTTGTAGCCGGTGGTCGACATGTTCGCGAGGTTGTTCGAGATGACGTCGACCCGCATCTGCTGGGCGCTCATTCCGGTGGCGGCGATCTGCAGGGCGCGCATGGGCTCTCCTATTGGCTGAGGGTGCTGATGACGTTGCGGATCCGCTCGTCCTCGCGGTCGAGCAGCGACTGACCGAGTTCGTAAGCGCGCTGAACCGCGACCATGCGCGCGATTTCGGTCACCGAATCCACGTTCGACGATTCGACCCGCCCCTGCGCGAGGGCGATTTCCCCGGCGGGTTCGGTGGTGCCCTCGACCGAGAACCGGGTGCCGCTGGTATGGAGCAGCTGGCTTTCGGCTGCGGGAACGACGACGCCGATCTGCGCGAAGGGCGCGCCATTCGCCGACAGCGTGCCGTCGCTGGCGAGGGCGACAGCCCCGTCCGGCACGGCAATCGGGGCGCCGCCGATGTCGAGAACGGCCATCCCGTCGGGAGTGACCAGCTGCCCCTCGCCGTTGCGAAGGAAGCTGCCGGCGCGGGTCAGCTGGACGCCCGCCGGCGTCTGGATCTGGAAGAAACCCTCTCCCTCGATCGCGAAATCGAGCGGAGCGCCGGTTTCGGAGGTTCCCCCCGCCGTCAGATCGGTCAGACGGCCATGCGCCCAGGCCATCGACAGCGGGCTGTCCCCGGTTTCAGCCGCGGCGACATACTCCGAAAACACCACGCCCTGCCGCCGATATCCTGTTGTGTCGGCATTGGCGATATTGTTCGCCACCACCTCCATTTCCTTCATCAGGCCGGACTGACGGGTGAGGGTGGCATAGATCGCGTTGTCCATCGGCTCAGTTCCCCGCGATTTTCGGGATGATCTCGTGCTGGAAGAAATCGACCAGCGTTCCCGACATGAAAGACATCGACACCCAGAACACGATCAGCATCCCGCCCACCTTCGGCACGAAGGTCAGCGTCATTTCCTGCACCGAGGTCAGCGCCTGGAACAGGCCGATCACCACCCCCGCGATCAGTGCGACGGCCAGCATCGGTGCCGAGATCCGCGCCGCGATCCACAGAGCTTCACGCATCAGGTCGAAGAACAGCAGCTCGTTGCCCATGTCACACCGGCATCCTGAGGATTTCCTGATAGGCCTCGACCACCTTGTCGCGCACGGCGACGGCGGTCTCGACGGCGAGTTCGGTCTGGGCAAGCGCCTGCACCAGCGCATGAGGGTCGGCCTGACCGAACATCGAGGCGCGCGCGGTTTCCTCGCCGTTGCGCAACGTGTCCTCGAAGCTTTTCGCGACGGAGCCGACGCTCGAGGTGCCGGTGTCGGGAGCGGGCGAGGCGGCACTTCGGCCCAGCAGATAGCCCTGCGTCGCGGTGGAGGATCTGATGTCCATGCCGGCGCCCCCTTACTTGCGCAGGATGTCGAGCAGCGACGACGACATCTGCCGCGCCTGATCGAACATCTTCAGATTGGCCTCGTAGCTGCGCTGTGCCTCCCGCGCATCGGCGATCTCGACCACCAGATCGACGTTCGAACCGTCGAGATAGCCCGCCTGATCTGCCAGCGGATGCCCGGGATCGTAAATGCGCGGCAACGCGCGCTGATCGAGCTCGGTCTTGCCGGTCGTCACGCTGCCCTCGACCCGATCGCGCCCCACAGCGGGTTCGAAAGTGGTGAGCTTGCGCCGGTAGCCCGGAGTGTCGGCGTTGGCGACGTTCTCCGACACATGCCGAAGCCGCGTGGCCTGTGCCTTCATCCCCGATCCCGAGACCGCCAGCGAGGTGGTGAAATCGTTCATCGTCATCCCTTTCCGATACTGGCACGCAGGATCCCGAGAGAGGTCTTGTAGACCGTCAGCGACAGATCGTACTGACGCCGCACCTCGATCGATTTCAGCATCTCATCTTCGGTCGAGACGGAATTGCCGTCGGGGGCGACATCCTGTGTCGTCGCTTCCGCTGCGCGCACGGATACCTCGTTCGCGCGGCCAAGATGGCCGGGACGGGTCTGACGCATGGACCCGCCGGTGACGGCACTGCTTTCGGCATAGATTTCGGAGAAGGGCTTCACGTCGCGGGTGCGGTAGCCGGGGGTGTCGGCATTGGCGACGTTCTGTGCGATCACGTTCTGGCGCAGCGCGGCGTGACGCGCCACGGACTGCGACAGGTTCAGGATTTCCAGATCGTCGAACACGGGGCTTCTCCTCCGAAATCAACCGATGCTTAAGAGCGAATCATTTAGAAAACCTTTCTAGGCACCGGAAACGCAATGGCAGGAGGTTCGGATGGCACCCACGGGGATGGAGCAGCTGCGCGACGAGATTTCCCGTCTGCAACCCTGGTGCGAAGTCGGACGTGTCGCCGGGATCGGGGCGGGGGTGGTGACGGCCTCGGGGCTGGTGCATTGCGCGCGGGTGGGGGACCGGGTGCGGATCCTCGGCCGCAACGGGGCGATCGGGGCCGAGGCGATCGGGTTGACGGCCGAACGGGTCACGCTGCTGAGCGATCATCCCCCCGAAGGCGTGACCATCGGCGACGAGGTGGAGCTGATCGGCGCGGCCGGGATCGCGCCCGATATGTCCTGGTGCGGGCGGATCGTCGATCCGTTCGGCGCGGCGCTCGACGGTCGGCCGCTGATGCGCGGCCCGGTCGAGCGCGCCTTGCGCAGCCCGCCGCCGCCCGCGGCCCGGCGCCGGCCGCTCGGTGCGCGGCTGGAAACCGGGATGGCGGTATTCGACACGCTGCTGCCTCTGGTCCGCGGCCAGAGGATCGGTCTTTTCGCGGGCTCTGGCGTCGGCAAGTCGTCGTTGCTCGCGCGCTTCGCGACCGGGGTGGAGGCCGATATCGTGGTGATCGCGCTGATCGGCGAGCGCGGGCGCGAGCTGCGCGAATTCGTCGAGACGACCCTCGGCCCGGAGGGGATGGCGCGCGCGGTGGTGGTGGCGGCGACCTCGGATCAGTCGCCCTTGCTGCGCCGGCGCTGTGCCTGGGCCGCGATGGCGGTGGCCGAATACTTCCGTGACCTTGGCCGGCATGTGCTGTTTCTGGCCGACAGCGTGACCCGCTTTGCCGAGGCGCATCGCGAGATCGCTCTGGCGGGCGGAGAGGCGCCTTCGCTGCGCGGCTTTCCGCCCTCGGTTTCGTCGCAGATCATGGCTTTGGCAGAACGTTCGGGACCGGGGACCGAGGGAACGGGCGATATCACGGCGGTGTTCTCTGTGCTGGTGGCGGGCTCTGACATGGAGGAACCGGTCGCCGACATCCTGCGCGGCACGCTCGACGGGCATGTCGTGCTCGACCGGGCGATTGCCGAGCGGGGGCGGTTTCCGGCGGTGGATCTGCTGCGCTCGGTCTCTCGGGCGCTGCCCGGCGCGGCGAGTGCGGCGGAGAATGCGCTGATCGGGCGGGCGCGGCGGCTGCTCGGCGCTTATGACCGGGCCGAGATGATGATCCAGGCCGGGCTTTACGCGGCCGGATCAGACCCGCTGATCGACAGCGCGATCCGGGTGTGGCCGGCGCTCGACGCCTTCATCGGCGAAGTGGGGACGGTCGAGGGGAGTTTTGCCCGCCTTGCCCAGATCCTGGGAGGCGACGGATGAGGTTCAGGGCAGGATCGCCAGCCACAGCCAGATCGTCAGGAGCGACAGCCCCGTCGCGACCAGCACCGCCGAGGCCGCGACGCGTTTCGCCGCGCCATACATGTCGGCGAACAGATAGGCGTTGATCCCCGGCGCCATCGAGGCCGTCAGCACCACCGAGCGCAGCGCCGCGGTATCGAGATGAAACACCCAACGCCCGAGCACGTAGCCGATGCCCGGATGCAGCACGAGTGAGCCGAGCACCACCATCGCGATGGCGCGGCCGTCTCCCTCGGGGCGGTAGCGGTGCAGCACGCCGCCAAGGCCGAACAACGCTGCCGGCACGCCGGCACGGCCGATCATGTTCATCGCGTCCCACACCGGCCTCGGCAGGTCGATCCCGGTGGTGTTGATCCAGATGTTCAGCGCGAAGCCGACCAGAATGCCAATGACCATCGGCGTTCGGAACAGGCCCCGCAGCGCGCTCATCCCCACGGCGCCGAGGCTGCCGCCCTCGGCCCGGGCGACCTCCATCGCGAGAATGCCGACGGTGAACAGCAGCGGCGAGTGAAGCGCGATGATCGCGATATTGCCGTCGAGCGAGCCCGGCCCGTAGGCGCGTTCCATGATCGGCAGACCGAGCAGAACCGAGTTCGAGAACATCGCGCAAAACCCGATGGCTGCGGCATCCATCGGCGCGCGGCCGAGCCAGCTGCGCGCCAGCACCACGCTCAGCCCGAAGGCCGCCAGCGCACCGGCGTAGAACGAGATCAGCGGTGCCGGGTGGAAGCTTGCCCAGACATTCATCTTCGCCATCTGCGTCGCCAAAATCACCGGGATCGCGAAGGCCTGAGCGAATTTCATCAGTCCTGCGATAGCAGAATCGGTCATCATCCCGCGCCAGGCGGCCAGGTAGCCGGCCCCCATCACGAGAAAAACCGGCAGCAGGACGTTGACGAGATTGTTCACGGGGCGGGGAACTCCAGCACCAGCCCGTCATAGGCGGGACGCACGTTCTCGGGGGTTTCGGCGGCAACGGTCTCGTAATCGAGGTCGATGTGCAGATTGGTCAGCACGGCCGAGGCGGCATTGCTGCGCTCGATCCAGGCGAGCGCCTGATCCATGTTGAAGTGCGTCGGGTGCGGCTTGTAGCGCAGGCAGTCGATGACAAAGCAATCGGGGCTGTCGAGAAGCGGCTCTGCCTCTTCCGGGATATCGCTGACGTCAGGCAGGTAGATCAGACCGCCGATACGGAAGCCGAGCGCGTCGATATTGCCATGCTCGACCCGGAACGGCGTGAACGGGATCGGGCCGCCGGGACCGTTCACCTCGAACGGGCCGCGGATCGCCAGAAGATCGCAGATCGGGTGATAATTGCTGTCCGGCGGCTGCACGAAGGCATAGCCGAAGCGCGAGATCAGCGCGGCTTCGGTATCGGAATCGGCCCAGACCGGCAGTCGGCGTTTGGTGACGAAAGCGATCTGGCGCAGGTCGTCGAGGCCATGGATGTGGTCGGCGTGGCTGTGGGTGTAGACCACGCCGTCGAGCGTGCCGACATCGGCGCGCAGAAGTTGTTCGCGCATGTCGGGGCCGGTGTCGATCAACGCCCGCGTGATGCCCTCGCGCGAGATCCGCTCGACCAGCATCGAGCAGCGCAGGCGGCGGTTCTTCGGGTTCTCCGGATCGCAGGCGCCCCAGACGTTGCCGATGCGCGGCACCCCGCCCGAGGAGCCGCAACCGAGGATGGTGAAACGCAGACGACTCATGCTTTGGCGGCCTTGGTGAAGAGACGATCGAAATTGGCCGAGGTCTGGCGGGCGAAATCGGCAAGGCTCATGCCGAAGACATCGGCGCCGACCTGAGCGGTCAGGGCGGTATAGGCGGGTTCGTTGCGCTTGCCGCGGTAAGGCGGTGGCGCGAGGAAGGGGCTGTCGGTCTCGGTCAGGATGCGCTCGATCGGCGCGGCGGCGAAGATGTCGCGCACCTCTTGCGACTTCTTGAACGTCGCGATGCCCGACATCGACAGGTAGAACCCGAGATCGAGTGCCGTGCGCGCAAGTGCCGGACCCGAGGAAAAACAGTGCATGACGCAGCTGTAGGGGCGCACCTTCATCCCCTCGGTCAGGATGCGGGCGGTGTCGTCATCGGCGGCGCGGGTGTGGATGATCAGCGGCAGCCCGGTTTCCTGCGCCGCCTCGATATGGATGCGCAGCGAGACCTGCTGCCGTTCGGCGCTGTCGGCGGAATAGTGGTAATCGAGGCCTGTCTCGCCGATGCCGACAAATTTCGGGTGCTGCGCCAGCGCGACGATTTCCCCGACCGTGGCCATGGGTTCCTCTGCCGCGGATTCGGGATGGGTGCCGCCGGCGAAAAACACGCCGTCATAGGTTTCCGCGATGGTGCGGGCGCGGGCGATGTCGCGCAGGCGGGTGCAGATGGTGACCATGCGGGTCACGCCGGCCGCACGGGCGCGGGCAATGACCTCGGGGAGGTCAGAGAAGGTGTCGGGGTAATCGAGGTGGCAGTGACTGTCGACGATTTCCGGCGGGGTGAGTTTTTCTGCCACGAGGCTTGTCCTTTCGGCGCGGCCGTCACGCGGCGGCCGCGGTCATCTCAAGGAGCATATCCATGACCAGCGCCGCCGGGTCAAGGTTTACGGCCTGTCCGCGGCGGGCGCGCTCGTGCACAAGCTGATGCAGCCCGGCCCATTTCAGCGCCGCGGCGGCATTGGGCGACAGCCGGACCAGAAGCTCGGCCTCGCCCTCGGCGGCCTCGGGGTGGGGCGGGCCCTGCACGCCGGTGCGCGCAAGGCGGGCGAGCGCGATCTCGATCAGCCCGAGCATCAGATCGAGCTTTTCGGCCTGCCGTCCGGCCACCGAGTCGGCCAGCCGGATCGCCTGCGGCCGGTCGAGGCGCGGCAGCGTGCCCAGAAGCGTCATCAGCGCGGCATAGCTCGACAGCCCGTCGAGATGGGCGAGCCGCACCGCCTCGCCGACCGAACCGCCGGCGAGGGCGGCGAGAGCCGCGGTCTCGGCGGGTTCACCCGGTTCGATACCGGCGGCGCTCAGCGCGGGGGCCATATCCTCGGGGCCGAGGGTGTTCAGCCTCAGTTCGCGGCAGCGCGAACGGATCGTCGGCAACAGCCGCGCCGGCTGATGGGTGACGAGAAGGAAGGTCACGCCGGCCGGCGGCTCTTCGAGCAGTTTCAGCAGCGCGTTCGCGGCCTGGGTGTTCATCTCGTCGGCGGCATCGACGATCACGACGCGGCGCCCGCCTTCGGCCGAGGAGAGTTGCAGGAAGGCCTTGGCCTTGCGCACCTCGTCGACGCGGATGTCCTGCGACAGCGCCGATTCGGTGGCGTTGGGCCCGCGTTTCAGCACGAAGATGCCGGGTTCGGCGCCGGCGCGGATGCGGTGGGCGAGGGGGCTGTCGGGGTCGGTGTCGAGGCTGCCCGGCGGTTCGGGCGCGAACATGCCGCCGGCGGCGGGCTGGGCGAGCAGAAACCGCGCGATGCGCCAGGCGAGCGTTGCCTTGCCGATGCCGCGCGGCCCGCTGAGCATCCAGCCGTGATGCAGCCGGCCGGTGGCGAAAGCGTCGAGAAACGCCGCCTCGGCCTTCGATTGTCCGTAAAGATGCGCGGTGTCGCGCGGGTGCGGCGCGCCCTCGATCCGGGTCGGGTCGGGAAGGTCCTCGGCGCTCATCCGCGGGCCCCGAGGGCGTCGAGGGTCAGGGCCAGAACATCGGCCGCGACGGCCCCGGCGGCTCGGGTGCCGTCGATCACCCGGAAACGCGGCGCGAATTCGCGTGCGAGCGCCAGAAACCCGTCTCGCATCTTCCGTTGCAGCCCGAGGCCGAAATCCTCGAACCGCTCCTCGGTGCCGTTGCGGGACTTCGCGCGGGCGAGGCCGGTTTCCGGGTCGATGTCGATCAGGAAGGTCAGATCGGGATCGCGCCCGATCATCAGCCGGTGCAGCGTGTCGACCGTGGCGCGCAGATCGCCGCGGCTGAGGCCCTGATACATCCGGGTGGAATCGGCGAAGCGGTCGCAGATCACGATGCGTCCCGCGGCGAGGGCGGGGGCGATGGTGCGCTCCAGATGGTCGCGGCGCGCGGCGGTGAACAGCAAAAGCTCGGTCTCGGCCGACCAGCGGTCGGGATCGCCTTCGAGGACGAGGCGGCGGATCTCTTCGGCGCCGGGGCTGCCGCCGGGCTCGCGGGTCAGCACCGGGTCGTGGCCGAGCGCGCGGAGCGCCTCGGCCAGGGCGCGGGCCTGCGTCGATTTTCCCGACCCGTCGATCCCCTCGAAGGTGATGAACATCGCCCGCCTCAGCTGGCCGTAGCCATGCCGAGCGCGCGGCCCGTCAGATGCGACAGCGCGCTGCCGACCCGCACGAGGAAGCCGCCCTTGGCGACGTCCTTGCCGGCGACGAGCGGAACCGAGGTCGGCTCGTCCTCGCCGGGGATGGTCAGCACCAGATCGGCGATATGGTCGCCCGCCTTGATCGGAGCCGCGATCGGGCCCTTGTAGACCACTTCGGCCTTCGCCTGATCGAGCGTGCCGACGGGGAACAGGAACTTCACATCCTCGGCCGGGACCAGCGGCACTTTGCCCGAGGCGCCCATCCACACCGATGCCTCGGCGAGCGTGGTGCCCTTGGCGGCGACGGTTTTCAGGGTGAACTGGCGAAACGCCCAGTTGGCGACCGCCTCGCCCTGCTGCGCACGCTCCTTCTCGGAGGCCATGCCGCCGAGCACGAAGACGATGCGACGCTCGCCCATCACCGCCGAACCGACCAGGCCATAGCCCGATTCCGCGGTATGTCCGGTCTTCATGCCGTCGGCGTGCCAGTCGCTGCCCTTGATCGCCAGCATCGGATTTCGGTTGTTGGCATTCGCGGGCGAGCGGCCTTTGTAATCGAAGGTGGTCTCGGAAAACAGCGGGTAATACTGCGGGTAGGTGGTGATCAGATGCGAGGCGAGGATACCCAGATCGCGCACCGACATACGCTGAGCCGGATCGGGCCAGCCCGAGGCATTGGCAAAGTGCGAATGCGTCAGGCCAAGCTCCTTGGCGCGGCTGGTCATACGCGCGGCGAAGGCTTCCTCGGTGCCTCCGAGGCCTTCGATGGTCGACAGCCCTTCGGCGACCGCGACACAGGCGTCGTTGCCCGAGTTGATGACGATGCCCTGCATCAGCTCGCGCACGGTGGGAGTGTCCATCTCGTTGAGGAACATGGTCGAGCCGCCCATGCTCTTCGCCCGGGTCGAGACCGGCAAGGTGGTGTCGAGCGTGACCACACCCTTCTCCAGTGCCTCGAACAGCAGATCGACCGTCATCAGCTTCGACATCGAGGCCGGCGGGAAAGGCGTATCCGCATCCTTGTCGAGAAGCACCGTATGCGTCGTCAGGTCATAGACCCAGGCGTATTTGGCAGAAGTCTCGAAGGCACGGGCGGGCAGGGCGGCGGCCAGCGACAGGATGGCAGCGGCGAGCAGGCGATAGATCGGCATCGGCAGGACGTCCTATTTCGTTGCGATATAGGCGTCGGCGAACCCGAGGCCCTTCACTTTGCGCAGCAGATCCTGCGCGCTTTCCCCGGTGGCGGGACGGGCAAGGACACGCCACAGCGGCTTGTCCTTGCTTCCTGCGGGGCTGATCGTTGCGGCGATGCCCCCCCGCCCGAGGCGATCGGCCACAGCGCGGGCATTCGCTTCGACCCCGAAGGTGCCGAGCAGCACCGAGGCCGATGACGTCGCAACCGGTGCGACAGCGGCCGGGGCAGGGGCAGTGACGGGCGCCGTGGCCTTTGCTGCGCCTGCCACGGGGCTCGCGGCCGGGGCGGCCTTCGCCGCAGCAGCGGGCACCTTCGCATCGCTTTTCGCCCCCGACGCCACGGCGGCCTCAGCGGCTTTCGCAGGCTCGGCCTTGCGCAGTGCGACAACGTACAGCTTTACCGGCGCGCCCGCGAGCATCCCGAGGGCCTGAGCTGCATCCGACGACACCTGAATGCGCGGGCCGGGATTGGCCCGCTCGCGGCGGAACAGCGCCCCCGAAACCGATTTCCCATTGGCAAGGTTGCGGATCAGCACGTGGTCTGGATCCTTCACATCGGCCACCGCGATCCAGGTTCCGCCAAGCGAGGGCCGCCCGTCCCACAGGCCGGTATCGGTCAGCGCATAGGCATTCGGGGCCTCGATCTCGCCCGCCGCGGCCGAGGCACCCCGGGGGGCATCGGTTCCCTGCGGGCCGCTCGCTCCGGTTCCCATGACGCAGCCGGCCAGGAGCAGCGTCGTGCTGATCGTGAACCCGTATCGTATGAACGACTGCATGCCTGTCTCGCCTCTCGTTTCCCAGTCCGGACGTCGCTGCGGGGCGGGGGCAAGCCGGCCCCGTCCACGCCTTCGGTCTTTTGCGCAGACTCTAACGGCTTCGCCACGCCAAGGAAAGCGTCCGAGGCGGAATGAGTCGCCTCTCTCCCTGTCAGATTCGTGTGAGGCCGGAAGAGGAATCGCCGCCAAAAACCTCTCGCGCGTATATAATGAGCAACCTGCCGTGGGCCTGGGCATCCGCCGGACGGAAGGGGGGACGGGCGAGAACCGCAAGAGCCCCTCGGTGCCAGGCGGGCATTGTAGTTCGCGAGCTTTTTGTCATGATATTTTTACAATGATAACAATATGTTATTAACCTTTCTTGCGAGAGGTGGCGAAAAACTTCAAAAAGCCTCTTGCGGCTGTCTGCGGTAATCCGTAGATAGCCCCTCACCGACGCGG
>NZ_JFZB01000055.1 GCF_000740785.1 Paenirhodobacter enshiensis | reverse complement strand
GGAAGACGACGGTGGATGGCTGAGAAAAGGGATTGGTGACGATGGGCGGTATGAAGGCGGGAACAGGCGGGTGTGCGATGATGGCGATGCGGATTGAGCGTCCGGTAGGGGTGAGCGGGCAGGATTGGGAAGGGATGTCGGATCTGGAGCGGCGCGCGGCGGCGCGGCTGGTGCCCGAGGCCGCGCGTGTGGCGGCGATGCTGCGGGCGGCGCAAGCCCCCGAGGATTGCGGCCCCGAGATCCCGGTTGCGCCGGCGCGTGGCGGGTGCCGTGTGTTTACCGTGCGGCAGGTGGTGCCGGGTGCCTACACGACGGGGCCGGGCGAGGAACTGCCGGTCGAGGACGCGGGTTATCGCGGACCGGGCGAGGATCGTCCGCGCCGGGCGGTGGCGGTGGCTGACGTGTTCGACCGGATGGAAGCGGCGGCGCGGCGGGCGCGGAAGGCGTCGCCGCTGACGCCCGGCCAGATCTCGGTCGCGCGGCGC
>NZ_JFZB01000054.1 GCF_000740785.1 Paenirhodobacter enshiensis | reverse complement strand
TGGCTGACGTGTTCGACCGGATGGAAGCGGCGGCGCGGCGGGCGCGGAAGGCGTCGCCGCTGACGCCCGGCCAGATCTCGGTCGCGCGGCGCTATCGCACGCTGGTCGAGCGCCACGACGCGGGCGGGATCAAGCTGTCGAGCATCGAGGGGCGGACGGGCGGCTCGGGCGGGCGAGGGGCCGACGTGACCGACCTGCGTCTGATCGAGGCGCGCGAGATCGCGGCGCTGCGCCGCCGGATCGGCGAGGGCGCGGCGATGGTAGTGCGCCGGGTGCGCCCGAGCAGGCGCGGGCCGGGGGCCTCGATCATCCTCGACCGGCGGCTGGTGGATGCGATCTGCCTCGAAGACATGGACCCGAGCGCCGTTCTGGCGGCCCATGGGTGGGCAGAGCGCGGTGAACATCGGGATCGGCTGCGCATTGCCCTCTGTGCCGCCTTGGACCGAATGCAGGGCTATACGGGGCGATTTCAGCAGGGGCCTAACGGGGGGGCTTGACGCTTAAGTCCGTCGGATGCATGTCTATCCATATGATCCACAATAGCGCCCGGAGGGAACCAATCCCTGCCGGGCGCTTTGCTTTCCTGACATTGCGATGACTGACGGGGTGCCCGATGCGGAAGCTGTGCCGGTCGCCCGGTTGCGACGAGCTCGCGCTTCCGGGCCTTGCCCATTGCGCCGAGCATGAGGCCTTGCGCCAGCGCCGGCTTGCCGAGCGACGCCAGGCCGCGAAGGTTGGCCAAGAGGCGCAGGCGGGTGGCGAGTTCTATCGAACCGCCCGCTGGCGCAAGGCGCGGGCTGTGTTCCTCGACCGTCATCCGCTTTGCGAAGACTGCGCGAGCCTTGGCCTTGTCGTCGCTGCCACCGAGGTCGACCACTGGACACCGCACCGCGGCGACCCGGTGCTGATGTGGAACAGATCGAACTGGCAGGCGCTGTGCAAGCCCTGCCACAGCCGCAAGACCGCACGCGAGGTCTGGCACGGCGGCAGGCTTCCGAAAGGGGAATGACGATGGACAGCACGGAACAGGCGACCGGCGAGAAACGGGTCCGCCGCCTTCTGATCGAAGCGCTGGAACTGCGGGGGCTGGCCCGGCCGAGCACCCTGACGCGGGCGCAGTATGAGGCGATGTGCGCTGACCTGTGCCAGCGCCTGGCCTACATGACCGAGGCGAGCCTGATGGCGCTGGAAGAACAGGTTGCCTCGAACCCGGCGGGCAAGGACCGCGACCGGATGCCGATCAGCAACCGCATTCTCGAATGGGCCGGGCAGATCCAGCCGCCTGAGGATGGCGCCTCGCCGCTGATGCGGGCCGTGTTCGGCCATGACCTCGGCGCCACCGCCATCGCCGAGGGATGGGCGCCCGAGCTGATGACCTATCTGCGCGACAAGCGGATGTGGCCGACGCCCTACGCGGTGACGATGATCCGTGAGAAGGCCGACGGCCCGCGCCGGCAAATGCTGATCCTCGAAGAGCGGATCGGCTACGGCTACGAACCGGGCGCCGATGATCGTGCGTTCCTCGCGCGACGCCGCGCGGCGGTCGAGAAATGCCGCCGGGTCGCCGAGCTGGCTGCCGCCGGCGCCTGAGATCCGGGCCGGACCGGGGGTAGGCTGGAAATTACGGCCCGACACCCCGGACCGGCCGTCGGAGCTGCGTTTTCGTGCCGGCCGAATTGAGAAAAAAAGCCCACTGGAGGATAAGCCCTTGAAGGGAGCAAAGCCTGTCATCGCCGGCAATGTCATCCCAATGAAGGGTGACATCCAGAAGCCGGTTCCCGATCCGCCCGCCGATATGTGCGGCCGCGCTGCCGAGGTCTGGGCCGAGCTGGCGCCGCACCTGGTCGCCAAGGATCGGCTCGACCCGCTGTTCCTGTATCAGTTCCGGTCCTACTGCCAGAACGTGGCGAACTTCATCGAAGCGACGATCTCGATGGAAGTCGAAGGTCTCTATTACGAAGTCGAGACCCGCAACGGCCGCCAGCAAAAGGCGACAGCGGCCTTCAAGGTGCAGCAAGAGGCAATGAACCAGATGCGCCGTGACTCGGCGCTGTTCGGTCTGTCGCCGGTCGACGCGATGCGGATCACCTCGGGCGGACAGGGCGATCTGTTCCGCGACCTGATGGACAAGCTTGATGGACCCGATTGACCACCCGGTTTCGCGCTACGCTCTGGATGTGGTCGAGGGGCGCGAAGTTGCTGGCGAGCTGGTGCACCTCGCTTGCGAGCGTCACCTTCGCGATCTGGAGACCGGGCGCGACCGCGGGCTTTACTTCGATTGCAAGGCCGCCACGCGGATCATGAATTTTGCGAAGCTGATCCAGCACACCACCGGGCCGCTTGCGGGCAAGCCGCTGGCGCTTCAGCCCTGGCAGGCATTCCGGCACGGATCGGTGTTCGGCTGGAAGCGCGAGGACACCGGGTTGCGCCGGTTCCGCTCGACCTATCATCAGGTCGCGAAAAAGAACGGCAAGACCACCGACACCGCGGTGCCGCTGATGTTCACGCAGCTGTTCGACGGGGAGGCGGCACCGCAGGGCTATTGCACGGCGACGACACGCGACCAGGCGCGGCTTCTGTTCGACGAAGTGCGGCGGATGATCAAGGCGTCCCCGGCGTTCTTGACGTTCATGGACACGCGCAACAAGCACCAGATCAGCACGTTGCCGACCGGCGGCTTCGTGCGCCCGCTGAGCCGCGACGGCAATTCGGCGGACGGCATCAACCCGCATTTCGTCGCACGCGATGAGGTGCACCGCTGGACTGACCGCGAGCTGGCCGAGGTCGTAGTGAACTCGATGATCGCGCGGGCGCAGCCGATTGACTGGGCGATCACCACGGCCGGCGCCGACATGGCGTCCATCTGCGGCGAGATGCGGGACTATTCGGCGCGGGTGCTGCGCGGCGATGTGCATGACGATAGCTTCTTCGCCTATGTCGCCGAGCCGCCGCACGACTGCGATGTGAACGACCCGCGGTTCTGGAAGATGGCGAACCCGAACCTCGGGGTGGCATTCTCCGAGAAACGCTTTCGCGAGATGCTGGCCGAGGCGCAGGCCATCGCGGGCAAGATGCCGAACTTCCGGCGCCTGCACATGAACCTTTGGACCGAGGGCGCGCAATCGTGGATCGAGCGCGAGGTCTGGGACAAGGGCGCCGAGCCTTTCGACATGCGGGCACTGCGCGGGCGCGATGCCTGGGTTGGGCTCGACCTGTCGAAGACGACCGACCTCACCGCGATCTGTGTCGCGGTGCCGATGGACGGGCTGGTCTACCTGATCAGCTATACCTTCCTTCCAGCCGGGCCGAAGGGCTTCATCCAGCGCGCGCAGAAGGAAAAGCGCGAATACATCCAGTGGCGCGATGAAGGTTGGCTGGAGGTGCATCAGGGCGGCGTGATCGACGACGATCAGGTGATCGAGCGCATGGAACAGATTCGTGTGTTCTTCAACGTGCAGGAAGTCGCGTTCGACCGCTGGGGTATGAAGTACGTCGCGAAGGAACTGGTGCGCCGCCGCTTCCCGCTGGTCGAGCATGGGCAGGGCTATGCGTCGATGTCCTCGCCGATGAAGCGCTTCGAGGAAGCGGTTGCGAAGAACCGGCTGCGCCACCGTGGGAACCCGGTTCTCGCCTGGGCGGTCGGCAACGTGCATCGCGACGAAGACGCGGCCGAGAACTGCAAGCCGAACAAGGCGAAGTCGCGCGGCCGGATCGACCCGGCGGTCGCTGCCATCATGGCGGTCGGCCGGGCCGAGGCCGCCGAAAAGAAACGCAAGGCTAGGGAGATCGAGAACCTATGAGCATGATCGGGAAGTTCCTCGGCCGGTCCTGGGCCGCGCCGCCTGCGCCTGCTGCGCGGGTCGAGCCGGTGCTGTCGGCTGCCGTGGTGGCCGATGCGCCTTCTGGGGTATCGGCGCCGGCGGGCTGGCTGCGCGATGTCGGTTGGAGCGGACAGAGCCGGGTGAAGTCGCTGCCGCGGGTCTCGCCGACCACGGCGCAGAAGCACGCGACGGTGTTCAGCTGCTGCAACGTGATCGCGGGCGATCTCAGCAAGGTGCCGCTGAAGCTCTATCAGCGCGGTTCGGACGGGCGCGAGCATCGGGTCCGCGATCACCCGGCGGCTTATCTGCTGAACGTCGAGAGCGCGCCGGATGTTCCGGCCGTGGTGATGCGCTATGCCCTCGGCTACGTCTACGCGCTGCGCGGCAATGCCTATGCTTACGCGCCGCGCGACGGCGGGGGTGAGCTGACGCTGATCGACATGCTGTTGCCCGATGCGGTCTCGGTCCTGAAGAACGGCCGGGATCGGTTCTACGACATCGAGGACGGGGCGGGTGTGCTGCGCCGGGCGCCGGCGCGTTCGGTGGTGCATCTGCGTTACATGGCGCTCGACGGCTGGACCGGGCGTTCGCCGATTGAGGTGGCGGCCGAAAGCGTCGGCATCGCGCTGGCCGGGCAGGAAGCGGCGGCGCGCAACGCCTCGGGCACCTTCATCAAGGCTTACGTCAAGATGGCGGACGCCTATGACGACGATGAAGCCTATTACCGCAATCAGCGGCGGCTGCGTGCGACGCTCGACGATCCCGAGGGGAAGGGGGTTCCGATCCTCGGCGAGAGCGACGAAATCAAGAGCCTCGACATCAGCGCGGCCGATCAACAGCTTCTGGAAAGCCGGCGCTTCGACCGCGAACAGATCGCCTCGATCTACCGGGTGCCGCCGACCAAGCTGCAGATCCTCGAATACGGGGTGAAGGCGAACTCGGAACAGGCGGCGACCGACTACCTGACCGATTGCCTGCTGCACTGGGGCGGGCTGATCGAACAGCAATATGCGCTTTCGCTGCTGACCGACCGGGAACGGCGCGCCGGCATGTTCTTCCGCCACGACTTCGACACTCTGCTGAGGCCGACGACGAAAGAGCGTTATGACGCGCTCAAGGCGGCGGTCGGCGGGCCGTTCATGACGGCGAATGAAGCGCGGCAGAAGGAAGGCCTCGAACCGCGCGACGAGGGAGATCAGCTCTATCCGCCATCGAACATGACGCGCGATGCGGGCACCACAACGGGAGATGGAAATGCGAACTGACATCCGGGCCATGCTGGCCGGGGCACCGACGGCCATCGCGGCCGAGCTGGCGATGGACCTGCTCGCGCGCGATCTGCCCGAGGCGGGTGCCGGGCCGGCGCAAACCGCGCTCGCGGCCGAGAGGTTCACGGTTCAGCGCGGCCTCGCAGTTGTGCCGGTCTGCGGCATCCTGACGCCGAACAGCGCGATGCTCGAAGCGTGGTTCGGCTGGAGCAGCTACTTCGGGCTTGTCGATACCATGGCCGAGCTGACCGAGCGCGCCGACATCGCGGCTGTCGTCCTCGATGTCGACAGTCCCGGCGGGCTGGTGATCGGCTGCGAGGGCGCGGCGGCGGCGATTGCCGCGACGGCCGCGGTGAAGCCGGTTCATGCGCTCGCCTCTCCGATGGCGGCTTCGGCGGCCTATTGGCTGGCCTCGCAGGCGACGGATATCGCGGTCACGCCCGGCGCGGTGGTCGGGTCCATCGGTGTCGCGCTGGAGGCGTCTAGCATCGTCGGCCCGAACAGCTACGGCGAACAGGACTACCGGCTGACCTCGACCCATGCGCGCGCCAAGCGGCCTGACCCCGGAACGGCCGAGGGCATGACCGAGCTGCGCCGCTCGCTCGACGATGCCGAGGCGGTGTTTCACGCGGCGGTCGCTGCCGGCCGGGGCATCCCGGTTGCCGAGCTGCCGGGCCGGCTGACCGTGACGGACGATCCGCGCGACGGCGGCGCGGTGTTCCGCGGGCCGGATGCCGTGGCCCGCGGCCTCGCCGATACCGTCGAGACCCGCGCGGCGTTCTACAGCCGGATGTTCTCGACCTACGGCGCCACGTCCGGGGCCGCCACCTCGGCCCGGTTCGGGGCCATCGCCGCCGCCGCGCAGGCCCGCGCGGCGCTCTGACGTTTTCCGCAATCCTGCCGGTCGCGGCAGGTGCATCACCGCCGCCTTCGGGCGGCTTTTTTTATGGGAATGACCACGATGAAACTCGACGATCTGCGCCGCGACCGGAAGGCCGCTGCCACCGCACTGTCGTCCGCGGCCGATGCGATCAACAAGCTGGAAGAGGCGGGCACCGCCACGGGCACGCCTGAGCATGTCGCGGCGGTCGCGGCCTTCGATCAGGCGAAGCGGGCCTTCGACGATCTCGACGCCGGCGTGAAGCGCGCCGAGACCACCGAGGCCGCGCTTGCCGCTGCGGCGGTGGGCGATCAGAACGGCCAGCGCGCGGCGCAGGGGCTGAACGCGCAGCCGAAGAACCCGGCCGACAAGGGTGTCGAGGTCGGCTTCGTCGTTCACGCTCTGGCGCGGGCGCACGGCGACCGGGACAAGGCGGCGGCCTTCCTGGAGAACGAAGGTCACTCGGGGATCTCGGCGGCGCTGTCGGGTGCGACCGAGGCCGCGGGCGGCGTGACGATCCCGCGCCCGATGGCGGAAGGGCTGATCGAGCTGTTGCGCGCCCGCGTGGTGGTGCGCGCGGCTGGTGCACGCACCTTCCCGATGCCGGCGGGCCAGATCCGCAACGCGAAACAGATCGCCTCGGCCACCGCGACCTATCAGGGCGAGAACGTGGCGATCACCCCGAGCGAGCCCGGGTTCGACAAGCTCGATCAGAGCTTCAAGAAACTGACCGGGCTGGTGCCGATCGGCAATTCGCTGCTGCGGCATTCGGGGCTGGCGATGGCGCAGATGGTGCGCGACGACCTGCTGAAGGTCATGGCGCTGCGCGAGGATCTGGCCTTCATCCGCGGGGACGGTTCGTCGAACACGCCGACGGGCATTCGCAACTGGATCGCGTCGAGCAACTGGCTCGCGGCGCTCGATGCGGGCATCGCCGCCAATGCGACCGCGGCCGACGCGGCGCTTCGCAAGGCGGTCTCGGTGGTCGAGGATGCCGACGTCGCGCTGACCAATCCGGGTTGGATCATGCGCGCCTCAACGAAGAACTGGCTGGCGTCGCTGCGCGATACGAACGGCAATCTGCTGTATCCGTCCATCGACACGAACGGTCAGCTGAAGGGCGCGCCGATCTATGTCACCTCGCAGGTGCCGAACAGCCTCGGCACCAATGGCGACGAAACCGAGGTCTACTTCGGCGAGTTCTCCGAAGCGATGATCGGCGACAGCATGGAGCTGAACGTCTCGATGTCAACAGAAGCTGGCTACATGGACGGCTCGACTTTCGTCTCGGCCTTCCAGAACGACCTGACGCTGATGCGCACGATCTCGGAGCACGATTTCGCGCTGGAACACGACGTCGCGTTCTCGGGCTTCAACGCGGCCGGCTGGTCGCTCTGACGCCTCTGGCGGCGTGGCTTCTGTCGCGCCGCCCTGATCTTCCTCTTTCACAGGACAGGACATCATGACGAAACTCGCAATCCGCTTCGCCCGCTCGCATGGCTCGTACAACGCCGGCGAGGTGGCCGCACTCGAGGCCGAAATCGCGCTGGCGCTGATCGCCAAGGGCGTCGCCGCGAAGCACACGAAACAGCCGGCCGTGAGCGGCACCACCTCGGCCAACAGTTCCGATCTCGACGGCCGGTCGGCCGAACTCGACGCGCGCGAAGCTGCGGTTGCTGCGCGTGAGGCGGCGATGGATGCCGCTGCGACTGTCACCGCGGACTTCGACAAAAGCGGCAACCTCTATGCCAAGCAGGTCGCACAGGAAGCAACTGCTGCTGCGGTTGCGACCTATGAGGCCGCGCAGGAAACGACGGACGCCGCCGAGGATGCCGCGCCGGTCGACGACACGGGCCTGCCGACGCAGGGTAAGTGACGGGGTAGGGGATGCGGATCATCACGCCGCCTGCCAATTTGCCGGTCACGGTCGAACAGTTCGCCCGCCAGCGCCATGTCGACGATGCCGACGCGGTGCTGATCGGCGAGCTTCTTCAGGCCGCGACCTCCGTCGTCGAGACGGCCACGAACCGCATGATCGTGCCGCGCCGGCTGACGCTCGGTCTGCCGGAAGGGAACTGGTCGCGGTTCTGGCTGCCGGTCGCCCCGGTCATCGGGCTGGCTGACGGGGCGGGAACCGAGATCGTGACCCCGTTCAGCGAACCGTGGATCGCGCGGGCGGATGCGCCGGACGACACGATCACCGTCGATGTCGGCTATGGCACCAACGACGTGGTGCCCGCGCAGCTCGGTCAGGCGATCCTGATGCTGGCCATGGAATGGCATGAAGCCGGGATCACGGTCGAGGAAACCTATACCGCGCCGACGCTGAGCTTCGGCTTCCGGCGCCTGGTCGAACAGGTCCGCTACCGGCGGCCGATGGTGGTGGCGTGATGGCGCGGCTCGACAGGCGCATTCAGCTGCGCCGGGCCGCGGTGTCCGATGACGGCTATCGCACGGCGCCTCGGTGGAACGCTGCAGACCCGGAGGCCGACAACCTCGGCTCTCCGGTCTGGGCAAGCCGCAACGACGTGTCGGACGCGGAACGGGCGCAAGCCGGCTGGACAGAGGCCACGGTGGTCAGCCGGTTCATCGTGGCTTCGACCGCGTTCACCCGCGCGATCCTGCCGAGCGACCGTATCGTCGAGGGCGGTCGCGTCTATGACATCGCCGGCATCAAGGAACACGGCCTTCGGGGTCGTCTGGAAATCACCGCAAGCGCGAGGGCAGACTGATGGCGAACAGCACCAGCATGAACATCGAAGGGTTGGTCGATCTCGACAAGGCGATGGACAACCTGTCAAAGGCGACGAACCGCCGGATCTTGCGCAATGCGTTGAGCAAGGCGGCGCAGCCGATGGCCGACGCAGCGGCCGCGAATGCTCCGAAGCGGACCGGACGTCTCGCGCGCAGCATCATCGTCGGCTCGAAGCTCAATGACAGTCAGAAGAAAATGCACCGCAAGCTGACGGCGGAAGAGCGTTCCGCCGTCACGCTGTTCGTTGGGCCGTCTTATCGGGAGGGTGCGGGCGGTAGAGCGGGCCATCTGGTCGAGTTCGGGACGCGACCGCATATCAACGGCGGGAAGTTCAAGGGCACTCGCAACCCCGGCACGAAGCCGCGCCCGTTCATGCGTCCGGCGTTCGATGCCGAGGCCGAACCGACGGTCAGGCGCCTGAAGCCGCTTCTGTGGGCCGCCATCGACCGGGCCGCGAAGCGTGCCGCCCGGCGGTTGGCGAAAGGGGGCTGAGGTGCAGACCGAGTTTCGGGCGCTGCTGACCGGCTCGGCCGAGGTCACCGCGCTGGTGCCGGCCGCACGGATCAACTGGAAGGAACATCCGCAGGATGCCCCGTTCCCGGCGATCATCCTGCATCTGATCGGCAACGCGCCGGGGCTGACGCAACAGGGGCCGACATCGCTCTGGAGCGGGCGGGTTCAGGTCGATTGCCTGGCGCTCGACTATGCCACGGCGGCGCAGATCGGCGCGGCGGTGACGCGGCTTCTGAACGGCTACCGCGGCGGCGGGTTTCGCGGGGTCTTCCTCGCGTCGACGCGCGACGATCAGGACACGGGGGCGAGTGATCGCCCCTTTCTCATATCCACCGATTTCATGACACACTGGAGAGAAACATGACGGAAGTCGCTTCTCAGGGCGATATCAGCTACGGCGACGAACTTTGGATCGGGCCGGTGACGGGAACGACCGGCGGGACGGTCGCGACCTGGACGCAGATCTATGGCGTCGAGGAAGTGGGGATGCCGGAAAAGACGCCCGATGACGTCGATTTCACGCATCAGCAATCCCCCGGCCGGTCGAAGGAAACGAAGCCCGGCCTGCTGGCCGCGGCGGACTGGTCGCAGGATCTGCAGTTCTGGCCGGCCCATGCCTCGCAGATCCTGCTGGATGCGCTGGCGACGCTGACCGAGGCCGGCACGCCCGAGGATGTCTATTTCGAGTTCAACGTGGGTGGGATGCGCCGCACCTATCGGGGCTACGTGAACACCTTCGTGCCCTCGGGCACCGTGGGCGACAAGCGCATGGCCGCGCTCTCGGGTAAGATCTTCGAACGCATTTCCCCGAACCCGCGTGAGGTGGCGTGATGGCTGACGTGACCGGTACTCTGCACCGCGAATTCGGCGGCAAGACCTATGCCCTGCGTCTGACGATGCGCGATATCGCCACGCTTCAGGGCGACTACGGCGACGACCTCGGCGGTTGGCTGTCCGAGACCCCGCCGCGCATCCTGAACTTCGGCTTCGCGGTCGACGTGATTTCCCTTGCGGTGTCGCGCGGCTCGAAGATCGCCGAGCGGCGCGAGGCAGACGAAATCGCCGATGAACTGTTCACCGCGGACCGTGAGCTGTTCACGGCGGTGATGTCGGCGACCTTCGCGTCGGAGGCTGCGGCGAACGGCGACGCCTCGGGAAACGGCGCGGCTCCGGCGGATCAGGCGCAAGTCTGAGCGTCGGAGCGCTGTTCAAGACCTATGTCGGGGCGGGGCTGAACCCGTCCCGGTTCTGGAAGATCGGCCCGCGCATGGTGGCGCTGGAACTCGAAGGGGCGGCGCTCAGGATCGCGCGCGAGCGGGAACTGGTCTGGCTCGGGGCGATGCTTCCCTACTTCAAGAAACATGTCCCGCTCGACGAATTCGTCGGGCGCAAGGCGGACCCTGCGGAGCGGGCGCGCCGCTTCCATGCGGCATGGGATCGGATCGACGCGGCACTGGCCCGCAACAACAGGAAAGGGGGGTAAGGTATGGCGTCGGGTGTCATCGGGTCTTTGCGTGTCAATCTCGGTCTCGACAGCGCGCAGTTCATCAAGGGCATGGCAAACAGCCGCTCGGCCATGCTGCGCTTCGCGGCGAAGGCGGGCACGCTCGCGGGTACGGCCGCGGGCAGCATGAAGACGGCCATGGTCGCGATGGGCGTCGCGGCCATCGACAGCGCGACCGAGATCGAGAACCTTTCGCGCGTGGCGAATACCACCCCGCAGACTTTTCAGGAATGGGCGGCGGGGGCGAAGTCGGTCGGCATCGAACAGGACAAGCTCGGCGACATCCTGAAAGACACCAACGACAAGGTGGGCGATTTCATCTCGACCGGCGGCGGCGAGCTTCAGGATTTCTTCCAGAACATCGCCCCGAAGGTCGGTGTGACGGCGGATCAGTTCCGCCGGCTTTCCGGCCCCGAGGCTCTGCAGCTCTATGTCGACAGCCTCCAGAAGGCCGGGCTGAACCAACAGCAGATGACCTTTTACATGGAAGCCATCGCGGATGAAGCGACGGCGCTGTTGCCGCTTCTGAAGGATGGCGGCAAGGGCATGTCCGAATATGCGGTCAAGGCTCGTGCCGTCGGCGCAGTGATGGACAGCGACATGCTGGCGTCACTCGACCGGGGCAAGGTGGCGCTCGCGGATATGAAGCTCGCGCTGACGGGCATGAAGAACACCATCGGCGCACAGGCCGTGCCGGCAGTCGAAGCCCTGTCTTCGGCGGTGACGACGGCGGCGACCTTCATGCGCACCCATGCCGCCGAGATTATGACAGTGATGCGGACGCTCGCCGGGACGGTTCTGGTGACGGCGGCCGTGTTCGGCGGGCAGTATGCGATCAATGTCGGGGTCAGGGCCGTTCAGGCCATGGTCGCGGCGGCAACGCAATCCGGGGCTCTGGCCGCGATGATGGGTGTCGAGGCAACGGCCGCGGCGACGGCAAGCACGGCTACCCGCGCCCTCGCGATCTCGATGGTCGTGCTGCGCGGTGCGATCATCGCGACCGGCATCGGGGTGTTGGTCGTCGGGGCCGGTTACCTCTTGGGCAAGTTCTTCGAACTGGTCGGTGCGGCCGGTGGGTTCGGCAAGGCCCTGACCCTTCTGGGCGATGTTGCCTCCGGGGTCTGGGCCGGGATCGTTGAGAGCGCGAAGGTCATCCCGCTCGGGCTGGCTGCCCGATGGGAAGCGATCAAGGCCAGCTTCTTCGACCTGATGGCGACGATGCTGATAAAGTGGAAAGGCTTCGTGGAAACCCTGTCTGGGGCATTCGACGGAACACAGTTTCAGGGGGCCAGCGACAGCCTGAAAAGCTCGGCCGATGGTCTCGCGTCCTCGATTGCCGATTACAACAAGGCGGCATCCGATGCCGATGTCGCATCGGAACAGCTCGCGAAGACCGCATCCGAGAAGGTCACGACCGCATTCGCCGGCGCGCGCGATGCCTTCGGCAAACTCTCGCAGACGGCCAGCGAAACCAACACCACGACCACCGACTTCGGTGGCGGCGGTGGCGGGCTGGCCGCGGTCTCGAAAGGGGCGGACAAGGCGAAGCAGAAGCTGAGCGATCTTCAGCAGGTCATGAAGCGATTGCGCGATCAGAACGCCGAGCTGTCGGCCACGATGAACATGACCGACCTTCAGGCCCAAATCTGGAAGAACCAGAATGAGGCCGGCGTCTCGGCCGACAGCGCGAACGGCAAGGAAATCGCCCGGCTGACGACGCTGAACGAAGGGATGCAGACGCTGAAGAGTGCAACGGACGACTGGCAGTCCTCGCTGTCCAGCACCTTCGGCGAACTTCTGTCGGGCACGCTCAGCTTCAACAAGGCCCTCGGCCAGGTGATCGGCAAGCTGGGCGAGATGTGGATGAACTCCGCATTCCAGTCGTTGTTCGCCGGATCGTCGGGGTGGATGGGCAGCGTCCTGTCGGGCCTCGGGATCGGGCAGAATGCCAATGGCACGAACAACTGGGCCGGCGGCTGGACCTCGATCAACGAACGCGGCGGCGAGATCGTCAACCTGCCGTCCGGGACGCAGATCATCCCGCACGACGTGAGCAATCGCCTCGCCGACAGTGCGGGCGGCTCGGGCGGTGCGCTCGATGTCCGCATCACCGCCGCCTTCGACGAAAGCGGCAACCTCTATGTCAAACAGGTCGCGCAGGCCGCATCCGCCAGCGCGGTGTCGAGCTATGACGCTGCGCTTCCGAACCGGGTGCAGCAGATCTCCGCAAACCCGAGGCGTCGCTGATGGCCCTGAGCTTTCCCTATCCTCTGTCGTTTCTCAGCGACGTGTTGCGCAGGGTCGATGTTACGTTCGACCTCCAGCGCAACGACGAACTGTCCGGCTCCGGCGATAGCCGGTACTGGACTTCGGAACTGGCCCGGCCGCTCTGGACCGTCTCGGTCTCGATGAGCGCGCACAAGCCGGCCGACGCCCGTGCGGTCGATGCCCGCATTCGGGCACTGGCCGGGGCCAAGGGATCGTTCCTCTTCGCCGATCCGCTCTATGCTCCGGCCGCCGGTGGCGTTCCGGGCAGCGCGGTGACGGTCAGAGCGATCTCGACCGAGCGCGACATGATCGGCCTTGCCGGTCTGCCCGAGGGCTACCGGGTCGAGATCGGCGACCGCTTCAGCATCGCCTCGGCAGCGGGCGCGATCTACTTCGGCGAGTTCGCTGAGGCAGCCGTTGCGACCTCCGCGGGCATCACGGCGCAGCTCACGGTGACGCCTTATCCGCCGCTGTGGCTTGGCGCCGGTGCTTCGGTCGAGCTGGCGATGCCCTATCTGAAGGCGTTCATCCCGCCCGGCGGGCACACGCCCTTCACCACTCACCCCGGCTACTACGCCGATAACGCCTCTCTCAGCATGGTGCAGCGCCCGTGAAGATCTATGATGAAGCCGTGGTCGCTAAAGACATCGGAGAATCGAGCATCCCCGTGTCATCAGGTCATGCTCGGCCGTCAATGATTTGGGCGATCAGTCTGGATGAAATGACCGTCCCAAGGCCATCGGTGCTGCCGATTGCGATTCCGATGAAGGTTCCATTCGCAAGTGCGGGGCCGCCAGAATATCCCTGTCGGAATTCTTTCGATGTTCGCAGGCTCCCACCGTTGTCGGCGACGAGCTCCATCTGCACTTTGCTTTCTGGATATGCGGTTTGGGGATTCAGATCTGGGAAACCGAATGTTTCCAGGCTGTTGCCTAAGGGAAGGTTGTCGAGAGAATAGATCAGCTCATGTCTCCGTACCCCTTTGGTGCGCGCCACTTCTGCAAGTGGCAAGCATATCACATCACTGAATATGCCGTTTGCCCGATGATATCGGAATCTTGGGGTTCGCGCCGGATCTTCATCGAAAAGACGAATGCGCTTTCCCTTGGGGGCCTTCTTTCCTGGAATCCAAAGTAAGATTTCATCCGGTAAAGATCTAATATCCTGTTGGAAATCTTGGCTTTTGTTCGGAACATGCGCAGCTGTTATCAGCCATAGTTCTCTCTTGTAACGGATGATCGTGGCTGCGCCGATATTCGTTGGTCCGACGTCTGTAATGCAGATGCACTGAGGAAGTGCCAAATCGAATCCCCCTGCTGAAATGGTGTCGCAGCCGCAGCATTGGGCCGCGCCGGGGCTTTGGTCGAGTCCCGGCGCTCTATCTTCCGTAAGGGCTATCCATGAAAATCTATGACGAAGCATTCGCCGCGAGCTTGTCGGCCGCGCGCGATGGCAGCATTTGCCCGGCGTGGTTTGTCTGGGCGGTCGGTCGCGACCGGGACACCGGCGACGATGCCCCGATTGGCCTGTGGTCCGGGGATGAGGATATCACGCTGTCGGTCGAACAGCCCGACGGCTCCAGCGTGTCGCGGACCTACATCGGCGGGTGCAACCTCGCGGTGCCGAACGGCATCCCCTACGTGGCCGACCTGACCGACAACCCGGTGACGGTGACGCTCAGTCAGATTGCCGATGCGGCGCAACAGCTGGTGCGCGGCTCCGACGTGCGGCTGGCCTATACCGAGATCCACGCGACGACATGGACCGGCGGCGGGCTGACCTCGGCGCCCCAACTGCAATGGGTGGGGATCGTCGACGAAGCGCCGATCTCGACCCCCTCGGCCGGCTCGGATGGCTCGATCAGCCTGACGATCCGATCCGAGATCATGCATCAGCTGACCGCGACGAACCCCGCGAAATCCTCGGACAGCCACCAGAAACGGCGGCTCTCGACCGACGGGTTCTGCACCTACGCGGGCAGCATCGAGGCAAGGAAGGTCCAATGGTACAAGAAATGAAGCGGCTGCCGGACTGGCGGGCGCGGCTGGCGGCCGAGATGGATCGCCAGCGCCGGTTGTCGTTTTCCTGGGGAGAACAGGATTGCGCGCTCGGGCTGGCTGGCGGGGCGGTGCTGGCGATGACCGGCGTCGACCTCACGGCCGACTGGCGCGGGCGCTACGGCACCGCCGGCGAGGCGGCCGAGGCACTGCACGCGGCCGGGTTCCAGAGCCTCAGCGATGCGGTCGCCGAGGTGCTGCCAGAACGAACGAACCTTCTGTCGGCCGCGGTCGGCGATATCGGGGTGATCCGCTCGGACGGCATCCTCGGCGAGGCGCTGTGCATCGTCGATGTCTCAGGGCTGATCGTCATGACGGAACACGGGCACGGGCGCCGGGCACGCGGCGACATGATCCGGGCCTTCCGCGTAGGGTAAGACCACATGAAAAAGCTGCTTCTCATCACCTCGGCGCTGGTCGCGCTCGGGGGCACTCCGGCTCATGCCGATCCGACGGGTGGCATCGCCACCGTTGTTGCCCTGACCGGCAGCGGCGTGGGCTTCGGGGCCGCGCTGGCCGCGACCTATGGCGCCTTCGGTGCGGCGGTGATCCAGCTCGGTATCGGGCTCGGGGCGAATGCGCTCGCGACCGCCATCGCCAAGGAAACCGCGTCCGGCTCGGCCACCAGCGTGTCGTTCGATCTGGAGTTCGGCGACGATACGGCGCTGGCTTTCATCGTGGGCGATTACGTCACCGCGGGGAAGCGGCGCTATATCGGATCGTGGGGCAAGAATGACCGCTACGTCACCGATGTGGTCGAGGTCTCGGCTCTGCCGCATCCGGGCCTTGCCGGTATGTGGGTTGACGACGAGGTGGCCGATATCGACACCTCGGCCACCGACACCGACGGGACCGGCTACGATCTCGGATACCCCGTCACGAACTATGACGATGAGGGCGACGACGGCACCGGACATCGCATCTGGGTGCGCTGGATGGACGGCACGCAGACCGCGGCCGACCCGATGCTGGTGGCGCTGTTCGGCGAGGATGAGGATTACCCTTGGACTTCCGACATGGTGGGCACGGGCAAGTCCTATGCCATTGTCACCACGCGCTATGACGACGACACGCTGACCACCTATCCGACCTATCTGTTCCAGCCCGAACCGCTGCCGATGTACGACCCGCGCCTTGACGCCACGGCCGGGGGCGCGGGGGCGCATCGCTGGGGGGATCGTGCGACCTATGAGGTCAGCCGCAACCCGCTGGTGATCGGTTACAACATCGCGCGCGGGATCTACCTGGGTGATGAATGGGTGTTCGGCGGGCGTAACCTGCCGGCGTGGCGCCTGCCGCTCGCCGAGTGGGTCGCGGCGATGAACGGGTGCGACGCGACGGTCGAACTCGATGACGGCAGCACCGAGCCGGCCTATCGCTGCGGTGCGGAAATCACCGTCGATACCGCGCCGGCCGACGTGCTCGAAGAACTCGGGCTGGCGGCGAACGCGCGCTTCGCCGAGGTCGGCGGGATGCTGAAGCCGGTGGTGGATCTGCCGGTGTCCTCGGTGTTCTCGATCACCGACGGCGATATCGTCATCACGCAGGGGCAGTCGTTCAAGCCGTTCAACACGGTGTCCGAGACCTACAACGCGCTAAGTGCGACCTATCCCGAGCCCGCGGAAAAGTGGTCTTCGAAGGATGCGCCCGAGTATGTCGACGAAGACGCCTTCGCGGCCGATGGCGAGCGTTATCTTCCGGTCTCGGTCAGCTATGCCGCGGTGCCCTATGCCGATCAGGTCCAGCGCCTCATGCGCGCGCAGATGCGCAGCTATCGCCGGATGCGGGTCCATCAGTTCTATCTGCCGCCCGGCGCCTACATGCTCGAACCGGGTGTCGACATGCTGACCTGGACGTCGGCGCGCAACGGCTATGACGCGAAACAGTTCGTCGTCGAGAGCGTGACGAAGCTCGCCGGCATGAACGTGCTGGTGACCCTGCGCGAGGTCGATCCGTCCGATTACGATTGGTCCACCGATTTCGAGCTGCCCTACACCACGGCGACGCCGGTGAACGCGATCCCGTTCACGCAGGGCATTTCCGATTGGACGGCGGCGGCGATCACCGTGACGGACGGGGCGGGCTCGGCCCGGCTGCCGGCGATCCTGGTGGGCTGCGCCGCGGGCGAGGTCGGTATCGACCGCGTGCGGGTGCAGGTGCGCAAGGTGGGCGACAGCGCGGCCACGCTCGACGTGATCCGCGCCTATGACAGCCCGTATAGCTGGACGATCACCGGCGTCGCGCAGGCGACCGACTATCAGGTGCGCGGCCGGCTGGTCTCGAAGCTGACGGCGCGGGCCGTGTGGTCGGACTGGATCACCGTCACCACGCCTGAGATCAAGGTGACGCAGGACGATCTTGCGGCCGAGATCGAGGCGACCTTCACCGAGATCGCCAAGGCGAACGGCGTCACGCCGGTGTCGTCCCTGCCGTCCTCGGGCGTGCAAGACGATCAGATCGTGCTGAACCTCGGGGATCACACGCTTTACCGCTGGGATGCCGAGGCGGGGGTCTGGAGCACGGATCTCTATGCCGGGGTGCCGGACGGCTATCTCGACGCGACGAAGTTCGCTGCCGGGATCGAGGCGGTGACCATCGTCGACACCTTGCCGACCGTGAAGGTGTCCTCGCTGGTGTTCTACGCGGGCGAGACCTATCGCTGGAACGGCACGGCCTACGTGAAGTCCATTCCCGCGGCCGACGTTCTCGGACAGCTGACGAACGATCAGATCGCCGAGGTGGCGGCCGCCAAGATCGCGGGACAGATCACCGGGGGTCAGATCGGCACCGGCGCGGTGCTGGCCTCGAAACTGGCCGATGCGGCGGTGACGGTCTCGAAGATCGCTGACGGGGCGATCAGCACCGCGAAGTTCGCGGCAGGGATCGAGCCGGTGACGGTCTCAACCGCCTCGACGCTGCCGAGCGTGAAGACCACCTCGACCATCGTCTGGGGCGGTGATCTCTATCGTTGGTCCGGCACGGCCTACGTGAAGACGGTTGCGGCTGGCGATATCGCGGGCACGCTCGCGGCGGCACAGATCGAGTCGGTGGCGGCGTCGCAGATCACCGGGCAGATGACCAATGCGCAGATCGCCGCCGTGGCGGCTGCCAAGGTCACCGGCCAGATCACCACGACGCAGATCACCGACAGCGCGATCAGCACCGCGAAGCTCGCGGCCGGGGCGATCACCGCGGCCAAGCTCGCGGCCGATGCCGTGACGGCGGATGCCATCGCGGCGAACGCGGTCACGGCCGTGGCTATCCTGTCCGGGGCGGTGACAACGGCCAAGCTCGCGGCCGGGGCGGTGACGGCCGCGACGATTGCCGCGGACGCGGTGACGGCGGACAAGATCGCGACCAATGCGGTGACGGCCGATGCACTGGCGGCGAACTCGGTCACGGCTGCGGCTATCATGGCCGGCGCCGTCTCGACCGATCAGCTCGCGGCCGGCGCGGTCACGGCTAAAACCTTGGCCGTGACGGACTTCAGCAACCCCTTCGCCGGGTCCGAGACCGAGGCGAACGGTGTCTGGAAATCCAGCGGGTCGGGGGCCTACTGGTCGACCGGGACCGCCTACAACGGCCGGGCAAGCTCGATGGCCCTGAATGGCAGCTATGGCGCTTCCTTCACATATGCCGGCTCGATCCCGGTCACCCCGGGGGATGAGTATTATCTGGAGGCCTACGCGATCATCTCGGGGGCGTGGGATGGAACGTCCGACTCGGCAAAGATCCGGGTGGCCGATCAGAACGGCGGTCTGATCGCCTCGGCCATATTCGGGGCGGACACCATCGCTGCGGGAGATTGGCGGCGGATCTCGGCTGCGTTCACGGTCCCGTCGGGAACGAATGCTCTGAGGGTGACAATCGCTCACAACGCCACGGCGGGCTATGCATTCCTGTCCGATCTGGTGTTGCGGCGCAAGAACGGGGGGGAACTGATCGTCGACGGCGCGATTGCCGCGGCGCAGATCGCGGCCAATGCAATCACCGCGGCGGCGATCTTGGCCGGGGCGGTGACAACTGAGGCGCTGGCGGCGAGTTCGGTGACGGCGGTCAAGGTCGCCTCGGCCGCGATCACCACCGGCAAACTCGCGGCCGGGGCTGTCACCGCGGATGCCATGGCGGCGAACTCGGTCACCACCTCGGCACTGGTCTCGGGGTCGGTCACGGCCTCGGTCCTGGCGTCGAACTCGGTCACTACCGGCAAGGTAGCTGCGGGGGCCATCGGCGCCGATCAGATCGCGGCGCAGGCTATCACCGCGGTGAAGCTCGCGGTCGCGAACTTCTCGAACCTGTTCGCGGGCTACGATGCACAGGACACCTCGCCGTTTCAGCCGGCATCCGGCTATGGGTGGGGTACGATGTCGGGCAGCAACGTCTACAACAGCGGCGTTGCGCTGAAGCTCGACAGCACCGTCGGATCGACCACGAAATATACGGTCAGGACGATGAAGGTCGCGCCGAGGGAACAGTATTACCTCGAGTTCTATGCGGCTCGGGATGCGTCCTTTGACGGGGCCGGAAACTCCAAGCTCAGGATCGGCGCGAGCAACGGAACGGTCTGGGCACTGACCTATCAGGCCAGTGCCCTGTCGCACTTCACCTCGGCCTGGACGAAGATCTCCGGCACCTACACGGTGCCGAGCGGCGTCACCAGCATCGACATTTCGCTGGGGAACGACGGGACCGCCGGTGCCGTCTATCTGACCGCCCTGACAATGCGACAGCTGAACGGCGGCGAACTGATCGTCGACGGGGCGGTCACCGCGAACAAGATCTCGGCGGGCTCGATCACGTCGTCGCATCTGACGGCGGGGTCGGTGCTGGCCTCGGCCATCGCGGCCGGCGCGGTGACGGCGGCAAAGATCTCGGTGTCGTCGCTGTCGGCCATCTCGGCCGACCTCGGGTCTATCGTCGTCGACACCGCGCATATCGGCGATCTGGCGGTGACGACGCTGAAGGTCGCGAACAACGCGATCACGGTGATGACGACCGGCGCCTGGACCGATTACGCGGTGACGCAGAACTCGGGGACGGACTGGACGACGACCAAGAGCCTGTCCTTCACCGGGACGGCCGGGGACAAGGTCATGGTGCTGGGCTACTACAGCATCACCAGCGACACGGCCACGGCTCTGACAAGCGGGGTTCGGGCGCTGTTGAATGGGGTCGAGATCCCCGGATCGGCGCTTTCTCTGACAGCGGCGGTCGCTGGCTCCACGACGACGAAGGAACTCGTCTTCACCGGGACCGGCACACTGGTGACGGGCACGAACACGCTCACCCTCCAGTGGCACCGAAGCAATACCTCGGCGCGCACCGACAACACCTTCAACAGCATCTCTCTTGCAGCATTCAGGGCCATGAAATGACGACATGGGTGATCCACACCACCGAAGGCGAGATCGTCGGTTCCTTCACCGGGACCGAAGGCGACCTTGCCCTGAACCTGCCCGACGGGCACGTCGCGACAGAGGGGCAGGGGAGTGGGCGCACCCACTACGTCGAGGCCGGGGCGATCCTCGAAAAGCCGCCACGGCCGTCGTTGCTCTACGCTTGGGATGCGGCTTCGAAGGCATGGGCGATCAGCGACACGGCGACGGCCTTGGCTTTCGCCGAGCTTCGTGCGGAACGCAGCCGGCGCCTCGCGGCCTGCGACTGGACGCAGGCGCGGGACTCTCCGCTGTCGGACGCAGACCTCGCGGCATGGGCGGCCTATCGCGCCGCGCTGCGCGATCTGCCCTCGACCGCCACGGACCCGACGGCCGTCGTCTGGCCCGAACCCCCGAACACCATCTGACGAAAGGAAATCGCATGGATACGAACGAACGAAATCAGCTGATCGCGCAGGTGCGCGAGCTGAAGGCGAAGACGGAATATCTCGAAGGGCGCAACCTGGCGCTCTCGATCACGGTGCAGGATCTGAGCGAGCGGGTTGCCGCGCTCGCGCCGAAGGACGGCGCGCCGGATGAAACCGAAAAGGAACGGGTGAACTGATGGCCTACAAGGTGATGATGAAGGGCATGTCGAGCTGGACCGCGATCTCGGCCGATGCCTACGAACAGGATGGCTCGGGCACGCGGTTTCGCGACGGCGCCGGCGCTCTGGTGGCGAGCTTCGCCGACGGGCAGCTGACGGCGGTCGTGCCCGATACGGTCGACACCTCGGCGAGCGAGGCGGGCGCGACCGATGCGACGGACACCGCCGCCTGAGCTTGCCGTCCTGACGGATGACCGCGCCCGGCCCTGTGCCGGGCTTTTCCATGCGCGAGGGGAGGTAGAGGTGCCCGGCGACATCACCATGACCACGGACGAGCTGGAAGACATGCTCGACCGGGCGGCCCGGCGCGGCGCGAAGGCGGCGCTCGCCGAACTCGGGCTTCACGACGCGCAGGCGGCGACCGACATCAACGACATGCGCAGCCTGATCGCCGCCTGGCGCGAGGCGCGCTCGACCGCCTGGCAAACCATGGTGCGGCTCGGCACCACTGCCTTGTTCGCGATGATCGCGACCGCCGTCTGGCTGCACCTCAAGGGGCAGATCCTGAAGTGAGCCCCGACACCCGATGACCCGCCGGGCCTGACCCGGGGGCGATCCGCCCGGCCTCGTGCCGGGCTTTTTTGTGGAGAAACGAATGAGTGCAAATCTCTCGCTGGGGCAGACCCAGCGGATCCTGTCGGTGTGCGCCGACGCCGGGCTGACCACGCCCCAGACGGCCTATGTGCTGGCGACGGCCTACTGGGAAACCGCGGGCACGATGGAGCCCGTCCGCGAGGCCTACTTCCTCGGCTCGGCCGCGGAGAGCTACCGCGCGAAGCTCGGCTATGCGCCGTGGTACGGCCGCGGCCTCGTGCAGCTGACCTGGCAGGTGAATTACGAACGCGCCGGGCGCGAACTGGGGATCGACCTGCTGAGCGAGCCGGACCTCGCGCTCGACCCGGACGTTGCGGCGCAGGTGCTCGTCGCGGGCATGGTCGAGGGCTGGTTCACCGGCCGGCGCCTCGGCGACTACATCACCGGCACGCGCTGCGATTACACCGGCGCGCGGCGGATCATCAACGGCACCGACCGGGCCGACCGGGTCGCAGAGATCGCGGGCGAGTACGAGGACGCGCTGACGCCCGCGCCCGATTATCCCTGCATGCGGCGCGGCTCGCGCGGCACCGCCGTGTCGCAGCTTCAGGCGCGCCTCGCCATCCTCGGCGCCGGGATCGAGGTCGACGGCGTGTTCGGCAATGACACCCATTGCGCGCTCGTCGCCTTCCAGCGGGTCCATGAGCTGACGGCTGACGGCATCGTCGGGCCGAAGACCTGGGCTGTCATCATCGGGGAGACCGAAGAATGAAGATCACCGTGAACCCCGCGCTGGTCCGCAACGGACTGCGCTATGCCGCCGGCGCGCTGGTCGCCAAGGGGATGATCGACGCCAACACCGGCGCCGCGCTGGTGTCCGATCAGGCTGTCGTCGACGCGCTGACCTCGCTCGCCGGGCTGGCGCTCGGCGCCGCGACCGAGGCGGTCTACGCGCTCGCGAAGCGCATGGGCTGGAGGACATGAGATCTCGCCGGGGCTGCGGCCCCGGCAAGTTTCTAGCTTCTGCGGGGGGCTTATTCGAGTACCCGCCACAGCGCTCCGCGCTCCCATTTGACAATATCTGAGTCTTAATGGGTTTCTGAGATTCTATTTTATGAAGCCAATTGCCTTTCCGTAATTTTCGAGTTTTTTTAGTGTGTAGTTTGCAATGTCGGCTCGTCCTGTTTTTGTGCGCCACATCATTTCAATTCTGGCTTTCCCAAACTTTCCGGTTATCAGCATATCTGAGCGTACGCTGTATGCTCCAGAAAGTGGCACCTCTATATTGAACGATTCTATAAGTCCGGCGGACAATAATGCATTGCCAATCGCGCGATTTACTGATGCGTCGTCTTGTTGGGCGACAGTCGCGACTTTCACGAAGGAGGTTATGCTTTTGTCCCCAAGTTTTTTCCCTCGAACAAGAGTCTTTTGCTTCCCAAGCTGGAGTATAGATCCTAGTTCACATTGCTGAAGGCGATTTGTAGCTTCTTCTGGCTTTTTTGGGGACAATGCGAAGTCTTCTTTCTTCAGCTTATCTTGTAGCCTATCGTCTGAAAAAGCTCGCACTGATGCTGTCGCCGCCAAAACTGGGAGGTGCAAAATCTTTGCATTAAGAACTGTAGCTAGTAGCCCCAACTTCTCAGGAATCTTTTTGAGATCCTGCACGATGTTGGCTTCGGTTGACGTCATAAGTCGGTCCATGTCAACTAATGACAAGTTTCCTCTAGTCAGTCCAGCCACTTCACCATCTGGTTCGTTACCTGCAATTACTACCACCCAAACATTGGGGTGTTCCTTCTCTAGTAGGCTAGAAACAGTCTGCTGCTTTTCAATGATTGCGTCACGCAAGTCCCCAAGAAAGTCACCTACGGTGTTCGCCTTTGCAGCTAAACTATCGATATTCTCAGCCGTGAGACCGAAATCTGATAAGCCGGCTCCCTGATTGAGCACGGCTAGAGTCCTGCTCGCGATCTCCGTGTATGTGTTCTTGCTTGGTCCCGGAAAGGAAATTGCGTCATCCTTCGACCCTAAAAGTGATCTCCCGCCAATCGTCCGTGATAGAGATACTAATCTGTCTTTTAGCTTGTCACTATTGCATGGCCATACTACCATCGCATTTTTGCCACGATCGCTTCTGATAAAGCCGTTGATGGCGTGCAGCCAACT
Organism: Paenirhodobacter enshiensis; assembly: GCF_000740785.1. Taxonomy (GTDB): domain Bacteria; phylum Pseudomonadota; class Alphaproteobacteria; order Rhodobacterales; family Rhodobacteraceae; genus Rhodobacter; species Rhodobacter enshiensis. The sequence continues at coordinate 995 of NZ_JFZB01000054.1, read as the reverse complement.
CTCAAGTTCTTCATCTGTGAAAGACAGCGCGGCTTCTCGTTCTTCAAGGACGATAACCTCTATTGACAAGGTATTAGGCGTATTGTGATCGCGTAGGAAATTGGGAACATCTTCTCCGCCAGCAATGGATATGGTTGATACATTCTCGCGGTAAAGCCCTAGCGTATGGAGGAAGGTAGTTTTTCCTGCACCGGAGTTACCCCGTAAAATCATGAATACGCCTCGGCCAGACGATTTCATGGTCTTGTGAAGTGAATCGATTTCATTAAGCATGTCCAGAACCGGAACAATTATAGTACCGATGTTGTCGATTCCTATGCGTGAAAGAGCCTCAAACCTATCAGGAATTACGACGTCATCGATATGTGGAGATTCGATACTGGTGGGGTTGGGCTGGTTCATTTATCTTGTCTCTGATGTGGCTGCAGGTATACGAAGCATAGCAATATTTTCTAATCTCTAGTTATCACTAGGGTATCTTGCAGCATCCGTCACGTATGTTGAGTCATCTTGCGATCATTCTCTTTTCCTTGGGGGGCGGCGACAAGCAGAAAAACTTGATTCGATGAAGTGTGGCCGAGAAAGTGCTATTTTGCCGCCTCAATCCAGCCGCCGTGCCAGCTCCTCCGCCGTCTCGTTGTAATACGTCTGCAACTGCCGAAGGTCCGTGTGCCCGACCATCCGCGCTAGCGCCAGCACATCGAGCTTCTTCGACAGCCGCGTGATCGCAGCGTGCCGGCTATCGTGGAAGGTCAGCCCGGCAACGCCCGCGCGATCCCGCAGCTTGCGCCACAGCGCATCCAGTTGTCGGCTCTCCAGCCCGAACACCGGGTCCGCATGGGGCAGGGCCTCCAAGAGGCGCACCGCCTCGCGCGACAAGGGTACATCGCGCGGCCGGCCGTTCTTCGTGTGGTCCAGACGCGCGACCCGCTTCGCGAGGTCGACGCGATCCCATACCAGCCCAGCGATCTCGCCCGCGCGCATCGCGGTCTCCA
>NZ_JFZB01000053.1 GCF_000740785.1 Paenirhodobacter enshiensis | reverse complement strand
GGAAGACGACGGTGGATGGCTGAGAAAAGGGGAACGACGATGGACAGCACGGAACAGGCGACGGGCGAAAAGCGGGTGCAGAGCCTCTTGATTGAGGCGCTGGAGCGGAGGGGGCTGGCGCGGCCGGGCAAGCTGCGGCTGGCGCAGTATGAGGCGATGTGCGCCGACCTGCGCCAGCGGCTCGCCTACATGACCGAGCGCAACTTGATGGCGCTCGAGGAACAGGTGGCGGCGAGCAAGGAAGCGCGCGAACAGGACCGCATGCCGATCGGCAACAAGATCCTCGAATGGGCGGGGCAGATCCAGCCGCCGGAAGAGGGGGCCTCGCCGCTGATGCGGGCGGTGTTCGGGGGCGACCTCGGCCGCACGGCCATCGCCGAGGGCTGGGCGCCCGAACTGATGGCGCATCTGCGCGACAAGCGGTCCTGGCCGACGCCCTACGCGGTGACGCTGATCCGCGAAAAGGCCGACGGGCCGCGCCGGCAGATGGTGATCCTCGAAGAGCGGATCGGCTACGGGCAGGAACCGAATGCCGAGGACCGGGCGTTTCTGGCGCGCCGGCGGGCGCTGGTCGAGAAGTGCCGCCGGGTGGCGGATCTGGCGGCGGGGGATGCGCGATGATGGCGGTTCGGATCGAACGCCCCGAGGGTGTGAGCGCGCCGGTCTGGGCGGCGATGTCGGATCGGGAACGGCGGGCGGCGTCGCGGCTGATCCCCGAGGACGCGCGGATGGCGGCGATGTTGCGCGCGGCCACGCCGCCTGAGGATTGCGGCCCCGAGATCCCGGTCGCCCCGGCGCGCGGTGCCTGCCGGGCGTTCACCGTGGTGCAGGTGGTGCCGGGCGCGCAGACGGCCGGGCCGCGCGACGAACTGCGGATCGAAGACGCGGGCTATCGCGGGCCGGGCGAAGATCGTCCGCGCCGGGCGGTGGCGGTGGCCGACGTGTTCGACCGGATGGAAGCCGCGGCGCGGCGGGCGCGCAAGCCGATGCCGCTGACGCCCGGTCAGATCTCGGTCGCGCGGCGG
>NZ_JFZB01000052.1 GCF_000740785.1 Paenirhodobacter enshiensis | reverse complement strand
GGTGGCCGACGTGTTCGACCGGATGGAAGCCGCGGCGCGGCGGGCGCGCAAGCCGATGCCGCTGACGCCCGGTCAGATCTCGGTCGCGCGGCGGTATCGCACGCTGGTCGAGCGCCACGACGCGGGCGGGATGAAGTTGTCGAGCATCGAAGGCCGGACGGGCGGCTCGGTCGGGCGAGGGGCCGACGTGACCGACCTGCGTCTGATCGAGGCGCGCGAGATCGCGGCGCTGCGCCGCCGGATCGGCGAAGGCGCAGCGATGGTGGTGCGCCGGGTGCGTCCGAGCAAGCGCGGGCCGGGGGCGTCGATCATCCTCGACCGGCGGCTGGTCGATGCGGTGTGCCTCGAAGATATGCCGCTCAATGCGGTGCTGGTCGCACATGGGTGGTCCTACAAGGCAGAGACTATCGACAGGCTTAGGCAGGCCCTCAGTGCCGCTCTGGACCGGATGCAGGGCTATGCGGCGCGATTTTAGCCGGGGGCACACGGGGGGACTTGACGCTTAGTCCAACTGGATGCACACATCTCAATATGATCCACACGAACGCCCGGAGGGAACCATCCCTGCCGGGCGTTCTGCGTTTCAGCTGTCAGCCGACACCCGGAGATCCCCACATGGTCAGGAAGCCTCAGCCTCTTTTTGAGGAAGCGCAGTATTGCATTCGCAGCGGCGTGGTGCGGATCGGCAACGGGATCACCGACCGGCGTGAGATCGGGTTCATCGCTGAGCGCCGCATCTGCGGTTTCCTGGACTGGGCGCTCTGGTGGCCTCTCGCGGGCTGTGACTGGCGCATGAGCCGGGATGAGGCGTTGGCGGACATCGCCCGCGACCGGGACTTCCGTCGGCAGTACCGCCGCCGGACGCCGGTCGAGATGATCTATGAACGCGACATCCCGGACGGGGCGGACTACCGGTCACGCTCTCCGAAGCCGCCTCGACCGTGACCCGCCGGGCGTCGCTGACCGCCGCCGGCGTCGCGACCCGCCGGGCCTCGATTTCCGCGGCACCCGCTTTCGGGTCCTCCCCGGGGTCTAAACCTATACGGGGGCGCTGAGCGCATGGGTTTGGCCGCGCTAAACTTAAACGAAAGCCTAAACCGCGAGGGCTAAACAACAGGGGCTAAACGTCACCATGGCCGAGCTGACCACAACAGAACTGGCGGCGCGGCTCGGGCTGTCGAAGGGCCGCATCAGCCAATACGTTTCCGAGGGCAAGCTGGCGGGGTGCTATCGCGGCGACGGCCGGTCCCGCCGCTTCGATCTGGTGGCCGCGACCGAGGCGCTCGGGCGCGGCCTCGACCTCGGGCAGATGACCGGCAACGGGCTGAACACCCGCCGGGCGCTGCGTGAGATCGAGGCGGCGCAGAACGTCGGCGCTCCGGCCGATCCGGCCCCCGCACCGGCCTCTGCGCCGTGTTCGGTCGAGGCTGTCCGGCCCGAGCCCCGTCCTGCCGCGGTGCCGCTGACGCTGACGCCGGCCGAGCCCGACCGGCTGGAGATGGCGACGATCCTCGCCAAGGAAGAACAGGCCCGGAAGCTGCGCCGCGATAACGAACGCGACGAAGGCAACTGGGTGCTGGCGAGCGAGGTCCGCCAGAACGTCGCCCGTGCGATGGCGCAGGAACTCGCCGAATTCGAGAGCGTGATCCGCGACACGGCCCGCGCGATTGCCGATGTCTACGGGCTGGATTTCAGGGAGGTGCGCAAGGTGATGATGGATCGTTGGAGAAAGCACCGGCAAAACCGCATGTCGCAGGCTCAGACCGTGGCCGGAACCGCGGCGATGTCTGAAGCGGAAACCGAGGCGAATGTCTGATGGGGTTTCTGTCCGCTTCCGAGGCGGCCGTCTGGGCGGGGATCGCCCAGGCGATGGAACCGCCGCCGCCGCCCGATATCACCCGCTGGTGCACCGAGAACATCGAGTTCGACGCCCGCTCGCCGTTCCCCGGCCCGTTCCGCATCGACCGTTTCCCGTTCCTGCGCCGGATCCACGAAGTGCTGTCGCCCGAACATCCCTGCCGCGAGGTGACGGTGCGGGGCTCGGCGCAGTGGGGCAAGACGATCTCGGTGCTGAACCCGACGCTCGGCGCCTGGCACGAATACGGCCCGCTCGACAGCCTCGTCGTTCACCCGACGACCTCGGCCGCGACCGAGTGGGTGCGTACCAAATGGATGCCGATGCGGCGTCAGGCCCCGAGCCTGCGCGCCATCTTCGGCGACGGGCGCGGCGAACAGACCGACACGCTGCACAATCAGGAAACGATCCGCCGCGACGGAACGCTGAAGGTGACCTCGGCCGGCTCGCCCGATGACCTCGCCGGCACGACCCGGCGTCTGGTGCTGATGGATGACGTCTCGAAATTCGAGATGACGCCGAAGGGCGACCCCGAGGAACTGGCGGCGAGCCGCGCCGCGGGGTTCGAGGATGCGAAGATCGTGCGGATCTCGACGCCGCAGATCGCCGACACCTGCCGCGTCACGCGGGCGTTCATGCGCTCGACGCGGGAATATTACCACGTGCCCTGTCCGCATTGCGGGAATATGGCGCCTCTGACCTGGGAGAACTTTCGCAAGTGCCTCGACCCGGAGCGGCTGCACGATGCGCATTTCGTCTGCGAGAAATGCGGAGAGCCGATCCGGCACCAGCACAAGGTCGCGATGGTCGCGGCCGGGCAATGGGTGGCGCAGAACCCGCGCGGCGATCATCCGGGGTTTCACCTGTGGCGCGCCTATGTGCCGCAACGGGACTGGGCGTCGATCGCCGTCGAATACGCGCGGATCATGGGGTGGACGCGGCTCGAAACCACGGCCGAGACGGCGGACACTGTCGCGGCCAAGGTCGAGGAGGAGACGCAGCAGACCTTCTGGAACGACGTTCTCGGGCTGCCGTTCGAACAGGCGGCGAAGGGGCCGGACTGGGAAAAGCTGCGCGACCGGGTCGAGAATGCCGAGCCGGGAGAGACCCTCGCCCGTGGGATCGTGCCGGCGTCCGGGGTGATCCTGACGGCCGGCGTCGACTGTCAGGACGACCGGGTCGAGGTGCATATCGTTGCCTATGGGCGGAACATGCGCCGGTGGGCCGTGGATTACAAAGTGATCCCGCATCACATCGGCGACCGGGAATGCTGGGCCGAGCTCGACGCGCTGCTGCGCGACACCTGGCGCACGGAGCTCGGGTTGCGGTTGCCGCTCGACATGATGGCGATCGACTGCGGCACCTACACGGATGACGTCTGGGGGTTCGCCAAGCGTCACCCGTGGTCGCGGGTGATCGTGGTCAAGGGCGGCTCGCGCCAGACTGGGCCGGTGATGGAACCGATGAAGTTCGAGCGCCGGGTCGACGGGCGGGCGAAGCGTGCGCAGCGGCGGGCGTTCATCCTGAACGTGTCGCAGATGAAGGGCGACTTCTACGGCTGGTTGCCGAAGGACGACCCGGCCGAGCGCGGCTTCTGCGCCTTCGCGCAGGGTCTGGGCGATGAATATTACCGGATGATCAGCTCCGAGGTTCGGGTGCTGAGGCGCTCGCGCACCGGCGTCGTCACCAGCGCATGGGAGAAGGTCGAGCCGACGCGGCGCAACGAAGGGCTCGACACGATGCTCTATTCGGAGGCCGCGGCGCGTCGGAAGGGCTGGGCGCATATGGCGGAAATCCAGTGGGACCAGCTGGCCGCCGAACGCGGGATCGCGCCGCCCGACGGCCAGCCCGATCTGTTCGACGCTCAGGCGACCGCGCCGGTGCCGGTTCGCGCTCCGGTCCCGCCGCCCGCGCCTCCGGCTCCGGCTCCGCCGAGCGCCCCGGCGGCGCCTGCACAGAAAACACCCCGGGCGCATGGGTCGTCCTGGCTCGGGTCTCGCAAGAAAGGATGGTTCTGATGGCCTACACGCAAGCCCACCTCGACCTGATCAAGGAATCCTATGCCTCGGGCGTCACCTCGGTGTCCTACGATGGCAAGACGACGACCTATCGCTCGCTCGCGGAGATGAAACAGATCATCGCGACGATCGAGGGCGAGCTGTCCTCGACCTCGGGCCGGTCCCGTCCGGTCGCGGGCTTCGCCACGTTCCGGAGGTCGTGATGAAATCCCGGCCGCCGGATGGCGGGGTCAAATGGGGGATCGGGGATCGGGCGCTCGCGCTCTTCGCGCCCCGGATCGCCGCGCGCCGCTATGCCGCGCGGATCTCGATCGACAACCTGCGCCGGGGCTATGAGGCCGCGCGGCGCGGGCGTGGCACGGACGGCTGGCGCACCACCGGAGCGTCGTCGGATGCCGAGATCGCGGTCGCGGGCGCGGTGCTGCGCGACCGGATGCGCGATCTGGTGCGCAACGCGCCGATGGCCGCGGCCGCGGTTCAGGTGCTGGTCAACAACATCGTGGGTGCCGGGATCCAGCCGCGCGCCGCATCGAAGAGCAAGGCGCGCAACGCGCGGGTGGATGCGGCATGGGAACAGTTCTCGGCCGCGGCGGATGCTTTCGGGCACACCGACTTCCACGGGCTGACGGCGCTCGCGGTGCGCGAGATGATCGAGGGCGGCGATGTCTTCGCGATCCGGCGCCCGCTGCGCGCGGGTGTCGCGCCGGTGCCGTTGCAGATCGAGATCAAGGAAGCCGATCACCTCGACGACGGCCGGCTGCTGCTGCGCGCGGACGGCACCCGGATCAAGCAGGGGATCGAGTATGACACGGCCGGGCGGCGTCTGGCCTATTACCTGTTCCCCGATCATCCGGGCGATGTGTCCACGATGTTCAGCGGCAACTCGGGCTCAGTGCGGGTGCCGGCCGACATGGTCGCCCACATGTTCGAGCGCCAGCGGGTGCAGTCGCGCGGGGTTCCATGGGGCACGCCGGCGCTGCGCGCGATCCGCGATCTCGACGATTGGCAGATGGCTGAGCTGGTCCGCAAGAAAACCGAGGCCTGCATGGTCGGGGTGGTGATCGGCGCGGATGAGGACGAACAGTCGATGGCGCCGAAGGTCTCGACGGCCGGAGGCGATGACGTCGAACAGTTCGAGCCCGGCATGATCGCCTATGCCCGCGGGACCAAGGACATCAAGTTCAATGCGCCGTCCTCGACCTCGGGGGTGCGCGAATGGACCATGACACAGCTTTACGCCGTTTCGGCGGGATTCCGGGTGCCGTACCCGATGATGACGGGCGACTGGTCGCAGTCGAACTTCTCGTCCTCGCGGGTCGGGATGAACGAATTCCGGCGGATGATCGAACAGGTGCAGTGGCACATCGTCATTCCGATGTTCTGCCAGCCGATCTGGGAGTGGTTCTGCGAAGCCGCCTGGACGGCGGGTCTTATCAACAGCCCGACGATCCCGGTCGAATGGGCGCCGCAGCGGTTCGAGTCGATCAACCCGTTGCAGGATGCGCAAACCGATCTGCTGGAGGTGCAGGCGGGGATCTCGTCGATGCCGCAGGTGATCGCGAAGCGCGGATACTCGCCGCAGGCCGTGGTCGCGGAACAGGCGGCGTTCCTCGCGCTGACCGACAGCTATGGGCTGAAGTTCTCGTCCGATCTGCGGACGGGGACGGCGCAGGCTGCCTTGGGGCCGGCGAAGTCTGCGACCGGCACGGCAGACCCGGCCGGGCAGGGCAACGGGGCCGGCGATAGCGGCCCGACGTCAGACGGCGAGGCCCCGGCGTCCGGGGCTTCGGACACCAGCAAAACCTGAGAGGTCAACATGGCGAAGGATATCGTCAACCTGCCCGTGATCGGGCGGGCCGCAGAAGTGCGCCCTGAAACCATCGACGCCGCGGCGCGCACGATCGACGTGGTCTGGACGACCGGCGCCATCGTGCGGCGTCTGGATTGGAGCGGCTGGGATCCGGTCGAATACGATGAGGAGCTGGTCGTCGATCCGGGCGCGGTGCGCCTCGACCGGCTGAACGCCGGCGCGCCGTTCCTGAACGCGCATTCGGCGCGCGCGGTCGAGGACGTGATCGGCTCGGTGGTGCCGGGCAGCGTGCGCATCGACGCCGGCGTCGGGACCGCGACCATCCAGCTGACCACCGCGGCCGATGCGCAGGGTGTGGTTCAGCGCATCCTCGACAAGTCGCTGCGCTTCGTCTCGGTCGGCTACCGCGTCCACCAGTACGAAATCACCCGCATCGACGGCCAGCGCGACCTGTGGCGCGCCGTCGACTGGGAGCCGATGGAAATCTCGGCGGTGCCTGTGCCCGCCGATGCCGGCGCGCAGATCCGCTCGGATCCGGGCGCGGCGCAACTCTCCCCCTGTGTCCTGGTGCGCCAGGACGACCCGGCCGCCGTCGCGGCCCTGAACCCCGGAAAGGAAACGACCATGTCCACCCCCTCGCAGCAGACGCCCGACACGACCGCGCAGCAGCGCGGCGCGGCTCCGGGCGCCCCGGTGCAGAACATCGCGCCGACCATCGACGCCGATGCGATCCGCGCCGAGGAACGCCAGCGCGCCGCCTCGATCAGCCAGCTGGTGCATCGCCACGCGCTCGATGCCGCCTTCGGCGAGGATCTGATCTCGCGCGGCGTCTCGGTCGATCAGGCCCGCGCCGCGATCCTCGACAAGATCGCCGATGCCGACCCGATGCAGGGCCGGATCTCGGAACCGGCCCGCGCCCGCGACGGTTCGGCCGATGAGGCCTATCGCGGTGCGATGTCGAACGCGCTCTTGCACCGCTCGGCGGCGCCGGGCGTTCAGCTCTCGGCCGACGGGCGCGAGTTTCGCGGCATGACCCTGATGGAACTGGCGCGCCATGCGCTCGAACGCTCCGGCGTCTCGACCCGCGGCATGTCGAAGATGCAGCTGGCCTCGGCGGCGCTCGGTCAGCGCTCGGCGGGCTATCACACCAGCGGCGATTTCCCCACGGTGCTGGCGAACATCGGCAACATCACCCTGCGGGCAGCCTATGGCGAGACGCCGCGCACCTTCCAGACCTGGGCGCGCCGCGCGACGCTGACCGACTTCCGTCCGACGACCCGCGTTCAGGTCTCGAACGCGCCGGCGCTCGAACTCGTCAAGGAAGGTGCCGAGTTCAAGTATGGCACCTTCGGTGAGGCCTCGACCCAGTATGCGCTGGCGACCTACGGCAAGATCCTGTCGTTCTCGCGTCAGATGCTGATCGATGATGCGCTCGGGGCGTTCACCCGCGTCGCGAACTCGTTCGGTGCCCGCGCGGCGCAGCTCGAAGGCGATATCGTCTACAGCATCTTGCTGAACAACGCCGCGCTGTCGGACGGCAAGGCGCTGTTCCACGCCGATCACGGCAACCTCGGCGCGGCGGCGCAGATCGACGAAGCCGGTCTGACGGCAGCCTTCACCGCCTTCGCGCAGCAGACCGGGACCGACAAGGAAGCGATCGACGTCTCGCCGACGTTCCTGATCGTGCCGCCGGGCCAGCGGGCGCTCGAAGCGCGCAAGCAGATGACCGCGACCACGCCGGCGAGTTCGAGCGACGTCAGTGCCTATTCTGGCCTGCTGACCATCGTCGAGGAACGCCGCCTGTTGCCCGCGAGCGGGACGGCCCCGTGGTTTGTCGCGGCCTCGTCCGCGATCATCGACACGGTCGAATATTCCTACCTCGACGGCGAGGACGGCCTGTTTACCGAGACCCGCAACGGCTTCGAGGTCGACGGCGTCGAGATCAAGGCGCGGCTCGATTTCGCGGCCGCCGCGCTCGATCACCGCGGCCTCTACAAGAACCCCGGCAAGGCCGCGGCCTGATCCTGACGGCCGGGCTTCGGCCCGGCTGCCTTTCCCTTCATCTGAGGAGCAAAGCACATGAAAAACTATCTTGGACCCGGCGACACGCTTGTGATCCCCGCACCGTCGGCCGTCGCCTCGGGCGGCATCGTCGTGGCCGGCTCGATCACCGGCATCGCTGCCGCCGCGGCGGCCGAAGGCGAGGACGTCGTGGTGAAGACCGACGGCAAGTTCTCGGTCCCGAAGCCCGCGGGCGAAACGTGGACCGTGGGCGCGCCGATCTACGCGACGGACACCGCTGGCACCGGCACGATCACCGCCGGTACCAATGCCTATCTGGGGGTCGCGGTTGAGGCGGCGGCCAGCGCCGATACGGTGGGCAGCGTCCGGCTCGGCGGCGCGATCCCGATCACCTGGGGCGCCTGATGGAGAACGCCTTCGCTTTCTCCGTCGCGATGATCTTCCGCGATCCGAACATGTCTCGGGCCGCGCTCTATCGGCCGGGCGGGGAAGGCGATGGCGCGACCGTCCGGGTGATCCTGAACGCCCCGGATGCTGTGGCGAATTTCGGCAACGGGGCGTTCGTGGTCGATGCGACGGCCCTCTCGGTGCAGGTCGCCGAGGTGGCCTCGCCGAAATCCGGCGACACGTTCGAACTCGATGACGGCACGGTGCTCGAGGTCGGTGGCGATCCGAAGCGCGACCGCGAGCGGCTGTGCTGGGCGATGGGGGCGCGAGAGCTGTGATCGGCATCGTTCCCTTCGGCGATATCCGCAAGATCATGGCCGAGCATGCCGAGGCCGGGGCGGAGGCGGTCGCCCGCGCCGCCCAGATCGCGGGCGCCGGCCTGAAGGAAGAGCTGCGCGCCCAGGTCCGCGCGGCGGGGCTCGGCGACCGGCTTGCCCGGACGTTCCAGAGCGCGACCTATCCCGCGAAGCGGCCGTCGATGAGCGCGGCGGCGCTGGTCTACAGCAAGGCGCCGAAGATCGTCGGGGCGTTCAGCGACGGGGTCACGATCCGGTCGAAGAGTAGCGGCTGGATCGCGATCCCCACCGATGCGGCGGGGCTGCGCGGCTCGCGCGGCGAGAAGATCACGCCGAAGGCCTGGGAAGCGCGCACCGGGATCAAGCTCCGCTACGTCTACCGGCGGGGGAAGCCCGCGCTTCTGGTGGCGGACGGCATGCGGATCAGCAAGGCCGGCCGGGCGATGCAGAACAAGTCCAAGGTCAACAAGCGGACGGGGATCAGGCGCGGCGAGGTCACGGTGCCGATCTTCACGCTGGTGCCGCAGGTCGAGCTTCGCAAGCGGCTCGATCTCGCGGGGCCGGTCGAGAAGTGGTCCTCGAAGATGGCGCAGCTCATCCCGCAGAACTGGAAAGGCTAGGCGATGGCGTCGAAATCCGAGACCGTGCTGATCGCGCTCTTCGATGCGCTGAGCGCGGCCTTGCCCTCGGGGGCGGGGATCCAGCGCAACGGCGTGCTGCCGGTTCGCATTCCGGCCGCGGGGCAGATCATCCTGCGCGACGGCGATCCGGGTCAGCCCGAGGTGCTGATGTCGCCCGTGCTCTACTACTACGAGCACAGCGCCGATGTAGAAATCATCGTCGACCGCCCGGCCACGGCGCGCGATGCGACGTTCGATACGCTGAAACAGGCGGTGGGTGCGGCGCTCGCCGCCGACCGCACGCTTGGCGGGCTTTGCGATTACGTCGATGCCGACGCGCCTGCGCCGGTGACGCTGCCCGTCGAGAATGGCGACGGGCTCAAGGTGGCGACGATCTCCGTCACGCTTCGATACGGGTCGGCCGACCCGCTTCTCTAACCGAAAGGAACGACAATGGCTCGTGCTCAGGGAGCGCGATCGCAGCTCGCGGTCGCGTTCGAAACCGTTTACGGCACCGCCCCGGCCTCGGGGTTTCTGAAGGTGCCCTTCGCCTCGACCACGCTCGGCACCGAACAGCCGCTGCTCGACAGCGAGCTGCTCGGTTACGGCCGCGATCCGCTGGCGCCGGTCAAGGACGCCTCGACCAGCGACGGCGACGTGGTGGTGCCGATCGACGCGGTGGCGTGGGGGATCTGGCTGAAGGGGGCGTTCGGCGATCCGACGACCACGGGCACCGCCGCGCCCTATAGCCATGAGTTCGCCTCTGGCAGCTACAGCCTGCCCTCGATGTCGATCGAGAAGGGCATGCCCGAGGTGCCGAACTACGAGATGTTCTCGGGGGTGATGGTCGACAAGATCAGCTGGCAGATGCAGCGCTCGGGCCTGCTGACGGCGACGGTGAGCTGCATCGCTCAGGGCGAGGATGACGCGACGGCCTCGGCCGCCGGCACGCTGACCGAGGTCGATGTCGAGCGCTTCGGCCATTTCAACGGGGCGATCCAGCGCAACGGGGTCTCGCTCGGCAATGTCGTGTCGGGGCAGATCACCTACGCGAACAACCTCGACAAGATCGAGACGATCCGCTCGGACGGCAAGATCGACGGGGCAGACCCGGCGAACGCGCAGCTCTCGGGCCAGATCGTGGTGCGCTTCGCCGATACCACGCTGCGCGATCAGGCGATCGACGGCGAGGCCTGCGAGCTGCGCTTTGGCTACGCCCTCGGCGATCACAGCTTCGAGCTGGTCGCCCACAAGGTCTATCTGCCGCGCCCGAAGACCGAGATCTCGGGGCCGTCCGGCGTGCAGGTCACCTTCGACTGGCAGGCGGCCAAGGATCTGAGCCTCGGCCGCATGTGTACCGCAACCCTCATCAACGACGAGGAAACCTACTGATGCTGCGTATCAATCTCGACCGGGGGCCGCGCTGGTTCGACCTCGGCCATGGCGTTCGGCTGCAGGTCGATCCGGTCACCGCGCTGATCGTCTCGGCCGCGCGCCAGGACGCCGAGGTGCAGTCGCTCGACCCTGCGAGCGTGTCGCAAGAACAGCTCGGTATCGCCATGTCGCGCGCCATCGCGCGCCGGGTGATCCGCGACTGGGAAGGGGTGGGCGATGCCGATGGCGCGGCGCTGCCGGTATCGGACGGCGCGGTCGATGCGCTGCTCGATGTCTGGGAACTGTTCGAGCGGTTCCAGTCGCTGGTGATCGCGCCAGCGATGCTGGTGGATCAGGAAAAAAACGTCTCCGCGCCCTCGCCGAATGGCACTACGGCGGCGGCGAAGACTACTGCGGCGCCTGCGAAGGACGCTGCGAAACGTGCCCGGCGAAAATCCACGCCCCGCAAACGCTAGAGGGCGAACAGGTCTGGGAACTGTCGCGCCGGCTGAACGGGCAGGTGCAGTGGTTCCCCGGCGCGGTGGTGGGCTGGAACATGGCGGGGGCCTTCGCCCTCGCCGCTTCCCTGTGCATCGACGAACGGGCCGTCGGGGAATTCCTGCCGGTCATTGAAGGGGTCATGGCGCGCGCCGTGACGACGCAAGCCAGAGGGAACGGTGATGGCGGCAACGGCTAGGAAAGAGGTCGGGATCCGGCTTGTCGCCAAGGACGGCCAGGTGGTGAAGGCCGAGCTGAAGGGCATCGGCGAGGTGGGCGCGCAGGCGTTCTCGCGGCTTGAGGCGAAGGCTACGGCGATGGGCAAGGGCGTTCTCGGCGTCGCGGGCGAGATCGCCCGGCAGTTCGCGGCGCCGCTCATCGCCGCGGGCTCGCTCGCGGGTCTGGGCGAGCTGGTGCGCGGGACGGCGGAATATGCGCAAGAGGTGCAGAAGTTCGCGCAGATCTCGAACACCACGCCCGAGACGTTCCAGAAATGGGCGGCCGGGGCGCAGACCGTCGGGATCGAGCAGGAAAAGTTCGCCGACATCCTGAAGGACGTGAACGACCGGATCGGCGATTTCGTGTCGACCGGCGGCGGGCCGATGAAGGATTTCTTCGACGTGATCGGCCCGAAGGTCGGCGTGACGATCGATGACTTCAAAAAACTGTCCGGCCCGGATGCGCTGCAGCTCTATGTGTCGAGCCTCGAAAAGGCCGGCGCGAGCCAGCAGGATTTCGCGTTCTACATGGAGGCGATGGCCTCGGACTCGACGGCGCTGGTGCCGCTGTTGCGCAACAACGGCACCGAGATGAAGACGCTCGGCGACCGGGCGGCGAGCCTCGGGGTCGTGCTGGGCGGGGCCGCGCTCGAGTCGATGCGCCAGACGCAGACCTCGCTGACGGAACTCGGCTGGGTCGCGAAGGGGCTCGGCAATCAGATGGCGGTGGCCGCGGCGCCGGCGATCCGGGCGTTCACCAATGCGCTGGTCTCGGCGGCCTCGGAAGGCGGGGTGCTGCATGAGGCGATCTCGCTGCTGTTCGGCAACATCGACCGCATCGCCACCTATGCAGCCGTCGCCGCGACGGTGTTCGGCGGCAAATGGGTTGTCGGAATGGTCGCGGCGCGGCTCGCGACGATCAGTTTCGTGGGGTCGCTGGCGCTCATGCGGGCGGCACTGCTGCGCACCGGGATCGGTATCGCGATCGTGGCGGCCGGCGAGATGGTGCTGATGTTCACGCGCCTCGTCGAAGGGGCGGGCAGCTGGGGCGATGCGCTCTCCGCGCTCGGCGATCTCGCGGCCGGGGTCTGGGATGGGATCACGTCCTCGGCCGGGGCGATCCCCGATTATCTGGCCTCGGTTTGGGAACGCGCGAAGTCGGACTTCTACGACATGGAAGCCTCGATCCTCGCGTCGTGGCGCAACCTCTTGTCCGGGATGGGCATCACCGAAGGCGCGAAGGCTGTCGACGATGCGGTGACCGCGGCGCTGAAGGCCTCGAATGACGCCTATGTGCGCTCGGGCGATCTTGCGGCCTCGGCCAGTTCCAAGGCATCCACGAGTTTCGACAAGGCCCGCGCCGCGTGGGGCAAGCTCAGCGATCTCGTCGCGAAGGGCAGCGGCGACGGGGTGACGCGGCTCGGGGATCTCTCGGCCTCGGCCGAAGGTCTGGGCACCACGCTGCAGGACACCGGCGAGAAGGGGAAGAAAGCCGGTCAGAAGATGACCGACGCCGAGAAGGCCGCGAAGAAAGCCGCGCAAGAGGCGGCCAAGGCGGCAGAGGAACGCGAGAAGAAAATCGAGCAGCTCGGGACCGAGATCGCGGGCGATATCGTCAACCCGATGAAGGACGCGCTGAAGTCGGGCGAGATCTCGTTCTCGTCTTTCACCGACACCCTGTCCTCGATGGCCTCGAACCTCGCCAGCCGGTTGCTCGATGCAGCATTCCAGCCGATCCAGGACTATCTGGCATCGCTGGTCTCGGGCAGCATTTCGAGCGGCGGGATTGCCAATACCCTGTTTGGTTCGCTCGTCGCAAATGCCAATGGCGGGGTGTTCTTCGGGGGGCACAAGGTCAGCGCTTTCGCGAGCGGTGGCGTCGTGTCCTCGCCGACGCTGTTCCCCATGGCGACCGGCACCGGGCTGATGGGCGAGGCCGGACCTGAGGCAATCATGCCGCTCGCGCGCGGCAGCGACGGCCGGCTCGGCGTGCAGCTGAACGGGGGCGGCGGCGGTGACAGCGTCTCGGGGCAGCCTCAGGTTAACGTTCGCAATATCAACGTCTTGGATCCGGCCCTTGTCGGAGACTATCTCGCCACCTCAGCCGGGGAGCGCCTGATCATGAACACCATCCGTCGCAACAAGGGCTCACTGTAATGTCCGATCCGGTCCTGTGGCCCTTCGCCCCTGCGCAGCAGGTGGCGGAGGTGCTCGAATGGAGCACTGACGTCTTGCAGGCGGAAAGTGCCGAACAGCGGATCGGCCTGCGGCCGGTCCCGCGCGAGACGCTGACGCTCACCCACCGGCTCGATGCGCTCGGCATGGCGCAGGCGGGCTATCTGGCGCGGCTCGGCTATGTGGGCGACTGGCTGGTGCCGCTGTGGCATCAGGCGCGCCAGCCGACTGCCGCGCTGACGCAGGGCACGACCGAGATCCCGATCGACACCACCTGTTCGGATTTCCGGGCGGGCGAGCGGGTGGCGATTGCCGCCGATGGCGGGGCGGCCGCGGTGGCGACGATCTCGGCGGTGGCGGACGACAGCCTGACGCTGAGCGCGGCGCTGGCGCTTCAGCTGCCGGCGGTGACCACGGCGCCCGGCCGGCTTCTCATCGCGCCGGTGCGCACGGCGATCCTGTCCGCCGAGGTCGCTGTGTCGCGCAAGCGCCAGTCGGACGGCGTGGCGACGGCGGGCTTTCTGCTGCGCGATGCGCCCGCGCTCGATGCGCCGGATCAGACGCTTTACCTCGGCCGGCCGGTGCTGACGGATCCGACGATCCTGCGCGGCGACCTGGCGTCCTCGATGTCGCGCACGGTCGAGTATGTCGACAACGGCTTCGGCCCGGTCGTGGTCGAGCCGGTCAACACCTGGTTTGTCCGCTCCGAGACACTGACGCGCAAGGCGCAGGGGCCGGCCGCGCGGTGGGCGCTGCGGCGCTGGCTTTATGCGCTGCAGGGCCGGCGCCTGAGCTTCTGGCTGCCGAGCTGGGGGCGCGACCTGCAACTGCGGGCCGCGGTCACCGCGACGGCGACCTCGCTCACCGTCGCGCCGCTCGGGCCGGTCGCGGGCTACGTCGGGCGCAAGATCGTCGCCGAGACCTCGGCCGGGCTCGCCTTCGCCACGATCGCGGCGGCGGTCGAAAGCGGGCTCGACCATGTGCTGACCCTCGGGGCGGCTTTCGGGACGGCGCTGCCGGTCGGCGCGCCCATTCACTTCATGTCGGCGGTGCGCGCGGATGCGGATCGTTTCGAAATCGCTCATGGCCTCGTCGCGTCCGAGGTCAACATCCCCTTGATCGAGGTGCCGGAATGACCACCTATGCGGAAGCGGAAAGCTCAGTTCAGGCCGGGCAGCCGTTCTACCTCTATCAGTTCACCTGCGGTGAACAGGTTTGGCGGTTCACCAGCCGGGCTGCGGACTGGACGACGACGGTCGACGGGGCCGCGGTGGTCTGGACCGCCTCGGCACTGGCGCATGGCGAAATCACCCTGTCGTCGCAGGTCGAGCGCGGATCACTGAGCCTGACCTTTCCCCTGTCGGATGCCTTCGCGCTGTCGCTGCTGCGGCCCACCAGCTCGAAATACATGGTGCTGACGATCTTCCGCGGCCATGAGGCGGTGCCCGACACCACGGTGGTGCATTGGAAGGGCCGGGTGATGGGGGCCGAAAGCGAGGGGCGGACCATCGTCGCGACCTGCGAATCCCTCTACGCGACGATCCGCCGGCAGGGCTGCCGCGCCAAGTATCAGAGCCTGTGCCGGCATATCCTGTACCGGGGCGGCTGCGGCCTCGACATCGCGGAGTTCTACACGACGGCGACGGTCACGGCGGTGTCGGGCGCCGCGCTGACCGTGCCCGGGGCGGCCGATCAGGCGGACGGCTGGTTCGCCGCCGGCGTCCTGAAATACGGCACCGAATACGGCTTCATCCTGACCCATTCGGGCAGCGCGCTCGGGCTCGGCGCCGCGATGCCGTCGCTGGTCGAGGCGCTGGCGGCGACGCCCGCCGGGGTCGAGGTGCAGATCGCACCGGGCTGCGACCTGCGCGAGACGACCTGCGAGACCAGGTTCGCGAACCTGCTGAACTACGGCGGCTTCACCCGGATCCCCGGACGCAACCCGTTCGGCGGCAGCTCTATCGTCTAGGGGGCGGCGATGTGGAATTTCCTCATTCAGATCGGCGTGGCGCTGGTGCTCTCGGCGGTCAGCTACGCGCTGAAGTCGAACAAGTACGACAAGCCGACGGCCTCGTCGCTCGACGATTTCGACATCCCGACCGCCGAGGAAGGGCGGGTGATCCCGGTGGTGTTCGGCACGGTGCTGCTGACCGGGGCGAATGTCGTCTGGGCGGGAGACCTGAAGGTCACCGCGATCAAGAAAAAGGGCAGCAAGAAATGACGACGGTTCGGACGATCGACCTGCGGGTCTCGCGGATCTGCTTTCGGGGGGCGCGGCCGTGGTTCCGCGATCACGGCATCAGCTGGGCGGACTTCGTGGTGAACGGCGTCGACGCCGAGGTGCTGATCGAGACGGGCGACGGCATCGTCGAGCCAGTCGTGAAGGCCGCGCGCGAGCGCGAGGGGGCCGTGCATGGGTAGCAGCAAGAAACAGACGGTCGGTTACAAATACTTCCTCGGCGCGCATCTCGCGCTGTGCCACGGGCCGGCCGATGTGCTGCGCGAGATCCTCGTCGACGACAAGGTCGCCTGGTCGGTGACGACCGGTGCAGTCTCGGACGGGGGCACCGCGGCGGTGACGGCTATCGGCACGGCGACCGACATGGCCGCGGTCGCAGGCGAGAGCACGGCGACGGTGACCTTCCCGGGCACGCTCTCGGGGATCAAGGTCGGGCAGAGCTATGTGCTCATGCTCGCCTCAGCCGGCACCGTCACGGTGACGGTCACCGGGGTGATGTACGATCCCGGCGAGGGGGTGACCACGTGGTTCGTCACGCCGGCCACCACCGCCTTTGCCGCACAGGCGGCGACGGTGACGCAGGTCGCAGCGACGACCTCGAACACCGGCGGACGGGGTGGACGGATTACCATCGACGCGGTGGATCTGTTCGGCGGCGAGAGCCGCGAGGGCGGGATCGAGGGCGACGTCGATGTGCTGATGGGCGAGCCGACGCAGGGCATGAACGACTATCTGGCCGAGCAGCGCGGCGCCAACGTGCCCGCCTATCGCGGCATCGTCAGTCTGGTGCTGCGTCAGCTCTACATGGGCATCAACCCGTACCTGAAGCCCTGGGCGGTGCGGCTGACCCGGATCCTCGCCGCCGAGGACGGGGCGGAACAGTGGTATCCCGAGAAGGCGCAGATCCTCGGCGCGGCCTCGATCAGCGACGCGGCGATCTACTTCGCCATCGACACCTCGGGTTCGATGGCGGGCAGCCGGTTCAACGCGGCGAAGGAAGCCGTCGCCAGCCTGATCGAGGAAATCGCCGCGAACGTCGACAGCGATGAGCCGAACGACATCAGGATCGTGACCTGGGCCGACAGCGTGCGCGGCTCGATCGAGCGCGACACCTGCGACGCCGACGAATATGCGGAACTCGCGGCATGGATGCGGGCGCAGGCCAGCCCGGTTTCGGGTTCGGGCGGCACGAACTATGCCGCGGGCCTTGCATCCTGCGTCCAGTTCTTCGACGATACCGAGTGCGACCGGAAGGTGGTGATCTTCGTCACCGACGGCGAGGCGACCTCTGGCTCGATGAGCGACGCCAAGGGCTATCTCGACGATGCCGGGGCAGACGTGTTCTGCTTCAACATCGCGCTCGAGGATACGACCTACACCGCGCAGCTCGACAACACGCCGATCGACGACGTGCCGGTGGTGACCTCTGGCGATACGCAGGCGCTGATCAACGCGCTGCGCAACGCCTTCGGGCCGGGGCCGGACATGAACCCGGCGCATATCATCCGCGAGTGCCTGACGAACGGCACATGGGGGCTCGGCTATTCCGAGAGCGAGATCGGCGCCAGCTTCGAAGCGGCGGCGGACACGCTGTTCGCCGAACAGCTCGGTCTGTCGTTCCTGTGGCAGGACGATGGCCCCATCGAAGACTTCCTCGCCACGGTGCAGAGCCATATCGACGCCTCGGTCTATGTCGACCGGCGCACCGGGCTTTGGGAAATCAAGCTGATCCGGGACGACTATGACGTCGCGGATCTGCCGGTGTTCGACGAAGGCAACGTGACCGACTGGGGCACGCTCGGCGTGCGCCAGCCCGGCGATCTCGTGAACAGCGTCACGGTGAAATACACCAACGCCTCGACCGAAAGCACGGCCTCGGTCTCGGTCACGGATGCGGCGCGGGTGATCGAACTCGGCGATGCGGTGTCGCAGACCGTCGAATATCCGGGGGCGCGGAATCAGAGCCTCGCGGTGCGGCTGGCGACGCGGGATCTGCGGGCGCTGTCGGCGCCGATCCTGAGCGGTCAGATCTCGGTCAACCGGGACGGGGCCGATCTGAACATCGGCGATGCGATCGTGCTGAACTCGCCGCGGCGCTCGATCGACGGCGTGGTGATGCGGGTTCAGGAAATCGGGGTGGGCAGCGGGCGGGACAACGCGATCAAGCTGACGCTGGCCGAGGACGTGTTCTCGCTCGGGACCTCGGCCATCGTCGGCGGGGCGCAGAAGGGGGAAGGCACGCTCACCGCGAAGCCCACCGCCCTGAAATACCGGATGGCGGAAGAGGCGCCCTATTGGCTGGTCGTCCAGCAGCTCGGCCACGATCAGGCCGAAGCTATGCTGGCGTCCGACCCGACGGCGGGGGTGCTGACCGCGACGGGCGAGCAGAAGACCTCGCAGGCGGTCTCGGCGCAGCTCTGGGTCGATCCGGGCACCGGCACGGCCGAGGACGAAGCCGCGATGCCTCTGGTGCCGGTTGCCGTTCTCGCGGCCGATCTGAGCGACGATCCGACCGATTGCGTGCTGTCGGTGACCGGCTGGCAACAGATCGGCGACGTGCAGATCGGCTCGCTCGCATGGCTCGGGGGCGAGTTGGTGGTCGTCTACGGCATCACCGCGACCGAGGTGACGGTGGGGCGGGGCTGCCTCGACACCGTGCCGCATGCGCATGCCGCGGGGGAGGCGGTGCTGTTCTTCGGCCCCGAGGCGGCGATCGGTCAGGCGCAATACGTGGCGGGCGAAGAGGTGACCGTGCGTTTGCTGCCTGAGACGCCCTCGAAGGTGCTGGCCTGGTCGAAGGCGGGCGAGGACAGCGCGCGCTTCGACAGCCGGGCCTTCCGTCCGCTGCCGCCGGGTAATGTGCAGGGCAATGGCGTTTATGCGCCGGACGCGGCGGTGCTGCTTTCGGGCGATCTGGAGCTGAGCTGGGCGCATCGCGACCGGCTGTCGCAGACCGGCTCGGTGATCGCCGATTATCGGGCGGCCTCGATCGGTCCCGAGGCCGGCACCGATTACGTGGTGCAGGTGTTCTGGGTCGATCCCGAAACCGACACGGCAATCGAGCCAGCGGCCGCCGAGATCGAGGTCGGCAGCGGCACCGGCTACACGCTGACCTCCTCGGCCCTGCCGCTCGACGACGCGCCGGCCGGCACGCAGAAGCTCGACATCGCGCTGCGCTCGCGGCGCGACGGGCTGCTGTGTCACGATTACCGCAGCATGCGGTTCGTCTCGCCAGCGGCCGTGGGCTGGGACAAATCTTGGAACCTCGCCTGGGGCGAGTGACGATCATCAAGAGAGGTGAACATGGCGCAGCGCGCTTTGCCGGGGCTTGGTCTCCGGGGGTTTTACGATGCGGGATATGAGGGCTGGGGCACGCCTCTGTCCGAGGATCTGCGGGTGTTGTCGGTCCTCACTGCGGGCAGCGCCCTGTCCCGGACTACGGTCCTGCCTGCGGCCGGGGCGACGGGTGACATCTACATCGTGCCGGCGGATGCCGCGGCGAACGCCGATCAGATCGCGGTTTGGGATGGCGAGAGCGGTTCCGAGGCCTGGGTCTATCTGGCCCCGGTCACCGGGGTGATCGTCTGGCTCGCGGATGAAGCGGCGTCGGTGCGGTGGGAGGGGTCGTCGTGGAACCTCATCAGCTCGTCGGCCGGCATGTCCGGCTCGGATATCCGGGCCGCGCTCGACGGGCTGATCGGCACTGCGTGGCGCAAGGTCTCGTTGCAAAGCAGCACCGCGGCCTATGCGCTCACCGACGCCGATCTCGCGGGCAACGTGATCCGCACGCTGACCTCGGCCACCGCGGTCACGCTGACCGTACCGGCCGGGCTGACCGGCACCGAGCCGATGACCATCGTGCAGGGCGGGGCAGGGACGGTGACGGTCTCGGCCGCCTCGGGCGTCACGATCAAGTCCTATGGCAGCAAGCTGTCGCTTGCCGGGCAAGAGGCATGGGCGACACTGATTCCGCTCGGATCGGACACCTACCGTCTCGGAGGGAACCTCGCATGATAAGCTGGCCGCTCTTGATGGGTTCGGTAGCCGCATCGTGGGCAGAAACCGGCTGGACGCCCATCGGCATGAGCCCCATTGCGTGGTTCGATGCCCAGTCTAGTGGGACTATCACCCTATCTGGATCGCTCGTATCGGCATGGGCGTCTAGGGTAGCGACGTGTGCGGCCCTTACCAATTACAGCACTATGCCGACCTATACCGCCGATTTGTTCGGGACTGGGTATCCCGGTGTGTATTTCGATAGCAGTGCATCTATGTGGAACAGTAGTGCATTTGCGAGCGATATTGGTGCGTCTGCAACGATTGTGTCGCTATGGATGCCAGATAGTGCGTCCCTAACAGGCCGAGCGGCGCCATTCGTTGGCTCGTCCTCGACTAAAAAGGGGATAGGTATCGGATCAGAAATCGGGGCCAGTGAGAGTCGATCATACATCTGGGGCAGTTCGGAGATATATAACTCCGTAACGGGAAATAGAATTGACGTTCTTACACTAGATTCGGGAACGGCTTTCAAGCTGGTCACGAATGGCTCGTTGGAGGTGTCGGCAACCGTCAGCAGAGTTAGCCTTGAGGATGGCTTCCATCTAGGCGGCACTGGTGGATTCCAATGGGGTCACATGAACATTGCTGAAACTCTGACGTTCAATTACGTGCTATCTACTGCTGAGCGTCAGAAGGTAGAAGGCTATCTCGCGCATCGCTGGGGCATGACCTCGCTGCTGTCTAGCAGCCATCCTTATAAGGGCGTTGCGCCTAGTTGACCCTACTGTGACCAAACCGAATTCGAGCCCGGCCCTGTGCCGGGCTTTTCCATGCGCGGGGGACGCGAGACATGACGGATCCAACGGCCAATGGCCTGATCGCCTCGGTGCAGGCGCTCTGGGGCGCGGCGGCTACATCGCTCATTGCAGCCGCTGCCGGGCGGCTGGTCGTTCACGGGGCAGAAGTCCGGGCCGGGCGCCGCGCGCTGGTCGGGTGGCATCTCGTCTGGGAACTGCCGACGGCCGTGTTCATGGCCTTCGTCGGCGAGGCGATCGGCAGTTACTTCGACCTCTCGCGCGAGGTGACGACCGGCATCGTCGCGGCGCTGTCCTACCTCGGGCCGCGCGGCGCACGCGATGCGATCGAACGTGCCCTCGGGCGCGGCAAGGCCTGAGGGCCAGCCTATTTGCCGGAGTAGATCGCGAGCGCCACAAGCGCTGCGACGATCCAGAACAGCACCCCGCTCGCCATCAGGAACTTGGCGAACAACGATGTCCGCGGGGCCTGCGCGCCGGGCATGGGTGGCGGCATCGTCGCCGCTGCCGGTCGCCGCGGGGCATAGCTCATATCGTCGCGGGTGAGCGGCGGGGGATCTGTTCGCCGGATCTGGGCGGCCTTGGCCGGGGCTGGCGCTGCCACATGGGCTTGCCGGGGCGCCGTGACCTTGGTGCGCCAGCTCATTCCGGTGCCGGGGATCGAAGAGTTCAGATAGACGCCCTTCTTGCCCAGGTTCACGGAGGCGCCGCGCGGCCCGATGGTCGTGCTGATCCCGCGCTTCCCGACGTTGAGCGTGATCCCCGGGGCGATCCTGAAGCGCTTGCTGAACCGAAAACTCATGGCTGTTCCTGCGGGCACATAGGCTGCCGCACGGTGCTACCGCGCGGGCAGGGTGTCTACCTCATTTGTGGCAGGTCTTGTCCTGCGCGATGCATGAGTTGCCGCAGGGCTTGCCCTTCTTGCAGGCCTTCACCTCGGTCGGCTGAAGCCCGTGCTGCAAGACCTGCTTCACGTGCGCGATGGCCGGGGCCGCGGCCTCGGTTGCCTGAATGGATGCCGCGAAGACAAGCGCGGCCACGATGGCGGTCCTGAACATGATCTCTCCGGTCGCTGAGGGGCTCGTCCTCGCATTGTTTCGGGCGATCCGTCGATTCGACAAGGCGCCTCTCCGGTGACGTTGGGGCATGCGCCCGCGGGCGCGGCCAAGCCATAGCCGTCAGGGATCCCTTGACGGTTCATCCGCCCGGCCTCGCGCCGGGCTTTTTCATGGGGAAACCCAAATGCTGACTACCGCACAACTGGCGGCCATCTCTGGCCGGCCGGAATGCCCGCTCATGACCTCGGTGGTCGTGTCGCTCGAACGGTTCGGGGCGGAGATCACGCCGCCGCATCGGCTCGCGCAATACATTGCGCAGCTCGCGCATGAGAGCGGCCGGTTCCGCTACCTTCAGGAAATCTGGGGGCCGACCAAGGCGCAGCGCGGCTATGATGGCCGGCTGGATCTCGGTAACGTCGTTCAGGGCGACGGCTACAAGTTCCGTGGTCGCGGGCCGATCCAGATCACCGGGCGCTCGAACTATCGCAGCTTCACCGCCTGGGCGCATGAGCTCGACGCCGGCGCGCCGGACTTCGAGGCGAACCCGGACGCGCTTCTCGCCGATCCGTGGCTCGGACTGGCGCCGATCTGGTACTGGCAGGCCGGAAATCCGATTGGCGCCAGCCTCAACCGCTATGCCGACATCGGCGACACCGAGATGATCACGCGCCGGATCAATGGCGGGCTGAACGGCTATGCCGACCGGCTCGACCTCTACACCAAGTCGGGCCTCACCCTGCTTGGCCTCGACAGCGTCAAGGCCTTCCAGATCCTCGCCGGCCTGACCGTCGACGGCATCGCGGGGCCAAAAACCCGCGCCGCAATTCACACCAGCCTGAAGGGAGCCTGAGCCATGCTCGACATCATCAACACCATCCTCGCACCGTATCTGCCTGACCTGATCGGAGCGGCCGTCACCGCACTCATCGGCTACGCCGTCGCGCTGATCAAGGCCAAGACCGGCATCGAGATCGAGGCGAAGAACCGCGAGGCGCTGCACTCGGCGATGACCACGGGCGCGCTGCTCGGGCTCGCGAAGCTCGGGGTCACGGCCAGCAAGGAAGAGATCGCGGCCACCTCTGTCGCTTACGTCAAGTCGAGCGTACCGGGCGCGTTGGCGAAGCTCGCGCCGTCCGAGGGCGTGCTATCCGCTCTGGCGCTCTCGAAGGTCGAACAGGTGACGCAGGGCAAGTGAGCAATGCCGGCTGGGGCTGGGTCCCCGGCCGATGTGCGGCGGGCCTCTGGTCTGCCCGTGAAACCGGGCTCTCCCGCCTAACCACGGTGGGGGAGCGGCTTGCGACAGCCACTCCGAGCGGTTCCCGTGGAAAGTACCCGCTCCGACCCCAAGCACGCTTAAAGGTCGCCCACCCCATCGCGAGGGTGGCTGACCGCTAAGCGAGAATCAGCACATGATACAAGTCAAACCCGCCGCCCCGGTTGCCCCCTGGCTCGGCGGCAAGCACCGCCTTTGCCGCCGGATCATCGAGCGCGTCGAGGCGATCGACCACAGCGCCTATATCGAGCCCTTCGTGGGCATGGGCGGGGTGTTCCTGCGCCGCAGCTGGCGCCCGAAGCTCGAAGTCGCGAACGACCGCAACGGCGAGATCACCAATCTGTTCCGCATCTTGCAGCGGCACTACCCGCAGCTGATGGAGGTGATGCGCTTCCAGATCGCGTCGCGCCGTGAGTTTGAACGCCTGCGCTCGACCCAGCCCGAAACGCTGACCGACCTCGAACGCGCGGCCCGGTTCCTCTACCTGCAGCGCCTCGCCTTCGGCGGCCAGCTCGGCGGGGTGTTCGGGGTCTCGCCCACCACCGGGCCGCGCTGGTCGCTGGCGCGGATCGAACCGATCCTCGAAGACGCGCGCGAGCGCCTCGACGGGGTCGTTCTCGAGAACCTGGACTGGGCGGAAGTGATCGAACGCTATGACAGCGCCGGCGCGCTGTTCTACCTCGATCCGCCTTACTTCGGGGGCGAGGACGACTATGGCAAGGGCCTGTTCGACCGGGCGCAGTTCGCGCGGATGGCGGATCAGCTCGCCGCGATCAAGGGCGGGTTCCTGATGTCGATCAACGATACGCCCGAGATCCGCGAGGTGTTCGGCCGGTTCCACCTCGAAGAGCTGAAGCTGAGCTACTCGGTCAGCGCGGCCGGCTCGACCGAGGCGCGCGAGCTCTTGGTGTCGAACCGGGAAGAAACGGCGCGGCTGATCTGAGGCCGGCAGGGAAGGGGGGTGGGGCCGCGGGAATAGGCCCACCCTGCGCTATGGCTCGGCCCCTCGTGCGATTGATCCGCGTCTGCGGGGAAGGGGGACTGGCGCCGATCACAGTGGGGCCGGCGAACGGTTGATCCCCGCGTGTGCGGGGAACGGGCTGTCCGCCAGTTCGTGCGCATCCGTCGCTGCGGTTGATCCCCGCGTGTGCGGGGAACGGATCCACCCCGTAACCCCCAATCGGCAGGCGATCGGTTGATCCCCGCGTGTGCGGGGAACGGTCCGCCGTTGAAGCGCTGGATGCTCGGCGCGCCGGTTGATCCCCGCGTGTGCGGGGAACGGCTCGGGATCGATACCGAGCTGACGCACCACGCCGGTTGATCCCCGCGTGTGCGGGGAACGGTCCCGGCACGGCGGCGCGGCTCGGCGTCGATCGGTTGATCCCCGCGTGTGCGGGGAACGGACGTATAAGTCCGTGAAATTCGTGGGACTAGCCGGTTGATCCCCGCGTGTGCGGGGAACGGCCACCCGCCCTGTCGTGTTGCTCGTCCGAAGACGGTTGATCCCCGCGTGTGCGGGGAACGGTCTTCGTGTATCCCATTGGAAACAAAACGCTATTTAATTGTCAAAGAGCGCACCGGAATTCTCCGGCACATTTCGCACATGCCGATGCCGTCCGTCTAGCGGTTCTGGGAGAAAAATTCGATCAGCTTCAGCCCGTCGAAATCTTCGGGCATCCGACGGTTTTGGCCTGCTGAGGCAAAGTCGAAGCCCTGATCATTCAGCACCGACCAGACCATTACGGCATCGCCGGGCCGAAGACCTAGGCTGTCATCATCGGGGAGACCGAAGAATGA
>NZ_JFZB01000051.1 GCF_000740785.1 Paenirhodobacter enshiensis | reverse complement strand
AGAGTGTCCGGTTTTCGGGGTCCACCTCAGTCTTCGAGGCCCGCAAGGGCTGGTGGCAGGATCGCAAGCGCGCTTGGCTGGATCTGGGTATCCGCTCTGAACTCGGCCGCGGGGCTGCACCCGGCGGAGCGCCCCGCCCGCTGGATCGAGGCTGGTCGGGCGAGAAATCCTTCCCCGCCGTCCCCGGCATGGGCACAGCCGACCCGGCACCGATCCACAAGGACATCGACCACTACCGCCACAAAGAGGGCAAGCGCGCTCGGAAGGAGGCCGCCCATGGCTAAGGGCCCCGCCCGCACCTTCGGCCAGGACCTGATGCGCGGCGAGCATGTGGTCGGCGCTGGGTCCACCTCGCAGCAGGCCGCCCCGCAAAACGGCGGGGTGCTGATGCCGTCGCACACCTCTGGCGACCCGTCATTCTACGCCAAGAAGCGGGCGAAGGAGGCCGAGCTTGGCCGGGAACTGACGACCGAGGAGTTCCTGGCCGATCACTATGCCGCCTCGGATGCTCCCACCGCCTCGGGCACGTCGATCTTCGACCCCGTCCTGTGCGAGATCGCCTATCGCTGGTTCTGCCCGCCGGGCGGTACGGTGCTGGACCCCTTCGCCGGTGGTTCAGTGCGCGGCATTGTCGCCGCCCGTCTTGGCCGCCCCTACGTCGGGATCGAACTGCGCGCGGAACAGGTGGCCGCGAACCAGGCGCAGGCCGATCTGGCGGGCGCACCCGCCCCGCGCTGGATCGCCGGGGACAGCCGCGATCTGGCCGGGCTGGCCGCTGGCATCGAAGCCGATCTGGTGTTCAGCTGCCCGCCCTACTGGAACCTCGAACGCTATTCCGATGACCCCTCGGACCTCTCCAGCATGCCCCTGGCCGACTTCATGAAGGCTCAGGGCGAGATCATCGCCCAGGCCGTCGCCCGCCTGCGGCCGAACCGCTTCGCCGTCTGGGTGATCGGCGATGTCCGCGATGCCGACGGCTTCTTCGTCAACTTACCCGGCCTGACGGTCGAAGCCTTCGAGGCCGCAGGCGCTCGGTTCTACAACGACGCGATCCTTGTCACTGCCGTGGGTTCGCTGCCCATCCGCGTCGGCCGCCAATTCACCGCGGCGCGCAAGCTCGGGCGGACCCACCAGAACGTGCTGGTGTTCTGCAAGGGCGATCCCCGCAAAGCGACCGAGGCCTGCGGGCCGGTGGAGTTCGGCGAGATCGAAGGGCCAGACACCGATGACGAAGCCCCCTACCCGGAGGACGACCAATGACCGCCCCGATCCTCGAAATGCACCACGGCATCGCGGTCGTGCGTGACGATCTTTTCCCCGGCGGCACAAAGGCCCGCTTCATCGCGCAGGTCTTCGACGGGGTGCAGGAGGCGGTCTATGCCAGCCCGCCCGAGGGCGGCGCCCAGACCGCGATCGCAACGGTCGCCCGACGCCTCGGCAAGCGCGCGACGATCTTCGTCGCCGCCCGCACCCGGCCGCATCCCCGCACGCTTGAGGCTGCCCGCCTCGGTGCCAAGATGGTGCCGATCAGCCCGGGCTATCTGTCGGTGGTGCAATCCCGCGCCCGGGAATACTGCCGCAACACCGGCGCCAGCCTTATTCCCTTCGGCGCCGAACTCCCAAGCGCGGTCGAGGCAATTGCTGCCGCCGCCCGCCTGGCCGCCTTCGAGCCCGAAGAGGTTTGGTGCGCCGCTGGGTCCGGCGTCCTCGCCCGCGGCCTCGCCGCCGCCTGGCCCAAAGCCCGCCGCCACGTCGTCCAGATCGGCCGCGACCTCACGCCGCGCGAAGTGGCCGGGGCCACCATCCACGTCCACCCCCGCAAGTTCAGCGACCGCGCCGCGCTGGCCGCCCCGTTTCCGGCCGATCCGCACTATGACGCGAAGGCTTGGGAGTTGTGCGTCGCCAAGCGCGGCCTGGGGCGGGTGCTGTTCTGGAACGTGGCGCCGCTGGCGAGGGGGTAAGCCCGTGCATTTTTCTTGGCGGCCCTAGCAACTTAACCTATTGCTGTGGCAGTGTGGAAACCTTCAACCTGTGAGACCAAATGCCAACCAAAGCGCTGCAACGATTTGAGGATCGAGTATCAACCTACGACTCGGATTTGGAGCTGGCAGACCTTTTGGTGAATCGCTTCTTGAACTTGCCTAATTCTGCTAGCACCGTCTGCCTAGCTCTTGGCGGAGCTGCGGCAAAGTATCCCAAGATCAATCAGCGAGTGAACACTAGGAAGGCGAGGAACATATATGGACTGCATCTAAAGGTCACACTCTACTCTTCATTCATCAAGGACCTCTACGAAGATTTTTCAGAGTATCTTGCGAACATCCTTAAGAGAGCAGCACTTTCAGGAGTGAACGCGGGTCAATTTCAAGGTGACGCCAAAGTTGACTTCCAAGCGAAAGATATTCTTCAGGCTGGATCATGGGACAACGCAATAGCGCTGATATCTGAGAAGGTGTTTAGGACACTTGAGGATGAGAAAAGCACCAAGAAACTGATTACCAAGATCAGCACCCGGCTGGGTCTTGCACTGGATCAGGCAACGCTCGACGCGGCACTACCTTACTTGGATGCGCGCCATCTTTTGGTTCATCGTGACGGCAGGGTGGATGCAGTTTACACGGGCAGCTATCCCGCCATTCCAACACAGGACGGCAAACTGAAGCTCGACTTTGACTTCGTTCGTAACGCGCGAAGCAACGTTCGATCCCTCGCAGCGCATATCGACGCACGACTTTGCGCTGCGAACCTTTTGAGGCCTCAGGACCTAGTCGGCGCTCAACAGGCCTAATACAGCACATCCCCCAGCCCGACCGCCTCGAACGCCGCCTTTAGCGCCGGATCGAAGCCGGGATCGATGCGGACTGGGCCGTAGCCGTGATCCCGGTTCCAGCGATCGATCTCGCGCAAGGCGGCGGCGAACTCGGCATCGGTCTGGCAGACGGTGCGGGTGACATCACCCTCGGCGAAGTTGAGGATGGTGCGTTCAGCAGGTGAGGCCCATGTGCCGAACCAAGAGGCATCCTGCGCGGTGTCGATCTGCGCCCATCCCCGGGCGCAGGTGCAGAGATCGAAGTCGTAGCGATAGCGGTCGCCGGGCTCGAAGCTGCGGATGATCCTCATGCCCGGCCCTCCCGAGCTTCAATCGCCAGCACGGCGAGGTCGCGATAGCGGGCCAGCGCCTTGGGACTGGACGAGACTGGGTTGATCGACACCGCGCGCAGACCGGTGGCATCGGCCTTCCCGGCCAGCTCCACCAGCGCGGCCAGCTTGGCACGGAAGCGGGCGTGGGTCGGGGCGGAGAAATCGGGCGGCGGGGGCAATTCGCCCTGCCGGGCCTTGGCTTCGATGTACGCATCCCGGCGACGACGCGGGGCAATGGGCGCGGTGGTGGGTTCGGTTTCCGCAATCGAGGCCGGTGCAATTGTCGGCTCCGGTTCGGCGGGTGCGGGAGGTGGTGCCGCCTCTTCGCAGGCGTCGATCTCAGCCGCCAGCCGCCCTGCGGCGGTCTCCAAGCCTGGGGCGGTCAGGATCGCCTTGACCGCTTTCGGCGCGCGATCAGCGCCGATCTTGGCGGCCAGCAAGCGTTCGAACCGTTCAGCGGCCGCGGCCACGCTGGCGCTGCGCCCCAAGGGCGCCTCGCTCAGGCGCTGGGCGAGGCGGTTGATCTGGACGGCGGAAAGGTTGGTGAACATCGGGGCCTCCTTCAGGCGTTCTTGATGTGGGCCGAGCGGCCTTCGGCGGTGACCGCGTAGATCATCGTGCGGCTGTCGCCGAAGGTGGCAGCAAAGGCCTCGGCCTGATCGATCCGGTCGAACCGGGCGCGGATGCGGGTCGCGGGGTTGGACCCGCGGCAGGCGATGAAGTGGTCGGCGGCGGCGAGGCAATTGGCCTCAAAGCCGGTCATCGGGGTGGTCTTGGCGGGCATCGGAAACCTCCGTTTCAAGGTGTCGCAGACATTGCCGAGACCGCCCGAAGAGCAAGTCCAAATCACTGACTTAATTGGAGAATGTCGAAAGATGGGGCTATCGCGGCGTGCCTATGCGGCCTTGCGCGGGGTGCATGAAAGCGCCGTGCGCAAGGCCATCGCCACAGGGCGGATCACGACGGAATCTGACGGCACGATTGACGCCGCCAAGGCCGATGCGATGTGGGATGCCTCCACCGATCCGGCCAAGCAGCGCGGCGCCCATGCCCGGGATCTGGGCCGCGGCACGGCGGCGGCGACACGGGCTGTCGCGGGCACCAAAGCCGTGCCGCGGCAAGCCTTTGCCGCCGTGGCCGAAACCTTGACCGAGGCCGGGGCCGATCCGGGCGCGGCCGCGGGTGATGGCGGCGAGGTGTCCTTCGTCAAAGCGCGGATGGCGAATGAGGTGCTAAAGGCCCAGACCGCCCGGGTGCGATTGCAGAAGATGAAAGGCGAGGTCGTCGATCGCGCCCGGGCGACGGCGATGGTCTTTGATCTGGCCCGACGTGAACGTGACGCCTGGCTGAACTGGCCGCCCCGCGTGGCCGCGGACATCGCCGCCGAACTAGGGGCCGAGCCCCATGCCGTGGAGCAGGTGCTGATGCGCTACCTCCGCCGCCATCAGGCGGAAATGTCGGAGGTCAAAGTTGAACTTCGCTAGCTTCGAGGGGGCAGAGGATATCGCCGTCGCCTGGGCGCGGGGACTTGCCCCCGACCCGGCGCAGACCGTGGCCGAATGGGCCGACCGGCATCGCATCCTGTCGTCGCGGGCAGCATCGGAGGCCGGGCCCTATCGCACCAGCCGGACGCCTTACCTGAAGGCGATCATGGAAGCGCTGTCGCCGAACAGCCCCGCCCAACGGGTCGTGTTCATGAAATCCGCCCAAGTGGGGGCAACCGAGGCCGGGAATAACTGGATCGGCTTCTGCATCCACCGCGCCCCGGGGCCGATCCTTGCGGTGCAACCGACGACCGATCTGGCCAAGCGCCTGAGCCAGCAGCGGATCGAACCCCTGATCGAGGAAAGCCCTGATCTGCGTGCCCTCGTCCTGCCTGCTCGGTCGCGCGACGCCGGGAACACGGTATTGGCGAAGCGTTTCCCCGGCGGCCAGCTGGTGCTGACCGGCGCCAACTCGGCCGTGGGCCTTCGGTCCATGCCTGCGCGCTGGCTCTTTCTCGACGAGGTCGATGCCTATCCGGGCGACCTTGAGGGCGAGGGTGATCCGGTGGCGCTGGCCGAGGCCCGCACCGACAGCTTCGGTCACCGCAAGAAAATCTTCCTGGCCTCAACGCCCACGATCAAGGGCCTCAGCCGGATCGAGCGGGAGTTCGAATTGACCGACCAGCGCCGCTATCACGTCCCCTGCCCGCATTGTGGCGGGCTGCAATGGCTAAAGTTCGAACGGCTGCGCTGGGAGAAGGGGCGACCGGAGACCGCCGCCTACCTGTGCGAGCACTGCGAGGCGCCGATCGCGGAACGGCACAAGACGTGGATGATGGACGAGGAGAATGGGGCCGATTGGCTGCCCACGGCTGCGCCGGACGTGCAAGCGTCGGCTGAGACGGCGGGCGTGATCGGGTTCCATATCTCCGGGCTCTATTCCCCGCTGGGGTGGCTCTCCTGGGAGGAAATCGCCCGGCGCTGGGATCAGGCGCAGGGCAACGACTCCGCCCTGAAAACCGTGAAGAACACCGTCCTCGGCGAAACCTGGGCGGAACGCGGCGAGGCGCCGGACTGGCAGCGCCTCTATGAGCGGCGCGAGGATTGGCAATTGGGCCGGGCGCCCGGCGGTGTGCTGATCCTCACCGCCGGGATCGACGTCCAGCGCGACCGGATCGAGATCGACGTCTGGGGTTGGGGGCGAAACTTGCGATCGTGGCTGGTCGATCACGTTGTCCTCGAAGGCGATACCGCCCGGGCCGAGGTCTGGGCCGATCTGAACGAATTCTTGGGGCTGACATGGGAACACGCCTCGGGCGCCCGAATGGCCTTGGCGCGGGTGGCGATCGACTCCGGCGACGGCGCGACCACCGACGCGGTCTATGCCTGGGTGCGTCAGGCGGGCCACGGGCAGGTGATCGCCATCAAGGGCGTGGCGGGGTTCGACCGATCGACCCCGGTGGACGGGCCGACCTACGTGGAAACCACCGAAGGCGGTCGCAAACTCCGCCGCGGGGTCAGGCTCTGGAAAGTCGCCGGGGCCGTGTTCAAGGCCGAGACCTATCGCTTCCTGCGCCTTGCAGCCCCGACCGACGAGGAACGGGCGGCGGGCGCCGATTGGCCTGCGGGCTTTGTCCACATCCCGAAGGGCACCACTGCCGAATGGGTCAAGCAGCTGACCTCGGAGCAGCTCGTCACCCGCAAGACTCGCACCGGCTATCAGAAGCTGGAATGGGAACAGACCCGCGAACGCAACGAGGCCCTCGATTGCCGCGTCTACGCCCGTGCCGCAGCCTGGCTGATGGGGATCGATCGCTGGGACAACGCCCGCTGGGAAGTGCTGGAAGAACAGATTGGGCCCGCCCGCCCTGCAACCACCCCGGCCGGTCAACCCGACCGGCCGCAACCTCAATCCGCCCCGAAGCGGCCAACCGGCTGGCTCGGGCCCCGACGTGGAAAATGGCTCTGATGTCCTTCTCGCAAGCCGAACTCGATGCACTGCGCCGCGCCTATGCTGCCGGGGCGCTGGTGGTGGAATATGACGGGCGGCGACTGACCTATGGCAATGCCGCCGATCTTCTGGCCCGCATCCGCTTCATCGAAGGCCAGATGGCCGCCAGTTCCGGCGGGTCGCGCCCTGTCGCGGGAAAGGCCAGCTTCAGTCGGGGCCGCACATGAAACCCTCCCCGCCCGATGTGCCCTGGGGCGTGATCGACCGGATCGTGGCCACCGTCGCGCCCAGAACCGCGGCCCGGCGTTATGCCGCCCGAGTGGCGATCGCCAATCTGCGCCGCGGCTACGATGCGGCCGCCCGCGGGCGTGGCACCGATGGCTGGCGCGCGGGCAGCACCGCGGCCGACGCGGAAATCGCAGTTGCGGGTGGCGCCCTGCGCGACCGCATGCGCGATCTGGTCCGCAATGATCCCCTCGCGGCAAAGGCGGTGCAGGTTCTGGTCTCAAACATCGTCGGCACGGGCATTCGGCCCCGGGCCGCCGCGGCCGATCCCGCGCTGAACAAGCTCGCCGATGATCTTTGGAAGCGCTGGGCACCGCGGGCCGATGCCGATGGCCATACAGATTTCCACGGCCTGACCGCCCTGGCCGTGCGCGAGATGATTGAAGGCGGCGAGGTCTTTGCGCTCCGCCGTCGCCGCCGGGCCAGTGACCGCCTGGCCGCCCCGGTGCAGATCCAGCTCAACGAGGCTGACCACCTCGACGGGGCCAAGTTCGACAACCGGCCGGATGGTGGCCGGATCGTCCAGGGCATCGAATACGACGCACTGGGCCGCCGCCGTGGATACTGGATGTTTCCCGATCATCCGGGCGATGCGATGCCGGTCTTTGGCCGCCGATTTGAATCCTTGCGGGTCGGTGCGGAGGGCGTCGCGCATCTCTTCGAACGCCAGCGGGTGCAGAACCGCGGCGTGCCTTGGGGTGTCCCCGCGATGCGCGCCCTGCGTGAGTTGGGTGATTGGCAAACGGCCGAACTCGTCCGCAAGAAGATCGAGGCCTCGATGGTGGGCTTCGTCTTTGGCGCCGATGAGGATCAACAGTCTATGGCGCCGGTGGTGCAGGATGCCGACGGCAACCGCATCGAGCAGTTCGAACCCGGGCTGATCGGCTATGTCCGGAACGGCAAGGACATCAAGTTCAACACGCCCGCCTCGACCTCGGGCATCTATGAATGGAACCGGGTGCAGCAGCACATCATCTCGGCCGGGTTCCGGGTGCCCTACGAGCTGATGACCGGCGATCTCAGTCAGGTGAACTTCGCCTCCTCCCGCGTCGGCCTGCACGAGTTCCGCCGGATGGTCGAAGCCGTGCAATGGCAGGTGGTGATCCCGATGTTCTGCCAGCGCATCTGGGATTGGGTGATGGAAGCCGCCTGGACGGCCGGTGCCCTGCCCCAGCCCGAGATCGCCGTCGAATGGGCCCCGCCCCGTTTTGAGAGCGTGAACCCGCTGCAGGACGTAACCGCCGACTTGATGGAGGTCCGCGCCGGGTTCTCCACCCCCGCCCAGCAGATTGCCCGGCGCGGCTATGACCCGCGCGAGGTTGTCGAGGAATGGCAGAAATACGCTGCCCTCTTCGATCAGCTGGGCCTGATCTTCGATGCCGATCCCCGCCGCGTCAGCCGCGCCGGTCTGGCGCAAGCCGTGGACGCAGGCGGCAGCAGCCCGCCCCCCGACGAAAGGTAACCCCGATGCCCCCTGAAACCCGAAACCTCCCGCTGATCAGGCGGGAGGCCTCGCTTCGGCTTGTCCGTGGCGAGGGCGACGACATGACGATCGATGTGATCTGGACCACCGGCGCCACTGTGCAGCGCCGCCGCTATGAGGGCTGGGATGATGTCGTCGAATATGACGAGGAACTGGTCGTCACGCCCGGCGCTGTTCGGATGGACCGCCTCAACGCAGGCGCGCCGTTTCTGGACTCGCACCGGTCCTGGGGCCTCGAGTCCGTCGTGGGCGCCGTTCTGCCCGGCACGGCCCGGATCGAAGGCGGACGGGGTTATGCGCGGGTGCGGCTGACCTCGGCCCCCGATGCTGCGCCGATCGTACAGCGGATCATGGATGGCACGGTCTCGGCCGTCTCCGTCGGCTATCGGGTCCACCGCTACGACATCACGAAAGCCCAAGGGCAGCGCGAGTTGTGGCGGGCCGTCGACTGGGAGCCGATGGAAATCTCCGCCGTCGCCATGCCCGCCGATCCCGGCGCGCATATCCGTGGCTCCGATGGTGCAACCGGCACCGCCCGAACTGAAACCCTCACCCCTTGCCTCCTCACCCGGGCCGATGCGCCCGCCCCTTCACCGAACCAGACGAGGACCACCATGCCCGAGACCCAGATCCCAGAATCCGAAGCGCCGGTGGAAACCCGCGCCACGCCGCCTTCACCCGCCGCCCCGGCGGCCGATCCGTCGCCCGATGCGATCCGCACCGAAGCAAACCGCGCCGCGGCCAAGGTGTTGGCGCTCTGCGAACGCCACGCGCTGGGCGCGGGCTTTGCCGCCGATCTGATCCGCCGCGGCCTCTCGCTCGATGCCGCTCGCGCCGCGATCCTCGACAAGCTGGCCGAAGCCGATGCGCCCGCCGCCCGGGGATCGGAGCCCGCCGCCGCCACTGCCCGCGGCACCGGAGCAGCTGACGCCGCCTATCGCGATGCCATGTCCGAGGCCCTGCTGCACCGCCACAATCCCGGCCGGGCGCAACTGACCGACCGCGCCCGCGAGTTCCGCGGCCTGACCCTCCTCGAACTGGCGCGCCACGCGCTTGACCGGCGCGGCATCGCCACGCGCGGCCTGTCCAAGATGGAACTCGCAACCGAGGCCCTGATCGGCCGCTCCGGCCTACATTCGACCAGCGACTTCCCCCTGATCCTGGCGAATGTCGCCAACAAGACCCTGCGCGCGGCCTATGACACCACGCCCCGCACATTCACCGCCTGGGCTCGGCAGGCAGTCATCACCGACTTCAAGCCGGTGTCCCGCAATCAGCTCGGCGGCGCGCCAGACCTCTTGCGCGTACCGGAATCGGGCGAGTTCACCTACGGCACGATCGGCGAAAGCCGCGAGGTCTATGCGCTGGTGACCTATGGCCGGATTGTCGGCATCACCCGTCAAACCCTGATCAACGACGATCTCGATGCCTTCACCCGCATCCCCTCGGCCTTCGGCGCAGCGGCCGCCGATCTCGAAAGCGACCTCGTCTATTCGATCTTCTCCACCAACCCCAACATGGCCGACGGTAACCCACTCTTCCACGCCTCCCACGCCAACCTCGGCACGGCGGGCACGATCTCGGAAACCACCCTCGCCGAGGCCTATCGTCTCTTTGGCAACCAGCGGGGCCTTGAGGGGCGCCAGATTAGCGTTTTGCCGCGCTACATCATCACCCCGCCCGGCGTCCGGTCGGTCGAAGCGCGAAAGAACGTCACCGCCACCACCCCGAACGCGGTTGCCGGGGTCAACGCCTTCGCCAACCGCCTTGAACCGATCGAAGAGGCCCGCCTGATCCCCGCCGCTGGGCCCGACCCCTGGTTCCTTGCCGCCGATCCCTCGCGGATCGACACGATCGAGTTCGCCTATCTCGAAGGCCAGCAGGGCGTCTACACCGAGACCCGCTCGGGCTTTGAGGTCGATGGGATCGAGATCAAAGCCCGCCATGACTTCGCCGCCAAGGCCATCGACTGGCGCGGCCTCTTCCGTAACGCGGGCGTCTGAACCCCACCACTGAAGGAGAACTCTGATGAAGAACTTCATCGCCAATGGCGAAACCATCAACATCACCGCCGCGGCCGTGATCGCTTCCGGCCAGGGGGTGCTGGTCGGCAGCATCTTCGGGGTAGCCGAGGGGGTCGCAGCAATCGGCGAGACTGCCGTGATCCGGCTGGTGGGCGTGTTCTCGCTTCCCAAAGCCCCCTCGCAGGCCTGGACGGTCGGCCAGACGATCTACTGGGATGCGGCAGCCAGCCGGACGACCAACGTCCTCACCGGCAACACCCGGATCGGGATCGCGACGCAAGCCGTGGCAGGCGGCGCAGGCGATACCACCGGCATCGTGCGCCTGAACGGGGGCGCGACCTGAAATGTCGGCCTTCGCAACCGCCACGGCGGCGCTCTTCCGCGATCCGAACCTCGCGCAGGATGCGGTATGGCGACCCGGTGGGGCGGGCGCGCCGGTCGCCGTCCGCGTGGTGCTGCGGCGGCCGGATGCGGTGACGGGCTTTGGCGAAGGCCGGTTTGTCACCGACAGCGTGATGATCGATGTCGAGTGTGCCGCGCTGCTGGGCGCCCTTGCCCCGGGCGACACGTTCGACATCGGCGGCGTGATCTACGAGGTCCGGGGCGCCCCCCTGCGCGACGCCCTGCGCCATGTCTGGAAGGCAGAGGCGCGCGAGGCATGAAGATCGGAGCCACCGTCGACGGCGATCTGGCGGCAATCGCCACGGAGATCCTGCAAGAGGCCGAAGCCGCGGTCACCCGCGGCGTCGTTGCCGCGGGGCGGGGCCTGCGTGACGACTGGCGAGGGCAGGTTCGGGCATCAGGACTTGGGTCGCGCCTCGCCAACTCAGTCCGGCAGGCCGACTTTCCGCGATCGGGGACATCCCTTCGTGCCGCCAGTCTCGTCTGGACCAAGGCGCCCGACATCCTGCACGCCTTTGACGGCGGCGTGCTGATCCGCGGCAAGGATGGCCTCTGGCTTGCAATCCCACTGCCCGCCGCTGGTGTCACCGGCCTCGGCCGCCAGCGCATCACGCCCTGGCGCTGGGAACAACGCACCGGCATGCGCCTGCGCTTCGTCTATCGCCGAAACGGACCCAGCTTGCTGGTCGCTGATGATGCGCGGCTCAATAGCCGGGGGCTGGCCGCGGCTAAGGGCGGGCGACGGCGGCGGGATGGGGTTTTGACCGGAGCCCAGACGGTGCCGGTGTTCCTACTGCTGCGGCAGGTGAAGATGCCGAAGAAGCTGGACCTCGACGGGTTGGCGCGAGAAGC
>NZ_JFZB01000050.1 GCF_000740785.1 Paenirhodobacter enshiensis | reverse complement strand
CCCAGACGGTGCCGGTGTTCCTACTGCTGCGGCAGGTGAAGATGCCGAAGAAGCTGGACCTCGACGGGTTGGCGCGAGAAGCAACGGTCCGACTGCCGGGGGCGATCTTGGGGGCGTGGAGGTTAGTTTAGTCTCAGAAAATCAATAATCTGTCATGAA
Organism: Paenirhodobacter enshiensis; assembly: GCF_000740785.1. Lineage (GTDB taxonomy): Bacteria > Pseudomonadota > Alphaproteobacteria > Rhodobacterales > Rhodobacteraceae > Rhodobacter > Rhodobacter enshiensis. The sequence continues at coordinate 15,757 of NZ_JFZB01000050.1, read as the reverse complement.
ACTCAACGCAGCGAGTTGGTAACTGAGCAATGATCAGCACCTGACGCGAAGCGCTCCACGAGTCGTATTGACTAGTTGATTTGACCGGTCTAAACAACTAGTAAAGCCAATCGCACTTCCGAGGCGCAAATGTCAAAGTCACCAATCCGCAAGACTATCGCACAAAGCACCTTCAAGACTCACTGGTCGAGATACATGCGCGAAGTCGCCTCCGGTGAGGCGATTGTTCGGGTCAAGGATCAGACTGACTCCAGCTTTCTTGTGGCTTGCCAGCGCGACGACGCCCCGGACGTCTGGGTGGCGATTGCGGCAACGGAAGCCAAGGAACGGCTCTCAGATATTTTCGCACAAGTGAAATCAGGTGTTGTCTTCCGTGTCGAAAATAGGAGGGGTGGGGTCGTCTACCTTCGGCCATTTCGAGGCTATGACTACCCCTTGGCGAAGGCAGTCAGAAAGTACTGGGAAGATCGCCTTGCATCAGAGCTTACCCAACCTGAGACAAAGCAAACTGTTGAAACGACGCTCGAAGAACTGATCAAGTCAGGTCAATCTTCTCTCGAAGGTCAAGTTGAGAAACTCACGAAGCTTGTTCGGCATGTTATCAGGGAAGGCCATGGTCTCCAAACCTACACGGCAGACCAAATCAGAAGAGATGCTGAAGGTGATGATCTAATCTAGGCTTGGTGAATGGGATATCGCCCGGGCATCGATCTGACATTTTTATAATGACCCGCTGGGCCTTTTAGGAACAGCCTCGACGCCGGAACCCCACCCCATGCCCACGCAATCCACGACCGAGCGCCTGCTCGCGTCGCTTCATAGCCTATTGTCCGGCGCGATGCCTCCCGGGGCCAAGGTCCTGCGCAATGCGATCCTGCCCGAGAAGGTACCTGCGGCCGGGGTGGTGATCCTGCGCGATGGCGACCCGGGGCCACCGGAGGTGTGGCTGTCGCCGCCCGGCTATTACTACGAGCATCGGGCCGAGATCGAAGTGGTGGTGGACGGAACCCCGGCCGCCCGGGATGCCGCGTTCGACGCACTCCGCCTTACAATCGGCACGGCGCTTGCCGCAGATCGGACGCTCGGCGGTCTCTGCGACTACATAACGCCCGAGGCGCCGGAACCGGTGCTGCTGGCAATCGACGGCAACGAGGGTCTGAAGGCCACGGTGATCCCGGTGATCCTCGCCTACGCCACAACCGACCCGCTTCTCTGACCAACTCCGAAAGGACTGATCCATGGCCCGCCAGCCCGGCGCGCGGACGCAAGTCGCGTTCGCCTTCGAATCCGTTTACGGCACGCCGCCCGCCAGCGGCTATCGCCGGATGCCCTTTGCAACGACGACGCTCGGCTCCGAACAGGGTCTCTTGTCGCCTGAACTCCTCGGCTACGGCCGCGACCCGCAGGCGCCGATCCGCGATGCAGTCAATGTCGATGGCGATGTCGTCATTCCGATGGACGCCGAGAACCTTGGCTTCTGGCTGAAGGCGATCTTCGGGCAGCCCACCACGACGGGCACGACGCCACGGACCCATACCTTCCAGTCGGGCGGCTTCACTCTGCCCAGCATGGCGATTGAGACGCAGATGCCCGATGTGCCGCGGTTCGCGATGTATTCCGGGCTCGTGGCCGATCGCATCCAGTGGCAATCGCAACGGTCTGGGCTCTTGACGGCTACAGTCGGCCTGATCGGCCGCGGCGAGACGGTTGCGGCCACCACGGCCGCCGGTGTCCTGACCGACGCCACCCTGCCCCTGCAACGCTTCGGGAACTTCCAAGGCTCAATCACGCGGAACGGGGCCGCGCTGGGCAACATCGTCTCGGCGCAGGTGTCCTATGCCAACAACCTCGACCGGATCGAGACCATTCGCAACGACGGGCTTCTCGAGGGGCTGGACCCATCGATGACGGCCCTCACGGGATCGATCGAAGCCCGCTTTGCAGATCTGACGCTGGTGAACCAAGCGATCGCCGGTGACCCCTGTGAACTGGTCTTCGCCTGGAGCCTCGGGGCGAACGCGTCCCTCACCTTCACCGTCCACGCCGCCTATCTGCCGCGGCCCCGCATCCCGATCAACGGGCCGCAGGGCGTGCAGGCCACTTTTGAATGGCAGGCAGCCCGGGCCACGTCCCCCGCCCGCATGTGCACCGCCGTCCTCGTCAACACGACCGCATCCTACTGATCCCCCAACACGGAGCCTTCCCATGATCCGCCTGAACCTATCCCCTGAACCCGCCTGGCTCGACCTCGGCGGCGGGGTCCGCTTGCGCCTTGCCCCCCTGACCTCCGCCCTGATCGGCGCCGCCCGCAGCGACAGCCAAGTGGCCAGCCTTCCCGAAGACGCCCCGGCCGATCAGGTGGCCGTCGCCCTGGCCAAGGCGATCGGGTCGCTCGCCATCCTAGACTGGGAAGGCGTCGGCAATGCCGAGGGCTATCCGGTGCCGCCGACGCCCGAAGCCGTCGCCGCCCTTCTCGACCTCTTCCCGCTCTTCCAGCGTTTCCAGACGGACTATGTCGCCAAGGGCCTGATCCTGGCCGATGAGGGAAACGCCTCCGCGCCCTTGCCGAATGGCACTTCGGCGGGGGCGAAGGCTACTGCGCCGGATGCGTAAAGCCCTGCCCCGCCTGCCCCGCTGACCTCCACCGCCCCCGCACCTTCGAGGCCTGGCAGGTCTGGGAACTCGCCCAGTCCCTCCGCGGCCAGTTTCGCGCCATCCCCGGCGGGGTGGTCGGCTGGGACATGACGGCCGCCTTGGCCATGGCCGAGGCGCTGGGCCTGAACCGGCTGATCGCGGCTGAGCTTCTGCCCCTGATCGAACCCTACGCCGTGCGCGGCATCAACGCCCAAGTGAGAGCCCAAAACCATGACGAGACTGGATCATGACCGGCCGATCTGAACGCCGGGTCTCGGTGCGCCTTGTCGCGACCGGCGGCCAAGCGCTGAAGGCCGAACTGGTCGGCATCGGCCAGGAAGGCGCCCGGGCGATGACCCTGATCGAAGCGGCGGGCCCGCGGGCGGCGGCGGGATTGAACGCGGCCGGGGTTTCAGCAGGCGAGGCCATGCGCCAGATGCAGGACCTTGCAGATCGCGCTGCGCGGGCGGCCAGCGCCTTGCGTCAGGCGGGCGCGGTATCGGGCTCGGTCATGAACACGGTGAACCGATCCACCGGCGTGTCGGGCGGCATGGCGCGCGATGCGGCCGATGTTGCCGCCTATGGCCGAGCCCTTGATGACCTGCGGGCCAAGCACAACCCGCTCTTCGCGGTGGTTCGGGATTACCGGACCACCCTGACCGAGATCCGGCAGGCCCATCGCGTCGGGGCAATCTCGGCCGAAGAGATGACGGCGGCGATTTCGCGGGAACGGCGGGCAACGCTGGCCAGCATCGCGGCAATCAAGGGCCGAACCACCGCGCTGGGCGGGATGAGCACGGCGACCCGCAACGCCAGCCACCGCATGGCAAACCTGTCCTTTCAGCTTCAGGATATTGGCGTGTCGCTCGCAGGCGGCATGAATCCCTTCATGGTCATGGCGCAGCAAGGCAGCCAGATTTCTCAGATTTATGGCTTTGGGAATGGTGGCGTCGGCGCCCTCTTCCGCGATCTGGGCGGTATGGCACGAACCCTCGGCCAAGGGGTGCTGCAAGTCGCCGGGCGCTTCCCGCTGGTAACGGCTGCCGTGGCGCTGGGCTCGGCTGCGATTGCAGGGATGCGCAACGAGATCAATGAGACCACCGGCGCGCAGGTCAGTTTCACCGACGTCGCCCAGGCCGCCTGGCAGGTCTTCGCAGAGAACATCTACCAGATCGGCAAGCCGGTCTTCGACACGATCCGCGGCTGGTGGGACAATGCCGTCGCCTGGGCCGATTGGGCCTGGGAGCGGATTGTCGACGGCGTGATCTGGATGGGCGACCTCGTCATCAACGCCTTCAAGGTCGCAGCGGCGGGTGCGACCTATGCCTTTCAGGGGGTGCCGGATGCAGTCGGCGCCCTTGCGGTCGTGGCCGCGAATGCGGTCATCGATGCCGTCAACTGGATGATCGAGAAGGCGCTGGCCGGGATCAACGCTCTGGCCGAGGCGGCAAACGCAGCGCTGGAAGCGGTCGGGCTTGATCCGGCGCTGTCCACACTGGACCCGGCGACGTTTCGGATCGACAGCGTGGCAAACCCCTATGCCGCCCGGGATGCGGAACGTCGCGCGGCCTTGGCGGCGCAAATCCGCGGCATCGTCTCAGGCTCGCCGCTCTCGGAATACTTCAACGACGTCCGTGATCGCGCGCTGCAAATTTCGATCACGCCCGACGATCCGGCTGAAGGTGGCGCGGGCGGCGGCGGAGGACCGTTGCGGACGGCCGAAGAAGTTGCCGCCGCGGCGGATATTGCCGCCACCGGGTGGGCCGCCGTCAGCGAGGCGCTCTCCACCTACGCAGCCGAGGCCGCCAATTGGGGCGGCGGCGTGGGTGAGGCGATCACCAGCGCTTTTCGGGCGGGCGAAGAGGCCGTCGCCGAGTTCGTCCGCACAGGGAAGCTGGACTTCTCGAGCCTTGCCACCTCGATCATCGCCGATCTGGCCAAGATCGCCTTCCGCCGCTTCGTCTTCGGGCCCCTCGCCTCGGCGCTGGGCGGTGTTCTGGGCGGGATCGGCGGGGGCATTGGCGGCGGATCGATTTCCGCCGGGGTCTATCACGCTGGCGGCCGGGTGCCCGGCCCCGCCAGTATGATGATCCCCGCGGCTGCGCTGGCCGCTGCCCCACGCTTCCACAATGGCGGCGGAATGGGCCTTGGCTCCGACGAATATGCCGCCGTCCTTCTGCGCGGCGAACGCGTTCTGAACCGTGCCGAGACCCGCGCCTGGGAGAGGGGCGCGGGCACCACCGTCAATATCTATGCCCGCGATGCCGAGAGCTTCCGCGCCTCCCGCGCGCAAGTCGCCTCCGACATCGCCCGGGCCGTGGCCTATGGCCGAAGGAGCAGCTGAATGGCGTTTCACGAGATACGGTTTCCGGACGGGATCAGCCGGGGCGCAAAGGGCGGGCCAGAACGGCGCACCCGGATTGTCGAATTGGCCTCGGGCGACGAGGAACGCAACGCCTCCTGGGCAAACTCGCGGCGGCGCTACGATGTCTCCTATGGCGTGCGCCGGGCTGACGATCTGGCCGCGGTCGTTGCCTTTTTCGAGGCTCGCAACGGCCGCCTGCATGCGTTCCGATTCAAGGATTGGTCCGACTACAAATCCTGCCTGCCTTCGGCCGCGCCCGCGCCCACCGACCAGATCATAGCCACCGGCAACGGATCGGCCACCACCTTTGCCCTGACCAAGACCTATGCCTCCGGCGCGCAATCTTGGGCGCGGGCGATCCTGAAGCCTGTGGCGGGAACAGTCACGGTTTCGCTGAACGGGGTGGCGCAGGGATCGGGCTGGTCGATCAACACCACCACCGGGATCGTCACCTTCGCCGCGGCGCCCACCACCGGCGCGGTGATCCGAGCAGGGTTCGAATTCGACGTGCCGGTGCGGTTCGACACCGACGAGTTGCCCGTCACGCTCGACATCGAACGCACCGGTTCCATTCCCTCCATTCCCCTGATCGAGGTGCGCCGATGACCCCACCCAAAGACCGCAACACCATGGGCTATGTCGCCTATGTCAGTCTTGCCCTCGCCCTTTCTGCCCAAGGCGGGGCGGCAATCTGGTGGGCCGGGATCATCAACACCCGCGTCGCCATGCTAGAACGACAACTGGACGATCTGGCCATGATCCGACCCGAGCAAATTCGCGACGTGGCCGAAGCGGTACGCGCCATCGCCGTGATCGAAGAGCGGATGATCCGCCTCGACGAGAACATCGCCCGCATTGGCGCTGCCGTCGGCCGCCTTGAACAACAGGACCGCACCCCATGAAGACCCTGCCTGCGGGCTTCCAGGCGCATCTGGATGAAGGCACCACCACTATTGCTGGGTGCTGGCGATTGCAAAGGCGCGATGGCGCTGTCTTCGGGTTTACCGATCATGACCGGGTGCTGGCCTTCGCGGGGACCAGTTTCGAACCCGAGACCGGTTTCGCGGCCAGCGAGATCAGAAGCTTGGGCGATCTGTCGGTTGACGCCCAAGACGTCCAAGGCGCGCTGCGGTCAGACCGGATTACCGAGACCGATATCGCCGATGGCCTCTGGGACAATGCGGCCGTCGAGGTCTGGCTCGTGAACTGGCAGGCGGTCAGCCAGCGCGTGCTGATGAGGCGCGGCAGCATCGGCGAGATCAGGCGGGGGCGGCACGCCTTCACCGCCGAGGTTCGGGCTCTGGCGCATCTCTTGAACCAGCCGGTCGGCCGGACATTCCAGTATTTCTGCGACGCGACGCTGGGCGATCCGCGCTGCGGGGTGAACCTGACCAGCGCCCTGTATCGCGGCACGGGGTCGGTCACGGCGACGGTCGGCGATCGACGGTTCACCGTGGCCGCGGGCCTTGGTGGGTTCGCGAGCGGCTGGTTCGATTTCGGGGTGGTGGAATGGACCTCTGGCGCCAATTCCGGGCGGCGGACGGAAGTGGCGGGTCACACGCTTGCTAGCGGCACGGCCACGATCACCCTGATGGAAGCGCCGGTGCGCCCTATAGCGCCAGGCGACGCCTTTGCGATCACCGCAGGCTGCGACAAGCGCCACGCCACCTGCCGCGACCGGTTCGGCAATGCGATCAATTTCCGCGGCTTCCCTTCCATCCCCGGCGACGATCTGGTCACCCGCTACCCGAACGAGACCGACGCCAACTCCGGCGCGCCCTTGCGCCCCGTCGCAGATGGCTGAGACCCGCACCCTGGCCGATCCCGCCCGGGTGGTGGCGATCGCGGAAAGCTGGCTCGGCACGCCTTACCTGCATCAGGCCTCAGCTCGGGGTCTAGGCACCGATTGCCTCGGGCTTGCCCGAGGCATCTGGCGCGATCTGCACGGGGCCGAACCCGTCGCCCCGCCGCCCTATACCCGCGATTGGGGCGAAAGCAGCGGCCGCGAAGTGATGTGCGAGGCCGCCCGGTCCTTCCTGATCGAGATCCCGTTAGGCGCGGCCGCACCCGGGGCGCTCATCCTCTTCCGCATGGTCGCAAGCGGCCCGGCCAAGCACTGCGGCATCCTCGTGCCGGGGCCCGACGATTTGCTGGCTCTGATCCACGCCCGCGAGACCACCGGCGTCACGCGCGAACCCTTCACCCTGCCCTGGCGCCGCCGCGCCGTGGCGGCTTTCCTCTTTCCAGGCTGATACCCATGGCAACCATGCTCCTCGCCGCCGCCGGTTCCGCAATCGGCAGCGCCTTCGGTGGTGCGCTTCTCGGCTTCAGCGCCGCCACGATCGGCGGCGCGATCGGGTCTTTCGCAGGCTCCGTCATCGACAGCCTGATCATCGGCTCCCTCGCACCCGATCAGCGGATCGAAGGGGCCAAGCTTGACGATCTGCGGCTGACCTCGGCCACCGAAGGCGCGGTGATCCCGCGGCTCTACGGCACGATGCGGCTGGGCGGGAATATCATCTGGGCGACCGATTTCCGCGAGGAGCAGTTCCGCCAGACCCAAGGCGGGGGCAAGGGCGGTGGGCCGAAGGTCTTGACCGAAGGCTATCGCTACTACTCCTCCTTCGCCGTGGCGCTGTGTGAAGGGCCGATCGGCGGCGTCTGCCGCATCTGGGCCGACGGCAAACCCTTCGACGTTCCGGGCGCCGTGATCCGGGTGCATCTTGGGTCCGAGGCCCAAATGCCCGATCCGTTCATCGAAGCGAAGGAAGGCGCTGGGCAGGCCCCAGCCTATCGCGGCGTGGCCTATGTCGTGTTCGAGGATCTGGCGCTCGAGAGTTTCGGGAACCGCCTGCCCCAGTTGTCCTTTGAGGTGATCCGCCCCTCTCCCGATCCCGGCGCCATGGAACGACTGGTGAAGGCAGTGAACCTGATCCCTTCCGCGGGCGAGTTCGTCTATGCGACCGAGACGGTCACCCGCACCACGGCCGCGCCGGGTCTCTGGGGGTCTTCGGGTGGCAATGGCACCTCCACCCCGGAGAACGAGAACAGCGTCGAAGGCCTGCCCGATCTGATCGCTTCTCTGAACCGGCTGGATGCCGCCCTGCCGGAGTGCGAGGCCGTCTCCCTCGTTGTGTCCTGGTTCGGCACTGACCTTCGGGCAGGAAGCTGCCAGATCAAGCCGGGCGTCGAATCCACCACCAAGACCACCACGCCCATGATCTGGCGGGTGAATGGCGTCACACGCACCGGGGCGCATGTGGTCTCCACTGTCGATGGAGGCCCGGCCTATGGCGGCACGCCCACCGATGCGGCCGTCGTGCAAGCCATCCAAGACCTGAAGGCGCGGGGCAAGCGCGTCACCTTCTACCCCTTCATCCTGATGGACATCTCGGCGGCCAACACCCTGCCGAACCCCTATTCGCCGAACGGCATCGCGCCCGGCCAGCCGGTCTATCCCTGGCGCGGGCGGATCACCTGCGCCCCCGCCGCGGGTTTCGCGGGCACTGTCGACAAGACGGCCGCAGCAGGGGCGCAGGTTGCGGCCTTCTTTGGCACCGCCGCGCCCGGGCAGTTTGCGGTCTCAGGCACGACAGTCAGCTTCACTGGCAGCGTTAGCGATTGGGGCCTGCGCAGGATGATCCTGCACTATGCCCACCTATGCGCCGCGGCCGGGGGCGTCGATGCCTTCCTGATCGGCACCGAGATGCGCGGTCTCACGCAAATCCGCTCAGGCGCTTCCACCTATCCCGCCGTCACCGCCTTCGTGCAACTGGCCGCCGATGTCAGCGCCATCCTCGGGCCTGTCACCAAGGTCAGCTATGCCGCTGACTGGTCGGAATACTTCGGCCACCAACCGGCAGACGGTTCGGGCGATGTCTTCTTCCACCTCGATCCGCTCTGGGCTTCACCGCATGTGGATTTCGTGGCCATCGACAACTACCTGCCGCTCTCCGACTGGCGCGACGGCGACGATCACCTCGACGCCCTGGCCGGTTGGCAGGGCCCGCAGCAGTCCGCCTATCTACAGGCCAACATCGAAGGTGGCGAAGGCTACGACTGGTTCTATGCCTCCTCGGCCGACAGGATTTCTCAGACGCGGACGGCGATCACCGATGGTGCGGGCAAGCCTTGGGTATTTCGCCCGAAGGACCTGCGGAACTGGTGGAGCCAGCCGCATATCAATCGCCCAGGCGGCGTGGAAAGCGGCGGGCCGACGGCTTGGGTGCCAGGATCAAAGCCGATCCGCTTCACCGAAGCGGGTGCGCCGTGCGTCGATCGCGGCACGAACCAGCCGAACGTCTTTGTCGACCCGAAGTCGTCGGAATCCCTGCTGCCACACTTCTCGCGAGGCTGGCCCGACGAGTTCATCCAGCGCCGCTATGCCGAAGCCTTGATCGGCTACTGGGCCAACCCGGCCAACAACCCGGCCGCCAGCCTCTATTCCGGCCGCATGATCGAGACGGCCGAGATTGCCCTCTGGACATGGGATGCCCGGCCCTTCCCGGCCTTCCCTGCCCGCAGCGACGTCTGGTCCGATGCCGAGAACTGGCGCCTCGGCCATTGGCTCACGGGGCGCGCCGGGGCAACCGGCCTTGCCGAACTGGTCGCTGAGCTTTGCGCCCGCGCTGGGCTGGCCGCGTCCGATTTGGACGTCAGCGATCTTGCCGGGTCTGTGCCGGGCTTCGCCGTCAACGCGATCGAAAGCCCCCGTGCCTCAATCGAGACCCTCGCCCGCCTCTTCGGTTTCGATGCCTTCGAGGCCGAGGGCAAAATCCGCTTCCGCATGCGTGGGCAACTGCCGGTCGCCACGATCACCCTTGACACGCTGGTTGCCGCCAGCCGCGAGGCCGAGGATCTGGAATTGACCCGGGCTCAAGAAACCGAACTGCCACTCGCCCTCAAATGGCGCCTGATGGCGCGGGATGAGGAATTTGCCGGGATCACGGTCGAGGCCCGCCGGATTACTGTCGACACGGCCCGGATTTCCGCAGAGCAACTGCCGATCGCCTCGACCAGTGGCGCCGCCGAACGCGGGGTCCGACGGGCCCTGTTCGAGGCCTGGGTCGGCCGCGAGAAGGCGAGCTTCACCCTCCCGCCATCGCGCCTCGCGCTGGACCCGGCCGATGTGATCCTGCTCGATCACGACAACCGCCTGATCGAATTCGCCCTGACCTCGATCACCGACGGCGCAGGAAGGCGAGTCGAGGCGCGCCGGTCGGATCGCGCGCTTTACGATCTGGCGCCGGGTAGCGATCGAGGCGCGACTTCGGGCGCGAAGGCCGTCTATGGGCCGCCCCTGGTTGCCTTGATGAACCTGCCGCAGCTGTCGGAAGATTTCCCGGACTGGCAGCCTTATGCCGCCGCCCATGCCGCTCCGTGGTATGGCACGGCGGCGGTCTGGCGATCGGCCACGACCGATGGTTTCGCGGTCCTGACCACCATCGCCCGGCCCGGCTGGTTCGGCACCCTCGCCTTCCCCTTCTATGCGGGGCCGACCAACCGCTTCGACCGCGGCAACGAGCTTTGGGTCGACATGATCGCAGGCCAGTTCGCCAGCGTCAGCGATGCGGCCGTGTTTTCCGGCACGAACTGGGTGGCAATCGAGACCGCGCCTGATCTCTGGGAGATCGTGGGGTTCGCGACCGCCAGCCTGCAATCGCCCGGGCGCTGGCGGCTGACCCGGCTCTTGCGCGGGCTTCTGGGCACTGAGGACGCGATCGCCAATCCTGCCCCGGCCGGGGCGCGTGTCGTCGTGCTGGACGGCGGGGTCAAACCCCTGCCGATCGGCAGTGCCGATTATGGCGCAGCCTGGAACTGGCGGATCGGCGCCTCAAGTAAGCCCGCGGGCGATCCGGCGAATCTGGCCGTCGCCTTTGCACCCACGGCCCGCGGTTTGCGCCCCTGGCGGCCTTGTCATGCCCGGCGGCTCAATCTGCCCGGCGGCGATATCGCCCTCAGCTGGACCCGCCGCACCCGGGCCTTCGCGGGCGACAACTGGGCCTTGACCGAAGTGCCGCTGGGCGAGGCGGCCGAGAGCTACGAGATCGATATCCTGAACGGCGCCACGGTCGTGCGAACCGCCACGGGTCTCACCACGCCCGCCTTCATCTACACGGCCGCGATGCAAACCTTCGACTTCGGCGCCCCGGTTTCCGGCCCCCTTTCAGTGCGCGTCGCGCAAACCGGCGCCCTGGGCCGGGGCGCGATCCTCGACATCACCCTTTGATCCGGAGGCCCCATGGCCGACACCCCGAACATCCGCCTGACCTTTCTCGAGGCGAACCAGGCGCAGAAGCATATCACCGTCAACGAGGCCTTCCGCGCCCTCGATGCCCTCGTGCAGCCCGCCGTGGAAAGCAGCGGCCTGAACACCCCGCCAGGATCGCCGGTCGATGGTGCCCGCTATGTCGTAGGCGCGGCACCGACTGGCGCCTGGGCGGGCCAAGCCTTGGCGATCGCCGCCTGGCAGGATGGGGCCTGGGCTTTCTATCCGCCCGCGGAAGGCTGGTCTGTCTGGGATCGTACCACCGATGCTGCCCTGACCTTTCTTGGCGGGGTCTGGGTCCGGCAGGCGGGGCTCCCCTTCCCCGACAACCTCTTCCGCCTGGCCGATGATGCCGATCCGACGCGGCTCGCGGCCTTCGATCTCTCTGGCCTCTCGGCGGGCACGACCCGCACATTCACCCTGCCGAACCTATCGGCGACCCTCGCCCATCTCGGCAACGCCGCGCAGACCTTCGCGGGGGCCACGACCTTCTCGAACGCCTCGGTGACGATCGGCACCGCGACGACGACTGCCACCTATGGCATCGGCACCGGCGGCACGACGACCGGGGTCACCAAGACGGTGAACCTGGGCACTGGCGGCGCGGCCGGGTCGACGACGGTGATCAACTTGGGCTCAACCATTGCCGGAGCGCTGGGCAGCACCATCATCAACACGCCCACGATCACCTTTGCGGCCAGCGTCACCGCGATCGGCGCGGCCGCGGCGAACATCACTGCTTTGGGTCTTGGGCTTGGTGGCGCCTCGCCCGATGCTTCGAACCGGCTCAGCGTCAATGCCGCCGCCACGCTTTTGAACAACGCGGGCGGATCGCATGAGGCGACGATCAACAAGGCCGCCGTTGGGAATGATGCCAGCTTGGCTCTGAAGACGGGGTTTTCGGCGCGGGCGCTGTTTGGGCTTTTGGGCACGGACGATGTGACTCTGAAGGTGTCGCCCAACGGCTCAGCCTTCTTCGATGCCTTCGTGATCGATCGGGCAACCGGGCGGGCGGAGTTCCCGGCGCCGATCGTGATCCCGGGCCTCTCCGCCGTGCCTGCATCGCCCCCGGCAGGCAGGCTTGCCCTCTACGGCCGCCAGCGCGCGGGCGCCCCTTGGCTGGAAGTCGTCCGGCCTTCCGGGCGCGACTTCCCCTTGCAGCCGCACATGGGCCTGAACCGGATCGGGGCCTGGGCCCCGGTCTCCGCGACAACGATCGCCGCGCAGGGCATCGCCTTGACCAGCGTCGGCACCGTCAGCCACCCCGCCTTGGCGGCGGGAACGCTTCTCTCCAGTTCCCGGCGCTGGCGCTTGACCTCGGCCGCGGTCGTCGACTCCGTTTGCGATCAGCGCTCGGCTGTCACCGCCTGTTGGCGGGGCAATGCCGTTGGCCTCGGCGGCTTCACCCTCGTCGCTCGGATCAGCCTGACCACGTTGCAGGTAACCGGAATGGGGTTCTTCGGGCTGTTGTCCTCGGTCGCGGCCTTGGCGGTCACAACGACGCTTTCCACGCTCGTGGAGGCGATCGGCCTCGGCTTCCAGCGCGGCACGCACACGAACTGGCAACTGGTCAGCAATGACGCCACCGGCGCGCCGACCCTCGTGGATCTCGGCGCCGGGTTCCCGGTCGCGACGGCCGGGTTGATCACGTGGACGATCTGGTGCCCGGCGGCGGGCAGTTCGATCTGGCTGCGCGCGGTGAACGAGCTGACGGGCGCCGTCTTCGAACAGGAAGTGACTACCGACTTGCCCCAGGCGGCGACTTTCCTTGCCCCGCGCCTTTTCCTGAACAACGGCGCCACCGCCGCGGCCGTCGCCTTCGAATGCACCGGCCTCTACCTCGAGACCGACTTCTGACCCTGAAAGGAGCCTCCATGTCGCCTGCCGCCTCATCCGCCTATGTCGCCGAATTGCGCCAGCAGATCGCGATCCTCTCCGAACGCTGCGCCCTTCTTGCCGCCGAACTCGCCGCCGCCCGGGAGGTGCAAAGCTCCCCACCGGACCCACCCGCCGCTGGTTGAACTCCGCCCAGACCGCCCCGCGCCCCGCCTTTCCGGTGGGTTTTTCTTTGCCTGAAAGGACCAAATTCATGACCGACCAAATCGATGCGCTGAAAGCCCTACAAATGGCGCTGGCGCGCCTTGGTTACTACACCGGCGCGATCGACGGCCTCTTCGGCTCGCGCACTGAGGCCGCCCTCAAGGCGGTTGCGGCCGAGGGCGGCGCTATCCGCAACCTGAAGCATCCGGCCGCCTCAACACCAACCGGGCCCATGATTTTCCAGGGCAGCGTCCGCTACCCCGTGGACGAGATCGTCATCCATTGCGCCGCCACTCACCCGGACTGGATGCGCGGACAGCCCCTCACCGCCAAGCGCAAGGAGATCGACCGCTGGCACCGCGAAGAACGCGGCTGGCGCAAGATCGGCTACCACCACCTGATCGATCGCGACGGTGCGATCCTGCCTGGCCGGGCAGAGACCGAGATCGGCGCCGGGGTCGAAGGTCACAATCGCGGCGTCATCCACATCTGCCTGATCGGCGGCGCGGGTTCGGCCGCCACCGATCCCTTCGAGCGCAACTTCACCGCCGCCCAGGATCGCGCCCTGCGCGGTCTGATCGACGCGATCCGCGCCGAGACCGCCATCACCCGCATCACCGGCCACAACGACCATGCCGCCAAAGCCTGCCCGGGCTTCGTCGTGCGCAACTGGATCAACCGGGCCTGAAACCCACCAAAGGAGTGACCAACATGAACCTGATCAATCAGCCCACTCTTCGCCCTACCCGGAAAATGGCTGCTGTCGGCTGGACCAGCCTTCTGGGCCCGATCGTGGCCGCAATCATTGCGCCCTGGCTGCCGGGGCTGTCCGAGGCCTGCGGGGGCGAGGTGGGGGCTTCACTCGTCGCCGGAGGGCTTGCGCTGGCGCAGGGGGCGGTGAACGTCGTGGCAGGGTATGTCGTGAAAGAAAGGGAGTGAGGCCCGAACCGCACCGCGATTTCGTAGATGGTTGAGCGGCGCGCGATACAGCTAATCCTCCTGAATGGCACGCGCAGTCAGGAAATGGGCCTTGCCCCGTTTAGGTCCCCCGTCCATGGGCAGCAAACAAAGCTCTCGTGGACGGTATGCCATACACAAGCATCTGAATTTCAGCGCTTTTGCCCTTCAGGCTGCGCCGCACGAATTCCTGATAGTCGAGGATATGGGTGGCGACATGATCGTCCAGCTGTTGGAACGGCTGTAAATCGGTGCAGAACGCAAACGCCTTTTGCCATCCATATATTCGCCTACCAATGGCGTCCAGAGTAGCGCTCTGGGATAACTTTATATCGAGGCCTCCGCCCTTACGAATTGCTTCCCGAATGGCTGCCTTCGAGTTGGAAAGGGCCTCTGTCACGCTGTTTCGCATGTTCTGCACCGATTGCTTGCTCGGCACGCAGCGGTTTGGCTGGATCGTGCAACCAAGAAAGGTGATCGAGTTAGCGCACTCCCCACGATCGGCTTTTCCCGAACCATCCGAAGCCTTGTACAGTCCAAAACCAAAGCCAGTCAGCGTTTTTTCAGCACAACTGATTGCGGCTTCTAGGTCCGCTTCTTTTGGGGATACCATTAGTATGTCGTCGATGTAGCGGATCGCGGTCACACCCATATCGTTTAGAGCATGATCCATGTCGTAGAGGAGCACGTTTCCGGCGAATGCTGAAAGTGACGACCCTTGAGCAACACCGATCCCGCCCTTCGGGAACAGTTGGGTGTAGCCCTCGAGCTCTTCAGGATTGGCAAGGTGAACTTCCAGTGCCGCCGCAAACAGGTCAGACAGAGCGTCATCCTGTGTCTCACGGCGAACAAAACCCACAACGGTGGCAGTTGGAATCTTCGTGAAGAACGATCGGATATCCGACTGGTAGAAATACTTCGCTCCACCATCGATCGCCTCTCTTATCGACCTGATTGCCGGGCGCACGCCTCCGTAGGGGTTCATAAGGCCCCCGACGCCGTACTTGGAATGGTTCACGTCGTTGATCTTGCCGAGGCGGTCATCAATCTTCGTGTTCGATCGGGAATCAGGGTCTTTGGGGTCGAGTAGAACCCGAGGCTGCAACACCTGAAGAATTGCCCTTTGAACCACCCGGTTCTGTAAGGTGGCAATAGCGATCGGTCGCGGGTCTTTGCCTTGCGAAAGCCTCTTTTTCTTGTCCTTCAGTACACCCTTGACCGGGTCGAACTTAAAACGGCCTTCCCTGAGTTGGGTAATCAGTCTTCTGAGGTGCTTCTGATGTTCATGTTCGAACTCAGCAGCCTGGCCCTTGATTTCGGTATTCCCGGAGGTCAGAGCGCTCCGCTTAACGTGCCTCCAGGCAGCAAAGACATTCTGCTCGCTTCGAACCTCTTCAAATAGACTTCTCATATGTTCTCCGTTCGGGTCCCCCATTCGTACAGCCCCGACCGTTGACGGGCACCCATCCACTGCGCACGGCTGGGCCGCGACG
>NZ_JFZB01000049.1 GCF_000740785.1 Paenirhodobacter enshiensis | reverse complement strand
TAACCTGAGCAGATTCCGCTGGGTCGATACACATATGCCCAAGCCTCCATGACTATGCCCAAGTGTCCGGTCCAAACGGGGGCCAGTTCACAGAAGCCGCTTCCGAAATCGCCCGGTCGCGCGCTTCTGCCGTGGCTCGGACCGCATCATGAAGATGGCGAGGACATCGCCGAGACGCTCGAGGTCATCCCCGGACAGTGGACTGACGTTCTCGCCAGGCTCCCCGAGGCAACAACTTCACGGATGCCCGACCTTCTGTCGTGGAACTGGCCGCCATCGGAGTGCCAACTTACGGCAGAACCAAGGCTTACGCCGGATATTTACAGCCAGACACCAGAAAGCCTGCGAAACGGGCGCAAGACCTGCCCCCCTTTCCTTTATCCGGTCGCGGTCATGGATGGGTTCCCCGCAAAGTCCTGGCCTGACGCATCCCGAACACGCTCGAAGCCGGGTTCTGCCGTCTGGACCGACCGGCAGGGGCAGGGAGCAGCTCAGATCACCCTCTGAAGCGGTCCGGAAATCGGGGCCGCCTCGCTGCTTTGCCGGGGCTTGTCAGCGTTCCTCCGTCGCGGTTCTCACCGGATCGCCCGGGGTCGGATCCCGCGGCGTCAGCTGCAGCCAGATCCCGTTGGCACTGCGCACCGTCAGATGGGCCGCGGGCACCGGATCGTGCCCGGTCACGGTTCCGATCCGGAACGCGCGCACCAGCATCGACAACAGAAGCGGCCCCTCGGCCATGGCAAAGCCCGCGCCCGGGCAAACCCGCGGCCCGGCCGAGAACGGAATATAGGCCGCGCGCGCACTTTCGCGGCCCGCGGCACTGTCCCACCGTGACGGGTCGAACAGATCGGGGTCTGTCCACAGCCGGTCGTGGCGGTGCAGATGCCAGGGGCTCAGCACCACCTGATCGCCGGCTCTCACGTCGCGGTCGCGAAACTTCACCGGGCATCGGCTTTCGCGCACCATCATCGGCACCGGCGGATAAAGCCGCAGCGCCTCGCGAAACACTGCGCGGCTTGATCGCAACTGTCCCAGAACGGCGAAATCGGCGCGGGTCCCGTCGTCGAGAACCGCCGCTTCCGCCGCGACCCGCTCCTGCCACTCGGGCGACAGAGCCAGAAGATAGAGCGACCACGCCAGCGCCGAGGCCGACGTCTCGTGCCCCGCCAGAAAGAAAATCGCCACCTGATCGACCATCTCGGCCGTGTCGAACCCGATTCCCGTGTCCGGGTCCGGAGTGGTCATGATCTTGGTTGCAAGATCGTCGGGCGCGGTCCCCGCCGCTATCTCGGCCGTGCGACGCGCCGTCAGCCCGGAGATCAGCGCCCGGATCCGCCGCGCTGTCTTGCGGGTGCGACGCGAGTGAAAGCGCGGAAACCACTGCGGCAGCGGCAGAAAGGCCCCGAGGTTCAGGATCGGCTGGGCGCGCTGATGGGCCTGAAATTCGCGAAAGGTGGCGGCGGCGGTCTCATCCTCGATCGGCAGCGAGAACAGCGTGCGAAAGATCACGTCGGCCGCGACATGAGAGGTCTCGGGCTCGATGTCGAGCGGAGTGCCATCGGCACGGGCGCGCAGCCGTGCGACGCAGGCGCGTCCCGCCTCCCACATCGCGGGGAAGGTTTCGTGCAGACGCCCCCCCTCGAAGGCGGGGTTGATGATGCGGCGCTGACGCTCCCATGTCGCACCATTGGTCAGGAACACGCTGTTGCCCAGAAGCGGGCGCAGCCCCTCGCCGAGCCGGTCGGATTTCGGGAAATCGGCCGGGGCTTCCTTCAGCACGCGGTTCACAAGCTCCGGGTCGTTGCACAGGAACGAGCGGAAGAACGGCGTGCGGAACTCGGCCATCCAGGCGTGATAGAGCCGTGCCGGCTGCGCCGAGAGGATGTCTCGCCGGAACAGCCGCAGATAGTGCAGCAGCGATACCCGGTCGGGGCGGGGCACGGGTTTCGGCGGGCGGATCGGGGCTCTCATTCGGTCGAGGTGTAGCGGTTGACGGGCGTGGCGAGGCGGCTTTTCGAATGCCTCCGGTGTGCCATGCGCGCGCCGAGCGTTCTGGGCCCGGCGGTGATGCGGAAGTAATCGTAATCGCCCGGCCGGTCGAAGGCGCACAGATACTGAAAGTGCATCTTGAAATAGCGCCGACGCAGGGCGCGGTGACGCTCGGGGCTGAGCGTCTGGCTGAACGCCGCCGACAGGATCAGCGGCTGGCACTGATCGGGCAGGGCCACGCCCGAGACCGCGACCGGATCGCACAGCGCGAAGGCGCAGCCATCGCCCGGCGCCGTCACGTCGACCCAGTCGAGCGCCCGCGTCGAGCCGAGCCGTTGCAGCGCCGCGCGCAGCCGCGCCGCGCCGGGCAGGAAGCTGACCATCGGCACCACCTGACCGAGCGTCAGCAGCGACAGCCGCGGCCCCGTCGCGGGCACCCGTCCGTCGCGCACCAGATCCGCCAGCACCGAGATCGCCAGATGCGCGCCCGAGCTGTGGCCGACCACCAGCACCTCATCGAGGTCATCGCGGCCGAGCGCCGCGGCGATGCGGTTGCCGAACTCGGCCATCCGCGCTTCGAGGCGCTCGGGATTGGCGCCGCCCCAATGCGCGGTGAAGGCGTAATCGTGCATCAGGTAATAGGCGTAGATGCGATTGTCGTGGCGCCGGAACCAGCGCAGCACCGCGACCAGAACGGCCGCGGCGATGGCAGCCCCCACCAGCCCCTTGCCGGTGAACTCCGGCAACGGCCACAGCAGCGCGAGCGCAATGACGGTGCCCAGCAAGATCCCGGCCAGCGCCTCGGCAAGCAAGACCGCGATCGGATAGAGTGCGGCGATCACCGGCCCCTTGCGCAGCCGCATCAGCCGAAACAGCGCGCCCGATCCGATATAGGCCCAGGCGGTGCGCAGAAGCTGCATGTAGGTCGCCGGGATCGAGGCGCCCATCGAGCCCCTGACGATATCGGACCAGACCAGCACCTCGACATCGGTCTCGGTCGTCAGCCCGTCCTGCGCCGAGGTGACGTGCCAGCCATGTGCGTTGGCGCCGGTGGTGCCTTGCGCGCTCTTCTCCGTCGCGGCCGGCTTGCGGCGCGCGGCGATGGCAATCTCGTAGCCCGAGATCCGCGCCTGTTCGGCGGATTCCTTGCGGTAAAGCTCGCGGTAGCGGCGCGGGTGGAACGGGTCGTAGCCCGGAACATAGAACACCAGCCGGCGACGAACGGTGCCGGAGAGACCGGGGGGCAAGGGGCTGAATTCGTCGCTCATCATTCTCCGAGCATCCCCGCCCCGTGGCTGAACCGCAAGGGCAAGCTGCACTCAGCCTTGCCAGCGCGTCAGATTTTCACGGATGCGCGCGATGCGCTGCGGCACCGGCGGGTGGCTCGCGAACCAGGCCGGACCTTGCTGGGTCGCGCCGCTCCGGTCGAGCTTCTCGAGCAGCGAGATCTGCGCCCCGGCGCCGATCCCGGCCTTCAGAAGCAGGGCGGTGGCAAATTCGTCGGCCTCGAATTCGGCGCCGCGGCTGGTGCGCGCGGCGATCAGCCGGGTCGCCGTCTGCGCCAGATAGGGGCCGAGGCCGGGGATGAACCGGCCGAGAAGCAGCCCGAGGACGCCGCGCACCGCACTCTGCCCGGTATAGTCGATCATCCGCCGTTTCGCATGGCCGAGGCTCACATGCCCGATCTCATGGGCGACGACGGAGGCGATTTCCTCGGCCGTCACGGCGCCCTGCCGGTGCAGCGCGATCATGCCTTCGGTCAGGAAGACCTGCCCGTCGGGCGCGGCGAGGCCGTTGATCTCGGGCGAGGCATGGATCCGCACCGCGACCGGCCCGCGCCCGAGCGCCGCGCCCAGCCGGTCGAGCACCGGCAGCAGCCCCGGATCGTCGAGCGGCGCCGACCCCCGCGCGAGCCGCTGCGCCAGACGACGCGCCGACATCTGCCAGGCGAGAAACCCATAGCCGAGCGCCAGCAGCACCGGCAGAAACCGCAACACCAGCGCCGTCATCCCAGAACCTTCGTCATCCGGCCAAGCCCTTCCAGTGTCAGTGGCAGCATATCACCTTCAAATATGTCCTCTATCATGCTGATACTGGGCGTATATTTCCATTCCGCCCTGGGCACGGGATTGAGCCAGACACTGCGCGGCCACTGCGCGCGGATCCGTTGCAGCCACAGCGCGCCGGGCTCCGGGTTCCAGGTTTCATTCGCGCCGCCGACATGGGTAATCTCGTAAGGGCTCATCGAGGCATCGCCGACGATCACGCAACGCCAGTCGCGGCCGAGCCGGTTCATCACCTCGCGGGTCGGTGTCGCGGTTTCATGCCGGCGCCGGACTGACTTCCACAACGCCTCGTAAATGCAATTGTGGAAATAAAAAATCTCGATATGCCGGAACTCGCTCCGGGCCGCGGTGAACAGTTCCTGCACGGTTTCCACGTGATCGTCCATCGAGCCGCCGATGTCGAGCAGCAGCAGCACCTTGACGGCATTGCGCCGCTCGGGCCGGGTCTGGACGTCGATCCAGCCCGCCTTCGCCGAGGCGCGGATCGTGCCGTCGAGGTCGAGCTCCTCGGCCGCGCCCTCGCGCGCCCAGATCCGCAGCCGGCGCAGCGCCACCTTGACGTTGCGCGCGCTGATGTCGCGTTCCTCGTCGAGATCCTGAAATTCCCGCCGGTCCCAGACCTTCACCGCGCGGCGATGACGCGACTGCGCTTGCCCGATCCGCACCCCCTCGGGGTTGTAGCCATAGGCGCCGAAGGGCGAGGTGCCGGCGGTGCCGATCCATTTGTTGCCGCCCTGATGGCGCTCTTTCTGCTCGGCCAGACGCTCGCGCAGGGTGCGCATCAGCGCCTCGAACCCGCCGAGCGCGGCGACGGCGGCCTTTTCCTCGGCGGAGAAGCTGCGCTCGGCCAAT
>NZ_JFZB01000048.1 GCF_000740785.1 Paenirhodobacter enshiensis | reverse complement strand
TCGGCCAGACGCTCGCGCAGGGTGCGCATCAGCGCCTCGAACCCGCCGAGCGCGGCGACGGCGGCCTTTTCCTCGGCGGAGAAGCTGCGCTCGGCCAATTTGCGCAACCAGTCCTCCGGCAGATCGAGCGCGGCCATCACCTCGGCCTCGGGGATGGTGTCGAGGGTGCCGAAGGTTTCGGCGAAGGCGCGGTCGAAGCGGTCGTAATATCGTTCGTCCTTCACCAGAACGGCACGGGCGAAGGCGTGGAACGCGGTCACGTCGCCCGCGCACAGCCCCGCCGCCAGCCCGCCGAGCAGGTCCAGCAACTCGCGCGGGCCGACCGGCACACCGGCACGCCTGAGGGCGTCGAAAAAGGTCAGGAACATCGGGGGCCTCCGGCGCCACTGTGGCCCGGCGGGCGGGGCGGATGCAAGCCCTGCGACTTCTCTCCCTAGACCGCGGGTGCCCGCGTCGCGGTGCCTTGAAGAACCCGGCCCGAAACGCTAACTTGGGGGTAACTTGAAATCGGAGGGCGTGACGATGGCGCCCAGGCGTCCCCGGTCTGTGGGCGCGTTCCCGAAAACGGTAGAGCCGACCCAGACCAGACACGCCGAGAAGGGCGAGCTTTATGCTGCGCTCGATCTCGGCACCAACAGTTGCCGGATGCTGATCGCCCGACCGAAGGGGGATCAGTTCGAGGTCGTGGACAGCTTCTCGAAAGCGGTCCAGCTGGGACAGGGGCTCGAAGCCTCTGGCCGGCTGTCGCGCAGCTCGATGGCGCGCACCGTGCAGGCCTTGCAGATCTGCCGGCGCAAGATCGAAGCGCATGGCGTGAAGCGGATGCGCCTCGTCGCGACCGAGGCCTGCCGGCGCGCGGGCAACGCGCGAGACTTCCTGCGCTACGTCCGGCGCGAGACCGGCCTGCCCTTGGAGATCATCCCGGCCGAGGAAGAGGCGCGTCTCGCGGTGATTTCCTGCGCCTCGCTGGTCAATCCCTCGACCGAGCAGTTGCTGGTCGTCGATATCGGCGGCGGCTCGACCGAACTGGTGTGGATGGACCTGTCGCAGGTGCCGCACCCCGAACGCGCCCGCGCGATCATGCGCCTCGGCAACGGGTTCAACCAGCCCGACGACGGGTTGCCGCAGGCGCGGGTGGTGGACTGGATCTCGGTGCCCTTGGGGGTGGCGACGCTGAAGGACCATTTCGCCGATGTCGAGGACGATTCCGCGCGTTTCGCGCTGATGTCGTGGTATTTCGAGGAGAAGCTGTGCAACTTCTCGCCCTACAATTCCGGCGTGGCGCGCGAGGGGTTCCAGATCATCGGCACCTCGGGCACGGTGACGACGGTGGCGGCCTGTCACCTCGGGCTGAAGCGCTATGACCGGACGCGGGTCGACGGGATGACGATGTCGTCGGGGCAGATCGACGCGGTGATCCGCTCGTTCCTGACGCTCGGCCCCGAGGGGCGGCGGACCGATCCGCGCATCGGGCGTGACCGGCACACGCTGATCATGTCGGGCGCCGCGATCTTGCAGGCGCTGATGCGGATCTGGCCGACCGACCGGATGTCGGTGGCCGACCGCGGCCTGCGCGAGGGGCTGCTTTATGCACAAATGGCCGCCGATGGCGTGCTGAAAGAGATGGGACCGATCAGATGAGCAAGACACCCACGGGTATCGGCGGCACGACGAATTCCGGCCGCGGCCAGCGCGAGCTGCGCGTGCGCGTCAAGACCGCCAAGGGACGCAAGATCAGCTCGACCCGCTGGTTGGAGCGGCAGCTGAACGACCCTTATGTGCTGCTGGCGAAGAAAGAGGGCTATCGCGGCCGCGCGGCTTACAAGATCCTGGAACTGGATGAGAAATATCGCTTTCTCGTGCCGGGGGCGCGGGTCGTCGATCTGGGCTGCGCGCCGGGCGGCTGGTGCCAGGTGGCGGTGCGCCGGGTCAATGCGCTTGGAGAGAAGTCGGGCAAGAAGGTCGGCACCGTGCTGGGCGTCGATCTGCAGGAGGTCGACCCGATCCCCGGCGCCGATATCCATCAGCTCGATTTTCTGGAAGAGGGCGCGGACGAGCAGGTGAAGGCCTGGCTCGGCGGCAATGCGGATGTGGTGATGTCGGACATGGCCGCGAAGGCCTCGGGCAATCACAACGTCGACCATCTGCGCATCATCGACCTGTGCGAACACGCGGCGTTCTTCGCCTTCGATGTGCTCGACGTCGGCGGCACCTTCGTGTGCAAGGTTCTGGCGGGCGGCACCGAGCAGGAATTGCTGACCATCCTGAAGAAGAATTTCACCAAGGTTGTCAATGTGAAGCCGCCGGCCTCGCGCAAGGACTCGACCGAGAAATTCGTCGTCGCGACCGGATTTCGCGGCAAGCGTCACGAACCCGGCTGGCAGGATGAGGATCTCGATCAGGACGAGGAATGATCGGTTTCGGGCGACCGGGTGCCTTGTCCCGCGACGCGGGCGGAGAGGGGGCTCTGCCCCCTCGGGCCTGACGGCCCTCACCCCCGGGATATTTGCGGCAAAGCGAAAGGGCACGGCGTGCTTCCGCTGTCCGGATGTCGAAATTGAAGCCTTGCTAACCGTGTCTGACGATCTGGCCTGTTTACTTGTGCCGAGATCGCTTTATCCTTGTCTGACTGGGATGCCAGAAAGAGGGGAGGCTTTTTGACATGCCGCAGAATGGAACGTATGTTTCCGATCATGTCGGGCGGGTGCGCTCGGTCGTGTCGACTTCGGCCCGCGAGGGGTTGAGTGCCTTTGCCGCGAGCTGGCGGCGTTCTCTGGTTCATCACAAGCTCGATCCTTCAAGCCGGGGGCCGGCGATGCGCATGGCTCTGGCCGAGATCCGGGCCCGGCGCGATGCCGCGGGAGAGTTGGTGCGCGTGGCGGGCCCGGCGCTCGATCGGCTGTCGCGCGCAGTGGGAGAGGCAGGCTGTGCCGTCATGCTGTCGGATGCGGCAGGAATTGTTCTCGACGAGCGGGTGCGCGATGCCGATCGTGGAGCTTTCGATCGCATGAACCTGGTTTCCGGGGCAGACTGGTCCGAGGGGGCGGAAGGCACCAACGGAATCGGCACCTGCCTTGCCGAGGCCCGTCCGGTCACGGTCTGGCGCGACCAGCATTTCCGCGCTCCGCACGGGGCACTGAAATGCTCTGGCGCACCTGTGTTCGGGGCCGAGGGATCGATGGTCGGGGTGATCGACATCAGCTCGGTGCGCGAGGATACGCCCGACGCCTGGGCTCAGCTGCTGGCGCTCAGTGTTCAGGATGCCGCGCAGCGCATCGAGGCAGAGCTGTTCCGGCTGAGGTTTCAGGGGGCGCGCATCCTGTCGGCCAATGAGGACAGCACGCAAGGGGTGGCACTTCTGGCCCTCGACCGCGACGATCTGGTGATCGGCGCGACACGCAGCGCGCGCCGCCGTTTCGGGCTGGGGGAAGGGCATTTCGCACCATGCCCCGCCACCGATCTGATCGGGGCTGAGGGCGGCTCTCTCGATGAGGCGCAGCGTGCGGTCCTTGCACAGGCGCTCGCCCGCAGCGGTGGCAATGTCGCAGCCGCGGCACGCGCCCTCGGCATCGGCCGGGCCACGTTCTACCGCAAGGCGCGCGCGCTCGGCCTGGCCTTCTGACCGCCGGGCAATCGTATCGTCGAACGCAGAAGAGCCGCCTTTCGGCGGCTCTTTTCATCTTTCCGAAAATATCCCGGGGGTGAGGGCCGGGAGGCCCGAGGGGGCAGAGCCCCCTTCGCGTCCGCCGACAGACCTCCGGCAGTAAGTTTATTCCGCCGCTTTCAGCGGCTTCATCTCGAAGCCCTTGGCGATCTGATCGGCCGGGGCCACCGGATATTCGCCGGAGAAGCAAGCATCGCAATACTGCGGGCAGGCGGAATTCCGGCCCTCGGCCTCGCCAGCCGCGCGATACAGCCCGTCGAGCGAGATGAACTTCAGACTGTCGACGCCGATCCAGTCGCGCATCTCGTCCTCGCTCATCCGCGCCGCCAGCAGCTTCGAGCGGTCCGGCGTGTCGACGCCGTAGAAGCACGGCCAGGCGGTCGGCGGGGAGGCGATACGGAAATGCACCTCGGCTGCGCCGGCATCGAGGATCATCTCCTTGATCTTGCGCGAGGTCGTGCCGCGCACCACCGAGTCATCGACCAGGATCACCCGCTTGCCCTGCACCAGCGAACGGTTGACGTTCAGCTTCAGCCGCACGCCCATGTTGCGGATCTGCTCGGTCGGCTCGATGAACGTCCGGCCCATGTACTGGTTGCGGGTGATGCCGAGGGCGAAGGGAATGCCCGATTCCTGGCTGTAGCCGATCGCCGCGGGCGTGCCCGAATCCGGCACCGGGCAGACCAGATCGGCCTCGACCGGGGCTTCGCGCGCGAGCTCCACACCGATCTGACGCCGGGTCTCGTAGACAGAGCGGCCGCCGATGATGCTGTCGGGACGCGAGAAATACACATGCTCGAAGATACAGAACCGCGACTGCGAGGCGTGGAACGGACGCGAGCTTTCGATCTTGCCGTTCTGGATCACCACCATCTCGCCCGGCGCGATCTCGCGCACGAAATGCGCACCGATGATGTCAAGGCCGCAGGTCTCCGACGACAGCACATAGGCATTGTCGCCAAGCCGGCCCAGCACCAGCGGACGCACCCCCATCGGGTCGCGCGCGCCGATCAGCGCGGTATCGGTCATCGCGACGATGGAGAACGCGCCCTCGACCCGGCGCAGCGCATCGGCCAGCCGGTCGGGATGGGTCTTCTGATACGAACGCGCCATCAGGTGAATGATGCACTCGGTGTCCGAGCTCGACTGGAAGATCGCGCCATGCTCGATCAGCTCGCGGCGCAGCGCCTCGGCATTGGTCAGGTTGCCGTTGTGCGCGACCGCCGCGCCGCCGAGCGAGAACTCGCCGAAGAACGGCTGCACATCGCGGATCACCGCGGCCTTGGAACCGGCCGTCGAATAGCGCACATGGCCGATGGCGAGCGGGCCGGGCAGGGCCTCCATCAGCGAGGCCTTGGTGAAATTGTCGCGCACATAGCCGAAGCGATGCGCCGAGTTGAAGCCCTTCTCCGGATCGTGCGCGACGATGCCGCCCGCTTCCTGGCCGCGGTGCTGCAGCGCGTGCATCCCGAGCGCGACGAAGTTCGCGGCGTCGGCCACGCCGATCACGCCGAAGACGCCGCACTCTTCGTGCAGCTCGTCGTCGTCGAAGGGATGGGCGTAAAAACGGGGGCTGGCCGGTTCTGTCATGGGAGGGGCTCCGATCCGGGTGGGCTTGCGCGAGACACTTAGTCCGAAACGCACGGGCTGTTAAGCCCTCGCTTGGGGAAATGCGTCATTTCATCGTCATATTGACTGTGCGCGGGCGGACCCGATCCGTGCCGGGCTGCACAGAGCCCGGAGCGGGCGGCCCTGGCGCTCAGTTCGCGGCGGGCGTTTCGGCGGCCGGGGCGGTGCCCGGCGCGGCGCAATCGGCCACCAGATGCTCATAACGGCTGACGATCCAGGCAGGGACATCGGTCGGCACCGAGGATTCGAGCTTGGTGCTCAGCGCTGAGAAGACCTTGGCGGCGCGCGAATTGTCGACCGCCGGCACGCCCGCCTCGAGGCCGACGCGCTGATAGAGGATCAGGGCGACCGCGACGAGAACGATACCGCGCAGCACGCCGAACAGGAACCCGATCGCCTGATCGAGACCGCCGAGCGCGGAGCGCTGCACAACCGAGGAAAACAGCGGCGTGATGATCGCGAAGACCACGAGTGCCACCGCGAAGACCGCCGAGAAACCGGCGATGGTCGCCAGTTCGCAACTGTCGCCGAGGAATTTGTTCAGCACCGGCAGCTGCGCCACCAGCGGCCGCGCCTGTGCCGCGAACAGATAGGCGACGACGGCCGCGGCGATCCAGCCGACGATGGCCAGCCCCTCGCGCACGAAACCGCGGCTGTAGGCGAGGATGGCCGACAGGATGACGACGACCGCCACGATGGCGTCAACGATGGTAAAGGCTTCCATGATCCCCGCGTCCCCGGCACTATCCCGCGCCGAACATGTCCCCAACAAGTGTCACCAGATCCGGCAGCGTGCGCAGCCGCATCCCGTCGCTGCCGGTCACCTTGGTTCCCTGCGGCGCGATCGCCTGTGTGAAACCAAGTTTCTCGGCTTCTTTCAACCTGTTTTCCGCCTGAGACACCGGGCGCAGTGCCGCCGACAGAGATATTTCCCCGAAAATCACCAGATCCGACGGGAGTGCCACGTCCTCGCGCGCACTCAGCAGCGCCGCGGCGGCAGCGAGATCGGCGGCGGGTTCCGTCACCTTCATGCCGCCCGCGACGTTCAGAAACACGTCGAGCCCGGCAAACGGGATACCGCAGCGGCTTTCGAGGACGGCGAGGATCGTCGAGATCCGCCCCGAGTCGAGGCCGACCACGGTGCGGCGCGGGCTGGCGAGGGTCGAGGGCGCAACAAGCGCCTGAATTTCCGTCAGAACCGGGCGCGTGCCCTCGATCCCCGCGAAGACGGCGGAGCCGGGCGCAGGCTGGCCACGTTCGGAGAGGAACAGCGCCGAGGGATTGGCCACCTCGGCCAGCCCCATGCCCGTCATCTCGAACACGCCGATTTCCGAGGCCGGGCCGAAGCGGTTCTTTACCGCGCGCAGCAGGCGGAACTGATGGCCGCGCTCGCCCTCGAAATAGAGAACGGTGTCGACCATGTGCTCGACCACGCGCGGGCCGGCGATCTGGCCTTCCTTGGTGACATGGCCGACGAGGATCACCGACACGCCGCGCGACTTCGCGAAGGTGACCAGCTCATGCGCCGCGGCGCGGACCTGACTGACGGAGCCGGGCGCGGCCTCGACGCTGTCGGCCCACATGGTCTGGATCGAATCGATCACCACGAGGTCGGGGCGCTCGGCCTCCATCGTCGTGAGAATGTCGCGCAGGTTGGTCTCGGCGCCGAGGTTGACGGAGGCATCGGCGAGCCCGAGGCGCTGCGCGCGCATCCGCACCTGGGCCGAGGCTTCCTCGCCCGAGATATAGAGGCACTTCAGCCCGGCCCTGGCGAAGGCCGAGACCGCCTGCAACAGCAGCGTCGACTTGCCGATGCCGGGATCTCCGCCGACGAGAATGGCCGAGGCCGGCACCAGACCGCCGCCCAGAACCCGGTCGAACTCGACGAGGCCCGAGCAGGTGCGCGGCGGCGGCGGCTCCTCGGTGGCGAGTGTGGTGAGCGCGATCAGCCTGCCCTTGGCGCCGCCGAGCGACTTGCCCTTCGGCCCTGAGGCGGAGAGCGGCGCTTCCTCGACGATGCTGTTCCACGCACCGCACGCATCGCAGCGCCCCGACCATTTCGGGAAGCGCGCACCGCAGGAGGTGCAGGTGAATTGCAGAGGGGCCTTTGCCATGTCGGCCTTTGTGCCAGAGCGGAGGAGAGGCGGCAAGCGGCGGAGTGGGGCTCTGCCCCCACACCCCGGGATATTTGCGGAAAGCCGAAAGGGAGAGCGCGGCGCGGTGTCCGACCCGGCGCCGCGCTGTTTCTCAGCGCAGGGCTTCGATCGGGCCTTCGGCGCGGCCGTGGATGAACTGCTGAATGTAGGGGTCGTCGGTGGTGTCGATCTCGGCCACCGGGCCTTGCCAGCGCAGCACCCCGTCGTGCAGCATCGCCACCTTGTCGGCGATGGCGCGCACCGAGGTCATGTCATGGGTGATGGTGATCGCCGTCGCGCCCATTTCCGTCACGATGGAGCGGATCAGCTCGTTGATGACGCCGGCCATGATCGGATCGAGGCCGGTCGTGGGCTCGTCGAAGAAGATCACCTGCGGGTCGGCCGCGATGGCACGGGCGAGGCCGACGCGTTTTTGCATACCGCCCGACAGCTCTGCCGGGTAGAGGTCGGCCACATCCGGGCCGAGACCAACGCGCTTGAGCTTTTCGAGGGCGATGGCGCGGGCTTCGGCGCGCGGTTTGCGATTGGCGCCGCGCAGCAGCCGGAACGCGACGTTCTGCCAGACGGTGAGGCTGTCGAACAGCGCCGCGCCCTGAAACAACATGCCGAATTTCGACAGGAATTCCTCGCGCTCGGAAGCGCCGGCGTGGCCGGTGGCGGGCTTGCCGTCGATGACGATGCTGCCGCCGTCGGGCGCGTTCAGCCCCAGGATACATTTCAGCAGCACTGACTTGCCGGTGCCCGAGCCGCCGATGACCACGAGGCTTTCGCCACGCACGACCGACAGGTCGATGCCGCGCAGCACGTGTTTCGGTCCGAAGGATTTGGTGAGGCCGTGAATCTCGATCATTTGGAGAAGAAGACCTCCGTGAGGACGTAGTTCGCGGCGAGGATCAGGATCGAGGCCGCGACCACCGCGGTCTTCGTGGCCCGGCCCACGCCCTGCGCACCGCGCCCCGAGTTCATGCCGTAATAGCAGCCCATCAGCGCGACGATGAAGCCGAACGCCGCCCCCTTCAGGATACCCGACATGACGTCCCAGGTTTCCAGATACTGCCAAGTATTGCGGATATAGGTGGCGGAGTTGAAGTTCAGCCGCTCCACCCCCACGAGCCAACCGCCCATCACGCCGATCACGTCGCCCACGCCGACAAGCAGCGGAACGCTGATGACCGCGGCCAGCAGGCGCGGCGCGACCAGATACTTGAGCGGGTCGGTCGAGAGGGTGACCAGAGCGTCGATCTGCTCGGTCACTTTCATCGTGCCGATCTCGGCCGCGATGGAGGAGGCCACGCGCGCCGCGACCATCAAACCGCCGAGAACGGGGCCGAGCTCGCGCGTCATGCCGATGGCGACGATCGAAGGCACCACCGATTCGGCGGAGAACCGGGCGCCGCCGGCATAGATCTGCAGTGCCAGCGCCGCGCCGGTGAAGATCGCGGTCAGCCCCACGACCGGCAGCGACAGCCAGCCGATCTGCAGCAGCGCCGACAGGAACTCGCGCCCGTAGAACGGCGGGCGCACCAGGTGCGACACCGCCTCGATTGCGAAAAGCGTGACCTTGCCTGCCCCGGCAAGCCCCGAAA
This sequence comes from Paenirhodobacter enshiensis, assembly GCF_000740785.1. Lineage (GTDB taxonomy): Bacteria > Pseudomonadota > Alphaproteobacteria > Rhodobacterales > Rhodobacteraceae > Rhodobacter > Rhodobacter enshiensis. Next base: position 14,989 of record NZ_JFZB01000048.1, on the reverse strand, counting down.
GAACCGAGCGTCCGATGAACGCCAGAAGGCGTGCGATCACGCGGCACCCCCGACATAGCTGCGCTGATAGCGATGACCGAGCGAGGTGAGAATCTCGTAGCCGATGGTGCCGATCAGATCGCCGATCGCATCGACGCGCTGGTTCGGCCCGATCAGATCGAGCGCATCGGGCACCTCGTCGAGATGGGTGATGTCGACGGTGATCAGGTCCATCGAGACCTTGCCGATCACCGGGCAGGGGATGTCGCCGGCCCAAAGCGTCGCGACATTTCCGAGGCGCCGCGACAGACCGTCGGCATAGCCCGCGGCGACGGTCGCGACGCGGGTTTCCGTCTCGGCGGTCCAGGCGTTGGAATAGCCCACGGTTTCGCCCGGATGGACCTCGCGGGTCTGGATCACCGGCAACGACAAGGTGACGGCGGGCGTGCCCGCCTCGAACGGGCGGCCGGCGTAAAGGCCGATGCCCGGACGCACCAGATCGAAATGGAACTCGGAGCCGAGCAGAATGCCTCCCGTCGCCGACAGCGAGCGCGGCACCTTCATGCCTTCGGTCATGCGCTTGAATTCGGTCAGCTGCTGGCGGTTCATCGGATGATCGGCCTCGTCCGAGCAGGCGAGGTGGCTCATGATCAGCTTCGGCCCCGCGGCGAGCACGGCCGGTGCGGCCGCAAACCAGTCCGAAGCCTCGAAGCCGAGCCGGTTCATCCCGGTATCGAGCTGAATACCGAAGGCCGCGCCCGGCAGAGCTTCGAAATGACGGTGCATCTGCTCGGCCGAGTTCAGCACCGGGGTCAGCGACAGGTCGCCGATCATCTCGGTGTCGCCCGCGCAATGGCCCGACAAGATGAAGATTTCGGGCGCTTCGCCAACGATCTGGCGCAGCGTCGCGCCCTCCTCGGCACAGGCCACGAAGAATGTGCGCACACCGTTGCGGGCCAGCATCCGCGCGATGCGCGACGCCCCCAGCCCGTAGCAATCCGCCTTGACCACGGCAGCGGTCTGCGTCGCCGTGCCCGAGAGCGCGTCCAGCGCGCGCCAGTTCGAAAGGATGGCATCGAGGTCGATGCGAAGGGATGCAGTCGTCATGATGACCGAGTTCTTGAACCACCGGGGCGGAAGGTCAAGCCCAAAGCGGCCGGCGGGCGGGATCGGCGGCAAAAAGATGCGGGCGCTCCGCTCCGCTCCGGTCCCTGGGGATATTTGCGGAAGGCTGAAAAGGACGAGCGCGCGCTTTGCCTTTCGATTCGCCGCAAATATCCCGGGGGTGAGGGCCGCGAGGCCCGAGGGGGCAGAGCCCCCGCTGCGCCCGGCGGGAAGGGCCACGCCAGCCGGAGACGGGATGACGATCGGCATGAAAAAAAGCCGGACGCTGTGCGCCCGGCTCAGGAAGAGGGCCGACAGGGGACTGCGGCACCTACCTCGGGGAGATCAGAACCAGCGGTCGATGATCCGCTCGGCCTCGCTGCGGCTCAGCCCGACATCGTCGAGAAGCCGGTCGTCGAGTTTGCTCAGCGCGATCTTGCTGCGGCGCAGGTTCAGCCAGCCCGCCACGACACGCGACAGCGTGCGGACGTTCACCCGGGAGGTGGCGGCGGAAAACACGGAGCGCTGCGACAGCGAAGACATTCTGGCACCTTTTGTGTTGATACAATTCCATTGTTTCGGTAACAAATAAATACAATAGCAACACAATAAGCCCTACGGAAACATTGTGACTGATACAAAATGGCATCCTGAACTGACACAATCGGCCGGCCCGAAGTATCTTTCGCTGGTCCGGGCACTGCGCGACGGTGTGCGGCGCGGCGATCTGGCGCCGGGAATGCGGCTGCCGACGGTGCGCGATCTGGCCTGGCGTCTCGGGGTGACGCCGGGCACGGTCGCCCGCGCCTATCAGATCGCGACGCAGGAGGGGCTGCTCGAGGCTGCGGTGGGCCGCGGAACTTTCGTGTCCACTCAGTCGCGTCGGCTCGGCCCGACAGAGCCATTGTATCGCCAGTCGATGACCGACCCGGACGACGATGACGGGGTGGTGGATCTGCGCTCGCCGCAGCTGCCGGACGTCGGCCAGACCGCGGCCCTGTCGCGCGCAATGACCGAGGCCGCGCAGGAGATCGGGCAGAGCTGGCTTGAATATCCCGGGCTGCGGCGCGACCGCTATTGCCGGGAGGCGGCGGTCGAATGGTTTTCCGGCTGTTCTCTCGGACCGGTGGTCACGCCCGACGACATCGTTCTGACGCTTGGCGGACAGAATGGGCTGAACGTGGCGATGCAGTGCTGTCTGCGCGGCGACCGGCCGGTGGTGCTGTGCGAGGAACTCGCTTATCCGGGCTTTCGTCATGCCGCACGGCTGAACCGCGCCGAGGTGGTGCCGGTCGCCCTCGATGCCGAGGGGATGGTGCCCGAGGCCCTCGATGCCGCCTGCCGGCGCTTCGGCGGGCAGATGGTCTGCATCACCCCCGACGCCCAGAACCCGACCACCGCGCGCATGGGCATGGAAAGACGCCGCGCCATCGCCGAGGTCGCCCGTCGTCACGATCTGCAGATCGTCGAGGACGATTGTTACACTGCGCCGGTGTCGGGGCTCGACAGCCTGCGCGCGATGGCGCCGGAGCGGGCCTGGCACGTGACGTCGCTGTCCAAGACGATTTCGGCGGGGATGCGATTCGGCATCGTCGTCGCACCCGAGGGCATGGGCGAGGCCGGTCGGTTGACCGCGCAGCACAGCTATTTCGGCTTGCCGCGCCCGGTCACCGATATCGCGACGCGGCTGTTCACCTCGGGCGAGGCGATGCGGCTGCGCCATGCCGCACAGGACGAGATGGGCCGGCGGCTGCAGATCCTGCTGCGCAGTTTCGGCAATCTCGATCTCGGCTGGCAACCGGGGCTGAGCTTCGTCTGGCTGCGACTGCCGACGGGGTGGCGCGCTTCGACCTTCACCCGCATGGCCGAGGCCGAAGGCGTGCTGTTGCGCTCGGCCGACGAATATGTGCTGCAAGACGGCCATGCGCCGAACGCGGTGCGCATCGCGCTCTCCGGCGGCGTGTCCGAGGAACGGTTCCAGCGTGCCCTGGACCGGCTCAGGCAATTGCTGGATTCTCCCCCGGCCGATCTGCCGGTCTGATCTTTCGGTTCCGCCCGATATTTCGGCGACTGGTGAGTTTTTCACTGAAACTGCCTGATTTCCGTGCTGAACCCTCTTTCGCGCGGCGATGCGACGTGCAACCTTTCCCCAAACGACGGGCAAACCCGCAACGCTGGAACCGAGGCGACAACGCCGAGACGACCGATCTGAGACGGGGGACCATGGCTGGACCGGTGAAGACACGCTGGACGCGCACCGAGGCGTTCAACGGCTATCTGATGATCAGCCCGACGCTGATTTACGCGCTGCTGATGCTGGCGGCTCCCTTGGTGATGATCGTGGCCTATTCCTTCTTCAAGGACGGCTACCTGACGGTGATCCACGAATTCACCACCGAAAACTACGTCCAGGCCTGGTCCGACCCGATCTTCCGCGCGATCCTGCTGCGCTCGGTCTGGGTGTCGGTGCTGGTCACGGCGGTGACGGTGGGACTGGCCTTCCCGGTCGCCTATTTCATCTCCTTCGTGCTGCCGGCGCAGAAGAAGTCGCTGTGGCTGTTTCTCATCACCATCCCGTTCTGGACCAGCTATCTGATCCGGGTGTTCCAGTGGAAGGTGATCCTGAGCTACAACGGCGTCATCAACTCGGTGCTGACCGGGCTCGGCATCGTCGATCATCCGCTGCAGATGCTCAACTCGGTCGGTGCCATCGCGGTCACGCTCGCCCATTCCTATGCGCCCTTCGCGATCCTGCCGATCTTTGTCAGCCTGGAGAAGATCGACCGCTCCTTCCTCGAGGCGGGGCAGGATCTCGGCGAGAGCAGGTTCATGACCTTCTGGCGGGTGACGCTGCCTCTGGCGATGCCCGGCGTGATCGGCGCGGTGATGATCGTGTTCATCCCGACCATCGGCGATTACGTCACGCCAGAGCTGATCGGCGGCGGCAAGCTCCCGATGGTGGCGAACATGATCCAGCAGAACATGCTCAAGATCGACAACAAGCCGCTCGGTTCGGCGATCGCGGTCAGCGCGATGCTGGTGGTGGCGGCGATCGCGCTGCTGTTCCTCATGCTGAACCGGCGTTTCCTGAGGGGGCCGAAGGGATGAAATCTCCGGCGCTGCGCCTGTTTTCGCTGGCCTATCTGGTCTTTCTCTATGCGCCGATCGTGCTGTTGCCGGTCTTCGCCTTCAATGACGGCACGATCATCGCCTTCCCGCTGAAGGGCTTCACGCTGCAATGGTTCGACGATCTGTTCACCAACGTGAACCTCGGCCATGCGCTGAAGAACTCGCTGATCATCGCGGTCTCGACGGCGATTCTGGCGACCACGCTCGGCATCTTCGCGGCGCGTGCCTCGACCCGGTTCGACTTTCCGGGCAAGGCGGGGATCATGGGGCTGATCATGCTGCCCCTCGTGCTGCCCGAGATCATCGTGGCGGTGTCGCTGTTGATCGTGCTTCTGGGGATCGGCATTCCGCTGTCGATCTTCACCGTGATCCTCGGCCATGTTCTGGCGGCCACGCCCTATGCCATCGCGGTGCTGAATGCCGCGTTCAGCTCGCTCGACCGTTCGCTCGAAGAGGCGGCCTATGATCTCGGCGAGGGCAAGATCTCGACCTTCCGTCTGATCACCCTGCCGCTCGTTCTGCCGGGGATCGTGTCCTCGTGCCTGATGGCCTTCACCATCTCGCTCGACGAGTTCATCATCGCCTTCTTCCTCGCGGGCGAGCAGACCACGCTGCCGACCTATATCTTCTCGCAGCTCAGGTTCCCGAAACAGATCCCGATGATCATGGCGCTTGGCACCTGTCTGGTGGCCGCCTCGATCGTGTTGCTGACCATTGCCGAATATTTCCGCCGCCGCGGCATCGCGCGCACCGGCGGCAAGGACACCGGAGGCTTCCTGTGATACCCAAGACCACCGCATCCGCCGCTGCGACCCGCCCGACGATGATCGAGTTCCGCGAGGTGCAGAAGTATTACGGCGATTATCACGCGCTGCGCGGCATCACCGCGACGATCCGCGCGGGCGAGTTCTTCTCGCTGCTCGGCCCGTCGGGCTGCGGCAAGACTACGCTTTTGCGCACCATCGCGGGGTTCGAGGACATTTCCTCGGGCGCGGTGCTGATCGACGGCAAGGATATGTCGAACGTGCCGGCGAACCGGCGCCCGACCAACATGGTGTTCCAGAGCTACGCGATCTTCCCGCATCTGAGCGTGGCCGAGAACGTCGGCTTCGGTCTGCGCCGCGATCCGCGCTCGAAGGCCGAGAAGGCGAAGGCGGTCGAGGAAGCGCTGGAGATGGTCGGCCTCAAGGGCTATGGCCCGCGCGCCGCCCATGCGATGTCGGGCGGTCAGCGTCAGCGCGTGGCGCTTGCGCGCGCGCTGATCCTGAAGCCCAAGGTGCTTTTGCTCGACGAGCCGATGTCGGCCCTCGACAAGAAGATCCGCGAGCAAATGCAGGTCGAGCTGATGAAGCTGCAGCGCGAGCTCGGTATCACCTTCGTTCTGGTCACCCATGACCAGGAAGAGGCGCTGATCATGTCGGACCGCATCGCGGTGATGTTCGACGGCGAGATCGCCCAGCTCGCCGATCCCGAGACGCTTTATCGCCATCCGGATTCGCGCCGCGTCGCGGATTTCATCGGCGTGATGAACTTCCTGCCGGCGACGGTGACGGGCGAAAGCGGGGCGGGCGTGTCGCTCGATGTGGCCGGTCTCGGTCGGCTCGATGTCGCCCCCGATCAGGTCGCGGCGACGCGCACCGGCGGCGAGCCCGCCGTGGGCTTCCGCCCCGAGACCCTGACCCTGCTTTACGAAGGCCAGCCCGCCGCCGCGCATGAGGCCGCCGGCATCATCGATGAAGTGGTCTATTACGGCGACATGACGTATTACGACGTCCGCCTCGACGGGGTGGACAAGCCGGTGCGGATCTCGATGCGCAACGTCTTCGGCCGGCCGGTGCTGGACGTGGGCACGCGCACCCGGATCGGCTGGGCGCCGGGCGCGCTGGTGCTGTTTCGCTGAGCTACTCGGCGGCGAGGGGCAGGGTGCCTGCCGCCGGGTCGTCTGACCCTGTAGCACCCGAATTGGCGTGGCCTGCCAGAACGGTGCGGGCCTCGGACATCAGTGCGATCATCACCTCGATGTGGCGCAGCGCGTTGTAACCCGCGCCACCGGCCTGGCGTTCCTCCTCGATCCCGGCCTCGATCCCGATCAGCGCAACGAGCGCCTCGGCAGGTGCCGGTGTGTCGTGCCGGCGCAGCAGCCGGCGCAGATCGCGGGCACGGACGTAATCGGGCTGACCGCAACGAGCGGCGCGCATCAAGAGGCGCGGGCGGCGCAGCTCGGACAGGATCTGGCGCAGATCGGACATCGGGCTCTCCTTCGTGGTGTCGCACTGGGTGTCGGTTCGTCCACAATGGCGCCGCTGCGGCCCCGTTGCGCATCCGCCCCGATCTGCGCACGCAACGGTCGGAGAAATTTATCATTTCTCAACAATTCTCGGTTTTGCCCGCATCGTTAACGAGCGGGTAACGATTGCAACTCACGGTTTACCTTTGCGGACCCGACCTTGCCGCGCCTGACTGGGGGAGAACATGAGCATCACCACCCCGACCACGCCGGGGCTTCCCGGCTGGTTGCCCGATCATGCCAGGCTTTACATCCGGCATGTCGAAGAGGGGATCCCGATCCGGCAGCTTGCCCGCGCGGAAGGGTGCCATGCCTCGACGATCCTGCGCCGTGTTCGCCGGATCGAGGAACGGCGCGACGATCCTCTGGTGGACGAAGCCCTCAGTCAGCTCGGCCAGACCTTTTCCGCGCAGGAGACCGTCAGCACGAAGGATCTCTCCATGACCGCTCGCCGTCCCGATCCCGCCGCCGACACCGCCCGTGCAGTTCCCGGCACCGACCCGGCCGACCTGACCGCGCGCGAGGAACAGCGCATCCTGCGCCGTCTCGCGGAGCCCGGCGCCCAGCTTGCCGTTGCCCCCGAGATGGACAAGGCCGTGGTGATGCGTGCCTCGGTGCGCACAGCCGTCACCCAGCGGGCGACGGCGCAGGGGCTGGCGCTGAAGGACTGGATCCAGATCCGCCACACCGGCCGCGTCACCACCTATGAAATCACCCTCGCGGGGCGGGGCGCGCTGCGCCGGATGGTCGAGGCCGAACGCGTTGCCCGTGGCCTCGACCCCGAGGAAGAGGACGACGGCGGCCTGTTCGCGGCCCAGCACCGCGACTGGGGCCGGCCGGCCGGGACCGAGGGGAGGGGGCGCACCAACCTCGCCGAAAGCCCGCTCGGGGTTCTGGCGCGGCGGCGCGACGCGAACGGGCAGCCGTTCCTCGGCCCCGAACTCGTCGCCGCGGGCGAGCGGTTGCGCGAGGATTTCGAGCTCGCGCAGATGGGGCCGCGCGTGGCGCAGAACTGGGAACGCTTCCTGACCGGCGGCGGCGAACGCGGCAGCTACCGCGAAGCCAGCCTCGGCGGCGGATCGGAGCGCGCCCGCGAACGCGTGGCGGCGGCGTTGCGCGATCTGGGGCCGGGGCTGGGCGATATGGTGCTGCGCTGCTGCTGCTTCCTCGAGGGGCTGGAGAGCGCGGAGCGCCGCCTCGGCTGGTCGGCGCGCTCGGGCAAGATCGTGCTGCGTATCGCGCTGATCCGGCTGAAGCGCCATTATGACGAGGTTTACGGTGGCGCGATGCCGCTCATCGGCTGACGCTGGCACTCCGACCGGGCCGCGGGCGTGTCTCGTCTTTGCCTGCGCATTGCCTGCGGCCCGGTTTTGTCCTATCTCCCGGAATGAACCCAGCCGCGAAAAGGGGACAGACCGTGCGCGAGTTGAAGATTCCCGGCGAAAGACATCCCGAGAAGGCCCATCGTCCGGATCAGGCCCAGCCGAAGAAGCCAGAGTGGATCCGTGTCCGGGCGCCGAATTCGCAAGGCTACGAGGACACTCGCGCGATCATCCGCGAGAACCGTCTTGTGACGGTCTGTCAGGAGGCGGGCTGCCCGAACGTCGGCGAATGCTGGTCTCAGGGTCATGCGACGATGATGATCATGGGCGAGGTCTGCACCCGCGGCTGCTCGTTTTGCAATGTCGCCACCGGCCGGCCCGACGCGCTCGACGTGTTCGAGCCGGGCCGCGTCGCCCATGCGGTCGAAAAGCTCGGGCTGAAACATGTCGTCATCACCTCGGTCGACCGTGATGATCTGGCCGATGGCGGGGCCGAGCATTTCGCCCAGACCATCCGTGCGATCCGTCACCGTGCGCCGCAGGCGACGATCGAAGTGCTGACCCCCGACTTCCTGAAATGCGGCCCCGAGGCGCTGGAAACCGTGGTCGCAGCGCGCCCCGACGTGTTCAACCACAACCTCGAGACCGTTCCGGGCCTTTACCCCGAGGTGCGCCCCGGCGCGCGTTACTTCCATTCGCTGCGCCTTCTGCAGCGGGTGAAGGAACTCGACCCCGGCATCTTCACCAAATCCGGCATCATGGTGGGCCTTGGCGAGGCTCATGTTCAGGTGCGTCAGGTGATGGATGACATGCGCGCCGCAGATGTGGATTTTCTGACCATCGCCCAGTATCTGCAGCCCACGCCGAAGCATCACCGCGTCGACCGTTTCGTGACGCCCGACGAGTTCAAGGATTACGAGCGCGCCGCCTATGGCAAGGGCTTCCTGATGGTCTCGGCGACACCGCTGACCCGGTCGAGCTATCACGCCGGAGACGATTTCGCCCGGCTGCGCGCCGCGCGGCAGGAAAAGCTCGGCCGCGTCTGAGCGCTGCCCGCAGGTCGCCGGGGGCTCTGCCCCCGCGGCTGCGCCGCTCCCCCGGGATATTTGCGGCAAAGCGAAAGGGGCAGAGCGCGCTTTCCATTCGCTTTGCCGCAAATATCCTGGGGTGAGGCCTGAAAGGCCGAGGGGCAGAGCCCCTCGACCCGGCCGGGTCCTCAGGACGGACCGTCAGACCTGATAGTAATCGCGGTACCATTCGACGAACGCGCGCACGCCCTCGGGAACCCGGGTCTTCGGTGCGTAGCCGGTCAGCGATTTCAGCAAGCTTGCATCGGCCCAGGTCGCGGGCACGTCGCCGGGCTGCATCGGCATCAGGTTGCGGATCGCGGTCTTGCCGGTCGCGGCCTCGATGGCGGCGATGTAATCGACCAGCTGAACCGGATCGCCATTGCCGATATTCACCACACGCCAGGGCGCCACCGGCGACAGGCTGTCGCCTTCGGGCACGATGCCGTCCTCGGGGCGCACCGGAACGGCGTCTATCAGCAGCCGGATCGCCTCGACCAGATCGGTGACGTAAGTGAAATCGCGCTTCATGTCGCCGTGGTTGTAGACGTCGATCGGCTGATTCGCGAGGATCGCTCTGGTGAACTTGAACAGCGCCATGTCAGGCCGGCCCCAAGGGCCGTAAACGGTGAAGAAGCGGAACATCGTCACCGGCAGGCCGAACAGATGAGCATAGGAATGCGCCATCGACTCGGTCGCCTTCTTCGTCGCGGCATAGAACGACATCTGATGGTCGGCCTTCTGCGTCTCGACATAGGGCATCACCGTGTTCGCGCCATAGGCCGAGGAGGTCGAGGCGAGCAGCATATGCGCCGGCGGATGGGCGCGGGCGGCTTCCAGAATCTCGAAGGTGCCGTTGATGTTGCTTTCAAGGTAGCTGCGCGGGTTCTCGATCGAATAGCGCACGCCCGCCTGAGCGGCGAGATGCAGCACCACATCGGGCTTCAGGCGCGAGAACAACTCCATCATCACGCCCGGCGACTGGATCGAGTCATTGGTGACCGAGAACCCGGGATGCTGCAGCAGCATCGCCTGGCGCCGTTCCTTCAGCGTGACGTCGTAATAATCGCACAGGTTGTCGATCCCGTGCACGCGCCAGCCTTCGCTCAGCAGCCGCTGGCACAGGTGATAGCCGATGAAGCCCGACGAGCCGGTTACCAGGGCGGTGCGGATTTTTTCGGGGGCTGTCTGGGGCATCGGGGGCCTCCCTTGGATGAAACGTAACTGAAAACCAAACCGGTCAGACGAGTGCCGCGGGCATCCCGAAGCTGAGCAGATCGCGCCGGAACGCCGGATCGTCGAGCGCCACCTCGGGCAGGCCGAGCGCGATGGAGCGCGCGATGGAACGCGACATCTGCACCTGTGCATGATCGACGGCATGGGCCAGCGCCAAGCCGCGCGCCAGCCCGACCGTCACCAGCGCCGCGAACAGATCGCCCGTGCCGCTGACATGGGCGGGTTGCAGCGTCACCGGATGGCGGCTGGTGCCCTCGGGGCCGTGAACCACGGTCTCGATCATGCCTTCGGGCGTGCCGGCGAGGCGGCAGCCGGTGGCGATCAGCCGGGCCTCGGGACGCAGGCGCATCTTGCGCGCCGCTTCGAGGATGTCCTCGGGATGGGTCATCGTCACGCCCGACAGATAGCTGACCTCGAACGGGTTGGGCGTCGCGATATCGGCCTGCGGCAAGAGCCGGTCGCAGATCACCCGCGCGATGGTCTCGGGCACGTAAAGGCCGGGCTTGGTGTCGCCCATCACCGGATCGCAGATATAGGTGAGGCGTGGATTGACCGCCCTGGCGCGGGCGACAAAATCCGCCGTCATCTCGGCGATCGCCGGCGACGAGACATAGCCGGTCAGGATATAGGCGGCCCGTTCGGTCAGGCCGCGTTCCTCGGCACCGCGCAAGAGATCGGCGAAGAACTCCTCTGGCAGCGAGCCGCCGCGCAACGTCGGATAGAACGGCGTGTTCGACAACAAAACCGTCGGGATCTGCGCAACCTCGAGGCCCGCCGCCTGCATCGGGAACGCCGCCGCCGAATTGCCGACCTGACCCATGACAACCTGGCTCTGGATCGTGATGACGAGGGGCGGACGCTGCATCGGAAACTCCTGCACGGGCTGCGGGCATGATTGCGGGGTCGGTGATGCGTCAAAATGCCTTCCGCCGCAACGGTTTTCCGGGAGAAATCCGGGGAGTCGGGCGATCTGCGCATGGCTGCACACTGGCTGAGCGGCGGCGGGGGATGCGCCGGCCACCGCGTCCTCCTAGATCTGAGACCAAAGATCCCGCGTTGCTGCGCGGGATCGCCTGATATTGGGGAACGAAATGAAAAAGATCGGATTCCTGTCCTTCGGCCACTGGTCGCCCTCGCCGCAGTCGGGCACGCGCTCGGCCGCAGATGCGCTGTTGCAGTCGATTGACCTTGCGGTCGCGGCCGAGGAGCTCGGGGCGGATGGCGCTTACTTCCGGGTGCATCACTTCGCCCGGCAGCTCGCCTCGCCGTTTCCGCTTCTGGCGGCGGTGGGCGCACGCACCAGCAAGATCGAGATCGGCACCGGCGTGATCGACATGCGTTACGAAAATCCGCTGTATATGGCGGAGGACGCGGGCGCCGCCGATCTGATCGCCGGCGGGCGGTTGCAGCTTGGCCTCAGCCGCGGGTCGCCCGAACAGGTGATCGAGGGCTGGCGTCACTTCGGCTATCAGCCCGCCGAGGGCGAGAGCGATGCCGACATGGCGCGCCGGCACACCGAGGCGCTTCTCGAGGTGCTGAAGGGCAAGGGCTTCGCGCGGCCGAACCCGCGGCCGATGTTCCCGAACCCGCCGGGGCTCTTGCGCCTCGAACCGCATTCGGAAGGGCTGCGGGAACGCATCTGGTGGGGCGCGGGCTCGAACAAGACGGCGCAATGGGCGGCGAAGCTCGGGATGAATCTGCAAAGCTCGACCCTGAAGGATGACGAGACCGGCGAGCCGTTCCACGTCCAGCAGGCGAAGCAGATCCGCGCCTATCGCGAGGCCTGGGCGGAGGCCGGCCATACCCGCACGCCGCGGGTGTCGGTCAGCCGCTCGATCTTCGCGCTGGTGAGCGATCTCGACCGGATGTATTTCGGCGCCGAGCGCGGTGACCGCGACCAGATCGGCTTCATCGACGAGACGCGCTCGGTCTTCGGGCGCAGCTATGCCGCCGAGCCCGAACGTCTGATCGAGCAGCTGCGTCAGGACGAGGCGATCGCCGAAGCCGATACGCTGCTGCTGACCGTGCCGAACCAGCTGGGCGTCGAGTATAACGCCCATGTGATCGAGGCGATCCTGAAATACGTCGCCCCCGAACTTGGCTGGCGCTGAGCTTGGCTGGCGCTGAGCTGACGACCCGTTGAAAATCGGCCGCCCGCGCGGGGTTTTGCCTGCGCGGGCGGCTGTGTTATAGCTCGCCCGAAACCGAACCCGGGCCGGCACGCCGAACCGGGCGCCGAACCGGGCGGAGCGATCCCATGTCCGGCCCCCATTCCCTCACCCGCGCCGCGCGGCTCTCCGTCGCGCCGATGATGGATAAGGTGGATTGTTGTTGTAAATCAAGTGTTTGATGGGTTATGTGTGCAGTATTTGCACACGAGTTTTCGTGCTTTGTTTCCTTCTCATTCGCGCGATACGTCGCGATTCAGCCGCCGTAGCCGCGATCTTCATGCAACCCGCGCAGGCTGAATGAATTTCGTCTGAATGGAGTGTCCGTCCCGCCATTAGGTTGGACAGATTGTCACTGCCGATATGGCTTGCCGATCCATGATCACCAACTGGGGCTGGTCCGGAAATTCCCGACTCCGGTCGCCCGGTCACCCGACCAGAATGGCCGTCATCGTCCGGACATGGGCGTCGATGCGCTCCAGGACCGCGCCGGGTACGACGGCGCGTTCGGGCAGATCCCACCAATGCGCGTCGACCGCCTGAACGGTTTCGGCAACCGCCTTCAAAACGGCGGGTTCGGGGAGCTTGGCGCGGTTAGCGAAAGTCTTCCAGCGCGCCGAGGTCAGTGCTTTGAAGGCGCGTTCGCCGCCGAGCGACAGGGCCAGGTCGTCCGCAGGAAGATAAGGGATGGTCGAGAGCAGGTCGTAGGAGGGCGCGAAGGCAGGGGCGTTGCCGTCCCCGGGGTAGATCAGCGACCAATTTTTCAGGTGCATGTCGCCGTTGCCCATGATCACCGAGAGCGCAAGACGCCGGACGAACTCCAGCGCCGCCAACGGAGAAATGGCGATGCTGAGCGCTGATGCGATGTCGTGATAGGCTGCACCTTCGTATTTGCGCGCGGGAGGAATGCCGAACACCTGGGCGAAATCCTCGATATGGATGCGCTGGCCGCCCGGCCCGCGATCGAAACGGCGCAGCAGCAGCACCCGCCCTTCGGTCATAGTCTCGAATTCCGCTGGGATGCCGTCGAACTGGTCGCGGGTGACAAGCTCGCGCTCGGGCACCTCCATGCCGATCGCTTCGGCCAGTGCGAGGTTGGCAAATTCGTTTTCCGACACCGCCGGAAAAGCCGTGGAGGGGAACTTGGCGATATATTGTCCGTCGCCGTCGCCGAGCGGCACGGTCAGCCCGCCGCCCTTGCCGGTGTTCTTCATCACCGAGAGCTTGATCTGGACGCCGGCCAGAGAGAAACGAGCTTTCGGCGCCGTCTGCGTGGGCTTCGCCGTGGCCAGGGCAGGACCGTCGCCCGGCAGGGCGCGCACCGCGCCGGGCAGATCGGCCCCGAGCGCTGCGAGCAGGTCGAAGTCATTGCCGGGACGGACGCGTCCGGCGTGATGCTTCTCCATCGCGTCGCGCAGCTTGTCCTCGGGAAGCAGGTTGGCGAAGAAGGCCGGCAGGGCACCTGCGATCGGCCGCGGATCCTTCCGCAGCCCGCCATTCGCCGCCCGGAAGGATAGACTGAGGATGGGGTACCCACCTGTCGCGCGATAGGCAGGATCGAAGCTGAAAGCGTTGAAATCGCCCGGGGTTCGGACGATGGTACCGATCTTGTGCTGGTTCAGGAAAATGTCGAGCGCCTGAACGCTGGCGGCGGTTGGTTCAGCGCTCATCGTCAGGCTCCGGCTGCGGTGCGAATGCCGGGGCATCCTCCCCAGCCTCGGGGCTGAGTAGGGTGTCGACCGCGGGCACCAGGAATTGCGGGATCAACATCATCTCGAGCCCGAGCGCGCGTGCGACATTCATCAGCGTGGTGGCGCGCGCGGCGGCGGCGCCCGTCTCGATGTCGCGGTAGCGCGGGCGGGAAATGCCGGCCAACTCGGCGACCTGTTCCTGGGTCAACCCGGCGGCCAGCCGCGCCCGGCGAAGCTGTGCGCCGATCGTGTGAAGAGAGGTTGTTTCGGGCACCAAGGATACCTTTGCGATTCATGTGATCGACATTGATCTGAAAACATATCATCATCCCGCTAAAACAGCAAGAATATGATCTGTATCCATATCTTCATGTTGTCTGAAGATACGTATAGGTATCATTGATGTGGGAGCCAAGGAACGACGGCAAGACGCGCAATCCGGTCGCACATAAGGAGCGTATTTGATGGGGGGCGGCCTTCCGACGTAGGCGACGATCTGTTTTACGATGGGATGCATCCAGGCGGGCACAGAGGCGATGCCAGAAATCTGAACATCCGGGCGGAGTGGACATCAGGGCCCTTGCCAGCGCCTTGAGGGCCGAGCCCTCTGCGCTCACCGACCAGAAGGCTTTGGCTTGGGCTGATGCAGGCGTCGGCTGGTGTTCTTGCGGAAGGTGTTGCGCAGATCCCTGTTGATCAGCTCGATGTCGAACCAGTCCGGGTCGAAATGCCCGCCGGCCCAGCGAAGGTTGGACATATGGTCTTCATGGTTCGGGTCGCGGATGGTCTCGAGGAAATCGGCATAGGACCAGGGGCCGCCGACGTCCTCGGGCGGCCGGGCACGGGCCCCTTCGGTGCATTCTGCGTGGCGGGGCAGGGGATCGAGGGACAGCCATTCCTCGATCCGGATCACATGGGTCCAGTCATCACCAAAGTCGTAGTGGTAAGTGAAGGTGAGATCCTGGCCGGCGAAATCTGAGGTGGACCCCGAAAACCGGACACTCTG
>NZ_JFZB01000047.1 GCF_000740785.1 Paenirhodobacter enshiensis | reverse complement strand
AAGCGGCGAGCGCCGCGGCAAGCGCCGCTCCGCCCAACAGACGGGCAAACCCCCGTGCAGTCTTGGTCTTCATGTTCAGGCTCCCTGTTTGTTGATTGACATTCGATTGCGCCGGCTGCCGATTTCCGCCCGGATCAACCGAATTGGAGTGTGGGTCACGATGAAAACCCTGGTTCTCGCAACCGCAATTTACGCAGTGGCGGCCTTCGCCGCCATTGCCGAAAGCGACCATCGCAAGGGAACCGCGGGGCTGACCCGTCTCGACTATTCGGTCGCGAACGGCGGACAGACCGCGATGTCGTGCGATGTGAAACTGGCGCATTGGTATTCCGATCATCTGGCCACGGTCCCGGCCGGCGAAACGGCGGGTTTCACCCTGTGGTCGGACACGCAAAACGGCGCGGTCTACCGGGTGAATGCCGCGGGCGACCGGATGCCGGTCGAACGGCTGTGGTGCGGGCTCGACGGCAAGTCGTGGGAAACCCGGGCCGAGATCGCCTTGCCGCGCCTCGGCGGTCAGACCGCCGCTGCAGCCGCGCTGCGCTGCGAGGCGACGGCCGGCCAAACGCGGTGCGAGGCACGCTGAGCCGCCTGCCCGCCGGGGGCATCGGGAAACGTCGTCGCATCTGGAACGCACGGATCTGACCATTTCAGCCTCTGTCGTGAGCCTTCTGTTCTGCGGATGAGCCGGCGTGGCGGATCTGTGCCCCTGCGCCGACCATAATCAGAGAAATTGGTCGCCATCAAAATGCAACCGATAAAATGGTTGAAATGGCGCTGACCTGAGTGTCCTCCGGGATCGTCGGCAACAATGGCTAATTTCTGCGCAAAATGCGCTCTTTTAGCCTGATACGTTGCCTTTTTGAGAAATCCTCCGCGGCATGACCTCCATGGCCTCCGCATTAAATTTAGGCAATATCTGGCGGCATCAATTCAACCATTACTTTTTGGTTGCAACATTTTGGTCGCGCCTCTTAGGCTCAGGGGGACGACGGCGCCGGCAGAACGGCAGCCTCGCAGCCCATTCCAGCGGCCCCCGGGCCCCCAAGACTTCAGGAGCACAGTATGACAGCGCAGAGCCCTGCACAGACGACCGCCCCCGTCAGTCGCCTCAAGACCGGGGCGGAATTTCTCGAATCGCTGAAGGACGGTCGCCGGATCTGGATCGGCAACCGCAAGCTCGACACGGTGTTCGACGAACCGGGCCTGCGCAAGGGCGCCGAGCTGATGGCCGAGACCTTCGACGACCAGTTCAAACCCGAATTCGCCGATGCCACGACCTACACCGACCCCGCCACCGGCGAGCTTTCCAGCCGCGCCTGGCAGGTGCCGCGCAGCCCCGAAGAGCTGCGCGACCGGCGCAAGATCATCGAATATTCGTCGCTGAAGACCGGCGGCACCTTCGGCCGGCCCTCGGATCTGTCGCCGGGCATCGTCGCGGGGCTGATGGCCTATCTGCCGACCTTCCAGAAGAAAAAGTCGCTCATCGACGGCTGCAACCCCGATTTCGCCGAGAATATCGAGGCGTATATGGAGTTCGGCCGGAAGACCAACCTGACCGCCTCGGAAAGCCTGGCCGGGCCGCAGACCGACCGCTCCAACCCGAAGGCCGCCGAGGCGGCGTTCCTGCGCGTGAAGAAGGCGACGAAGGACGGCATCTACGTTTCGGGCGCGAAGACGGTCGGCTCGATCGCGGCGCAGGCGAATGACATCTTCTTCACCAACCTCGGCGGGCTGACCACCACCCCGCCCGAGGCCTGCATCTGGGGCGCGGTGCCGATCGCCTCGGATGGCATCACGATGATCTCGCGCGAGATGGTCTCGCAGCCGGGCGCGAGCAAGTTCGACCACCCCGTCGCCTCGATGGGCGAAGAGGCCGACCAGTTCATCGTCTTCGACAACGTGTTCGTGCCGAAGGAGCGGATCTTCAACCTCGGCGATCCGGACGGGATGTCGTGGTATGGCCCGGTCTGCGCCTTCGCGCACTGGCATGTGCTGACGCGTCTCACGGTGAAATCGGAACTGTTCGTCGGCGCCGGCCACATGGTCCTCGATATCCTCGGCACCGGCAAGATCCCGGCGGTGCAGCAGATGCTGGGCGAGCTGGTGCAGTATCAGCAGACCCTGCGCGCCTTCGTCACCGCCGCCGAGGCCAAAGCCAGCTATACCGAGGCGGGCGTTCTCGTCCCCGAGGTCGGGATGCTGACCGCCGGGCGTCTCTATTCGATCCAGGAATACCCGCGCATCATCCACATCCTGCAGGAGCTGTGCGGTCAGGGGCTGGTGATGCGCTTCGGCAAGGACGCCTTCGAAAGCCCCGAGATCGGCCATTACCTGAACGATCTGCTGCCCGGCCACGGCGTGTCCGCGATGCAGAAAGAGCATCTGATGAACTTCATCTGGGACATGACGAGCGGCGCGCTCGCCGGGCGGGTGGCGCTGTTCGAGAACGTCAACTCCTCGCCCGCGCCGCGGCTGCGCGCGCGGCTCTATGAAGAGGTCGACCGGGCGAAATTCGTCGATCAGGTCAAGACCCTCGCCGGAATGGACTGGTAGGCCGCCCCTTCCCCGACCCCTGCCGCCGCCCGGTTCCTGCCCGGGCGGCGGACCGAGCCCATGCCTGCGGAGGGCCTGATGAACGAACCGACGAACCCCGGCCCGGTGACGGCCTTTCTGGCGGCCTGCAACGCCCATGACTGGGCGGGTGCCGTGGCGCTTTACACCCCCGACGCCAGCCACACCGAGGCCGCCACAGGCAAGAGCCGCGCCGGCACCGAAGCGCTGAAGGCCGGACTCGCGGGGTTTGGCGCCATGATGCCCGATGCCTGCTGGAACGAGGTCGAGCGGATCCTTTCCGGCCCGCACGTGCTGCTGCGCTACGAGCTGAGCGGCACCTTCGGCACCCCCGGCCGGGCGCTGCGGCTGCCCGGCGTGTTCATGTTCACCCTGACGGCAACCGGCCGGATCGCCGCCACCACCGACTTCTGGGACAAGGACGCCTTCCTTGCCCAGATCCGACAGGACTGATGCCATGACCGCTGCGCTGAGCGCCGAAGAGTATCAAAGCCGCGATGCCACCGCGCTCGCCGAGCTGATCCGCAACGGTGCGGTGTCGGTGCAGGAGATGTTCGACACCGCCCTTGCCCGGATCGAGGCGGCCGACCCCGCGCTGAACGCCTTCGTGCACCGCCATTTCGATCTCGCGCAGGCGCAGATCGACGCGGGCCTGCCCGACGGGCCGTTCCGAGGCGTGCCCTTCGCGCTCAAGAACACCGGCTTCGATGCCGCGGGGATGGAACTGTCGACCGGATCGGCGCTGTTTCGCGGCTGCATTTCGCCCATGGACGGCACCCTCGTCGCGCGCTACCGCGCGGCCGGTCTGGTGATCCTGGGCAAGACCAACACGCCGGAATTCGCACTCAGCTTCACCACCGAGCCCGCGGCCTTCGGCGTGACGCACAACCCCTGGAAGCCCGGTCATTCGCCGGGCGGATCGTCGGGGGGCGCGGCTGCGGCGGTGGCGGGCGGGATGCTGCCTTTCGCCAATGCCTCGGACGGGGCGGGATCGACGCGGCTGCCCGCCTCGCATACCAATCTGTTCGGCTTCAAGCCGAGCCGGATGCGCAACCCGCTCGGCCCGGTCGCGCTCGAGGCGATCGCGGGCATGTCGACGCCGCACGCGCTGAGCAAGAGCGTGCGCGACAGCGCGGCGCTGCTCGATGCGACGGCGGGGGCGGATCTGGGCGACCCCTATGCGCAACCGCCCCAGGGGGGGCGGTTCCTCGATGCCGTGGGGCGCGATCCGCGGCCGCTGAGGATCGGCATGACGCTGCGCTCGCCGCTCGGCACGCCGGTCGATCCCGAGATCGCCGCCCGGGTCGGGGCGGCGGCGCGGCTGCTCGAAAGCCTCGGCCACCGGGTCGAGGAGGTCGACGATGCCGGCTATGACGCAAGGGCACTGAAAACCGCGTGGCGGGTGATCCCCGGAACCGGCGTCGCCGCGGCGGTGATGGCGCGGGGGGCGGCGCTCGGCCTCGCCGATCCGCCGGCCGCGCTCGAACCGGTGAACGAGGCCTGGGTGCGCGAGGGGCTGCGGCTGAGCGCGCGCGACTATCTCGCCGCAGTCAATCAGCTGCATCTGACGGCGCGCGCGCTTGGCCGGTTCTTCGCACGTTACGATATCCTGCTGTCGCCCGTCGCGGCGGAGCCCGCGCCCGCGCATGGCGTTCTCGCCAGCCACGGCCAGAGCCTCGATGCCTTCTACGACCGGTTCTGGGCGCACAGCCCGTTCACCTGTGCCTTCAACGCCTCGGGCTGCCCGGCGATGTCGGTGCCGTTCGGGCTGCTCGCTTCGGGGCTGCCGGTCGGCGTGCACTTGGGCGCGGGCTTCGGGCAGGACGAACTTCTCTTCTCGCTGGCCGGACAGATCGAGCGCGCCGCCCCCTGGGCCCATCTGCGCCCGCGCGGTCCGGCCGCGAGCCGCTGACAGACAGGACGACGACGACCATGACACAGCTTTCCCCCGACTCCATCCTCGCGCTCGATGCCGTGGCGCTGACCGGCGCGGTGCGGGCCGGCACGCTCAGCCCCGTCGCGGTGACCGAAGCCTATCTCGAACGCATCGCGACACGTGACGAGACCGTCAGGGCCTGGGAATATCTGTCGCCCGGGCAGGTCCTGGAGGCTGCGCGCGCGCTTTCGGCCCGCGGGCCGCAGGGCGCGCTGGCCGGCCTGCCCATCGCCGTCAAGGACGTGATCGCCACCCATGACATGCCGACGGGCTATGGCAATGTCAGCTATGCCGGCACCCGCCCGGTCTGCGATGCGCCCTGCGTCGTGCTCAGCCGCGCGGCGGACGGCCTCGTTCTGGGCAAGAGCGTCAGCACCGAATTCGCCATGGCCAGCCCCGGCAAGACGCGCAACCCCTTCGACCCCGCCCGCACGCCGGGGGGCTCGTCCTCGGGGTCATGCGCCGCGGTCGGGGCGGGGATGGCGCTTCTCGGCTTCGGCACGCAGACGGCGGGATCGGTCATCCGGCCGGCGTCTTATTGCGGCGTGGTGGGCTACAAGCCGACGCACGGTCTGATCAACACCGCCGAGGTCAAGGTTCTGGCGCAAAGCCTCGACACCATCGGGCTGCTGACCCGCACCGTAGCCGATGCGGCGCTGGTGGCCTCGGTGCTCGGGCGCAGGCCGGATCTGATGCCGGAGGGAACCGTCACCGGGCTGCGCATCGGGCTGTTCCACACCGCGCCCTTCGACAAGGCCGGTCCCGGCACGCTGGCCGCGCTGGAACACGCGCACCGGGCGCTGAGCGGCGCCGGCCACCGTGTCAGCGTGCTGCCCGTGCCCGACTGGTTCGAGCACAGCCACCTCGCCCATCACCGCGTCATGGGATTCGAGGTAACCTCGGCCCTCGCGTTCGAGCGCCTCTCGCCGCAGGTGCATATGACCGACATGACCCGCGATTTCCTCGCCGCCAAGGCCGGGGTCAGTGCCGAAGACTACGATGCCGCGCTGGCGTTTCGCGACCTCCACGCCCGGAAGCTGGCCGACCTGATGGCGGATGTGGATGTGCTGCTCGCGCCCGCCGCACCGGATGTCGCGCCCCTTGGCCTCGGAGCGACCGGAGACCCGGTGTTCAACACCCCCTGGACGCTGTTCCGGATGCCAGCGATCACCGTTCCGGCGCTGCGCTGGCAAGGCCTGCCGGTGGGGGTGCAGGTGATCGGGGCGCGCCACGCCGACCGCAAGACACTGGCCGCCGCACAGGCGATCGAGGCCGCGCTGGATTACGGCTGGACCGCCGCATGATCGCGCTTCCCGACAACCGGGCGGTGCAATGGGCGCTGCTGATCGCACTGACCGGGCTGCTGTGGGGGCTGTTCGTCGTGCTGCGGGTGCCGGCGGCGCCGCTTCTGGGCGGCATGGCGGCGGGCATTGTCGCCACGACCCTCGCCGGGGCGACCTTGCGCAACCCGCGTCCGGTCTACATTCTGGCCCAGGGCGCAGCCGGGGTGTTCATCGCCACCTCGCTCAAGCCCGGGATCTATGCCGACATGCTGGAGCATATGCCCCTGGTCGCCGCGATCACCGTGCTGACGCTGACGATCTCCTTCGCGATGGGCTGGGCGCTGAACCGCTGGGGCGGGGTCGCGGCCGATGCGGCCGTCTTCGGCAGCCTGCCCGGCATGTCGGGCGCCATGGTCATCATCGCGCGCGAGCGCGGCATCGACAGCCGCATCGTGGCGCTGATGCAATATTGCCGGCTCGCCTTCGTCATCGTCGCGGTGACCTTCGTGTCGAAACTGCTGCCCGAGGGTGCGGCGCCCCCTCCGCTGCCCTCGGTCGTTTCTGCCACCGGAGGCGGACCGTCGCTGTTGCTCAGCTTCGCGCTGATCGCGGTTTCGCTGCTGT
>NZ_JFZB01000046.1 GCF_000740785.1 Paenirhodobacter enshiensis | reverse complement strand
CTGCCCTCGGTCGTTTCTGCCACCGGAGGCGGACCGTCGCTGTTGCTCAGCTTCGCGCTGATCGCGGTTTCGCTGCTGTCGGCGCGGCTGAAATGGATGCCGGCGGGGGGGATGCTGGTGCCGATGGTGCTCGGCGCGGTGATCGAGGGGTTCGGCCTCGCGCGGCTCGCGGTGCCGGCGCTGCTTCTGGATGCGACGTTCATCGTCATCGGGCTGGAAGTGGGATTGCTGTTCACCCGCGAGATGCTGCGCCAGGTGGTGCGGCTGATCCCCGCGGTGCTGGCAAGCAATGTCGCGATGGTCGCCTGCGGCGGGCTTCTGGCGGCGGCGGTCTCGGCGATCCTGCAGCTCGATCCGGTCACCGCCTTTCTGTCGACCGCGCCCGGCAGCATCGAGACCATGACCCTCGTCGCCATCGCCAGCCATGCCGACGTGTCGATCGTGCTCGCGTTCCAGACGGTGCGGTTGTTCACCGTGGTGCTGTTCGGCCCCTCGATCCTGCAATTCCTGCTGCGCCGGGTGCGCTGGCGCGAAACCGTTCCCGAAGGAGAGCAAAGGTGACGCTGATGTCCGATCTGTCTGCCGCACGCATCCCCGATCCGCTCGAAGGCCTGAAGGCCGCGATGCGCCATTACGCCGCCGGGGTCACGGTCGTGACCACCGGGACCGGCGACGAGCGCCGCGGCGTGACCGCGACCGCCTTCACCTCGGTCACGATGGAGCCGCCCACGGTCCTCGTCTGCATCAACCGCAACGGCGCCACCAACACGGCACTGCGCAGCTGCGAAATCTTCTGCGTCAACATCCTCGCCGTGGGCCAGGACGAGGCCTGCGCCACGTTCTCGGGGCAGCGCGCGTTGCACGGCGCCGGACAGTTCGCCCCGTTCGAATGGCTGCCCTGCGCGGGCCGGCCGCTTGCGCTGAAGGGTGCGCTCGCCTCGATCGGCTGCACGCTCACCGGCACGATCGAACAGGGCACGCATACCGTTTTCCTCGGGCGCGTCGAGGAGGTGCTGATCAGCCCCTCGGCCCGGCCCCTCATCCATTACGACCGGGTGCTGCACTCGGTCGGTCTTTGACATCCCCCGGACAGGAGAGCTCTCATGGCTATCAGCGACGCCGACATGGTCATTGCATGGAAAAACGTCCTCGAACAATGCAACCTGCGGCAGGGCGAACAGGTCGCGATCCTGCTCAGCGATGACAGCAACATGCAGATCGTCTCGACCGCGCGGATCGCGGTCAGCCTGCTGGGCGCGATCGTAACGCTGATCCAGCTGCCGCCGATCAACGGAGAGAAAGCGCTCAGCCGCGACAAATCGGGCTATGTCGGCAAGACGCCGCTGGCATTCAACACCGCGGCGCTGGCCGGGCTGAAGGCGGCCGATCTGGTGATCGACACGATGCAACTGCTGTTCTCGAAGGAACAGGAGCAGATTCTGCGCACCGGAACGCGGATGCTGCTTGCGGTCGAGCCGCCCGAAACCATGCTGCGCATGATCCCGACGCCCGAGGCGAAGGCCCGGGTTCTGGCCGCCAATGCCTTCATGGAACCCGCGCGCGAGATGACGGTGACCTCGAAGGCGGGGACGGATTTTCGCTGCGCGCTCGGCCAGTATCCGGTGCTGATGCAATACGGTCTCGCCGACGAACCGGGCCGCTGGGACCACTGGCCAAGCTGCATGATCGCGCGCTGGCCCGATGAGGGCAGCGCCGAGGGCACCATCGTGATCGACGCCGGCGATATCTTGCTGCCGTTCAAGCATTACGCGCGCGAGCGCATCACCCTGACCGTCGAGGCCGGCCGCGTCACCCGGATCGAGGGCGGGGTCAGCGCCGAATACATGAAGGCCTTCATGGACAGTTTCGACGACCCCGAGGCCTATGCGATGGCCCATGTCGGATGGGGCCTCGAACATCGCGCCAGCTGGACGACCCTCGGCCTTTACGACCGCGAGGAAGCGCTGAGCATGGACAGCCGCTGTTTCGCCGGCAACTTCCTGTTCTCGACCGGCCCGAACACCGAAGCCGGCGGCAGCCGCGACACGCCGTGCCACCTCGACATTCCGTTGCGGGGCTGCTCGCTCTCGCTCGACGGGCGGCCGATGACGCAAGACGGCAAGCTCGTCATGTGACACGAGGAAGGGGGCCGCACGGGCCCCCTTTCGCTGACCGGGACCGGAAAAGACAGGGCGGCAGGGGCCACAGCCCCTGCCGAAAGCTCAGATGGCCGCGGCCGCCTCGATCGCCGCACCGAGATTCAGCGGCCGGTCCGTCAGCCGCGCCATCGCCCCGTGCAGCGCGGTCAGCGCGATCACCGCATACATAGGATAGGCCGTCGGACCCATGTGGCCGACGCGGATCAGCTTGTTGAAGGTCTCGGCCCGGCCCGACGAGACCACGACGCCGAAATCGGTCTGCATCAGGGTGCGCAGCGCGGTCTCGTCGACGCCCTCGGGCAGCCGGATCGCCGTCGCGGTGGGCGAGGCGAAGGCCTCTTCCGCCGCCCACAGATCGAGCCCCATCGCCTTCACCCCGGCCCGCATCGCCGCCGCGGTGCGCGCATGACGCGCCCAGACCGTCTCCGGCCCCTCGGCGATATAGCGATCGAGCCCGGCATCGAGGCCGTTCAGCTCTGCCACCGACGGGGTGAACGGGAAGGGATGGCCCGAAATCCATGCCTCTTCCCAGTCCAGCACCGACAGGATCGAATCGCGCGGCGCCGTCGGATTGGCCTTCATATGCGCCCAGGCCCGCGGCGAGGCCGCCACGATCGACAGCGACGGCGGGCAGCCCAGGCATTTGTTCGGCCCCGTCACCAGCACGTCGATGCCCTCGAGGCTGACCTCGACCCCGCCCCAGGCCGAGACCGAATCGACCAGCAGCAATGCGCCGTGCTCGCGCACCACCGCCGCCAGCTCCGGCAGCGGGTTGAGCGTCCCCGACGGCGTGTCGTGATGGCACAGCGCAACGATCGTGGTCTCGGGGTGCTCGTGCAGCGCCTGGCGCAGCAGATCGGGCGTAACGATGCGGTTGTAATCGACCCGCAGCTCGGTCATCGAGGCCGCATGAGGGCGCAACCAGAACCCGTAAGCCGCGCCATAGACCCCCGAGACCAGATTCAGCACATGGTCCTGCGGCCCCACCAGCGAGGCCGCCACCGCCTCCAGACCCAGAACCGGCTCTCCCTGCAAGATCACCGGCATCGTTTCCGAGCCCATGGCCTTTTGCAGCTTGCGCGACAGCGCCTCGTAAAAATCCTGGAAAACAGGGTCATAGTCATAGCTGACAGGCCGCCCGAGCGCGAGGAGCACCTCGGGGTAACAGTTCACCGGCCCGGTCGTCAGGGTGAATTGAGCAGGCTTCACACGCGGTTCAGTCATCACAGGATCCGTCTCTGGCCGTGCCGCAGTCCGGCACCGGGACAGAAAAGAGCCCGGCCCCGGTCGATGCAACCATTTTGTAGAATTTTGCAATTTTTTGGTTGAAATGGTTGACCGCTGCCGAAATATCCATCAGCCTGCCTTTGGCGCGGGCGAAGCTGCGGCAACGGTCGGGTGCGACACCCTTGCCCTGCGCCGCGCGGTCGGGTTCAACTGACATGGACGCAGGCAACGGCAGGCGGGGATGAGATGCACAACCGAGACGGCAGGAGCGGTCGGACATGACGGACATCGGGACTGAGCCCGTCGACGAGCCCCTCGCGGATCTGGTCAGTGCCCTGCGCGCCCAGATTTCCCCGCGAGGCGATCTGGCGCCGGAACGGGTGCTGTGCGATCAACTGCGGGTGACCCGTCACATGCTGCGCAAAGCCCTGAAGATCCTGCGCGATTCCGGCGATCTGAAAGAGACTAAAAGCGGGCGGCGGGCGGCGAATGGGGCGGGCGGCACGCCCTCGGCGGCGACGCTCAACCAAAAGCGCATGGTGCAGTCGACCAACCCGTTCGAGGTGATGGAGATGCGCCTGATGATCGAGCCGGCGCTGGCGCGACTGGCGGCGCTGCGTGCCTCGCCCGACGAGATCGCCCGGATCGTCGAGGCGGCAAGCTCTGCCCCCAACATGACGCCGAGCGAGGCCGACCAGGCCTTTCACCGCGCCATCGCGGCGGGCGCACGAAACAGCCTGGCGAGCGAGCTGAACTATCTTTTGCATTGCGTGCAGACCGACTCGCGGTTGCGGTTCACCGACAGCGATGCCGATGCCCGCACAACCGAAAACCGCGTGCGCGAACGCGATGCCGCCCACCACGCCATCGCCGAGGCCATCGCCGCGCGCGACCCCGACGGCGCGGCCGAGGCGATGCGCAGCCACCTTGCCGCGATGCAGATGAAACTGATGGGGCGCCTTGGCCTGACCGGCCTAGAAACCGGCTGACCCCTTCCCCCCGCCCTCAGCGCGACGTTCCGCCGAAGAACCGCTTCCGGCGGGCTGTCTTTTCATGTCCGAAAGGCCCGACCATGACGACCGAACCGATCCAGACCCGCGATATTCCGGACCACAGCGATATCCTGATCCTCGGTGCCGGCAGTGCCGGCTGCATTCTCGCCAACCGGCTGAGCGCCGATCCCGCCCGGCAGGTCACGCTGGTCGAGGCGGGCGACTTCCCGACCGACCCGGACGTCTTCGATCCGGCGATGTGGCCGCGGATCCAGCGCCGCAGCTACGACTGGGATTACCGCACCCAGCCCCAGCCCGGCACCGCGAACCGGGTGCATCACTGGGCGCGCGGCCGGATGGTCGGCGGATCGAGCGGCCTGCACGCGATGTTCCACGTCCGCGGCCATGTCTCGGATTACGACCGCTGGGTCGCGATGACCGGCGATCCGGGCTGGTCCTACGATGCGCTGCTGCCGCATTTCAAGGCGACCGAGCGTTACGCCGAAGCCAGCGATCTGCACGGCACCGAAGGCGAGATGCCGATCCTGATCCCCGATACCGAAACTCACCCTCTGGTGCGCGATTACATCGCCGGCTGGCAGGAGCTGGGCCTGCCGCGCCTGGCCGATCACAACGGCCGCGAGGTGATCGGCACGGCGCCGAATTCGCTGATGATCCGCGACGGCCGGCGCGTCACCACCGCCGAAGCCTTCCTGCGCCCGGTGCTGCACCGGCCGAACCTGCACCTGCTGACCTCGGCCGAGGTGCATCGGCTGCGCATCGCCCGTCACCGCGTCACCGGCGTCGAGATCCGCACCCCCGACGGGGCGCGCGTTCTCAGCGCCGGACAGGTGATCCTGTCGCTCGGCTCGGTCGCCGACCCGCTGCTGCTGATGCGCTCGGGCGTGGGCGACGGGCAGGCGCTGCGCGCGGCCGGGGTCGAGTGCGTGCTCGAGAGCCCCGAGCTCGGCCGCAACCTGCACGATCATATGCTGGGCGCGGGGGTGGTCTACCGGGCGCGCGAGCCGCTGGCCCCCTCGCGGCTGCAGCATTCGGAATCGCTTGCCTATCAGTCGTCGCGCGGGCTCGACGTGCACGCGGGCGCACCCGATATCGTCGTCGGCTGCGTCGTCGCGCCCTCGGTCTCCGAATGTTTCCCGATGCCGGCCGCGGGCGAGACCTACACCCTCCTGTTCGGCGTCACCCACCCGACCAGCCGCGGCGAACTGACCATCACCGGCCCCGATCTGCGCGACGCCCCGCGGATCGACCCGCGCTATCTGAGCACCGAGCATGACCGGAGCGCCTTCCGCGCCGCCCTCGGCCGCGCGCGGATGGTGGGCGAGACGTCGGCCCTGGCACGCTGGAACGGCGGCGAGGTCCTGCCCGGCCCCGATCTGCGCAGGGCGGATGACCTCGACGCCTTCATCGCCCGGGCCGCGATTACCCATCACCACCCGGTCGCGACCTGCGCGATGGGCGCCTCGGAGCGGGCTGTCACCCGCCCCGATCTGACGCTGCGCGGGCTCGACAACCTGGCGGTGGTGGATGCTTCGGTCATTCCGGCGATCCCCTGCGGGCCGATCCATGCCGCGGTCATGGCCATCGCCCAGAAATATGCGAGCGATCTGGACGCCTGATCAACGGGGATCGGGCACCGCTGCCCCCGCATCGCGCGGCAGTGTCACAATCAGCGTCAACCCGGCCGCCGGACCCGCCCCTTGCGCCAGCGTTCCGCCATGACGCGCGACGATCCGCACCGCGAGCGACAACCCCAGCCCGAGCCCGCCCCGCGGATCCGAGCGCGCCGCATCGCCGCGCTGAAACGGCTGCAACAGGCGGGCGAATTCGGCCGGGGGGATGCCGGGGCCGTCATCCTCGATCCGGACCTGAAGGTCATGTTCTGTCACGGTCAGGGACAGCCGCGCTGCGCCGGCATATTTATGGGCGTTTTCAACGAGGTTCGCGAAAGCGCGGGTCAGAAGCTCGGCATTGCCGCGCAGCTGTGCCGGCCGGTGCGGCGTGGCATCGGCAAAGCCGGCCTGCTGCGTTTCGGCCAGATGCGTCAGAAGCGCGCGCAGATCGACCGGCATGTCCATCCGCGCCATGTCCACCCCGACGAACCGGAACGCGCCGTCGGCGACCTGCGCGATCTGCGCGATGTCGCGTTCGGCCGCCGCCCCCACATCGGGCGGCAGACCGCGCAGCCGCAACGTCAGCCGCGCAAGCGGCGTGCGAATGTCGTGCGACAGCGCCGCGATCATGTCGGTTCGGCTTTGATCGGCGGCGGCGATGTCGGTCTGCATCCGGTTGACCGCGGCAACCAGCAGCTTCAGGTCGGGCGTCTCTGGAACGGGCAGCGGGCGCGGGCGCAGATCCGTGCCGAAGCCGCGCACGGCCTCGGTCAGCTGGCGCAGCGGGCGCATCTCGCGCCAGACCACGACCAGCGCCGCCACCGCCACCGCGAGCGACAGCAGCGCCGAAATCGTGCCGAGCGGCAGCCCCCCGATGGTGCGCCCGGGCGCGCGGCGCCGCTCGACCGACAGCCAGTCGCCATCGGTCAGCCGAACCGAAACCCGCACCCCCGCGGCGCCCAGCCTCGGAAACCACCGGATCGGCCCCGGGCCAAGCGTGGTCATCCGCAGCTCGCGTCCGGCCAGAGCCGCAACCTGCGACAGCCAGCGCCGGTCGGCGGCGAGTGCCGCCCCGCCCTCGCTGCCGTCGGGCGGGTCGGCAGCGACAGAAACCTGCATGTCCGGCCCGCTCAGGGCGCGCAACAAGGTGGCCCGCCCGATCCCCGGCGCGGCCTCGACCGAGGCGACGATGGCCGCGAGCTGTTCGGGAAACGGAAACAGCGCGCGCCCGGGATCGGCCTCGCGGCGCTCGGACAGATAGGCCATCACCCCCAACGACTGTATCAGCACGATCGCCAGCGCGATGGACAGAATGACCCGCCCAGCCAGACCGAGGCGGGTCACCGCACACCTCGCTCGACGGTGGGCACGAAGACATATCCGCCGTTGCGCACCGTCTTGATGATATGGGCAGAGTCCGCGTCGTCATGCAGCTTGCGGCGCAGCTTCGAGACCTGCACGTCAATCGCGCGGTCGAACGGCCCGGCGGTGCGCCCGCGCGTGACATCCAAAAGGTGATCGCGGCTGAGCACCCGCCCCGGTGCCGCCACGAACTGCGCCAGGAGGTCAAACTCGCCCGAGGACAGCGCGATCTCCTGCCCGGTCGTCGTGTCCGTCAGCGCGCGCGCCGACAGATCGAGCGACCAGTTCAGAAAGCGGACCGCTTCGCGGCGCGGATCGACCGGGGCCGAGGTGCGGCGCAACAGCGCCCGGATCCGGGCGACCAGCTCGCGCGGGTTGAAGGGCTTTGGCAGATAGTCGTCCGCCCCCAGCTCCAGCCCGAGGATCCGGTCAATGTCCGTGCCACGCGCGGTCAGCATCAGGATGCGGAAGGGACTGTCCGGTGCCAGTCTGCGGCAGATCGACAACCCGTCCTCGCCGGGCAACATGACATCGAGAAGCAGAACCTGCGGCGTGCGGCTGCGCAGACAGGCATCGAGCGCACGCCCGTCCGCCAGTTCGATGACCTCGAACCCCTCTTCGCCGAGCAGCGCAGCGGTGAGGCTTCTCAGCTCGGCGTCATCCTCGACGAGGGCGACAAGGGCACGGGGGGGCGGCAAGGGCGAACTCATGGAACCACGATACCGCGCGACGATGCCGCCGCGAAGAGGGCGGAGAGCGCGTTTACATTTTCTTACACGCCGCTCATCGGGCGTTTACGCGGCGAGCGCAGTCAAAAGGGACCGAAACCAGCAGGAGACGGATATGACCCGGCTGAAACGCCTGTCCCTTGCGACCGCACTGGCCGCGTTCTCGCTTGCCGGCGCGGTCGTCGCCGAGGAAGCCCCCGCCGCGCGCAGGCTCGCCGCGATCGACACCGATGGCGACGGGGAAATCAGCCGCGCCGAAATCGCGGCGCTGAATGCCCGTCGGTTCCAGCGGCTGGATCTGAACGGTGACGGAGCGGTCACCCTGGACGAGATGAATGCCGCGACCGACCGGATATTCGATGCCATCGACACGAATCGCGATGGCAAAATCGGCCGGGCGGAATTGCGCGGCAAGCTCGGCGAACTGCGCTCGGCGATCGGGCTTGGCGCAAAGAACTGATCAACATCGGAGAGAAGCATGAAAATCGCGATCAGCGGAGCCACCTTCGCGGCGGCACTGACGGTTCTGGCGGCACTGCCGGCCGCGGCCGAGGTCACCTATTCGGGCAGCGCCGCGACCTCTGGCGGGCGCAGCGTGTCGGCCAGTGGCAGCGCGGGTTATGACCCGGCGACCGGGCGCAACCACTCCACCACCTACACCAATGGCCAGGGACAGAGCGCGACCCGCTCGACCTCGGCGAAATGCGCCGCGACCGGGGAAAAGAGCCTCGATTGCACGAAGACCTCGAGCACCGGCAAACGCTCCCGCGCGGTCGAGCGCACCATCGGCGCCACGGGCATCGGCACCACGATCACGCGGCAGGGTCCGAACGGCAGCGGCACGCGCCGGTCGACGATGACTCGCTGAATACCTGCCGACCGAGACCCGTCGGCCCTCCGGCATCACCGGAGGGCCGAACTATGATTGCCACCGACAGCCGCTGCCTCTTGCCGGCTTTTCAAACGGATTGTTGATAAAACCTATACTGAGCTTGGCGGCGTAATTTATCTATTATGCGGTTTACTACAGATATTATTTCGATGATACGCTAATCGCGATAAGGAACAATTATCGCGTTCTATGGCATGAAAAGCGACGGGCTTCGGGCCTGACGGCATTTCGCGGCCGTCTCCGACCCGTGCCCCCTCCCCTTCCGAAAGCAGAGACCGCAAAACCGCGTCGAACCGCGGAAAGCGCTTGCGCGAATCCGGTGGATCCATCAAAGTCACGGAAAAGAACGAGCAAACGCCAAAATCCGTGAACACGAACTTCATCGATGTCGCGAGGCGGAGAGAGCAGATGAACGATACGCCCAATCCCGCCTTGCCGGGACAGGAAGACCTGAATCAGGTCATCCGTCAACATTCGGAATGGCTTGCGCGACAGCTTCACGCGCAGCGGGAAAGCATGTTCCCGCCCGATGCGCACAAGACCATGCGCAAGTTCACCTCTGGCGAGGCGGCGGGTCTGCTCGGGATCAACGATTCCTATTTGCGAAAGCTCAGCCTCGAGGGCAAAGGCCCCTCGCCCGAGCTGACCGCCGGCAACAGGCGTCTGTATTCCGTCGATGATCTGCAGGATCTGCGCCATCTGCTGGAGCGCACCGCGCGCAAGCCGGGAGACTACCTGCCCGGCCGGCGCGACGGCGATCACATGCAGATCATCGGCGTGATGAACTTCAAGGGCGGCTCGGGCAAAACCACGACCTCGGCGCATCTGGCACAGCGGCTGGCATTGCTTGGTTATCGGGTGCTGGCGATCGACCTCGATCCGCAGGCCTCGCTGACCGCGCTGCACGGCGTGCAGCCGGAATACGATCTGCAGGAGGGCGGCACGCTTTATGACGCGATCCGCTACGAGGATCCGGTTCCGATCCGTTCGGTGATCCGAAAGACCTATATCCCAGGTCTCGATCTGGTGCCCGGCAACCTCGAGCTGATGGAGTTCGAGCATGACACGCCGCGCGCGCTTGCCCGCGGCAATGCCGGACTGTTCTTCTTCCGCGTGAAAGAGGCCCTGCTGCAGGTCGATGCCGATTATGACGTGGTGGTGATCGACTGTCCGCCGCAACTCGGCTTCCTCACGATGTCGGCGCTTTCGGCGGCTACCGGCGTTCTGGTGACGATCCATCCCGAGATGCTCGATCTTATGTCGATGAGCCAGTTCCTGCGGATGACCGCCGATCTGATGGACGTGATCGCAGAAAGCGGCGCGGACATGTCGCACGACTGGATGCGGTATCTGCTGACCCGCTACGAGCCGACGGATGCGCCGCAAAATCGCATCGTCGCCTTCCTGCGCACACTTTACGGCGACAAGGTGCTGAACGCGCCGATGCTGAAATCGACCGCGATCTCGGATGCCGGGCTGACCAAGCAGACTCTGTACGAGGTCGAACGCGGCGCCTTCACCCGCTCGACCTATGACCGTGCCATCGAGAGTCTGAACGCGGTCAACGACGAGATTTCAGAGCTGATCCAAAAGACCTGGGGGCGGCAATGACCGACAGCAAGAAAAAGCGGCTGTCGATGCTCGATCAGCTGACACCAAGCGCGGTGCCGGCGCCGAGCATGATGAGCACGAACCGGGCCCTGCGAGCGGCACGCGATGCCGTCGACACGCACCGGATCTGGGAGATCGATCCGAAGGACATCGCGGACAACCGGATTTCGGACCGGCTCGACCCGGGCGATCTGGCGGAGCTGCGCGCGTCGATTGAGACGAACGGTCAGGCCGTGCCGATTCTGGTGCGGCGCGATCCGCAGGATCAGAACCGTTATCTGCTGGTCTACGGCCGCCGGCGGCTGGAGGCGATTCGCGGCTCAGAGAAGATCGGCACGGTTCGCGCGCTGATCGCCAACATGAATGACGACGATGCCGTGCGCGCCCAGGTGGCCGAGAACACCGCCCGGCAGGATCTGAGCTTCATCGAACGCGCGCTGTTCGCCCGCGATCTGCTGAACGACAGTTTCGGCACGCAGGCGCAGGTCGCCGAAGTGCTGAGCGTGACGCGCTCGATGATCTCGATGTTGCTGTCGATCGCCGAGTCCATCGGCCCCGATCTTGCACGGGCCATCGGCCCTGCGCCCGGCATCGGCCGGCCGCGGTGGGAGGCACTTGCCGCCGATCTTGCTGCGACGGGCCTGCCGCGTGAAGCACTGATCGAAACCGCGGTGCAGGCCCGGGCCGGCGCACCGGAGGGAGCCGATCCCTCTGTCGTCGCGTTCGAGGCGGTGTCGAAGCAGCTGCGCAAGGCGCTGAGTGTGCCACGCGTTCCCGCGCCGGGCACCGAAACGACGCAGGCACTGACCCTGAACGGCAAGACTGCCGGCAAGGTGATCCGCACGAAACAGGGCGTGAAGCTCGACCTTCGACTCGCGGAAACGGAATTTGCAGATTGGCTCGCGGCTCAGGCGCAAGACCTGATCGCCGAGCTGAACCAGCGCTGGAAAGCGCAGAACCGCAACTGAGGCAAAGAGACAGGAGGCACGAGACAGGCAAAACAAAAGGCCCCGCAGAACTGACGCTCCACGAGACCCCTTGGTTGTTAGCACCCTCAAGGTAGTCACCCGGAGCCTTCTCCGCAAGTCCTTAGTGATTCGCGGCGCGGGATTTTTTTGTCTTCGTGAACAGGCATGGGTTACATTCCTATCACGCCGTTTCGGCGAACGATGGATGCTGCGCTGTTGCAGCATGTATCGCACCCCCCTGCCCCACCTTCGGGTGAGGGCATCAGCAAATGGGACGCATTGCGCGAGCTGACCACCGGTCGCATCCGGTTCGGTCTCAGCGACCGCGACCTGACCGTGCTCCAGGTGCTGATCAGCTTTTACCCGGCGGCCGATCTGCGCCCGGGCGAACCGCTGGTGGTGTTTCCCTCGAACGCGACGATCTGCGCGCGCTTGAACGGAATGCCGTGCTCGACCATGCGCCGGCATGTCGCCCGCCTGGTCGACAGCGGGTTTCTGATCCGTCGCGACAGCCCGAACGGCAAGCGTTACCTGCGCCGCGGAGAAATCGCCTTCGGCTTTGACCTTGCCCCCTTGCTGAACCGGATCGACGAGATCCGGACCGCGGCAGAGGCCGTCCGTGCCGAAGAGGCGCGCCTTGCGGCACTGCGCGAGTCCCTCAGCCTGATGCGGCGCGACCTGTGCGGGCTTGTCGCCCTCGGCCGGATCGAGCGCCCTGCCCTTCCGGTCTGGGACGACTGCGATGCGCTGCTGACAACGCTCGTACCGATGCTGCGGCGCAAGTTGTCAGCGCCCGAACTGGAACGGTTGCAAGAGTTTCTGTCAGACGCTCTGGATCGGGTCCGCGGCACGCTTGTCGTGCCAGTTTCCGTGAACACCGATACCGTCGCAGAAGAAATGAGCACCAGAGACGCCGAAAATGAGCAGCACTATCATAAGTCAAATTCAGAATCCCATGATTTGAAACCGACTGCGAAGAACCAGGCCCTGCCCCGACGGGAGCAAACGACACCAACCCTTCCGGATGTGCTCAGCCGTTGCACAGAGTTGCGAAATTACGCTCCGGATGGAATTCCGACCTGGCCGAAGTTTGTCGAAACCGTCGAGACAGTGCGCCCGATGATGGGTATTGCCGAACCCGTCTGGGCCGATGCCAAGCGAACCATGGGGCCGGTCGAAGCCGCGATCGTTCTGGCGACGATGCTGGAACGCTATGAGCGGTATCGGTCTCCGGGCGGCTATTTGAGGACATTGACGCGAAAGTCAGCGGAAAGGGCGTTCAGCAGTGCAACGATGGTTCGTGCGCTCGACCGGCAGGCGGCCTGAGTTCACAGCTGTGAACATCCGCTGAAGGCACCGCTCGGCCAACCGATGTGCCGCACGCATGGACCTGCACGGCGGGTTCGGCTAACAAGACAGGACCGGGGCGCCTCCGATGCCTCAGCCCAGAGATCCCATGTCAGGAGGACGCTATGACTGTCGCGAAACCAGCGCTGAAGCAAAACCCGCACGCCGTGCATGACGCACGCGAAAAGGTTCTGGAAGTGGCGATCGGCCATCAGGTGCGCGAACTGCGCCGGCGTCAGCGCATGACCGTGGCAGAACTCGCGACCCAGACCGGGCTTTCGGCGGGTATGCTGTCGAAGATCGAGAACGGGCTGATTTCGCCCTCGCTGTCGACACTGCAGACGCTCGCCCATGCGTTTCGCATTCCGCTCGTGCAGCTGTTCTCGGGCTACGAGGAGCCAAAGGGGGCGATGCACGTCAAGGCTGGCGATGCCGTCGAGGTCGAACGCGCCGGCACGCGGGCAGGGCATCAGTATCATCTTCTCGGCCATATCGGCTCGAACGATTCCGGCGTGGTGGTCGAACCCTATCTGATCGTGCTGAACAACGAGAGCGACCGCTTCCCGACCTTTCAGCACGAGGGCATCGAACTGCTCTACATGCTCGAAGGTTGCGTCGATTATCGTCACGGCGATCAGGTCTATCATCTGGAGCCGGGCGACTCGTTCATCTTCGACGCCGATGCGCCGCACGGTCCCGAGAAGCTGGTGACGCTGCCGACGCGCTATCTGTCGATCATCACCTATCCGCAGGCGAAATAGCCGGATGTCCCGGAAGGGCAGGGGGATCGCCTAATAATTCATCACTTAGTTGCCTCTCTGTGGATTTTCTTCATCCTCACGAATTATTCCTAGAAATAAACTTTGTTTCACACTAATCCTGAGTCCAGGCAGTCTCTGCTGGTTTCATGGAGATGAACTTATGTGTGGAATCGTGGGGCTTTTCCTCAAGAAGGAAGCGCTTCGTCCGCAGCTCGGCAACATGCTGACGGATATGCTGATCACGATGACGGACCGCGGCCCCGACAGTGCGGGCATCGCGATCTACGGTGACGAGGCCGAGGGCCTCAAGATGACGGTGCAGTCGGATACGCCCCAGACGGAGTTCGACGGCCTCGACGGTGCGCTCGAAGCGGCGCTCGGCCGCAAGGTGACGATGAAGGTCGTCGACACGCACGCCGTGCTGACCATTCCCGACGACGCCGAGGACGACGCCCGCGCCTTCATGAAGGCCCGCGGTCTGCGCGTGATGGGCGTCGGTTCGGCGATGGAGATCTTCAAGGAGATCGGCCTTCCGAAGGACGTCGCCGCGCGTT
This sequence comes from Paenirhodobacter enshiensis, assembly GCF_000740785.1. Classification (GTDB taxonomy): domain Bacteria; phylum Pseudomonadota; class Alphaproteobacteria; order Rhodobacterales; family Rhodobacteraceae; genus Rhodobacter; species Rhodobacter enshiensis. The sequence continues at coordinate 10,234 of NZ_JFZB01000046.1, read as the reverse complement.
TCGGCATCCGTCAGATGTCGGGCAGCCACGGCATCGGCCACACCCGCATGGCCACGGAATCCGCCGTCACCACGATGGGCGCGCATCCGTTCTCGACCGGCGACGATCAGTGCCTCGTGCACAACGGCTCGCTGTCGAACCACAACCAGATGCGCCGCGTGCTGACCCAGAAGGGCTTCGCGCCGCAGACCCAGAACGACACCGAGGTCGCCGCCTGCTACATCTCGTCGCGACTGGCGGAAGGTGCGAACCTGGGCGAGGCGCTCGAAGGCACGCTCGACGATCTCGACGGCTTCTTCACCTTCGTCGTCGGCACCAAGAACGGCTTCGGTGTGGTCCGCGATCCGATCGCCTGCAAGCCCGCCGTGATGGCCGAGACCGAAGATTACGTCGCCTTCGGGTCGGAATACCGCGCGCTCGCCAATCTTCCGGGGATCGAGGCCGCCCGCGTCTGGGAGCCGGAACCCGCCACCGTCTACTTCTGGGAGCGCTGAGGATGCAGACCATCGACCTCGCCACCACGCCGCTGCGCGAGCTGAACGCCGCCCTGCAGGCGCAGGCCGCCACCACCAACCAGACCGAATGGCTGATCGAGAACCCGAAGGGCGCTCATGCCATCGCCGTCGGCCTCGATGCCCCGATCGAGGTCACGGTGAACGGCCCGACCGGCTATTACTGCGCCGGGATGAACAAGCAGGCCACCGTTCACGTGAAGGGCTCGGCCGGTCCGGGCGTCGCCGAGAACATGATGTCGGGCACCGTGGTGATCGACGGAGACGCCTCGCAATACGCCGGCGCCACCGGCCACGGCGGGCTGCTGGTCATCAAGGGCAATGCCTCGTCGCGCTGCGGCATCTCGATGAAGGGCATCGACATCGTCGTCTATGGCAACATCGGCCACATGTCGGCCTTCATGGCGCAGACCGGCAACCTGGTCGTTCTGGGCGATGCCGGCGCCAACCTCGGCGACAGCCTGTACGAAGCGCGCCTGTTCGTGCGCGGTTCGGTCAAGTCGCTCGGCTCGGATTGCGTCGAGAAAGAGATGCGCCCCGAACATATCGCCATACTCAAGGATCTGCTCGAACGCTCCGGCGCCGATGCGAAGCCCGAGGACTTCAAGCGCTACGGCTCGGCCCGCACGCTCTACAACTTCCACGTCGATCACGCCGGCGAATACTGAGGAGCGCGCCAAATGGAAAAGACCCCGCATACCCTGCCGCGCGAAAGCTATACCTTCAGCTCCGCCGTCAACGCCGAGATCCGCCGTGCCGCGGCCACCGGCATCTATGACATCCGCGGCGCCGGCACCAAGCGCCACCTGCCGCATTTCGACGATCTGCTGTTCCTCGGCGCGTCGATGTCGCGCTACCCGCTCGAAGGCTATCGCGAGAAATGCGATACCTCGGTGACCCTCGGCACGCGCTTCGCCAAGAAGCCGATCGAGCTGAAGATCCCGATCACCATCGCCGGCATGTCCTTCGGTGCGCTCTCGGCGCCGGCGAAGGAAGCGCTCGGCCGCGGTGCGACGATGGCCGGCACCTCGACCACCACGGGCGACGGCGGCATGACCGACGAAGAGCGCGGCCATTCCGAGAAGCTGGTCTATCAGTATCTGCCGTCGCGCTACGGCATGAACCCGGATGACCTGCGCCGCGCCGATGCGATCGAGGTGGTGATCGGGCAGGGCGCGAAGCCCGGCGGTGGCGGGATGCTGCTTGGCCAGAAGATCACGCAGCGCGTCGCCGACATGCGCAACCTGCCCGTCGGTATCGACCAGCGCTCGGCCTGCCGTCACCCGGACTGGACCGGCCCGGATGACCTCGAAATCAAGATCCTCGAACTGCGCGAGATCACCAACTGGGAAAAGCCGATCTATATCAAGGTCGGCGGCTCGCGGCCCTATTACGACACCGCGCTCGCGGTGAAGGCGGGCGCCGATGTGGTGGTGCTCGACGGGATGCAGGGCGGCACCGCGGCGACGCAGGACGTGTTCATCGAGAACGTCGGTCTGCCGACGCTCGCCTGCATCCGTCCGGCGGTCCAGGCGCTGCAGGATCTCGGGATGCACCGCAAGGTGCAGCTGGTGGTCTCGGGCGGCATCCGCTCGGGCGCCGATGTGGCGAAGGCGCTGGCGCTCGGCGCGGATGCGGTCTCCATCGGCACCGCGGCGCTGATCGCCATCGGCGAGCTGGACCCGAAATGGGGCGCGGAATACGCCGCCCTCGGCACCACCGCCGACGCCTATGACGACTGGCACGAGGGCCGCGACCCGGCCGGCATCACCACCCAGGACCCCGAGCTGATGAAGCGCGTGGACCCCGAGGAAGCCGGCCGCCGTCTGCGCAACTACCTCGCGGTGATGACGCTGGAAACCCAGACCATCGCGCGTGCCTGCGGTCACAACCACGTCCATAACCTCGAACCCGAGGATCTGGTCGCGCTGACGATGGAGGCGGCTGCGATGGCGCAGGTTCCGCTCGCCGGCACCAACTGGATCCCCGGCAAGACCGGACTTTGACACTCGGACAGGGCGGGGCACGGACCCCGCCCGCCACTTGCCAACAGGGAAACGACAATGATCGATCTGGCTTCCTTCGCCCGTGAGACGGGTGTGAAGTATTTCATGATCTCCTACACCGACCTGTTCGGCGCGCAGCGCGCCAAGCTGGTGCCGGCGCAGGCGATCGCTGACATGCAGGAGAACGGCGCGGGCTTCGCGGGCTTCGCCACCTGGCTCGACCTGACGCCGGCGCATCCCGACATGCTGGCCGTGCCGGACGCGAGTTCGGTGATCCAGCTGCCGTGGAAGAAGGACGTGGCCTGGGTCGCGTCGAATTGCGTGATGTCGGACGGCGAGGGTCTGCCGCAGGCGCCGCGCAATCTGCTCGCCCGTCTTATCGCCGAAGCGGCCGAGATGGATCTCGAGGTCAAGACCGGCGTCGAGCCCGAATTCTTCCTGCTCACCCCGGAAGGCACGCAGATCTCCGACCCGGCCGACAACGCGGTCAAACCCTGCTACGACCAGCAGGCGGTGATGCGCCGCTATGACGTGATCGCCGAGATCTGCGATTACATGCTCGACCTCGGCTGGGAGCCCTACCAGAACGACCACGAGGACGCGAACGGCCAGTTCGAGATGAACTGGAAATACGACGGCGCCATGTCGACGGCCGACAAGCACAGCTTCTTCAAGTTCATGGTGAAATCGGTCGCCGAGAAGCACGGCCTGCGCGCCACCTTCATGCCGAAGCCGATCATGGGCCTCACCGGCAACGGCTGCCACGCGCATATCTCGGTGTGGAACACCAAGACCGGCAAGAACGCCTTCGCCGACGACACGAAGGAACTCGGCCTCTCGGACGCCGGCCGCACCTTCCTCGGCGGCATCATGAAGCACGCCTCGGCGCTCGCGGTCATCACCAACCCGACGGTCAACAGCTACAAGCGGATCAACGCGCCGCGCACCAGCTCGGGCGCGACCTGGGCACCGAACACGGTGACCTGGACGGGCAACAACCGTACCCACATGGTGCGCGTCCCCGGTCCCGGCCGGTTCGAGCTGCGCCTGCCCGACGGCGCGGTGAACCCCTACCTGCTGCAGGCGGTCATCATCGCCGCGGGTCTCTCCGGGATGCGCTCGAAGGCCGATCCGGGGCCGCGCCACGACATCGACATGTATGCCGAGGGCTACAAGGTGAAGGACGCGCCGCGTCTGCCGCTGAACCTGCTCGACGCGATCCGCGCCTATGACGCCGACGAGGGGCTGAAGACCGCGATGGGCACCGAGTTCTCCTCGGCCTATCTCAAGCTCAAGGCGCAGGAGTGGAACACCTACACTTCGCATCTGACGCAGTGGGAACGCGACACCACCCTCGACATCTGATCCCCTGAGCCAGAGGGTGGCTCTTGCCCGGACCGGAAACGGCCCGGGCTCTTTGCGTCAGCGCGCCAGGAAAAGCGCCACTTCCCCCTTTCGATTCGCCTCAAATATCCCGGGGGTGAATTTGCCCGTCAGGGCAAAGAGGGGGCAGAGCCCCCCACTTCCGCGGGCCTCAGTCCCGGCCGCGCCGCCACCGCGCCGGCGGCACCCCGAAGCGCTCGGCGAAACAGCGGGTGAAATGCGCGACACCTGAAAACCCGGTCGAGACCGCGATATCGATCACCGGCAGCGCCGATTGCTCCAGAAGCTCGCTCGCCTTGTCGAGGCGCAGATCGCGGTAAAACCGCATCGTCGTGCTGTTCAGATGATCCTGGAACAGCCGTTGCAACTGCCGCGGGCTGCATCCGGCCAGGGCCGCCAGCTGCCCCGCCGACAGCGGATCGGCGAGATGGCTGGTCATCAGCCGCACCACCGCCTCCAGCACCGGATGATGCAGGTTGTAGCGCCCCGCCGGGTCGAGGCGCTGCGGCTCTCCGGCATGGCGCAGGCGGGGATGAATGAACCAGTCGCTCACCGATTGCGCGAAATCCGTCCCGTGATCCGAGGCGATCACCGCGCAGATCATGTCCATCGCCGCGACGCCGCCCGCGCAGGTGAACCGGTCGCGGTCGATCACGTAAAGCGCGCGCTCGATCAGCAGATCGCCGAAGGCCTCGCTCAGCGCGTCGATATGCAGCCAGTGCACGGTGAAGCGCCGCCCCCCCATCAGACCGAGCCGCGCGAGCACCGCGCCGCCGCCCGAGATCCCGCCGAGCGGCACCTTGCGCGCATCGAGCTGGCGCAGCCCGCGCGCGAGGGCAGGGGGGGGCACATATTGCAGCGGGTTGCCGCCGGCGACGACGAAGACGATGTCGAATTCCGTCCCCATCCGGTCGAGCGGTTCGGTCTCGAACCCGCCCCCGGCCGTCGATTCGACGAACCCGCCTTCCAGCGAGAAGAACCGCATCCGGTAAAGCGTGCGCCCCGCCAGCAGATTGGCCGCGCGCAGCGGTTCCACCGCCGAGGTCAGCGACATCAGCGCATAACCGGGCGTCAGGATGAAGCCGATCCTGCGCGCCGTTTCGCCGTCCTGAATATCGTCCGTCCTGACCATGATCCGACACTAGCGCGCAGGTCTGAAACAGGCAAGAAACAGTCCGTTTCAGGAAATAGTGCCGCGCGAAACCGGGCTAGTGTTTTCTCCAGATCGTTTGCACGGGAGAATCTGCAGTTGCGTTTTTCTGCACTCAGGGTGATCGCCGAAGGGCTGACCGGACATCGCGGCTGGGGCCCGCTGTGGCGAAACCCCGACCCGAAACCCGAATATGATTACATCATCGTCGGCGGCGGCGGGCACGGGCTTTCGACCGCCTATTACCTCGCCAACACCTTCAAGCAGGCCCGCATCGCGCTGGTCGAACGCGGTTGGATCGGGCAGGGCAACATCGGGCGCAACACCACGATCTTCCGCTCGAACTATCTGCTGCCGGGCAACGAACCGTTCTACGAATTCTCGATGAAGCTGTGGGAGGGGCTGGAACAGGCGTTCAACTTCAACGCCATGGTCAGCCAGCGCGGCATCATCAACCTGATCCATACCGACGGCCAGCGCGACGCCTATCGCCGGCGCGGCAATGCCATGCTGCTCGCCGGCGCCGATGCGGAACTGCTGAGCCGCGATCAGGTGCGCGAGATCTGCCCCTTCCTCAATTTCGACAACGCCCGCTTCCCGATCAAGGGCGGCCTGATGCAGCGCCGCGCCGGCACCGCGCGTCATGACGGCGTGGCCTGGGGCTATGCCCGCGGCGCCGATCAGGCCGGCGTCGATCTGATCCAGAATTGCGAAGTCACCGGCTTCCGCATCGAGAACGGCAAGATCCGCGGGCTTGAGACCTCGCGCGGCTATATCGGCGCGAAGAAGGTCGGCGTCGCGGTGGCCGGCATGTCGGGCAAGGTCATGGCGATGGCGGGGATGCGCCTGCCGATCGAAAGCCACGTCCTTCAGGCCTTCGTCTCCGAAGGGCTGAAGCCGGTCATTCCGGGCGTCATAACCTTCGGCGCCGGGCATTTCTACGTCAGCCAGTCCGACAAGGGCGGTCTGGTCTTCGGCGGCGACATCGACGGCTACAACAGCTACGCCCAACGCGGCAACCTGCCGGTGATCGAGGACGTGGCCGAGGGCGGCATGGCGCTGATGCCGATGATCGGGCGCGCGCGGCTGCTGCGCGCCTGGGGCGGCATCATGGACATGTCGATGGACGGCTCGCCGATCATCGACCGCACCCCGGTCGAGGGTCTCTATCTCAACGCCGGCTGGTGCTACGGCGGGTTCAAGGCGACGCCGGCCTCGGGCTATTGCTTCGCCCATCTGCTCGCCACCGACCGCTCGCACGACGTGGCGCGGCTGATGCGCCTCGACCGGTTCGAGAGCGGCCATGTCATCGACGAAAAGGGTGTCGGCGCCACCCCGAACCTGCACTGAGGCGACAAGATGCTGATCCCCCATCCTCTTCTGGGCCTGCGCGACGCACAGGAATTCGTCTATCTCGGCGATGCCTCGCTGATCGAGCGTCCCGATGGCATGGCCGAGGGCGCACCGCGCGCCTTCTACGAATATGCCTATCTGCGCGACAACCCGACCGGCGTTCACCGCGAGCTGTGGTTTCACGAACAGGGCGACCGGTCCTGGCTGATCGTGACGCGCAACATCTCCACCCACGAGATCCTCGGCGCCGAACTTGCCCGCGACGTGGCGCTGAAATCCCTCGATGACAAACGGAAGGGAGGTGCGGCATGACCCGTCTCTCCGGCGGTCTGATCGACCGCAGCAAGGCGCTCAGCTTCAGCTTCGACGGCAAAAGCTACACCGGCCATCCGGGCGACACGCTGGCCTCGGCGCTGATGGCGAACGGGGTGCGGCTGGTCGGGCGCTCGTTCAAGTATCACCGCCCGCGCGGCGTGTTCTCGGCCGGGTCGGAGGAACCGAACGCCCTCGTCGAACTGCGCGAAGGCGCCCGGCAGGAGCCGAACACCCGCGCCACCGTGGCCGAGCTTTATGACGGGCTCGTCGCGCGCAGCCAGAACCACCGCGGGCCGCTGTCTTGCGATCTTCTGGCGGTGAACGATCTGCTCTCGCCGTTCTTCGCGGCCGGGTTCTACTACAAGACCTTCATGTGGCCGAAGGCGTTCTGGGAAAAGCTCTACGAGCCGATGATCCGCAAGGCGGCGGGCCTCGGCAGCCTGTCGATGCAGCCCGATCCCGACAGCTACGACAAGGGTTTCCTGCATTGCGACGTGCTGGTGATCGGCGCGGGCGCGGCGGGCCTCGCGGCGGCGCTGACCGCCGGGCGGGCGGGCGCGAAGGTCATCCTCGCGGATGAGGATTTCCGCCTCGGCGGGCGTCTTCTGTCCGAAAGCCACACGCTTGCCGATGCGCCGGCGACCGACTGGGTGGCGCGGACCGAGGCCGAACTCGCCGCGCTGCCGAATGTGCGGATCATGCCGCGCACCACCGTCTGGGGCGCCTTCGATCATGGCATCTATGGCGCGGTCGAGCGGGTCTCGGATCACCTCAAGGCGCCCATCGCGGGGCAGGTGCGCCAGACGCTGTGGCGCATCTCGGCGCGGCGCATCGTGCTCGCCGCCGGCGCGACCGAGCGTCATATCCCCTTCTCGAACAACGACCGGCCCGGCATCATGCTGGCGGGTGCGCTGCGCGCCTATGCCAACCGCTACGCCGCCGCCCCGGCCGACCGCATCGCCATCTTCACCAACAATGACGACGGCCACCGCACGGCGATCGATCTCTTGGCGAAGGGCGTCGAGGTCGCGGGGGTGATCGACAGCCGTCCGGGCGCGAAGGCCCTCGGCGCCTATCCGCTGTTCGCGGGCGCCACCGTCAGCGACAGCCGCGGCCGCCTCGGGCTCAAGCGCATCGCCGTGACCCGCGAGGGCACCACCACCTGGATCGAGGCCGGTGCGCTCGGCGTTTCGGGGGGCTGGAACCCGAACCTGCACCTCGCCTCGCATCATCGCGGCCGGCCGGTGTGGAACGAGGCGCTTCAGGCCTTCGTCGCGGCGCCGCAGGGCGGTCCTCCGGGTCTTGCCGTCGCGGGCGCCGCGGCGGGCGAGGGCAGCACCGCGGCCGCGCTTGCCTCTGGCGCGCGGGTGGCGATGGCGGCTCTGGCGGACCTCGGTATCAGTGCGACGCAGCCCGATCTTCCGGCGGCCGAGGACGGCGCGCAGGCGCTGACGCCCCTTTGGCACGTTCCCGGCAAGGGCCGCGCCTGGGTCGATTTCCAGAACGACGTCACCGTCAAGGACATCAAGCTCGCCCATCAGGAGAACATGCGTCCGGTCGAGCATCTGAAGCGCTGGACCACGCTCGGCATGGCGACGGATCAGGGCAAGACCGCGAATGTCACCGCGCTCGCCGTGATGGCCGAGATGACCGGCAAGACCATCCCGGAAACCGGCACCACGATCTTCCGCCCGCCCTATACCGGCGTCGCGCTCTCGGTGCTCGGCGGTGGCGATACCGGCCCGACGTTCCGGCCGCGCCGCCTGACGCCCTCGCATCACTGGGCGGCGTCGCAAGGCGCGGTCTTCGTCGAGGTCGGCCAGTGGATGCGCGCGCAATACTTCCCGCGTCCGGGCGAGACCACCTGGCGCGAGACCGTCGACCGCGAAGTCACCGCGACCCGCAAGGGTGTCGGCATCTGCGACGTCACCACGCTCGGCAAGGTCGACGTGCAGGGCCGCGACGCGGGCGAGTTCCTCAACCGCGTCTATGCCAACATGATGGGCACGCTGAAGGTCGGCATGGTCCGTTACGGTCTGATGCTGCGCGAAGACGGGTTCGCCTGGGACGACGGCACCTGCGCGCGGCTGAGCGACGATCATTACGTCGTCACCACCACCACCGCGCACGCCGGCACGATCTTCCGTCACATGGAGTTCTGCCGTCAGTGCCTCTGGCCCGATCTCGAGGTGCAGCTGATCTCCACGACCGACGCCTGGGCGCAGTTCTCGGTCGCGGGGCCCAAGGCGCGGGCGCTGCTGGAGCGCGTCGTCGACGGTTTCGATCTGTCGAACGAGGCATTCCCCTTCATGGCCTGTTCCGAGCTGACGATCTGCGGCGGGCTGCGGGCGCGGCTGTTCCGCATCTCGTTCTCGGGCGAGCTCGCCTATGAGATTGCGGTTCCGGCGCGCTACGGCGATGCGCTGATGGCGAAGCTGGTCGAGGTGGGCGCGGATCTCGGCGCGACGCCCTACGGCACCGAGGCGCTCGGCGTGCTGCGCATCGAAAAGGGCCATCCCGCCGGCAACGAGCTGAACGGCCAGACCACGGCGCAGATGCTGGGCCTCGGCAAGTTCGTGTCCAGCAAGAAGGACTCCATCGGTGCGGTCCTGTCGCGCCGCGAGGCGCTGGTCGAGGAGACCCGCATCCTCGTCGGGCTGCAGCCGGTCGATCCCGCCGACAAGGTGGTCGCGGGCTCGCATCTGTTCCGCGACGGCGAGGCGCAGGACACCTGGAGCGATCAGGGCTGGATCACCTCGGCCTGCCATTCGCCGCATGTCGGCTGTTCCATCGGGCTCGGCTTCCTCGCCGATGGGGCCAGGCGCCTCGGCGAGGTGGTCATCGCCGCCAACCCGCTCGAAGGGCAGCACGTGCGCCTGCGCGTCGTCTCGCCCCATTTCGTCGACCCTGAAGGAGGACGCGTCCGTGTCTGAGCTGACCGCACTCACCGCTCTTGGCGCCGCCGAGCCGCGCATCGAGCATCATGGCGCAGTGAGTCTGCGCGAAAACGCCGGGCTGGCGCTGGCGTCTGTGGCGGTTCTCGGCCGCGACGGCGCGCAGCCGCTGCCGTTCGGGCTGCGCCTGCCCGAACCCGGCCACTGGGTGGCGGGGCAGGGGGTCTCGGCCTTCTGGACCGGCCCCGGCCAGTGGATGATCGAGGCCGAGGGCCGCGCCGAGGAAGACTTCGCCCGCGACGTGAAGGCCCATGCGCCGGGCTGCGCGGTGAGCGAGCAGACCGATGGCTGGGTCGCGGTCGAGATCGCCTCGACTGAGGGTGCCGCGCCCATCGAGGCGCTGCTCGAACGGCTGGTGAATGTCGATCTCGGCGCCTTCGGGCCGGGGTCCGCCACGCGCACCGGGCTTGAGCATATGTCGGTCTTCGTCATCCGCCGCGCGGCGGACCGGGTGGCGATCCTGGGGATGCGGTCCTCGGCGGGCTCGCTGTGGCACGCGATCTCGGTCGCGGCGTCGCGGTTGCAGGTGCCGGCATGAGCGCACGGATCATCGACGGCAAG
>NZ_JFZB01000045.1 GCF_000740785.1 Paenirhodobacter enshiensis | reverse complement strand
ACCGTTCCCCGCACACGCGGGGATCAACCGAGGCTTACGCGATACTTAGAAAGGACTCTTAACCGTTCCCCGCACACGCGGGGATCAACCGGTCACTGGGTAACTTAGATAGGTTCATAGTAACCGTTCCCCGCACACGCGGGGATCAACCGCCCGAGACGTCGAACGCGCCGCCGATCAGCTGCCGTTCCCCGCACACGCGGGGATCAACCGATGGGCTTGAGGCCCTGTCCTACTAGGGCACCCCGTTCCCCGCACACGCGGGGATCAACCGCATCGGAGACCAGACATCTGGACACTTCAAACCCGTTCCCCGCACACGCGGGGATCAACCGTGTCTCCAAGAGGGCAATCGTTGTTATCTCTCCCGTTCCCCGCACACGCGGGGATCAACCGAGAAAGCCCCCTGCCTGTGTAGACAAGGGGCTCCGTTCCCCGCACACGCGGGGATCAACCGAGTTGACGATATAGAGAGACACGAAAGGCACTCCGTTCCCCGCACACGCGGGGATCAACCGCGGTGATCTTGAAGTAGCTAGTCATCTGGGTCCCGTTCCCCGCACACGCGGGGATCAACCGTTCACCGTCGAGGTGACCGGCCGCGAGGCGATCCGTTCCCCGCACACGCGGGGATCAACCGGTATGGCCGGCCCGACGCAGCCGTTTATGAGCCCGTTCCCCGCACACGCGGGGATCAACCGAAAAAATCGAACCCCCTATGGCGGTGGGTCTCCCGTTCCCCGCACACGCGGGGATCAACCGACATTGTGTGTGCAGTGCCGTGCTGTCAAAATCCGTTCCCCGCACACGCGGGGATCAACTGGTATCGGTCATGGTCACGACTCCTTGAAGGATACAAAAGGCCCCGTTGCGTTTCTGCTACAGGGCACAGGAGATTTCAGATGTTTCGTTTTGTTTCAGTGGTTTTTGTTGTTGCCGCCATGTCAGCGGACAGCATTCGCTGCCGATTAGGTCTCATTTATCGCGGTTCAGAATGCACTGGTTGAACATGGCTGCCCTGAGGTGAACCCAGACCGCTATGAAAGCCCGCAAATGACCGCTGCAATAGAGGACTTCTCGAAGGACTATGGCGGTAGCCCAACTGTTGCCGGCGTCCTCTCCACCATGATGGGGCTGGCAATAGAAAACCGCATCGAGGTCGCCGACCAAGGTCTTCCTCGCGAAGGTCGAGAAAGCCGTGGGAGAACAGCTAAGGGCCCCTGACAGCGCTAGGCTCAGGACTCGTTGTGGATCACAGCCAGAACAAGACGGTTGCGGCGAGCAGGATGGCGGAGAAGCATGTCTCTGGACAGCGGTCGTATCGGGTCGCGACCCGCCGCCAATCCTTCAGGCGGCCGAACATGATCTCGATGCGGTTGCGGCGTTTGTAGCGCCGCTTGTCGTATTTTGCCGCCTTCTTGCGGGACTTACGGCCGGGGATTGAGACATTTATACCCTTGTCTTTGAACGATTCTCTGAACCAGTCAGCGTCATAGCCCCTGTCGCCAGCAGCCAATCCGTCTTCGGCAGACTGCCCCGCAGCGCCGCCGCGCCGGTGTAATCACTGACTTGGCCCGCGGACATGAAGAACCCGATCAGGCGCCCCGTGGCATCGGCTACGGCGTGCAACTTGGTGTTCATGCCGCCTTTGGTGCACCCAATATGGTTTGACCTGCCCCGAGATTTTTTCCCCCACGTCGATTAGAGCCCGGCCCAACCAGAGGACGGACAATGAAGCGAACGAGGCTCGCGGACGAGCGGATGCTCGACATGGCCGCGATGAAGGAACTGCTGTCCAAAGTGAGGGCGGTCCGCCATCGGTTCGGGGAATGCCCGAACGGTGACGCCCGCCGTGAGGCGCGAAGCTGTCGCGCATCTGAAGGCCCATCTCGGGCTGTCGGAGCGGCAGGCGTGCGAGATTGCCGGGGCGGATCGCAAGATGGTTCGCTACCAGTCGCAGCGTGCGCCGGGCACGGCTCTGCGCGGTCGGCTGCGGGATCTGGCCAATGAGAGGCGCAGGTTCGGCTACCGGCGGCGCTTCGTCCTGCTCAGGCGGGAGGGCGAGGTGTCGGGAAGCAATCGCATCTACCGGCTTTACCGGGAGGAATGATTAACAGTGCGTAAACGCAAAGCCATCGGCACAAGGGCCCCGATCCTGATCGAGGCGCGGGCCAATGCGCGCTGGTCGCTCGACTTCGTGCATGACCAGTTGGCCTGCGGGCGGCGCTTCATTCGCCATTCGACTCGAACCGATGGCGCCGCAATGGCTCAGCATCGCGCCGGGTAAGCCCATGCGAGACACGGTTTCGTCGAGAGCTTCAACGGCAGGATGCGGGACGAGCTGCTCAACGAGACCATGTTCCGTAACCTGGCTCATGCGCGCCATCTGATCGCCGCCGGGGCTGCCGGTTACAACACCGAGCGTCCGCATTCAGCCTTGGCTACCAGACCCCGGCTGACTATGCGCGGGCCCTGACCACCGCAATCGCGCCACCTCGCCTACTTCATCCTGATCGGCCTCTACACCGGCACGCGCAAGGATGCGGTCCTCGGGCTGGCGTTCATACTGCACACGCGGGGCGGCGGGATCGACTGCGACAAGGGCGTGCTCTACCGCCGCTCAGATGATGCCCGCGTGACGAAGAAGCGTCAGACGCCGGTTCGATGCCGACGAAGCTCCTCGGCCACATGCGCCGCCTACAGGCACACGGGCAACGATTCGCAGTCGAGTTTCGCGGGGACCGGGTGGGTGACATCAAGCCGGCGTGGGCGCGCGCCTGTCAGGCCGCGGGGATCGAGGGGGCAACGCCGCACACCCCGCGCCATACCGCCATCACCCGGGCGATGCAGGCCGGTGTCCCGTTGGCCGATGAGAGCGCCTTCTTCGGCGTGGCCGTCGACATTCTCGAGAAGGTCTGTTTCCATCACTCGCCGGCATTCCAGGCAGCGACAGCGGAAGCCATGAATCGAGCGTGATTTCGGGGGTTTCCAAGCAGTTTCTTGGCACATGCCAGAATGGCGAAATGCTAAGTCATTGGGAATATGGTGCACTCGGCGCGATTCGAACGCGCGACCTCTGCCTTCGGAGGGCAGCGCTCTATCCAGCTGAGCTACGAGTGCGTCACGGCGACTGAATAGACGATCCTGTCAGCCGCCGCAACGGGCAATCGCACCCGGCTGGCGCAACCGGCCCTCTCAGCCCAGAAGCTCGTGGCACAGTTCCAGCGCCTCGATCAGCCGGTCGACCTCGTCGCGGGTGTTGTAGAGCGCGAAAGACGCCCGCGCCGTCGCGGTCAGCCCGTAATGCGACAACAGCGGCATAGCGCAATGTGTGCCGGCCCGCACCGCCACCCCGCATTTGTCGAGAATCGTCGACATGTCATGCGGATGGCCGGCGCCGCGCATGGTCATCGAGAAGATCGCCCCCTTGCCCGGAGCATGGCCCTGCACATCGAGCCAGTTCAACCCGTCCAGCCGCGCCTGCGCGTAATCGCGCAGGTCGGCTTCGTGGGCGGCGATGTTCTCCATCCCGAGCCCGGTCAGGTAATCGAGCGCGACGCCCAGCCCCACCTGCTGCACGATGCCGGGGGTGCCGGCCTCGAACTTCAGCGGTGGATGGGCCCAAGTGACGGTCTCGCGCGTCACCGTGTCGATCATGTCGCCCCCGCCGAGGAAGGGGCGCATCTCGGCCTGACGCTCGGAACGGATGTAGATCGCCCCCGACCCCGAGGGGCCGTAAAGCTTGTGACCGGTGATCGCGTAGAAATCGCAGCCGATGTCCTGCACGTCGACGCGCATGTGAACCGCGCCCTGCGAGCCGTCGACCAGCACCGGCACACCCTTCGCATGGGCGCCCTCGGTGATCGCCTTGACGTCGACATGGGTGCCCAGAACGTTCGACATATGGGTGACGGCGACGAGCTTCGTCTTCGGCCCGATCGCGTCGATCATCTTCTGCGGATCGAGGCTGCCGTCCGCCTCGGGGTCCACCCATTTCAGCACCACGCCCTGACGCTCGCGCAGGAAATGCCAGGGCACGATATTGGCGTGATGTTCGAGAACGCTCAGCACGATCTCGTCGCCCGGCTGCAACCGCGGCGCGGCCCAGGCATAGCTGACCAGATTGATCGCCTCGGTGGAGCCGGTGCAGAACACGATCTCGTCCGAGGACCCGGCGTTCAGAAAGCGCGCGACCTTGTGGCGGACATCTTCGTAACGCTCGGTCGCGACGGTCGACAGGTAATGCAGGCCGCGGTGAACGTTGGCGTAATCGTTTTCGTAGAACTGGGTGATCGCGTCGATCACCGCCCGCGGCTTCTGCGCCGAGGCGCCGTTGTCGAGGTAAACCAGCGGCTTGCCGTTGACCTTGCGGCCGAGGATCGGAAAGTCCTTGCGGACTTCTTGGACGTCATACATGGCGCACCTCTCAGATCTGCGCCGGCACGAGGCCGAGCGACACAAATATCATTCCCGCGATCATCGCCGTGCCGAAGAACACCGCGATCACCGCCATCGCGACCTTGATCAGGCTGGTGAAGCCGTGCAGCGCCGCGGTGAACTGCGTCAGCAGGTAGAACAGCAGCGCGATCAGCGCCGCCGCCCCGATCATCGTCAGCTGCGGCACCACCAGCATCAGCACGAACTGCACGCATTGACCGAGGATCAGGATGAACTCGGCCCAGCTGACCAGAACCATCGCCTCGGCGAAGGTCCCCTGCCCGCCGGCCTGCCGGCCGAGCACCGTCATCGCCGCGGCACCGTAGAGGATCAGCGCCCCCTGCACCGCCGTCATCACCAGGATCGTCGAGACCGGGGTCGCCTCGCCCGCCTCGCCGGTCACGCCGCGCATCACCAGCTCTACGAGCAGGCTCAGCACCGAGGACAGCACCATCACCAGACAAAGCGCGGTCCAGCGCGCCTGAGCCGGCAGCCGAAGCGCGATCAGCACCCGGGCCACGTCGCGAGGCTGGGTAAAGCTGCGCAGGATCAGCAGCCGAAGGTCGGAGAAGGTCATCTGTGCCTCTTCATTTCAAAGCCGCCCCCGGCACCCGGAGGCGGCAAGGTAGTAAACCGCCGAAGGGCGGCAAAGGTTGGCCCGCCGCCAGAGGACGGCAAAGGGCTTGCGCCGCCCGCAGGCGGCAGGGATCTTCAGCCGCGATGCGTCGCGAGCCAGGCTTCGAGCCGGGCGACGATCTCGTCCTTCAGCGCCGGATCCTCGATCTCGTCGATGGCATCGGCGAGGAAGGACAGCACCAGAAGCGATTTCGCCTCTTCCAGCGGCACGCCGCGCGAGCGCAGGTAATAAAGCGCCGTCGGGTCGATCGCGCCGGTGGTCGAGCCATGCGAACATTTCACGTCATCGGCATAGATCTCGAGTTCCGGCTTGCCGAGGAACTGGCTCGCCGCGTCGAGAAGCAGCGACTGGCTGATCTGATAGCCATCGGTCTTCTGCGCGCCGGGTTTCACCAGAATCTTGCCCTGGAATACGCCGACGGCGGCGTTCTTCAGCACCTTCTTGAACACCTGCCGGCTTTCGCCGTTGAGCGCGTCATGGGTGACGAAGACCGTATCGTCGTGATGGAACCCGCCATCCGCCCCATCGCCAAGCGCCGCGCCCGCCACATGGGCGACCGCGTTGTCGCCATCCAGCCACAGCACGCATTCGTTGCGCGTCAGCCGGCCGTTGACGGTGAGGGTGAAGCTCTTGAACAGCGCACCTTCGGCGATGCGCGCGAAGATATGGGTGATCGCCTGACGCTTGTGGTCGGGGCCCTGAGCGCGGATGTGGTGGAAGCGCGCGCCCTCGGCGACTTCGACCTCGATCACCTTGTTGAAGCGCGCGCCCGAAGGCCCGTTCTCCAGCAGCGTCATCTCGGCGCCCGGCTCCAGCCGGATCACGTGATGCAAGATCGGGTCGGAAACTTCTGATTTATGGCGATAAATCACGTTCACCGGGCGTTTGACGCGGCCGGTGACGCGGATCAGCAGACCGTCCGTCGCCGCCACGGTGTTCAGCGTGGCGAAGGGACGCAGGACCGGCACCTGACCTGCGGCCTCAAGCGTTCCGTAAACCGACGCGGCCCAGTTCACATCCGGCGCCTCGGCGAGGCGGGTGATCTCGATCCCCTCTTCGCCGCTCAGCGCGTCCGAGGCCGCGGCATCGAAGACGCCATCGGTGAACACCAGACGGATCCGGCCGAAGCCGTCGAACATCTCGGGCTGCGCGGCCGGAACCTCGGCGCGCGCGGGCTCCGGGGCGGCGAAGGCCGTCGGATTGGTCCAGCGCCAGTATTCATCGCGCCGGCCGGGAAAGCCTGCCGCGCTCAGCCGCTCCAGCGCCTCGCGCCGGGCTTTGGCGGCGAAACCGCCCGCCGGCACGCTCAGACGCGCCAGTCGCGCATCGAGGGCCGTCGCCTTGTCGAGTGTGGCCATCATGCCTCCTCCGCGACGATGCCATGCGCCTTGAGGATGTCGGCGTAGCCGTTCTTCTCGACTTCCAGCGCCAGTTCCGGCCCGCCGGTCTGCAGGATGCGGCCGTCGGCCATGATATGCACCACGTCCGGCTTGATATGGTCGAGAAGCCGCTGATAGTGGGTGATGACGATGAACGACCGCTCGGGCGAGCGCAGCGCGTTCACGCCATCCGCCACCAGACGCATCGCATCGACGTCGAGGCCCGAGTCGGTCTCGTCGAGGATGCACATCTTCGGCTCCAGCATCGCCATCTGGAGGATCTCGTTGCGCTTCTTCTCGCCGCCCGAGAAGCCGACGTTGACCGGACGCTTCAGCATCTCGGCGTCGATCTTCAGCGCCTTGGCCTTGGCACGGATTTCCTTGAGGAAGTCGGTCGAGGACAGCTCTTCCTCGCCGCGCGCCTTGCGCTGCGCGTTCACCGCGGTGCGCAGGAAGGTCATGTTGCCCACGCCGGGGATCTCGACCGGATACTGGAAGGCAAGGAACAGACCCGCGGCGGCGCGCGCCTCGGGTTCCATGTCCAGAAGCTCCTGACCGTCGAGAACGGCCGAACCATCGGTGACCTCATATCCGTCGCGGCCCGACAGCACATAGGACAGCGTCGACTTGCCCGAGCCGTTCGGCCCCATGATCGCATGGACCGAGCCCGACTCCACCGTCAGATCGAGCCCCTTGAGGATGACCTTGTCCTGGTCTTCCAGCTTGACGTGCAGGTTCCTGATTTCCAGCATCTTGTCCTTTCCTCCGCGCGTCATTCGGGGCGCAGATAGGTCGTGAGGATGAGCCCCAGCTTCTCGGCCGGTATCGGCGTCGGCTCGGCGTTGAAAACGGCCATGCGGCCGATCATGCCCGTGGGCGGGCAGAATTGTTCGATCTCGTGATAGCTGTCGCGGCCCGCGTAATCGTCCCACAGGACGGTCACCGGACGGCTGATCCGGAACAGCGTGGTCAGGAAGCAGGCGGCGCGGAAGCGGCCGTCGATCAGCACGACGTCCGGATGCACGAAGCCCGGCAGATCCCAGACCGAGGTGGCGTAAAGCGGCCAGATCCGGAACCGGCGTGCGTTGCGCGGAAAGCCCCAGTCGCCGCAATTGCCGGTCTCGGCGTAATGCAGCGTCAGCGCGGCTTCGGGCGGATGCGCCTCGAACCAGCGCTTCATGCCGCGCAGCCAGCCGGCGTTGTTCTCGACCGAGAACACGGTCTTTCCGGGCATCCGCGCGGCCAGTTCGGTCGAGCCGCCCGAGCCGTATTCGAGGATGACATCCGCCTCGGCATAGGCCGCGCGCAGCGCATCCGCCTCGGCTTCGGGGAAGGTCAGCTTCGGCGCCACATCGGCTTTCGGCATGGGGCCGCCCGCCGCGGAAGCGGGAGCGCCCCCCGACATCGCCGGAGCGGGCATCGGGGCCGGCATCGCCGCCCCTTCCGCGCCCGGCGCGGGATATGCCCCCTCGGCCGCCATGCTCAGCCGACCGAGCCTTCGAGCGAAATCGCGACGAGGCTCTGCGCCTCCATGGCGAATTCCATCGGCAACGCCTGCAGCACCTCGCGGCAGAAGCCGTTGACGACCAGCGCCACCGCCTCTTCCTCGTCCATGCCGCGCGAACGGCAATAGAACAGCTGCTCGTCATCGACCTTCGAGGTGGTGGCCTCGTGCTCGACCCGGCTCGAGTTGTTCTTCACCTCGATGTAGGGGACGGTATGCGCGCCGCATTTGTCGCCGATCAGCAGGCTGTCGCACTGGGTGTAATTGCGGCTGTCCACCGCCTTCGGATGGATCGAGACGAGGCCGCGATAGGTGTTCTGCGCCTTGCCCGCCGAGATCCCCTTCGACACGATGCGCGAGCGCGTGTTCTTGCCCAGATGGATCATCTTGGTGCCGGTATCGGCCTGCTGCATGTTGTTGGCGATGGCGATCGAGTAGAACTCGCCCTGGCTTTCGTTGCCGCGCAGGATGCAGGACGGATATTTCCAGGTGATCGCCGAGCCGGTCTCGACCTGGGTCCACATCACCTTGGCGCGGTCGCCGCGGCAATCCGCGCGCTTGGTGACGAAGTTGTAGATCCCGCCCTTGCCGTCCTCGTCGCCGGGGAACCAGTTCTGCACGGTCGAATATTTGACCTCGGCATCTTCCTCGATGACGATCTCGACCACGGCGGCGTGAAGCTGCGCGGTGTCGCGCTTCGGTGCGGTGCAGCCTTCGAGATAGCTGACATAGGCGCCCTTGTCGCACACGATCAGCGTGCGCTCGAACTGCCCGGTGTTCTCGGCGTTGATGCGGAAGTAGGTCGACAGCTCCATCGGGCATTTCACCCCCGGCGGCACGTAGACGAACGACCCGTCCGAGAACACCGCGGCATTGAGCGCCGAATAGAAGTTGTCGGTCTGCGGCACCACGGAACCGAGGTATTTCTTCACCAGCTCGGGATGTTCGCGGATCGCCTCGGAGATCGAGCAGAAGATCACCCCGGCCTTCGCCAGGCTCTCGCGGAAGGTCGTGCCGACGGAGACGGAGTCGAACACCGCATCGACGGCGACCTGACGACGCTCGCCTTCCGGCGCCTCGCCCTCGGGTGTTTCGACACCGGCCAGAAGCATCTGCTCCTTCAGCGGAATGCCAAGCTTCTCATAGGTCGCCAGCAGCTTCGGATCGACCTCGTCGAGCGACTTCGGCCGGGTCTCCATGCTCTTGGGGCGCGCGTAGTAATAGATGTCCTGAAAGTCGATCTCGGGCAGCTTCAGCAACGGCCAGGTCGGCGCGGTCATCGTCAGCCAGCGCTGATAGGCCTTCAGCCGCCACTCCAGCATCCATTCCGGCTCGTGGTTCTTCGCCGAGATCAGCCGCACGATGTCCTCGTTCAGCCCCTTGGGCGCGAGGTCCATCTCGATCTCGGTATCCCAGCCGTATTTGTACGAGCCCATGTTGCGGACCGTCTCGATGGTCTCGCGGTCCACGCCTTCCCGGATGTCGAGTTCTTCTGCCAAAGCCGTCTTTCCTTTCCGCGTCAGTGTCTTGCGCGGTGTTTCCTGAGTGCGCCCAGCCACCCTTCGGCAAAGCGCAGAACGTCGTCTTTCCCGACTCCCGGCCCGATCGAGACCCGCAGTGCGCATCCCGCCTGATCCTCGGGCCAGCCCATCGCCGTCAGCACATGGCTGGCGCGGACCTTGCCCGACGAACAGGCCGAACCTGCCGACACCGCATATCCCAGAAGGTCCATCCGCATCACCTGCGTCTCGCCCTTCCAGCCCGGAGCGATCACCGACAGCGTGTTGGGGAGCATCTTCGGCGCGGCCGTCGCCGCGATGCCTGCCTGATCTTTCGCTGTCTCGCTTCCCGGAAAATAGAGCGTCTCGCCACTCGCTTCCAGAGATGATTTTAGAATATTTCTAATTTCGTCAACTTTTTCCCAGACCCCCTCCGCGAGGTCGCGCGCGGCGGCCTCGGCGGCGGCTCCGAAGCCTGCGATTCCGATCAGATTTTCGGTTCCGGCGCGGCGTCCCATCTCTTGTCCGCCGCCGCGCATCCGCGCCGCGACCTCATCGCCCTGACGCAGCACCAGCGCACCGATCCCCTTCGGGCCGCCCAGCTTGTGCGCCGAGACGATCCCCGCCCGCGCCCCCGTCCAGTTGAAGGCGAAGGGGATCTTGCCGAAGCCCTGCGTAAGGTCGGTGACGGCAAGCCCCTCGGGCAGATCCTGGATCACCCCGGTCTCGGGATTGGCGAGTTGCAGCGCGGTGCGGGCCGGATCGTCGACCGTCACCCGGCCGTAACCGTCGACCGGCAGATCGGGCCGGCACCAGGCCTTGATCGCGTCATGCTCGACCTCGGCGCAGCGCAGATCGCGCCCGGCGAGCGCCAGCGCCGAAGCCTCGGTCGAGCCCGAGGTGAACACCAGATCCTGCCCCTCGGCCCCGAGCGCGGCAAGGATCTGCGCCCGCGCACGTTCGATCAGCGCGCGCGCCGCCCGTCCCTCGGCATGGACCGAGGACGGATTGCCCAGCACATCCATCGCATCGGCCATCGCCGCGCGGGCCTCGGGCCGCAGGGGCGCCGTGGCATTCCAGTCGAGATACAGTCGTTTCATGAACCCACTCCCGCGCGCGTCCCGCCGGTCATGGCGCGGGCGCGCCGCATTTCAGCCCGCCGATCCGATACGCGCCCGGCCCCACCCCGGGGTCCGGCGCCGCGGATCACTCGTCGACGACGGAGAACAGCGAGGGCACCGCCGGGCAGGGTTTCAGCCCGTTGCCGACCACATCGGCGAGCGTCGTGTTGTGCAAGAAGACATAGACCTGTGCCGAGAGGCTTTCCCACAGCCGGTTCGCCAGCGACTGCGCCCGGCTGCCCGAGATGCCACCCGACGCCCCCGCCCCCACATGCAGCGCCGAGACCGTCTCGTCGACCGCCTCGAACACGTCCGAGATGCGGATCTCGGCCGGGGTGCGCGCCAGACGGTAGCCGCCGCCCGGGCCGCGCACCGACACCACCAGCCCCGCCCGGCGCAGCCGCACGAAGAGCTGTTCGAGATAGGGCAGCGAAATGTCCTGCCGTTTCGATATCTCGGCAAGCGAGGTCATCTGCCCCTCGCGCACGGTCGCCAGATCGACCAGAGCAACCATCGCGTATCGGCCCTTCGTCGAAAGCTTCATGTCCACTCTCCGATCCGGCACCCGGCCACCGCCGGAGACGCCGCTAAATCCGACGCGAAACGCGCTGCCTGCATTGACGCCGCGCCCCGGGCCGCTTAACTCGAACCCATGTCTCCGGCCTGTTGCCGGTCAGTCTTCGTCCTAGGGTGTCGCGCCGGTTGCGTCAAGCAAGCGGCGGGGGCTCCGGTCAGACGAACAGTTACGCGAGAAAAGATGCCCGAAGTCATTTTCCCCGGTCCCGAAGGTCGTCTCGAGGGCCGTTATCACCCGCAGGCGATGCCCGACGCGCCCATCGCGATTATCCTGCACCCCGATCCCAAGTTCGGCGGCACGATGAACAATCGCGTCGTCTACAATCTGCATTACGCCTTCCACAAGATCGGCTTCACGGTGCTGCGGTTCAACTTCCGCGGCGTCGGCCGGTCGCAGGGCGAATATGACGAAGGCATCGGCGAGCTGTCGGATGCCGCCTCGGCGCTCGATTACCTGCAGGCGATGAACCCGAACTCGAAGCATTGCTGGGTCGCGGGGTTCAGCTTCGGCGCCTGGATCGGGATGCAGCTGCTGATGCGCCGCCCCGAGATCACCGGCTTCGTCTCGGTCGCGCCGCCGGCGAACATGTATGATTTCAGCTTCCTCGCGCCCTGCCCCTCCTCGGGTCTGATCATCAACGGCTCGGCCGACCGGATCGCACCGCCCAAGGACACCTCGACACTGGTGTCGAAGCTGCGCGAGCAGAAGGGCATCACCATCAGCCACGAGGAAATCGAGGGCGCCGATCACTTCTTCAAGGACGATGAGGCCCACATGAAGCCGATGATCGACAGCGTTCAGGGCTATGTGCGTCGCCGCCTGACGGAAGGATCGCGCTGAAATGTCCCTGACCGAGGACCTTGCCGACAAGCTGGCCGCCGATACGCTGGCCGCGATGGAGAGAACCGGCGACGACCGGCTTTATCTGGAGGTCGGCAAGGCGATCGGCGTGCTGTCACCCTCGATGCAGGAAGCGTTTCTCAGCTCGTGCCGGCTGATGCTGGCCGCCGGGCGCGGACGCAGGTTCCTCGACGAGCGGATGGCGCAGGCGATGGCGCCCGATTCCGGACGGGACGGTGGGCATGACTGAGCCCGATGCCGATACTGCCCGCGTCACCCGTCAGCTCGACTTTCTCGCCGAAATCGAGAAGCTGAAATCGGTCTATCGCGCGACGCCGCTCGCCGATCTGTCGCGGCCCGAGAACTCGGCAGAGCACAGCTGGACGCTGGCGCTTTACGCCGTGGTGCTGGCCGATCAGGCCGGGCCCGGCGTCGATGCGATGCGCGCGGTGCGGATGCTGCTGGTTCATGACATCGTGGAAATCGACGTCGGCGACGTGCCGATCCATGCGCAGGGCGGCACCGCCCATGACAGCGCCGCCGTGCAGGCCGCCGAGGCCCGCGCCGCCGAACGCATCTTTGGCCTGTTGCCCGAGGATCTGGCGGCCGATCTGCTTGCCACCTGGCGCGAATTCGAGGCCGCCGAAACCCCGACCGCGATCTTCGCGAAATCGCTCGACCGGGTGCAGCCGGTGCTGCTGAACCTGCAAGGCGGGGGCGGGTCGTGGATAGACTATGACGTCACCCTGCCCCAGCTTGACGAGCGCGTGGGCACCAAGGTCGCGCGTGGCCTGCCGGGGCTGTGGACGCGGGTGCGCGCCCGGGTCGAGCCCTGGTTCGCCGCTCGCGGCAAGGGGGTCTAGGCGGGCCGCCGCCACGTCGCTCGCGAAGCGCAGTATACCAACGCATACACATCTGGAAACGCCGTCCGAAATCCGCTAAGACGCGGGCGACGAGTCACCCAACCGAGAGAGGGACCATGACCAAGATCAAGGTAGCCAACCCCGTCGTCGAGCTCGACGGCGACGAAATGACCCGGATCATCTGGGAATTCATCAAGAAGAAGCTGATCCTTCCCTACCTCGACGTCGACCTGAAGTATTACGATCTCGGCATCGAGAACCGCGATGCGACCGACGATCAGGTGACGATCGACGCCGCGAACGCCATCAAGCAGTATGGCGTGGGCGTGAAATGCGCCACCATCACCCCCGACGAAGCCCGCGTCGAGGAATTCGGCCTGAAGAAGATGTGGAAGTCGCCCAACGGCACCATCCGCAACATCCTCGGCGGCGTGATCTTCCGCGAGCCGATCATCTGCAAGAACGTGCCGCGTCTGGTGCCGCACTGGACGAAGCCGATCATCGTCGGCCGTCACGCCTTCGGCGACCAGTACAAGGCCACCGACTTCCGCTTCCCCGGCAAGGGCAAGATCACGATGAAGTTCGTGGGCGAAGACGGCACCGTGCAGGAATACGACGTGTTCGACGCGCCGGCCGCCGGTGTGGCGATGGGCATGTACAACCTCGACAAGTCGATCGAGGACTTCGCCCGCGCCTCGCTGAACTACGGCCTGCTGCGGGGCGTTCCGGTCTATCTGTCGACCAAGAACACCATCCTCAAGGCCTATGACGGCCGCTTCAAGGACCTGTTCGCCAAGGTTTACGCCGAGGAATTCGAAGAGCAGTTCAAGAAGGCCGGCATCCACTACGAGCACCGTCTGATCGACGACATGGTCGCCTCGTCGCTGAAGTGGTCGGGCGGTTACGTCTGGGCGTGCAAGAACTACGACGGCGACGTGCAGTCGGATACCGTCGCGCAGGGCTTCGGCTCGCTCGGGCTGATGACCTCCGTGCTGATGACGCCCGATGGCAAGACCGTCGAGGCCGAGGCTGCCCACGGCACCGTGACGCGTCACTACCGCGAGCACCAGAAGGGCAAGGAGACCTCGACCAACTCGATCGCGTCGATCTTCGCCTGGACCGGCGGTCTGAAGCATCGCGCCAAGCTCGACGACAACACGGCGCTGATGAACTTCGCGCTGACGCTCGAGAAGGTCACCGTTCAGGCGGTGGAAGACGGCCACATGACGAAGGACCTCGCGCTCCTCGTCGGGCCGGACCAGAAGTGGCTGACCACGATGGGCTACCTCGAGAAGGTCGACGAATATCTGAACAAGGCGCTGGCCGGCTGATCGGCCCGCCCGTTCCGAAAAGAAAGGCCGCCCGAAGGGGCGGCCTTTTTTCATGGCTCACGACCAGTTCGGCTCCGGACCGGCCTCGGCTGCAAGCTGTTCGAGAAGGGCCCGCCGCCCGGAGCGAAATCCGCCCGTGCACACTTGCGGCCCCGAGATCGCCCGAACGAAGAACTGACGCGACGCCTGACGCGTCTCGCACCACGCCAGCAGCTTCATCCCCTGCGGCGGATAGGCAAGCGCCAGAGGCCGCACCCGGCGGTGGGTCCGCGCCCCGGCGAGATCGGTATAGCCGAAGGCCACCGGCCGGCAGTCGCGGATCGCGGCGTGCAACAGGGCGAGGGTATCGGTCGCGACGCCTGCCCCGTCGGCCTGCCAGACCGTCGCCGAAGGCGCATCGAAGGCGCGGTAGATGCGCACCAGACAGGCTGCCTCCGGGTCGGTCCCGGCCAGACGGCCGAGCGTCGCCCGCGCCTCGGCTGCGGCCAGAGGATCGGCACAGCCGAGCCGCCGTGCCACGCCGCGCAGCGCCGCCTCGCGCAGGCCGGGATCGCCCAGCACGGACTCGCCGGGCAACGGGGCCTGAGCCGCGGCCTCCGCCGCAGCCGGGCGCAGGCCAGCCGCAGCCGCGAGGCTGGCCAGCCAGCCGCCAAGGGCACGACGGGTGAGGATCCGGGACCGGGGGCCGGGGCGCATGGGACGAACTCCTGAAACAAGGGGCGCGTTCCATCGCACGAAAGGCCTGCGTTTGTCCAGCCCCGGGGCTCATGCGCGCGGCAAGGGGCGGGCGAAGGGGGCGCGTCACGTGCCTTTCGTCAATTCGGGCGATGGCCGGACAGGCCCCCGGGGGCGAATGCGGGCGCCGCAGGTGCGCGTTCTCTCACCGATAGCCGTGCGGACCCCAGCCCTCCGGACCATGGCGCTCACCCCAGCCCCAGGGCCCCGGACGCGGTCCCCAGCCCCATGGACGCGGTGGCGGGGCGTAATAGGGCGCATAGTAGTAAGGGGCCGGCGCGTAGTAATACGGCGCGGGCGTGCCGACCACCACTTCGGTGCTGGCGGCATAGCTCGCGCGCGGCACGCAGCCCTGATTGTCGATGGCATTTCCGATCATCCCGCCGGCGATGCCGCCGATGATCGCGCCGCTCACCGGGTCGATGCCCTGCGGCCCGGGGCCCGGATGGCGCCCGGCGTCGGCAATCGCCGCCCCCGCCATCGCCCCCAGAACGGCACCGCCGCCGGTATTGGCCCCCACGCCCTGACAGGCGCCGCTGACCGGCGCATAGGCCGGAGGCGGGGGCGCACAACCCGCGGCACAGAGCAGGGCCGCAACCCCTCCGGCCCGGATCAGGAAATGGGTGGACCTGCGCATACCGCAACCTCCGACAGGATTCGGAGCGGGTATACTCCCGCGCAGCCGTCCCCCGGATCTGAAATCCGGAAGACCGGCGAACAACTTGACGTGTGAGCCGCGCCGGTTGCTGGCCCTCTCTGCGGGCCGCGTTCGCCGGATAATCCGGCGACCGATCCCGGAGGAGACTGCGCCCTGGCGCAGCCCCCCTCCGGCCGGCTCAGACCAGCCGGCTTTGCTGCTTTGCCGCCTTGATCAGCCCCGCGAACAGAGGATGCGGCGCGAAGGGCTTCGACTTCAGCTCGGGGTGGAACTGCACGCCGATGAACCACGGATGATCCTTGTGCTCGACGATCTCCGGCAGGCGGCCGTCGGGCGACATGCCCGAGAACTCCAGCCCGCAGGCCTCCAGCTTGTCGCGGTAGCGGATATCGACCTCGTAACGATGGCGATGACGCTCCTCGATGGTGGTCTCGCCGTAAACCTCGGCCACCTTCGAATCGGGTTTCAGCACGGCGGTATAGGCGCCAAGACGCATCGTGCCGCCCTTGTCGTCCTCGATCGAGCGTTCGACCCGGTGGTTGCCCTGCACCCATTCCTTCAGGTGATAGACGACATGGGTGAAGCGTTCGTTACCGGCCTCGTGGTCGAATTCCTCCGACCCCGCGTCGTTGATGCCCGCCAGATGGCGCGCCGCCTCGATCACCGCCATCTGCATCCCGAGACAGATCCCGAGATAGGGGATCTTCTTCTCGCGCGCATACTGAGCGGCGCGGATCTTGCCCTCGGTGCCGCGCTCGCCGAAGCCGCCCGGAACCAGGATCGCATGGAAGCTTTCCAGATGCGGCGCCGGGTCTTCGCGTTCGAAGATCTCGGCGTCGATCCATTCGGCCTTCACCTTGACGCGGTTCGCCATGCCGCCATGGGTCAGCGCCTCGGCGATCGACTTGTAGGCGTCCTCGAGCTGCACATACTTGCCGACGATGGCGACGCGGACCTCGCCCTCGGCATTGGTCAGCCGGTCCATCACGTCTTCCCAGCGGCTCATGTCGGGCTTCGGCGCGGGCGAGATCCCGAAGGCATCCAGAACCGCCTGATCCAGACCGACGCGGTGATAGGCCAGCGGCGCCTCGTAGATCGACTTCAGGTCATAGGCGGGGATCACCGCATCCGGGCGCACGTTGCAGAACAGCGCGATCTTGGCACGTTCCTTGTCGGGGATCGGATGCTCGGAGCGGCAGACCAGAACGTCGGGCTGCAGACCGATCGAGCGCAGCTCCTTCACCGAATGCTGCGTCGGCTTGGTCTTCAGCTCGCCCGAAGCCGCCAGATAGGGCAGCAGCGTCAGGTGCATGAAGATGCACTGGCCGCGCGGGCGCTCCTGCGCGAACTGACGGATCGCCTCGAAGAACGGCAGACCCTCGATATCGCCGACGGTGCCGCCGATCTCGCACAGCATGAAATCGACCTCATCCTCTCCGATAGAGAGGAAGTCTTTGATTTCATTGGTAACGTGAGGGATGACCTGAATGGTCTTGCCGAGGTAGGCGCCCTTGCGTTCCTTGTCGAGGACGTTCTTGTAGATCCGCCCCGAGGAGACCGAATCCGTCTTGCGCGCCGAAACGCCGGTAAAGCGCTCGTAATGGCCGAGGTCGAGGTCGGTTTCCGCCCCGTCGTCGGTGACGAAGACTTCGCCATGCTCGAACGGCGACATCGTGCCGGGATCGACGTTCAGATAGGGGTCCAGCTTGCGCAGCCGGACCGAGAAGCCGCGCGCCTGCAAAAGCGCACCAAGCGCCGCGGAGGCGAGCCCCTTGCCAAGCGATGATACCACACCGCCGGTAATGAAGACATATCGTGCCATGGAAGCCCCCGTGCTCAGAAAATAGCAGACTGACGCCTGAATCGAAATTCAGGACCACGGGACTCAATATCTAACCGATTCGTGGCGTGCCCGCAACCGCCCCGCTAAACTTTGGTATTTAGAAGAAGACCGGCACCATTTCTGGGCCGGTCTGTAGCCGATCTCAGTTCGCGGCCGGCGGCGTCACCGGCGCATCTGCGGCCGGCGGAGTCGCGGGCGCAGCGGTTCCGCTGGCTGCCGGAGGCAGCTCGACGTTCGGCACCGGGGCGGACCCGTTCTGCGATGCAGTGGGCGCGAAGCGGTCGAGGATCGAGCCCCGCCCGTTGCCGCGCGTGGCCAGAACCGTCAGCGTGATCGAGGTCACGATGAACAGCCCGGCGATGATCCAGGTCAGCTTGGTCAGCGCATTCGCTGCCTGACGCCCGGTCATCACGCCGCCGCCCGAGCCCGAGCCGCCGCCCATCCCGAGGCCACCGCCCTCGGAGCGCTGCAGCAGCACGACGCCGATCAGAACCAGCGCAAGGATCAGGTGGATGGAGAGGACGATGTTTTCCATGGACGGCCATTTTCCCGCAGTGACACGCCTATCTATTCGCATGGGTCCGGGGCTGCAACCCCCCGAGTTCGCCCTTTCGCCAGATCCGGCATTCGGAAAAAGGCGGTTTCCTGCCCGGGCTCCACAGGCTATACAGCGCCGGGTTTGGCCTGAGGAGCATAACATGGCGAATGTGGTCGTCGTCGGCGCCCAATGGGGCGATGAGGGCAAGGGTAAGATTGTCGACTGGCTCAGCGAGCGCGCCGATGTCATCGCGCGGTTCCAGGGCGGTCACAACGCCGGCCACACGCTGGTGATCGGGGGCAAGACGTATAAGCTGAACGCGCTGCCTTCGGGCGTGGTGCGCGGCGGCAAGCTGAGCGTGATCGGCAACGGCGTGGTGCTGGATCCCTGGCACCTGCTGAAGGAGATCGCCTCGATCCGCGAGCAGGGCGTGAACGTCACCCCCGAGAATCTGATGGTGGCAGAGAACACGCCTCTCATCATGCCGTTCCACGGCGAGCTTGACCGCGCCCGCGAGGCGCAGGCCTCGGGCAACAAGATCGGCACCACCGGGCGCGGCATCGGTCCGGCCTATGAGGACAAGGTGGGCCGGCGCGTGATCCGCGTCGCCGACCTCGCCGACGAGGAAACGCTGGTCGCCCGCGTCGATCGCGCTCTGGTGCATCACAACGCGCTGCGCGCCGGCCTCGGCCTCGAACCGGTCGACCGCGAGGCGCTGCTGAGCGAGCTGCGCAAGATCGCGCCGGAGATCCTGAAATTCGCCCAGCCGGTGTGGAAGGTGCTCGACGAACAGCGCCGCGCCGGCAAGCGCATCCTGTTCGAGGGCGCGCAGGGTTCGCTTCTCGACATCGACTTCGGCACCTATCCCTTCGTCACCTCCTCGAACGTGATCGCGGGTCAGGCGGCGACGGGCACCGGCCTCGGGCCGAACGCGGTCGATTACGCGCTCGGCATCGTCAAGGCCTACACCACCCGCGTCGGTGCCGGCCCCTTCCCGACCGAGCTGTTCGACGCCGATGGCGAGAAGCTGGGCGAGCGCGGCCGTGAATTCGGCGTGGTCACCGGGCGCAAGCGTCGCTGCGGCTGGTTCGATGCGGTTCTGGTGCGCCAGACCTGCGCGCTCTCGGGGATGAAGGGCATCGCGCTGACCAAGCTCGACGTGCTCGACGGGTTCGAGACGATCAAGATCTGCACCGGCTACGATGTCGACGGCACGCATTACGATTACCTGCCGATCCAGTCGGCGCTGCAGGCACGCGCGAAGCCGATCTACGAGGAGTTCGAGGGCTGGAACACCTCGACCTATGGCGCGCGCAGCTGGAACGACCTTCCGGCGGCGGCGGTGAAATACGTGCGCCGGATCGAGGAACTGATCCAGTGCCCGGTCGCCATGCTCTCGACCAGCCCCGAGCGCGACGACACGATCCTTGTCACCGACCCCTTCGTCGGCTGACCCGCGACTTTCGCCGGCTCCGGGGTATCCGGGGCCGGCCCATCGGGCCGCGGCGCCATCGCGCCATGCGCCTGTCACGGCGGTCCGCCGCCGCCCGTTTCTCCTTCTCAAGTCCGAGGCTCCGATGTCCGCCCCCCTGCCCGAGATCGGCACGCTCTGGATCGGCGGTGCGCTCGGCCCCATCGAAAGACTGTGCCTTGCCTCGATGGTGGCGAACGGGCACCGGGTGACGCTTTACAGCTATGTCCCCGCCCCCGAAGGCCTGCCCGCGGGCGTCGAGGTCGCCGATGCGGCGCAGATCCTGCCCGCGCGCGAAATCTTCACCTACAAGAAGACCGGCTCTTACGCGACCTTCGCCGACTGGTTCCGCATCGAGATGCTCGCGCGCACCGGCAAGGTCTGGCTTGATACAGACATCGCGCTGATGCGCCCGTTCGACAGTGCGGATGCGTATTTCTTCCTCGGCGGACCGCATCGCAATTATGGCGAGATGGTCAACAACTGCGTGCTGAAATATCCGCCCGACTCCGATCTGGCCCGCGCGCTGTGCGGTTATTTCGCCCATCCCGCGCGGCTGTTGCGATTCGTGCCCTGGCACAGCGCGGTGCGACTGACGCTGCGCCGGGCGCTGAGCGGACACTGGGCGCTGTCGCGGTTTCGCTGGGGGGCCTTCGGCATGGCCGTGCTGAAACGCGAGACCGCCCGGCTGAACCTGACCGCCTACGTCCACCACGACCCCGCCCGCTTCATCGAGGGGGCGGAGAACATCATGGCCGCGAACAGCGCCGCCACTGTCGACCCGGCCCGGATCGAGATGCTGCATTTCATCACCTCGGGCGTGCGCCGGCAGGGATTCGATCCCGCCCGGCCGGAACCCGGCTCGCTTTACGAACTCGCGCTCCGCCGCTACGGCCTCTGAGACAGGACCGGACGCGCCCGCCGGCTACAGGCTCGCGAGCTTGCTTTGCAGTTCGGCGAGTTGCTTCTTGATCTCGTCAAGCTCCTCGCGGGCGCGCAGGCTGACGGGTTCGCGTTCCTCGGGGGCCCGGTCGGCCTCGGGGGTCCGACCCCAGCCAGTCAGCAGGGTTTCGAGAAAGGCCTGCTGACGCCGTTGCAAGGCCGCTGCCTCGGCCTCGGCAGAGGGGGCCTCGACCGGGGCCGGCGCTACCTGTGCCGGCGTTTCCTCGGCCACGACGCCCTCGCGCAGGATCCGGAACGACGCCGCCAGAAACTGCGGCACCACCGCCTGCGCCCGGTCGGCATAGCTGCGCACCAGTTCCGTCAACACCTCGAGCGGCAGCAGCGAATCGGAGCCGCTTTCATGCTCGGCGATGATCTGCAGCAGATACTGCCGGGTCAGATCGTCGCCGGTCTTCAGATCGACGATCTGCACCTCGCGCCCGCCCGAGATCACCCGCGCGATATCGTCGAGCGTGACATAATCGCTGCTTTCGGTGTTGTAGAGCCGCCGGCTGGCATAACGCTTGATCTGCAGGGGCAACGCCCCCCCGGCCGTGCGAGCAGCGTGCGGTATATCGAAATCGGGTTCGGATGCGGCGCCAGAGTGCGGGGCCGCTGATAGCTGCGTGTTCGTCATGGTTTCAGGCGCCCGCCCTGCCCGCCTGTGCCGCCACGGCACCGGGCAGAAGCCGCGCGAAGTCCCAGGGGTGAGTCATCGAACGCTCCGGCTGCGGCGGATCCGTCGGTCCCGCCTCGGATCCAGTGCTAGATGCTGCACCGCAGCAATTCAAGGATTTTCGGTGGCAGGCAGCCTTGCGCTGCCGCGAAACCGGGCCGCCGGGCCGGGATGGCGAGGGCCGGATGAAAAGCGGCGGCCCCCGGGGACCGCCGCCTGTCGTGTCAGTTGTTGCCCGAAGGCGCAGGAATCGCCGGCGGTGTGCTCAGATCCGGCAGTGCCGGAATGGCCGGGGCCACTCCCGAAGCCGCACCGGGCGCACCACCGATCGGCGGCAGGCCGAGGCCACCGCCCAGACCGCCCCCCAGACCGGCATCGAACCCGCCGAGGCCCGGCGTCGAAGGCAGCGTCAGCGTCACGTTCGACACGTCGACCGGCTTGCCCTTGTAGTGCATCACCATCTGCGGGAAGGCGATCACCGCCACCACCATCGCGATCTGAATCCCGAGGAACGGCACAGCACCCCAGTAGATCTGCGAGGTCTTCACCGGCTCGATCGTCTGGCCGGTGATCCGGTCTGCATAGGCCGCCTTCGGTGCCACCGAGCGCAGGAAGAACAGCGCGAAGCCGAACGGCGGGTGCATGAACGAGGTCTGCATCATCACCGCCAGGATCACACCGAACCAGATCAGGTCGATGCCGAGCGCATCGGCCGCCGGTGCCAGCAGCGGCACGATGATGAACGCGAGCTCGAAATAATCGAGGAAGAACGCCAGGAAGAACACCAGCAGCGCCACAACGATCAGGAAGCCGGTCTGCCCGCCCGGAAGCGAGGTCAGCAGATGCTCGACCCACAGATGCCCGTTCACACCGTAGAAGGTCAGCGAGAAGAACCGCGCCCCGATCAGGATGAACATCACGAAGGCCGAGAGCCGCGTGGTCGAGGCCAGCGCGTCCTTCAGCACCTTCAGGTTCAGCCGCCCCTTGGCCAGCGCCAGCAGCAGCGAGCCCGTGGCGCCCATCGCACCGCCCTCGGTCGGCGTGGCGATGCCGAGGAAGATCGTGCCCAGCACCAGGAAGATCAGCGCGAGCGGCGGCACCAGAACGATGATGACCTGCTGTGCCAGCTTCGACATGCGGTTCAGCTTCAGCTTCCGGTCGGTCAGCGCGATGACGTAGCACACCACCACCGCGACGGTGAAGGCCATCATCTCGGAGTTCTTGCCGTGGCTGGTGTCGATCAGGTTCTCGGCGGCGAAGAACACCGCGACGCCGAGGACCGTGACGACGGCGAGCGACATCACTCCGGTGCCGAGCGTGCGCGCTTCGAGCGGCAGCGCCGGCATCGAGTTCGGCCGCACGATCGACATGATGAAGATGTAGAGGATGTAGCACCCGGTCAGCACCAGCGAGGGCACCAGCGCGCCGGCATACATGTCGCCCACCGACCGGCCGAGCTGATCGGCCAGAACGATCAGCACCAGCGACGGCGGGATGATCTGCGCCAATGTACCCGAGGCCGTGATGACGCCGGAAGCCACGCTGCGATCATAGCCGTAGCGCAGCATGATCGGCAGCGAGATCAGCCCCATCGCGATCACCGAGGCCGCGACGACGCCCGTGGTCGCGGCAAGCAGCGCGCCCACGATCACCACCGCATAGGCGAGACCGCCGCGGATCGGCCCGAACAGCTGCCCGATGGTGTCGAGCAGATCCTCGGCCATGCCGGATTTCTCCAGCACGATGCCCATGAAGGTGAAGAATGGAATGGCCAGCAATGTATCGTTGGCCAGCACCTGCGCCCAGATCCGGTCCGGCATCGCGCTCAGCAGCGGCCAGCTCAGGTTGATCGCACCGCCCGACATCGGCGCAAGTTCCACGCCCACGACGAAGAACAGCAACCCGTTCGCGGCCAGCGCGAAGGCCACCGGATAGCCCAGAATCAGGAACAGGATCAGCGAGCCGAACATGATCGGCGCCATGTTCAGCGCAATGAATTCGAGCATCAGTTCGTCTCCTCGGTCTTCATCGCGGCGACAGCGGCATGGGTTTCGGTCTCGGGGAACGGATCCTCGATCAGCCCGCGCATCACCGCGATCTTCTTGATGATCTCGGAGATGCCCTGGGCGAACAGCAAGACGAAGCCCGCGAGCAGGATCGCCTTCGCCGGCCACAGGATCAGACCGCCCGAATTCGGCGACATCTCTCCGGTGCGGAACGAGCTGAATGCGTAAGGCACCAGCAGCCACACCATGAGCGTCGCCATCGGCATCAGGAAGAACACGTGACCGAACAGGTCGATCCAGTGCTGCTTGCGCCGCGACACGGCACCATACAGAATATCGATGCGGATATGCTCGTTCTGCTTCAGCGTATAGGCGGCGGCCAGCATGAAGGCGGCGCCGAACAGATACCATTGCAGTTCCAGCCAGGCGTTCGACGAGGTGTCGAACACCTTGCGCACGATCGCATTTCCGGTGCTGACCAGAATCGCCAGCAGGATCAGCCAGGACACCGCCTTGCCGATCCGGTCGTTGATCGCGTCGATCACACGCGACAGGGCGAGCAGGCTGCCCATCGACTTCTCCTCCCTCTCAAAAAACAGCGAAAGCCCCCATCCGGGGGCGCAAGTCCGGTTTCATTGGCCAAACTCCTTCGCGAGGTCAAGGAAATAACGGTTTCACTCGGTTTTTCCGAACCGAAACCGCCTTTTACACGGACACCGGGCGAGGGAGGGAGCCTTGTGGCGCCCCTCCTGCGCCTTCCCGCCGGCGAGGTCGAGCGAAAAATGCGCATTTCAGCCAGAGGATCACCATAAAGTTTCCAACCACGGGATAAATTCGCAATTTCAGGCAAGATAGGTCAGGATTGCGGACATTTAATTCCGATTTTCAGCATTGACGGCACCCGGACGCCCTCCTAAGGTCCGTCCCGTTCAAACGTGGAGCCAAAAGATGCTGTCGCTTCTTGTCGAGGTAGGAAACAGGCGCATGGGCCGCTGAGGCGGTTTGACCCTGATGGTTCCCATGCGCCCCCGCCCGACCCGCGGGGGCTTTTTGTTGCGATTGCGAGAGCCCGGAGGAGCGACGGGCCAGAACTGGAGAAGACCGATGTCGGAACAGATGACCGGAGCGCCGGTGGCGCAGCAGGACCGGATGACGCAGGAAACCATGACCGGGGCGCAGATCGTCGTGCGGGCGCTCAAGGATCATGGCGTCGACACGATCTTCGGCTATCCGGGCGGTGCGGTGCTGCCGATCTATGACGCGATCTTCCAGCAAAACGACATCCGCCACATTCTGGTGCGTCATGAACAGGCTGCGGTGCACATGGCCGAGGGCTATGCCCGCTCGACCGGCAAGCCGGGCGTGGTGCTGGTGACCTCGGGGCCCGGCGCGACCAATGCGGTGACCGGGCTGACCGATGCGCTGATGGATTCGATCCCGCTGGTGGTGTTTTCGGGCCAGGTGCCGACCTTCATGATCGGCACCGACGCCTTCCAGGAGGCCGATACCGTCGGCATCACCCGCCCCTGCACCAAGCACAACTGGCTGGTGAAAGAGCCCGATGCGCTCGCCGATACCATTCATCAGGCGTTCACCGTGGCGACCTCGGGCCGTCCGGGGCCGGTGCTGATCGACCTGCCGAAGGATGTGCAGTTCGCCACCGCGACCTATGTCGGCCCGAAGGCTGCGAAGCCCGGTCATTACCGCCCGCGCACCGAACCCGATCCGCAGGCCGTGGAACGTCTGGTCGAGCTGATCGAGCGCGCGGAGCGCCCGGTGTTCTACACCGGCGGCGGCGTGATCAACGCCGGCCCCGAGGCCGCGCGCCAGATGACCGAGCTGGTCGAGGCCACGGGTTTTCCGATCACCTCGACGCTGATGGGGCTCGGCGCCTATCCGGCGAGCGGGAAGAACTGGCTCGGGATGCTGGGGATGCACGGCCTCTACGAGGCGAATCTCGCGATGCACGATTGCGATCTGATGATCTGCCTCGGTGCGCGGTTCGATGACCGGATCACCGGCCGGGTGTCGGATTTCTCGCCCGGCTCGGTGAAGGTGCATGTCGATATCGACCCCTCGTCGATCAACAAGATCATCCGCGTCGATCTGCCGATCGTGGCCGATGTCGGCAAGCTGATCGCGGCGGCGCTGGATCTGTGGAAGGCGCGCGGCTCGAAGACCAACCGCGCGGCGATCGAGGGCTGGTGGAAGCAGATCGAGGGCTGGAAGAAGATCAACTGCCTCGCCTACGCGGGTTCGGAGACCACGATCAAACCGCAATATGCGCTGGAACGGCTGGAGGCGCTGACCCGCGGGCGGGATCGTTACATCACCACCGAGGTCGGTCAGCACCAGATGTGGGCGGCGCAGTTCCTGCATTTCGACAAGCCGAACCGCTGGATGACCTCGGGTGGGCTCGGCACGATGGGCTATGGCTTCCCGGCCTCGATCGGCGTGCAGATCGCCCATCCCGAGGCGCTGGTGATCAACGTCGCCGGCGAGGCGAGCTGGCAGATGAACGTGCAGGAGATGGGCACCGCGACGCAGTTCTTCGCCCCGGTGAAGCAGTTCATCCTGAACAACGAGCGCCTCGGCATGGTGCGCCAGTGGCAGGAGCTGCTGCATGGCGAGCGCTATTCGCAAAGCTGGTCGGAAAGCCTGCCCGATTTCGTCAAGCTGGCCGAGGCCTATGGCTGGAAGGGCATCATCTGCTCGGATCCGAAGGATCTGGACGATGCGATCATGGAAATGATCGACTATGACGGGCCGGTGCTGTTCGATTGCCTGGTGGAAAAGCACGAGAACTGCTTCCCGATGATTCCCTCGGGCAAGCCGCATAACGAGATGCTGCTCGCCGCCGATGCCGAGGCGTTCAAGTCCGGCGCGGCTCTGGTCTGAGACGGCGGACCGGGGCTCTGCCCCGGACCCCGGGATATTTGTGGAAAGCCGAAAGAAGGAGACAGGGTCGTGGCGGCACTGAACATTGGCACGGGCGCTTCGTCGCATTCGGCCTACGATCTGCGCGATCATCACGAGACGGCGGAACGCTCGCATACGCTGGCGGTGATCGTCGACAACGAGGCGGGCGTTCTGGCGCGCGTGATCGGCCTGTTCTCGGGCCGGGGCTACAACATCGACAGCCTGACCGTGGCCGAGATCGACCATGCGGGGCATCGCTCGCGCATCACCGTCGTGACGCGCGGCACCGAGGCGGTGATCGAGCAGATCCGCGCCCAGCTGAGCCGGATCGTTCCGGTGCATC
This sequence comes from Paenirhodobacter enshiensis, assembly GCF_000740785.1. Classification (GTDB taxonomy): domain Bacteria; phylum Pseudomonadota; class Alphaproteobacteria; order Rhodobacterales; family Rhodobacteraceae; genus Rhodobacter; species Rhodobacter enshiensis. The sequence continues at coordinate 10,419 of NZ_JFZB01000045.1, read as the reverse complement.
AGGTGACCGACCTGACCACCGAGGCGGTGGCGGTCGAGCGCGAGCTGGCGCTGTTCAAGGTGCAGGGCAAGGGCGATGCGCGGATCGAGGCGCTGCGTCTGGCCGAGATCTTCCGCGCCAATGTGGTCGATTCGACGCTTGAAAGCTTCGTCTTCGAGATCACCGGCGCGCCCGAGAAGATCGACGCCTTCGCCGATCTGATGCGGCCGCTCGGGCTGATCGACGTGGCGCGCACCGGCGTCGCGGCGCTGGCGCGCGGCGTCTGAGGCCCGCGGTGGCAATTGCAGCCGGGGCGGGCTCCGTTTAGGCTCGGCCCGACGGAACCCGTGCCGGAGCTTGCCATGACCGATTATCTGACCACGCCCGAGGGGCGCCGCATCGCTTATGACCGGATCGACGGCACCGGACCGGGGGTGGTGTTCCTGCACGGGCTGAAATCCGACATGCAGGGCACGAAGGCGGTGGCGCTTGCCGACTGGGCGCGGCGCACGGGGCGGCCGTTCCTGCGCTTCGACTGCTCTGGGCACGGGGTGTCGGGGGGCGCGTTCGAGGACGGCACCATCGGCCAGTGGTTCGAGGATGCCCGCGCCGCCATCCGGCAGCTGACGCAGGGGCCGCAGGTGCTGGTCGGTTCGTCGATGGGGGGCTGGCTGTCGCTGCTGATCGCGCGCGAGCACCCGGAGCTGGTCGCGGGGCTCGTCACCATCGCGGGCGCGCCCGATTTCACCGAGGACGGTTATTGGGCCGCGCTCGACACGGCACAGCGGGCGCAGATGGTGCGCCAAGGCTACATCGACTTCCCGTCGGACTACGGCGCCCCCTACCGCATCAGCCATGCGCTGATCGAGGACGGGCGCGAGCGGCTTGTGCTGCGTGCACCGCTGTCCCTGCCCTTCCCGTCGCGGTTCTTGCAAGGCTCCGCCGACACGGTGGTCTCGGTCGCGACGGCGCTGCGGCTGTTCGATCATGCGACGGGGTCGGATATCAGGCTGAGCGTGGTCAAGGGCGCCGATCACCGGTTCTCGGAACCTGCGGATATCGCGCTGATCTGCAACACGATCGAGGAAATCCTAGCGCGCATCGCACCGCGCATCGGCTGAGACGCAATCGGGGCTTTTCCCCGCCGGCAGTCTGCGGCAATTAGGGGCCGGACCGAGAGCGAACTGAGGACAAAGAGATGCCAGGCGATCCGCTGGTTTTCCTGCCGGGATTCATGTGCGACATGCGGCTGTTCTGGCACCAGCTGATGCACTTCTCGGCCGAGCGTCCGGTGATCGTGCTACCGCTCGCGGGCGAAACCATCGAGGAAATGGCCGATAACGTCACCGCAAGTCTGCCCGAACGATTCACGCTGGTCGGGCACTGGCTCGGCGGGATCGTGGCGATGGAGATCCTGCGCCGGGTGCCGCACCGGGTGACCGAAGCGGTGCTGATGGACGTCTCCGCGATGGGCGAAAGCGCGCAATTCGCCTCACAGCGCGAGGACCGGATCATCATGGCGCTGAGCGACCGGCTCGACGAGGCGATGCTGGAAGAGATCCCGGCCTCCACTCTCGGCCCGGGCGAGGCGGCGCTGCCGGCTCAGGCTCTGCTTCTGGAGATGGCCGCTTCGCTCGGCCCGGAGGCTTTCGCACGCCAGTCGCGCGCCCTGATGCGCCGGCCGGACCTGCAGCGCGCGCTGCGCAGCGCGCGCCAGCGCGTGCTGCTGCTGTGCGGCGAATTCGACACGATCTGCCCGCCGCGCCGACACGAAATTCTGGCCGAACTGATGCTGCTCGCGGAATTTCGCATGGTGCGCGGCGCGGGCCATCTGCTGCCCCTCGAGGCGCCCGAGGAAATCACCCGCATCATGGACAAGTGGTTCGCTGTCGGGCGCAAGGCGCTGGAAGGCTAGCGGATCCCGCCGGCCCGCTCATCGCGGCGCTCCGGACGGAAATGCCCGTCATGCTTTCGATTCGCCCCAAATATCCCGGGGGTGAATTTGCGGTCGCCCCGCAAGGGGAGGCCGCAAAGAGGGGGCAGAGCCCCTTTTTGCCACGGATCGGCTCTGTCTCTGCTGACGACAGGGGGCTCTGCCCCCTCGGGCCTGCGGCCCTCACCCCCGGGATATTTGGGGCGAATCGAAAGACAGGCGCGAAGGATCACTCCGTCACCTCAGTGCGAGGCTTCGGTTGCACTCCGGAAACGCCGACCGGGCGCTGTCACGCGAAGCGATGCCGTTGCCCCTCGGGAGTGACCGGCCATGACGCCTGGCACTCCAGTCTGGGGGCGCGGAATGCCTAGAACTCGACCCAAAGGCCGATCTTCAGGTCAGTCTCGCACCCCTGACGCAGCCGCTGCCCCACCCCGGTCTCGACCGACACCGGGCCGAGGCGCGTAACCCAGCCCAGACCCACCCGCAGTTGCTCGCCTCCGGTCCAGTCGGCGAACTGCGCCTGACCGATCAGCGCGTCGCCCGGCCGCATCCAGGCCCCGAGCGTCGCATCGAGCTTGCGCTCGGACGCTGCGGCCCCCGGCGTGTCGCGCACCGTCGCATCGAAAGATGTCCAGCCGCTGCGCCCCGCACGTTCGAAGCTGCGCCCCCAGCTCAGCACGCCCTGCACCACCGTGTAAGACGGTGCCCCGCCGTCCCTCCAGCCCTCGCCCAGTCCGAAACCGAGTGCGACCCGCCCTGCCCCGCCTTGCCACAGCGGAACCCGCACGGAACCGATCGCCACCCTGCCGCCCCCCGCCTCGGAGGAGCCGGCATCGAGAACAGCTGTGAGCCGCTCGCTCACCCCGTATTCGGCATAGAGGGCCGACCAGTCCGTGCCGTCCGGGCGAACCTCGCGGCTGAGACTGACGAAGCCGGTGCCGGGCGTGCGCAGCCATGGCCCCGCCATGGCCGGAACCGGACCAGATGCAATCAGGCAAAGAACGAGAACCGCACGCATGGCCGATTGAAGGCAGATCAGCGTTAACGGATGGTTAACGCCCCTGCACCACCCCGGACGAAGCCCCCCGCGCCACGCCCGCCGCCGGTTGACTTGGCCGGGAGGCGGAGGCATACCCCGCCCGTAAGCATAACCCGCAACCGGGCGCTCCGTGGGCGCCAAACCGACGAGGAGGACCAGATGTCCGACCAGATCACCCTCACATTCCCCGATGGCTCCAAGCGCGAATTCGCGAAGGGCACGACGCCGGCCGAAGTGGCCGCCTCGATCTCCAAGTCGCTGGCGAAGGCCGCGATCTCGGCGCAGGTCGACGGGCATCACTTCGATTTGCAATGGCCGCTCGATCATGACGCGCGGATCTCGATCAACACGATGAAGGACACGGTTCCGGCGCTGGAACTGATCCGCCACGACCTCGCCCATATCATGGCGCGTGCCGTGCAGGAGCTGTGGCCCGACGTCAAGGTCACCATCGGGCCGGTGCGCGATTACGGCTGGTTCTACGACTTCGACCGCGCCGAGCCCTTCACCCCCGAGGATCTGGGTGCCATCGAGGCGCAGATGAAGAAGATCATCAACGCCCGCGAGCCGGTCCGCACCGAGGTCTGGGACCGCGCCCGCGCGATCCACTATTACGAGGACCGCGGCGAGCCCTACAAGGTGGAGCTGGTCAACCGCATCCCCGAGGGCGAGAACATCCGCATGTACTGGCACGGCGACTGGCAGGACCTGTGCCGCGGTCCGCATCTGCAATCGACCGGCCAGGTGCCGGCGGATGCGTTCAAGCTGACCCATGTCGCGGGTGCCTACTGGCTGGGCGATGCGACGCGGCCGATGCTGCAGCGGATCTACGGCATCGCCTTCCGCACCCGCGAGGATCTGAAGGCCCACATGACCATGCTCGAGGAGGCCGCCAAGCGCGACCACCGCAAGCTCGGCAAGGAGATGGACCTGTTCCACATGCAGGAAGAGGCCCCCGGTCAGGTGTTCTGGCATCCGAACGGCTGGACCATCTACACGGAACTGCAGTCCTACATGCACCGCCGCCAGCACGCCGACGGCTATGTCGAGGTCAACACCCCCAAGGTGGTCAACCGCATCCTGTGGGAGAAGTCGGGCCACTGGGAGAACTACCGCGAGAACATGTTCATCGTCGAGGTCGACGAGGAAGGCGCCAAGGAGAAGGTGGTCAACGCGCTCAAGCCGATGAACTGCCCCTGTCACGTGCAGATCTTCAACCACGGCATCAAGTCCTACCGCGACCTGCCGCTGCGCATGGCGGAATTCGGCTCCTGCGCGCGCTACGAGCCCTCGGGCGCGCTGCATGGCATCATGCGGGTGCGCGGCTTCACGCAGGACGATGCGCATATCTTCTGCATGGAAAGCCAGATCGAGAGCGAGACCAAGAAGTTCATCGAATTCCTGGCCTCGGTCTATGCCGATCTCGGCTTCACCGAATGGCGCATCAAGCTGTCGACCCGCCCCGAGAAGCGCATCGGCACGGAAGAAAGCTGGGATCACGCCGAGGCCGCGCTCGGCAATGCCTGCAAGCACGCCGGCTATGACTTCGAGATCCAGGAAGGCGAAGGCGCGTTCTACGGTCCGAAGCTCGAATTCGTGCTGACCGACGCCATCGGCCGCGACTGGCAGTGCGGCACCCTCCAGGTCGACCCGAACCTGCCCGAGCGTCTGGATGCGAGCTACATCGGTCAGGACGGTGCGCGTCACCGCCCGATCATGCTGCACCGCGCCTGCCTCGGCTCATTCGAGCGTTTCATCGGCATCCTGATCGAGAGCCATGCCGGCAAGCTGCCGCTGTGGCTGGCTCCGCGGCAGGTGGTCGTCGCCTCCATCGTGTCGGATGCCGACGATTACGTGCTGAGCGTGGTCGAGAAACTGAAGGCCGCCGGCATCCGCGCCGAGGCCGACACCCGCAACGAGAAGATCAACTACAAGGTGCGCGAGCACAGCCTCGGCAAGGTGCCCTACATCTTCGCCGTCGGCCTGAAAGAGGTCGAGGACGGCACGGTTTCGGTGCGTCGTCTGGGCGAGAACCGGACCGAGACGATGGCGCTCGATCTGGTGCTGACCGAGCTGCGCGGCGAGGCTCTGGCGCCCGACCTGCGCTGAGCGCACAAAGCGCGGGCAAACGCCTGAAAATCATGAGGAGGGCGGAGGGCGAAAGCCTTCCGCCCTTTTTTTATTTGCAATTCGCGGGGCCTGTGGCACGCTTCGGGCTGCGTGGACGCAGACTTTCTACCGCTCCCTCCTGACGGGGCAGCCGGAATATCTGAAAGACCTGGCTGCACGACCCGGGGGCAATCGGGCCCCGGTAATGACACTTGGAGGAGAGACGGAATGGCCACGGGCACCGTTAAGTGGTTCAACACGACCAAGGGCTATGGCTTCATCGCCCCGGACGATGGCGGCAAGGACGTATTCGTCCATATCTCGGCCGTCGAGCGTGCGGGTCTGAAGTCGCTCGCCGACAACCAGAAGATCAGCTACGAGCTGCTCTCGGGCCGCGATGGCCGGGCCTCGGCCGGCGATCTGAAGCTGCTCTGATCGCGGACAAGCGGACGAAACAACCGACATTCGGCCCGCGCAGGCGACTGCGCGGGCCATTTCGGTTCAGGAGCCTGTGAGCGGCGCCCGCCCCTACAGCCCGAGGATCAGCCGCAGCGCGATCGACCACATCACCGCGGCGATCAGCGCTTCCAGCACGCGCCAGGCAACAGGCCGCGCGAATACCGGCCGCAGCCAGCGCGCCCCGTAGCCGAGCGCGAAGAAGAACAGGAACGAGCCGCTGATCGCGCCGGCGGCGAAAGACCCCGCCCGCCCCGGAAACTGCGTCGAGACCGAGCCGAGCAGCACCAGCGTATCGAGATAGACATGCGGGTTCAGCCAGGTGATCGCGAGGCAGGCCATCAGCACCCCGCGCAGCGGCCGCGGCCCCTCGGCATCGGTGACGTTCAGCGCCGCATCGGGACCGAAGGCCGCGCGCAGACTGCGCAGCCCATACCAGCCAAGGAACGCCGCGCCGCCGTAGCGCATCACCGGATCGAGCCAGGGCGCCACTCCGAGGACCGAGCCGAAGCCCGTCACCCCGAAGCCGATCAGCACGGCATCCGACAGCGCGCAGGCCAGCACGACCCAAAGCACATGTTCCCCGCGCAGCCCCTGCCGCAGCACGAAAGCATTCTGCGCCCCGATCGCCACGATCAGACTGAGCCCGACCGACATCCCGGTCAGGTAAACCGACAGGTCCATGATTCCCCCTGATCCCGGCCCCGGTCTCCGGCCGTTACAGCCAGAGGCCCTGCGCCGCCTTGTCCCAGCCGAGCGTGATCTTCTCGCCCTCGACCAGCACCGGCCGCTTCATCAGAGCCGGATGCGCCGCCAGCAGCTCCGCCGCGGGGCGCGCGCGCTCCGCTTCGTCAAGCCCGCGCCAGGTGGTCGAAGAGCGGTTCACCAGACGATCGCCGAAAGCGGCGAGGAAGGTCGCGATCTCGGTGCCGCTCAGCGGCTCGGCCCGCACGTCGCGGAAGGTCACGGCATGACCCGCCGCCTCCAGCGCCTTCGCGGCCTTGCGGCAGGTGTCGCAGGTCTTCAGCCCGTAGAGGATCATCGTGCCGCCTCGCTCAGCACGCCGGCATCGAGACGCACCACCCGGTCCATCCGCGCCGCGAGGTCGAGGTTATGCGTCGCGATCAGCGCCGACAGCCCGGTCTCGCGCACCAGATCCATCAGCACGCCGAACACCGTGTCCGAGGTGCCGGGATCGAGGTTGCCGGTCGGCTCGTCGGCGAGCAGAAGGCTCGGCCCGTTGGCGAGCGCCCGGCAGAAGGCGACGCGCTGCTGCTCGCCCCCCGACATGGCGGACGGCCGGTGCCCGCAGCGCTCGGACAGCCCGACCCGCGCCAGCAGTGCCCGCGCGCGCGCGAGCGCGGCACCCCGCGACACCCCATTCGCGAGCTGCGGCAGAACCACGTTCTCCTCGGCGGTGAATTCGGGCAGCAGATGGTGGAACTGATAGACGAAGCCGAGTTCGTTCCGGCGCGCCTCGGTGCGGCGCCTGTCAGAGGCGCGGCTCAGATCCTCACCGTTCAGCACCACCCGCCCGCTGTCGGGCGTGTCGAGCAGTCCGGCGATATGCAGAAGCGTCGACTTGCCCGCACCCGAAGGCGCGACCAGCGCCACCACCTGCCCGCGCGGGATTGCCAGATTGATGCCGCGCAACACCCGGATTTCGCCGGGCTTGCCCTTGTTGTAGGACTTCTCGATCGCCTCGAGGCTCAGGACATCACTCATAGCGCAGGGCCTCCACCGGGTTCAGACGCGCGGCACGGCGCGCCGGGAAGATCGTGACGACGAAGCTCAGCCCGAGCGACAACGCCACCGCCTTGACGATGTCCTTCGCCTGCAGCTTCGCCGGAAGCTCGTAGATGCCGCGGATCGACGGATCCCAGACACCGCCGCCGTTGATCCAGTTCACGAAGGACATCACGTCGTTGATGTAGAGCGAGAACACCACCCCGATGGCGAGGCCCGCGAGCGTGCCGATCACCCCGGTGAAAGCGCCGCACAGGAAGAACACCCGCAGGATAGAGCCCTCGGTCAGCCCCATGGTGCGCAGGATGCCGATGTCGCGGCCCTTGTTCTTCACCAGCATGATCAGCCCCGAGGTGATGTTCATCGTCGCGATCAGCACCAGCACCGAGAGGATCACGAACATCACGTTGTCCTCGATGGAAAGCGCGCGCAGGAAGCTGCCCGAGGCATCGCGCCAGCTCCACAGCATGGTGCCGGGTCCCCCCGCCGTGGTCAGCGCGTCGGACCAGTCGTCGACATTCTCGGGATCGGTCACGTCGACCTCGATCTCGTCGGCGCCGCCCTCGCGGTTGAAGAAGCTCTGCGCCTCGGCGAAGGGCATGTAGACGCGGGTCTTGTCGATGTCCCAGCGGCCCGAGGTGAAGATATAGGTGACGGTATAGGCGTTGACCCGCGGCGTGGTGCCCACCGGCGTCTTCGCCCCGTTCGGCGAGATCAGCTTCACCTTGTCGCCGAGCCCGACGCCCAGCTCGCGCGCGAGTTCCGCGCCCATCGCGATCCCGTCGCCGAACTGGTCGATGTCGCCGAGCGAGGTCTCGGGATTGGCGATGCGCGGGATGGTGCGCAGATTGGCTTCGGTGATGCCGAAGACCTCGGCGACATTGGAACGGTCGCCGAAATTGACCATCGCCTGGGCCCGCACGATCGGCGCGGCGCGGATGACGCCCGGCACCCTGGCGATGCGCGCGGCGCGCTCGTCATAATCGCGCATGAGCGACGAATAGATCCCGGATCCCGGAACCACTTCCTCGGGGGCGGAATAGACCGTGACATGGGCGTTCGAGCCGAGGATCGTATCGACGAACTCGGCGCGGAAGCCCGCGCGCACCGCCAGAGTGATGATCAGCGCGGCGACGCCAAGCGTGATGCCGACGAGGCTGATCCAGGTCATGACCGACACGCCCCCCTCGGCGCGGCGCGCCCGAAGGTAGCGCCAAGCGATCATGAATTCGAAACGCGAGAACGGGGCAGTGCGTCCGGCCATCGTGGGCTCCCGAAGTTTTGGCGCACGCTGGACCGGAGCAGGGCCGAGGTCAAGCCGGACGCCGGGGCGAACGGTTCACGTCCGCGCCAGAATGAGACCGAAGTGGGGGGGCTCTGCCCCCTCTTTGCGCTGACGCGCAAATTCACCCCCGGGATATTTGGGGAAAGCCGAAAGGCAGAAGCGCGCTCCGGCTTTCGCTTTGCCGCAAATATCCCGGGGGTGAGGGCGAAGCCCGAGGGGGCAGAGCCCCCTCGCGCCGGTGCCGCTCAGAGAGCCGCGTAGATTTCCTTGATCCGGGCGACGGCGGCGGCGGCCGACATCTCCTCGGACTTGCCGGTGCGGCGCGAGGTCAGTTCGACCACGTTGTTCGCCAGACCGCGCGGGCCGACGGTGATCCGCCACGGCAGGCCGATCAGATCCATCGTCGCGAACTTGGAGCCCGCGCGCTCGTCACGGTCGTCGTAAAGCGGATCGAGACCGGCCGCGACCAGCGCAGCATGGATCGAATCGCAGGCCGCGTCAGTGGCGCTGTCGCCCTGCTTGAGGTTGACGATGCCGACATGGAACGGCGTCACGCCTTCCGGCCAGATGATACCCTTCTCGTCGTGGTTCGCCTCGATCAACGCGCCGATCAGGCGGCTGACGCCGATCCCGTGCGAGCCCATCTCGACCGGCACCTTGCGCCCGTCGGGCGTGGTGACGACGGCGCCCATCGCTTCGGAATACTTGGTGCCGAAGTAGAAGATCTGACCGACCTCGATGCCGCGGCCGACGCGGCGGTGCTCTTCGGGGACCTGATCCTCGAACACCTTCACGTCATGGGTTTCGTCGGTGCGGGCGTAGAGCGTGGTGAATTCCTTGCAGATCCCGGCCACCTGTTCGCGGTCGTCGTAATCCACCGCCCGCTCGCCGAGCTTCAGCTCCGGCACGCGGGCGTCATAGAACACCTCGGATTCGCCGGTCTGGGCGAGGACCAGGAACTCATGCGTGTTGTCGCCGCCGATCGGGCCGGAATCGGCGCGCATCGGGATCGCGGTCAGGCCCATGCGCTCGTAGGTGCGCAGATAGCTGACCATGTGGCGGTTGTAGGCATGAAGCGCGTCTTCGCGGGTCAGGTCGAAGTTGTAACCGTCCTTCATGTAGAATTCGCGGCCCCGCATCACGCCGAAGCGCGGGCGGATCTCGTCGCGGAACTTCCACTGGATCTGATACAGCGTCACCGGCAGGTCCTTGTAGGAGGACACATAGGTGCGGAAGATGTCGGTGATCATCTCCTCGTTGGTCGGACCGTAGAGCATCTCGCGGTCGTGACGGTCCTTGAAGCGCAGCATCTCGGGGCCGTAGGCGTCGTAACGGCCCGACTCGCGCCACAGATCGGCCGATTGCAGCGTCGGCATCAGAAGCGGGATATGCCCGGCGCGCTCCTGCTCCTCGTGCACGATCTGCGCCAGGCGACGCAGCACCTTGTAACCGAGCGGCAGCCACGCGTAGATGCCGGCCGACTCCTGCTTGATCATGCCGGCGCGCAGCATCAGCCGGTGCGAGGCGATCTGCGCCTCCGAGGGGTTTTCCTTGAGAACGGGCAGGAAGTAGCGGGAAAGACGCATGGGCGTATCCGACCTTTGAGTGAGAAATCGCGCTCTGGCGTAGTGGAAAGCGCGCAAGGGGGCAAGGGTTTCCCCGGCCTCGGGCGGCCGGGGAGCGAGGTCAGGCGGTCAGGCCTTCGGGTTCGGGAAGATGGTTCGCCCGGCAGCAGGCGGTGAGCGTGTTGGCCAGAAGGCACGCGATGGTCATCGGGCCGACGCCGCCCGGAACCGGGGTGATCGCGCCCGCGACCTCAACCGCCGAGGCGAAATCCACATCGCCCACCAGACGCATCTTGCCCTCGCC
>NZ_JFZB01000044.1 GCF_000740785.1 Paenirhodobacter enshiensis | reverse complement strand
GTCGTGTCCGTCGGCTCGGTCGTATCCGTCGCATGAGAAGAACTGCCGCCGTCGTCGCTCGACAGGATCAGCACCGCGCCCAGCCCCGCAAGGCCCGCCGCGACCATCCCGCCGACACCGCCCATCGCGGCACCGATCCCGCCGGCCGCCGCGCCATCGACGGCCTCCGACAGACTGGTCACGCCCGAGAACGACCCATCCGAAAACAGAAGCCGGCTGACCTCGCCCTTCGGCCCGGTGTGAAAGAAGTTGTCGACGACGATCTGATCTCCGCTTTTCAGCTTGAGAACAAGGTCGTTGCCGCTCTTCTCATAGCTTGCCACATCGGCCCGCAAGGTGGGAACGCGAACATCCATGGGCTTGGGGACGGAAATCTTCGTGGTGTTCATTTTCATCTCTCTCGACACTGGATATCTGAAATGACAGCGTGCTGGCTCTGGCCTTTTGCGCCATAACACATACTTTCGTATTATCCATATGTCGAAAGATTTGATCTTTCCATCTTTAATTTGAAAAAGAACCCAACTAATGTCCTCGAACACTCATTATAATGGCGTACCGGGCCGGATTAGGGCCTGACACGACGATGCTCAGGGACGGTGACGTGCGGCACAGCGAGAGGTCCGGATTTTTCAGCCCCGCCCGGTCAGGGACAGCCCGCGGGGCAGGAGTGATTCTCTTGCTCGGAGCCGTCCTCGCAGGCTGTGCGGACACCTCTTCCGGGACCACGGCACGGAACACGGAAAAGGTCGCGGATGCCGCGCTCGGGGTCGGCGATTATGCCGAGGCCGCCCGCCTGTACGAGCGGGCCACCGCCAGCGCACCGCGCTCGGTTCCGGCGCTGCTGGGGCTCGGCCGGGCCTATGGGGCGACGGGGCAGTTCGTGCGCGCCCAGAACGCCCTCGAATCCGCCCTGAAGGTAGAGCCGCGCAATGAGCAGGTGCTGGTCGAACTCGGTCACCTGCAGCTGGAACAGATGCACCCGCGCGACGCGCTGGAGTATTACGACAAGGCACTGAAGACCGATGGCCGCAACAAGGCCGCGCTGACCGGCAAGGGGGTCGCGCTCGATTACCTGTCGCGCCACACCGAGGCCCAGCAGGTCTATCAGCAGGCGCTGGCACTGTATCCGACCGATTTTCCGCTGCTGAGCGATTACGCCCTGTCGCGGGTGCTGTCGGGCAATATCGGCGAGGGCATCCGGCTGATGGAGCAGTTGCTGCGCGACCCGAGCAAGGGCACCACCGTGCGCGCGAACATGGCGCTGGCCTATGCGCTCGACGGGCGCGAGGCCGATGCCCGCGCGGTGATGAGCGGCGACATGTCCGGCCCCGACATCGACCGCACCCTCGCCTATTACCGGCTGATCCGGAAGGATTATCTCGCCGGCAAGCCGATCGGCTACATGGTGTTTCGCTGAGCCCCTGCGGCCCGGCGTGGCATCGGCTTCCAGTCCCGCGGTGGCGCCGTCCGGCGGTCCGCACCCGTAACCAGTCCGCGCGGTTTCGCGCCTGTTTCTCCTGCTTTTCGCGCGACGCTGCCAGCCCGGCGCGCCGCCCCTGACCGATCCGGATGAAGCTGCCATGCGCCTGAAAGTCGCCCTGCTCGTCGCTCTTGGAACGATCCTGATCCTGGTGTCGTCCGCGCTGCTGCTGGTGCGGGTGCGCGATTCCGATCAGCGTGTGGACGAGGCAAACCGTGCCATCGCCGCCTTCGGCGAGATTGTGGCGCTGCCCGCGCTCGCCCGCGACGTGCGCCGCGGCGAAGAAATCGCCGACACCGACCGCAGCGACCTGCGCATCCCCTCGGTCTATGTCCCCGCAGGCGTGCTGCGCGACTGGCCCGAACGCAGCGATCCGTCGCAGAAATACTATGCCGTGCGTGACATGCAGGCGCATCAGCTGATCTCGCAAGGCGACGTTTGGCTCGGTTCGGCCGACGGCGGGCCGCTGCTCGCGGGCGGGATGGGCGCGGTGCCGATCGTGCCGAAGAATCTCGACGAGGTTCTGCCGGTGCTGAAGCTGGGCGATTACGTCGATATCTACTGGCGCCGGCCGGCGGGGGGCGGTCAGTTCGAGGTGCGCCAGATCGCGACCGGGCTGCGCATCCTCGGCCTGCCGCCCCGGCCCGGAGCGGTGCCCGCCGCCGTCGGAGCGTTGCCCGCCGCTGGTGTCAGGGCTTCGCCCTCCGAGGCTCCGAAAAATGCCTTCGACGGGCGTTTCGTCGTCGAGGCAGTGCAGGAGCGGGTCGCCATGCTGCTGCAGGCGGCGGCTCAGGGCGACATCTATGTCGCGCCCGCCGGCACCGCGACGCATGACGACAAGGGCGCGGTGGTGGTCGACAATTCCGTGCTGCGCTCCCTGCCGCTGGTCAGCCGCGCCGGCGCAGCCCCCGCCCCCGTCGTCGCCGCGGTCGAACGGCTGACCGCCGCCCCGCAGGCCCCGCAGCTGTGCAACCTGTCGGTGGTGCGCGCCTCGCAGCGCACCACGATTCAGGTTCCCTGCAACTAGGTGAAAGGACCCGGGCGATGCCGGCTCTGAGGATCTGCACGGTGACGGACGGGCTCGACGCGGTGCTGCGCGTGGCGGCTCTGCTGTCGGCTGCGGGCGAGGAAGCCAGCCGCACCGACCTGCGACTGAACATGGCGCAAGAGGCCCTCGCGGCCGCGCAGCCGGGGGCGTTCGATCTGATCGTTCTGGCCACCGGCACGGACGGGCGCAGCCCTGACATGCTGCGCGCGCTGGCGCAACGCGCCATCGGACTCGGCCCCGCCGTGCTGTTGTGCGCCCCCGAGGAGCCGCTTCCGGCCGGACTGCCGGCCGGATTGCGCGTGCTGCGCGGCCCGCCGTTTCCGTCCGGATCGCCGGAGACGATCCTGACGGCCGCCCTGCCCGCCGCCCCTGCCCCGACGCCACCGGCCACCCTGCCCGCCGACGGCGGGCGCGGCTGGCTCGGCCGGCTGCTTGCCCGGCTGAGCCGGCATCCTGCCGCCGAGGCCACGCCGCTTCCCGATATTGCCGCAACCGAGGCGGCGGCGGCACCGCCGCGCGTCCATGTGATCCAGCCCTCCAGCGGCGGCACCGGCGCCACCACATTCAGCGTCAACCTGGCCGTCGCCTTGGCCGAGCGCCTGCGCCCCGCCGGGGACGGCCCTGCCGTCTGCCTGATCGACCTGAACCCGCAGTTCGGCTCCGTCGGGAGCTGCTTCGACCTGCCCGAGAATTCGCAGCTGCGCGACGCTTATCGCAATATCCGCCGCATCGACGCCGAGGCCTTCGACGCCTGTCTGCAACATCCGCTGCCCGGCGTCGCGGTGCTGCAAACGCCCACCGAGATCATGCCCTTCGACGCCCTCGGCGCCGGCCCGGTCGGCGAGCTGATCGCGCTCGGCCGGGCCGCGGCACCGGTGGTGGTGATCGACATGCCGCATTGCATCGCCGACTGGGCCGAGCAGGTCTTCGTCGAGGCCGACCGGATCTGGTGCCCGGGCGCCCTCGACGTGCGCGGCGCGCGCAACGCGCGGCTGCTCGGGGCGCTGCTGGAGGCCGCCGCCCCCGCCTGCCCGGCCGGCCATATCCTGACCCGTGCACCGCTGCGCCGCTCCAGCGAGTGGGAAGAGGACCGCGCCGCCTTCGAGACCGCGACCGGCCGCCCGCTCAGCGCGATCCTGCCCGAGGGCGGACCGCAGGTCACCGCCGCCGGCAATGCGGGCACGCCGCTGTGCCGCAGCTATCCGAAAAACCCCCTTGCCCGGCAGATCCGCGCCTTCGCCGCCCGGATCGCGCTGCCGGTGCCAGATCCCGGAAAGGGCTGAGCCATGTCGATGTTCGACAAGTTCCGCCAGGAGCGCGATGAGCAGGACCGCGCCGGGCAGAGCCATGAACAGACCGCAGCCGGACAGACCGGGGCCGGACAGACCGGGGCCCCCGTGCCGGCCACCACGGCTCCGGGACCCGCTCTGGCGTCCGTGGCCCGGCCCGCAGACGCCGACCCTGCCGCCCAGGCCCGCGATGCCGCCGCGCGCGAACGCCGCCACAAGCTGTCCGAACTGCGTCAGGCCGCCCATGCGCGGCTTCTCGAAACCTTCAACCTGCCGGCGCTGCTGCAGGCGAACGAGGCCGAGATCAAGGCCGAGATCGGCAATATCGTGCGCGAGCTGCTGCCCGACACCGCCGTCGCGATGAGCCGCTCGGAACGCGAGCAGCTGGTCGACGAGCTGTATTACGAGGTCATGGGGCTCGGCCCGCTCGAGGTGCTGCTCAAGGACGACAGCATCGCCGATATCCTGATCAACGGGCCGAACATCGTCATCGTTGAACGCAACGGGATGCTGGAAGAAACCGACGTCCAGTTCCAGAGCGAGGCGCATCTGCGCCGGATCTTGCAAAAGATCCTCGCCAGTTCGGGGCGGCGACTGGACGAGTCGACCCCCTATGTCGATGCCCGCCTGCCCGACGGCTCGCGGCTGAACGCGGTGATTTCACCGATCGCGATCGACGGCACGCTGGTGTCGATCCGCAAGTTCCGCAAGGACAAGCTGACGCTGGAGCAGATGGTGCTGTTCGGCTCGCTCAGCGAGGCGATGGCCGGCTACCTGCGCGCCGCGGTGCAGGCGCGGCTGAACATCGTCGTCTCGGGGGGGACCGGCTCGGGCAAGTCGACGCTGCTCAACGCGCTCTCGGCCCATATCGGCAAGCGCGAGCGCATCCTGACCATCGAGGACACGGCCGAGCTGCAGTTGCAGCAACGCCACGTCGGCCGGATGGAAAGCCGGCCCGCCAATGTCGAGGGCAAAGGCGCCGTGACGCAGCGCGACTGCCTGAAGAACGCCCTGCGGATGCGTCCCGACCGCATCATCGTCGGCGAGACCCGCGGCGACGAGGCGATCGACGTGATGCAGGCGATGAACACCGGTCATGACGGCTCGATGACCACGATCCACGCCAATTCGGCGCGCGACGCGACGAACCGTCTGGAAAGCATGGTGCTGATGGCGGGGCTGGAAATCCCGCTGACCGCGCTGCGCCGGCAGATCGCCTCGGCCGTCAATCTGATCGTGCAGGTCGAGCGGCTGCAGGACGGCGCGCGCAAGGTGGTCTCGGTCAGCGAGATCGTCGGCTGCGAGGGCGACGTAATCTCGATGCAGGAACTGTTCTATTTCCGCCACGACAGCATCAGCCCCGAGGGCCGGGTCGAGGGCCGCTTCGTCGGTGCGGGCGTGCGTTCGCATTACACCGAGCGGTTTCGCCGCTGGGGCATCCGGCTGCCCGATTCACTCTATAGCGGGGAAAGCTGATGGCCGGATCGCCGCTGCTTCTGGGGCTGTTCATGACCGGTGGCGCGCTGGTGACGATGGGGGCATGTCTTTATGTCATCACCGATTACCGCCGGCTGCGACGGCGCATCCTCGAACGGCTGGCCGGCAGCGGCACCGGCCCCGATCCGGAGGCGGGGCGCCCCGCCTCGCTGCGTCCTGCCTCGCTGCGTCCTGCCTCGCTGCGCATCGACACTCATGGCGGGGCGCGGCCTGCGGTGCCCGGCCCGCTGGCGGGAACGCGGCTGTGGCGCAGCCACCGGCGGATGATCGTGCTGGGCGGGGCGGGTCTGTGCGCGGCGATCTTCGCGCTCGGCATGGGGGGGCTGCATCTCGGGGCGGGATGGTGCGTGCTCGGCTGTGCGGGGGCACTTGGGGCGGGGGCGGCGATGCTGCCGCGCTGGCACGCACGCAAGCTGCGCGCCGAGATCGAGGCCGGGGTGCCCGATGCGCTCGATACCGCGGTGCGCAGCCTGCGCATCGGCATCCCGATCAGCGTGGTGATCCGGACCCTTGCCGAGGATACGCCCGGCCTGCTCGGTGCCGAGTTCGCCTTCACCGCCGATCAGATCAACTTCGGCAAGGACACCATCCAGGCCCTCGAAGAACTGGCCGGGCGATGCGACAATCAGACCCTGCGGTTTCTGGCCGCCGCCGTCGCGATCCAGAGCGAAACCGGCGGCAACCTTGCCGGTCTGGTGGAAAAGCTGTCCATGCTGGCCCGGGCCAGGATCCGGCTGCGGCGCAAGATCGACTCGATCACCGCCGAGGCGAAATGGTCGGGCATGTTCCTGTCGGCCTTCCCCTTGCTGGCGGGCGGGGCGCTGTGGCTGATGACGCCCGACTATTTCGCCCCGATGAAGGGCAATGCACTGACCCTGCCGGTCCTGGGCGTGGTGGCGGCACTGCTGCTGTTCAACATGATCTTCATGCGCCGCATCGTGCGCTTCGACTGACACGACGAGGGGGAGCGATGGAACGACTGGCCATCATCGGAATCGCGCTCGGCGAGGCGCTGCTGCTTGCCGGGCTGATCGTGTGGCGGTTCCACCCGCATCCGGCCCCGGCCGGCCCCGCCGCCGCGGAGACCGCCGCGACCGAGGCCCCGGCGATGCTCTCGGGAGAGCTGAGCCCGGTGCAGCGCCAGCTGGCGCAGGCCGGGTTCACCGCGGCGAATGCGGTGGCGCTGTTCAACCTGTCGAAAGGGCTGTTCGGACTGGCGGGGCTGGGGCTCGGCTATGGCGCGCTCGTCTGGTATCGCGGCGGGCCGCCGGGGGTGGATGCGATGACGGTGCTGCTGTGCACCGCGACGTTCTGCATGGCCTACATGCTGCCCGCGTTCTGGATCGGCGCCCGGCAGGAGGCTTACAAGCAGCGTCTGGAAAAGGCGCTGCCCGATGCGCTCGACCTGCTGCAGATCTGCATGGAGGCGGGCCAGTCGCTCGATCAGTCGATCATCCGCGCCGCGCGCGAGCTGCGCGCCGTGCATCCGGAGCTGGCCGCGCATCTCGACTGGGCGGCCGAGGCGATCCTTGCCGGCATGGACCGCGGCGAAGCATTCCGCCGCATCGCCGCCGAAACCGAAAACGAGGATATCGCCGCGCTTGGCAATGCTCTGGTGCAGGCGGTGCGCATGGGCACGCCCGTCGCCCAGACCCTGACCGTCTATACAGATGACCTGCGCGACAAGCGGCTGCGCAAGATCGAGGGGCGGGCCAATATCCTGCCCACGAAGATGACCCTCGGCACGATGATGTTCACCGTTCCGCCCTTGCTGCTGTTGCTGCTGACCCCGGCGGTCATTCGCATCATGGGGATGATATGATGGCTCTGCCCGAGATCATGACCTCGCCGTCAGGCCACTCCCCGGCCGGGCCCGGACTGTTCTGGCGCCGCCGCGGTTCGGGTACCGGGCAGACCGGCCCGGGAAGCGCGGCGCAGGACGCGCGCAGTCTGCTGCTGGTGCTGGTGGCGCTGCTCGGTGCGGGGTTCGTGCCGGCGCAGGCCTGGCAACAGCCGGTTCTGGCCGGCTTCGCGCTGTGCGCGGGCTTCGGGGCGATCGTGCTGCACGCGCGCGAGCGCCGGGTTCTGGGCATGGCCGCGGCGCTTGGTCTGTCAGCCATCGTGCTTGTGATGCTGGCGCTGCGACTGGCCCCGCCCTTCACGCCGCTGGCGCCGGGCGGGATCGGGCGGGTGGCTCTCGGGGCGGGGTTCGGGCTCGGAGCGCTGGCGCTCGGCAAACGTCTGGCAATGCTCGGCACGCCGCGCCCCGAGACCGGGCGCCCGGCCGGATTTGTCGCCTTCGCACTCGGCTGGCAGGCGGTGGCGGCGATGGCCGTCGCCGCGCTGGCGACCGAGGTGATCGCCCTCGGCAGTCGCATCGGCGCGTCGGGCCTGTTGCACGCCGAGCTGATCGCACTGAGCATCGTCACCGCGCGAAGCTTCGCCTGTTACGCCCTCGCCCATCCGCCGCACGGGCGCCGTGCCGGACCGGTGCTGCTGGCGGCGGGCGGCTTCGGGCTGTTCGCGCTGCTGCCGGCCGCGATGGGGCCGGCAGGGTCCTCTGCCGGTGCCGGGCCGGCAGTGGTGACGCTGATCGCCACCTCGGCGATGCTGCTGCTGGTCGGAGCGCTGCGCACCGCACGCGCCGCAGCCGCCTGCGCCGCCGCAAGCTGCGCGGCCCTTGGCGCAATGACCGCCCAGCTTGCCGGGATGGACGGCACCGTGTCCGGAATCGCGGTGACCGTCGCGCTGATCATGGCGCTGGTGGCATTGAACCGCTTCGCGCAATGGGGCATCGGCGACGGCCCCGCCGCATCCGACGCCGGCCAGCGCTTCCAGTCGCGCGAAGGGCGCTGGCTCGTGGAGCTGGACCTCGAACGCCGGCTGGCCAGTCTGCCGCTGTCGCGCGGCGCCGGGATGCGCGACATCCCCTTCGCCAGCCTGTTCGCGCAAGCCGAGCTTGCCCCGCTGATGGAGCTGTTCCGCCGCCTCGGCGCGCCCGCCGCCCCCGACACGCCCCCCGACCGCCCCGGAGAGCCGCTGACCCTCCTCCTGCCCGGCGAGCCCCCCACCCCGATGCACGTCCATGTCCTCGCCCGCGAGGACGGCCGGGTGTGGCTCAGCCTGGCACGCGAGGGGGCCGATCCCTGCCTTGCCGCGCGCCTGAAGGAGTGCGAGGCCAGCCTGATCGAGGCCCGCGGGCGCGAGGAGCATCTTCTCGCCGTCGCCTCGCACGAGCTGCGCACCCCGGTCGCGATCCTCGCCATGCTGGTCGAGGACATGAAGGCCGGATCGAGTTGGGACGAGATCGGCATCAGCATGGACAGCACCGTGCGGCGGCTGAGCGGCATCATGGAGAATCTGCGCGCCCAGACCGACGGTCAGAGCCGGGGCGAGATCTTCACCCTGTCCGAGATCGGGTTCCAGATCCTCGAAACCTTCGGCAGCTCGGCGGGCGACATGCGGCTGCGTCTCGATCAGTCGCAGGATGCAGAGACGCTGTTGCAAGGTGCGCCGGTGCGCATCGTGATCGCGCTGTCGAAGCTCGTGCACAACGCCCTCGTCCATTCCCGCGGCACCGAGGTCACGCTCAGCTCTTTCCTGACGCCGGGCGAGAGCGAAGCTGCCCCCGCCACCGTCACCTGGATGGTGCGCGACGACGGCATCGGCATCGCGCCCGGGCAGCGCGCACTGCTGTTCGACGCCTTCCGCGCCGCCGGCAACGAGGGCACGGGCGACGCGACGCCGGGCCTCGGGCTGTATTACGCGCGCAAGTCGATCGGCATGATCGGCGGAAAACTGTGGCTTGACGAGAAGGTCTCTCCGGGTGCCTGCTTCGTGATGACCCATCCGGTCCGTCTGCTGCGCGAGACGCCGCAGAGCACCGCACCGAGGCAGGAGACAATGGCACAAGACGGCATTCCCTACGCATCGAAATCGGCCCTGCTGGTGGAGGACAACAAGCTGGTCGGAGAGCTGACCGCGAACCGGCTGCGCAAGCTGTTCGGCACGGTCAGCTGGGTCGAGACCGGACCCGATGCGCTCGACGACTTCCGCCGCGCGCCGAGTGCGATCCTATTCGTCGATCAGCTGCTGCCCGGCATGACCGGCAGCGAGCTTGTGGCCGAGGTGCGCCGTCTCGACCCGGCGGTGCCGATCGTCGGGATCACCGCTTCGACGCTCGGCTCGGAATGCGAGCGGCTGGAGGCTGCGGGGGCCAATCTTGCAGTCGAGAAACCGCTGAGCTTCGAGCAGACCCGGCAGATCGTGCGCCAGTTCCTCGGCGATGGCGACTGACGCGAGGGGGACCGGATCGTGACCACCGAGCCCGAAGACGACCCCTGCGCGGGGGCCGCCGACCCGCTGTCGGTACTGATCGACACGCTGTCCACCTCGGATCTGGCGCAGGACCGGGCGCTGTTGCTGCTCGACGAGGCCGGGGCAGAGCTGTTCTCCAACCCCGAAGGCGCGGCGCTGTGGCAGCGCTGGACGCGGGGCGGCGGCACGCTGCCCGCCGAACTGGCGGCGGCGCTCAGCGACATTGCCCCCTATCAGCGTCGCCGGCTGCCGACGATCGGTGCGATGCTGACCTGCCTGCCGCTCGGCCCCGGGGGGCGGCGGGTGTGCCTGTGCCGCGCCGAGCATCCCTCGCCCGAGACCGAGGCCCGGCGCCTGATCCGCCGTCTTGCGGTGCACGATCTGCGCACCCCGCTGCAGGCGCTGCTGGCGATGACCGAAGGCAGCGCGCAGCTGTCCGAGGCGGCGCGGCTGGTGCTCGGACGGATCGACGACGTTCTGGCGCTGTCCGAGGCCGAGGCGACGGGCGATCTGTCGCGCGATTTCGATCCTTCGGCCACCGTCGCGGCCATCGTGACGATGATCGCCCCGCTCGCGCGCGAACGCGGTGCGCAGCTGGTCTTCGAGCCCCCCGCGCCGCGCGCCGTGCTGCGTGGCCCCGAAACGATTTTCCGGCTGCTGGCGCAAAACCTGATCGGCAATGCGGTCACGCATGGCGCCGGGCTGCGCCGGGTGGTGCTGCGCCTTGCGCTGACGCGCCCGGGCGTGTGGAGCGTGACGCTCGAACAATGGCAACAGGCGGGCAGCGTGCCGCCCGGGCTGGTCGAGGCGCTGGCGCGCGGCGGACGGTCCGGCTCGGCCGGGACGCGGCTGATGAATGCCGCGGGGCTGGTGCTCGACGCGCATTGGAACCTGCTGAGCCGCCCCGGCGAAGAAGCGATCAGCGTCGCTTTCTCCCTGCCCGAGGCGACCGGGCTCAGCCCCGCCGATCTGGCCGACGCCCCCGGCGCGGCGCCGCCCGCGGCCGATCTGCACGGCGCGCGGCTGCTGATCGTCGAGGACAACGCGATCGTGCGCGACTGGATGGCGCGGGCGTTCCGCCGCGCCGGGGCCGAGGTCAGCACCGCCCCCGACGGGCAGGCCGGGCTGATGCTGGCCAGCGCCGCCCGGCCCGCGTTCGACGCGGTGCTGCTCGACCTCGTTCTGCCTGAACTCGACGGACTGACGCTGGCGCGACGGCTGAAACAGACGCAACGTCACGACCGGCCGCAGCTGATCGGGTTTTCCGCCCATGACGACGCCGAGACCCGCGCCGCCTGCGCCGCGGCCGGAATGCGCCGCCTGCTGCCCAAACCGCTTCCCGCCGCGCGGCTTCTGGCCAGCGTGGCGCAGGAGATCCGCGACCTCAGACCGACGGAGAACCCGATGCCCCGCCCCGCCCCCGCCCAGATGTTCAACGCCGAGATCGCCGGCGAACTGCGTGCCGACCTTGGCGAAGACGGGGCGCGCCGGTTCATGATCCGCGCCCTCGACGAAGCCGGCGCGACCGTTCAGGCGCTGCGCCGCGACGGCTTCGGGGCCGCGACGCGGGCGGAACTGCATTCCTCTGTCGGCTCGTCGGGCATCACCGGGCTGGCCCGGGTCGAGGCTGCATTGCGCCGGGTTCAGGACATCGGGCACGCCGGCGGCGACATCGCGCCGGCCTGCGATGCTCTCGCCGAAGCGATCGCCGCGACCCGCAATGCTCTTGACGCCTCGCCGTTTTCTTCCACACGATCCGGGAACGCTGACCCTTAGAAACAGGATAGTCATGCGTGAAAAAGTGCTGTGACTTAGCACTGCGTTTAGTTAAACGCCAAGAAAATGACAGAAAGGCCTCGTCTCGATGACACCCGGCGACAAACTCCGACTACTCATCGCCGATGACCATGCGATGATTCTTGAAATGTTTCAGATGTTTGCAGGTCAGACCACCGATATGGAGCTGATTACGGCGAAGGACTTCGACGAAGCTTTCGGCCAGATTCGCGATCATGGCCCGTTCGATATCGTTCTGCTGGATCTGCAGATGCCCGGGATGAACGGCCTTGAGGGACTGGAGCGCGCCCTCCCGGCGAACCAGGGCAAGCCGGTGGCGATCCTGACCGGAAACCCGACGGCGCATCTGGTCGATGACGTTCTGGGCCGTGGCGGCAGTGGCGTCGTGCCGAAGACCATGCCGCTGAAAACGCTGGCGAATGCGATCCGCTTCATGGCGGCGGGGGAACGCTACGTGCCGCTCGAGCTGCTCAGCAACCGCACGGCCGCGCGCGAGGCGCTGGAACATCCGCTGACCGAGCGCGAGTTCAGCGTGCTCGAACATCTCGCCGATGGCAGCTCGAACCGCGATATCGCCTCGGCGCTGAGCCTGGCCGAGCAGACCGTGAAGATGCACGTCAAGTCGATCTGCCGCAAGCTCGGGGTCAGCAACCGGACCCAGGCGGTGATCGCCTCGCGCGACAAGAACCTGCTGTAAGCCACGCAAGGCCCGGTCCGCACGCCCCGGCACAAACGCCGGGGCCCGGGGGCGCAGATCAGAACCGCGCCGAGAAGCTGAGCCCGAAGCTCTGGGTATCGTCGCCCTTCTCCTTCTCGGTCGCCTTCGCCAGATACAGCGACAAGGGCGCCCCGTGCACGTCGAAGGTTACGCTCACCCCGACGGCGCTGCGCAGCTTCTCGCCATCGTCGATCGCGCCCCCGAGCGTGTCGTTCAGCCCCCAGACCGAACCCGCGCTGGCGAAGGCCCCGATCCGCGTCGGGGTGTGGAACACCTCGCCCACCGAACGCTGCACGTCGATGCTGCTGACGGAGAAATAATTGCCGCCGAGGAAATCGCCGCCATCCTTCGGCCCGATCCCGCGCGGCGAGAACCCGCGGAACATCGCCCCGCCCAGCTGATAGCGGTCGACGATCCGCGTCGACGCACTACCCTGCCGGGTCAGCGCCCCGCCCTGAAAACTGAGCATCAGCAACGTATCCGCGGCCAGCGGAAAGCTCGACTGCATCGACACCCGGCTGTCAGCCAGCGCATGTTCGTCGCCGATGTTCCAGAAATACTGATCGAAGCGGATCTCGTAGGCCGGGGCGGTGAGGGTCGAGACACTCTGATCGGAATGGACGGAATAGCTGAACCGCGTGTAGGGCCGCACCACCGAGCCCTCCTCGGCGCGGATCAGCGCGCTGGCGTCCGCATCGACATTATCGAGCGAATCCCGCCGATAGCCGAGGCCGCCCTCGAACCGGCCGAACGCCGGATCGACATGGGCAAGGTAGCCCTCGACGCGCGCGACGCGGTGATCGAAGCTCTGATCGTCATAGGTGGTGTTCAGAAAGCCTGCATCCAGCCCGAAATCCAGCCGGCCGGGGGTGTCGCCGCTGTAATAGGCGGTCGTCGCAAGGCTTTGCGATTCCGCCCCAAGCCGCATGTCGATCGAACCATAGGTATTCGGGAACAGGTTGTAGCGCTCGAAGAACACCGAGCCGACGATACCGTCGTCGCTGTCATAGGCGATGCCGAAGCTGACCCGGCCGGGACGCAGCGGCTTTTCGGTTACATCGACGACCAGCGTCTTGCCCTCGGCGCTGACACGGGCGGCGGTGAAGACGCCCGAGCCGGTCAGACAGGTCTCGATCCGGTGCAGATCCTCGTCGCTGTAATCGGTGCCGGGGGCGATGTCGCAGGCGGCGCGAACCTGATCTTGCGAAACCATCTTCGTGCCGCGCACCGTCACGGTGTCGAAGCTGCGGGCCTCGGCGACGGCGCCCGCCCCGAGGAGGCAGGGCACGATTGCTGCGGCTGAGACAAGCGCGAGACACGCCCCCTTGCTCTTGCGGTCAACGTGCATGTCTTTGCTCCTCGGATTGGTCTTTACAGTCTTTCGGTCAGAACTCGTCACCGAACGCGCAAAGACTGTCAACATTTGAGGGAAATCCGACGAAAACGCCCTGGCGACTGTGGCCGCAAGGCGACGATCGCCCCCACCTGGGCCTTATTCGGGCATATGGATGAATTTCGCCCAATGCGGCATCGCCTTGACGCCGCCGCCGACATGGATCGTGCCCGGCAGATCGTAGCCCGGCGGAAAGCCGCTCGCCCTCGGAAAACCGAAAACGGAGTCGTGAACCGCGACATCGCCCTGAATCATCGGCCAGACCTGTTCGCCCAGAAAGGCCTGATCGGCGAAGCGATTGCCGTGGTAGGCGGTGGCTGCGGACAGATAGTCGCGGATCGGCGGCAGCACCCCGGCCGTGCCGCCCCACATCCCGGCCAGAATCAGTTCGTGGTGCAGCACGTGGTCGCGCATCACATGGAACCGCCGCCCCGAGGCCAGCCAGTCCGACACCGCGAGCAGCTCCTTCGCGTTCAGCCTCGAATCCGCATCGCGGCAGACGAAGACGTTCACCCCGGGGTCGTCCGAGACGAAGAAGCGCCACATCGGGCGCAGCGCCGTCAGCGCCGGATCGTCCATCATCACCACCTGCGCGCCAAATGCCCGCAGCGCCACAATGGCATCGTAAGGCACGGTGTTGTCGCAATAAAACCGCGCCGTCCAGCGCAGATAGAGGTGTTTCGCAAGCTGCGCGTTGACGATCGCGCCGGTGACATATTCCGGCCGGTCGCCCCACAGCGAGAAGGCGATGATGTTGCGCTCGGGGTGCTCGGGGTCGAACCCGCGCCCACCCGGTTTCAGCCCTGCCCGGGCGAAATCGCTGGTGGCGGCGCAAGCCATCGCATGATCGTGCTTGTCATGCAGATTGCGCAACCCCTCCCGGCGCGCCTCCTTGTCATGGCCAGAGCGGCTGAGGCACGAAATATAGGTGTTGCGCGTCGGAATATCGTCGCGCAGCCGCAGCGCCTCACGCAGCGGCCCGAGGGCATCGTCCCAGGCGCCGCGCTGCTTGAGAAACAGCCCGAGCGCGACATGGCCATCGAAATCCTTCGGATGGGTGAGCCGGTAATATTCGAGCGCCCGGCGCGCCATCGCCTCGTCCCCCGCATCGCGCAGACAATAGGCCATGAACAGCCCCGCGTTGCCCTCGGGGTCGCGCTTGGCTGCCACGCCATAGACCCGGGCCGCATCCATGAAGCGCCCTTCGTCACGCAGGTTGCGCGCCATACGGCGGATTTCCGCGACGGAAACCTCCGCTGCCGGGATTTCTGCGGCGATGTCCGCGGCCTTGCTCATGTCGATCGGCCTCATGCCTGCCGGACCGTCAGGCCCGCAGCGCCGACGGCTGCGGCGCGGCCAGCGAACCGACATAGCGCCGGTTGTTGCTCCGCGCCATGCGCAGCGCCCGGACGAAGGCCGCCTGCGACAGCGGAGTGCGCAGCGTCACATCGCAGATCGCCATCCGCTCGGTGCCGAAGTCGTCGCCCTTGACCGAAGGAGACAGCAGCAGCAACGGCACCTCCGGCAGCGCCCGGCGCAGGAACAGGCAATGCTCCACCAGTTGCCGGATATCCTCCGCCGCGCTTTCGTCGACCAGGATGAAATCGAGCCGGGGCGCGAGCCGGCGCAGCCAGTCCTCGCCAGCCCCCGCCTCCTCGGCGTAGGTCACCGAACCGCCCATCAGGCCGATCCACTCATCCATGCAGTCCGAGACGTAACCGCGCCGGCCGAAGAACACCGTCTTCCCCCGCGGACAGAAGGTCGAGATGAAGACCGAGCGCGACCGCGACCGCCCCCAGCCGAACATCGAAGGCCGCTGCACCTGAGATGCCGGCACGAACGTGTTGTTCTCTGCTCTGCTGTCAACATAACCGAACATTCGACACCCTCCCGCGAGCGGTTTTGCCTGATCGAATCGCCATCTGCGATTGAAGCTCGGGAGAAGGCTATGACCACAATATCCGTTATGCAATACTAAAGTATGTATTTTGCTGTCTGTCGGCACGACACGTCTTCGGCCATTGGGCCAGAGAAGACATCGGGCGCCATTGCCCCGGGAGAGATTGCGACCCCTGTGAACCCTGGCCTTGTTTCAGCCTGGAAGCCGGACCGCCGAGCGGTCTTGTTCCGGAGGATCGCGCTTGCAAACGCGGTCAGTTCCGGTCGTCCGCCCGCAAGTCGGTGTCCCCCGACAGGGCTGTCTGTCCGGTCCTTCGGCGACGCCGTCCGTCCGCGCGATCGCCGGCACACAGGAAGAGGCCGGGCGCGCATGGCCCCGCTCAATGACCCGCCCGCCGCTCACGGCGGGCGGGTCCGTGTCACTCCGCAGTCATCCGGACATTGCGCCGGCGCGCCCGCCACGACAGCACCAGCGGGAACACCGCGACCAGCACCGCCAGCCCCCACAGGATCCGCGAGATGTCGCTTTCGAACAGGATCGACGGATCGCCGCCGGAGATCGCCAGCGCGTTGCGCAGGTTCACTTCCATCACCCGGCCCAGAACGAAGCCGAGGATGATCGGCGCCATGTCGAAGCCCGCCTTGCGCAGCAACCAGCCGACGAAACCGATCCCCAACATCAGGAAGATCGAGAACACCGAGGCATGGGTCGAATAGACACCGATGATCGACAGCACCAGAATGCCGGGGACCAGCAGCCAGTTCGGCACGGTCAGGATGCGCGCGAAGATGTTCACCAGCGGCAGGTTGAGCAGCAACAGCAGGAAATTGCCGACGAACAGCGAGGCGACCAGCCCACCGACAATCTCGGGGCGCTCGGTCAGCAGCATCGGGCCGGGCTGGATGTTGTAGAGCATCAGCGCACCGAGCATCACCGCCGTCGTCCCCGAGCCCGGAACGCCCAGTGTCAGCATCGGCACGAAGGCCCCGCAGGCGGTGGCGTTGTTCGACGCTTCCGGAGCGGCGAGCCCGCGCACATCGCCCTTGCCGAAGGTGCCCTCGGTATCCGAGATCCGCTTCGCCGTCGTGTAGGCGATGGCGCTGGACACCGAGGCGCCGGTCCCCGGCAGCACGCCCACCACGAAGCCGATGCAGGCGCTGCGCAGCGCGGTGCCGGTGCTTTTCGTGACATCGGACATACGCACCATCATCCGGCCGAGCTTGCGGATGACGGTCACCCCCCTGCCCTGATGCTCGAGGATCAGCAGCGCCTCGGAGATCGAGAACAGCCCGATCACCAGAACCACGAATTCGATGCCATCGCTCAGCTCCGGCTCGTCGAAGGTGAACCGGTAGGCGCCCGAGGTCGCGTCGAGCCCGACCGTCGCCAGCATCAGGCCCAGCACACAGCCGATCAGCGTCTTCACAGGATTGCTGCCCACCATCGAGCCGAGCGTGGCGAAAGCGAAGACCATCAGGACGAAATATTCCGCCGGACCGAAGCCGATCGCCAGCCCGGCAAGGACCGGCGCGAACAGCGCAAGTCCGGTCGCCCCGATCATCCCGCCGGCGAAGGAGGCCAGCCCCGAAAGGGTCAGCGCCTCGCCCGCGCGGCCCTGCCGCGCCATCGGATAGCCATCGAGGGCAGTCATCACGGCACCTGCGTCGCCCGGCACGTTCAGCAGGATCGACGAGATCCGCCCGCCATATTCCGCACCGCAGTAGATCGCGGCGAGCAGGATCATCGTGCTTTCAGGCGGCAGCCCCATCGAATAGGCGATGGGCAGCAGCAATGCGATACCATTGATCGGCCCGATGGCGGGCAAGGCTCCGACGAGCGTGCCGATGAAGCATCCCGCGAGGCCGATCAGCAGATTTTGCATTGTCAGGGCAACGCCGAAGCCTTGCCAGAGGTATTCCATATTCATCGTTGCACTCTTTCCTCAGGCAAAAGGGCGATCAGCCGAAGATCAGGCCGACGGGCAGATAGACCTCGAGCAGCCAGTCGAACACGAACCACCACAGGATCGCGTGACCGATGCCGCCCGCGACGGCCCATTTCAGCGGCGCACCGAACAGCATCGCCACCGCGAGGGTCAGCAGGAAGATCGAGATCGCGAAGCCCGCCGGCTCGAACAGCGCGACGCAGACCACCAGAACCGCCGGCACGGCCAGAACGCGCAGCAGCAGACGTCCCGACGGGAAGCCTTCCGAGGTGCCGGGACGGATCAGATAAAGCACGCCAAGCACCCCGAGCACGACCGACAGCGCGACCGGGAAGACGCGCGGACCGAGCGGGTCCGACGCGAAGGAGTAGTCAATGGCGCTTCCCCCGATACCGTAGGCAACGGCCAGGGCGATGAAGACGATGGCGGCGATCCGACCGATAGTCTTGTGAGGTATGTTTTCCGTTTCGAACATTCTTGGCTCCGTCCGCTGCCCCGCCGGGGCGGCCCCGGCGACTGGTTGAAACGCCGGGCGGCAAACCCGCCCGGCAGTCCATGCCCGCAGGCATCGTTGTTCAGAGGCCGAACTCGCTCGCCAGCGTCTTATACCGGCTCACGTCGCTCTTGACCTGAGCCTCGAAATCGGCGCCGAGGACGGTGTATTCGAACAGGCCGCGTTCCTCGCGTTCCCTGGCGAACTCGGGGGTCTTGCTCAGCTTCTCGAAAGCGTTGACCCACCACTGGTAATCGGCGTCGGGGACATCCTTGCCGACGTAGAAGCCGCGCCAGATCGGCCATTCGATATCGAAGCCCTGCTCCTTCGCGGTCGGCACATCGGCCAGCTCGCCGGGCAGGCGCTCGGGCGACATGACGGCGAGGATGCGGACCTTGCCCGCGGCGTGATGCTTGACCATCTCGGCCGCATCGCCGGCACCGACCTTGATGTGCCCGCCCTCGAGCGCCGTCAGAACCGCGCCGCCGCCCTCGAGGGCCACGTAACGCATCTCCTTCGGGGGCTGGCCCGCGGCCTTGGCGAGCAGCGATCCCTTCATCCAGTCCTGCGAACCGATGGCCCCGCCGCCGCCAACGGCAAAGCTCTTGGGGTCGGCCTTGTAGGCCGCGACGAGATCCGAAAGCGTCTTGTAGGGCGAGGAGGCGTTGACCACCAGCACACCGTAATCGGCGCCCAGCGCCCCGAGCCAGCGCACCGCCGTCTCGTCATACTTGCCGAATTTCCCCTGCGCGATCAGCAGGGCCGAGCCCGAGGACGCCGCCGAGATCAGGTTCGGATCGTGGCTGCGCTTGCTGATGACATGGTTGTAGGCGACGACACCGACACCGCCGTCCATGTAGGTGACGATCATCGGCTTCGAAATCTCATGCGTCGCCAGAAGGCTGTTGGCCGCGAGCCGGCAGGTCAGATCGAACCCGCCACCCGGCTTCGCCCCGGCGAGGCACTCGGGCTTCGTCGGTTCGGCGAAAGCCGCACCGCCCATCGAGGCCGCGAGGATCATGGCCCCGGCCATGGACTTGGAAAACATCCGGATCATGTGTCTCTCCCTAGCAATCCGTTTGCAGGAAGCCCGCAGCCGTCGCGTGGCACCGGACAAGACGCGGCTGCGTCGATCCGGTCTTCCCGGGGGCGCGATGGTCAGGGGCCTCCCAGCCTGCCCGCCAGTCTCCTCTCCGGCGAACGATCCATCGCTAGCTCGCGAACCTGTCACGAGACTGTCATCGCGGCTGTCATCGACAGATCGCCGGCTTCGCCCGCTCGTGTGCCCCGGCCCCGCGCGCCCCGTCCGGCGAGGGTTGATCGCGCCACCGCTCCATGACAGCATCGCGCGATGCGCATTCTGCTTGTCGAAGATACCCATGATGTCGGAGAGGCCATCTCGCGTCGCTTCGGCGCCGTGGGCCACGCTGTCGACTGGGCAACCGATGGCGAGGAAGCCGCGGCGATTCTCGAATTCACCCGGTTCGATCTGGTGATCCTCGATGTGATGCTGCCCGGCCTCGACGGGTTCGAGATCCTGCGCCGCATCCGGCTGGCGGGAAACGCCGTGCCGGTGCTGATCCTCACGGCCCGGTCCGAGATCGACGACCGGGTCGATGCGCTCGACCTCGGGGCGGACGATTATCTGGTCAAGCCGTTCGACTTTCGCGAACTGGAGGCGCGCGCAAGGGTGCTGATGCGGCGCGCCACGGTCGGCGAGGCCACGAATGTCATCGCCTGCGGCGATGTGCTGCTCGACCGGACCAACCGCAGTGTCCGCGTCGGCAAGCGCGAGATCCAGCTCAAGCGCCGCGAGATCACCCTGCTCGAGATCCTCGCCTCGCGGCCCGGACGCATCTTCGGCAAGGACGAGCTGCTCGACCGTCTGTTCGGCTTCGATGAGGCCCCCGGCATCAACGCGGTCGAGCTCTACATCGGCCGGTTGCGCCAGAAGCTCGAGGGCGCGCGTGCGAAGATCGTGACCGTGCGCGGGGTCGGATACCGGCTGTCCCCCGATGGCGAAGAGTGAGACCTCGCTTTTCGCCCGCATGGTGGTGCGGGTGGCGGCGGTGCTGCTGTTCGGCGCGGCGGGGCTTGTCGTGGCGGCGTGGTTCTATGCCCGGACGGCGGCCGATGTCGCCTATGACCGGCTCTTGCAGGGTGCTGCGGTGCAGATCGTCGAAAACCTCGCGATCATCGACGGCAAGGTGGAGGTGACGGTTCCCGCCTCGGCCTTCAAGCTGCTCGCGCTCGCGGAACGCGACCGCATCTTCTATCGCGTGATCGGCCCGCAGGGACGCACGCTGACCGGCTATGCCGATCTTCAACCCGATCCGCGCAAGCTGCCGAAGAGCGACGAGGTGAGCCTGCTGTCCACCCATTTCAGGGGCAGCCCGGTGCGCATGGCCATCGCCGGGCGGCGGTTCTTCGATCCGTCGTTCACCGGCCCGGCCTATGCCATCGTCGCCCAGACGACCGAGGCGCGCCACGCGCTGATTTCCGAGCTGACCTCGCGCGCGACGGGGCTCGTCGGGATCATGAGCCTGTTCGGCCTTGCCGGTGCGGTGCTGGCCGTCGGTTATTCGCTGCGGCCGCTGAACCGGCTCGGGGCGGCCCTGCGCCAGCGCGACCCCCGCGACCTGACCGAACTGGCGGTGGAGGCACCACGCGAAATGCGCCCCTTCGTGGATTCGATCAACCATTTCATGGGGCGGCTCGGCGGACGGCTGAAGCAGTCGGAACGCTTCGTCGCCGACAGCGCGCATCAGATCCGCACGCCGCTGACCGCGATTTCCGCGCAGCTCAACATGGTCGACGAGACCGGCCTCGACCAGGCCAGCCGCGAGCACCTCGACCGCGCACGCGAGCGTGTCACCGAAATGGCCCGGCTGATCCATCAGCTGCTCAGCCATGCGCTGGTGATCCACCGCTTCGAATCGACCGCGCTCGCCCCGGTCGATCTGGTCGCCGTCACCCGGCACGCGTTTCGCGCCGCCGTGCCGATCACCATCGACCCCGATATCGTCGTCTCCTTCGAGGCGCCCGAAACCCCGGTCATCGTCATGGCCGATACGCTCAGCCTGCGAGAGGCCATCACCAACATCATCGACAACGCCGTGCGCCACGGCGCGGTGGCGCGTCTCGAGGTCCGGGTGCGCACCGAGGGCGAGACGCAGGCCGTCGTCGAGGTCGAGGACGACGGACCGGGGATCGGTGCCGAGGACTGGACACGACTGACGCAGCGCTTCGCGGCCTCATCGGGCGGCAAGGGTGTCTCGGGGCTGGGTTTCGCCATCGCCTCGGAGGTGACGCAGGCGCTCGGCGGGCGGCTGTGGCACCGGCCGGCGACGGCAACCGAACGCTTCGCGGTGGTCATGACGCTGCCGCTCGCCCCCGAGGCGGCCGATCGGAAGGAAGGGTGAGATGAGACAGGCGTTTCTCGGGCTGCTTGCGCTCGGCCTCATGGCCGCATCCGGTCTGGCGCAGGCCCGCGCGGCAGAGGGAGAACGCACCTTCTTCCCCGCTCCCGCACAACAGGCGCGGGTCCTGAACCTGACGGCGGCGACAGATCTGGAGGCGATGGCGCCACTGATCCGCGGGTTCCAGAAGACCGCCCCTGACGTCGCCGTCGATTTTCGCGACATGGTGACGAACGACCTGTTCGAGAAGGCCGAACGAGCCTGCGCCGAACAAAGGCCCGAAGCCGATCTGCTGATCTCTTCGGCGGTCGATCAGCTGGTGGCGCTGGCAAACGACGGCTGCGTGCTGGCGCATCGCTCACGCGAGACCTCTGCGCTTCCGGCATGGGCGAACTGGCGCGACGAGGTTTTCGGCTTCAGCTTCGAACCGGCCGTGATCGTCTACGACAGCCGTCACGTTCCGCCAGAGGACGTGCCCGAGAGCCATGCCGATCTCGCCGATCTGCTGCGCCTGAAGCCCGACCGTTATCGCGGGAAGATCGGCACCTATGACATCTCGAAATCGGCCATCGGCTACCTGCTAGCGTTCTACGATTCGCAGCAGGCCCCGATGACCTATGGCCGTCTGCTGGAAAGTTTCGGCCGCGCGGGAACCCTGACGCGATGCTGCAACAAGGACGTGCTCGATGCCCTTGAGGACGGCCGGATCGAGATCGCCTACAATGTGCTTGGCGGCTATGCCTATGCGTTCCATCTGCAGCACCCTTATCTGAGGGTCGTCGTGCCGCACGATTACACGATCGTGCTGTCGCGCGGGATGGTCATTCCGAAACAGGCCGCCCAGCCCGACCTCGCGCGGCGTTTCGTCGATTACCTGCTGTCGGCCGAAGGGCGTGCGGTCACGGACCGGCAGGCGTTCTACTTCTCGGCGGCGAATCCCCTGCCCGACGACGTCACCGGACCGAAGGCACTGATGGCCTCGGGCATCGGACGGCCCATCGCCATCGGCTCGGCCCTGCTCGCCGCCCGCGACCGGGCGCAGCGCGAACGGTTCATCGCCGGCTGGGTCGATGTGATCGGCCCCGGCCAGTCGCGCTGAACCGCATCGCCCGGCAGGCGAGACGCCTGCGCGAAGCTCTCCTCGACGGGACAAGTGTCACATTCCCGTGATGTCCCGGATCTAAGTCAGCCCTCGGATAATCGAACTGCATTGATTCACGAGGCACGAATGCGCGCACTTTTTCTCTCTCTCGCCGCGACCACGATTCTGGCCGGGATTGCACAGGCTGAACCGGCGATCATGCCGCTCGACCGGGCGACGATCCTCGCGGGCTCGCCCTTCGACTTCAAGATCGAGCTCGATCAGGTCCATGCCGCGGCAGACGTGGCGGTCACCGTCAACGGTCAGCCCTATGCTTCGGTCTTCGGCAAGCCGGCCGAATTCGTCGCCGAGGAGAAGGGCAAGGACGGCAAGGTTCTGGGCTCGGCGCTGATCGCGCGCGGCCTGAGCATCGCCAAGCCCGGCGATTACACCGTCGCCGTCACCGCCGGGACGGAAACCAAGTCGGTGACCTGGACGGTCTATGGCACCCCGGCCGTTCCGACGGCGAAGAACGTCATCTTCCTGCTCGGCGACGGGCTGTCGGTGGCGCATCGCACCGCGGCGCGGATCATGTCGAAGGGCATGCATGACGGCAAGGCGGACGGGCGTCTGGCGATGGACGACCTCGACCACATGGCGTTCATCGGCACCTCCTCGACGCATTCGATCGCGACCGACTCGGCCAACACGATGTCCGCCTACATGACCGGCCACAAGTCGCGGGTGAACGCGCTCGGCGTCTATGCCGACCGCACGCCCTCGAGCCTCGACGACCCGAAGGTCGAGACCATCGCCGAGGCGCTGCGCCGCACCACGAAGAAATCGGTGGGCATCGTCTCCACCGCCGAGATCGAGGACGCCACCCCGGCCGCCGTCGTCTCGCACACCCGCAAGCGCGCCGACAAGGCCGAGATCGTCGGCATGATCTACGACGTGAAGCCCGAGGTCGTCCTCGGCGGCGGCTCGGCCTATTTCCTGAAATCCGGCATCCCCGGCTCGAAGCGCAAGGACGACAAGGATTACATCTCGCTGTTCCGCGATGCGGGCTATACCGTCGCCACCACCGCGACCGAGCTGAAGGCGGCCGATGGCAGCAACAGCGGCAAGATCCTCGGTCTGTTCCACACCGGCAACATGGATACCAAGCTCGACCGCTCGTTCCTGAAGACCGGCACCGTCGACAAGTTCCCCGATCAGCCCGGCCTCGTGGACATGACGCAGACCGCGCTCGACCAGCTGTCGAAGAACCCCGACGGCTTCTTCCTGATGGTCGAGGGCGCCTCGATCGACAAGATGTCCCATCCGATGGACTGGGACCGCGCCGTGATCGAGACCATCGAGTTCGATCAGGCGGTCGGCGTGGCGAAGGACTTCGCCAGGACCCATCCCGACACGCTGATCGTGGTGGCCGGCGATCACACGCATGGCGTGTCGCTGATCGGCACCATCGACGACGACAAGCCCGGCACCGAGATGCGCGACAAGGTCGGCGTCTATGACGATGCCGGTTACCCGAATTACACCGACGCCGATCACGACGGCTATCCCGACAAGATCGACGTGTCGCGCCGTCTGGCGATCTTCTCGTCGAACTTCCCGGACTATTACGAGACCTTCCGTCCGAAGATGGATGGCCCGTTCGAGCCGGCGGTGAAGACGGAGACGGGCGATTACGTCGCGAACGAGGCCTACAAGGATGTCCCCGGCGCGGTGCTGCGCGTCGGCAACCTGCCGAAGAGTGCCGACACCGCCGTTCATGCGGTCGACGACGTGGTGCTGCAAGCGACCGGCCCCGGCTCGGACGAGTTCAAGGGCTACATGGAGCAGTCCGACGTCTACCGGGTGCTCGCCGACGCTTTCGCGCTCGGTGCCGCGCAGAAATAAGCCGCTGACGGCTGTTTTCGGGGGCCCGCCCGCGCGGGCCCCTCTCCCATTTCCGACCGGGGGTCCCATGCCTTTCGCTCTTCGCCGCCGCCAGTTTCTGGCCGCACTGCCCGCTCTGGCCTCCCTGCCGCGCATGGCGCGGGCAGAGGCGCCCGAGCTGACCTTCGATCAGCTTTACGGCGGCTACAGCGCGCTCGGGCTGACGTTCTCGGACAAGGTGAAACTGCTCGACGGCCAGAGCGTGCGCATCCGCGGCTTCATGGCGCCGCCGCTGAAGGCCGAGGCGCAATTCTTCGTGCTGACCAGGGTACCGATGGCGCTGTGCCCGTTCTGCTCGACCGATGCCGACTGGCCCGACAACATCGTCGTCGTCTACCTCGAACACCGCCAGACCTTCGTGCAGCCCAACCGCACCATCGAGGTGACCGGGCGGCTCGAACACGGGTCCTGGGTCGATCCGGACACCGGCTTCGTCAGCCAGCTGCGGCTGCGCGATGCCAGTTTCGGCCTTGTCTGACAGCGCAGGAGGCCGACCGATGCCATCGCTTTCCCTCTCCGGGCTCGAGGTCCGGTTTCCCGGGCTCGACGCCCCGAGCCTGCGCATCGCGCACCTCGAGATCCCGGCGGGCGCGCAGGTCGTGCTGACCGGCCCCTCGGGCTCTGGCAAATCGACGCTGGTCAACGCGATCACCGGGCTGATCCGTCCGGCCGCGGGGCGGGTGCTGTGGGACGGCACCGATATCGCGGCGCTGACCGAGGGCGCGCGCGACCGCTGGCGCGGTGCGAATATCGGGCTGGTGATGCAGGAGTTTCACCTGTTCGCCGGCCTGACGGCACGCGAAAACGTGCTGCTGCCGGCGCGGCTTGCGCGTGCGGCCGGGCCGGAAACGCTCCGCCGCGCCGATGCGCTTCTGGCCGAGGTCGGCCTGTCGCGCCCCGATCAGCCGGTGCAAACCATGTCGCGCGGCGAGATGCAGCGCGTCGCCGTCGCCCGCGCGCTGCTGCGCCGCCCCGGTGCGATCGTCGCCGACGAACCGACGGCGAGCCTCGATCCGGCGAATGGCGCGGCGATCGGCGCCTTGCTGCAACGGCTTGCCACGGCGTCCGGCGCGACACTGATCGTCGTCAGCCACGACCCGCGCCTGATCGCCCGTTTCCCGCGCCGGATCACGTTGCAGGACGGCGAAATCCGCGCCGACCGGACCGCCGAGCTTTCGACCCCTGCCTTGCCGGAGATCGCCTGATGTTGCGTTTCATTCTGGCCGATCTGCGCCGGCTCTGGCCCGCGGCCATCGTGGTGGTGATGCTGACCGCGCTTGCCGTCGCGCTCGGCACGGCGGTGACCTTGCAGGAACGCGCGCTGAGGCTCGGCTCGGCCCGGGCGTCGGAGAAATTCGATCTGGTGATCGGTGCCCCGGGCAGCGAGACCCAGCTCGTGCTCTCGAGCGTGTTCCTGCAACCCGCCGCGCTGCCGCTGATGCCGGGCGAGGTGCTGCGCGATCTGGCGCAAGATCCGCGCGTCGCCTGGGCCGCGCCGGTGGGCTTCGGCGATTTCTTTCAGGGTTATCCGATCGTCGGCACCTCGCGCGCGGCGATCGCGGACGGCGCTTCGGCCCTTGCCGAGGGGCGGATATTCGCGGCAGAGGGCGAGGCGGTCGTGGGCTCGGCGGTCAGGCTGTCGCCCGGCGAGACCGTCACCCCGATGCACGGTCTGCCCGAAGCGGGCGGCCATGCGCATGGCGAGATCGGCTATCGCATCACCGGCCGGTTGCGCCCGACGGGCACCCCATGGGACCGCGCGATCCTGGTGCCGATTCAGGCGGTCTGGCATGTCCATGCGCTTGAAACCGGCCATGAGGCCGCACCCGATCACGCTCCGTCCGATGAGGCGGGGCATGAAGACGGCCACGGGCTGTTCGATGCCGATGCCGCACTCGACGAGGATTGGAGCGGCGCGCTCCCCGGCCTTCCGGCGATCCTCGTCAAGCCGCGCAGCATCGCCGACGCCTACCGCCTGCGGCAGACCTACCGGCAGCGACCCGACACGCTGGCAGTGTTCCCGGCCGAGGTGCTGACCGGGCTTTATGCGATGATGGGCGATGCGCGCACGGTGCTCTCGGCCATTGCCATCGGCACGCAGGCGCTGGTCGCGGCTTCGCTTCTGCTGGTGGCGGTCATCCATGTCGGGCAGCGCCGCGCGCAGATCGGCGCGCTGCGGGCCCTCGGCGCACCGCGCGGCGCGATCTTCGCCATCGTCTGGGGCGAGCTGTGCGCGCTGATGCTGGTGGGGCTCGGGCTGGGGCTCGGGCTCGGCTATCTCGCCGCGCGGCTGATGTCGCTAGGCTTCGCGGCGCGTCAGGGGTTTCCGCTGCCGGTGGAATTCAGCGGCGACGATCTGACAGGCCTCGGGCTTCTGGCGCTGGCGGGGCTCGTGGTGCCACTGATCCCGGCCGCACTCGCCTGGCGGCAACCCCCGCTGACCGCGCTCCGGGGGTGAGAGCGGGTCCGGACGGCGGAACTGACGCGAACGGAAGATGTCCGGTCTCCTACGGGCGGTTCCGGGGGCCGGGATTGCCCAGCCCCCCGCTTTCCCCCGCCCCGCGACAGGCCCCCGGCTTCGGGGTTTCATTGTCCTGCCGCACGGCGCATGTCATACTCACGAAACCGCGAGCACCAGCTTTATCGCCTTATTTTCTGTCAGAGGTATCATGCGCCTGTCTGCATTTCCCCGCCTTCTTGTGACGATCATGGCACTGACGGGGGCGTCAGGCGTAATGGCTCAGGCAGAGCAGCCCTCGCCGATCCCGCCAAAGCGCATCGCCTTCGGCGAAGGCGTCGATCTCGTCGGGCGCGACCTGCAGAAGATCTTCGACACCGATATCGAGGCCTGCATCGCGGCCTGCCTCGACACCGCCGCCTGCACCGCGGTGACGTTCAACAGCCGCAACGGATCGTGCTTCCCTAAGGCCGACGTGACCGGCTCGACCCCGTTCAACGGGGCGTTCTCGGGGCTGGTGCTCGCGCAAGATCCCAAGGTTCTGGCGAAGGGGATCGCGCGGGCGAAAGCGGCCGGGTTCCTCGGCCCTGACCGGATCGAGGCCGCGCGTCGGCAGGCAGAGGGTTTCGGCCAGCAGCACGAGACCGGCCTTGCCGATATCAATGCGCTGCGAACGGAGTTTCTGAAGGCCGTCGCCCAGGGTGACACGGACGCGGCGCAACGTCTGGGCGGGGCGCTGATCGTGCTGACCGACGCCGCCGACCT
The DNA here is from genome assembly GCF_000740785.1 of Paenirhodobacter enshiensis. GTDB lineage: Bacteria > Pseudomonadota > Alphaproteobacteria > Rhodobacterales > Rhodobacteraceae > Rhodobacter > Rhodobacter enshiensis. The sequence goes on along the minus strand of NZ_JFZB01000044.1, from coordinate 7,142 downwards.
CTGGGTCGATTACGCGCGCCGCGCGCTGGAAACCGAGGACAGCCAGGACGAGGCGGCCCCGGCCGCGGTGAACGGCTATCTGCGCGCGATGGATGACGCGACGGCGGCCGAGGCGCTCGTCGTGCTGTCGCAGGCCTTCGAGCAAAGCGGCGCGACCCGCGACACGATCCCGGCGCTGACGCTTGCCGCGCAGCTGTCGAACCGCGAGGACATTCAGGCCGCGCTTGACGATGCAATCGGGAAATACGGCTTTCGCATCACCGGCAACCGGGTCGAGGCCGATGGCGCCGCGCCCCGGATCTGCGCCGATTTCTCGCAGGATCTGGCGCGCTCGGGCGTCGATTATGCGAGCTTCGTGCAATTGCCCGCGGGCGGCCTTTCGGTCGAGCCGGAGGGCAGCCAGATCTGCATCGGCGGGCTGGAGCGCGGCACGCGCTACACCGTGACCTTCCGCAAGGGCCTGCCCTCGGCGACCGGCGAGACGCTGGTGAAATCGGTGCCGGTCACCGGTTATGTCCGCGACCGCGCGCCTCAGGTCAGTTTCGCCGGTCAGGCCTATATCCTGCCGCGCGGTGCCGATCAGGGGCTGCCGGTGCAGACGGTCAACCTCGAACATCTGGATCTCAGGATCCTGAAGGTTTCCGACCGCAATCTGGTGGCGGCGATCCGCGAGGGCTTCATGGGCCGCCCGCTCGATCACTGGGACATGGAGCAGCTCTCGGACCAGATGGCGCAGACGGTCTGGACCGGAACCGCCGATGTGAAGATGGAGGTGAACCGCGAGATCACCACCCGCCTGCCGGTTCAGGACGTGACCGGGGCGCTCGGCCCCGGGGTCTATGCGCTCGAGGCGAAGGTGCCCGGCGCGGACCCCTACGAGCATCCGGCGGCGACGCAGTGGTTCTCGATCTCGGACCTCGGCATGGCCACCTGGTCGGGCACCGACGGGCTGAGCGTCGCGGTGCGCCATCTGTCGGACGCCTCGGCCGCCAGGGGCGTGAAAGTGGAACTCGTGTCGCGCGCGAACGAGGTGCTGGGCACGGTGCAGACCGATCCCGAGGGCGTCGCGCATTTCGGCCCGGCACTGGCGCTGCGCGCGGACAACGGGGCGCCGGCGATGGTCTCGGTCTCGGAAGGCGACGACATGTCCTTCCTGTCGCTGACGGATGCCGAGTTCGACCTGTCGGATCGCGGTGTCACCGGCCTGCCGCCCGCGCCGCCGATCGACCTGTTCCTGACCACCGACCGCGGCGCCTATCGCGCGGGCGAGACGATCCATGCCACGATGCTCGCGCGCGATACCGAAGTCGCGGCGCTCTCGGGCGTGCCGCTGACCGCGGTGCTGATCCGTCCCGATGGCGTCGAATACCGCCGCACCCTGACGACAGACGCGGGCGCCGGTGGCCATGTGGTCGATTTCGCGCTCGGCGCCAACGTGCCGCGCGGCACCTGGCGGCTCGATGTCCATGCCGATCCGAAGGCGGCGCCGCTCGCCTCGGCGAAACTGCTGGTCGAAGATTTCCTGCCCGAGCGGATCGACTTCGATCTGACCATGACCGAGGGGGTTCTGCCGGTCGGCGATCTGCCGCAGATCGGGCTAGACGCGCGCTATCTGTTCGGCGCGCCGGGGGCGGATCTCGGCTATGAGGGCGACATCCGGCTGAGCGCGACCACCGCCCTGCCGGGCTTCGAAGGCTATCGTTTCGGCCGCTATGACGAGGAAGCGCCGAAGATCTTCGGCACCATCGACTCGGGCGTGACGGATGCGGACGGCAAGGCCGAAGTCCCGCTCGCCCTGCCCGAAGAGGCGGCCGAGATACGCCAGCCGCTGAACGGGCAATTCACCGTGCGGGTGCGCGAAGGTTCCGGCCGGCCGGTCGAGCGCGAGGTCTCGCGCACGCTGATGCCCGAGGCGGTGGTTCTGGGCATCAAGCCCGCCTTCGCCGACAGCCTGCCCGAGGGCGCCACCGCGCGGTTCAGTCTGATCGCGCTCGGCCCCGAGGCGAAACCCGTCGCGCAGAAGGCGCATTGGCGCGTCAACCGGATCGAGCGCACCTATCAGTGGTATGCGCTCGATGGCAGCTGGAGCTGGGAACCCACGGTAAAGCGCACCCGCGTGGCCGAGGGCGATGCGGCGCTCTCGCCATCCGGCGCGACCGAGATTTCGGCGAAGACCACCTGGGGCGAATATGAGCTGATCGTCGAGGCCGGAACCGGGTCTGACTACACCGCCTCCTCGGTATCCTTCGAGGCGGGATGGTTCGCCCCGGCCGACACCGTGGCCAGCCCCGACCGGCTGGAGCTGTCGCTCGACAAGCCGGGTTACAAGGCGGGCGAGACCGCGCATCTGCGGATCGTGCCCGCGGCCGATGGCGTGGCGCTGGTGTCCGTGCTGTCGAACCGGGTCATCGCGATGAAGGCGGTTCCGGTGAAGGCGGGCGAGAATGTGATCGACCTGCCGGTGACCGATGAATGGGGCGGCGGTGCCTATGTCACTGCGATGACGATCCGGCCGCTCGATGCGCCGAAAGCGCCCGCACGGGCGCCGGTCCGCGCGCTCGGCCTCAGCTATGCGAGCGTCGATCCGGGTGCCAGGCTGTTGCACGCGAGCTTCGACATGCCCGACGCCTCAGAGCCGCGCGCGGCGATGCCGGTGGCCCTCAGGGTCGAGGGCGCGAAGGCCGGGGATGTCGTTCACGCGACGATCTCGGCCACCGATGTGGGTATCCTGAACCTGACGGCGTTCAAATCGCCCGATCCGGTCGGCGCCTATTTCGGCCAGCGCCGTCTGGGCGTCGGGCTGCGCGATCTGTATGGGCGGCTGATCGACGGACGCGCCGGCGTCGCAGGCGCGATCCGCTCGGGCGGCGATGCCTCGATGTCGGTGGCGAATGCCCCACCCCCGACCGAGGAACTGGTCGCCTATTTCTCGGGTCCGCTGACGGCGGACAAGGATGGGATCGTCCATGCGTCGTTCGACATGCCGGCGTTCAACGGCACGGTGCGGCTGAACGCGGTCGTGTGGACCACGACCGCCGTCGGTCAGGCGAACAAGGACGTTCTGGTGCGCGATCCGGTGGTGGTGACGGCCTCTGTGCCGCGGTTCATGGCGCCCGGCGACACATCCCGCGCGCTGCTCGAAATCGTCCATGCCCGCGGCCCCGCGGGGCAGATGGCGCTTCAGGTCAGCTCTGACGGGCTGGCGACCGGCGATGTCCCCGCGACGGTCACACTGAAGGATCAGGGCAAGGCGGTGGTCACGGTGCCGATCAGCGCCCCGATGTCCGAGGGCGTTAAGACGCTTTCGGTCGTGCTGACCACGCCCGACGGCAAGCGGCTGGAGAAGACGCTGACCATCCCGGTCGAGCGCAACGATCCCGCCATCGCGCGGCAGTCGCGCTTCGATCTGGCGGCGGGCAAGACCTTCACCCTCGATGCGAACCTGTTCGCCGGCCTGGTGGCGGGCACGGGTCACGCGACCGTCGCCGCCGGCCCCATCGCGCGGTTCAATACGCCGGCACTGCTCGCCGCGCTCGACCGTTATCCCTACGGCTGCACCGAGCAGATCACCTCGAAGGCGATGCCGCTGCTCTATCTGTCCTCGGTCGCCGAAGCGATGGATCTGGTGACCCCCGCCGATCTGCCGGCACGGATCGACAGTTCCATCGCGGCCATCCTGACCAATCAGGACAGCTCCGGCGCGTTCGGGCTGTGGTCGCCCGAGTCGGGCGATGGCTGGCTCGATGCCTATGTGACGGATTTCCTCAGCCGCGCGCGCAAGGCCGGTTACAAGGTGCCGGATCTGGCGTTCCGGCAGGCACTCGACAACCTGCGCAATCAGGTGAATGCCGCCCCCGATTTCGATGCGACCTCGAATGGCGGCGGCGGGCTGGTGGCCTATCAGCTGATGGTTCTGGCCCGCGAGGGCGCGGCGGCCATCGGCGATCTGCGCTACTATGCCGATGTGAAGGGCGACGATTTCGCGACGCCCATTGCGGCGGCACAGCTGGGCGCGGCGCTGGCGGCCTATGGCGATCCGACGCGGGCCGATGCGATGTTCGCCCGCGCCGGCCGGATGATCGCGAAATCCGGCAAGGACAGCACGCATTGGCGCGACGATTACGGCACCAATCTGCGCGACATGGCGGCAGTTCTGACGCTCGCCTCCGAGGCCGGATCGACGGCCATCGACCGCGACAAGATCGGCGCGACGCTGTCCGACCGGATCGGCGCGACGCAGCTTTCGACGCAGGAGGCGAGCTGGTCTCTCCTCGCCGCGAGCGCGATGATCGACCGCCCCGGCGCCGAGGGGCTGACGATGAACGGCATCGCCGTGAAGGGCCCCGTCGCGGGCGTCTTCGACGCGCAGGCCGCCGAGCCCATCGCGATCTCGAACACCGGCACGAAGCCGCAGGTGCTGACCCTGACCACCACCGGCGTGCCCGAGGTGGCCGAGCCCGCCGGCGGCACCGGCTGGTCGATCCGGCGCAGTTATTTCACCATGGAAGGGGAACCCGTCGATCCCGCGAAGATCGCGCAGGGCACGCGCCTTGTCGCGATTGACGATATCCGTCCGCATGGCCGGCAGGAGGCGCGGCTGATGGTCAACGATCCCCTGCCCGCCGGGTTCGAGATCGACAATCCGAACCTGCTGCGCGCGGGCGATCTGGCCTCGCTCGACTGGATCGGCGAGACCGCCGACACCCGGATGACCGAGTTCCGTCAGGACCGCTTCCTCGCCGCGCTCGACTGGCAAAGCGATGCGCCGTTCCGCCTCGCCTATATCGTGCGCGCGGTCAGCCCCGGCACGTTCCATCTGCCCGCGCCCTCGGTCGAGGACATGTATCGCCCCGATCAGCGCGCCCATGGCGAGACCGGGACCGTGGTGATCGAGTGAAACCGCATCGCGCGCTGTTCGCGCTCGCGCTCGCGCTCGCGCTGGCGGCGGGCGGGCGCGATGCGCTGGACGACTGGGTGACGCGCACCGAGCTGCCTGAGCTGAACGTTCCGGTGGGAACAGAGGTCGTGGCGCGCGACGGCTCGCTTCTGCGGGTGTTCCCGGTGGCCGACGGGCGATGGCGGCTCGATCCGCGCGATGTCGATCCGGCCTATCTCGCGGCACTGATCGCCTGCGAGGACAGCCGCTTTTACAGCCACAACGGCGTCGATTTCTGGGCGGCGTTGCGGGCGGTGGCGCAGATGCTGCGCGCCGGTCATGTGGTCTCGGGCGCCTCGACGCTGACGATGCAGGTGGCGCGGCTGATCGAGGAGGGTCCGACCGGACAGATTTCGGGCAAGCTGCGGCAGGTGCGCGTCGCGATGGCGCTGGAACGGCGTCTGACGAAGCCCGAGATCCTCGATCTTTACCTACGGCTTGCGCCCTTCGGCGGCAATGTCGAGGGGGTGCGCGCGGCAACGCTGAGCTGGTTCGGCAAGGAGCCGCGCCGCCTGACGCCGGCCGAGATCGCCCTGCTGATCGCTCTGCCGCAATCGCCCGAGACCCGGCGCCCCGACCGCGCCCCCGCCGTGGCCCGGGCGGCGCGCGACCGGATCCTGTCGCGACTGGCGCAGGCCGGTGTGCTCGACGCCGGGAGTGCCGCGGCGGCGACGCGCGAGAAGATCCCGGCCAAACGGCACGATTTCACCGCCCTCGCCCCCTATCTGAGCGAACGGCTGGCTGCCGCCTATCCGCCGGGTGCGCGGATCCCGACAAGCATCGACCCGGCGCTGCAGCGCGCGGCCGAGGCCCTTGCACAGCGCGCGGTGGCGGGGATGGCGTCACAGGTTTCGGTGGCGATGATCTTCGCCGATCACCGCTCGGGCGAGGTTCTGGCCGAGGTCGGCGGTGCCGAATGGACGAATGGCGCGCGGGCGGGCTTCGTCGATCTGACGCGGGCGATCCGCTCGCCGGGATCGACGCTGAAGCCGTTCGTCTATGCTCTGGCCTTCGATGACGGGCGGGTCAATCCCGAGACGCTGATCGACGACAAGCCGGCCGCTTTCGGTCTGTGGCGGCCACAGAACTTCGACCGGCAGTTCCGCGGCACGGTCTCGGTGCGCGAGGCGCTGATCCTGTCGCTGAACCTGCCGGCGGTGAGCCTCACCGATGCCATCGGGCCGGCGCGGCTGATCGCGACGCTGCGGCGCGCCGGCGCGAAGGTGCAGATCCCCGGCGCGCGGGTGCCGGGGCTGGCGGTCGCGCTCGGCGGGCTCGGGATCAGCCTCGCCGATCTGGTGCAGGCCTATGCGGCGCTCGCCCGGATGGGGCAGCCCATCGCGCTCTCGGCCGAGGCCGGCGCAGCGCATCCGCTGCCCGGGCGTCTGTTCGGTGACGTCGCCGCCTGGCAGGTCGCCGACATCTTGCGGCAATTGCCGCCGCCGCCGGGTGCCGCGCGCGACCGCATCGCCTACAAGACCGGAACCTCCTACGGCAACCGCGATGCACTGGCGATCGGCTTCGACGGCCGTTGGGTCGCGGGGGTGTGGATGGGGCGCGCCGATGGCACGCCGGTTCCCGGTGCCTTCGGCGGCGAGCTGGCCGCACCACTGCTGTTCGAGATGTTTGACCGTGCCGGCGGCCCGAAGGAGCCGCTCCCCCCCCCACCGCCGGCCACCCTGATCGTGCCGAACGACCGCCTGCCGCCCCCCTTGCAACGCTATCGCCCCCGGGAAGCGGTGTTTTCCGGCATCGCACAGGACGATCCCGTGCTGGCCTTTCCCCCGGACGGCGCCCGGATCGAACTGGCCGATGGGGCGGGGCTGACGGTGAAGCTGCAGGGAGGATCGCCGCCCTTCACCTGGCTTGCGAACGGCGTGCCGCTGGTCATCGCGGCGCGGACACGCGAAGCGGTTCTGGATCTGCCCCCTGCCGGCGCGATCCGCCTGACGGTTCTCGATGCCATGGGGCGATCCTCCTCCGCCACGGTCGTGATCGGGCCGTGAAGACGACCTCCTCCCGCAAGATGCCCAGGTCGTGTCGGCAAATGGCTTCCCCCGCTGTGACCGGGCGTGGCTCACGCCCGATATCTGCGATGGCCTGAGCAGCCTGGCACGCCCCCGATGCCGGACGAGAATGGGCGTTCTTTTTCCGGACCGCCCTGCCCCGGAGCTGTTTCGCCGTTGATCCTGGTCCGGCCCGAGCC
>NZ_JFZB01000043.1 GCF_000740785.1 Paenirhodobacter enshiensis | reverse complement strand
ATGCCGGACGAGAATGGGCGTTCTTTTTCCGGACCGCCCTGCCCCGGAGCTGTTTCGCCGTTGATCCTGGTCCGGCCCGAGCCGAGGACGGACAATGAAGCGAACGAGGCTCGCGGGCGACACGATCATCGGGGAGCCTGAGCGAGCAGGGTCAGCCCGCTTCTGAACGGCTCAGCGCTGCGCCATCGCCTCGAACTGCTCCGGATAGCGTCCGCCAGCGACATGTTCGGGGGCGAAGGTCTGGTCGAGCAAGGCCAGATCGGCCTGATCGAGCGTGACTCCGGCGGCCGCAACATTCTGCTCCAGATGCGGGATTTTCTTCGCCCCGGGGATCGGGATGATATCCGCCCCCTGCGCCAGAACCCAGGCCAGCGCAACCTGAGCGGCGGTCGCCCCTTTCGCGGTCGCAATCTGTTCGATGACTGCAACCAGTTTGCGGTTCGCTTCAGCGTTTTTCGGCTGGAAGCGCGGCAGGCTTTCGCGAAAGTCCCCCTCGCCCATCGTCACTTGCCCGGTCAGGAAGCCACGCCCCAGCGGGCTGAACGGCACGAAGCTCACCCCCAGGTCGCGACAGGCGGCAAGCACGCCGTTCGTCTCGACGTCGCGCGTCCAGAGCGAATATTCGCTTTGCAACGCGGTGATCGGGTGGACTGCATGGGCGCGCCGCAGCGTATCGGCCGAAACCTCCGACAGGCCAATCGCCCGCACCTTGCCCTCGGCCACCAGATCGGCCATCGCGCCCACGGTCTCCTCGATCGGCACGGCGGGATCGGCCCTGTGGAGATAATAAAGGTCGATCACATCGGTATCGAGCCGCTTCAACGAGGCCTCCGCCACCCGCCGCGCATTGGCGGGAGAACCGTCCGTGCCGGTGATCTCGCCAAAATCCCTGCGCGCCGGATTGTAGGTGAAGCCGAACTTCGTGGCGATCACCAGCCTGTCGCGATGCGGTTTCAGCGCCCGCCCCAACAGGCGCTCATTGCGATGCGGGCCATAGACTTCGGCGGTATCGAAAAAGGTCACACCAAGCTCCACCGCCCGGTGCAGCGTGCGGATCGAGGCCTCTTCATCCTGCACGCCATAGGCCTGGCTCAACCCCATGCAGCCAAGACCGATGGCCGAAACAGTGAATTTTCCGAGCTTGCGCTGTTCCATGTGCTTCTCCTTGGAATGCCTGCGAGTGACCTCAAAATATCGGCGACACATTATGATGATAATCCGTGCGATAAATCACACCCCGTTCTATATTTTCGATCAATGGACAGGGCACAGCTTTCTCAACTCGTGGTTTTCCAAACCGTGGCCGAAGCCGGGGGCTTTCGAGCTGCTGCCGAACGGCTGGGCATCGCGCCCTCGGCCGTAAGCCATGCGGTTTCGGCGCTGGAGGAAAGCCTCGGCGTTCGGCTTCTGGCGCGGACAACACGTTCAACCCGGCCAACCGAAGAAGGCATCCGGCTGCTGACCCGCGTGACCGCCCCGCTGACCGAGATCGCCTCGGGTCTGGCCGAGACCGGGAAAAACCCCGATGAGCCGGGCGGTCCGTTGCGCATCACCCTGCCGCTTCTGGCACTCGAAGAGGTGATCATGCCCGGCCTGCGCGACTTCCTGACCAGCTATCCGAAAATCGAATTCGACATCCGCACGGCCGATAGTTTTGAAGACATCGTCGAAAGCGGCTGCGATGCCGGGATCCGTCTCGGTGAAAACCTTGAGGCCGACATGATCGCGGTGCGCGCCTCCGGTCCGCGGCGCAGCGTGATCGTCGCGACGCCGGAATACTTCGAACGGCACCCGCGGCCAGAACACCCCCGCGATCTGGGTGCCCATAACTGCATCCGTCGTCGTTTCGACAGCGGCCGGATCTATCGTTGGGAACTGGGGCGCGACGGCCGTGCGCTGACTGTCGAAGTGCGGGGCAACCTGATCCTGCCGCAACAAGAGCTGATCCGGCGAGCCACACTGGACGGGGTGGGGCTGGCTTTCGTGTTTGAAGAAGCGGTTGCCGATGACATTCGGGAGGGTCGCCTCGTCACCGTCATGGATGACTGGTGCCCGCCCTTTGACGGCTTCTACATATACTACCCCTCGCGGCATCAGATGCGCCCGGCCCTGCGGGCTTTCATCGAATGCTTCAGATACCGGGAAGGCCGGTAGGCAGCGCGGCCGGCGGGGCATCGCGCGGGCAGCGGGCCAGACCAGAAAGAACTCTCCGGTCTCGTCGATTTCGTGCTCCAGCACGCGCACTGACCTGACCCCCAGGTCGCTGAGGTGATGTTGACCTGCCTGCAGAAAACTGAACCATTTGGAGCTGGAGTTTTCGGCTACTTTTTCCAGGCTGGGAGAGGAGCGACCTTGTTGCGCTAATCGGACGACAGGCCGATCTTCCCCTTATCCCGTCTGTCTCATGCCACGGCTTCGATCTCGGCCCGTCCAGGGGCCGAGCAGCGGTTCACGATGGCGATGCGGATCTGGATTTCGGCGGTCTGCCGGTCAGGGTCTCGTGACACGATCCGTTCGCCGAAGAGCTTGAGGCGGTTCATCCGGGCTTCGACGCGACTTCGGGCGTGGTAGCCGGTCCATTTCTTCCAGATCGATCGCCCCGGAAATCGCGTCGCTCGCAGCGTCTCATCGCGCGATGTCGCGGCGGGGCAGTCCGGCTTCCACGCTCGACCATTTCGGCGGATCGGGATGATCGGTTCCGCGCCATGCCCGAGGATCGCCGCATGGCAACGGCGTGTGTCATAAGCGCCGTCGGCAGTGACCGTCTCGATCTCTTCGCCGGCAGGGATCTGCGACAGCAGCTCCGGCAATGAGGGGGGGCAGGAAACGATCCGGGGGATCGTTTCCCCGACGAATGGGCTGTCGCCCTGTCGGCTTGAAGTGAATTCGACCGCTCGGATGTCGCCAGTGGCCGTGTCCATGGCCAGATGCACCTTCCGCCACTCTCGTCTGCGCGTCGCGCCATGCTTGCGCGCCAGCCATTCACCATCGCCGCGGAAACGGATGCCTGTGCTGTCGATCAACAGATTCAGCGGCGCACCGGAGCGCCGATACGGGATCAGCACCGGGATCCGAGCGTGACGCCGGCACAGCGTCGAATAGTCGGGCACGGGCCAGTCCAGCCCGGCCATCTCAATCACGCTCGCCACCAGACCAACGGTCTGACGAAGCGGCAGGCCGAACGGCACTTTCAGCGTCAGGCAGGTTTGAATGGCGCCATCGGAGAAGGTCTCGGGGGGACCGCGCTTGCCAGCTCGCTCGGCCTGCCAAGACATGTCCGGATCGAACCAGACGGACAACGATCCTCGCCGCTTCAGCGAAGCGTTATCGTCGGACCAATTCGTCGTGCGGTAGCGGGTGTTGGCAGGCTCTGGCATGCCAACGATCCAACCCTCAGGAGTCTCAAGGTGAATCCCTCTCACTGATATGTGCAACAAGCCCCACATAGTGTCTCGGCAGCCCGGCACTCCAGGCCCGGCACTGCCAGTCGAAGCTGTCGGTCTGATGATCCTTCAGAGGAGTAACGATGCCCCGAGGTACGCGCCGCGGAATGGCCGCGACACGCGGCGTGATCTTCGGGTGCCATTGCAACGTCTCGAAGTTGTCGGCCGTCCCCGACACCAGCGGTCCACCGACCTCCGGAGAGGGCTCGGTCCGGGGGGCATCGTCGGGCTCATCCAGCTGCGCCCGACGCAGCGCGATCTGGCTTTCGACGGCCTGCAACGTCTGAGGGTTCGCGGCGATCATGACGTCGCCCGACCATACGCTGCGCGCGTCGTTCTCTATCGCCTTGGAGATGTCCTCGGCCAACGTTTTCAGCCGTTCATCGGAAAGCCCCCCGACATGGCGGGCCACCTCAACGGAAAAGATTTCCGGAAGCCAGGTCGTGCCGCTGCCTTGGAGCAGGTCAAGTTGCGGCTTCGAATAGACACCCACCCCCGTGACCCGCGCCGAGAACGCTGCATATTCCGCTGTCTCCACCAACAGCGGGCCGGAGGCGCGTTCGATGCTTTCCTCGCGGCCAGCGTCGTCCAGACCGCCGTGGTGATCCGCGGCCGCGGATTGCGCATGAAGGCACGCCGCTCCTCGGCAGAGGCGTGCTGCATCGCGACCATCACCTCCAGGGCCGGTGCCGCCGCACGGTCGATCACCAGGTACTTTCCGGATGACAGACGAAACGCATGGAGGGCGCCGCGGCTGCGCAGCTTGCGCTGAAAATCCTGCAGTTCGGCCGTGCCGAGTTCCGACAGGCTCTCCGGGACATCTGACGCGATCTCGTCGATGCGGCGACCGGAAAACGGCACCACCTCGAAATCGTCATCCGAAGCGCAGGGCGCTATGGAGAAACGATCGGCCAGCGAAACCTCCAGACCGGAGAGGAAATCGGTCATCGACAGCCGCGCCGCACGATCCGAACCCGGCCCAGTCACTCCGGGGTCGAGACAACGGCGGAACCTGGCCAGCGCCTCCCAGTCGGCGGCGTCCCCCTGCCCGGCCCGATACCCTTCCGCCAGGTCGAGAGCATCCATCATCCACAGAGGAATACGCTGCGCACCCCGGTCGGTCTCGAGGATGGCCCCGACCCGGCGCGGTGTCTTGCGATGACCTGCGCGGAACCAATCCGCCCGCAACCGGAACCCCGCATCCCCCACGATGCCATCGACATCCGTGCGCAGCACCATGTCGGTGAGCGGCGGCAGAGCGAGCGCGGAAGCCGCCTCGGCATCCAGCGCCGCGGCGAGCCGATGGCTGCACCGGATCTCCTGCGCATCGATCTGCATGGCTTCGCGATGCTCGTCCGCGAGAGCCCGCAGATCTGCCAGAGCGAGCGCGAGCCTGCGCTCCTCGGGCGGCAGATGGGTCAGATCGGCAGGTTTGCTCGCCCGAAGCCGGCCAAGCAGCCCTGCGCGTCTGGAGGGAACGCTCAGCACGATCCTGTCGGGAGTATAGGAAAAGTGAGGTGGTCCCCATTTTCCGGACAGTTTT
>NZ_JFZB01000042.1 GCF_000740785.1 Paenirhodobacter enshiensis | reverse complement strand
GCGACAGCACCTCGGGCGGTCTGCTGAGCGGTGTGACCGATACGGTGAGCGGCCTTCTGGGCGGTGACAGCACCTCGGGCGGCTTGCTGAGCGGCGTGACCGACACGGTGAGCGGCCTGCTGGGCGGCGACAGCACCTCGGGCGGTCTGCTGAGCGGTGTGACCGATACGGTGAGCGGCCTTCTGGGCGGTGACAGCACCTCGGGCGGCTTGCTGAGCGGCGTGACCGACACGGTGAGCGGCCTTCTGGGCGGTGACAGCACCTCGGGCGGCTTGCTGAGCGGCGTGACCGACACGGTGGGTGGTCTGCTGGGCGGTGACAGCACCTCGGGCGGTCTGCTGAGCGGCCTGCTGGGCGGCGACTCCCTCCTTGGCGGAACACTCGATACCGTGGCGGATACGCTCGACACGCTGCTCGGGAACCACTCGTCGCTCGCCTGACCGGGCCGCGACGGAACTGCGCAGGGCGGCTGGCTGCCGTCCGCGCCATGCAACCGCGCCTTCCGGGCTCGTCCCCGGAAGGCGCCTTCGTCTGTCGGGAGTTCTGTCGGGGCAAGGAGTGTGCTGCCCCGGCCGATTGAGGCAGAAAGGCATCGCCAGGCTCATTGCCCCCGGACTTTTGGGCGTTAGGGCTTGTTCGCCCGAGCGGACAATCGCTACAAACGCTACAAAGGGACGGGAATCAGATACAAAGGGGAAAAATGGCGGTCGAAATCTTTTCCGCGACACCGTCGTCGGGGGCGACTGCCCGGACCTATGGGTCGGAGCTCTCCGTCAAGACAGGGTCAGATATCTATTTCGGGAAAGGTGCCCCCGGAATCGCCTATTTCGAAAAGGCGGGTGCCGACCTTCGGGTGACGCTGCTGGATGGCCAGGAGGTCATGCTGCACGATTTCTTCGTCATCGGTCCGGAAGGCAATGCGAGCCGGCTGCTCGACAGCGCGGGCGGTCCGGTCGAGGTGACTGGCCTGCTGGCCCCCGAACCGTTCCAGCCCGAGACCGGAGCCATCGATCCGGACCGGCAAGCCGCCCATGCCGGGCCGAACCATTCCGACAATTCTTCTTATTCTGAGGCCCCGGCGCAGGGGACTCCGCAGGGTGCGGCCGGGGGCGATCCGTCCGCCGCCGCGGCAACCGGTTCGCAGACGGTTTCGCAAAGCGCGGAGACTGCCGCGGGACAGGGCGCTGAGGGCTCTGACGGTTCGGCATCCGATGGGGCGGCGGCCGATGGAGGCGGCTCCGGCGGCTGGACGCTGTTCGGGCTGGGGCTGGACAAGCTGGCGTTTTCGAGTGCGCTCGGGGCGATCCTGGGCGAGATCATCGTCTCGGATGACAACAGCAGGCATACGTCGGGCACCGCGGCCGAGACATCTTCGGCCGATACGGCGGCTACTGCGGAAACCGCAACCGCCGATACCGCAGTCGTGACCCAGGGCAGCGCCACGGGAACCGGCTCTTCGGAGACGGCGGCGGCGGACACGACCTCCGGAACGAGCGCAACGGACACGGCATTGACGGATACGACCGCCGCTGCGGAGCTGGTTTCCTCTCTGATCGGCGATGCCACGTCGAGCATCGATACCTCGGCGCTGAGTTCCGCGGCCAGCGGATCCGCCGGATCCGATGTCACGGCGGCGGACAGTTCTGCCAGCGCGGCCAGCGCTTCCGACACCGCCACGACCGATACCGCGGAGGCGGCCGGGGCGACCGACAGCACCGAGGCCGTTCTGACCGCGACGGCACTGACCGAAAGCGAGGCCACCTTTGCCGATCTGATGCAGGGGGGCGACGATGTTTACGGCGGCTGAGACGATGGCGACACAACCCGCCGGGCGCGGCGCGGCATGAGGCTCATTCCGCTTCTTGCCGGAACCGTCGCCTGTCTGGCGATGCTCGCGACCGAAGGCGCCGCGATGAGCTATCGCGATGCGTTGCGGGCGGCGACCGAATACGATGCGGGTGTCGCGGCGCTGCGCAAGAAGGTGTCGCGCGCGACCACCGACATCGCCTCGGCCAAGGATGCCTGGTTCCCTTCGGTCAGCTTCGCGGCCGAAACCAACAACACCGCGACCGGCGGCCCCAAGGCGCTGATCACGCTGTCGCAGGTTCTGTTCGACTGGGGGCTGATCCGCAGCAAGGTCAGCATCGCCTCTTATGACCGGGTGAAAGCCGTGGCCAAGCTGAAAAGCTCGGTCGAAGAACTGGCCTATGATATCGCGCAGCAGTTTCTGACTGTCGAGACGATGGACCGCAAGCTCGTCTGCACCGAGCAATATGCTGCCTTCGCGCGCCGCATTGCGGGCTATTCGCAAGATCGCGTCAACGCCGGTATCGCCGATTCCGCCGAGATCGCCCGCGCCCGGCTGGAGATCGCCCGCGCCGAGGATCAGCTGGCGCAGATCCAGGCGGATCGGCAGATGGCGCTGGCACAGATCGAGTATCTCATCGGCAAGACGCCCGACAGCGTCGATCCGCTGCCCGATCTGGGGTTCTCGCGGCTCTACGGTTCCAGCTCGGCGATCATCTCGGCGGTGATCGTGGCGCCCGATTACATCTCGGCCAAGGCCGATGTCAGCATCGCCGAGAAGAACGTCGACAAGGCCAGGGCCTCGCGGCTGCCGACAATCTCGATTCAGGCGCAGGGCAAACAGGCGCTGAACGGCGAGCGCGCGCAAAGCGGCTCGATCGGCGTGGCGGCCTCGATGGACCTCGATGCGGGCGATTTCCGCGGCCGGGCGCTGACCGGGGCGAAGCAGGATCTGGAGGCGGCGCAGTCCTCGTTGCTGTCGACCGAGCGCGATCTGCAAAACAAGGTCCGCACCTCGGTGTTGCAGATCCAGGTGTTGCAGCAGACCGAGGTGGCGCAGGAAAATCAGCTGAACGAGGCCGACAAGGTGCTGGAAACCTACGAGCAGCAATTCGTTGCCGGCAAGCGCGAGCTGGTCGATCTGCTGTCGACGGGGCGTGATCATTACGATGCGCAGATCAGCACGATCGACACCTACAACACGTTGAAACAGACTGAATATCAGGCGGCGCAGTCAATCGGGGTGCTGGGCTCTCTGGTGGTGCGCTCGGGCGGCGGCAAGCGTGCGCCGTGACGGGCTTTCACAGTGACGGGCGTGCGCCGGGACGGGCGGACGCGAAGGCGGGCGGGGGCGGAGACATGACACGGGGACAGTCGCGATGACCATGGCCGGGCAGGGACAGAACGACCCTTTCGTCGTCGCGCTGGTCGAGTTGTGCCGGCTGAACGGCATCCAGGTTCCGCCGGAACGGCTGAGCGACGGGCTGACCGGCGGCGATGTCGCGGGCGGCGATGTCGCGGGCGGCGGTGAGGCCCGGCTTGCCCCCGAGCACGCCGCCATCGCGCTGCGCCGCGCTAACATGAGCTGCCGGATCAGCTCTCCGGCGCTGGCGGATATCCCGCCGGCCTCGCTGCCGGCGCTGTTGTTCCTGCGCGATGGCCAGTATGCGGTGCTCGAGAGTGTCGAGGACGCGCGGTGCATCCTCGTCCATCCCGAAACCGGCGGCGGGCGCGAGGATTGCGCACTGTCCGAGCTGACCGGGCGCTATGCCGGGCGGGCGCTGTTCGCGCGTCCGCTCGATGTGCTGTCGGACCGGCTGGGCGAGACCGTGACCGCCAGCCGGCACTGGATCATCGGCCCGGTGCTCGACAATCTGCGGATCTATCGCGATGTGGTGCTGGCGGCGATGATGGCGAACCTGCTGGCGGTCGGGGCTTCGCTGTTCTCGATGCAGGTCTATGACCGCGTTGTGCCGAGCGGTGCCTTCGACACGCTGTGGATTCTGGCCAGCGGCGTAGGGCTGGCGATCTGCCTCGAATTCGTGCTGCGGATCATGCGCGCGCGGCTGGTAGATGTGACCGGGCGCGATCTCGATCTGCGGCTGTCGTCGCAGCTGTTCGAGCATGTGACCAACCTGCATCTGTCGCAACAGCCGCGCTCGACCGGGGTGTTCGCCAATCAGGTGCGCGATTTCGCCGTGGTGCGCGAGTTCTTCACCTCGAGCACGGTGGCCGCGCTGTCGGACCTGCCGTTCACACTGATCTTCATCGCGATCATCGCGTTCATCGGCGGGCCGGTGGCTTTGGTGACGCTGGTCGCCTCGGTGGCGATCGTGCTGCCGGGGATCGTGCTGCAAAAGCATCTGGCGCAGGTCTCGCGCGAGCATAACAAGGAAAGCGCGGCGCTGAACGGGATCCTGCTCGAGGCGGTGTCGAACCTCGAGACGGTCAAGGCGGCGCGTGCCGAGGCCCGGTTGCAGCGCGCTTATGCCCAGCTTTCGGCGACGATCGCCGGCTCGTCGATCCGCAGCCGCGAGCTGACCACGCTGATCTCGCAATTCGTCGCCTCGACCCAGCAGATCGCTTATGGCGGCGTGGTGATCGTGGGCGTCTACCGGATCAGCGAGGGGCATATGACCGTCGGCGCGCTGATCGCCTGCACGCTGCTGTCGGGCCGCGCGCTGTCGCCGATGAGCCGCGTCGCCGGGCTGCTGGCGCGCTGGCAGGGGGTGCGCGCGGCGATGGAGGGGCTCGACCGGATCATGGCGATGCCGGTCGAACGTCCGGCCGACCGGCAATATCTGCGCGCGCCGCATTTCGCGGGCGCCTACCAGCTGCGCGATGTCACCTTCTCGCATGAAAAGGACAGCCCGCCCGAGCTGAGCATCGCCGGTCTGGAGATCGCGGCGGGCGAGCACGCGGCGCTGATCGGTGCGAACGGGGCGGGCAAGTCGACGCTGCTGCGGCTGCTGGCTGGCTTCACCGCGCCGACCGCGGGCAGTCTGCTGGTCGACAACCTGTCGCTGAGCCAGATCGACCCGATCGACCGGCGCCGCCAGATCGGCTATCTGCCGCAGTCGGTGGCGCTGTTTCAGGGCACGCTGCGCGACAATCTGCTGCTCGACCGAGGGATCCATTCGGATGACGAGCTGATGGCGGCGCTCGATGCGGTCGGGCTCGGGGCCTATGTGCGCCGGCACGTGCGCGGGCTGGATCTGCGCATTCACAGCAACGCCAATGTCTCGGGCGGGCAGCGCCAAGCGATCGGGCTGGCGCGGGTGCTGTTGCAGGACCCGCGCATCGTGCTGCTGGACGAGCCGACCGCAGCCTTCGATCAGATCACCGAAAAGCATGTCATCGCCTATCTGCGCGACTGGCTCGGCTCGCGCACGGCGATCATCGCCACCCACAAGCGCGAGGTTCTGGCGCTGACCGAGACCGCGCTCGTGCTCAAGGACGGGGGGATCGCCTATCATGGGGCCCTCGGTCAGGTGATCGACCTCGGCAACCATGCGAACGGGATCAAGACGGTCAAATGAGCACCCTGTCCCCCGATGCCCCGAGTTTCGCCGACGGCTCACGCCGGGTTCAGGCGGTGCGTGTCGCGCGCCAGACGATCTGGGTGATCGTCGCGACGATGCTGATTGCGCTGATCTGGTCGGCGCTGGCGCAGGTCGACGATATCACCCGCGGCGAGGGGCGGGTGGTGCCGCTGCGCCGTCAGCAGACGATCCAGAGCCTCGAAGGCGGTATCCTGTCCGAGCTGCTGGTCCATGAGGGCGATACCGTCCAGCCCGGGCAGGTGCTGGTCAAGATGGATCCGACGCAGTTCCGTTCGGCCTATCTGCAGGCCCGTGCCGAGATGGAGGTTCTGGAAGCCGAGGTGCAACGCCTCGAGGCCGAGGTGCTGGAGAAGAACGATGTCGGCTTCCCCGATCCGATCTCCGAGATTCAGGCAACCGAAGAGCGGCTGTTCATCGCGCGCCGCACCAAGCTGCAGGAATCCATCGATTCGGTGAACAACCAGATCCGGCCGATCCAGACCCAGATCGACATGACCGCGCCGCTGGCCAAGGGGGGCTCCGTCAGCCAGGTCGATCTGCTGAAGCTGCAACAGCAGAAGGCGACGCTTGAGGGCAAGATCACCGAATTGCGCAACGCCTATGTCCAGGATGCTTACAGCGAGCTCGCCGATACCAAGGCCAAACTGCTGTCGTTGCAGCAAAGTATCGTGCAAAAGCAGGATCAGCTGGCGCGCACGGATCTGCGCTCGCCGGTGGCGGGGCGGGTGAACAACGTCAACATCACCACGCTCGGCGGGGTCGTGCAGCCCGGCGAGTCGATCATGGAAGTCACCCCGATCGACGACCAGCTGCTGATCGAGACCAAGGTGGCACCGCGCGATGTCGCCTTCATCGCGCCGGGGATGCCGGCGAGCGTGAAGATCACGGCCTACGATTTCTCGGTCTATGGCGATCTCAAGGGCACGGTCGAGCAGATCAGCGACGATACCGTCGAATCCGACAGCTCGGACGGTCGTCAGAGCTTTTACAAGGTCATGGTGCGCACCGACCGCGCCTATCTGGAACGCCAGGGAGAGCGCTTCCCGATCCGGCCGGGCATGGTTGCCGAGGTCGATATCCAGACCGGACGCCGCTCTGTGCTGAGCTACATGATCCGGCCGCTGATTCGGGCGCAGCTGCGATGAACTGGCTCCGTCCCCCCCTGATGCAGGAAAGGCCCGAGATGACCTGTTCGATCCTTCGCACCGCTCTGCTCCGGTCGCCGGGCGCGTGTCTGGCAACGCTCCTGTGTGTTCTGCCGCTGACCGCGCCGGCCCAGACGGCCCCGCAGGCCGCTCCGCAGACTGTGGCCCCGCAGACTGTGGACCCGCAGACGGAGCCGGTCGCTCCCGAGGCAGCCGCTCCGCCGGCGCAGACCCGGCACATGAGCCTTCGCCTCAAGGTCGGCGAGGCGAAGTTCATCCGCCTGACCGAGCCCGCCAGCGCGATCTTCCTGTCCAGTCCGCAGGTCGCCGACGTCGATATGCAGTCGGCACAATATGTTTATGTCGTGGGCAAAGGCATCGGTCAGACCAACCTGTTCGTTCTGGGCAGCGACGACCGGGCGCTGATCGAGGCCGATGTGCAGGTCGACATCGACCTTGGACGGCTGCAATCGGCGGTCAGTCAGGCGGTTCCGGGCAGCGCGATCCGGCTGTCGACGGCGGATGGCGCGATCTTCATCAACGGTTCGGTCGAAAGCGATACCGATGCGCAATCGGCCGAGACCGTGGTCACCAAGCTCGCCGGCAATGCCGCGATCGTGGTCAACAACCTCAAGCTGACGACCCCGCCTCAGGTCAATCTTCAGGTCACCAT
The DNA here is from genome assembly GCF_000740785.1 of Paenirhodobacter enshiensis. GTDB lineage: Bacteria > Pseudomonadota > Alphaproteobacteria > Rhodobacterales > Rhodobacteraceae > Rhodobacter > Rhodobacter enshiensis. Next base: position 34,537 of record NZ_JFZB01000042.1, on the reverse strand, counting down.
CGCCGAGGTCTCGCGTTCCATCGAGCAGGACCTGGGGATCTCGCTGACCGGCTCGTCGCGCAATCGCGGCTTCACCTCGCCGGCTTCGACCATTCCCGGCTATTCGGTTTCGGCCAACATGGGCAACAACCTCGGGCTGGTGCTCGATGCACTGTCGACCTCGGGTCTGGCGACGATCCTGTCCGAACCGAATCTGACGGCGCGTTCGGGCGAACAGGCGACATTCCTGGCCGGCGGACGCATTCCCTACCGGACCGGTGCCACTCAGGACGACACCCGCGTCGCGTTCGAGCCGATCGGCGTCGAGCTGACCTTCACCCCCACGGTCTATGACAAGGACCAGATCCACATCCAGCTCGACACCAAGGTGCGCTCGATCGACGAGGCGCACTCGACCACGGACGGCAAGGCGATCTCGGAACGCTCGGCCTCGACGACGGTCGAACTCGGCAGCGGCCAGAGCTTCGCCATCGCCGGCATGTTCCGCGCCGACCGGCAGCAGTCGAAGAGCGAGTTCCCCGGGCTGGCGAAACTGCCGATCCTCGGGGCGCTGTTCCGGTCCTCGGCCTTCCAGCGCGGCGAGACCGAGCTGGTGATCATCGTCACCCCTTACGTCGTGCGCCCGACCACGCGCGACCGGCTGAAGACGCCGCTTGACGGGATGGCGCCGGCGGCGAACGGCGTGCAGCAGATGGCGACCGGCAAGATGGTGCGCCCGGATGTGACCACCGGCGGTCAGGCGCGCAGCCGGGCCGGGTTCCTTATCAACAGGTGATGGCGATGATGCGCGTGTTCCCAGACGGTTCTCTTTGCGCTGCCCTGCGGGCCCGCGGTGCGGCGTTCGGCGCCGTGCTGATGCTGCTTGGCGGCTGCGAGGGCGAGCCGGTGCATCCGTCCCAGACCCGGCTTTCGCCCGAGGTCACCAGCGCCCATGTCAGCTATGCCTTCGCCCATTGCTCGGCGCGGATCCCGGCCGCGGATCAGAAGCGCATCCGCGCCCTTGTCGCCACCGCCCGGGCCGAGGGGGCCGATGCGCTGATCGCGACGGTGCCGCGCGGCTGTGCGCCGGGGCAGGATGCGGCGCGCGCGCGCGCGATCCGGGCGCTTCTCGGCCAGACGGTGGCGCATGTCGATGTGCGGATGCCCGCGGTCGCCGATCCGCCGGGCGATCTGGGCATCGTGCGCATGGTGCAGGTGAGCGCGGTGCAGATCGACCGGGCAGGGTGCGAAACCCCGGCCGGCGGCTGTGCCGTTGCCGGCAATCTGGCCGCCCAGCTCGCCGATCCGGCCGAGCTGATGTATCCCTCGGCCACCGCGCGGCCGGGCTATCATGTGCCGCCGCCGTCGCAGAGCGCGGCGCAAGACAGCGGCACGGGTTCGGGCGGCGGGATGTCCTCCTCCGGGAGCGGCAGCTGATGCGCCGGCCGGGTCTCGCAGCCATGCGCCGGGTGGTGCGCCGGCTGCGCTCTGGCGCCGGTGCCGAGGCCGGCTCGGTCTCGGTCGAATTCGTCATCGTCTTCCCGGCGCTGGTGATGATGCTGGCATTGATCGCTTTCGTCAGCCTGCTGATCGCGGCGCAAAGCGAGGTTCAGCAGGTCGCTTTCGAGCTGGCGCGCAAAGGGTTCGCGCTGGTCAGCCAGAATTACGACGGCGATCTTTGCCTGAAGCTCGGTCAGGACTATCTGCCGGCGCTGGCGGGCAACAGCGTGACGTTGCAGGCGTCGAAATTCGCGGCGATGGGCAGTTGCCCGGGCCAGCCCGCGGCCTCGGGGATGCTGACGATCAGCGTGACCTATGACCTGACCGGCGGCGCGGCGGCGCAGTTTTCGCAGATGCTCGGCGTCAATCTGGGGCAGATCACCCGCTCGGCTTCGGTTCTGGTGAAGTGATGCGGCCGGCGGCGGCGCACGCCGTCACTGCACCAGCTGCGACGAACAGCTGTAGTCGCTGACGGTCAGCTCTGCCGGGGCGAGCTCGATACCGAGCGCATCGAGCAGCGTATCCACCAGATCGTTCAGGAACGTTCCCGCGATCAGCGAACTCAGCCCGTCGATCACCCAGTTCACCACATCGAGCAGACACCCCAGCCCGAGGAAACCGCACTGGCTCTTGTCGCTCTTCAGGCTGCTGCTGAGGTTGCTCAGCAATCCCGAGACGAAAGAGGTCAGCCCGGTCAGCCGGATCGGCGTCTCGACCGAGACCGGCTGACCGAGCTCGCCCAACAGCACCGAGACGACCTGTCTGCCGCCGAACAGCGCGATATCGTCGCTGGCGCCGCGCGTGCTGCCGTCGATCACCCCCGGGACGGTCAGCGCCAGCCGGAGCGCGACGGGGGCCGTCCGGACATCGAAGGTTGCCAGCGTGTCGCCGGGCCGTGTCGCGGCGCAGTTCAGTCCGGTCGCCGTCGCCGTCGCCTGCGCGCCCGAAACGCCGAGGTCGAGCGTGATGAAGGACACCAGCTTTGCCCCGAGGTTCAGCGACAGCTGACTGACCGTTGCGGTGACCGGCGGCACATCGTCGATGAACCCCGCAGCCATGACTGCCGAATGCACGATGCCGAGCGACAGGTTGAGTTCGGCGATATAGGGGATGCTCAGCGACAGCGGCACGCTGACGAGGCCGTTGCCGAGGGTGCCGTTCAGGCTGGCGACGGCCATCAGCAGATCGAAGGCATTGAGCGACAGGTTGGGCAGGATCTGCCCGATCTCGACATTGGCGGCACTGGGCGACAGGCTGAGCAGGGAACCGAGAGACAGCGTCGCGTTCGATACGGTTGTGGTGCCCGCCGGCAGCACGCCGAGCGCGCTCAGCGCCTGAACGATGACCGGCGTGCCGATGCCGAGGCCGAGAATATCCTGATAGTTCAGCACCTCGCCGGCCACATCGAGACTGACCAGACCGAGCAGCTTGTTCACGTCGACCCCGAGGCCGAGCACCCCCGACGTGTCGAGCACCCCCGCCGAGATATCGACGCCGAGCAGCCCCCGAAGCACGCCTTCGAGGATCGAATCGCTGGTGTCGAGGGTCAGCAGCGAGTTGCGCAGGCCGAACGCGATGGCGGCGCGTTGCCGGGCTGTCGCGCTGCGGCTGACGGTCAGACCAGAGGACATCACCGGACGCAGCAGCAGCGGCGTGTAAGGCGAGGCCACGCTGACGCGCACGGCGTTCACCCCGGTCGCCGATGTCTGGTCCGCTGCGGGGATGAAGCTGCCGGCGACATAGCTGCCGAACACCACGTCGCCGCGTGCGAGTGTGACCTGGCCATAGGCATCGTTGGCGCTGACCACCCGTTGAGCGCTTTGGCGGGCGAGCGCGAGATCCGGCAGCACGCGCGCCGCGCTTTGCGCCGCGAGGTCCGATTGCGACTGGACGTATTTCTTCTGGGCATTGATCAGGCAGATGTCGGTGCCGATCCCGCCGATCAGAACGATCGCGGGGATCAGCATCAGCAGCAGGATCGCGATAGAGCCGCTCTCGTCGCGCGGACGGCCGCAAACCGCCATGGCACGGGCCAGACGGGTGAAAAACGCGCGGAATATCGGGGGTGTCTGCGGCACGGCTGCTTCTTCGGTTGATCGGCGGCAGTCTAGGCTGCGGGAACGGCTGGTCGCAACGCCAATTTGAGGTTTGTGGACAGACTCCTTGTCAGGAAGATATACTAAAGTTAATAATGCCAATACTAAGTTGAATATCTTTTAGGATCATGCCGCAGGCCCGTCCGGGGGCATCCTGACCAGGAGGACCAGTTCACATGCGTTTCATTCTCAAGGCGTTGGTTGTCGGGTGTCTCACGCTTGGCGCGACGGGCGGGGCGATTTCGGGACCGGCAAAGACGGCGGCGGGCCAGACCGGGCGGACGGTTTTGCAGATGATCGGCGGTTCGCCCGAGCATACGACCTTCGCGGCGATGATGGAGGCTTCGGGTTTCGCCCGGACGCTGGAGGGGCGGGGGCCGTTCACGGTCTTCGCGCCGGTGAACGCGGCTTTCACGGCGCTGCACCCCGGAACGCTCGACGAGTATGTGAGCGGGGTGGATCGCGCCAGTCTGAGCCGCTTCGTGGCCTGCCATGTCATTCCGGGCCGGGTCGATATGGCGGCACTGAAGAGGCTTTATGCGATTCAGAGCGGGCCCTACATGATCGGCACGCTCGGCGGGTGCTACCTGCGGGTGTCGATCCGGGCCGGGGCGGTGCAGCTGCAGGACGAACGCGGCACCGCGGTCTCGGTCCTCGCGCCCGATGTGGGGCGCTCGAACGGCGAGGTGCAGGTGATCGACAAGGTTCTGATGCCGGGCAACTGAGCGACCGCAGGCACGCGCCCCGGGCGCGGTCTCCATCCGCGACGGCGGGGTTTTCATGCGCTTGCGGTGCCGCTTCCGGCTTCGGACGGGTCCGTTACCGGCAGGAAGAGCATCGCGTATCTGCTGGAGAACGTTTTCCGCCCTTCAGGTGCCGGACGGGGCGCCGATCAGGGCCCGGGCCAGATCGGCTTCGGTTTTGCCGGCTGCCGCCGCTAGGTCCAGCAGCGAGGCCGAGGGATCTGACGGCGCGATTCCGGCGGCGGAGAGGCGCGCGCTCAGCGCCTCGGGGGACAGCGCGAGGGCCGGGGCGATCTCGGCCACGGTCGCGCCGAGAATTCGATGGGCCAGCGCGAACTGAGGCGGTGCGACGCGGCCTTTGCCCGAGGCTCCCGGCACGAAAAAGGCCAGTGCCGCGATCAGGCTGAGAGCCAGCGCGATCGCCATCGGGGTGCGTTTGAAGTAGTTGGCGAAGGCGCGCCAGTTGCGTTGCAGATGCAGCACGAAAGGCACGATCAGCACCATGCTGAGCCATTCGTGCATCGGATGGAGGGCGCCCGGCCCCCAGTGAAAGAACAGCGCGATGCCGCTGAGCAGAGAGACGAGGAACAGTCCCGTGACGAACGGGGTGGCATAGCGCGAGAACAGGGCGGGCATTGGGGTCTCCGGTTGGGTCGGCCCGTTGCCGACGGTTGGTTTCTCGCTTCGGGTGAGGGTTTCCGTCGCGAGAGCGACAGCCCGGCCGGAGGCCGCGGGCCAGTGCGGTGTCCGAGGGCGAGGTGCTCCGCCGCGGAAATCGGGAGCGGGCTCTGCCTAGCGGAAGGAGTGAGAGGGGGCTCTGCCCCCTCGGGCCTGCGGCCCTCACCCCCGGGATATTTGCGGAAAGATGAAAGGAGGGGCGCGGGTTCGCACAGGGCGACGGTTGGCGCGCCGCGATGGGGGCGTCAGAGGGGGGGCGGGGCCAAGGGCTGCGGTCGTGAACCGTTTCGTAACGTCTTTGCGCCACCGTGGGATGGACGGCGCGGCGAGGATTGCGGAATGGAAAGGAGGGGGAAACGCTCGTGGCGTTTTGGCGCGGTGCGCTGGCTGTGCCTCGCCTGGGGGGCGGCGGCCATGGCGGGGTGCGCGGGACCGCCGAAGGTGGAGGAAGGCTCTGCGCTGCGCATCGTCGTGCTGCATCAGCCCCATGTGCGCGCCTATGCCGGGGCGGTCGCGGGACTGCGCGGATGCAACGGGATGGAAAGCCGCCATGTCGAGGGACAGATCTATCCCGGGCGCGGGTTCGCCGAGGCCAGCCTGTGGCAGAGCCGGCTGGGGGTTGGCCGGCCAATGCTCCTCGCACGGTTTACCGCGATTTCGCCGCGCGAGACGAGGCTCGATGTGGTGTCATTGCTGGCGCAAGACCGCGACGGTGCGATCAGCTGGCTGCAATACTGGGCGAAAGGGGGGCAGGCCTGCCCGAGGCTGCGCTATTCCGAGGCGCCGCCGCCGGTGTGATCGCGGAGCTCGTGCCAAAACGGACGTGACCCCCTGTTGCGGGGCGGGATGCTCGATTATACCCGGACGGGATCGGAATCGCGCCCGGCCGTGGGCGCCGCAAACAGGAGAGCCCCCGCATGGCAGGATCGGTGAACAAGGTCATTCTCGTGGGCAATTTGGGGCGCGACCCTGAGGTGCGCACCTTCCAGAACGGCGGCAAGGTGGTGAACCTGCGGATCGCTACCTCGGAGAACTGGCGCGACAAGGCCACGGGCGAGCGCAAGGAACGCACCGAGTGGCATTCCGTCGCGATCCTGAACGAGAACCTCGGTCGCATCGCCGAGCAGTATCTGAAGAAGGGCTCGAAGGTCTATCTGGAAGGTCAGCTCGAGACCCGTAAGTGGCAGGACCAGAGCGGTAACGACCGCTATACCACCGAAGTCGTTCTGCGCCCCTATCGCGGCGAACTGACGCTGCTGGACGGTCGCGATGGCGGTTCGGCCGGCGGCTCGTCGTCGGGCGGTTCCTATGGCGGTGGCTATGACGACGGTCCGTCTTATGGCGGGGGGGCGTCGTCGTCCCCGGCACCGCAGCAGGGTGGCGGCCGGTCGAATTTCGACGACGAAATTCCGTTCTGAGAACGCGGGTTTCCGGCTGCGGGAGAGAGCCCCGGCGACGGGTCGGAGGCGTTCTTTGCGCGTGGCGGATGCGCTACGATCTGAGCCGGCCGGTGGCCGGGCAAGGCATTTCATGGACGGCGGCCGGAAACCCGGCCGTCGTCTTTTCTTTTCCTGTAATGGCATGTTCCCTGATGGTTTGAGAACGGCGCCGCGATGTCCCGGGCATGCCCGGGAGGGGACTGCCTCCGGACCATTTTCACTTGCATGAGGCTGTGGCGATTTGCGCGGCGGGGTCGTTGCCATCCGAAGCGGTCGTGTGGCAGGCGCTCTGAGCGGGAGCGGGAGCGGGAGCGGGAGCGGGAGCGGGAGCGGGAGCGGGAGCGGAACCCCGGGCCCGGTTGCCGCTTCCCGGAGCCTGCCGTTCCTGCGAGGTCCGTGCGACACCGGGCCATGGCTTGTTGAGGGCCATTTCCTGATGTCCATCCGGACGGGGGCTTTTGTCGTGGCAAAGAGAGGCGCTGTGTAGGGGTTAGGGCCTCGTGAGAAAGCGATCGTGAAGGGGGCACCGGAACGATGGTCCGGAGCCGTCACGGACCGAGAATTTCCGGCCGATACGGGCCGTCGCGGGCCGCGGCCGGGCCCTCCGTCCCGTCAGTTTTCAGAATGAGGTGTTTTTCCGCCCAATTGCCTGTTCGGTCCGCAGCGCGATCCCGCCCCGCTCTCATGGCGCGTCCCGCGGCGTTCTCAGTGGAAATCGCGGCTTGGAAACAGGCGTTTCGCCTGGTCCCGGGGGTGGCGGGCGGCGGCGGCCGGTCTGGTGCGGGGAGCGCTGTCGGTCTGTGGGGTCGTTTCGCCGATCGCCGCCCCCAGCGGATGACCGAGCCGCGCGAGCAGCTCTGAACGGTCCTCGATCCGGTTCGCGATGACATGGACCACGCCGCTTTCGCGCTGCAGATACCCTGTGACCTGAAGCAGCCGCCCGCCCATCACCACGCGGCGAAATCTCTCGTAAACCTTTGGCCAGACGACGATATTAGAAACGCCCGTCTCGTCCTCGAGGGTCAGGAACACCACGCCCGAGGCCGTGCCCGGCCGCTGGCGCGTGATCACCAGGCCGGCGACCGCAACGGCGCCCGTAGGCGCCCCGGTCAGCGCCGCGTGCGGGATTGTGGTGCGCAGATGGGGGCGCAGCAGCTCTATCGGATGGGCGCGCAGGGTCAGGCGGGTGGCGATGTAATCCTCGACCACCTCCTCGCCCAGGTGCATCGCGGGCAGGGCGACGACGGGTTCATGCCCGCCCTCGCCGTCGAGCGGGTCGGCGAACAGCGGCAGCGGTGCCGGGGCCCGGATGGCGCGCACCGCCCAAAGTGCGTCGCGCCGCGTCAGCCCCATCGGCGCGAAGGCATCGGCCTCGGCGAGACGTTCCAGAACGGCGGGGGGCAGACCCGCGCGCAACCACAGGCTTTCGGGATCCGGATAGCCATTTCCCCGCGCCGCCGCGATCCACTCGGCATCGGGTGCCCTGAACCCGCGGATCTGGCGAAAGCCGAGGCGCAGCGCCAGCGCGCCGTCCGGGCGCCGTTCCAGGCTGTTGTCCCATGTCGAATGGTTGACGGAGACCGGGCGCACCTCGACGCCATGTTCGCGCGCGTCGCGCACCAGCTGCGCGGGGGCGTAAAAGCCCATCGGCTGGCTGTTCAGCAACGCGCAGGTGTAGATCGCCGGGTGGTGCCGCTTCAGCCAGGCCGACACATAGGTCAGCATCGCGAAGGCGGCGGCGTGGCTTTCGGGAAAGCCGTAATCGGCGAAGCCCTCGATCTGGGCGAAGCACTGCGCGGCGATCTCGGGCGCATAGCCGCGGGCCAGCATTCCGCGGATGAACCGCTCCCGGTGCAGCCCGATCGTGCCCATGCGCCGGAACGAGGCCAGCGAGCGGCGCAGCCGGTCGGCCTCCTCGGGGGAATAGCCCGCGCCCTCGACGGCGATTTGCAGCGCCTGTTCCTGAAACAGCGGCACCCCCAGCGTCTTGCGGGTGATCGCCTCGAGGGCGGGGCCGAAAGGTTCCGGCGCCTCCAGCCCCTGACGGCGGCGGATATAGGGTTTGACCATGCCGCCCTGAATCGGGCCGGGGCGCACGATGGCGACCTCGATCACCAGATCATAAAACGTCGCGGGCTTCATCCGGGGCAGGAAATTCATCTGCGCCCGGCTTTCGACCTGAAACACCCCCACGGCATCGGCCCGACCGAGCATGTCATAGGTCGCCCGGTCCTCCTGCGGCACCGAGGCGAGGCTCAGCTGCCGGCCCTCGTGCCGCCCGATCATGTCGAAGGCCTTGCGGATGCAGCTCAGCATTCCGAGTGACAGGATGTCGATCTTCAGGATCTTCAGCGCGTCGATGTCGTCCTTGTCCCATTCGATGCAGGTGCGCGCTTCCATCGCCGCGTTGCCGATCGGGCACAGCGCATCGAGCCGGCCATCGGTAATGACGAAGCCCCCCACATGCTGGCTGAGGTGGCGTGGAAAGCCGATGATCTCGCCGATCAGTGCGACGGTCAGCTTCAGGCGCGGATCGTCGGGGTTGAGGCCGACCTCGCGCAGCCGCTCCGGATCGGCCCCGCCGTTCGAGATCCCCCAGATCTGCCCGGACAGTGCCGAGGTCACATCCGCCGACAGCCCCATCACCTTGCCGACCTCGCGGATCGCGGCGCGCGAACGGAAATGGATCACCGTCGCGCACAGCCCGGCCCGCTCGCGGCCGTATTTCGCGTAGATCCACTGGAAGATTTCCTCGCGGCGCTCGTGCTCGAAATCGACGTCGATGTCGGGGGGCTCGCCGCGGTAGCGGGAGATGAACCGCTCGAACACCATGCCGATCATGTCGGGGTTCACATCGGTCACCCCGAGGGCCCAGCAGATGATCGAATTGCCGGCCGAGCCGCGCCCCTGGCACAGGATACCCTGCGTGCGGGCATGGGCCACGATGTCGTGCACGGTGAGGAAATAGGGGGCATAGGACAGCTCGGCGACGACGCCGAGTTCCTTGTCCAGAAGCGCCAGATAGCGGGGCGGGATGCCGCCGGGGCAGCGCCGGGCCAGCCCGTCGCGGGCCAGTCGCTCCAGACGTTGCTGCGGGGTCTCGTGTTGCCCGGCTTCGCGGGGGTAGTCGTAACTCAGATCGCCGAGGTCGAAGCTGATCCGTCCGGCGATGTCGAGGCTGCGCTGCACAGCCGCCGGATGGCGCGCGAACAACCGGGCCATGTCGTCGCCGCTTTTCAGCCGGCGTTCTGCATTGGGCAACGCCCGGGTGCCAAGGGTGTCGACGGTCAGCCCCTCGCGCAGGCAGGTCAGCACATCGGCCAGCGGCCGGCGGCTGGCGCGGTGCATCAGCACATCGCCCACCGCCACCATCGGCGCCGAGGCCCGCAGCGCCAGCGCCGCGCAGCTGTCGAACCAGGCCTGATCCGTGCCATCGTAGCGCGGCACCGCCCCGGTGAACACATACCCCGGAAAGCGGCGCTGCATCGCGCTCAGCGGTGCAAGGCAGCGCCCGATGTCGGCACGGGGCAGCGCGATCAGGATCATTCCGCGCGCCGCGGCCTGCAGATCGGCCAGATCGAGCGCGCAGTCCCCTTTCTCGGCGCGGCGCTTGCCGAGGGTCAGCAGCTGCGACAGGCGCCGGTAGGCCTCTGTATCCACCGGCAGCGCCACCCATTCGAGCGGATCGTCGCGCAAGACGATCCGCGCGCCGACCAGAAGTTTCGGCAGCGTCGCGGGGGCACGACGATCTGGAGAGCCGGGATCGGACGAACCGGGATCGGGGGCGCCGTCTTCGGGATGGGGGGCCTCCTCGCGCAGGGCCTTCAATGCCGACCACGCCCGCACCACGCCCGCGAGCGAATTGATATCGGTGATCGCCAGCGCCGACAGTCCCAGCTCGGCGGCGCGCAACACCATCTCCTCGGGGTGCGAGGCCCCCTTGAGGAAGGTGAAATTCGTCGTCGCGCAGAGTTCGGCATAGGGGGTCACAGGAATTCCCCCTGAACGAACCAGCGCGGGTTTTGCGGCGTGAAGAACAGCCACAGCCGGCGGCCCTCGCGGGTGTCGATGCGCCAATAGTCGCGCAGCCCATAGCTGTCGGGGGGCTGCCACCACTCCGGCGCGATCCGCTCCGGCCCGGTGGCCCGGCCGATGGTGAAACGCATCCGCCGCCAGGTGAAGCCGCTCGGCGGATGGCCGCGCACGGCGATGGGTTCGGGCGCGAAGATCGTCAGCGGCCGGGCCGGGCGCGGCGGCCAGGGGCCGCAGGCAGGTTCGTCGGCCGCCGCCACCAGCGCGAAACCGCGCTCGGGCACATGGCAGTCGCGGGGCTGAAAGCGGCGAACATGGTCAAGCCCGATGCGGGTGCCGATACGGGTCATCAGCGCCTCGATCCGGTCCGCGCGCTCGGCCCCCGATCCCGCCTGCAGGGCCGGCATCGGTTCGACCACGGTGGCCTCGAGGCGCAGCTGGTCGATGCCGAACCCGGCCTCGACGGTTTCCAGCCCGCGGGCGAACAGCGGCAGGATGCGCGCCGGATCGCGCATCGGCGCGGCCAGCCGCAGCGGCACGTCCTGCGCCTGCCGGTCGACGCGGCGCAGCGTCAGGCACAGCGCACGCGCCCCCACATCTTGCGCCCGCAGCGTATCGGCCAGCCGTTCCAGCAGCCGCGCCAGCCCCGCCTCGATGTCGGACAGCAGCCCGATCGGCTCCGGCAGGGTCAGGCGCACGCCGTAATGTGCAGGCTCCGGCGCAGGAGAGAGCGCTTCGGGCAGATCGCCGAAGGCCCGGTCGAGCTGATCGAGCAGCCCCTTGCCGAAGCGCCGCGCGAGGGGCGCGCGCGCCGCCCCTGCCAGATCGGCGATCCGCCGCAGCCCGAGGCGTTGCAGCGCCGCGTCGGTCTCGGGCGGCAGGCGCAGCAGCGCGACGGGCAGGGGCCCGAGATGCGTCCGCACCGCCCCCTCGGGCGCCAGCCCGCCCCCCGCATGGGCCAGCGCCCAGGCGGCGCCGCGCGTCGGCGCGATGCCCACATGAAGCGCGAATCCCGCCCGCCCGAGCCGTTCCCGCATGTCCAGCGCCAGCGCCGCCTCTCCGCCCAGAAGATGCGCGGCGCCGGTGATGTCGAGGACGAGCCCGTCGTCCCCGTCGCAGGCGGCCCAGGGACAATAGCGCAGCGCCCACCGCCGCAAGGCCTCCAGCGTCTGCGCATCGGCTTTCGGTGTCGCTGCGCGCACGACCAGACCGGGACAGAAGGCGCGCGCCTCCGATACGGCCATGCCGCGGCTCAGCCCGGCGCGTTCGGCCTCGGCGTTCAGCGCGTGCAGGCAGTCGCGGTTGTGCACCCGCAGGCTAAGGGCGAAGGGCCCCCTCACCGGGCTCAGCCGGAGCGCCCGGTCCGAGGCGAACCGGGGAAACCACATCGAGACGATGCGCCGTCCTGTTCCAGCGAACATGCCAGACCCCAAGAGTTCCCTTTTTGTTCTTTGTAATTTCCCATCGCATCAGAGTCGAGTCCCCGCTTTCCGGGTCGAAAAGCGGGGCGCAGTGCCAGCGCGTTTCCGCCGCGTTGGAGCCCATCCCCTGCGCGATCAGGCACAGCCCCGTCGAGCGTCCGGCCCCGGCCGCAAGCTGCAGCCGGCGGCCCTCGCGCAGGCTCAGCGGCCGGGTGATGTCCACGATGACGACGGGGACGGCGCCGTCGCGCAGGGCCTCTTCGGCGGCGGCGAGACTGTCGGTCTCCGTAGCCGTCGCGACGCCGATCACGGCGGAGGGGGGGATGATGCCGGCCAGCCCGTCGGGCAGGGGCTGGTCGCCCAGCCAGGCGGGGCGGATCCAGAACAGGGGGCTGCCCGCCTGCCGCGCGCGGATCAGCGCGAAGGCGACGGCCGAAGGGCCGCCGACCTCGTGGACGCGGCCGCTCAGAAGCGGAAGGGGGGCATTCGGACAATCCATGCCCACACGATACCACGGTGCGGCGCGGGCGCACAACATGGCGGCGGGACCGCTTGCCTCGGTTGCGGTGCCTCGGTCGTGGTGTCTCAGTCGCGCAGGAAGCCCATTTTGCCGAGAAAGCCGAACATGTCCTCCAGCGCGGCGGTGCCGACCCGATTGCGGATCGGATAAAGGGATGCAAGCCGGGGCTGACGTGCTGCGGCCGCGATCAGATCCTGCTGTGACGGGGGGATCCCCGGCACCGTGATCGGGGAGCGGCGGTCCAGATAGGCCCGCAGATCCGGCGGCACGGGCTGATCCCAGAAGAGCGTCAGGAAATCGCGGATGATCTGGTCTGAGACCGGGCCGATCTGTGCTTTCGCCTCGGGCGGGAGCGGGATGCCGGGACGGGTCTGCGCCGACAGGGCGATGTCCAGCGGCTGGTCGAAGGCCTCGCCCCAGCCGGCCGGATCGGTGCCGAGCGGGCGGGCGTCCCGCATCAGCCCCTTGTCGTCGAACCGGCACAGCAGCGTCCCACCGGCGCCGTCCGCAGGGGCAGGTCGCGTAGGACAACTGCATGGTCCCTGCGGGCCAGGTGCACAGCTCTTTGACCAGCTTGCCCCGGTCGGGGCTCAGGCTCGTCCAGTCGGTCCAGCGCGAGTCGATGGCGGATCGCTCGCAGGCTGTGTCCTCGACCGGCTTGTCCGGCGGGAAGGTCGTATAGAGCGCGATCCGTGCAATGCCATCCACCCCCGGCGCGATGGGCACAGCCCGCAGAACCGGCAGGCTCCCGCCGTCTTCCCTTCCGGCGTAAGGCCGGGCCGCGTGGGCGCGCTGGATGTCCAGCCTGGGGGCCATTTGAACGCGACGTGGGTGGTGTCGGGGTGGCTGAGATGGCGGGCGAAAGCTGCGGCGCCGACCAGCAGGGTGCCATCGTCGGACAGGCTGACCGCCGAGGGGGTCAGAACGGATCCATCCGCGCCCGCGATCAGCCTCACCGTTCCGTCGGGCAGAAAAACCGAGAGCAGGGAATGTGTCGTTCCAAGATCGATTCAGACGGGAAAGCTGTCCATGAGGCAGCTGTAAATAACATTCTCAATATCGTGCCGGGAACCAGGGGCCGCGCAACGCGTCTGTCCGCTCCGCCCGGGATCGGGGTTCGGGCGGAAACGCTCCCGGTATTTTCGGGAAAGAGGGTCGTGACCTGCACCCGGTCCGGGATCCTGTGCGACCGGGCGCGGGGACGGCGGCTTTCCTGCCCATCTGTGAACCATACCCGGTCTCGGAACGCAATCGTGACGCGGGAGCAGCATGACCGCGGAGTCCCATCCGGGGGGATGGGGCGCCCCCCGGGGGGCTTGCGGCCGCAGATTGCCGCGCATCCCCGGGGGGGAGGGCGGTCAGACCCCGATGTCGCGCAGAACCTGCGGGATCTGCTCGGGCAGATCCTCGGCGATCAGGCCGGGGCCGAAGCTGCGCGCGGCGGCGGCGTGAAGCCAGGCGCCGGTGCCGGCGGCTTCGAACGGGCTCAGCCCGCGGGCGACGAGTCCCGTCACGATGCCCGCCAGAACGTCGCCCGATCCGGCCGTCGCGAGCCAGGGCGCCGCCATGTCGCCCACGGCGCGATGCAGGGCGGTCTGTCCATCGGGGGCGGCGATGGCGGTCTCGGCACCTTTCAGCAAGACCGTTGCGCCGCAACGGTCGGCGGCGTGCCGGGTGGCTTCGACGCGGGTCAGCGCGCCGTCGCGCAGCTGCGCGGCAAGGTCGGGAAACAGCCGGGCGAATTCTCCCAGATGCGGGGTCAGCACCGCCGCACGTCCGCGCAGCGCCTGAAACAGCGTCTGTGGCTCTTCGGCGAAGGCGCTGAGCGCATCGGCATCGAGGACCAGCGCCCGGCCAGGCGCGTCATCCCCGGCCTGGGCGGCACAGGCGAGTGCCGCGGGCACCATCTCGCGTGCCCGCTGCAGGCCGAGCCCGGGGCCGAGCAGGATCGCGTTGATCCGCCTGTCTCCCTGCAGCATCCCGCGCAGCGCATAGCCGTCGGCCAGCGGCGACAGCATCACCGCGGTCAGCTGTGCCGCATGTTCGGCCATCGCGGCCTGCGGCGCCAGCACCGTTACCAGCCCCGCCCCGACCCGCAGCGCGGCCCGCGCCGCAAGCCGCGCCGCACCGCCCTTGCCGGGCCCGCCGGCAAGCACCACGGCATGGCCGTAGCTGTATTTATGGGCCTCCTCGCGCTTGGCGAGGCGGTCGCGCAGCGCGGTGTCGGGGGCGATCTGGAGTGTCATTGCTCCTCCGTCTGGCGATCATGCGTCGGGTCCTGTGCGGCAGGGCCGTGCGGCAGGCCGATGTCGGCGACGACGATCCGTGCCCCGGTCTGGCGCAGCCCGGCGTGGACCGGTTTCTCGGCATGGAATGTCACGACGAGATCGGCGGCGAAAGGGGTCTCGGCGCAGGGTTTGCCGGTGTCGCTGTCATACCCCGTCGGAATGTCGATGCTGACCCGGACGGGCTGGACGGGCAGGGCCGCGGCGGCTGCGGTCCAGGGGGCGAGAAGGGCGGTGCAGTCGCGGCTCTGTCCGATGCCGAGGAGCGCGTCCACCACCACCGCCCCCGGTCCCGCCTGAGCGAGCCAGCCACAGATCGACCCCGCCTGCCAGGGCAGTTCGGGCACCCCTGCCGCCTCTGCCCGCAAGGCATTGGTCGCGGCATCCGAGGGCAGCAGCGCCGCCGGGCGCAACCGGCAGGTCGCCACCTGCCAGCCCTGCGCGCGCAGTATCCGCGCCACGACATAGCCGTCTCCGCCATTGTTGCCCGGCCCGCACAGGATCAGCGCCGCCCGGGCACCGGGCCAGGTGGCCGCGATCGCCTGCACCACGGCGCGGCCTGCGCGCTCCATCAGCTCTAGCCCGCTGACTCGGCCAGAGCCGATCGCCGCCGCTTCGAGGGATTTCATCTGCGAACTGGTCAGGATTTCAGCCATTTTGCCCACTTTGTTTGTAAACAGCCCATGAAAAGAGCGTATTGCCTAAATATTGTGCGACGTATATGGATTTCCCCGGAGGAGCGAGACGCCCTCAGTTTAGCCGATTGCGGCCCTTTCGGGAAAGTGGTCTGTGAACGTCGGCACATCTTGTTGGGGGGAGTCGGTTAAGAATGAAGAAGGTCGAAGCGATCATCAAACCCTTCAAGCTCGATGAAGTGAAGGAAGCGCTGCAGGATGCCGGGATTCAGGGCCTGTCGGTGATCGAGGTCAAGGGATTCGGTCGCCAGAAGGGACACACCGAACTGTATCGCGGTGCCGAATACGTGGTCGACTTCCTTCCGAAGGTGAAAATCGAAATGGTGCTGCCCGACGAGATGGTCGAGACCGCGGTCGACGCGATCATCGCCGCGGCGCGCACCGAAAAGATCGGCGACGGCAAGATCTTCGTCTCGCCGGTCGATCAGGCCATTCGGATCCGCACCGGCGAGACCGGCGACGACGCCGTGTGATCCATACCGAAATTCGGGCTGCCCGGCCCGGAAACCCCATGCTCAACGAAAGGGTAAGTAACAATGAGCGCAGTTAAAAAAGCTCTCGAACTGATGAAGGCCGAAGACGTCGAATACGTCGACGTCCGCTTCACCGATCCGCGCGGCAAACTGCAGCACGTGACGCTGGTCGTCGATCTGATCGATGAGGACTTCTTCGAGGAAGGCTTCATGTTCGACGGTTCGTCGATCGCTGGCTGGAAGTCGATCGACCAGTCCGACATGAAGCTGATCCCCGATGCGACCTCGGTCTACATCGACCCCTTCTATGCCGAGAAGACGATGTGCGTGCACTGCAACGTCGTCGAGCCGGACACCAACGAGCCCTACACCCGCGACCCGCGCTCGACCGCGGAGAAGGCGGAAGCCTACCTGAAGTCCTCGGGCATCGGCGATTCGTTCTTCTGCGGCCCGGAAGCCGAATTCTTCATCTTCGACGACGTCCGTTACTCGGTCACGCCGCACAAGGTGTCGTATCAGGTCGACGCCGAAGCCGCTGCCTGGAACACTGACGCCGAGATCGAAGGCGGTAACCTTGCCCACCGCGCCAACTTCAAGGGCGGCTACTTCCCGGTGAACCCGGTCGACGAAGCGGCCGATCTGCGCGGCGAGATGCTCTCGACCATGAAGCGCATCGGCATGAAGGTCGACAAGCATCACCACGAAGTGGCGACCTGCCAGCACGAGCTGGGCATGATCTTCGGCACGCTCACCGAGCAGGCCGACAACATCCAGAAGTACAAGTATGTCATCCACAACGTCGCGGCCGCCTATGGCAAGACCGTGACCTTCATGCCGAAGCCCATCAAGGGCGACAACGGCTCGGGGATGCACGTCAACATGTCGATCTGGAAGGACGGCAAGCCGCTGTTCGCCGGTGACAAGTATGCCGACCTGTCGCAGGAAGCGCTGTATTTCATCGGCGGTATCCTGAAGCACGCCAAGGCGCTGAACGCGCTGACCAACCCGACGACCAACTCCTACAAGCGCCTGATCCCCGGCTTCGAAGCCCCGGTTCTGCGTGCGTATTCGGCCCGCAACCGCTCGGGTTGCGTCCGTATTCCGTGGACCGAGTCGCCGAAGGCCAAGCGCGTCGAAGCCCGTTTCCCCGATCCGGCGGCGAACCCCTATCTGGCGTTCTCGGCGCTGCTGATGGCCGGCCTCGACGGCATCAAGAACAAGATCGACCCCGGTGCGCCCTCGGACAAGGATCTCTATGATCTGCCGCCCGAAGAGCTGGCCGAGATCCCGACGGTGTGCGGTTCGCTGCGCGAAGCCCTGACCGAGCTGGAAGCCGACATGGACTTCCTGCTGGCCGGTGACGTGTTCACCAAGGACCAGATCGAAGGCTACATCGCGCTGAAGTGGGAAGAGGTCTACGCCTTCGAACACACCCCGCATCCGGTCGAGTATCAGATGTATTACTCCTGCTGATCGACGATCGGCACGGAGACGGAAAGGGCGCCTCAGGGCGCCCTTTTTCGATTTCAGAGGGCACTCCGGGCGGTTGCCGGGGGAGGGGGGCTGTCCGCCCCCCGATCCGGCTGCGCCGGATCTCCCCCCGAGGATATTTGTGGAAAGCCGAAAGGGAGGGCGCGCCCTTGTGCCTTTCGATTCGCCCCAAATATCCCGGGGGTGAGGGCCGAAGGCCCGAGGGGGCAGAGCCCCCTTGGCCCCGGCAGCCGCCGAGAGATCTTGCCCGGTTTCCGCGCCCGGGCTAGAGGGGGCTCATGGAACATCTCGCCTATACCCCGCGCGGCGTGCTCACCGCGAACCGCTCCCTCGCCGATCTGACCTGGCTGCGCGTCGGCGGTCCGGCCGACTGGTTCTTCCAGCCCGCCGATGTCGAGGATCTCTCGGCCTTCCTCGCCGCGCTGCCCGCCGATATGGCGGTGTTTCCGATGGGGGTGGGCTCGAACCTGATCGTGCGCGACGGCGGTATTCGCGGCGTGGTGATCCGGCTCGGGCGCGGCTTCAACGAGATCGGGGCGGGGGACGGCATCGTCACTGCAGGCGCGGCGGCGCTCGATGCGCATGTGGCGCGGCGCGCGGCCGAGGCCGGGCTCGATCTGACCTTCCTGCGCACCATCCCCGGCTCCATCGGTGGCGCGGTGCGGATGAACGCGGGCTGTTACGGCAGCTATATCCGCGATCATCTGGTCTCGGTCGAAGCGGTGCTGCGCACGGGCGAGCGGGTCACGCTGCCGGCGGAGGCGCTGAACCTCGCCTATCGTTCCAGCACGCTGCCCGAAGGTGCGGTGCTGACCCGCGTGGTTCTGCGCGCGGCCCCCGGCGATCCTGCCGCGCTGGAGGCGCGGATGGCCGATCAGATCGCGCGCCGCGACGCCAGTCAGCCGACGAAGGAGCGCACCGCCGGCTCGACCTTCCGCAACCCGGCGGGGTTCAGCTCGACCGGGCGGGCGGACGATGTGCACGACCTCAAGGCCTGGACGGTGATCGACGCTGCCGGGATGCGCGGCGCCCGGGTGGGCGGCGCGCAGATGAGCGAAAAACACTCGAATTTCATGCTCAACACCGGCGGCGCGACGGCGGCCGATCTGGAAACCCTGGGCGAGGAAGTCCGCAAAAAGGTTTTGCAGACCCAGGGAATTTCGCTAGAGTGGGAAATCATGCGCGTGGGCGATCCCTCGCCGCGCGACGGACAGTGATTCAACAATTCCACGGGGGCCAACCCCGGGAGAGGCGGTTGTGGCGGGTATGTCGAGCAGGGCAACCCACCTGGTAGCGGTATTGATGGGCGGTCCTTCCTCGGAACGGGAAGTGTCGCTGTCCTCGGGGCGCGAATGCGCCAATGCGCTCAGGGTGGCTGGTTTCGAAGTCGTCGAGATCGACGCCGGCCCCGATCTGCCGGAGCGGCTGGCGGCTGTCGGGCCGGACTGCGTTTTCAATGCCTTGCATGGCCGTTTCGGCGAGGATGGATGCGTTCAGGGCCTGCTCGAATGGCTGCGCATTCCCTATACCCATTCGGGCGTTCTGGCCTCGGCTCTGGCGATGGACAAGTCGCGCGCCAAGGAGGCGTTCCGCGCCGCCGGTCTGCCGCTCGTCGAAAGCCGCCTGGTGCCCAAGGCCGAGGTCATGGCCGCCCATGTCATGCCCACGCCCTATGTCGTCAAGTCGAACAACGAGGGCTCCTCGGTCAACGTCTACATCGTGCCGGCGGGCGCGAATACGCCGCCGCGCCTTGCGCCGGAGGCCCCGGAGACGGTGATGGTCGAGGCCTATGTCCCGGGTCGCGAGCTGACCTGCTCGGTTCTCGGCGGCAAGGCGCTTGGCGTGACCGAGATCGTCGCCGATGGCTGGTATGACTATCACGCCAAATATGCCACGGTCGGCGGCGCGCGCCATGTCTGCCCGGCGGACATTCCCGAAGACGTCTATGCCGCCTGCTGCGATTACGCCGAGCGCGCCCATGCCGCGCTTGGCTGCCGCGGGCTGAGCCGCACCGATTTTCGTTGGGACGACAGCAAGGGCGCGGCGGGTCTCGTCGTTCTCGAGGTCAACAACCAGCCGGGCATGACGCCCACATCGCTGTCGCCCGAGCAGGCGGCCCTTCAGGGCATGTCC
This sequence comes from Paenirhodobacter enshiensis, assembly GCF_000740785.1. GTDB lineage: Bacteria > Pseudomonadota > Alphaproteobacteria > Rhodobacterales > Rhodobacteraceae > Rhodobacter > Rhodobacter enshiensis. Next base: position 15,052 of record NZ_JFZB01000042.1, on the reverse strand, counting down.
TTCCCCGAGCTGTGCAGATGGCTGGTGGAGGATGCCTCATGCGGCCGCTGACGCCTGACCCGAAGCAGGGCCGGGGGCGCGGGCAGCCGCCACGTTTCTACGCGCGTCGCGACCGGGCGCCGTCACGGCTGGCGTTTCGTCTGGAACGGCTGTGGCTGACGCCGGCGGTGCGCGCGGTCACCCGGATCGGGGCGCCGATCTTCGTCGTCACGCTCGGGCTCGGGCTGTGGCTGGGCGATTCCGCGCGCCGCGCCGATCTGGTCGAGCGCTACGACAATCTGAAGATTTCCATCGAGAACCGGCCCGAGTTCATGGTCTCGCGCCTCGAGGTCACCGGGGCGAGTCCGGCGGTCGAGGATGCGGTGAGGATGATGCTGCCGGTCGGGCTGCCGGCGTCGCGTTTCGCCATTGATCTGAACTCGTATCGCGACGCGATCGAGCGCCTCGATGCGGTGCGCGATGTGTCGCTGACGGTGCTGTCGGGCGGCGCGCTGGAGGCGCGGGTGACCGAGCGCGAGCCGGTCATCCTGTGGCGCAAGCCGACCGGGCTCGATATGCTCGATGCCGACGGGCACCGTGTCGCCTCGCTGACCCGGCGCGATGCGCGTCCCGATCTCGCGCTGATCGCGGGCGACGGGGCGGACAAGGCGGTGCCCGAAGCGCTCGACATTCTGGCGGCGGCGCAGCCGCTGTTGCCCAAGATGCGCGGTCTGATCCGGGTGGGAGAGCGTCGCTGGGACGTCGATCTCGTCGGCGGGCGCCGGATCGAGCTGCCGGCGAAGGACGCGGTTGCCGCGATGAAGCGGGTGATCGAGGTCGATCGCAGCGACGATCTGCTCAGCCGCGATTTCACCCGCATCGACATGCGCGATACCGCACGCCCCACGGTGCGGCTGAGCGCGAATGCGCTTGAACATTACGAAGAACTGACCGGGCAGAAGCCGCGCAGCGCCTCGTTCAGTGCGCAGACGGTGAAACCCGTAGCCGTCTCTGCCCCGGCGGCTTCCGGTTCGGTGGCATCGGCGGCCCCTGTCGCCGCGGCCACGCCATCCTCCTCCGTGCGCAGCGGCAGCGCACAGTCTTCCGCAGCACAGACTTCTGCAGCATCGTCTTCCGCCGCGCCCACCGCGGCCCGGCCGGCTGCGCGCCCGTCCGGGTCTGCGCAGGCCGCCGCTGCCGGTCCCGCCGCCGCGGCCGCGACGCCGGCCGCAGCCTCTCCGACACGTCCGCAAGCCCGTCCCCTGTCCAACCCGAGCAAGGTGGCCCCATGACTGATCTGTACCAGACTCAGCGTGCGATGCGCGCGATCCGCAAGGCAGCGATGCAGCGTGGCGTCGTGGCGCTTCTCGATATCGGATCGTCGAAGATCGCCTGCCTCGTGCTGCGCTTCGAAGGTGTCGATCCGGCGCGGCAGGCCGAGGGGATCGGCTCGCTCGCCGGGCAGTCGCGCTTTCGGGTGATCGGGGCCTCGACCACGCGCTCGGCCGGGGTGCGGTTCGGCGAGATCGACACCATGGCCCAGACCGAGCGCGCGATCCGCATCGTGGTGCAGGGCGCGCAGAAGATGGCGAACACCCGGGTCGATCACGTGATCGCCTGTTTCGCCGGCGCGGGCCCGCGCAGCTATGGCCTCGCTGGCGAGGTCGACGTGATCGGCGAGCAGGTCGGCGAGCAGGATGTCGCGCGCGTTCTGGCCGATTGCGACCTGCCCGACATCGGGGCCGGGCGCGAGGTGCTGCACGCCCATCCGGTCAATTTCGCGCTCGACAACCGCTCCGGGCTCAGCGATCCGCGCGGCCATGTGGGCAATCATCTGGCCGTCGACATGCACCTTCTGACCGTCGACGAAGCGGCGATCCAGAACCTCGTCTACTGCATCCGCCGCTGCGACCTGGAACTCGCCGGCATCGCCAACTCGGCCTATGTCTCGGGCCTCGCGGCGCTGGTCGAGGACGAGCAGGAACTCGGCTCCGCCTGCATCGACCTCGGCGGCGGGGCGACGGGCGTGTCGATCTTCATGAAGAAGCACATGATCTTCGCCGATGCGGTGCGGATGGGCGGCGATCACGTCACCCATGACATCGCGGCCGGGTTGCAGATCCCGATGAACGTGGCCGAGCGCATCAAGACCTTCCACGGCGGCGTTGTCGCCACCGGCATGGACGACCGCGAGATGATCGAGCTCGGCGGCGAGTCCGGCGACTGGGAGAAGGATCGTCGCCGTGTCAGCCGCGCCGAGCTGATCGGCATCATCCGCCCCCGTGTCGAGGAGATCCTCGAAGAGGTGCGCGCGATCCTCGATGCCGCGGGCTTCGACCGGCTGCCGAGCCAGCAGATCGTGCTGACCGGCGGAGCGAGCCAGATCCCCGGCCTCGACGGGCTGGCGGCCAGGATGCTCGGGCAGAACGTGCGCCTCGGCCGGCCGCTTCGGGTGCAGGGGCTGCCGCAGGCGGCGACGGGGGCGGGGTTCTCCTCGATCGTCGGGCTGGCGCTGTTCGCGGCCCATCCGCAGGACGAATGCTGGGATTTCGAGATCCCGGCAGAGCGGATGAACGGCAAGCCGCTGCGCCGCGCGTTGCGCTGGTTCCGCGAAAACTGGTAAACGCCGGCAGGGCGGAAAACGCCTAGGGCCAGAGGCCCGGCCGGCCTATGCCACCACATCGGCGCGGACGCGCGAAATACCGCCCATTCGAGGCGGTTTCGGGCCATATTTTGTGGCCTGTTCGTGTTTTTCGGGTGACGTTTCCGGGATTCGCGTCTAACATCAGTCTAATTTCGGGGACAGTTCGGCCTTTCCGGCCGGCGGTAACAATCACAGGCGGAAACTCCATGACCTTGAACCTGACGGTATCGGATCACGAAGACCTCAAGCCGCGGATCACCGTTTTCGGCGTCGGCGGTGCGGGTGGCAATGCGGTCAACAACATGATCGAGAAGCAGCTCGAGGGGGTCGAGTTCGTCGTGGCCAACACGGACGCGCAGGCGCTGCAGCAGTCGCTGTCGCAAAAGCGCATCCAGATGGGCCCGAAGGTCACAGAGGGTCTGGGCGCGGGTGCGCGTCCCTCGATCGGGGCCGCCGCCGCCGAGGAAACCATCGAGGAGATCGTCGATCACCTCGCCGGGGCGCATATGTGCTTCATCACCGCCGGCATGGGCGGCGGCACCGGCACCGGCGCCGCGCCGATCATCGCGCAGGCCGCGCGTGAGCTGGGCGTGCTGACCGTCGGCGTCGTCACCAAGCCGTTCCAGTTCGAGGGCTCGAAGCGGATGCGCCAGGCCGATGCCGGCGTCGAGGCGCTGCAGAAGGTCGTCGACACGCTCATCATCATCCCGAACCAGAACCTGTTCCGTCTGGCGAACGAGCGCACCACCTTCACCGAGGCCTTCGCGATGGCCGACAACGTCCTCTATCAGGGCGTCAAGAGCATCTCCGACCTGATGGTCCGCCCCGGCCTGATCAACCTCGACTTCGCCGACGTCCGCTCGGTGATGGACGAGATGGGCAAGGCGATGATGGGCACCGGCGAGGCCGAGGGCGACGATCGCGCCGTTCAGGCAGCCGAGAAGGCGATCGCCAACCCGCTGCTCGACGAGATCAGCCTGAAGGGCGCCAAGGGCGTTCTCATCAACATCACCGGCGGCTACGATCTGACGCTGTTCGAGCTCGACGAGGCTGCGAACCGCATCCGCGAGGAAGTCGACCCGGAAGCCAACATCATCGTCGGCTCGACCCTCGATCCGGAGATGGAAGGGTCGATGCGCGTCTCGGTCGTCGCGACCGGCATCGACGCGGCTCCGGCCGCCGCCGAGGCGCCCGCGCCGCGCCGCGCCGAAGCTCCGAAGGCCGAGGCTCCGAAGGCGGCTGCGCCGGCTTTCGTGCCGCCGCGCGCCGAGCCCGAGGACTCGCGCACTCTGTTCGATGCGCCGTCGTCGCAGCCCGCGCCCGAGCCGCAGGCCCGGACCGCTGATGACGTTCCCGGCCCGGCCTATCAGCCGCAGCCGCGTCCCACCGCCGCGCAGCAGCGCGATATGCAGGTCGACTCCGATCCGGGCGATTATGTCGCGCCGCGCGCCGGTGGCTTCCCGCATCCCTCGGCCGAATCGATCCGTCGCGTCGCCGAGGCGAGCGGCCGCGCTCCCGAACCCGCTTCCGCCGGTTATCGCCGTCCGGCACCGTCGCAGGCCCCTGTCGGTCGCGCCGCCGCTCCGCAGCCTGCGCCGCAGGAACGCGGTGCGCGCTTCGGCATCGCCTCGCTGATCGGGCGGATGTCGGGTCACGGGGCAGATCATGCTCCGGCCGCTCCGGCCATGCAACCGGCGCGTCATGCCGCTCCGCAGCAGTTGGCGGCGGATCCGCAGGACTACGAGGACGAGCCGGGTGCCGCTCAGGACCGGATCGAGATCCCGGCTTTCCTGCGCCGTCAGGCAAACTGAAGCCGGCTGTCCGGACCCCGAAACCGGACAAAACCGAACCGCTCAGTTCACATTCGAAATCCGGAAAGGCTGGCGAAATGCCGGCCTTTTCCATTTTAAATCAGTCTGTTAAGAACTGGTTGGCAAGGTTTCGCCCGCTACGGGGCCAATTGTTACATCCTGTTGCAAAGAGTGAATTGTGATGCGGCGGGGGGCGTCATACCTCATCCTTGACGCGATGCGGTGGGCAACCCCCTGAGACCGCGGGCAGACAGGAGCTTGCAGTGCAGACGACACTCGGACATTCGGTGACTTTCGACGGTGTGGGCCTTCATTCGGGCGCGCCGGTGCGGATGATCGTGCATCCGGCGGCTGCGAACAACGGCTATACCTTCGTGCGCACCGATGTGATCGACCGCGATCCGGTGGTCGTCGCGCGGTGGGACACTGTTAAGCCGTCGAAGCTGTGCACGCTCGTCACCAATGCCGACGGGGTGACGGTCTCGACCATCGAACATCTGATGGCGGCGTTTGCCGGCCTTGGCATCGGCAACGCGCTGATCGAGGTCGACGGGCCGGAAGTGCCGATCCTCGACGGCTCCTCGGCGCCTTTCGTGCGCGCGATGCGCCGCGCCGGGGTCAGCCGGCTGGCCGCGCCGCTGCGCATGGTGCGCGTTCTGCACCCGGTCGAGGTGCGCGACGGTGACGCGGTCGCCCGTCTGGAGCCCGCGCCGGAACTGGAGATCGACTTCGCCATCGACTTCACCGATGCCGCCATCGGCAAGCAGGAAAAGCATCTGCGCATGGCCAACGGTGCCTTCGTGCGCGAGCTGATGGACAGCCGCACCTTCTGCCGTCAGGCCGATGTCGATTACATGCAGTCGCACGGGCTGGCGCTTGGCGGCACCTACGAGAACGCGGTGGTGGTCGATGGCGACAAGGTGCTCAGCCCCGGCGGGCTGCGCCATGCCGACGAGCCGGTGCGCCACAAGATGCTCGACGCGATGGGCGATCTGGCGCTGGCTGGCGGGCCGATCCTCGGCCGCTATGTCGGCAATCGTTCGGGTCATGCGATGACCAACCGTCTGCTGCGTGCGCTGTTCGCCGATCCGACGGCCTGGGCCTGGGAAGTGGCGACGCCGGCTCTTGCGCACAGCCTGCCGGGTGCTGGTGTCAGCCGCGCCGTGGCGGTCGCCGCGCGCTAGGCAAGGGCTTGCCCGGCGGGCCGCTTCTCCTCGCAAAGGCGTTTTGCGTGCCGGATTTTTCTGTGCTAGGGAGGGGCCGACAGCCGCCGGAAACGGCAGGCGCTCTGATCGGGGCCTCGGGCCCTCGACGCGAATCGGGAAGAGGCAAGGGAATGGCACTGGGCAGATCGGCGGCGGTTCGGGTCGGCAGTCTCGTGCTGCTTGGAATTCTCGCCGGATGCGGCAGCAAGAAGAGTGCCGAGCCGCCGATGGAGAGCTTCACCGCCGAGCAGATCTATCATCGCGGCGAATACGAGATGGAAACGGGCAACCCCCGCCGTCCCGACGAGGCTCTGAAGTATTTCAAGGGCGTGCAGCAGGTCTATCCCTATTCGCAATGGGCCAAGCGCGCGCTGATCATGGAAGCCGCGACCGAGCACCGGGCGAAGAAATACGAAGATGCCCGCTCTTCCGCGCAGGAATATCTGAACCTCTATCCGGGCGACGAGGATGCGGCCTACGCTCAGTATCTTCTGGCGCTGACCTATTATGACCAGATCGACGAGGTCGGTCGCGATCAGGGGCTGACCTTCCAGGCGCTGCAGGCGCTGCGCGACGTGATCGAGAAGTATCCCGACAGCGACTATGCGCGCTCGGCGATGATGAAATTCGACATGGCCTTCGACCACCTCGCGGCGAAGGAAATGGAGATCGGTCGCTACTACCTGAAGCGCGGCAATTATACGGCGGCGATCAACCGCTTCCGCGTCGTGGTCGAGCAGTATCAGACCACCACCCAGACGCCCGAGGCGCTGGAACGGCTGGTCGAATGCTATCTCGCGCTCGGTCTGACCGATCAGGCGCAGACCGCGGGCGCGATTCTGGGCCACAACTTCCAGTCCTCGCCGTTCTATCAGGACGCCTACAACCGCCTGAAGAACCGCGGCCTCGACCCCGAGGCGAAGGGCGAGAGCTGGCTGTCCAAGGTGTATCGTCAGGTCATCAAGGGCGATCAGCTCTGATCCCTGTCACAGGCTGAGGTTCGCCGATGCTGCGCGCGCTCGATATCCGCGACATGTTGCTGATCGACCGGCTGGAGCTCGAGTTCCGGCCCGGTCTCAATGTGCTGACCGGCGAGACCGGCGCCGGCAAGTCGATCCTGCTCGATTGTCTCGGCTTCGTGCTGGGCTGGCGCGGCCGGGCGGAGCTGGTGCGCAAGGGCGCCGATCAGGGCGAGGTGACGGCGGTGTTCGATCTGCCGGCCGGCCATCCGGCCCATGCGGTGCTGGCCGAGGCCGGGATCGAGGCCGGGGACGAGTTGCTGTTGCGACGCGTCAACGCCCGCGACGGGCGCAAGACCGCTTGGATCAACGACCGTCGGGTGAGTGGCGATGTTCTGCGCCAGCTCTCGGCGACCTTGGTGGAATTGCATGGTCAGCATGACGATGGCGGGCTGCTGAATGCGCGTGGGCATCGCGCGCTTCTCGATGCCTTTGCCGGCCATGACGGGCTGATGGCGGCGGTGCGCAAGGCCTGGGCCGCGCGTTCGGCCGTCGCGCGCAAGCTTGACGCGGCGCGGATGCAGCTTCAGGCGGTGAAGGGCGAGGAAGATTTCCTGCGCCATGCCGTCGCCGAACTCGACAAGCTCGATCCGCAGCCCGGCGAGGAAGCGGAACTGGATAGCCGGCGCCGCACCATGCAGGCGGCCGAGAAGATCCGCGCCGATGTCGCGCGCGCGTTGCAGGCGCTTGGCCCCGAGGGCGCCGAGGGCGCGATGCGCGACGCCGACCGCTGGTTGCAGGGCGCGGCGGAGAAGGTCGAGGGGCAGCTCGAACCGACGCTGTCGGCGCTCGACCGCGCGCTGATCGAACTCGGCGAGGCGGCCTCCGGGGTGGAGCGGCTTCTCGATGCGCTGTCCTTCGATCCGGGCGCGCTCGAAGATTGCGAGGAGCGGCTGTTCGCCTTGCGCGGACTTGCGCGCAAGCATGGCGTGACGGCCGAGGCGCTGCCCGCGCTTGCGGGGGATCTGCGCGCGCGGCTCGCGGCGCTCGATGCGGGTGAGGATGGGATCGCGGCGCTTGAGGCGGAGGCCGCGGCGGCGGGGGCGGCCTATGACCGCGCCGCGGCGGAGCTGAGCGCGGCGCGGCGAGACGCGGCGGTGCGTCTTGACCGGGCGATGGCGACGGAGCTTGCGCCGCTGAAACTCGACCGCGCGGTGTTCGAGACCCGGATCGGGCCCGGCGACCCCGGCCCCGAAGGCAGTGACGCCGTGGCCTTCACCGTGGCGACCAACCCCGGCGCGCCGGCCGGTCCGCTCGACCGGATCGCCTCGGGGGGCGAGCTGTCGCGGTTCCTGCTGGCGCTGAAGGTGGTTCTGGCGCGCGGCTCGGACACGCTGACGCTGATCTTCGACGAGATCGACCGCGGGGTCGGCGGGGCGACGGCGGATGCCGTCGGGCGCCGGCTGGCGACGCTCGCCGGGACGGCGCAGGTGCTGGTGGTGACGCATTCGCCGCAGGTCGCGGCGCGCGGCGGACATCATTTCCGCGTCGCGAAATCGGTCGAGGACGGGATGACCACCTCGCGCGTCGCGGCGCTGGCCGAGGCTGAGCGGGTCGACGAGATCGCGCGGATGATCGCCGGGGCGGAAGTCACCGAGGCGGCCCGCGCAGCCGCTCGCGATCTGCTGAAGGGCTGAGCTGCCGGGAAGCTGAACGACCGGAGACCGGGGCCTCGCCCGGGCAGGGCGGGGGGCGTTGCCCTACCTGCAAGTGCACCCGAAGCGGGGGTTCTGCTGCGCAAAAAAGCCAGAGAGAAGGGGGCTCCCCGCAGAAAAGGAAAAGGGGGCTCTGCCCCCTCGGGCCTGCGGCCCTCACCCCCGGGATATTTTCGGAAAGATGAAAGGGAGAGGGCGGGTCCCCCGGTGCGTCACGCGGTTTTGACCGGCGCGCGGGAGGGGGCCGCGCTGCTGCATTTCGCCGCCTCTTGACGGCGCGGAGGGCGCGCGCACAGATGCCGCATCTGCCGGAGGAAACGAGCCGCCGGTTCTTCGAGGCTGGGCCTGTTATGTCCGCGCATATCGTGTCTCCCGTTCAGTTCTGTTCCGGCGATCTCCTGGCCGACCGGCGCGCCGAGTTCGCCGAGGGGCTTGTGAACGCGGGGGATCCCGGGGGCGCGGCGGAGTTGTATCGGCAGGCGCTGGAGATTGTGCCCGGCTGGGGGGCAGGCTGGTATCGGCTGGGCGAGATCTGTGCCCATGGCGCGCTGGCGGGGGCGCGGGAGGCCTTCGCCGAGGCGCTGCGCCTCGATCCGGACGATACGTTGGGGGCGGGGTTGCAGATCGCCCTTCTCGACGGGCGGGCCGGAACGGCGCGGATGCCCTCGGCCTTCGTCGAGACGCTGTTCGATCAATATGCCGGTCATTTCGATCATGCGCTGGTCGACACGCTCGGCTATCGCGGGCCACAGCTGCTGGAAGCGCAGCTTGGCGGCGGGACCTGGGGGCGGGCGCTCGATCTCGGTTGCGGCACCGGGCTGATGGGCGAGGTGTTGCGGGCGCGCTCGGGCTGGCTCGAAGGCTGGGACATCTCGGCCGAGATGCTGCGCGAGGCCGGGGCAAAGCGACTGTATGACCGGTTGGAGAAGTGCGATCTGAGCCGGCTCGATCCGCCTCGGGAGCGGTGGGATCTGATCGCGGCGGCGGATGTGTTCTCCTATCTCGGGGAGCTGTCCGAGATCCTCAGCTGGTGCCATGCGGCGCTGGATGCCGGCGGGGTGCTGGCCTTCACCGCCGAGGCCACCACTCCCGAGGAGGCGAGGCTCGGAGGCTGCGTGCTGCGCGAGAGCCGGCGTTACGCCCATGCCGAGGCCGCGCTGATCGCCGAGCTTTCCGCGGCGGGGTTCTCCGCGGAGATCGGGCATGGCGTGCTGCGCATGGACCGCGGCGTGCCGATCGCGGCGCTGGCGGTGGTCGCGCGCAGGCTTTGAGATCGGGGTGCGCTCATGCAAAAGGCCCGCGTCGGGGACGCGGGCCTTTGCTGTGTCGAACCGGGCGTGGCCCGGCCGTGAGCGGCCTCAGGCGTTGAACAGGAAGTGCATGACGTCGCCGTCCTTCACTTCGTAGGTCTTGCCTTCGACGCGGAACTTGCCGGCTTCCTTGGCGCCCGCCTCGCCGTTGCCGGCGACGTAATCGTCATAGCCGATGGTCTCGGCGCGGATGAAGCCGCGCTCGAAATCGCCGTGGATCACGCCCGCCGCCTGCGGCGCCAGCGTGCCCTTGCGGATCGTCCAGGCACGGGCTTCCTTCGGGCCGACGGTGAAATAGGTCTCGAGGCCGAGCAGGCTGTAGCCGGCGCGGATCAGCCGGTCGAGGCCGGCCTCGTGCAGGCCCAGCTCTTCGAGGAACATCGTCGCTTCCTCGGCGTCGAGCTGGCTGATCTCTTCCTCGATCTTGGCCGAGATGATGACCACCGCAGCGCCCTGCTGGGCGGCCATTTCCTGCACGCGGGCGGACTGGCTGTTGCCGGTCGCGGCCGAGGCCTCCTCGACGTTGCAGACGTAAAGCACGGGCTTCGCGGTCAGCAGTTGCAGCATGTCCCAGGCCTTGCGGTCGTCCTCGGACACCTTGACGGTGCGCGCCGGGCGGCCGGCTTCGAGCGCCTCTTTCGCGGCGGTCAGCAGCACCGCGGCCTCTTTCGCCGCCTTGTCGCCGGCGTTCATCTTGCGCCCGAGGTTCGCCAGACGCTTCTCGACCGATTCGAGATCGGCGATCATCAGCTCGGTCTCGATGGTCTCGGCATCGGCGATCGGGTCGATGCGGCCCTCGACATGGGTGATGTCGCCATCCTCAAAACAGCGCAGCACATGGGCGATGGCATCGGTCTCGCGGATGTTGGCGAGGAACTGGTTGCCGAGGCCCTCGCCCTTCGAGGCGCCGCGCACGAGGCCGGCGATGTCGACGAAGGTCATCCGCGTCGGGATGATCTGCTTCGAGCCGGCGATCGAGGCCAGCTTGTCGAGGCGCGGATCGGGCACCGCGACCTCGCCGACGTTCGGCTCGATCGTGCAGAAGGGGAAGTTCGCGGCCTGCGCGGCAGCGGTCTTCGTCAGCGCGTTGAACAGGGTCGACTTGCCGACGTTCGGCAGACCGACGATCCCCATCTTGAAGCCCATGTCTTATACCTCGCGGGTGAAATCTGGCCGCTTCATAGGCATTGCGCGCCATCCGTGCAAGCAAGCCGCGCCCGGCATGGGGTGCGCCCCATTGATTTTCCCCCGTTCATGCCGCAAACCGGGCGGCAACCAAGCGAGGAAGTGACCATGACCCGGATTGATGCGAAGTTCGCCGCCCTGAAAGCCGAGGGCAAGAAGGCTTTCGTGGCCTACCTGATGGCCGGGGATCCGGATATCGCGACCTCGCTCGCGGTGATGAAGGGGATGCCGGCGGCGGGCGTCGACGTGATCGAGCTGGGGATGCCCTTCACCGATCCCATGGCCGACGGCCCGACGATCCAGCACGCCGGGCAGCGCGCGCTTGCCCATCATCAGAAGTTGCAGCAGACCCTCGACATGGTGCGCGCGTTCCGCGAGGAGGACGATACCACGCCGGTGGTGCTGATGGGCTATTACAACCCGATCTACAACCGCGGCGTCGACACCTTCCTGAAGGACGCGAAGGAGGCCGGCATCGACGGGCTGATCGTCGTCGACCTGCCGCCCGAGGAAGACAGCGAGCTGTGCCTGCCCGCGCAGGCGGCGGGGATCAACTTCATCCGTCTGGCGACGCCGACGACCGATGCGCACCGGCTGCCGACGGTGCTGCGCAATACCTCGGGCTTCGTCTATTACGTTTCGGTCACCGGGATCACCGGCAGCCAGGCGGCACAGGCCGAGACCGTCGCCCCCGAGGTCGCCCGGATCAAGGCGAAGACCGATCTGCCGGTGATCGTCGGCTTCGGCATCTCGACGCCCGAGGCCGCGAAGACCATCGCCGGCGTGGCGGACGGCTGCGTCATCGGCTCGGCCATCGTCAAGCTGATCGGCGAGGGCAAGCCCGCCGATGAGGTTCTGGCGCGGGTCGCGGAACTTGCGGCGGGTGCGCACGCGGCCTGAGGGCCGACAGGTTTCGGGTGCCCGGCAGGGGCGCCTTGCCCAGGAGGGCGCGAGGGGGCTGTCTGCCCCCTCTTTCGTCCGTGCGGACGAAATTCACCCCCGAGGATATTTGTGGAAAGCCGAAAGGGCGATGGTGGGGCCGGGAGGCGGGCCGGGGATTGCGTGGCGACGCCAAGGATTGAAATCGCGGCTCTCAGGGGGTAACGCTTTGATCCTGTGACGTCGCGTCGAGGAGCTTGCCATGCCTGTCATTACCTGCATCCAGGACCTGAAGGATCTGCACCGCAAGCGGACCCCGAAGATGTTCTACGACTATTGCGAGAGCGGCTCCTATACCGAGCAGACGTTCCGCGAGAACACTTCGGATTTCGCCGATATCCGGCTGCGCCAGAAGGTGGCGGTCGACATGTCGGGGCGCACGACCGAATCCACCATGCTCGGGCGCAAGGTGGCGATGCCGCTGGGGCTGTGCCCGGTCGGCATGACCGGGATGCAGCGCGCCGACGGCGAGATCAAGGCGGCGCGGGCGGCGGCGAAGTTCGGCGTGCCCTATACGCTGTCGACGATGTCGATCTGCTCGATCGAGGATGTGCATGCCGCCTCGCCCGAGCCGTTCTGGTTCCAGCTCTACGTGATGACCGACGAGGATTTCGTCGACAATCTGCTGGAACGGGCGAAGAAGGCCAATTGCTCGGCCCTCGTGGTGACGCTGGATCTGCAGATCCTCGGCCAGCGGCACAAGGATCTGAAGAACGGGCTGAGCGCGCCGCCGAAGCTGACCTTGCCCAATATCGTCAACATGATGACCAAGGTGCAGTGGGGCCTTGAGATGCTGGGCACGCCGCGGCGTACCTTCGGCAACATCGTGGGGCACGCCAAGAGCGTGACGGATACCTCGTCGCTCTCGACCTGGACGACGGAGCAGTTCGATCCGCGCCTCGACTGGGCGAAGATCGCTCGGATCCGCGACAACTGGGGCGGCAAGCTGATCCTGAAGGGGATCAACGACCCCGACGATGCGCGCATGGCGGCCGATTTCGGTGCCGATGCGATCATCGTGTCGAACCACGGCGGACGTCAGCTCGACGGTGCGCTGCCGACGATCCGGATGCTGCCGAAGATCCTCGAGGCGGTCGGCGGCGAGCGCGGCAAACGCAGCACCGAGGTCTATATCGACAGCGGCATCCGTCAGGGGCAGGACATCCTGAAGGCGCTGGCGCTTGGCGCGGATGCGGCGATGATCGGGCGGGCCTATATCCACGGTCTCGGCGCGATGGGCGAGGCCGGGGTGAGCAAGGCATTGCAGATCCTGCGCGCCGAGCTCGATACCTCGATGGCGCTGTGCGGTGAGCGCGACGTGAACCGGCTGCGGCGCGAGAACCTGCTGGTGCCGAAGGGGTTCTTCGACAGCTACGTGCAGCCCTGACCGGACCGGGGCCGGCGGGACCGCCCCCCCCCGGGGGCGGTGCCCGTCAGATTCGCTTCTCGAAGAAATGGTCGGGATAGGGGTCGTCGTTGAACCGTCCGATTTCGGTCCAGCCGGCGCGGCGATAGAGGGCGATGGCCTCGGGCAGGGCGGAATTGGTATCGAGCCGCAGCCGCGCGATTCCGAGTGCACGGGCCCGGGCTTCGATTTCCGCCATCAGCCGCGTTGCCAGGCCGAGGCCGCGCGCCGAAGGGTCGATCCACAGCCGCTTGATCTCGGCATAGCCCTTGTCCGTTCCCTTCAGGCCGACGCAGCCGATCGCGCGCCCGTCCGACACCGCGATCAGGAAGGCGCCGCGCGGCGCCTCCATCGCGGCGGCCTCGGGATCGGCCGAAAGACTGACATCGAAGCCCTGTTTCAGCCGCTGCGACAGCTCGGTGTAATAGGCGTTCAGACAGGCCTGCGCGCGCGGATCGCCGACGCGGACCTCGGTCAGCGCGATCCGGTCGCGCCCGAGCGCCGAGGCGACCAGATCCATCGCGGCGAGCAGGGCCTCAGGGTGCGGATGCCGCGCGAGGATCGCCCCGGCCTGAGCATCCGACAACGCTTCGTAGGCCGCGACCTCCTCTGCCCCGGTGGGCGTCAGTCGGGCGATGCGGCGGCGCGCATCCTGCGGGTCGGGGCTGGTCTCGATCAGCCCCTCCGCCTCGAGCCCGCGCAGCAGGCGGCTCGCGAGACCGCTGTCGAGGCGCAGATAGGCCCGGATCTCGCCCACCTCGGCGATGCCCTGACCGATGGCGTTCAGCACCCGCGCCGGGCCGAGCGGACGGCCGCGCCCGAGAAAGGACGTGTCGAGCGCGCCAACCTCGGCGGTGACGGCGCGATTGAACCGGCGCAGGCGGGCAATGTCATCTCGTGTCATGTGTCAGACCTTCGTCAGATAATATATCTGACTTATGTCAGGTAACGGCGCGATGCAAGTGCCGGGCGCGGTGACGCGATTTCCCTTGCCTGCAAGGATATTCCGGATTATGCGCACACGCTCATGGGCCGGCACCCTTGGAGGCGGCTCGAATCTCAAACCGAAGGAATAAGCAAATGGCCAAAGAACACGAAGTTCTCGAAGCCGTCGTGCGCACGGGGACGGGCAAGGGGGCCGCTCGCGCAGCACGTCGTCAGGGGTTCGTCCCCGGCATCGTCTACGGTGACGGCAAGGAGCCGGTGGCTCTGAACCTCGACTACAACAAGCTGCTGACCCGCCTGCGCAAGGGCCGCTTCCACTCGACGCTCTTCACGCTGAAGGCCGAGGGCATGGAAGAGACCACGGTGATCTGCCGCGGCGTGCAGCGCGATGTCGTCAAGGATCTGCCGACGCATGTCGACTTCATGCGCACGCATGACAACTCGCGCGTCAAGCTGTTCATCCACGTCAACTTCGAGAACCAGGACGCCGCTCCGGGTCTCAAGAAGGGCGGCACGCTGACCATCGTGCGTCCGGAAGTCGAACTCGAAGTGCTCGCGGGCAACATCCCGGATCACATCACCGTCGACCTGACCGGGCTGAACATCAACGACGTGGTTCACATCAACGACGTGAAGCTGCCGGAAGGTGCGAAGTCCGCGCTCGACCGCAACTTCGTGATCGCGAACATCGCGCCGCCCTCGGGTCTGGCTGCCGCTGACGAGGCTGCCGATGAGGCCGCCGCCGCAGCGCAGGCCGCCGCTTCGGCCCCCGACGCGAAGTAATCCGGTTTCACGACCGTATCGGAAGGGCGCGGGATCTGGCGATCTCGCGCCCTTTTGCCATTCGGCGCTTGGCAAACCGGCGCCGGGCGGCTACCCGTCCGGCAGCGGCGACAGGCCTGCGCCGCAATCATTCGGGAGAGGCGGCATGAGCGCACGGATCATCGACGGCAAG
>NZ_JFZB01000041.1 GCF_000740785.1 Paenirhodobacter enshiensis | reverse complement strand
CTGAGCCGCGTCCCGGTTCCCGAACCGGGGGCAAAAGGGGGATGTCCGCCCCCCGAAAGCCGGGTCCTGAACCGGGTGGTGCCGGGCTGTCCGCAGCGTTTGTTAACAAGTTGCATTTCCTGCCAACTCTCACCCTGCCAGCTCTCACCCTGTCCGAGCCCCCTGAAATCTTCGGCGAAGGTATCGGGGGCGAGACGATTGGGTGAGGCGATTTCAGGCAGTCGCACCGGCAGTTCGTGCGCCGTGTGAATTGTGCGGGGCGCGCGAATTGCGATCTGCGCTTTGAGACGCGCGCACGCACCCGGGTCTGCGCAGATAATACGAATTACCAGATACAGGATGCGTGGAACGATAAGCAGGATCCGTGGCACAGGTTTCGTGCTGCGTGATACGACTTACGATTTACGATTTACGATTGGCGCGATGCGAGATGAGATAAGAGAGCGCCAGTTCCCGTTTCAGGCGCCGGATCTCGACATCCTTATCGGTCTCGCCTGATGCCGTCTTCGCGAACCTGCGCTTCCAGGCATAGAGCGAGTGCGTGCTCAACCGGCTCGACGAACTGCTGCCGTGGCAGTGGAGCGCAGCTCGCCTATGATGAGCGTCTTCGTCTCTATCGGCATGTATGCGTTGGCTGCTCTCGCCGAGATCGCGGGATGCTTCGCGTTTTGGGCCTGGCTGCGGCTTGACCGCTCTGCCCT
>NZ_JFZB01000040.1 GCF_000740785.1 Paenirhodobacter enshiensis | reverse complement strand
TATGCGTTGGCTGCTCTCGCCGAGATCGCGGGATGCTTCGCGTTTTGGGCCTGGCTGCGGCTTGACCGCTCTGCCCTCTGGCTTATCCCGGGCGCCATCTCCCTCGCCCTGTTCGCATACTTGCTGACGCGGGTTGAGGTCGAGTTTGTCGGTCGCGCATATGCGGCCTACGGCGGCATATACATCGCTGCATCTATCGTCTGGTTTTGGGCCGTAGAGGGGCAGATCCAGACCCGATGGGACATCATCGGTGCAGTCCTTTGTCTGACCGGCATGGCGATCATCCTGGTCGCCCCGATGCTTCAGAAGTAACCTGCGGTCTCAATCGGCCGGTTACGACGTATCATCAGCAAAGCGGTGATACTCGCGGTGGCGGTCAATGAGGACGGCAAGCGCGAGGTGCTGGGCGTTGCCACCGGCCCATCCGAGGCTGAAACCTTCTGGACCGAGTTCCTGCGGTCACGTCACTGGCCGATCATGGGTTGCGGGGCGTCAAGCTGGTCATAGCCGACGATCACAAGGGCCTGCGAGCCGCCGCACGCCGGGCCTTCAATGCGACCCAGCAACGTTGTCGCATTCACTGGATGCGCAATGAACGGGCCCATGCTCCGACGAAGCAGCGCACCGCGGTAGCGGCGATGCTGAAGACGATCTTCGCCCAGGAAACCAAGGCCGACGCCGAGGCGCAGTGGTCCATCGTGGCGGACGCCCTGCGCGAGAAGCAATCCAAGCTCAGGCGCCCTGATGGATGCGTATCGCGACGGTGTGCTGGCGTACATGTCCTTTCCCCGCGAGCATTGGCCCCAGATTGCGTCCACGAACCCGCTGGAGCGGGTGAACCGAGAGGTAAAACGGCGCGCCGACGTCATCGGGATCTTTCCGAATGACGCCGCCATCATCCGCCTCGTCGGAGCGCTAATGCTCGAGACAAACGACGAATGGGCCGTGGCCCGGCGATACATGTCTCTTGGAACCTTGGCTCGCGTTACCGACAATCCCACCATCAGGTTGCCCGCCGCAGCGTCCTGATCAGACTCAGACCTCTGAGAAGGTCGGCGCTCTTACACCACGCCGTGGGGCACTATCATTTCTCCGTTTTTAGTCCCCATCCCCCCATATATACGCGCAAGTAATTGATAATAAACGACGATTTTCGCCTGAACTTATAGAGCTATAGAACAAGAAAGGGCTGCGCCCGTTTTTCGATGAAAATTGAGGGAAAAACGGCTCAATCCGGAGTGATCGACGCCCTAGGGAGGGGGGATCGGATTGGGCCGTCGAAGTAGCCCAAGAGCGGGCGGCAAGAGCGCAGAGCCGCGATTATGGGTGGGGAGCGGTGATCTGTTTCCTTCGTCACCCGGCCAAGCCCAAGAGCAACGCCAATGATCGGTTCACACTGACCATCGCGGCATCATCAAGTCGGCCAAAAGCAGGGCCAACTTTGTCGGCTTTCACGGTCATTGGCTTGTCCAACATGATTTGAGATGGAGCGTGCAGCCCGTTATCGGAAGATGGTTCAATGGCTGGGCGCAGGAGCGGCGCATCAATCATTGTTGAGGTGATCGGTAAGATCACGACCGAGCCCAGATCGGAGAATTGATCAGATTGGACGACCAGCGCAGGCCGCGGCTTTCCGTAGTCGCCTTGAAGGGCGACGGTTACTAGATCGCCCCGCCTCAACGCCAGTCGTCCAGATCAGTCAGCGCGGCATCCATGAAATCGGAAAGCTCTGCATCAAGGCGATCCGCCTTCGCAATCAGGGCTGATTGGCGACGACATTCGGCGGAGAAACCGGGACGGCGAGTGTCGGGCACCCAGATTTGCACGGGGCGGAGGCCCGCTGCTCGAAGTGCCTCGCGGCGCTTCTGGACACGTTGAGAAACAGGGGTCGGCATGATGATCTCCTTTCCGTTACATGTAACATTGGCAACTGGAGATTTCAACCCGCCCCCCGTCCCTACAGCCCTTTTGATGGAGAGCGGGCCGGGGGCTTATCGCTTCTGCAGGTGCTCACAAATGGG
>NZ_JFZB01000039.1 GCF_000740785.1 Paenirhodobacter enshiensis | reverse complement strand
GCTGAGAATGATTAGGGCGCTCGGACTTGCGCTTTTCTCTGACCTGTCGCGTCAACCGAGAGCGTGCAGGTGCTCACGAATGGAGATGATCTGCGGAGTGATAATTGGAGGAGTGATAGTTGGCAGGAAATGCAACTTGTTATCAACGCTCGGAACGTCAGTTCGAGCGCCGTGTAAATCGTGCGATTTGCGATTTGCGAGATATGGGTTACGAATTACGAAGTTCATCCGCCCTGGACCTCAAGCGCCCCTTGGGAGCGCGCATGACGGCCGCCATTGCTCGAGCTGACGGAAGGCGGACGCGAATAGCGCCACAGGGGCCCTAGCTACCCCTTAAATCCGCTAGTTTTTAACGACGTTCACCAGCAGATCGGGGATTTTCGGGCTGTCCAGATTTAGCCCCTGATCGCGGATGATCTGACCTGCCCCGGGATTTTTCCTCCACCAGCGATTAGCGTCCGGCCCAACCTGAGGACGGACAATGAAGCGAACGAGATTCACGGATGAACAGATCATCGGCATCCTGGCCGAGCACGGTCGACGTATACGTCGACGGGGTGAAGTGCGCGGATCTGTGCCGCAAGCACGGGATGTCGGAAGGCACTTTCTACAACTGGAAAGCCAAGTTCGCCGGCATGACGGTGTCGGAGGCGAAGCGGCTCAAGACGCTCGAGGATGAGAACGCCAAGCTGAAGAAGTTGCCGGCCGAGCAGATGCTCGATCTCGCGGCGATGAAGGAACTGATTTCGAAAAAATGGTGACGCCCGCCGTGAAGCGCGAAGCAGTCGCGCATCTGAAGGCCCGACTTGGGCTCTCGGAACGGCGGGCGTGCCGTATTGCCGGGGCGGATCGCAAGATGATCCGCTACCAGGTGCAGCGCGCGCCGGACACGGCGCTGCGTGGGCGATTGCGGGAGCTGGCCAACGAGCGCCGTCGGTTCGGCTATCGGCGGCTCTTCGTGCTGCTTCGGCGCGAGGGGGAGCCTTCCGGGATCAATCGGATCTGTCGGCTCTACCGCGAGGATGGAGGAGGATCAGGAAACAGTCCGGGGGACTGTTGCCCCGACGACACTGACGGTGCACAAGCGAAAGGCCCGGCGGAAGGCTATCGGGACACGAGCGCCGATCCTGGTCGAGGCGCGCCCCAATGCACGCTGGTCCCTGGATTTCGTCCACGACCAGTTCGCCAACGGCCAGCGCTTTCGGGTGCTCAACGTGGTCGACGACGTCACCCGGGAATGCCTCGCGGCGATCCCGGACACCTCGATCTCGGGGCACCGCGTGGCGCGTGAACTGACGGCTCTGATCGAACGCCGCGGCAAACCTGGAATGATTGTCAGCGACAACGGCACGGAACTGACCTCGAATGCCATCCTGCGGTGGGGGTCCGAGCACCGGATCGAATGGCACTACATCGCGCCGGGCAAGCCCATGCGGAACGGTTTCGTCGAAAGCGTCAACGGGCGGATGCGCGATGAGTTGCTCAACGAGACAGTGTTCCGCAACCTGGCACATGCGCGCGTCGTGATCGCGGCTTGGGCCGTGGACTACAACACCGAGCGCCCTCATTCGGCCTTGGATTACCGGACCACGGCTGACTATGCTCGAACCCTGACCACCGCAATCGCCCGCCCCGCTGCGCAAGATGAAAGCTCCGCGCGGCGGGCGATTGCTCAACCCGCGCCAGATGGCGTAGACCCCAAACGGGCTCAAGTCGCTGCTGAATGAAACTTCAGGGGCAGGTCAGGGTAAACACCGTGGAATAAGGGGTTGACTGCGATCATGAGAGCCCTGCCGGCAGAAAATCCGGACGCGAAACCATAACACCCTCGCGAAACTTCCTGTGAAGAAGGTCAAAATATAGCAGCACAGAAGATCGCCGCACCAAATCCGCGACAGAACCCATTTGGGGCGTCCATTGACACCGGTGAGCGATACAATGACAAAAATCATCGTCTCATTGCAGGAATTTCCGAAACCGCTCGAGCGCGAGCCGGAACAGGACGATGCCGATCATGGCGAGAGCGGCAAACTGCGGCCAGACCACCGAGAAACCGGCGCCACGGAACAGGATCGACTGCGACAGCATGATGAAATGCGTCGTCGGCGCCAGCAGCATGATGTCCTGGATCGGCTCGGGCATGCTTTCGCGCGGGGTCATGCCGCCCGACAGCACCTGAAGCGGCAGCATCACCAGCATCATCAGCAGGCCGAACTGCGGCATCGAGCCGGCCACCGTGGCAAGGAAGATGCCGAGCGCGGTCATCGCGAACAGCATCAGCACCGCTCCGGCCATGAACAGCGCCACGGAGCCGAGGATCGGCACGGCCAGCAGCCCCTGGACCACGAAGGCGATCGACAGCCCCGAGGCCACCAGCACCACCAGCCCCATCGACCAGACCTTCGACAGCATGATCTCGCCCGCGGTGACGGGCATCACCAACAGGTGTTCGATGGTGCCATGTTCCTTCTCGCGGATCAGCGCGGCGCCGGTGAGCACGATCGACAGCATCATGATCGCCTGCACCACGTTGTTGATCGCGCCGAACCACACCGGGTCGAGGTTCTGGTTGTAGCGTGCCCTGAGGGTCAGCCCGACCTGAAGGCTGTCGGCCGCGCGGTAATGCGCGACATATTCGGAAACCTCGCTGGTCACGATCTGCTGGATGTAGCTGTTGCCGGTGAAGGCCTGGCTCATCCGCGTGGCGTCGACGTTGAGCTGGATCGCCGGCACCTTCCCCGCCAGAACGTCGCGTTCGAAATCGGGCGGAATGTCGAGCGCGAAAGTATCGAGGCCGGCATTCATCCGCCGGTCCATCTCGGAGGTGGTGATCCGGTTCGGCGCGACGAAATAGGGCGGGTAGAACGCATCGAAAATCCGCCCGGACAGATGCGAGCGATCCTCGTCGACGATCGAGATCGCCGCATTCGACAGCGCATCCGGCATCGCCTTCGACGACGAATAGATCGACAGCGTGAAGGAGTAGACGATCAGCACCAGCATGACCGGATCGCGCAGCAGGCCGCGCAGCTCTTTCAGCCCCAGTTGCCAGATATTGCGCAGATCCATTCACCGCTCCTGTTTGCGCAGGAAAACGGCGGCGAGACCGATCACCACCGGCACCGCGACGGTCAGCATCAGCATGGCCTGCGTCAGATCGCCGAAGCCCAGCCCCTTGGAAAAGGTGCCGCGTGCGGCGACGATGAACCATGTCGTCGGATAGACCTCGCCGATCATCCTGCCGATACCGCCGAGCGCCGAGACCGGATCGACCAGCCCGGAATACTGCGCGCCGGGAATGATGGTGAACAGGGCTGTGGCGAACAGCGCCGCCACCTGGCTGGAGATGAACACCGATACCAGCAGCCCCATCGCCGTGGTGGCCAGCACGTAAAGGAAGGCCGCAAGCGTCAGCGTCAGCGGGCTGCCGTGGAACGGCACGCCGAACAGCAGCACCGACATGGCTGTCAGCAGGCCGAAATTCAGCATGCCCAGCACGACATAAGGCAGCTGCTTGCCGAGCAGGAATTCAAGCCGCGTCACCGGGGTGACGTAGAAATTGGTGATCGAGCCGAGTTCCTTCTCGCGCGCGACGCTCAGTGTGGTCAGCATCGCGGGGATAATCAGCAGCAGGAGCGGCATCACCGCCGGCACGATGGCGACGATGCTCTTGATATCGGGATTGTATCGGTAGCGGGTGACCAGATCGAAATTGCCCTGCACCGCCGCGTCGCCATAAAGCGCGCGGGCCTTGCGGGTCAGCCATGCGGCATGGATGCCCTGCACATAGCCCACCACGGTATTCGCCCGCGTCGGGTTGGCCCCGTCGATCCAGGCGCCGACCGCGACGTCGCGCCCGTGCGCGATATCCTCGGCGAAACCGGGCGGGATCTCGATCGCCAGGCTGAGCTCGCCGTTGCGCATCCGCACGTCCATGTCGTCGTAATCCGTCAGCGGCGGCCGTTCGACGAAATAGCGCGACCCGGCGATGTCCAGCACATAGTCGCGGCTGGTGCCGGTCTGGTCGCGGTCGAGAACCGCGAAATTCAGGTCCTCGACATCCATGTTGATGCCATAGCCGATGACGAACATCAGCAGCACCGAGCCGATCAGCGCCATCGTCAGCCGGATTGGGTCGCGGCGCAGCTGCAGCGACTCGAGCCGCGAATAGCTGAGCAGGCGGCGCAGGCTGAAGCGGCTGACGCGCTGCGCCGGGACGTCCGGGACGGGTTCCGGGGCAGTGGCAGGGGCAGGAGTTGGGGCGGCATCCGCCGCACGCTCCCCCATCGCTTCCCCGAGACAGGCGACGAATGCATCCTCCAGCGTCGCGGCCCCCTTCGCGGCGGTGATCGCGCGGGCCGTGTCGCTGACCAGCACGCGCCCCGCATGCATCAGCGAGATCCGGTCGCACAGCATCGCCTCGTTCATGAAATGGGTCGAGACGAAGATCGTGACCCCGTCCTGCCGCGACAGCTCGCCGAGGATCTGCCAGAAGCCATCCCGCGCGACCGGATCGACGCCCGAGGTGGGTTCGTCGAGGATCAGCACCTCCGGCCCGTGAATCATCGCGACGGCAAGCGAGAGCCGCTGACGAATGCCGAGCGGCAGTGCCGCGGGCAGCGTGTCGGCCTCTTCCTCCAGTCCGAAGCGGGCAATCATCTCCCCGACGCGCGCCGGGATCTCCTCGGGGGCGATCCTGAACAGCCGGGCGTGCAGTTCGAGGTTCTGCCGGCAGGTCAGCTCGCCATAGAGAGAGAAGGCCTGACTCATGAACCCGACCCGGCGGCGTACCGCCATGTCGGTCGGATCGACCTCCTGACCGAACAGCTTTGCCCGGCCCTCGGTCGGCGGCAGCAGGCCGGTGAGCATCTTCATCGTCGTGGTCTTGCCGCAGCCGTTCGAGCCGAGGAAACCGAAGATCTCGCCCTTTTCAATGCGGAAGCTCACATCGTCGACCGCGGTGAAATCGCCGAACCGCATCGTCAGATGCTCGGCCTCGATCGCGACCTCCGCGCTTGCCGGACGCGGCGGGATGGTGACGCGGGTGTGCCCGGCCCTGACCTCCTCGGGCAGCAGCGCGATGAAGGCATCGTCGAGCGTGCCCGCCCCGGTGCGTGCCAGCAGCTCCTCGGGGGCACCTGTCGCCAGCACCGCCCCCGCGTTCATCGCCACCAGCCAGTCGAAGCCCGCCGCCTCTTCCATGTAGGCGGTGGCGACGATCACGCTCATCGCCGGGCGGGAGGCCCGGATGGTGGCGATCAGATCCCAGAACTGGCGCCGCGACAGCGGATCGACCCCGGTCGTGGGCTCGTCGAGGATCAGGAAATCCGGGTCGTGGATCAGCGCGCAGCACAGGCCCAGCTTCTGCTTCATCCCGCCCGAAAGTTTCGCCGCCGGGCGGTCGCGGAAGGCCGACATGCCGGTGGCGGCGAGCAGATCCGCTATCCGCCGCTCGCGCTCGGCCGCGGCCTGCCCGAACAGGCGGCCGAAGAAGTCGAGGTTCTCGAACACCGACAGCGTGGGATAGAGATTCCGCCCGAGCCCCTGCGGCATGTAGGCGATGCGCGGGCAGACCCGGCTGCGGTGCGTCCTGTCGGCCATGTCGCCGCCCAGAACGGTGACGGAGCCTTCGCGGATCTCCCGCGCGCCGGACAGAAGAGACAGCAGGCTCGACTTGCCCACCCCGTCGGGGCCGATCAGCCCGACCATGATCCCCGACGGGACGTCGAGCGTCACGTTGTCCAGGGCCGTGACCGCGCCGTGGCGCAACACCAGTCCCGAGACCGAGGCGACGGGATCGCTCATTTCACGACATTCGCCAGCGCGGCGGGCCACCCGACCGTCGGGTCGAGCCGCACATAGGCCATGCCCGGCAGGCCGGTCTTCACATATTCGATGTATTCGCGCAGCAGTGCCGGGTCGATCCGGGCACGGACCCGGAACATCAGCTTCTCGCGCTCCTCGGCGGTCTCGACCGTCTTCGGCGTGAACTGCGCCACGTCGGCGACATAGGACACCGTCGCGGGCAGCACGTAGCCGGGGGCCGCATCCATCACCAGCCGGACCTCGGAGCCCGCCCGCACCTTGCCCGCCTGCGAGGTCGGCAGGAAGAAGGTCATGTAGACATCGCCCAGATCGACGAGGTTGAGCACCCGCCCGCCGGAGGAGACGACCTCACCTTCCTGTGCCACCAGATACTGCACGCGCCCGTCGCGCGGCGATTTCAGCGTGGCATCGTCCAGCGAGGATTCGACGGAATCGATCGTCGCCTGCGCCGCGTCCACCGCGGCCCCGGCATCGACCACCTGCGCCTTCGCCGAGCTGACCCCGGCCTCTGCCGCCGCCACCGAGGCCTGCGCCGAGGCGAGGCCGGCGCTGGCCTGACGTTCGCCCGCGCGGTCGTCGTCGAGCGTCTGCTGCGACAGGGTGTTGGTCTTCACCAGCTGTTCGGAGCGGTTGCGCCGCAGCACCGCCGCATCGAGCGCCGCCTGTGCCTGATCGACCTGGGCGAGGCTCGCACGCAGTTGAGCCTCGGCCTGCGCGACAAGCGCCCCCGCGGTGTCCACGCCGATCCGGGCACGGCGCAACTGTGCCTCGGCCTGCCGCTTCTGGGCCTGAAGCTGGATCACGTCCATCTGCACCAGCACGTCGCCACGGTGGACGAAATCGCCCTCGCGCACCTTGATCGCGGCGATCTTGCCCCCCGACAGCGCCGAGATGTCGACTTCTGTCGCCTCGATCCGGCCATTGCCAGAGGCGATCGCGGCGGGCAGGGCGGGCGTGTGCAGGCGCTGCCAGCCAAGCCAGCCCGCGCCGCAGGCCGCGACGGCCAGCGCGGCCCAGATCCATTTTCCGTCGAGCTTTTTCATCAGGGGCAACTCTGCTAATGCGATGTCCGAAATTCCCGGTGGGAGCATAGGGTCACGGAAGCGTGTGTCAACACTTGTTGACAGACCGGCCGTGGCCAGGAGCAGGCCGATGTCAACCAAACCTCGTCACGACGACACTCCCGCCCGGCAGCGGATCCTCGACGTGGCGATCTTGCGTTTCTCGCGACAGCCGTTTTCCGAGGTCAGCCTGCGCGACATCGCCGGGGATGCGCAGGTCGATGTGGCTTACGTACACCGCACCTTCGGCTCCAAGGTGGGGTTGTTCCGGCAGGCGCTGGATGCCCAGTTCAATTTCGATGCGGTTTTCGCCGAGCCGGTCAGCCGCGAAGAGGTTATCCGCCGCCTGTGCGACCGGCTGTCGATGGAAAGTCCGCGCACCAGCGACGAGGCCGGGCCGATCGACATGATCCTGCGCTCCTGCACGAGTGCCGAGACCCGCGACATCCTGCGCGAGGCCGGCGCCGAGCGCTTCCATGACCGGATGATCGCCAAGTTCGGGGCGGAGAGGACGCTGCAGGTCATGCTCGCCACCAGCCTGCTGTTCGGCACGGCGATCCAGCGCAACGCGCTCGGCGTGGAGCAGCTTGTCTCCATCCCCGACGAAGAGCTGCGTGGTGCGATCCGTGACGCGATGATGAGGATCCTCATCTGACTCCACGCAGGATGAGCAAGCTCTCATGCGTGAGCTGGTTACCGCATGCTCGTGGTTACGTTCTGGGGCTGCCGCGCTCTAGCAACTGTATCTGTCAGGGGTGGCGGGGCTCCCATTCCCGCCGGCTTTTGCACAGAGCATTGGCGATGATGACGAGCTTGCGCGCGACTGCCGTGACGATGACCTTGTGCGACTTGCCGGCTTTACGGAGCCGGTCTGCGAAGGCTTTGAACGTCGGGTTGTGATGCGAGGCGAGCAATGCCGCCTGGAACAGGACATGCCGCAGGGCGCGCCTGCCACCGGCGATGACGCGCTTGCCGCGCAGCGTTCCGCTGTCCTGCGCCACTGGCGCCAGACCGGTCAGCGCCGCAGCTTCTTCGCCGGTGAGAACGCCGAGTTCGGGAAGTTCGGCGATCAGCGTTGAACTGGCGACCGGTCCGATGCCGGGAACGGAACGAAGGATGCGCGCGGTGTCCGCAAGACGGCTGTCGCGACCGAGGAGCTCTGAAATTCGGCTTTCTAGCTCGGCAATCGCTCCATCCAACCGTTCTTTCAGCTCCAGATCGATATCTTTGAACAGCTCGGCAGTTCCGGATTTCCGATGCGCGCGGATCTGCGCCAAGAGTCGCTTTCGCATCTCGACCATCTGTGCCCGCCTGGTGGTCAAGGCCCTGAGAAGACGTAGATGTTCTGCGGGAAGTGTTCGTCCCGCCTCGGGCCTGAAGATCAGGAAATGGGCAATGAGTTCGGCATCGATCCTGTCGGTCTTGGCGCGCGTTGCAGATCCGTCCAGCCTGCGGTCCGACCACTGCGCACCTGTTGGAGCTGCATGACCGTCTGACCGCACACCGCACGGCAGACGATCCGAACTTGGTAAGCTGGTGAAGACGGGGGACGTCAGCGCTCTTCGCCCGGCTTATCGAAATCTACTTTCCCGTGAAGGCTTTCCGGCGTGATGTCCGCGATCAGCTCGGACAAATCAGCCCCGTGCATCCGCTCGCGCAGGGCCTGCGCCAGATCGCGGGCGGTATGGAACACCGCCAGTATCGTCACCGCCTCGGCGCCGACCTCATAGACGATCAGATATGGCAGCCCCGAAACACTCAGCTCGCGCGTTTCGGGATGGCGTCCGGGGCGCCCCAGAGCCGGAAACTGGGGCAACTTCTGCGCCGCGCCCACAATCCCCCGATAGACGCTCTCGGCGGCAATGGGATTGTCGAGTGCGATATAGTCCACGATCTCTTCAAGGTCGCGGGCGGCAGGTTCGGCAATGAGAAGGCGTTTCACCGTTGCCAGCCGTGCTTTGTTGCGATCCCGGCAAAGACGTCCTCGGCAGGTTGCACCTTGCCCGACCGCGCCGCCTCGATCCCCGCAGAGATCCGCTCCATCTGCCACGCATTGGCTTCGAGATACTGCTCGATAGCCTGATTGACGATGTAGTTGCGGGAACGATCCATCGCGCTCGCCAAGGCGTCGATCTCCGAGACCTTGGCCGTGCGGATGGTGATGGGTTCTGAGGCAGCGCGCTGCGGCATGGTGTGCTCCATTGTAGTCTAGTGTAATCATAGTGCACCGCCGCCCCGTTTCCAAGCCGGCCGACAACGGATCATGCTCGTTCTATCCTGCGGCGATGCCGCCTGTCGCAGGAAGGCCCAACGATGATGTCCCAGTTGATGGTGTAGCTGGCGGTGGTCGTCGGGTTTCCCGGTAGGGTCGGGTTGCGAGAACCAACCTGAACCGAGGATGACACCCGATGACCAAACCAATGATGGACCTGCGCGCGCTGGTCGAGAAGAGCACAGACGCGGACTTTCTGCGCGAGATGATCGGCTTCGCGGCCGAGCACCTGATGGAGCTGGAGGTCGGCGCCAAGACTGGTGCCGATTACGGCGAGAAGAGCAGCGATCGGCTGGCGCAGCGCAACAGATACCGAGACCGGGATTGGCAGACCCGGGCGGGCAGCGTTGAGCTGCGCATCCCGCGCCTGCGTACCGGGTCGTAATTCCCGTCTTTCCTTGAGCCGAGGCGCTCTGTCGAGAAGGCACTGACAGCCGTGATCCAGGAGGCCTACGTTCACGGCGTATCGACCCGGGCCATGGATGACCTTGTTCAATCCATGGGCGGGGCCGGCATCTCGAAGAGCCAAGTCAGCCGCTTGTGCGAGGAATGAGCCGGATAACGCCTCCCAGCTGCTTCTCGACATGCTGCGCGATCTGAAGCGGATCAATGCGCATCTGGTCGCCGTGGTCCATACGATCCTCGATGCCGAGGGGCTTCTGGTCGAAAGTCTGCTGCGGGCGCTTGCGGCTCAGGGAAAATGACGGAGCGGAAGGAGCCGCCAGCCAGCCACCTCGGGGAAACGATGCTTTAGACGCTCTCGCAAAGAGATGAATTTTCGCCCCCGCAGCAGAAATCCTTTTGCGGGACGAAGGCGCGACGGTTTCATCCTCTCTGGAAAGCTGAATATGGAATGGGGAATTGACCTCTGGCCCAGCATGATCTGAGCCAGAGAGTGTTGTTCGTGAAAGGACGGATACGACCTTCGCCATCCCCTTGCCGGGTCTGACCTGCACGTGGGTGCCCCCCGCTGGTCAGCCCGCCCGTTTTCGGAGTTTTCCTTGACCAGCCTTATTCAAGGCGCGGCAACGGCCCCCTTCGGGGGAGCTGGATCCGACGTCGTGCCCACATCACACAGCCCGTCCCCCATTTTTTCAGCCGAGGCCCCTCTGCCCCTCGAGCTGAAGGATATCAGTCTCCGTTTTGGCGGCATCCATGCCCTGAAGTCGGTATCTTTCGATGTCCGACCGGGCGAGATCCGTGCGATCATCGGCCCGAACGGGGCGGGCAAGTCGTCCTTGATGAATGTCATCAGTGGCCTTTATTCGGCAAGTTCGGGCGAAATCCGTATCGGTGGCCGACTGCTGCACAGATTGCGCCCACATCGGCTTGCAGGGCTTGGCGTCGCGCGGACATTCCAGAACCTTGCATTGTTCCCAGCCCTGAGTGTCGCGCAAAACATCGCCTCGGGCCTTGCCTTCCGGCGCAAGGTATCGCTTGGCGCGCAGATCCTCGGCCTGCCGCAGGCGCGGCGCGAGAATGCCCGCGTCACGGCACGGGTGAACGAGGTCGCGGCGCTCCTTGGGCTGACAGGGCTTTTGGATCGGCGGGTGTCGACGCTGCCCTATGGGGTGCAAAAGCAGGTCGATCTCGCCCGTGCTCTGGCGGCCTGGCCGCATCTTTTGCTGCTCGACGAGCCGATGGCGGGCCTGACCGTGACCGAGAAGGCCGCGATGGCGCGACATATTCAGGCGCTGCGCGACGATCTGGGGATCGCCGTGATCTTGATCGAGCATGACATCGGCGTGGTGATGGGGCTTTCGGATCGGATCGTGGTGCTCGATTACGGGATGAAGATCGCCGACGGCACGCCCGATGCGGTGCGCCGTGATCCCGATGTCATCCGCGCCTATCTGGGCACCGACGCGGAGGCCGCATGATGGACTGGCTCAATTTCCTCTTCGGTGTCGAGGTCGCGGTCGGCGGGCTGTTGTCGGGGGTGATGTATGCGCTCGTGGCGATCGGCTTCGTGCTGATCTACAAGACTTCGGGGGTGCTGAACTTTGCCCAAGGCGCGATGGTCCTGTTCGCGGCACTCACCTTCGTTAGCCTGATCGAACGTGGCGTGCCGTTCTGGCTTGCCATCGTGTTTACCCTTGCGGTGATGACGATGCTTGGCTTCGCAATCGAGCGCAGCGTGCTGCGGCCTTTGACCAACCGCTCGCCCATGGTGCTGTTCATGGCGACGCTTGGGCTAAGCTATGTCATCGAGGGTGCGGCCCAGCTGATCTGGGGAACGCAGGTGCACCGGCTCGATCTGGGTATCTCGAACGAACCGATCGACTTCGGCGGCATCTATGTCTCGCAATTCGATCTTGCGGCGGCAGCGATCGCTGCGGCGATGGTGGCGGCGCTGACGCTGTTCTTCCGCTTCACCCGCACGGGGCTGAGTTTCCGTGCCGTGGCCGACGACACATTCGCAGCGACTGCGGTGGGGCTGCGGCTGAACCTGATCCGGAGCACGGTCTGGACTGCGGCAGGTTTCGTCGCCCTTGTCGCGGGGCTGCTCTGGGGGGCGCGCCTCGGGGTGCAGTTCTCGCTTTCCGTTGTGGTTCTGAAGGCTTTGCCGGTTCTGGTCCTTGGCGGCTTCGATTCGATCCTCGGAGCGATCGTCGCCGGGCTTATGATCGGAGCAAGCGAGAAACTCGCCGAGGTCTATCTTGGTCCGTATGTCGGCGGCGGTATCGAAAGCTGGTTCGCCTATGCCGTGGCGCTTGTGGTGTTGCTTGTGCGCCCGTCGGGCCTCTTTGGCACCAAACTCGTGGAAAGGTATTGATCCGATGACGTCGGTTGCGGATTTTCCGGTCGGGCCTGCGCCCGTGTCGCGCCGGGTGCTCGGTATCGGTGCGGTGCTCATCGTGGCCTTCGCCGTGGTGCCTGCGCTTGCCTCGCCCTATGTCTTCGATGCGATCTTGCTGCCGTTTCTGGCGCTGTCTCTGGCGGGCCTCGGGTTGAACCTGCTCACCGGGTATGGCGGGCAGGTATCGCTTGGATCGGCGGCGTTCATGGCTGTTGGTGCCTTTGCGGCCTATAATTTCCAGCTGCGACTTGGGGTGTCCTTGCCCCTCGCCTTGGGGCTTGCGGCAGCGACATCGGCGCTGATCGGCACGTTCTTCGGCCTCCCCAGTCTAAGGTTGCGCGGGTTCTATCTGGCGGTATCGACCCTTGCGGCGCAGTTCTTCGTGCAATGGGCGCTCAACAAGTTCGGCTGGTTTTCGAATGACAGCGCCTCGGGGGTGATCTCGGCCCCGAAGATCGCGTTCTGGGGGCTCGATCTGGATAGCTCGGCGGGGCGCTATTTCTTTGCGCTGATCGTGGTGACGCTGATCACCGTGCTGGTCTGGCGGCTCGTCTCGGGGCCGGAGGGCATCAACCTGAACGCAGTGCGCGACGACGAAACGGCGGCGAAGGTGATCGGCGTTCCGGTCCTGCGCACGAAACTGGCCGCCTTTGCGATTTCCTCGGCCATCATCGGGGTCGCAGGCGTGCTGTGGTCCTTTGCCTATTTGCGCACGATCGAGCCCGAAGGGTTCAATCTGGACCGTTCGTTCCAGATCCTCTTCATCGTCATCATCGGTGGGCTTGCGACGATCCGTGGCGCCTTTCTGGGGGCTGCGTTGATCGTGGTGTTCCCGCTGTTGCTTGCGCGGGTATCCTCGGCGCTTTTCGGCGGTGTCATAGATGCGGGCGTGTTGAAACTGATCGAACAGATCGTGCTTGGCGCGATCATCATCCTCTTTCTGATCGCCGAGCCAAACGGGCTCGTAGCCATCCTCGACCGGGCCAGAGCCCGGCTGGGCAGGGCCTTGCGACGGGACTGACCCATAACATAACGGAGATAGATATGACTTTCCTGAAACATTTCGTCCCAGCCTTGCTGGCGGCGAGCCTGCTGGGGGCTGCCCCGGCGCTTGCGGACGAACAGTATTTCCCGATGCAATCGTTCCGCGTCGGCCCATATGCGGCACCGGGCAGCGGGTTCTTTGGCGGCTTCATCGACTATCTGAATCTGATCAATGCCAGAGACGGCGGGGTGAATGGGGTCAAGCTGACCTATTCGGAAGGCGAGACCGAATACGAGGTCGAAAAGGGGGTCGAGGTCTATCAGCGGCTGAAATCCAATCCGGGCGTCGCGGCATGGAATCCGCTGTCGGTGGGGATCGCCTATGCGATGATCGACGGGATCACGCAAGACAAGGTACCGCTGCTCACCATCGACCATGGCCGCACAGATACGACGGACGGGCGGGTCTTCCCCTATGTCTTTCCTTTGCTGATGAACCCCTATTCCGAAAGTTCGGGGATCATTAACTATATCGGACAGAAGGAAGGTGGCCTCGACAAGCTGAGGGACAAGAAGATCGTCGTGCTCTATCACGGCTCGCCCTATGGCAAGGAGACCATCCCGATTTACGAACTGCTTGCGCAGAAATACGGCTTCAAGCTGGTGTAGATCGAGGTGCCCCATCCCGGTAACGAACAACAGGCCCAGTGGTTGCAAATCCGGCGTGAACGGCCCGATTACGTCATTCTGCGGGGCTGGGGGGTGATGAACCCGGTCGCCCTGACCACCGCGCAGCGCAATGGCTTCCCCACATCGAAGATCATCGGCAACGTCTGGGCGAACTCTGAAGAGGATGTGCGTCCGGCGGGCGATGCGGCAATCGGATATACCGCGCTCACGACGCAGGCTTCGGGGCATGATTATCCGGTGCTCAGGGACATCCGGAAATGGATATACGACAAGGGACAGGGCAATCTGGCCGATCCCTCTCGGCTCGGGTCAGTCTATTACAACCTTGGCGTGGTGAATGGCATCCTGAACGTCGAGGCGGTGCGCATCGCGCAGGCGAAATTCGGTCATCGCACGCTTTCCGGAGATGAAATCCGCTGGGGGTTAGAACATCTGCAACTCGACCCCGACCAGGTCAAAGCACTTGGGGCCGAGAACCTGTTCCATTCGATCAATGTCACATGGGACAATCACGAAGGCGATGGCTATGTGACCTTCCAGAAATGGGATGGGCAGAAGTGGAACGTAGTCTCTGACTGGATCGCTCCCGACTGGGCCTTGCTGCGCCCGATTATCGAGAAATCCTCCGAGGCCTACGCAAAGGAAAAGGGCATCAAGATCCGCACAGCGGCAGATGTCGATGTGGTCGAGGGGCCGAAGGACTGACTGGCCCGAGCTTTGAGAGAAAACCGATGTGCGGGGGAGGGGCGGCTCTTGGGTCGCTTCGGCCCCCGCATTCCGGACCATCACGACAGAGGGACGACGATGGGAACACTTCTGCAATTCGAACGTGTCAGCGCTGTCTATGGCGGCTCTGTTTCGGCGCTGACAGAGATCAGCTTCCGCGTAGAGGAGGGTGCATTCGTCGCCCTTTTGGGGGCGAATGGTGCGGGGAAATCGACGACATTGAAGGCTGCATCGAACCTTCTTCCTGCGGAACGGGGCAGGGTGACGGGGGGGGATATCCTGTTCGCCGGAGACGATGTGACACGCATCGACCCCGCGCGCCATATCCGGGCAGGCCTTGTGCCGGTGCTTGAGGGGCGGCGGCTGTTTCGCGCGCTCAGCATCGAGGAGAACCTCGTGACCGGGGCGATCGGCCGTGGTTTCGGGCATCGGCGCATAGCGGAGGGGCTGGACCGGGTGTATGACCTGTTCCCACGCCTGAAGCAGCGTCGTCGCTCCGTCGCGGGGCTCACTTCAGGAGGCGAGCAGCAGATGGCAGCCATCGGGCGCGGGCTGATGGCCGAACCGCGGCTGTTCGTGCTCGACGAGCCGTCGATGGGGCTTGCGCCTTTGGTCGTGGCCGAGATCTTCGATGCGCTGAGCAGGCTGAACCGAGAGGAGGGGGTGACACTTCTGGTGGCGGAGCAGAATTCGTCGGTGGCCCTGCGTCATGCCGATTGGGCGGTAGTACTCGAAACGGGGCGCAGCTCGCTGTCGGGCCGTGCGGCCGATCTCATAGCACGCGCGGACGTTCAGGACAGCTATTTCGGGGGCGCCGTGGTCTGAAATCGTGCCCCGATGCGATCCGCATGTCGGGTCGATGATCGGGCGAGTTCCTCCCCGGAAATCGGACAGTGACGGAAGCTACGATCTGACGTTTGCTTGGTCTCCAAGGACAAGGAGATCAGGAATGCGGAAGCGGAAGAACCATGACGCTGGCTCCAAGGCTCACGTGGCGCCGCTGCCTGCCGACACCGGCTGGCTGCGCGCGGTCATCGCGCTCTGCGAACCGATGATGGAGGATGCCGTGCTGGCGCCCTGCAGTAACGACGGATCGGCCTCGAACCTGCTGGTTGGACCGGGCGGCGTGCGGCTGATCGACTTCGACCGGGCCGGGATGATGGATCCGCTTTACGAGGTCGGCGCACTGCTCGCCGAACTCACCGATTTCGAGACCGACATGATGCCGGGCTTCGTCGCCTATCTGGGCGGCTTCGATGCCGTGGCCTTCGCCCGCGCGCGGCGGCGTCGAATGGCAGAAATACGGCGAATGGCGGCTGATGCGGCTGCGCCTTGCGCTGAACCATCCGGGGTTCGAGGAAAAGATCCGCATCGTCAGGGGGCAGGCATGATGAAACCTCTGGGCACGGCGGCGACGCCGATGGAGGAAACGATCGAGGACGTCATCCTCGAAGCGCCACTGTTCCGCGGCGGGAAGGGGATGGTCTATGGCCCGGTCTCTGGTGGGATCTCGAACGAGAACTGGCGGGTGAGATCCGCCGACGGAAGCGGCGACTGGTTCGTGAAGGTGCCGGGCAACGGCACCGAGATGTTCATCGACCGCGTTGCGGCCTTCGATGCTGCGCGCAAGGCGGCGGCGGCGGGGCTTGGGCCCCGAGTCTATGAGGATCTCGCGCACAAGGGTATCGAGATCAACGATTTCCTGCCCGACCGGCGGCCCTCGACGCACAGCGATTTTGCCGAGCCGGCAAAGCGGCGCGCGGCGATTGCAGCCTATCGCCGGATGCACGGCATGCCCGCGCTTGGCCTGAAAAAGACAGTCTTCGACATGATCGACGAGCACGCCGCGCAGGTGGCGGAGCTTGGCGCACCACATTACCGCGACGAAGCCTGGGTGATGTACAACGCCGGCCTGGCCCGGCAGGCGCTCGAGGCGGCGGGGCTTGATCTCGTGCCTTCGTTCAACGATCCGATGCCGGGGAATTTCATGATCGGGCCTGACGGCTCGGTGATGCTGATCGACTATGAATACGCCTCAATGAACGACCGGTGCTATGACCTCGGTATCTGGTTTGGCGAGATGTTCTTCACGCCCGAGCAGGAGCTCGAACTGATCGAGGAATATTTCGGCGAGGTCCGTCGTGACATCGTCGCCCGGGTCACCGTGCACAAGGCATTGGCGGATGTGAAATGGGCGCTGTGGTCGATGGTGCAGCTCAAGGTCTCGCGACTCGACTTCGACTTCCACAAATATGGAGTGTGGAAGCTGATGCGGTTTCGCCAGATCACCGGTCATCCGGACTGGCCCGCGCACCTGCGCAACCTGTGAGGTTTCGGTGGGATGCCCGGCGGTGGGTTCTTGTCTTGTGATGCGGGCTGCAATCGGGGCAGATCATCGACGAAAGCCGCCCCGGCGCCCCCCGCCCGGTCAGGGGCTGCGGCTGCAGCGATGGCGCCCGGGCCCCGGGATGGGGCTCAGGGGGTGGGGCAGGGCCGGGCTCCGCGTTCGGCTCTCTTTTCGCGTTCGGCCCGCTTCTCGCGCTCTGATTGCGCGAGGACATGTTTCATCACCTTGCCCGATCCGGTGCGCGGCAGATCCGCGACGATGCGGAATTCCTTCGGCACCTTGAAGCGCGCGATCAGCCCGGCGCAGTGGCGGGCCAGATCCTCCGGGGTGGGGGCATGGCCCGGCATCGCGATGACATAGGCCAGCCCGACCTCTCCCCAGCGGTCGTCGGGGATGCCGATCACCGCCGCCTCGCGCACCGCGGGATGCTCGCGCAGCGCGGTCTCGATCTCCACCGGAAAGACGTTCTCGCCGCCCGAGATGAACATGTCCTTGCGCCGGTCGACGATCGAGATGAACCCCTCGGCGTCGCGCCGGCCGATGTCGCCGGTGCGGATCCAGCCCTCGGGGGTGAAGGCGCGGGTGCGTTCCTCGGGGCGGTTCCAGTAGCCCGGGGTGACGTTCAGCCCGAAGATCAGGATCTCGCCCGCGGTGCCGTCGGGGACTTCGGTGCCGGTCTCGTCGACGATGCGCACCGAGGTCAGCGGCCCGCACAGCCCGACCGCGCCCGCTTTCTCGCGCAGGATCTCGGGCGAGAGCGGCATGCCGAGCGTGGTTCCGGTTTCCGTCATGCCGTAGCCGTCGACCATGCGCACCCCGCGATCCAGCCACCAGCGGATGTTCGCGGGCGGGTTGGGCGCACCGCCGGTGAACAGCGCTTTCAGCCGGCTCCAGCGCTCCGGGGCGAAATTCGGCGCATGGCGCAGCGCATCGGCCATCTGCGGCACGCAGAAGTAATGCGTCACGCCATAATCGGGGTTGCCGAGGCGGTCGTTGGTTTCGGCCGGATCGAAGCCCGGCGAGATCAGGAAGGTGCCGCCGCGCAGCATCGGCGGCCAGATCTGGGTGACGATGCCGATGACATGGAACATCGGGCTGTCGCACAGGAACACCGCGCCGGTGTCGACCTCGCCCAGAACGTTGAAATTCACCGCCGTCGCCAGCAGGAACTGCGAGGTCAGCAGCGCCCCCTTCGGCACCCCGGACGTGCCCGAGGTATACAGGATGATGCAGGTGTCATGGCCCGAATGCGGCCGCTGCGCCGGGGCGGGGCGGGCGGCATCGGTTTGCGTGGCGAAGGCCGCGAAGCTCTCTGCCCGGCACCCCGGCGGCAGATCGGGGGCGGGGGCGTCGGTATACAGGATCCGCGGCGTGCAATCTTCGAGGAGCCGCCCGAGTTCGGGCAGCGACAGCCGCCAGTTCATCGGCACGAAGATCGCCCCGATCCGCATCAGCGCCTGTTGCAAGATCACCTGGTGCACGCTGTTGGGCGCCAGCGCCGCGACCCGGTCGCCGCGGACGATGCCCTGTGCCAGCAGCACCGAGACCGCGCGCTGGATGTCGCTGTCGAGGTCGCGATAGCTCCAGCGCCGGCCGGTGGCGATGTCGATGCACGCAAGCGCCGCCGGGCGCAGCCGGGCGTGCATGGCGACCGGGTCGGGGGTGATGAAATCCGGCATGACGTGTCCTCCCTGAGGGTCTCGCTCCGCTCCGGCCGGGGCCGGGGCGGAAGGGTCTCGGTCCGGCGCGCCTCCCCGCGCGCCGGGCCGGGGGGCGGGCTCAGCCCGCCGCGGCGCGGTCCTTGTCATAGGCGCCGAGGCCGGGCTTGTAGCTCTTTTCGTCGATGAACTGACGGATGCCTTCCTTGCGGCCGGTATTGTCGAAGGAATTCGCCGCTTCCTGAGCGCGCACGAGGTAGTCCTCGGCCTCGTCATAGGCCATCAGACCGACCCGGCGCACCGCGTCCTTGGTCGCCTTCAGCGCGACCGGGTTCTTCGCCAGCAGCGCCTGCGCCACCGCGGTGACGCGCGCCTTCAGACCGGACAGGGGGAGGGATTCGTTCACCAGACCCCAGTCGCAGGCCGTCCGCCCGTCGATCGGTTCGCCCAGCATGGCGTGATACATCGCCTTGCGGAACGGCATCAGCTCGACCGCGACCTTGGTCGCCCCGCCGCCGGGCAGGATGCCCCAGTTGATTTCCGACAGGCCGAACTTCGCCTCGTTGGCGCAAAACGCCAGATCGCAGGCGAACAGCGGGCCGTAACCGCCGCCGAAGCACCAGCCGTTGACCATCGCGATGGTCGGCTTCTGATACCAGCGCAGCCGCCGCCACCAGCCGTAGGATTCGCGCTGCGCCTTGCGGGTGCCCTTCAGCCCCTCGGCCTCGGTCTCGCGGAAATATTCCTTCAGATCCATGCCCGCCGTCCAGGCAGAGCCTTCGCCGCTCAGCACCAGCACGCCGACATCGGGGCGGAACTCGAGTTCGTCGAGCGCGTCCATCATCGCGCGGTTGAGCGTGGGCGACATGGCATTGCGCTTGTCGGGGCGGTTGAAGCGCAGCCAGGCAATGCCGTCGGCGACGTCCCAGGCGACGGTATCGGTATCGTTGGCCATTGTGTTCTCCTTGTGCAGAGGGAAACCCTGCGGTGTCCGCTCTGCGCGCGACACCGCCCGGGAACCGGAAAAGGGAAACGGGATCAGAGCGGGTAGTGCCCGGGCTCGGTCCCGATGGTGATCCAGCGCAGTTCGGTGAATTCGGCGATGCCCGCCTTGCCGCCGAAGCGGCCGAAGCCCGAGGCCCCGGTGCCGCCGAACGGCATCTGCGCCTCGTCATGCACCGTCGCGCCGTTGATGTGGCAGATGCCCGAGCGGATCCGCCGCGCCGCCTTCAGCGCCCGCGCCGCATCGCGCGAGAACACCGCCGCCGACAGCCCGTATTCGGTATCGTTCGCCAGGCGGATCGCGTCTTCCTCGTCCGCGGCGCGCACGATCGCGACGACCGGGCCGAAACTTTCCTCGCGGTAGATCCGCATCTGCGCGGTGACATGATCGAGCATCTGCGCCGGCATCAGCACGCCCTCGGCCGGGCCGGCCGAATGCAGCACCGCGCCCTTCGCCACCGCATCCCCGATCAGCGCCTCGACGCGCGTCACCGTGGCCAGATCGACCACCGATCCGAGAGGCGCGGTCCCGCTGCGTGGATCGCCGGCACGAAGCGCGCTCACCCGCGCGCTCAGCGCCGCGACGAAGGCCTCGGCGATCTCCGGCACGACGATGATCCGTTCCGTCGACATGCAGATCTGACCCTGGTTGAAATAGGCGCCGAAGACCGCGGCCTTCACCGCCTCGTCGAGGTCGGCATCGGCCAGCACCACGAAGGGCGCCTTGCCGCCGAGTTCGAGCAGCACCGGCTTGAGGTTGCGCGCCGCGCGTTCGGCGATGACGCGTCCGACGCGGGTCGATCCGGTGAAGTTGATGCGCCGCACCGCCGGATGGTCGATCAGCGTGCCGACGATATCGGCCGCGTCCTCGGGCGCGTTGGTGACCAGGCTGACCAGCCCGGGCGGCAGGCCGCCGCGCTCCAGCGCGGTGACGATCAGCGCATGGGTGCGCGGGCAGATCTCCGAGGCCTTGAACACCACCGCATTGCCACAGGCGAGCGGCGTCGCCAGCGCCCGCACGCCCAGGATCACCGGCGCGTTCCACGGCGCGATGCCCAGCACCACGCCCGCCGGCTCGCGCACCGCCATCGACAGGCAGCCCGGCATGTCCGAGGGGATCACCTCGCCCGAGACCTGCGTCGTCAGCGCCGCCGCCTCGCGCAGCATCGAGGCGGCGATGGCCACGTTGAACCGCGCCCAGGGCTCGGTCGCGCCGGTTTCCTCGGCCATCGCGGCGACGAAGGCATCGCCCTGCGCGGCAAGCGCATCGGCCGCCTTCAGCAGCACCGCGCGGCGCGCGTTGGGTCCGAGCGCGGCCCAGTCCGGAAAGGCCGCCGCCGCGGCATCGGCGGCCGCGACCGCATCGGCGGGGCTGGCGGCCGGTGCCTCGGAGGCCACGGCCCCGGTGACCGGATTGTGCCGCACGAAGCGGCGCCCGTCCGCGGCGGTGCGGTCCGCACCGGCGATCCGCATGGTGACGAATGTCATGTCTTCCTCCCGTTTCCGGTGCCGTCCGGGCCTGCGCGACCCGTCCCGCCTCCTCGCGGTCCGGATCCCGGCCGAATCGGCACCGTCACATCCTGCTATGCAGCATAGCGATTGACTGTTATGGTGTATAGCATTATCACCATTTCCATCCCCATCTTGCAACAGGCCTTGCCGATGACCGTCCCGACCTCTGCCGCCCCTCCCGTTTCCGCCGCCGTTTCCGCTGGCGCGCCGTCCGGGCGTGCGGTGCGGCTCAGCGATCTGGTGGGCTATCACCTTCGCCGGGCTTCGGTTTTCGATCTGAACGGCGCGGTCGCGGCGCTGGAACCCGAGGGGCTGCGCCCGGTGCCGATGAGCGTGCTGCAAAGCATCGTCGAACAGCCGGGAATCAGTGCCGCCGAGGTATGCCGCGCCCTCGGGATGCAGCGCGCCAACATCGTGCCGGTGCTGGCCGATCTGGACCGGCGCGGCTTTTTCCTGCGCGAGGCGGACCCGGCCGACAACCGCATCCAGCGTCTGTTCCCGACCCGGCGTGGCCTTGAGGAGGCGCAGCGCGCCCTCGCCCGGGTCGCGGCGCATGAGGCGCGGATGCTGGCCCGGCTGAGCCCGGCCGAACGCGCCGAGCTGCGCCGTCTGCTCGGACTGATCTGGAAGACCGACAGTCCCGACGGGGCCGATACCCCGGACGGCTGAGCCATCGCCCCCGTCGGGGGACCGGATTTTCGCGGGGAAGAGGAGCCCCGCTCAGGGAGGAAACCATGACCACAACGACCGATACCCCCCGCCGCGGCGGGGGACGGGCTCTTGCGCTCGCTTTCATGGCCGCGATCATCGAGGGGTTCGACCTGCAATCGGCCGGCGTCGCCGCGCCGAAGCTGATCCCGGCCTTCGGATTGCAGCCCAATCAGGTGGGGCTGTTCTTCTCGGCCGCCACCTTCGGGCTGATCTTCGGCTCGCTTCTGGGCGGGCGGACCTCGGATGCCTGGGGGCGGCGCACGGCGCTGATCCTGGCGATGCTGACCTTCGGGGCGTTCTCGATCGGCACGGCGATGGTGTCGAGCTTCGGCCAGTTGCTGGCGATGCGCTTCCTGACCGGCGTGGGTCTGGGGGGAGCGCTGCCGATTCTGGTGACCATCGCGGCCGAATCCTGCGCGCCGCAGTATCGCGGCCGGGCGGTGGCGATCATGTATGCCGGTGTGCCGCTTGGCGGCGCGGTGGCAAGCGGGGTCGCGATGTCGGGGCTGCATGGCGGCGACTGGCACATGATCTTCCTCGTGGGCGGGATCTTGCCGTTGCTGCTGGCGCCGGTCCTGCGGCTGATGCTGCCGCCCCTGCGGGTGCCGGCGCGCGAGGAGACGGGGATGACCGGCGCGCTCGGGCAGATCTTCGCGCCGGCCGCGCTGCCGGTCACGGCGATGCTGTGGGTGTCGTTCTTCCTCGGGCTGATCGTGGTTTATGCGCTGCTGAACTGGATGCCGCAGCTGCTGGTCGCGCGCGGGCTGAGCCGGCCCGAGGCCTCGACGGTGCAGGTGCTGTTCAACATCGGCGGCATCGTCGGCAGTATCGTCGGCGGGCGGATGCTCGACCGCGACAACCCGCTGCTGACGGTGGCGGGCTGCTTCGCCGCCGCCGCGGCGGCCCTGCTGATGCTGGCGCTGCTGCCGGCGTCTGTGGCGGGGATGCTGGTCGGCGGCACGCTGGTCGGCGGGGCGATCTTGTGCATCCAGTCGATCCTCTACGGCATCGCGCCGCGCTGCTATCCGACCGCGATCCGCGGCACCGGGGTGGGGGTCGCGGTCGGGGTGGGGCGGTTCGGCTCGATCACCGGGCCGCTGCTCGCGGGGGCGGTCGTCGCCTCGGGCGCGGGTCCCGAGGGGGTGATGTATACGCTCGTTCCGGTGACGCTGATCGCCGGGCTCGCGACGGTGTTCCTGCTGATGCGCCGCCGTGGCGCGCCGGCCCTCGTCTGAGGCGGGGAGGACCGCGCATCATGATCGATCTGAGCCGCATCCGCGCCATCGACATGCACACCCATGCCGAGGAACCCTGCGGCTGCCATGCCGATGACGGTTACGACGATCTGCAGACCGCCATGGCGCGCTATTTTCGCGCGCCCTGGCGCCACCCGCCGACGATCGACGAGACCGCCGCCCATTACCGCGCCCGCGCCATCGCCGCGGTGATCTTCCCCGTCGATGCCGAGCGCGAGACCGGCTACCGGCGCTATCGCAACGAGGAGGTCGCCGAAGCGGCGGCCCGCCACGACGACATCCTGATCCCCTTCGCCTCGATCGATCCGGCGCGTGGCCGTGCCGGCGCGCGCGACGCCCGCCGTCTGGTCGAGGATTTCGGCATCCGCGGCTTCAAGTTCCACCCCACGATGCAGGGGTTCTATCCCAACGACCGCATGGCCTGGCCGCTTTACGAGGCGATTGCCGCAGCCGGCGTGCCGGCGCTGTTCCACACCGGGCAGACCGGGGTCGGCGCGGGGATGCGCGGCGGGGCCGGGATGCGGCTGAAATATTCGAACCCGCTGTATCTCGACGATGTGGCCGTCGAATTCCCCGATCTGCAGATCATCGCCGCGCATCCCTCGTTCCCCTGGCAGGACGAGGCCCTCGCGATGGCGGTGCACAAGCCCAATGTCTGGATCGACCTGTCGGGCTGGCGGCCGCGCTACTTCCCGCCGATCCTGCTGCGCTATGCCCAGACCCTGCTGCGCGATCGGGTGCTGTTCGGCTCGGACTGGCCGATGATTTCGCCCGAGGGCTGGCTCGGGGAATTCGCCGCCTTGCCGGTGCGCGATGAGGTGCGCCCGGCGATCCTGAAAGACAATGCCGCCCGCCTGCTGGGCCTCACGGAGAGCTGAATGATCCCCTTCACCGCCGCTGTCGACGATATCCTGTTCACTCTGGGCCCGGTCGCGGGCGCCGGGCGCCTGCCGGGCTGGGACGACGATCTCGCCCGCGAGGTCGTCACCCAGTTCGCCCGCCTGGCCGAGACCGCCATCGCCCCCGCCGATGCCCCTGCCGATCGCGACGGCTGCCGGCTGGAGAACGGCCGCGTGGCGATGCCCGCGGGCCTCGGCGCGGCCTATCGCGCCTTCGCCGGGCAGGGCTGGCCCGGCCTGACCCTGCCCGAAGACGCCGGCGGACAGGAGAGCCCCGCCGCCCTTGCCGGTGCGCTGACCGAGATTTTCGCCGGCGCCTCTCATGCGTTGCAGATGGTGGCGGGGCTGGTGCCGGGGGCGGCGCGCACCGTCGCGCGCTTCGGCACGCCCGGGCAATGCGCGCGCTGGCTGCCGCGGCTCGCCTCGGGCGAGTGGCTGGCCACGATGGCGCTGACCGAACCGGGGGCGGGCTCGGATCTGTCGCAATTGCGCACCCGCGCCCGGCGCACGGAAACCGGCTGGCAGGTCTCGGGCGAGAAGATCTTCATCTCGGGCGGCGATCAGGATCTGACGCCCCGGATCGTGCATCTGGTGCTGGCGCGCAGCGGCGGGACCGGCAGCGGCGTGAAGGGGCTGAGCCTGTTCCTCGTGCCCTCGCATGACGAGGCAGGCACCCGCCAGCCGGTCACCGTCACCCGGATCGAGGAGAAGATGGGGCTGCACGGCTCTCCCACCTGCCAGATGCTGTTCGACGAGGCCGGGGCGGAACTTCTGGGCCCCGAGGGCGAGGGGCTGCGCGCGATGTTCACGATGATGAACCACGCCCGGCTCGATGTCGCGCTGCAGGGCGTCGCCCATGCCGGGCGCGCGGGCGCCATCGCCGAAGCCTATGCCGCGACCCGCCGGCAGGGGCGGCTGCCCGGCCAGGACGGGGCGGTGACGATCGACCGCCATCCCGACGTGCGCAGGATGCTCGATACCATCGCGGCGCTGACGTTCGGCAACCGGGCGCTGTGCCTGATGACGCTGGTCGAGATGGAGCTGGCGCACAGCCCGGCGCTGATCGAGTTCCTGACGCCCTTGTGCAAGGTCTCGGGGACCGCGGCGGGGGTCCGGGCGGCGAACCTCGGCCTTCAGGTGCTGGGAGGCTATGGCTATCTGAACGAATACGGGATCGAGCAGCGGCTGCGCGACGCGCGGGTGACGACGATCTACGAGGGCACCAACGGGATCCATGCGCAGGCGCTGGCGGGGCGGTTGCTGCGCCATGACGGCGGGGCGGCGGCGACGGCCTTCGCCGACTGGCTCGGGGCGGGCGCGCCCGGGGCGCTGGCGCTGTGGCAGCCGGTGCGCGCCGCGATGGCGGCCGCCGCAGATCCCGCGCCGGCCGCCGCGGCCTTCATGCGGCTGAGCATCCGCGCCGCGCTCGCCCGGGTCTGGGCGCGTCTGGCCGAGGTTGCCGGATGTGCCCCCGATCCGGCGCGGCTGCGCGCGCTGGCCGCGCGCGAAACCGCCCGCGCCGGGATGGAGCTGCGCCACCTGGCCGAGGAAACCCTGCACGATCTGGCGTCCTGAGCCGGGCGGGCCGGGCGGCCGGGGCTTTGCCCGCCCGGCGCCTCACGCCCCGGGATCGTCGAGCAAGGTGCCGCAACCGGCCGACCAGACCAGATCGACCGGCGCGCCGATCTCGAAGGAGGGTCCGCTCGCCGGCATCCGCGCCGTGGCGACGGTGCCGTCGGTCAGCACCGCCTCGTATTTGACCGAGGCGCCGAGGTAGATCTTTTCCCGCAGCCGCGCGGCCACGACATTCTCATGCCCGCCCGCCGTGCTGCCCGGCGCGCACAGCCGCAGATCCTCGGGGCGCAGCAGCAGGCATTGCCGCCCCCCCGCGTCCGGCCGCCGGGCCGCGATGCGGATGCGCGCCCCCGCGACGCTCAGCGCGGTTTCGTCGCCGCGGCTCTCATGGGGACCGCGCAGCACCGTGCTTTCGCCGATGAACTGGCCGACGAACAGCGTCTTCGGGGCGCGATACAGCTCCTCGCCGCTCGCTACCTGCTCGATCCGGCCCTTGTTGAACACCGCGATCCGGTCGGAGAGCACCAGCGCCTCCTCCTGATCGTGGGTGACGAAGACGAAGGTCGAGCCGAGCTCGCGGTGGATGCGGCGGATCTCGAGTTGCAGCGCCTCGCGCAGCTTCTT
The DNA here is from genome assembly GCF_000740785.1 of Paenirhodobacter enshiensis. Lineage (GTDB taxonomy): Bacteria > Pseudomonadota > Alphaproteobacteria > Rhodobacterales > Rhodobacteraceae > Rhodobacter > Rhodobacter enshiensis. The sequence goes on along the minus strand of NZ_JFZB01000039.1, from coordinate 14,564 downwards.
GTCGAGCGCGCCGAGCGGCTCGTCGAGCAGCATGAGCCCCGGCGCGAACACCATCGCGCGCGCCAGCGCCACGCGCTGTTGCTGGCCGCCCGACAGCTCCGCCGGGTAGCGCCCGGCCAGCGCCGAAAGTTCGACCTTCTCCAGCACCGCGCCCACCATCGCGTGGCGTTCGCTGCGCCCGATCCGGCGCTGGCGCAGCGGATAGGCGATGTTCTCGGCCACCGTCATATGCGGAAACAGCGCGTAATGCTGGAACACCACGCCGATGTTGCGCCGGTGCGGCGGCACCCGGTCGATCTCGCGCCCGTCGATCTTCAGCACGCCGCTTTCATGGCCGGTGAAGCCCGCGATGACGTTCAGCGTGGTGGTCTTGCCCGAGCCCGACGGCCCGAGGAAGGACATGAACTCGCCCGGGCGGATCGTCAGCGATACGTCGTCGAGCGCGACATAGCTGCCATAGGTCTTGCGGATCCGGTCGATCCCGACCGCGGCACCGGGGATGCGGTCCGGGGTGCGGCGGGTGGCGGTTTCGGGCGTGCTGGCTTGCAGGGGCATCATTTCCGTCCTCTGGACAGGCTGAACAGGAGACCGGCGCCGATCAGCACCGTGGTCACGACAAGGGTGAGGGTGCCGATGGCGGCGACGGTCGGGTCGGTGTCGCGCGTCATCGAGGCATAGATCTGCACCGGCAGCGTCTTCAGCTGCGCGCTGGTGATGAACAGCGACACGATCACCTCATCGAAAGAGGTGACGAAGGCGAACAGCGCCCCCGACAGGATGCCGGGCGCGATCAGCGGCACCGTCACCGTGCGCAGCACCGTCAGCCGCGAGGCCCCGAGGCTCGCCGCCGCCACTTCCAGCCGGGCATCGAACACCGACAGGTTGGCACTGACCGCGATCACCACGAAAGGCAGTGCGAGCAGCGTGTGCGCCAGCACATAGCCCGTCCAGGTGCCGGTGAGATGAAGGTTCAGATAGACCGCGTAGATCCCCACCGCCAGCACCACCCCCGGCATCACCACCGGGGTGAGCAAGAGCAGCCGGATCGTGCCGCCGAGGCGGTTCTTCAGCCGTTCGAGCCCGAGCGCCGCCATCGTGCCGAGCACCGTCGCCACCGCCGCGACGATCAGACCGATCTCGACCGAGGTGACCAGGCTGCGCGACCAGGCCCGGTTGTCGAAGATATTGGCATACCATTTCCACGAGAACCCGGTCGGCGGGAAGGCGAGCGACTGGGTTTCGGAAAACGAGATCGGGATGATCACCAGTGTCGGCGCGACCAGCCACAGCGCGATCAGGAAACAGACGAGGGCCAGCGCGATGCGGCCGAGGGTGCGGGTCATCTCTCGCCTCCCGTCACCGGATAGCGCCGGCGCATCAGCGGCGCGGCGATCAGCAGCCCGCCGAAGGTCGCCGCCAGCAGCACCACCCCCATCGCCCCGCCATGGCCCCAGTTCAGCAAGGACAGCACCTGTTGCTGGATCAGCGTCGACAGCAGCGTGCTCGACGCCCCGCCGAGCAGCAGCGGCGTGATGTAGAAGCCGAGCGCGAGGATGAACACGATGGTCGCCCCGGCGAAGACCCCGGGCAGCGACAGCGGCAGATAGATCTGGAAGAAGCTCGCCACCGGGCGCGCGCCGAGGCTGCGCGCGGCGAGCAGAAGACGCAGGTCGATGCCGCGCATCACCGAATAAAGCGGCATGATCATGAACGGCAGCAGGATCTGCACCATGCCGATGGTGACGCCGGTCTGGGTGCGGATCAGGCGGATCTTCTCGAACCCCATCGCCAGGAGCGTCTTGTTGATCAGCCCCGAATCCTGCAGCAAGATCACCCAGGCGAAGGTGCGCACCACCCCCGACACCCAGAATGGCACCAGCACGCACAGGATCAGCAAAAGCCGCAACTTGCGGCCGGCGACCGACATCGCGAACGCATAGGGGTAGGCCACGACGACGCACAGCAGCGTGACCCAGAACGCCACCTTGAAGGTGCGTGCCAGCACCGTCAGATTGACCGGCGTGGCGAAGAACCAGCGATAATTCTCCAGCCCCGGCTGCGGCTCGGTGACGCTGCGCGCGACGACGATCACGAGCGGCGCGAGCAGCACCAGCGCCAGCACCGCCAGAGCGGGCACGGTCATCAGGAAGGCACGGACCTTGCGGCGCGCCTCGGGGGTCATCTCGCGAACCTTGGGTTCGGACATCGGACGTCCTCTTGTCGGGCTCGGCACGCCGGGCGCGCACCGAAATCGAAAGGCGAGACTGCTCCCGGCACCCGGGCGGAGCGGGGGCAGTCTCCGGTCGGAACGGCGGATCAGTTGCCGGCGATGAAGGCGCCCCATTTCTCGGCCAGCTCGGGATAATGCGCGACCCAGTAGGGGATGTTGTAATTATAGGCGGTCTTCTGCTTTTCCGGGGTGTTGGTCATCCACTCGGCGGTCAGCGCGTCGACCTTGGGTTTGGCCTCGACGTTGATCGGCGAATAGGAGGTCGCCTCGGCCATGACCTCCTGCGAATGCTTGCCCAGATAGGCGTTGATCAGCGCATAGGCGGCATCGGTGTTCTTCGCGCCCTTCGGGATGGTCAGCTGATCCTTGACCACCACCCAGTCGTTCCACACCGGCGCGTAATCGGCCCCGTTGCCGACCGCCGCCTTGCCGCGGCCCGACCACACGATCGCCATGTCGGCCTCGCCCGATTCCAGAAGCTGCTGCGACTGCGCGCCGGTCTGCCACAGGATCAGGCTGTCGCGCATCTTGCGATACTTGTTCAGCGCCCGGTCGATATCGGCGGGGAACATCGTCGTCTTGTCGAGACCGTCATCTTGCAGCGCAAGTTCGATCATGTAGCCCTCGGGATCGGCATAGCCCGGGATCGCGCGGGTGCCGGGGAAGGTCTTGGTGTCGAAGAAATCGTGCCAGCCGGTCGGCGGATGGTCCTTGTAGGCGGATTTCTTGTACATCAGCACGACGGCGTAGTTCATCGCCGGAACGCTGCACGGGCCGGTCTGACCCTCGGGGATCTTCGAGGTGTCGATGCGGCTGAAATCCAGTTTCTCGAACAGCGTGCCGCAATGGACGAAGGGCATGGTGTCGCCGGTATCGACGACATCCCATTGCACGTTGCCGGCCTCGACCTGGGCCTGGATCTTCGCCTGCTCGGTCGGGCCGTCGGAATAGAGATCGACCCCCGAGGTCTTGACGAAATCGTCGAGCGCCTTGACCTGGCCGTCCTGATAGACGCCGCCATAGGACACGAAGGTCACGCTTTTGCCCTTGAGCGAGCCCGGTGCCGTCACCCCCGCGACCGGGCCCTCGGCGAGTGCCGGAAGGGCGGGGATCAGGGCCGCGAGGACCGTCAGACCGATTGCAAGTTTCATCTGTCACTCTCTCCTGTTGTCGCAGTTTCGCCGTTTCTTGCCCCGTGTCGCCCGCGGGGGGCGGCCTGGGGGCGGGATACGGCCGGCAACGGCCCGCCAAAGGGCTGCCCGGGGTTTCCCCCTGCCCCATCCCGCCTGTGCGATGAGACCGTCTTCCCGCCCGGGGGCGAAAGCGGCCCTGTTTTGGTTGTGATCCAAGGCAAGCATGGAACAAATTCCGTTTCAATAAAAAATTTGAATGAACTTGCCGACATGCAAAAAAAATGCCACTGATTTTTTACACGCAAATAAATGAGGCGACAGCCGGACCCCGGTTCGCAATCCCCGATCCGTGCGCGCCGCCCGAAAACAGGGACTGGTCATGAAGAATCTTTATCTCGAAACGGCGCGTCCACAGATTTCGGCTCCGGCGCTCGCGGGCGACAGTCAGGCCGATGTGGTCATCGTCGGCGGCGGTTACAGCGGGCTGTCGACGGCGCTGCATCTGGCAGAGCAGGGCGCGAAAGCGGTGGTGCTGGAGGCGGGCGACATCGGGCATGGCTGCTCGGGGCGCAACGGCGGGCAGATCAACCCGGGGCTGAAGCTGCTCCCCGATGCGGTCGAGACGCATTTCGGCACTGAACGCGGTCAGCGGATGAACCGGCTCGCCTCCGAGGCGCCGGCCTTCGTCTTCGATCTGGTGGCGCGCCACGGCATCGACTGCGCGGCGGTGAATTCCGGCACGATCCGCGCCGCGATCGACCGGGCCGGCCTGCAACAGGTGCACGATCTGGTGGCGCAGGCCACCGCGCGCGGCTGGCCGATCCGCTTTGCCGACCGTGCCGAAATGGCCGCGATGACCGGTTGTGGCATCTATCTCGGCGGGGCGGTCGATGCGCGCGGCGGGCATCTGAACCCGCTCGGCTATGCGCGCGGGCTGGGTCTTGCGGCGCAGAAGGCGGGCGCGGTGCTGCATGGCCAGAGCGCCGCGCTTTCGCTCCGGCGCGCCGGGGCGGGCTGGCGCGTCGAAACCGCGGCGGGCAGCGTCACCGCGCCGGAGCTGCTGATCTGCACCAATGGCTATACCGGCGATCTGTGGCCCGGAATGCGTCAGGCGCTGGTGCCGATCTATACTTACATCGCCGCGACCGACCCCCTGCCCGAGGCGCTGCGCGCGCAGATCATGCCCTGCGGCGCAGCGCTTTACGAAGCCGCCTGGGACGTGATCTATTACCGCATCGACGATGCGGGGCGGCTGCTGATGGGCGGGCGCGGTGCGCAGCGCGATGCCCGTGGCCCCGCCGATTACCGCCACCTCGTCGATTACGCGGTGAAGTTGTGGCCGGCGCTGAAGGGGGTCGACTTCCCCTGGACCTGGCACGGTCAGGTCGCGGTGACGCCCGATCATTTCCCGCATCTGGTGCGCCCGGCCGAGGGGGTGCGGCTGCTGTTCGGCTACAACGGGCGCGGCGTCGCACTGTCGAGCATCGCCGGCAAGCTGACCGCCGATCATATCCTGTCGGGCGGCAAGGTGGACATTTCCCTGCCGGTGGAGGACAAGCTGACCCGCTTTGCCTTCCATCCGTTCTGGCGGATCGGGGCCGAGACGACGATGGCCTGGCATGGGATGCTGGACCGGCTCCGCGGCCGCTGAGCCGGCGCGGTCAGACAGGATGCCGATCCGGGCGAGGACCTTGTGCAACAGAGCGACCGCCATGGCGCAGAAGGACGATTTCATGAGTGACGTGTCGAAAGCCCCCGCCTCCGCGCCGTCCACCGGCGCCACCACTGGCGCCTCCACCGGCGCCGAGATCGGCCGCCGGCTGCGGTTGCGGCGCAAGGTGCGGCGCCTGACGCTGGCACAGGTGGCGCAGGCCTCGCATATCTCGACCGCGCAGCTCAGCCAGATCGAGCGCGGCCGGGCGATGCTGTCGGTCGACAAGATGGTGCTGCTGTGTCAGGCGCTCGACATGCCGCTGAGCTGGCTGTTCGACCCCGCCTATCACGACGCGCCGCTTGCGGACCGCCAGCAATACGTGATCCGGCAGGCGGCGCAGCGCCATATGAGCTTCGCCGCCGCCGGAATGGAAAAGGACATGCTGACCCCCGACAGCATGTTGCAGCTGCAGATGATGCGTATCGTGCTCAGCCCGACCGGCACCACCGGCGACGATCCCTACAACGAGCCCGAGGGCGCCAAGGGCGGCGTGGTGCTGCGCGGCGCGCTCGGGCTGGAGATCGACGGCCATACCGAGATCGTCCATCCGGGCGATTCCTTCGCCTTCCCGGCGACCGCGATGATCCGGTTCTGGGCCGAGGGCGTCGAGACCGAGGTGATCTGGGTCACCACGCCCGCTTTCTACTGAGCCGCTTTCTGCAGAAGCCGGCGCAGCCGCGTGCCGCCTGGGGGGGCGGGATGTCGCGCTTTGTCGTTTTTTTAGCCGCAATTTTATGGGAATTGCCCGTTTTACGTCACTTTTGTGACGCTATATTTAGTTAGCCAACGCAATTGTTGTAAGTTTACCGGGTCAATGGAGTTCCCTATGTCTACCGATATCTCCGAACTGAGAAACCTCGCCGGTTTCATCGGAGCCTGCCTTGTCGACAGCGACACCGGCTTCATGCTGGGTAGCGAAGAGGGCGATCCCTCGTTCAATCTGGAAATCGCCGCCGCCGCCAATACCGAGGTGCTGCGCGCCAAGAACGCGGCGATGAAGATGCTCGGCCTCGGCGGCGATCACATCGAGGATATCCTGATCTCGCTCGGCACGCAGTATCACCTGATCCGTCCGCTCGCCGCCAATCCGGCAGTGTTCGTCTATGTCGCGCTCGAGCGCAAGGCGGCGAACCTCGGTCTGGCGCGGCTGACCCTGAAGAGCGTCGAGACCACCCTGAAAATCTGACGGGAAAACGGCTGGCGGGGCGCCGGAAGAGGTCTGCGGGCCCGCTTCCGGCGCCCCTGCCCCCCCCTGAAAACCGCGCCTGCCCCCTCCGGGGGGCTCAGCGCGCGAGCCGCAGCCGGGCGAGGCGAACGATATCGGCCTGACTGCGCGCGCCGGTCTTCTGATACAGGCTGCGGATCTGTGCGCGGATGGTTTCGCGCGACAGATCGGCCTGCTGCGAGATTTCGGCCGGGCTCAGCCCCGCCACGATCCCGCGTGCGGCGCGCCGTTCGGCCGGGGTCAGCCGGTATTCCAGCGCGAAAACCTCCTCGTCGAACTGCTCCACCGTGTCCAGACTGTCGATCAGCACGACGACCGAGATCCCGCGGAACAGCAGCGGCACCCCGCTCCGGGTCACCCGGATCAGCGTCAGCCGCATTCCGGGCAGCGCCAGCGTCACCGTATCGGGGCGCATCCGGTCCGCCTGCGGGCGCAGCATGGCCTGGATGCGCGCCTCGAGCCCGGCATCGCGCACCGCCAGACGGTTGCGCACCGCCTGGAACGGACCCTCGCCCCGGCGCAGGATCGTCTCGGCCAGCGGGTTCATCGCCTCGATGACGCAGTCGCGTCCGAGCACGATCACCCCCGAGGCCGCGCTGCCCATCAGCCCGGCCTCCAGACTGCCCGGGGCGACGGTATCCTGACGCTGATAGAACCGGGCGGCGCGGCTCAGATGCGGGGCGATCGCGCTCAGCCGTGTCGCCAGCTCGGCGCGGATCGGATCGTCATCGCGCTCGCTCATCAGCGTCAGGCTGAAACTCCAGGCGCCGGCCGCCCCCATCTTCACCCCGGCCGAGGCCCGGATCCCGTTCGGCCGCAACCAGTCGTTGAAGAACTCGCCCTCGTGCAGCAGCTCGGGCGCGATCAGCTGGGCATCGGAATACCCTACCCCGTCGTTGCGCAGCGCGAGCGATTTTTGCAGCACGTTGACCGAACAGAAATGCGCCGCATAAGCCTTGAGCGCAGTTCCGTCGAAGCCCGCGCTCATCGCCACGCCGCTTTCGGCGGGGCGCTGGACGTTGAACATCTGCATCGCCGCCTTGCCCGACGGGATGTCCGCGATCAGCGCGTCGAGAAAGTTCTGCCAGTCGCCCTCTTCCAGCATCGCCGCATAAACGAGGTCGATCAGTTCCGCCTGCCGGTCCCGCTCCTGCCGCTCTCTGATTTCCCGGTCTGAGGCCCTCGGGGGCGGGCCGGATCGCATGGTATTCACGATTGCCCTAAAGGTTGTCTGTGCTAAGTGGTAGATTATAAAGCGTTTTCCCTGTCAGATCCATGGCCGGACGCAGGGTTCGCGCATAAACGGAACAGGTCAGCCGGCTGGCCGCGAGGGTGGAACTCAATTCCACCTGTTCCGCCTGTCGGGTATAATATTCCTCCTCATTGTCGAGCAGATCCGAGATCGAGCGCTTGCCCAGATCGAAATACTGGCTGCGGTAGAGCTCGCGGGTGCGGGCCAGAAGCTCGATCTGGCGGTTCAGCATGTCCTCGCGGCGGGCGCCGGCGGTGATGTCGCGCAGTGCCTTGCGCGCCGAGAGCGTGGCATCGCGGTCGGCGGATTCGAGTGCGGCCCGCGCCGCATCGCGGGCATTGCGCGCCGCCGAGGCCTTGGCGGTGAGCGCACCGCCCTGCATCAGATCGGAACTCACCCCCAGGTTGAGCCCGAGCCCGGTCGATGTGTTCCCCGTCCCGAGCCGCGCGAGCGGCGACAGGGTGATCTTCGGCACCTGCGCCTTGCGCGCCTGTTCGAGGTCGATTTCCGCCTTGGCCATCTTCAGTTTCGCCAGCCGCATCTTGTCGGTATCGCCGTGCAGCGTGCAGCCGCCGCGGAACTCGGGCACGCCGCCGCCCACCGACTGGCCGGTCCGGCGCTCCAGCTGCTCGCGCGCGTCCGCCAGCGCCAGTTCGGCGTCCTGCACGAGGAAGGCGGCGTTCTGCACCCGCTTCTGGGTCTCGAGCAGATCGGGCGCGGTCGTCGCGCCGACCTCGACGCGCTCGGCCACGAGCTTTTGCAGCTCCGTCATCGCGGCAAGCTGGGCGCGGTAGACGGCAAGTTCCGCCTCGTTCATCCGCACCGCGTCATAGGCCTCGAGGAGTTCGACCGTCGCGTCGTCGACCGCCTTCTGGAAGGTCACGTAATCGATCTGCAGATCGAAATCGGCCGCGGTGACGGCGCGTTTCGTGGTGCCGAAATCGGTCAGCAGCTGGGTCAGGTTCAGCTTCAGCGCCGGGTCGCCCTCGCCCGCGGCCCCCGCCCCGCCCCCGACCGACAGGCCGAGCGACGGGAAGAAGCCGCCGCGCTCCACACGCACCTGATCGGCGCTCGCGGCGACGGAGCTTGCCGCCTCGCGCACGTCGGGGTGCATCAGCAGCCCGTTGCGCACCGCCTCTTTCGCGCCGGTTCCCTTCGCCGGGGCGAGCGGCGGCATCTCCTTCGCCCGCGCGATCAGCGCGGCTTCGGTGCCGTCGGGCTGGGGCAGACCGCATCCGGCAAGCGCCGCAAGGCAGGCACACAGGATCGCGCTGCCGCGCAGACCCGTATCAGCGAGGCGTTTCATCTGCGATCAGCGCTTCCCGCCGGTCACGATATCGGCGCATTGCGGACGGCGCCAGGCGGTGGCGGCGACCTTCTGCGCATCGTCGAAATACACCCGGTACTGGCACACCAGCGTGCTGCGCCGGTCGTTGGCGGGCAGGCGCAGATCGAAGTTCCACGATCCGTCGGCATTGGCCGAGACCGGCTGACCGGCATAGCGCACCAGCACCCCCTTGCTCTGGCCGAGTGCGACCTTGCGCATCTGCTGGGCGCTGCGCGCCGTGCCGGTGCGGGCGTAGTGTGCATCCATGTCGGCATAACGGCGCTCGACATTCGGGAAGTCCGCCTCGGGGGCGACGGTGTTCAGCCCCGAAACCGGCGTCATGTCCTTGGCACAGACCCCCGCGGGCAGCGCGAGGCCAAGCACGGCCACGGCCAGGAACTTGCGACAGGCAGAAGAGAATCCGTTCATTGTAGCGTCCTCTTGTGGATGGGGCGAACAGCGCCCGATATCGTTACAGGTGGTCTTGCAGGCAGGGTCTTCATCGCTCGCGCAAGGCTTCGCGGGCGCGGTTGAAGGGCTTGACGAGATATTGCCAGACGGTCTTCTCGCCGGTGCGGATGTCGACCGTGGCGATCATGCCGGGCACGATCGGGAACACCGTTCCGGCCTTGTTGGTCAGGTGGTCGCTGTCGGTGCGGATATAGACCCGGTAATAGACGATCTCGGGTTTCACATCGTCGCGCACGGTGTTCGGCGAGATCGTGGTGACCTCGCCCTTCATCCCGCCGAAGATCGAATAGTCATAGGCCGAGATCTTCACCAGCGCCTCCTGACCGGGGTGGATGAAGGCGATGTCGCGCGGCGCGATCTTCGCCTCGATCAGCAGCTGGTCGTCGATCGGCACGATGGTCATCAGATCGCCGTTCGGCGGCACCACGCCGCCGATGGTGGTGACCGCGATATCCTTGACCACGCCGCGCATCGGCGCGCGGAAGGTCAGCCGCTGCAACTGGTCGGAGCGTCCGCGCACCACCGAGGATTGCACCTCCGCCTCGGCATTGGCGTTCTGCAGCTCCTCGCCCGCCTTCACCAGCCGGTCGGCCTTCAGGCTGGCGATGTCCATCTCGGTCTTGGCGGCCTCGCGTTCGAGGCCGATCAGTTCGACCCGGCTCGAGGCGCCCGAGGATTGCAGCCCCCGCGTGATCGCGAGTTCCTGGCGCACCAGCGCCAGCTCGTTGGTCAGCCCGGCGAGCGCTTCTCTCATACCATCGCGGCGCGACACGAACAGCGCGGTCTCGTTGGTCTTCAGATCGTCATGCCCGTCGAGTTCGGGCGGGAAGGTCACGGCCTCGTCGCCCGCGATCTCGGCACGCAGCCGCGCGGCGGTGGCGATGGCGGCGTAATACTTGGCCTCGGCCTCCTCGACATTCGAGGCCGAGCGCGTCGGATCGAGCCGCGCGAGCAGCTCTCCTTCTTCCACCACATCGCCCTCATGCACCGACAGCGAGGCGAGGATCCCGCCGTCGAGCGACTGGATCACCTGCTCACGCGAGCTCGGCACCACCGTGCCCGAACCGCTCGAAACCTCGGTCAGCGGGAAGACGAAAGCCCAGATGAAGAACAGCGCGCAGGCGACCGCGATCAGCCGCACGGCATGGGTCTCGGCCCGGATCGCGGTGTCGGGTTCGAGATGGGTGCTCATCGCGCTCATGCGGCGGCCCTCGGGGCGCGCAGCCGGTTCAGCACGGTGTCGCGCGGCCCGTTCATCACCACGGTGCCGGCGTTCAGCACCAGCACCCGATCGACCGCGGCCAGCGCCGCCAGTCGATGCGTCGCGATCACCACGCCGATCTTCGGATCGAGCCGGCCGATCAGCGCGATGAATTCGCGCTCCGCCACCTCGTCGAGCGCCGCGCTCGGTTCGTCGAGCAGCAGCACCCGCGGCCGGCGCAGCAACAGCCGCGCGATCAGCAGCCCCTGGCGTTGCCCGCCCGAAAGCCCCGTGCCGCCTTCCTGAATTTGATGGTCGAGCCCGTCATGCAGCCGCCGCACCATATCCAGGAGACCCAGCTCCCCCAGCACCTGCACGATCTGCCCGTCGTCCGCCCCCGGCGCACCGAGCGTCAGATTCTCGCGCAGCGTGCCGTAGAACAGCCGCGCGTTCTGCCCCAGATAGCCGATGTCGCGGCGCACGTCGGCCGGGTCGATCAGACCGAGCGTGATGTCATCGAGCCGCACCTCGCCCGAGAGCGGCGCGATCAGCCCGGCCAGCCCGGCGAGCAGCGTCGACTTGCCCGACCCGTTCGAGCCCAGAACCGCCAGCCGCTCGCCGGGCGCGATCTCCAGCCGGCCGATCTTCAGCACCGGATCGTCGGCGGAATAGCCGAAGCCCGCGTTCGTCAGCGAGAACGCGCCGCGGATCGTGGGCAGATGCACCCGGCGGGCGAAATCCGGTGTGTCGACCGGCAGCGCCATCAGCTTGTCGAGCGACTCGCGCGCGATCTTCGCCTGCTGCCAGCGGTTGATGAGCTGCGCCACCGAGCTGAGCGGCGCCAGCATCCGCGACGACAGGATCGAGGCCGCGACCAGCACGCCCGAACTCATGTCGCCCGCGATCACCATCGGCGCGCCGAAGAACACCACCACCGCGAAGGCCGCGCCCTGCACGCTCTGCGCCCAGCTCGACAGCCGTTCGACCAGGGTGCGCAGCTCCATCGAGGAGGTGGCGCAGGCCTCGTTATACTGCATCCACTGGTTCTGGAACCGCGGCTCGGCCTGCAGGGACTTGATGTCGTCGACACCCTGCACCGCCTCGACCAGCATCGCGCTGCGCAGCGCGCGTTCGCGCATGTTGGCACTCGCCATCGTGCGCAGCCGGCCTTGCGCGAACAGCCCCGGCAGCACCAGCAACACCGCCGCCGCGAGCGGGATCCACACCAGCACCCCCGCCAGATAGGCGAACAGCACGCAAAACAGCGCGAAAAACGGCACATCGGCGATCGCGGCGATCGTCGAGGAGGTCATCATCTCGCGCACATGGTCGAGTTCGCGGATCTGCGCGATGAAGGTGCCCGTCGCCCGCGGCCGGCTGGCCGAGGTGACGCGCAGCGCATGGCCGAACACCCGGTCGGAAATCTCCAGATCGGCGCGTTTGCCCACCGCGTCGGTGATGTAGCCGCGCAGCACCTTGAGCGCGTAGGAGAACCCCACCGCCAGCAGCACGCCGCCGAACAGCACCCACAGCGTCGGCAGCGACTGGCTGGGGATCACCCGGTCATAGACCTGCATCGAGAAGATCACCCCCGCAAGCGCCAGGATGTTCGACACCGCCGAGGCAAGCAGGATCGTGCGATAGGGCCGCAGATCGGCGGTGATCAGCTTGCGCAGCCAGTGCCGGTCATGCGGTGCGATATAGAGATCGACCCGCGCATCGGGGGCGGCAGCGACCGGGCGCAGCACGAACAGCCGGCGCAGCCGCAGCGCCTCGCGCGCGACGGGGGTGAGCGTGCCGCCCTCGGACCCGAAGGCGACGCCGAAGCCATCGGCGGTCTCGGTCTCGATCACGCCGATGCTGCCGTCCGCGAATTCCGCGACCAGCGGCAGGCGCAGCGCGGTGACGGCGGCGGGATCGGGCGCGGTTTCTGCCAGCGCCAGCCCGGCATCGCGGGCCAGGCTTTGCAGCTCCGTCCCGGCCCCCATCCAGTCGGCCTGACGTTTCAGATGTTCGGCCGAGGCGCCGATCCGGTAATGCGCCGCCACGCGCAGGATCGAATTCACCCAGTCGCGGCGCGGGCCACCGGCCCCGTTCGGGCCAGCTCTGTTCGGGCCGGCCTCGTTGGTGCCGGCCTCGTTGGTGCCGGGGTGCGGCTCCGGCTGAGGTCCCGGCTGCGGCACATCCGCGATTTTTTGCATCGGCTCAGGCATGTTCGGTTTCCGTGGCCCCCCGGGACGGTTCTGTCGCGGCGATCCGGAGACCGCCGCGACAGCGCCTGCCCGAAGCGGGCGAAGACGATCAGTAGTTCGACGCGGTTTTCAGCGTCTCGTCCCAGACCGAGGTCGTGTCGGAGTAGAGCGCCACCGTGCTCGACGTATCGGCCGCGGTCGCGGTCGCGATGCCGGAACTGTCCGCCGTCGTCGTTCCGCTCGTGTCCGTGGTATCGGCCGCCGCCGCCAAGGCCGAGAACCCGCTGCTCGCCGCGGTCGAGTGGACCGTGAACTCGGTGGTCGCGCTCTTCGATGCGTCGGGGGCGTCCTGCGCGGTCGCGGTCACCTGGACGTTGTAGTCCCCCGCCGGGATATTGAGCGTCAGATACGAGAACTCGACGTCCCCGGGTTCACCGCTCACGGTGATCGTTCCGCTGCTGTCGGCAACGGCCGTCCCCGTCCCGGTCGAGCCGTCGGCATGGGTGACATCGTAGTTCAGCGTCGCCCCCTCGGCCAGCCCGGTCACCGTCATCGTCAGATGCTCGGAGCCGTCGGTATCGCTCAGCTTGGCGCCCACGCCGGTGAGCGAGATCCCCGTCCCCTCGGTGCCGGTATAACCGTATTGCAGCGCGTAATAGCCGTTGCCATCGGCATCCGAACCGTCGTCGAAGCTGCCCAGAGACAGATAGTTGTAGCTCGAGATCGCCTGCTGGATGTCGGCCTCGCTGCCGAACAGCTGCACCGCACTGCCACTGTCCGCATTGAGGATCGAGAAGTTGTAGTTCCCGACGCCGGCCGCGTTGTGCAGATAGAGGTCGAACGTGTAGAACCCGGTCTCTGCCACGGTGAAATCGCTTGCCGTCGAGGTGTTGGTCCCGGCCCAGTTGGCATGACCCGACGTCACGTCGCCGATCACGATCGTGCCGCTGTCGTCGACCGTCCCCGAGAACGAGTAGGTCGATCCGGCTTCGAGGAAGACATAGCCGGTGATCAGCTTGGCCTGATAGGTCGGCAGACTGGAGCTGACGATCGAGGTGGTCGTGCCGGTCGTGGCCGAGGCATAGTCATTCGCATACAGATAGTCGATGGCATTGACGAGATCGGCGGAATCCGCGCCGTCGCCGCCGTTCTTTTCCAGATCCCAGGTCGTCGTTCCGTCGCTGACGGACTGGATGTTCGACCAGCTGTAGGTCGCGAAGCTGGTGCTCGCGATGTCGAAAGTGAAGTTGCCCATCGCCGTGGGGGCATCGGTAACCGGAGCGACGTGCACCAGCGCGGTCGAGGTCGATCCGTCGCTCAGCGTGTAGGTGATCGTGGTCTCGCCGCTGTAGTTGGCGACCGGCGTATAGCTGACGGCGCTGCCGCCGCCGGTGACCGTGGCCGTCCCGCTGCCCACGGAGACCGAGGTCACCGTCAGCCCCGAGCCGGTCTCGCCGGTCAGATCGGCAACCGTGTAGCTCGTCCCGGTATCCTCGGTCGCAGCGAGGGCCGCGACGATCCCGGTGTCACTTGCCGTGCCGGTATTGCCGGCCGGATCGGTGACATTCGCCGTGACGGTGTAGCTGCCCTCGGCGAGGGCCGCGGGAACGTCGACGGTATAGGTGCCGCCCGGGGTGACCGTCGCGGTCAGCGTCTGGGGGGTGCCGTCCGAGCCCGTCACCGTGACGGTGACGGTGCTGCCCGGTGTCGCATCGGTGGTGCCGGTGATGGTGGGCGTGGTGTCGGTCGTCTGTGCCGGGGCATCGACCGTGATCGCGGGCGGCACGCTGTCGATCACGCCCGCATCGTCCGCCGAGCC
>NZ_JFZB01000038.1 GCF_000740785.1 Paenirhodobacter enshiensis | reverse complement strand
GCAGAGTGTCCGGTTTTCGGGGTCCACCTCATTTCACTGGGTCGATACACCGCATCTAACGTTGCAACCCGATACGACCGGTGCCCGGAAACCTTCTTCTCTGCAATCACGTTAGCCGCAACCGTCTTGTTCTGGCTGTGAAACTCAATGAGTCTGGACCCTAAGGATGCAAGGGGCTGTGTCATATCGGGGGGCTGTCGAAAGTCTGGACGGCACGGCCGCCGGCCCCGCGCGCCCCCCCACACGCACAGATTTTTTCCTCTGCTTGAATTTGGCAAGTGGGAACCATTCAAGCGGCCCTTGCTTCATTGGGCTTTATGGCCTTCGCGACTTTGAAAAGTGACCATGTGGTTCTCACTGGTTCCTGAGTGCGAACCGCCCATCGCGCCGGGCTTTATGTCAATTTCTGCCGGGTATCGGGTGGGGCTTTCCCGAATAGCACGAATAGCGGAAATAGCAGGGTTAGCGGCGCTCTGGGCCGTGTCGCACATGCCGCCGTTGTGGCACTGCCCCCTGTCAGTTTTAGGAAGCCCCTGCCCCGCGTGTCCCCTTTGTTTGTACTCAAGCTTACCCCCAAAGGGGTAGGAGTCGGGAACAAGTTTCTGGCCTATCTGATCGTCCAAAGCGGGCCGATAGCGTACCGGAGTATCTAAGTTTTCAAGTGGGGTTCAACGTGGGATAAAAGCGGCTTCCGTATCCGGATTATCGCTTACCATCAAAGACTTAACGGAAACGGCTTGGTGGAGCTGAGGGGGATCGAACCCCTGACCTCATCATTGCGAACGATGCGCTCTCCCAACTGAGCTACAGCCCCTCGCCGTGAGCGGGCTTTTCGCGCTTTGGCGGGGGAATGTCAAGCGCCCGAAACAGTAGGAACGAAAGTTTTCCGAATTCCGGTGATTTTCCCGGAAGTGCCTGATGCCATGGACTTTCCCGTTCGTCCCTTCGCGCCCTTCCCCGGCGAAGTCGCCGCCGCGATAAAATAACGGGCCGCCCCGAAGGGCGGCCCGCCAAGGCGTTGCTGACGGAAACAACGGCCTCAGTTCGTCGAGGGCTCTGCCTTGCGGCTGCCGCGCCGCTCAAAGATCCAGGACACGATCACGAAGAACAGCGGCACGATGAAGATCGCCAGAAACGTGCCCGACAGCGTGCCGAACAGCGTCGCGTAACCGATCGCCTGACGCGCCCCCGCGCCCGCACCCGTCGACAGCACCAGCGGCACCACGCCGAGGCAGAACGCCATCGAGGTCATCAGAATCGGACGGAACCGCAGTTTCGCCGCCTGAATCGCCGCCTGCACCGCAGTCTCGCCGAAATCGCGCATCCTCTCCCGGGCGAATTCGACGATCAGGATGCCGTTCTTGCCGGTCAGGCCCACCACGGTCAGCATACCGACCTGGAAATAGACCCCGTTCGACTGTCCGCCCAGAAGCGCCCCGAGCAGCACGCCGATGATACCGACCGGCATCGCCAGCAAGATCGCGACCGGGATAGACCACGATTCGTAAAGCGCGGCGAGGCACAGGAAGATCGCGGCAAGCGACAGACCGTAAAGCGCCATCGCGCCGTTCCCGGCCTCTTTTTCCTCAAGCGACATGCCGGTCCACTTCAGCTGGAAGCCGGGCGGCAACTGCGCCGCCAGACGCTCCATCTCGGCCATCGCCTGACCCGAGGACACCCCCGGCGCGGGCGAGCCCTGGATCTCCATCGACGGGAGCGCGTCATAGCGCACGACCTGCTGCGGACCATAGGTCCACTCGCCTTCGGCAAAGGTCGACAGCGCCACGAACTGGCCATCCTTGTTCGGGACGCGCCACTCCTGGAACGACTGAGGATCGGTCCGCGCCGCAGGCTCGCCCTGGACATAGACCCGCTTCACCCGACCGTCATAGAGGAAGTCGTTCACATAGGACGACGACCAGATCGTATTCAGGAAGCTGCCGACCTGCGCCGCCGTCAGCCCGACGGCACCCGCCTTCGCCCAGTCGATGTTCAGGCGATACTGCGTCGCGTCCTCAACACCGTTCGGGCGCACCGCCGTCAGCTTGTCGCTTTGCTTGGCCATGCCCAGAAGCATGTTGCGCGCCTTCAGGAGCTGCTCATGCGTCTGACCGCTGCGCGCCTGCAGGAAGGCGTCGAAGCCGTTCGAGTTGCCCAGTTCGATCACCGGCGGCGGCACCACCGGGATGACCATCGCCTCCTTGATACCGCCGAACAGCGGCCCGAAGGAGCGTTTGACGATCGCCCCCACGCCGTTCGCGGCGCCGTGACGCTCGTCCCAGGGCTTCAGCTTGACGAAGCTCAGCGCCATGTTCTGGCCCTGCCCCGCGACAGAGAAGCCAACCACCGAGAACACCGAGGCGACATTGTCCTTCTCGGCGGTCTGGAAGTACTGCTCGACCTTCTTCGTCACCTCGCGGGTCTGCGCCCAGGTGGTGCCCGAAGGGGTCTGCGTCAGCACGAGCAGCACGCCCTGATCCTCGTCCGGCAGGAACGACGTGGGCGTGCGCACATAAAGCCAGCCCATCGCCACCACGAGGATGACATAGACCGCAATCAGCTTGACCGGATTGGTCACGACCTTGCGCACGATGCCGCCGTAACCGTTGGTGGCACGGGTGAAGTTCGTCTCGAAGCCGCGGTTGAACCAGCCGGAGAACCCCTTGCGCGGGCGCGGCTCCTTCAGCAGCGTGGCGCACAGCGCCGGGGTGAACACCAGAGCCACCAGCACCGAAAGCACCATGGCCGAGACGATGGTGATCGAGAACTGCTTGTAGATCTGCCCCGTCGATCCGCCGAAGAACGCCATCGGCACGAACACCGCCGAGAGCACCACCGCAATGCCGACGAGTGCGCCCTGGATCTCGCCCATCGACTTGACCGTGGCCTCGACCGGGCTGAGCCTTTCCTCGTGCATGATGCGTTCGACGTTCTCGACCACGACGATCGCGTCGTCGACCAGCAGGCCGATGGCCAGAACCATCGCCAGCATCGACAGCGTGTTGATCGTCATGCCGAGCGCGGCGAGAATCCCGAAGGTGCCGAGCAGCACCACCGGCACCGCCAGCGTCGGGATCAGCGTCGCGCGGAAGTTCTGCAAGAACAGCAGCATCACCAGGAACACCAGCACGATCGCCTCGATCAGCGTGTGCACCACCGCCTCGATCGAGATCGTGACGAAGGGCGTGGTGTCATAGGGGATGACATATTCGACGCCGGCCGGGAAATAGGCCTTCAGCTCTTCCAGCCGCTGCTTGACCACCGTCGCGGTATCGAGCGCATTGGCCCCGGAGGCGAGCTGGATCGCCATGCCCGCCGAGGGCGCGCCGTTGTAAAAGCCCGAAATCTCGTAGTTCTCGGCACCGAGCTCGACGCGCGCGACGTCGCGCAACAGCACCATGCCGCCGTCCGAGTTGGTGCGCAGCACGATACGCTCGAAGTCCTCGGGGGTCTTGAGCAGCGATTGCGCAGTGACGGTGGCGTTCAGCAACTGCCCCTTCGGCGCCGGCATCGCGCCGAACGAACCGGCCGAGATCTGCGCGTTCTGCCCGCTGACCGCGGCGATGACCGTATCGGGCCCCATGCCATAGGAATTGAGCTTCTGCGGATCGAGCCAGATCCGCATCGCGTATTCCGAGCCGAACACCTGCGTCGTGCCCACGCCCGGCAGGCGCGAGATGCTCTCGACCATCGACGAGCTCATGTAGTCGGCGAGATCGGCCTGCGAGCGCTTGTGATCGGTGGAGATCAGCGCCACCACCATCAGGATGCCGGAGGTCGATTTCTTCACCGTCACGCCCTGGCGTGTCACCGCTTCGGGCAGCGAGGCCTCGGCCTGACTGAGCTTGTTCTGCACCTGAACCTGAGCGATGTCGGGGTTGGTCCCGAGCTTGAAGGTCAGGGTGATCGTCGCCCGCCCCGTCGAGGTGGTCGAGGAGTTGATGTAACGCAGCCCGTCGAGGCCGGTCATCTCCTTCTCGATGATCTGCACGACGGTATCGGCCACCGTCTCGGCCGAGGCGCCGGGATAGGTCGCGGTGATCTGGACCGCCGGAGAGGCGATCTGCGGATATTGCGAGATCGGCAGGCGCATGATCGACAGCACGCCCGCCCCCATCACGATGATCGCCAGAACCCAGGCGAAGATCGGTCTGTGAATGAAGAAGCGCGACATCTCAGTTCGACCCGCCCTGCTTGGCCGTGCCCGGAGCGGCGCCCGCAGCCGCACCCGCAGCCGCACCCGCAGCCGCGCCATCGGCCGGAACGACGGTCACCGGCGCGCCGGGGCCGGTCTTCTGGAAGCCCGAGGTAATGACCTGATCGCCCGGGTTCACGCCCTGGGTGATGATCCAGGTGTTGCCCATCGCCTGCGCGACAGTCACCGGCCGCTGCGCCACCTTGCCGTCAGCCACGACCCAGACATAAGCCGCGCCCGAACCGTCGCGCATCACCGTGTTCTGCGGCAGCGCGATCGCCCCCTTCGCGACGGTCTGCGGCATCTCGACCTCGACATAGAGGCCCGGCAGAAGCACCGTGTCGGGGTTCGGGAAGGTCATGCGCAGCGTCACCATGCCGGTGGTCGGCTCGACCTGCGGCTCGGCGGCATCGAGGCGCCCCTTGTAGGGATAGACCGATCCGTCGGGCAGCGTCAGGCTGACCTCTCCCGTTGCCCGCATCGTGCGGCCTTCTTCCGTCGAGGTCATGCGCAAGATGTCGGTCGCCGACTGAGTGACGTCGACATAGACCGGATCGAGAGTGCGGATCGTGGTCATCGCGCTGGCCTGCTGGGTCGAGACGAGAGCGCCGACCGTGGTCTGCGACAGGCCGATCACGCCCGCGACCGGAGCGGTGACCGTCGTGCGGTCGAGCTCGATCTCGGCGGTGTTCTGCTGCGCCTGCGCGGCCTCGAGCGCAGCCTGCGCCGCATCGAGCTGCGCATTCGCGGTATCGCGGTTCTGCGCCGTGCCGGCGTTGCTGGCAAACAGCTCGCGGGCGCGCTTGGCGTTGATCTGCGCCAGCTCGAAATTCGCCTGCGCCTGGCTGACCGCGGCCTTCGCGGCACTGACCGCGGCGCGATAGGTGCTGTCTTCGATCTTGTAGAGCGGCTGGCCCTTCTCGACGACCGTGCCCTCCTTGAACAGGCGTTCCTCGACGATGCCAGACACCTGCGGGCGGACTTCGGCGACGGTCGAGGCCTTGATCCGCCCCGGCAGCGGGATGCTCAGGGTGTAGTCGCCCGCTTCGGCCGAGATCACCGTCACCGGCGAGGGACCGCCGGCGCCCATGCCCTGCGCCAGCACCGGAGAGGCCGCCAGCGTCAGGACCAGTGCGGACCAAAGACCGAGGCGGCCTTTACTGCTCGGATGAATGTTCATGGATGACCTGCTTGTTCTTGGGAGGGAACGAATATGACGAGGCCCCGCACGTTCCGGCGGGGCCTGCGCTTGGTGTCAGGGCCTCAGCGCGCGGTGCCCCCCGCGGCTGCGACACTCAGTGTCACGTAATCGGTGGCCTGCTGGCGCACCGCGGTGGCCAGCGACTGCTGGGCCGCCAGGTAGGCACGTTCGGAATCGAGAACGTTGATGAAGGTGCCCTCGCCGATCTCGTAGCTCGAACGCGACAGCTCGGTGGTCTCCTTCGAGATGCTCACCAGACGCTGTTGCGCCGCGATGTTGCGCCCGTCGCGGTTGTAGGCGGCAAGGCCGGATTCGACTTCGGAGATCGCCTTCAGCACCGACTGCTCCCATCCGAGCCTGGCCTGGACCGCACGCGATTCGGAGGCCTTCAGATTCGCCATGTTCTGCCCGCCGGTGAAGATCGGCAGGTTGATCGCCGGCCCGATGGCCCAATACGAGATGCTGCTCTTCCCCGGGCTGGAAACGTGCAGCGGCGTGATTGACCCCGACAGCGACACCGAGGGATAGAACGCCGCCTTTGCCACGCCGACGCCATAGGCCGCGGCGGCATAGTTGCGTTCGGCCATGCGCACATCGGGACGATCGCGCACCACATCGGCAGGCACGCCCACGCTCGGCTTGAAGCGGGCGGAGGGCTGCGGGGCCGAACGGGTCAGCCGGGTGCGCAGATCGGCACTGCGCTGCGCGGTCAGCATGGCGAGCTGGGCGAGCGACTGGTCGAACCCGGTCTCGTAGGCGGGCAGGGTTGCCTCGCCCTCGGCCACCAGCTGATCGGCCTGCAGCACGTCGAGCTTCGAGGCCGAGCCCAGATTGAACTGGGTCTGGGTCAGTTCGAGGCTGCGCTTGCGGCTGGCGATCGAGCGGTTGGTCAGCGCGATGCTTTCCTGGAAGTAGCGCAGGTTGACATAGGCCGCCGCGATCGAGCTTTCGATCGTCAGCCGCGCCACGTCCGCCGACAGATAGGCGGCATCGAGCTGCGCCGCAGCCGCCTTGCGGGCGTTGCGGTTCGCACCGAAGATATCCAGCAGCCACGAGAAGCTCGGCGTGATGTAGGTCGAGGTCGTGATTGCCCCCCCGCTCGCCGCCGCGTCCGCGGACAGCGCGCGCTGCGCCCCGGCACTCGCCTGCACCTGCGGCAGATCGTTGCCATTGACCGAGGCGACGGAGGCCTGCGCCTCGTCGATCGCCGCGATGGCCTGCTGCAGCGTCAGGTTGCGCGCATTGCCCGCCGCGATCAGCTGATCGAGCTGCGGATCGCGGAACGCGCGCCACCACATCCGCGCCTCAGGGCTGGTATCGCGCCCAGGTGCGGCTGCATCGAACTTGCCCGCGACATCGGCTGTCGGGGCCAGGTAATTGACATCGGCGCAGCCAGCCAGGGCCAGCGTGGCGGCCGACCACATCAGCAGATTGCGCCGACCCAGCGGCCGCGCCACTCCGCGCTGCCCGTCGGTATTGGTGAGCGTGCTCATTCATCGTCCCTTGTTCGGATCACCCAGTTTTGCCGTTTCGCGACCGGAAAACCCCGTCCGGAACGGCCCTGCGGCGTCCAGCCTACACCCGGAGGGATACTCCGTCGACAGCCCGCCCGTCCCGGCGCCGGCCCATTCCGCGAGGTCCCCCTCACGAAAACCCGCCGGGCAACGAAAGCGGAATCGGCGCGGCGATCCCCTTGGTTGCCGCCAGTTACATACATTGCTGTATGTTTGTAAAGCGGATATGATCCCTTCGTGACTCATCTATGGCATCCGGCCCGCCCCAGCCCCTGCCGCGCCCAAAAAGGAGGCAACGACGACATGAAACGGTCCAAGGCCGATGCCGAGCAGACGCGGGAAACCATTCTCGACGCCGCAGAGAAGCTGTTCTTCTCGCGCGGGGTCGAAACCACCTCGCTCGACCGGATCGCCGCGGCCGCAGGGGTCACACGTGGGGCAATCTACTGGCATTTCAAGGACAAGGCAGATCTGATGATCGCGCTGCGCCGGCGCTGCTGCCTGCCGCAGGAGGAGATGATGACCTGCGCCGCGGCGACCGGGCACCCGGACCCGTTCGGGCTGCTGGAAACCAGCGCCCGGGACATGCTGTGCAGCTTCGAGGCAGACGAGCGGCTCCAGCGCATGTTCCTGATCCTGTCCACGCAGATGCCCGGCACACCCGAGGCCGAGGCAATCAGCCGCGCCAACGGAGAAATGTTCGAAATTCTGCTGCAGCTGATGCTGATCGCCGAAGCGAACGGGCAGCTGTCGGACCGGCTGACCCCGCGCGAAGCGGCGGCATTTCTGATGATCACCATGAACGGTTTGCTGAACGAATGGCTGCGCTCGGGGCGCAAGTTCTCGTTGCAGGCGATGGGGCGAAAGCTGCTGAGCGAACAGATCTGGCTGATGCGTCGCCCCGCGAACGACGCCGGCGACGGGAAAGCCCCCCGCGACGCATCCCCCGAAAGCGCGGCTTGACCGCCCGGCCGCGTGCCGCCCACCGTTTCTGACCGGACCTTGCCGTCTGCGTTCCATTGTCGCGTTTCCGGGCACAACGCCGGAACGCGGTCGGTGAAATCATTTTCTTGTTGGAAAAATTTTTTTGATAGGTTCAAAGAGATTTCGATCTCTGCCGCCGGCCGATCCATTCCGGGCTCTGTCGTGCGCGTCGGGAATCAGGAATCAGACCGCATTCAAGAGGGACGATGACACGACGGCCGACGACAGCACTGGGAAGCGAACCGGGCCTGCGCATTCGCAAGCTGCGCCAGAACAGGCGCATGACCTTGCAAGAGCTCAGCACCGCCTCGGACGTCTCGGTGGGCTACATCAGCCAGGTCGAGCGCGGTCAGGCCACGCCGTCTCTCGGCACGCTGGCGCAGCTGGCGGCGGCGCTCGGGGTTTCGGTCGACTATTTCGTCGCCACACCGCGCCAGGCCGACAGCGTGACCCGGCAGGCGGAACGGCCGCGGTTCTCGGTCGGCGCGAGCCCGCTGACCTACGAGCAGATCGGCGCCGAATTCCCCGGCCACGAGCTGACCTCCTTCATCGTCAACATGCCGGTCGGCTACACCTCGGAGGAAACCCGCCACGAGGGCGAGGAACTGATCTATGTCCTCGAAGGCACCATCGAGCAGGTAGTCGAGGGCCATGCGTTCCGCCTCGGAACCGGCGACAGCATTCATTTTCTCGGCCATCTGCCGCATCGCTGGTCGAATGTCGGCGAAACACCCGCACGGGTGTTGTGGAGCGGCAAGATGCAGCATGGCGCCACGCCATCGGCGCTGCGACCGGATGCAACACACACGCCTGTTGACGCGAAGACGGACATTCCCGGATGATCGGCACGAAAGCTGCCCCATCCGGGCGAAGGTCGCGCCCCCTGCCGGGGGCGGGCACACCAAGACCCAAGAAACCAGTCAACCGAGGAGCATGACATGGCTTTGAAGAAACTTGCGGCGATCGGCGCCGCGGCGATGCTGATGTGCGGCACGGCCGCGATGCCGGGCTTTGCCAAGACGTTCGTCTATTGCTCGGAAGCCTCGCCCGAGGGCTTTGACCCGGCGCCCTACACCGCTGGCACCACCTTCGACGCCTCGGCGCATCCGGTGTTCAACCGCCTCGTCGAGTTCAAGCCCGGCACCACCGAAGTCGAGCCCGGCCTCGCCGAGAGCTGGGACGTTTCGGAAGACGGCACCGTCTACACCTTCCACCTGCGCAAGGGCGTGAAGTTCCAGACCATCGACGGCTACACCCCCACACGCACCCTGGACGCCGATGACGTGGTGTTCTCCTTCGTGCGCCAGAGCGATGCCGCCAATCCCTGGCATGGCTATCTGCCGGGCATCACCTATGAATATTACGACGGCATGGACCTGCCGAAGATCGTCAAGTCGGTCGAGAAGGTCGACGACCTGACCGTCAAGGTCACGCTGAACATGGCGAACGCGCCGTTCCTCGCCGACCTCGCCATGCCCTTCATGTCGATCGTGTCGAAGGAATATGCCGACACGCTGCAGAAGGAAGGCCGCATGGCCGACTTCAACAACATCCCCGTCGGCACCGGCCCGTTCAAGTTCGTCGCCTATCAGAAGGACGCGGTGATCCGCTACGCCAAGAACCCCGACTACTGGGGCACGGCGCCGAAGATCGACGATCTGGTCTTCGCGATCACGCCCGACGCCTCGGTCCGGCTGCAGAAGCTGAAGGCCAACGAATGCCAGCTGATGCCGTTTCCGGCACCGGCGGATCTGGCCGACATCAAGGCCGACAAGAACCTGAAGCTCGACAGCCAGTCCGGGCTGAACGTCGCCTATCTCGCCTACAACACCACCGTCGCCCCGTTTGACGACGTGCGCGTGCGCAAGGCGCTGAACATGGCCATCAACAAGCAGGCGATCATCGACGCCGTGTTCCAGGGCGCCGGTCAGGTGGCGAAGAACCCGATTCCGCCGACCATGTGGTCCTACAACGACGCGGTGAAGGATGACGCCTACGACCCCGCCGCGGCGAAGAAGCTGCTCGCCGAGGCCGGCGTGAAGGATCTGACGATGGACATCTGGGCGATGCCGGTGCAGCGCCCCTACATGCCCAACGCGCGCCGCACCGCCGAGCTGATGCAGGCCGACCTCGCCAAGGTCGGCGTCAAGGCGAACATCGTCTCGTATGAATGGGGCGAGTATCTGAAGAAGTCGACCGAGAAGGACCGCAAGGGCGCCGTCATCATGGGCTGGACCGGCGACAACGGCGATCCGGACAACTTCCTCGCGGTGCTGCTGTCGTGCCAGGCGACGGGCGACGGCGGTTCGAACCGCGCTCAGTGGTGCAACAAGGACTTCTCCGATCTGATCACCAAGGCGCGCGAGACCTCTGACGAGGCCGAGCGCACCAAGCTCTATGAGCAGGCTCAGGTCGTGTTCAAGGATCAGGCGCCGTGGGATACCATCGCGCACTCGACCCAGTATGTCCCGATGCGCAAGGATGTCACCGGCTTCACCATGAGCCCGCTTGGCGATTTCACCTTCGAACGCGTCGACATCACCGAGTAATCCAGCCTTCAACCCCAGGATGCGCGGCGGGAGAAATCCCGTCGCGCATTTCGATACTGAAAGGAGAGCCCATGGTCAGGTTCCTGGCGACAAAGCTCCTCTACCTGATCCCGACGTTCCTCGGGATCACGCTCATCGCCTTCGGCTTCGTGCGGGTTCTGCCCGGCGACCCCGTCCTGCTGATGGCAGGCGAACGCGGCATCACGCCCGAGCGTCACGCCGAACTCGCCCATCAGCTGGGTTTCGACCGGCCGATCTGGGCGCAATATTTCGATTTCCTCACCCGGCTGTTCCACGGCGACCTCGGCAATTCGCTGGTCACCAAGAAGCCGGTGCTGACTGAATTCTTCACCCTGTTCCCCGCGACGCTGGAACTTGCCCTCGTCGCCATCATCCTCGCGACGGTGATCGGCGTTCCGGTCGGCGTTCTCGCCGCGATCAAGCGCGGCTCGTGGTTCGACCAGATGTCGATGACCACCGCGCTCGTCGGCTTCTCGATGCCGATCTTCTGGTGGGGTCTGCTGCTGATCATCCTGTTCTCGAGCACCCTCGGCTGGACGCCGGTGTCGGGGCGGATGGGGCTTTTGTATTTCTTCAAGCCGGTGACCGGCTTCATGCTGATCGACAGCCTTCTGTCGGGGCAGAAGGGGGCCTTCGCCTCGGCGGTCAGTCACCTGATCCTGCCCTCCATCGTGCTGGCGACGATCCCGCTTGCGGTGATCGCGCGGCAGACGCGCTCGGCCATGCTCGAGGTGATGGGCGAGGATTACGTGCGCACCGCCCGTGCCAAGGGGATGCCCGCGCGCCGGGTGGTCATGGTCCATGCGCTGCGCAACGCGATGATCCCGGTGATCACCACGATCGGTCTGCAGATCGGCGTGCTGATGGCCGGCGCCATCCTGACCGAGACGATCTTCTCCTGGCCCGGCATCGGCAAGTGGATGGTCGACGCCATCGGACGGCGCGATTATCCCGTCGTGCAATCCGGCCTGCTGATGATCGCCGTCATCGTGATGGCGGTGAACCTGCTCGTCGATCTGACCTATGGCCTCATCAACCCGAGGATCCGTCACAAATGACCGATACCGTTGCAAAAACCGCGGGAACCGCACCCGCGGCCGTCCGGCTGACGGACGGTCAGATCCGCCGCCAGATGATCGCCGATTTCTGGTATCACTTCCGTCAGAACAAGGGCGCGGTCGCGGGGCTGTTCGTCTTCGTGCTGCTGGTGCTGTGCGCGCTGTTCGCGCCGCTGATCGCGCCGCACGATCCGGCGCAGCAGTTCCGCGATGCGCTGCTCGCCCCGCCGGTGTGGCAGGACGGCGGCACGTCCGGGTTCATTCTGGGCACCGATGCGGTCGGACGCGATCTGCTGTCGCGGCTGATCTACGGCTCGCAATACTCGCTGTTCATCGGCGTGGTGGTGGTGGCCATCGCGCTCATCGGCGGCATCGTGATCGGCATGGTCGCGGGCTTCTTCGGCGGCGCGGTCGACCAGGTCATCATGCGGGTGATGGATGTCATCCTCGCCTTCCCGTCGCTGCTGCTGGCGCTCGTGCTGGTCGCAATTCTGGGTCCGGGGCTGACCAATGCGATGATCGCCATCGCCATCGTCTACCAGCCGCACTTCGCGCGCCTGACCCGCGCCGCGGTGATGGGCGAGAAGAACCGCGAATACGTCACCGCCGCGCGGCTCGCCGGTGCCGGCAACATGCGGCTGATGTTCCGCACCATCTTGCCGAACTGCCTCGCGCCCCTGATCGTTCAGGCGACGCTGTCGTTCA
>NZ_JFZB01000037.1 GCF_000740785.1 Paenirhodobacter enshiensis | reverse complement strand
TGCCGGCAACATGCGGCTGATGTTCCGCACCATCTTGCCGAACTGCCTCGCGCCCCTGATCGTTCAGGCGACGCTGTCGTTCAGCTCGGCGGTTCTCGATGCGGCCGCGCTCGGGTTTCTGGGGATGGGGGCGCAGCCTCCGGCCTCGGAATGGGGCACGATGCTCGCCGAATCGCGCGAGTTCATCCTGCGCGCCTGGTGGGTCGTCACCTTCCCCGGCCTCGCGATCCTGATCTCGGTGCTGGCGATCAACCTGATGGGCGACGGGCTGCGCGATGCGCTCGATCCCAAGCTGAAGAAGGGCTGAGACCATGGCATTGCTGACCATCCGCAACCTCACCGTGGCCTTCGCGACCGCTTCGGGCAGCTTCCGCGCCGTCGACGGGATCGACCTGTCGGTCGATCCGCGCGAGGTGCTGGCGATCGTGGGCGAGTCGGGCTCGGGCAAGTCGGTGTCGATGCTGGCGGTGATGGGGCTTCTGCCCGACACCGCCACCGTCACCGCCGACGAGATGACCTTCGACGGCCACGACCTGCTGCACATGACCGGGGCCGAGCGGCGCCGCATCATCGGCCGCGAGATCACCATGATCTTCCAGGAGCCGATCGCCTCGCTCAACCCCTCGTTCACCGTGGGCTTCCAGATCGAGGAAGTGCTGCGCCTGAACATGGGGCTCAGCCGTCACGCCGCGCGCGCCCGCGCCATCGAGCTGTTCACCGCCGTCGGCATCCCCGAGCCGGCGGTGAAGATCCACGCCTACCCGCATCAGATGTCGGGGGGCCAGTGCCAGCGGGTGATGATCGCCATCGCCATCGCCTCGAACCCGCGGCTGCTGATCGCCGACGAGCCGACGACGGCCCTCGACGTGACGATCCAGAAACAGATCCTCGATCTGCTGATGGAGCTGCAGGAACGTCATGGCATGGCGCTGATCATGATCACCCATGACATGGGCGTGGTGGCCGAGACCGCCGACCGCGTGATCGTGCAATACAAGGGCCACAAGATGGAGGAAGCCGACGTGCTGAGCCTGTTCGAGGCCCCGAGCCATCCCTACACCCGCGCGCTGCTGGCCGCGCTGCCCGAAAACGCCACCGGCGACCGGCTGCCCACCGTCAGCGACTTCTTCGGACAGGAGGGCGTGCAATGACCGATTACGTTGTCGAGGGCAAAGGCCTGACCCAGGACTATTACGTCTCGGGCGGCATGTTCGGGAAGGCCAAGACCGTGCGTGCGGTCAAGGGCATCGACTTCGCGGTCGAGCGCGGCAAGACGCTGGCCATCGTGGGCGAGTCGGGTTCGGGCAAATCGACGCTCGCGCGCATCGTCGCGCTGATCGACCATCAGTCGGGCGGCACGCTGACCATCGAGGGCCACGAGGTCGACATCGCCCGGCACAAGCCCGACCATGTGCTGCGCTCGAAGGTGCAGATGGTGTTCCAGAACCCCTACGGCAGTCTGAACCCGCGCCAGAAGGTGGGCGACGTGCTGACCGAGCCCCTGTTGCTGAACACCAAGCTCTCCGCCCGCGAGCGGCGCGAGAAGGCCGAGGCGATGCTGGTCAAGGTCGGCCTCGGGGCGGAGCATTACAACCGCTATCCGCACATGTTCTCGGGCGGGCAGCGCCAGCGCATCGCCATCGCGCGGGCGCTGATGCTGAACCCGACGCTTCTGGTGCTGGACGAGCCGGTCTCGGCGCTCGATCTGTCGGTGCAGGCGCAGGTGCTGAACCTGCTCGCCGATCTGCAGGACGAGTTCAGCCTGACCTATGTGTTCATCAGCCATGACCTGTCGGTGGTGCGCTACATCGCCGATGACGTGCTGGTGATGAACAAGGGCGAATGCGTCGAACAGGCCAGCCGGGACGAGATCTTCTCGGCGCCGAAGCATCCCTATACGCAGATGCTGTTCGCCGCGACCCCGGTCACCGATGTCGAGGCGATCCGCGCCCGCGTGGCACATCGCAAGGCCCTGCGCGCGGGCGCCGGCGC
Source organism: Paenirhodobacter enshiensis (assembly GCF_000740785.1). Lineage (GTDB taxonomy): Bacteria > Pseudomonadota > Alphaproteobacteria > Rhodobacterales > Rhodobacteraceae > Rhodobacter > Rhodobacter enshiensis. The sequence continues at coordinate 37,546 of NZ_JFZB01000037.1, read as the reverse complement.
CTGACGAACCCCCCTCGCGCCCTCGGGCGCGGGGGAAACCTCCCCCCTGCCCCGGGCCTCAGCCCCGGGCGATGGCGATTTCCTGCCGCGCCAGAACCAGATCGCGCAGCGCCGCGTTCGCCGGTGCTTTCAGGCCAAGCCGTTCCGCCTCTGCAACGATCGCCCCGTTCAGCGCGCCGATCTCGGTGCGGCGCTTCGCGCGCATGTCGGCCACCATCGAGGGGAAATGCCCCGCTGCCGTCTGTCCGACCGCGCGCAGATAGGCCTGCGCCTCGGCAAGCGTCAGCCCGATGCCCTTCGCCTGTGCCAGCGCGACAATCTCGGCCGTCAGCCGGTCGAACAGTGCCATCGTCGCCGGCTGGCCGAGCGCCTCGCCCACCTTGCAATCCAACAGCGCACAGGCGCTGTTCAGGCAGCAGTTCACCACCAGCTTTTTCCAGATCCTCAGGTCGATCCCGGGATCGAGCGTGGCGTGAAACCCCTCGCCGTCAAGCGCGGCGCATAACGCCTGATCGACCGGGCCGGGCGTGCCCGCCATCGGATAGAAGCTGACCTCGCCCTTCGCGGCCGAGCTTGCCAGAACCTGCCCCGGCCCCTCGACCTGCGCGGCGAGCGTGGTCATCCCATGCGCCACCCGCGCCTGCGGATAAATCGCCTGGATCGCCGCTGCATTGCCGATGCCGTTCTGCATGGTGACGATCAGCGTGTCCGGCCCGATCATCGGCCGCGCCGCGGTCATCGCCGCCGCGGTCTGCGCGCCCTTGACGAAGACCAGCACCGCATCCGCCAGCCCGACCGCAGCCGGATCGGTGACCGCGTGCATCGGCACCTTTTCGGACGGCCGGTCGGGAAAGTCGATCTGCAACCCCCCGGCCGCGATCCGCGCCACATGCGGCGCCGAAACATCGACACCCCACACCTCGACCCCGGCATGAACCAGCTTCCAGGCGAACAACCCACCCATCGAGCCGATCCCAATGATCGCGACTTTCATCCCTGCCTCCGTCCGGACCGCTTCCGAGGCAGCCTAAACCCGCAACCGGGCCCGTGCACGATACAAAGAAGCTCAAGAGGGGGAAATGGTCGGGGCGGCGAGATTCGAACTCACGGCCTTCTGTACCCAAAACAGACGCGCTACCAGGCTGCGCTACGCCCCGACACGGGGTTCCTACAGGGTTGCCGCTCTCATTGAAAGGGCCGGCATGAAAAGGGGGGCGAGGAAAATGGCGGGCTCAGTCCGCGCAGGGAAGCGCTGCCTGAGCGTTTGGAATCGCCGGATGCGACAGCACCGTCCCCGTCCCGAGCCCCATGCGTTTCGCCAGATTTCCGTTGATTTCCAATACGAAGCGAACCGCCCCCCCCGAGGGAATCGCGGTATCGTCCATCGGACGCGCCCCCGAATGCAGCGACACCAGCCGCCCCGCGGCATCGAAGAACAGCATGTCGAGAGGGATCAGCGTATCGTGCATCCAGAACTGCACTGTGCGCGGCGTCGGATAGATGAACAGCATCCCCGCCCCCGCCGGCATCGAGGAACGCTCCATCAGCCCCCGGGCGCGGTCGGCCTCGGTCTGGGCCACCTCGATCGAGAACCGCGCCAGAGGGGTTCCATCGGCACGACTGAGAACCGCGAGATCCGGCGCGCAGGCCACGGCCGGAACCGCCCGCGCCGGAGAGGTCTGCCCGCAGACCCCACCTGCGACGACGCCCAGCAGCCCCAGGACGAGGGCCGCCCGGCGCAGCCTCAGGCCTGCTGACGCCCCGCCGCCGAAAGCTGCGCCACGGAATCCCACGACAGGATCTGTGCCGCCATCCGGCCGCGCCGGCCCTCGATCACGCGCAGGCATATCGCCTCTCCCGGCGCCAGATCGGCAAAGCCCGAACGGCGCAGCACCTCGACATGAATGAACACATCCTCGGGCCGGCCGAACACGTTGGCAAAACCGAATCCCTTGCCTTTGTCGAACCACTTCACCCGCGCCGGTTCAAGGGCCAGCGCGGCGATTTCGCTCGCGTCCATGCCATTCAGCCCCTCGATCGGGTGCTCGTCCTCGCCGCCTTCCGGGGGCGTGATGCTCAGCACCTCGACCGCCTGAACGCCGCGCGGCGTCGCCTGAACTGCGACGGTGATCTGCGCATTGTCGGCAACCGAACTCTGTCCGAAATTGCGCAGGACATTGGCGTGGAGCAGGATGTCCCCGCCCTGATCCTCGTCTACGATGAAGCCAAATCCCTTGGCGGGATCGAACCACTTCACCCGTCCGGTGACGGTACGTGCCTCTGTCGTCGTTTCGCTCATGCCCTGAAGTCCAATGGTCCTGTCGGTCGGCGCAACCACAGCGGGAACGGCGCCGACCTTCCTCAAGTGTCATATCCTTGGGACGGGCTTCAAGTAAAAAAGTAAGGTTAAATCGCCCTCACTCCGGCGCAATATGAAACAATTACGCTCGAAATGCAATTTTTCAGGGATTAAGCCGAACAACTTGCCATGAATCCGCCATATCTTTTCGCGTCCAGCGAAACCGATCATGAAGCCGGAACATGCCGTCGGCCCAGAACTCAACCTGCACGGGAACGATGCGATAGCCGCCCCAGAACGGTGGGCGTTTCGGGATCGGGCCGTGCTTGGCGGTGACGCGGGCGACCTCGGCCATCAGCGCCGCGCGGGATTCGAGCGGCTGGCTCTGATGCGAGGCCCAGGCTCCCAGCCGCGACTGCAGCGAGCGCGAGGCGTAATAGGCGTCAGCCTTGGGCCCGTCCTCGCGGCTGACCAGCCCGCGCACCCGGATCTGACGGCGCAGCGATTTCCAGTGCAGCACGAAGGCCGCCTTGCCGGCCGCGTCGATCTCCTGCGCCTTGGCCGAGCCGTAGTTGGTGTAGAACACGAAAGCCCCGCCCGAGGGCGCATCGGCCTGCTCGATCTCCTTGAGCAGCACCATCCGCACATCGGGCAGCCCTTCGGGATCGACCGTCGACAGCGCGATGGCGTTCGGGTCGTTCAGCTCGGTCTTCGTGGCCTCGTCGAGCCAGCTCTGTGCAATGCGGAACGGATCGTCGCCCGCGAAGATCCCGGATCTGTCGCCCATTTTTCCCTCTTTCCTCGTCTGTTCGCGCGGCCGTGATGCGGGCGCGCAGTGCCCCGCCCCTCATGCGGCCTTGATGCGACAGAATCTTTCGCCTAATGCTGTCGCACTTACCAGAGGGAAGCGGGGAAAACCTGACATGTCGAACACGTTGCTGGCAGGCAAGCGCGGCCTGATCATGGGTCTGGCCAATGACAAATCCATCGCCTGGGGCATCGCCAAGGCCTGTGCGGACGCGGGCGCGGACCTCGCCTTCTCCTATTACGGCGACGCGCTGAAAAAACGGGTGGAGCCGCTGGTCGCAGAGATCGGCTCGGACTTCCTCGTCGAATGCAACGCCGGCGACGGCGAGTCGCTCGATGCTCTGTTCGACGCCCTCAAGGAAAAATGGGGCACGATCGACTTCGTGGTCCACGCCATCGGTTTCTCCGACAAGAACGAACTCCGTGGCCGGTATGTGGATACGACCCAGGCCAATTTCAACATGACGATGGACGTTTCCGTCTTTTCGTTCACCGCCGTGTGCCAGCGCGCCGCCGCGATCATGCCGAACGGCGGTTCGCTGCTGACGCTGACCTACTACGGCGCCGAGCAGGTGATGCCGCATTACAACGTCATGGGCATCGCCAAGGCTGCGCTCGAATGCTCGGTCAAGTATATCGCCGAGGATCTGGGCAAGGACGGCATCCGCTGCAACGCGATCTCGGCCGGTCCGATCAAGACGCTGGCCTCCTCGGGCATCGGCGATTTCCGCTACATCCTGAAGTGGAACGAGCTGAACTCGCCCCTGCGCCGCAACGTGACGCAGGAAGAGGTCGGCAAGGCCGCGCTGTACCTGCTGTCCGATCTCGGCACCGCCACGACGGGCGAGACGCTGCATGTCGACGCGGGCTATCACATCGTCGGCATGAAGGCCGTCGATGCGCCCGACATCGACGTGGTGACCCACCGCAAGGAATGACCGGCAGCGGCCGGTTTCCCGGCCGCTTCGCTGAAGACGCCGCCTTCGGGGCCTGACCATAGGTCGGGCCCTTGGCATGAGAGCCGCAGGCCCGCAGCCTGCCGGCCCGAAACCCGCAGGAATGGACCGGCTGCGATGACCCTTGGAGCCCTGATCGCGATCTATCTGGTGCAGCTCGGCGCGGCGATCTCGCCGGGGCCGGCCATTCTGATGGCCGCGCGCACCGGGCTGCGCGACGGGCATCGTGCCGGCGCCTGGCTGTCGGTGGGGATCGGGCTCGGGGCGTGCCTGTGGGCGGTGACGGCACTGTTCGGGCTGTCGGTGCTGTTTCGCGCCGCGCCCGCCCTGCTGAGCGCGATGAAGATCGCGGGCGCGCTGTATCTGCTGTGGTTCGCCTTCAAGATCTGGCGTCACGCCCCCGATCCGGTGAGCGACGGGGGCGAGACCGCCACGCCCCGCGGCCCGCTGGGGCTGATCTGGCTCGGGCTGTCGACGCAGATCGCCAATCCGAAGCCCGCGCTGTTCTTCGGCACGGTCTTTCTGACCTTCGTGCCGCCTCAGGCGCCGCTGTGGTCCTACGCAGCGATCCTGCTGATCGTCTTTTTCAACGACACCGGCTGTGCCATGCTGGTGTCGCGCATCTTCGCGTTCGAACGCACCCGCCGGGCCTACCTTGGGCTGAAGACGGTGATCGAGCGTATCTTCGGCGGGCTTTTGGCTCTTCTGGGGCTGAAGCTCGCTCTCACCTGATCCGATCCGAGGCAACCGATGATCGACAAACTTCCCCATGAAAAAGGGTTTCACGTCAGCTGGGATCAGCTGCACCGCGATGCGCGCGCTCTGTCGTGGCGGCTCGATGGCAAGGGCCCGATCGAGGGCAGCTGGAAGGCCATCGTGGCCATCACCCGCGGCGGTCTGGTGCCCGCGGCCATCGTCGCGCGCGAGCTGAACATCCGCGTGATCGACACGATTTCGGTCAAGGGCTACAACCACCAGACGCAGCACCCGCCGATGGTCATCAAGGCGCCGCAGGACGATCTTATGGGCGATGGCGAGGGCATTCTGGTCGTCGACGATCTGGTCGATTCGGGGCGCACGCTGGAGCTGGTGCGCCACCTGTATCCGAAGGCGCATTTCGCCACCGTCTATGCCAAGCCGCGCGGCCGGGTGCAGGTCGACACCTTCATCACCGAAGTCAGCCAGGACACCTGGATCTTCTTCCCCTGGGACATGGCCCTGCAATACGTCCAGCCGTTCCGCGGCACCGAGTGATCCCTTGGGTGATCCCATGAAACGCGACTGGCTGCACTGGGCCTTCGAGGCGAGCCTTCTCGCCAAGGGCATCCTCGCCGGAATCGAGACGCTCTCGGGCCTCGTGCTGCTGATCGTCAGCCATGGCCAGCTCGCCGATCTGGCTCATGCGCTGACCGCGCATGAGCTGTCCGAGGATCCGAACGATCTGGTCGCCGGCACGCTGATGCACATGGCGCAGGCGTTCTCGGTCGAGGCACAGAAGTTCTACGCGCTTTACCTGCTCAGCCATGGCGGGCTGAAACTGGGCGTCGTGGCACTGCTGGCGCGCGGGCTGATGTGGGCCTATCCGGCGGCGATCGCGCTGATGGTCGTCTTCATCGCCTATCAGCTGCATGTCTGGGCGGGCGACCGCTCTGTCGCCATGCTGGCGCTGACCGCCCTCGACGTCGCGGTGATCGCGCTGACCTGGCGCGAGTGGCGGCGCAAACGGGGGCTTTCCTTCCCCCGGAACGCGGCCTAGTTTCCCCCGGAAATCCGGAGTTTTCCCATGTCTCTCAGCCCGCTGAACCCTGCCCTTGCCCGCACCTTCGCCCCGCCGGTGATGGAGGCCGCCCGCTGGGTGAAAGGCATCGACTTCCCGGCCGACAAGCCGCTGATCAACGTCGCCCAGGCCGCCCCCGTCGATCCGCCGCCCGAGGCGCTGCGCCGCGTCGTCGCCGAAGCGGCGCTGAACAATCCCGACGCTCATCTCTACGGCCCCGATCTCGGCCTGCCGGAGCTGCGCGCCGAGGTGGCGGCGACCACCGCCGCGCATTACGGCGGCACCGTCTCGGCCGATCAGGTGGCGATCACCGCCGGCTGCAACGAGGCGTTCTGCGCCGTCATGGCCACCCTCGCCGGTCCGGGCGATGAGGTGATCGTGCCGACGCCGTGGTATTTCAACCACAAGATGTGGCTCGACATGACCGGCGTCAGCACCGTCGCGCTGCCGACCGGGCCGGACATGATCCCCGACCCAGAGCACGCCGCCGCGCTGATGAGCGAACGCACCCGTGCCCTCGTGCTGATCTCGCCCAACAACCCGAGCGGCGCCGAATACCCGGCCGAAGTCGTCCGCGCGCTCGCCGATCTGTGCCGCGCCCGCGGCGTCGCGCTGATCCTCGACGAGACGTACCGCGACTTCGACAGCCGCAGCGGCCGGCCGCACGATCTGTTCACCGACCCGGACTGGTCGGACACGCTGATCCATCTTTACAGCTTCTCCAAGGCCTACCGGCTGACCGGCCATCGCGTCGGCGCCATCGTCGCCTCGCGCGAGCGCCTCTCCGAGGTCGAGAAATTCATCGACACGGTGACGATCTGCCCCAACCAGCTCGGCCAGATCGCCGCACTTTGGGGGATGCGCAACCTGTCGCAATGGGTCGCGGGGGAACGCGCCGAACTGCTGTCGCGCCGCGCCGCGATGATCGAGGGGTTCGGTGCGCTCGACGGCTGGAAGATGCTCGGCTGCGGCGGATATTTCGCCTATGTCGAACATCCGGCGGCCGAGGGCTCGGCCGATTTCGCCCGCCGTCTGGTGCGCGAGGCGAACGTGCTGTGCCTGCCCGGAACGATGTTCATGCCCGCAGACGACCCGCGCGGATCGCGCCAGCTGCGCATCGCCTATGCGAATGTCGACGTGCCCCGCATCGCCGAGCTGATGACCCGGCTGGCCGCCGTTCGCCCCTGACCGGCGTCAGCCCCCTGTTCCCGTCGCGGCAAGCCCGGTTGCGGCCCGCCCGGCAAAGCCCTAAACAACCGCCGAAGGCCTGAAACCCGGGAGGTTCCTGCATGTCCACCAAGCTGCGCACCCATGGCAAGGGCGCCGTCGTCTGGATCCTTCTCGGGGTCCTCGTGCTCGGCCTCGGAGGGTTCGGCATCAGCAATTTCTCGGGCGGGATGCGCACCATCGGCTCCGTCGGCGGAACCGAGGTCAGCTCGCAAGATTATGCGCGCGCGCTGCGCCAGCAGCTGAACCAGATCCAGCAGCAGACCGGCCGCGCCGTGACGATGGAACAGGCCAAGGCCTTCGGGCTGCCGCAGCAGGTGCAGGCGCAGCTGTTCTCGGATGCCGCGCTGAGCGAGGCGGCCCGCCGCCTCGGGTTGTCGGTCGGCGATGCCGAACTGGCACGTCAGATCACCGCAGCCCCGGCGTTCCAGTCCCCCGCCGGCGGTTTCGACCGCAACGCCTACCGCATGGCGCTGCGTCAGGAAGGCTTCACCGAACCCGATTTCGAGGCCATGGTGCGCGCCGACATCGCCCGCTCGCTGTTTCGCGGCATTCTGGTCGGCGGCACCTCCGCCCCCGAGGCCGAGGTCGACACCTATGCCGCCTATGTCACCGACAAGCGCCCCTTCGCCTTCGCCGAGATCGCCGAGGCGCAGCTGACGACGAAACCCGCCCAGCCGACCGACGCCGATCTGCAAAGCTTTTACACCGATCACCAGGACGCCTATCAGCAGCCCGAGACCCGCGATTTCAGCTATGTCTGGCTGACGCCCGAGATGCTTGCCGACGAGGCCGCGCCGGACGACGCGATGCTGCACGCCGCCTATCAGGCGCGCCTTGCACAGTATCAGCAGCCCGAGCACCGTCTGGTCGACCGGCTGGTGTTCGAATCCGACGATGCCGCCAGGGCCGCGAAGGCCGATCTCGACGCCGGCAAGATCACCTTTACCGCACTGGCGAAGTCGCGCGGGCTGGATCTGAAGGACATCGACCTCGGCGAAGTCGGCCGTGACGATCTGGGCGCCGCGGCCGATGCCGTCTTCGCCCCAACGGCGCCCGGCATCGTCGGCCCGGTCGAGACCGACCTCGGCCCGGCGCTGTTCTCGGTCAACGGGATCATCCCCGCCCAGACCACCAGCTTCGAAGACGCAAAGCCCGATCTGGTGGCCGCCGCGACGCTGGAAAATGCCGCGAAGACGATCAAGGCGATGACGCCCGACCTCGAGGACAAGCTGGCCTCTGGCGCGACGCTCGACGATCTGGCGAAGGAAACGAAGATGCAGGCCGGCACCATCGCGATGACCGCCGACACCAAGGAAGGCATCGCCGCCTATCCGGCGTTCCGCGATGCCGCCGCGAAGGCCACGACGAACGATTTCCCGGAACTCGTCACCCTCGATGACGGCGGCGTCTTTGCGCTGCATCTCGACAAGGTGGAGCCGGCGGCCGTGCTGCCGTTCGACAAGGTGCGCGAGCGCGTCGCCGCGGACTGGGCGGCGGCCGAGCTGACCCGGCTGAAGACCGAACGCGCGAAGGCCGTCGTGGCGGCTGTCGCCGCCGGGAAGTCTCTGGCCGATCAGGGGCTTGCGGTCACCGAAGTGCCGGCGACCGAACGCGGTGGTTTCGTAGAGAACGTGCCCGCGGCGCTGATCGGCGCGGCCTTCGACGTCGCCCCGGGCAGCGCCGATACCGTCGCCACCGACGGCAAGGTCTATGTCCTTGTCCCCGGCCCGACCGAAGCCGCCGACCCGAAAGACCCCGATGCCGCGCAGATCCGCGACAAGCTGGCGGCGCGCCTCGGGCAGGCGATCGCGAATGACATCGGCACCTATTACGCCGCGACGGTCGAACAGGAGGCGGGCGTCAGGCTCGATTCCACGGCCGTGACCGCGGTTCAGGCCCAGATGCACTGAGACAAAACAGGCCAAGGCCGAAGGAACGGAGGTTCAGATGGTGGCGCTTTTCCCGAATTTCGACGAGTTCGAACGTGCCTGGGGCGCGGGGAAGAACCAGCTCGTCTGGACCCGGCTTCCGGCCGATCTCGACACGCCGGTGTCGCTGATGCTGAAGCTGGCCGATGCCCAGCCCAACAGCTTCATGTTCGAATCCGTCACCGGCGGCGAGGTCCGCGGGCGTTATTCGATGGTCGGCATGAAGCCCGACGTGATCTGGCAGTGTCGCGGCGAACAGGCCAGCATCAACCGTCAGGCCCGTTTCGAGGACCGGTTCGAACCCTGCAAAGGCCATCCGTTCGACAGCCTTCGCGCGCTGATCGCCGAAAGCCGGATCGACATGCCCGAAGAGCTGCCCCCCGCGGCGGCGGGCCTGTTCGGCTATATCGGCTATGACATGGTGCGCCTGGTCGAGCGTCTGCCGAACGTGCCCAAGGACGTGCTGGGCGTGCCCGATGCGGTGCTGACCCGGCCCTCGGTGGTCGCGGTGCTGGACGGGGTGAAAGGCGATGTGATCCTGTGCGCGCCGGCGTTCCAGTCCTCGGGGCTGAGCGCACGGGCGGCCTATGCCCAGGCGGCCGAACGCGTGATGGACGCACTGCGCGACCTCGACCGGGCACCCGGCAAGGGCTACGAGACCGGCGAGGCGGCGAGCGTCGGGCCGCTGGTGTCGAACTTCACCGCCGAGGGCTACAAGGCCGCGGTCGAGAAGGCCAAGGATTACATCCGCGCCGGCGACATCTTCCAATGCGTGCCGGCGCAGCGCTGGCACGCGGATTTCCCGCTGCCGCCGTTCGCGCTGTATCGCAGCCTGCGCCGCACCAACCCCTCGCCGTTCATGTTCTTCCTGAACTTCGGCGGGTTCCAGATCGTCGGTGCCTCGCCCGAGATTCTGGTGCGGCTGCGCGGTGGCGAGGTGACGATCCGCCCGATCGCCGGCACCCGCAAGCGCGGCGCGACACCCGCCGAGGACAAGGCGCTGGAAGAGGAGCTGCGCGCCGACAAGAAGGAACTGGCCGAGCATCTGATGCTTCTGGACCTCGGACGCAATGACGTGGGCCGGGTGGCGAAGATCGGCACGGTGCACCCGACAGAGAAGTTCATCGTCGAGCGTTACAGCCATGTGATGCACCTCGTCTCGAACGTGGTGGGGGAGCTTGCGGAGGGCGAGGATGCGCTCTCGGCGCTGCTGGCCGGGCTGCCGGCGGGCACGGTCTCGGGCGCGCCCAAGGTGCGCGCGATGGAGATCATCGACGAGCTGGAACCCGAGAAGCGCTGCATCTACGGCGGCGGTGTGGGCTATTTCGCGGCAAATGGCGAGATGGACATGTGCATCGCGCTGCGCACCGCGGTGGTGAAGGACCGCACGCTGTATATCCAGGCCGGCGGAGGCGTGGTCTACGACAGCGACCCCCAGGGCGAATACGATGAATCCGTCAACAAATCCAAGGCCCTGCGCAAGGCGGCCGAGGATGCAGGTCTGTTCGTCGATCAGGGGCGCAACAGCTGAGCCTTTCTCCGGATGTCGTGAGATGGAAAAGGCGGGATCGTCGGATCCCGCCTTTTTTCATGTCTGAAGTCAGGTCTGGCGGAAGCGTCGTCGGGGGCTCTGCCCCCGCTGCGGCCGGGGCCGCAGCTCCCCCGGGATATTTGGGGCGAATCGAAAGGAGACGGGCTCGCGGATATGTGAGGCTCAGCTTCGCGACAGCATCAGCGCAGAGGCCGGAGCGAGCACGATCTTGCCTGACATCGAGGCCGCCCAGTCCGTCAGCGCGGCGACGGATTCGGGCCAGGCGGTGAGCATCACCGCGACGCCGTTCTTGCGCTCGCCCTCGAAGGCGGCGCGATCGAGCGTGCGCCCGATCTCGGCCCGATCCTCGCGGCCGGCATCGGCGACGCGCCACAGCTGGATCTGCGGCACGCCTTTCGCGCGCGCGACCTGACCGGCGGAATCGAGCCCGGCCGATTGCGTCATCAGCCCTTCGCCGGCAGCCTTCAGCCCGGCGACGACCTGCTGCGACAGGATACGGTTGTTCTGAAACTGCGGGCTGGGCCCGTCGAGGACGGCGACGGCCTCCGGAACGGCCTGACGCCAGGACTCCATCGCGGTGGCGACATCCTGCACCGTGGCACCTTCCGCGATACCGGCCGCGAGCACGGCGACCTCCAGCCCCGCGGCACGATAGCGGCGGGCGCGCTCGGCGACATCAGGTTGCGTCGGATCGAGCGCCACCGTCACCGGCAACCCGAGCGAGGCGATGGTCTGGGGATCGAGCCCGCCAGCCGCCTCGCCGACGTCATAGAGCACGACCGACATCATCGGCCGGCCGATGGCCTGCGGCGGCGGGGCCGAGAACCGCTCGATCGCCTTGCCGCCCGCCGCGGGGGCGACGGCGAGCGGAGCCTCGCCGGTATCCATGCCCGCCGGCCGGCCGACCGAGGGGAGGCGGTTCACCACCGTTCCGGGGGCATTGCTGAACCCGCCGCCCTGCCCGGCCGCGAAGACCTGAGGACGCGCACCGCTCCCTGCGGCCTGCGCAGGAGCGACCTGCGAGCCATCGGGAAGCAGCATGATCTCGGCCTTCGGGGTCGCATCGGGGGCGGGGGAAATGCCGGCAGGCTCCGAAGCCTGCGGCGCGGCCACGGGATCCGGGACAGGTTCGGAGGCGGGCGCCGTCTGCGGCGCGCCTTCAGGCGCCGTCACCCGCGGCTGCGAGACCGGCGACAGCACCGACAGCGCCCCGAGCCCAAGCCCCGCGACCACGACACCGGACACCACCCCACCGATCAGTCCACGACCCATGAAAACCGCCTCTTTCTGCTTCGTTCCTCCGGGGGAAGGCCATGATTCCGGCCCGCAGCCCTTGACCCCGGTGCTTTGCTCTGAACATCTATAGCCCGACGCAAGGCCCGGTTCATCCCTGAATCTTCTCGCGATCCCGGGCGGGACAAGGATAGGCGGCCCATGCTCCTGCTCATCGACAATTACGATAGCTTCACCTACAACCTCGTGCATTATTTCGGAGAGCTGGGCGCGGACGTGAAGGTCGTGCGCAACGACGCGATGAACGTGCAAGACGCGATGGGCCTCGGTGCCGAGGCGATCGTCCTCTCGCCCGGTCCGTCGGACCCGGAGCACGCTGGCATCTGCCTGCCGCTGACGCTGGCCGCGGCCGAGGCGGGCGTGCCGCTGTTCGGCGTGTGCCTCGGCCATCAGACCATCGGTGCGGCCTTCGGCGGCAAGGTCACCCGCGCTGGCGAGATCGTGCATGGCAAGATGGGCGAGATCCATCACGAGGGCAAAGGCGTGTTCCGCGGCCTGCCCTCGCCCTTCCTCGCGACGCGCTATCACTCGCTGATCGTCGACCGCGACAGCCTGCCCGATTGCCTCGAGGTCACGGCGTGGCTGGAAAACGGCATGATCATGGGCCTGCGCCACAAGGAGCGGCTGATCGAGGGGGTGCAGTTCCACCCCGAATCCATCGCCTCGGAACACGGGCACCGGATGCTCGCGAATTTCCTCGAGGCGGCGAAAGTGAAGGTGACGGCATGAGCGCGCAACTGAAACCCCTGATCGGCGTCGCCACCGAACGTCCGCTGACCCGCGCCGAGGCCGAGACCGCCTTCGAGACCTTTTTCGAGGGCACCGCGACCCCGGCGCAGATGGGTGGCTTCCTGATGGCGCTGCGCACGCGTGGCGAGACGGTCGAGGAAATCGCCGCCGCCGCGACGGTGATGAAGGCGAAGATGAACCCGGCCAGGGCACCGGCGGGTGCCATCGACATCGTCGGCACCGGCGGCGACGGCAAGGGCACGCTGAACATCTCGACCGCGACGGCCTTCGTCGTGGCGGGCGCGGGTGTGCCGGTCGCCAAGCACGGCAACCGCAACCTGTCGTCGAAATCCGGCGCGGCGGATGCGCTGACCGCGCTCGGCATCGACGTGATGAAGGGCATCGAGACGACCCAGACCGCGCTCGATCAGGTGGGCATCGGCTTCCTGATGGCGCCGGTGCACCACCCGGCGATGCGCCACATCGGCCCGACGCGGGTCGAGCTGGGCACGCGCACGATCTTCAACCTGCTCGGGCCGCTGACCAATCCGGCAAACGTGCGCCGTCAGCTGACCGGCACCTTCTCGCGCGACTGGATCCGGCCGATGGCCGAGGTGCTGCACAAGATGGGCTCGGAAGCGGCATGGCTGGTCCATGGCGGCGACGGCACGGACGAGCTGTCGATCGCCGGCATCAGCTGGGTCGCGGCGCTCGAAGGCGACCAGATCCGCGAGTTCGAGGTCCATCCCGAGGAAGCCGGCCTTCCCGTCCATGCCTTCGAGGAGATCATCGGCGGCGAACCGGCCGAGAACGCGGCGGCGATGGTCCGGCTGCTCGACGGCGAGGCGGGCGGTTACCGCGATGCGGTGCTGCTGAACGCGGCCGCGGCGCTCATCGTCGCGGGCAAGGCCAGCAACCTGCGCGAGGGCGCCGAACTCGCCCGCGAGAGCATCGATTCGGGCGCGGCGAAGGCCAAGGTCGCGGCGCTCAAGGCGCTGTCGCCGCTCGCAGCCTGAGGCACGACATGAACATTCTCGACAAGATCAAGGCCTACAAGCTCGACGAGATCGCCGCCGCCAAGGCCGCGCGGTCGCTCTCCGACATCGAGGACGAGGCGCGCTCGCAAGATGCGCCGCGCGACTTCGGCAAGGCGCTGACGGCAAAGGCGGAAACCGGCTACGGGCTGATTTGCGAAATCAAGAAGGCCTCGCCCTCGAAAGGGCTGATCCGGCCGGATTTCGACCCGCCGGCGCTGGCGGCCGCCTATGAAGAGGGCGGCGCGGCCTGTCTGTCGGTGCTGACCGATGCGCCGTCGTTCCAGGGCTCGCCCGAATTCCTGCGTCAGGCGCGGGCGGCCTGCGCGCTGCCCTGCCTGCGCAAGGATTTCCTCTACGACACCTATCAGGTCGCCGAGGCGCGGTCCTGGGGCGCCGACTGCATCCTGATCATCATGGCCTCGGTCGAGGACGGTCTCGCCGAGGAACTCGAAGACGCCGCGCGGCACTGGGGCATGGACGCGCTGATCGAGGTGCACAATGCCGAGGAGCTCGACCGTGCGCTGCGGCTGAAATCGCCGCTGATCGGGGTGAACAACCGCAATCTGAAGACCTTCGAGGTGACGCTCGACGTCACCCGCACCCTCGCCCCCGAGATCCTCGCCGAGGGCCGCGATCTGGTGTGCGAGAGTGGCATCTTCACCCCTGACGATCTGGCCGCGATGGCCGAGGTGGGCGCACGCCGCTTCCTGATCGGCGAAAGCCTGATGCGGCAGACCGACGTCGCCGCCGCGACGCGAGCCCTTCTGGCATGAGCCTGACGCATTTCGACGCCGCCGGACAGGCGCATATGGTCGATGTCTCGGACAAGGCCGAGACGTCGCGCGTCGCTGTCGCCGAGGGCCGGGTGGTGATGCTGCCCGAAACGCTGGCCTATGTTCTCGAAGGCACGGCGAAGAAGGGCGATGTTCTGGGTGTGGCGCGTCTTGCCGGGATCATGGGCGCGAAGAAGACCGCCGATCTGATCCCGCTGTGCCATCCGCTGCCGATCACCAAAGTGTCGCTGGATCTCGCGGCCGACGCGGCCCTTCCGGGCGTGCGCATCACCGCGACGGTGAAGACCACCGGCCGCACCGGGGTGGAGATGGAGGCGCTGACCGCCGTCACCACCGCCGCGCTGACGGTCTATGACATGCTCAAGGCGGTAGAGCGCGGGATGCGGATCGAAGGCATCCGCGTCGTGCTGAAAGACGGCGGAAAGTCCGGTCTGTATGAGGCCAGGGAATGATCACGGTCGAGGAAGCGCTTGAAAAGGTTCTGGATCTGGTCGCCCCCCTGCCGGCCGAGACGGTGCCCCTGCGCCGCGCTGCCGGGCGGGTGCTGAGCCGCGCCGTCACCGCGCGGCTGACCCAGCCGCCGTTCGACAACTCCTCGATGGACGGCTACTGGATCGCCGCCGCCGACCACCGCCCGGGCGCCGTGCTGCGCGTCGAGGGCGAGGCCGCGGCCGGGCGCCGCTACACCGGCCCGCTGGTGGCCGGACAGGCCGTGCGCATCTTCACCGGCGCGCCCTGCCCCGCCCCGGGCGGCATCGTCGTGCTGCAGGAGAACGTCACCCGCGTGGGCGACAGCGTGACCCTGCCCGAGGTGCTGGCCGACAAGGACAACATCCGTCCGCGCGGTCAGGATTTCGCCGAGGGCGACCGCTTTTTCCCGCGCCATCCGCTGAGCGCGCGCGACATCGGACTGATCGCGGCGATGAATGTGGCCGAGGTCTCGGTCCACCGCCGCCCGGTCGTCGCCATCCTGTCGACCGGCGACGAGCTGGTCGAACCCGGCGACACCCCCGGCCCCGATCAGATCATCGCCTCGAACGGGCTGATCCTCGCCGCGATGGTCGAGGCCGCGGGTGCCGAGGCGCACCTGTTGCCGATCGCGCGCGACACCGAGGACAGCCTGCGCGCCGCCTTCACCGCCGCGCGGGGCGCCGATCTGATCCTGACCTCGGGCGGGGCCTCGGTCGGCGATCACGATCTGGTCGGTGTGGTGGCCGGGGCGATGGGGCTCGAACGCAGCTTCTGGAAGATCTCGATGCGGCCCGGCAAGCCGCTGATGGCGGGGCGGATGGGACAAAGCGT
Organism: Paenirhodobacter enshiensis; assembly: GCF_000740785.1. Taxonomy (GTDB): domain Bacteria; phylum Pseudomonadota; class Alphaproteobacteria; order Rhodobacterales; family Rhodobacteraceae; genus Rhodobacter; species Rhodobacter enshiensis. Next base: position 21,842 of record NZ_JFZB01000037.1, on the reverse strand, counting down.
GCTGCTCGGCCTGCCCGGAAACCCGGTCTCGGCGACGGTCTGCGCCGCGCTGTTCCTGCGCCCGATGCTGGCAAGGATGCTTGGCCACGACGCCCGGCCCGAGCCGCTTAGGGCAGTGCTCGCCGCGGCTGTCGGCCCGGCCGGCCCACGGACGCATTACATGCGCGCGCGCCTGATCCCCGCCTCTCCCCTGCCCCGGATCGAGGCCTTCGAGAGCCAGGATTCGGCGCGCCTCGGCATCCTCGCCGAAGCCGATGCGCTGCTGATCCGCCCGCTCGGCGACGGGCCGCGTTCGGCTGGGGAAATCGTCGAATATCTGCCCCTCTGATTACCGAAGACGGGCCTTGAACCGCGCGCGCGCCTCGCAAGCCTTCCCGTGAGGGCAGTCACGCACCCGCGCTATCACGGCATCAGCTCGGCATCCCAATAGAGGAAATCGACCCAGCTTTCATGCAGATGCCCGGGCGGAAAATGCCGCCCGATGGCCAGCATCTCGGCCGGGGTGGGGGCGCAGGGGGCCTTGTGCAACTGCATCCCCGAGGCCTTCAGCGACTTGTTCGCCTTCTTGAGGTTGCACGGCGCGCAGGCCGCCACCACGTTCTCCCAGCTGGTGATCCCGCCCTTCGAGCGCGGCACCACATGGTCGAAGGTCAGCTCGCCGCGCGATCCGCAATACTGACAGCGAAATTCGTCGCGCAGAAAAAGATTGAAGCGCGTGAAAGCCACGCGCTTCTTCGGCCTCACGAACTCTTTCAGCACCACCACCGAGGGGATGCGTATCTCCGCCCGCTGCGAGCGCACCACCTCGTCATATTCGGCGAGGATCGTCACCCTTTCGAGACAAACCGCCTTGATCGCCTCCTGCCAGGGCCAGAGCGAGAGGGGATAATAGCTGAGCGGGCGAAAGTCGGCATTCAGCACCAGTGCCGGGAAGTGCCGTGCGGGCACCGGGTCGCGCACGAACTGTGTCCGGAAATCCGACCTGTCGCCGTGGTCCAGCATGATCGCACCACCCTTCGCCCTGTCGCCGCCGAGGCCCAGAGCGGGGAGCCCGCCCCTGCCATTGCCTCAACTATATATGGCGTTCCTCATCTGGCAAGCACGCAATCGGCGCGCAGCCCGCCCGGGCACAGGATCGCCCAAAGATGCGACAACGGCGTGACGCGACATGCAAAAGGGGCGGTCCCCGCAAGGACCGCCCCCGTTCGGTTCCGCCGTGCGAGGCTCAGCCGAGCCGGTCTTGCAGGAAGGACAGCGCCACGCTGAATCCGTCCTGGGCGATGGAATGGGCGCAGCCGCGCTCGACATGGGCATAGGTCTCGATGCCCGCGCCGACGAGGGCATCGCCCGCGGCCTTCATCTCGGCGATCGGCATCACCGGGTCCTGATCGCCATGCACCAGCAGCACCGGCGGTTTCGAGACCGCCTCGGCCGCCAGCTTCTCGGGCGCGATCATCCGGCCCGAGAAAGCGACGACGCCGCCGATCGCCTCGGCCCGGCGCGGCGCGATCTGCATCGACATCACCGAACCCTGCGAGAACCCGACGAGCGCCAGCCGGTCGGCCGAAAGCCCGGTCTCCGCCAGAATTTCATCGAGGAAAGCGTTGATATCATCGGCCGAGCGCGCGAAGCCCGCGGCCATCTCGGTCTCGCTCGAGCCGTCGAAGCGCGGCACCGAGAACCACTGAAACCCCATCGGGTTGCCGCGGCTCGGTTCGGGGCCGTCGGGGGCGACGAACAGCGTGTCCGGCAGCGCACCGCTCATCGGTTCGGCCAGACCCAGCAGGTCGGCGCCGTTCGAGCCATAGCCATGCAGGAACACCACGACCGACGTCGTCTTGCCCGATTTCGGGCCGAACCGCCCGGCCTTCAGTTTGCGCGTCACGGGGCCACTCCCTCTCGTTGTTTCATCGCGGCGTAATAGGCCCACAGGCCGCGCGCCGCCACCGCGCGCCAGGGCGACCAGTCTTCGGCGAGGCGCGCGAAGACGCGTCCCTTCGGCCGCTCGGGCAGATCGAACAGCATCCGCGCCCCCTCGGCAAGGGCGAGGTCGTCGACGGCGAACACATCAGCACGACCGAGCGCGAAGATCAGATACATCTCGACGGTCCAGCGCCCGATGCCGGGAAGCGGCAACAGCACCTCCATCACCGTCTCGTCGGGCAGGGTTCGCAGCGCGTCGAAGTCGATCCCCGCGCCGGCGAGCGCGCGCAGATAGCGCAGCTTTTGCCGCGACAGGCCGCAGCCGCGCAAAGCCTCGTCATCGGCCGCCGAGATCGCTTCGGGCGTGTCGAAGCCGGCCGCGATCACCCGTCCCCGGATCGCCGAGGCCGAGGCGGTCGAGACCTGCTGCCCGATGATCGCGTCGCGCAGCGCCCCGAACCCGTCTTCGCGCCGGCGCAGCGGCCAGGGGCCGGTGAGCGCGGCCACGCGGGCGAAGCGCGGCTCGCGCGCGGCGAGCCAGACCATCCCTTCGGCGACATCGGCGTCGGAGGCGACGATCCGTCCCGTCATGCGCGACCTGTCATCCTCAGCCCGGTCACTCTCAGCCCCGCAGCGCGCGGATGCGCGCGGCAAGTGCCAGCGTCGAGCCATCCTTGCCCGCGCCATCGGCCGTGCCTTCGAGCACCGGCGCGAGCGCCATCGCAAGTTCCTTGCCGAGTTCGACGCCCCACTGATCGAAGCTGTTGATGCCGAGGATCGCGCCCTCGACGAACACCCGATGTTCATAAAGCGCCACGATCTGGCCGAGCGTGAACGGCGTCAGCTTCGGATAAAGCAGCGTGGTCGAGGGCCGGTTGCCCGGGAACACGCGATGGCGCGCCTGACGTTCCAGCTCGGCCCCCGAGAAGCCCTTCTTGCGGCAGATCTCGCGCGCGACGTCGAGCGAACGGCCGCGCAACAGCGCCTCGGACTGCGCAAGGCAGTTGGCGGCGAGCAGGATATGCTGATGGGCGAGGTTCGGCTCGTGCCCCTCGGCGGCGATCAGGAATTCGCAGGGCACGACGCGGGTGCCCTGATGGATCAGCTGGTAAAACGCGTGCTGACCGTTGGTGCCGGGCTCGCCCCAGACCACCGGGCCCGAGTTATAGGGCAGATCGGCGCCGTCCATGCTGACCCGCTTGCCGTTCGATTCCATCTCCAGCTGCTGGAGATAGGCCGGCAGGCGCAGCAGACGCTGATCGTAGGGCAACACCGCCCGCGTCGCATGGCCGAGGATCTGGTTGTGCCACACACCGACGAGCGCGAGCAGCACCGGCAGGTTCGCCTCGAACGGCGCGGTGCGGAAATGGCGGTCCATCGCGGCGCCGCCGGCGAGGAATTCGTCGAAATGCCCGGGGCCCACGGCGATCATCACGCTCAGCCCGATCGGCGACCAGACGGAATAGCGCCCGCCCACCCAGTCCTCGAAACCGAAGACGCGCTCATGCGCGATGCCGAAGGCCTCGGTGCGGTCGGTCGCGGTCGAGATCGCGGCGAATTGCGCCGTCGGATCGGTGACGCGCGCCGCCATCCAGTGGCGCGCGGCCTCGGCGTTGGTCATCGTCTCGACCGTGGTGAAGGTCTTCGAGGCGACGATCACCAGCGTGGTTTCCGGGTTCAGAACCGCGAGCGTGTCGTGGATATGCGCCCCGTCGACGTTCGAGACGAAATGCGTGCGCGGCCCGTCATGCCAGGGCGCCATCGCCAGCGTCGCCATCACCGGACCGAGGTCCGATCCGCCGATGCCGATATTGACCACATCGGTGATCTTGCCGCCCTGACCGCGGAACCGGCCGCTGCGCACGTCCTCGGCGAAGGCATGCAGCCGCGCCAGCGTCTCGCGCAGCGCCGGCATCACGTCATGACCGTCGACCACGATTTCGGCGCCCGGATTGCGCCAGGCGGTATGCAGCACCGCGCGCCCCTCGGTCTCGTTGATCTTCGCGCCCGAGAACATCGCGTCGCGCTTCTCGGCGACACCCGCCTTGCGCGCGAGATCGAGCAGCAGCCCCCGCCCCGTCGCGTCGATATTGGTCTTGGAATAGTCGAACAGCATCCCGTCGTATTCCGCGGCGAACGCCCCGGCGCGGTGAGGATCGGCGTCGAACAGGGAAAGAATCGACCGCCCCTGCACGCCGGCGGCATGGGCAATAAGATCGTCGAACTGGTTCATATCAGGGGGCCCAATGAATGGTAGCGTTCCGAAGCACGGTATGCACCGGAGCCTCGATCTCTGGCAAGCTGGCGGCGCGCTCGATCGCGGCACGTTTCTCGTCGCCTATGATGAGGATGTGACAATGCATCGCATCGCGCAGCACCCGCGCGCTGAGCGTGATGCGCGCCTCACCCGCAGCCTCGGCGCGAAGTGCCATCAGCGCCGGCGCATCGGGGGCCAGCGCCTGTTCAAGCAGATCCGCCCCCGGAAACAGCGAGGCGGTGTGCATGTCCGCCCCCATGCCGAGGAGGAGAACGTCGATGGGCAGCACCGCTTCGACCGCCTCGGCCAATGCGTCGAGACTGTCCTCGGGCTCGGGCGTCGGCGCATGAAGCGGCACCAGATGCGCCGCGGCGGCGCGCCCGCGCAACAGCCGCTCGCGCAGCAGACGGGTGTTCGAGCGCGGGCTGTCCTCGGGCACCCAACGCTCGTCATTGAGCACCACCGACACCTTGTCCCAGTCGAGATCCACCGCCGAAAGCAGGTCGAACACCGGGCCGGGCGTGGTGCCGCCCGGCACCGAGAAGGTCGCGCGCCCGTGCTGTGCGATGGCCTGACGCAATTCGCCGGTCAGCCGGTCGGCCAGCGCCAGCATCAGCATCTCGCGGTCGGGATACTCCTCGAAGGTCAATCGTGGATACTCCGCCAGCGCCGGCCGTCGCGGTGCATCAGCATCAGCGCATCGTCCGGCCCGGACGAGCCGGTGTCGTAGGCCTGCGGCTTCTCGATCCGTTCCTCCCATCCGCGGATGATCGGATCGGCCCAGGCCCAGGCGGCCTCGACCTCGTCGCCACGCATGAACAGCGTCTGGTTGCCGCGGATCACATCCATGATGAGGCGCTCGTAGGCGTCGGGGATGTCGGTCCCCTCCTCGCCCAAGGCCTCGGCGAAGGACATGTCGAGCGGCACCTGAACGAGACGCATGCCGCCCGGCCCCGGCTCCTTGATCATCACCTTCAGGTTCATCCCCTCGTTCGGCTGCAACCGGATGACGAGAACGTTCTCCTGCCAGGTATCGGCGGCATCGTCGAAGATCGAATGCGGCGGCTGCTTGAAGGTGATGGCGATTTCCGAGGTCCGCGCCCGCAACCGCTTGCCGGTGCGCAGATAGAACGGCGTGCCCTGCCAGCGCCAGTTCGCCACATGCACCTTGAGCGCGATATAGCTCTCGGTGCGGCTGTCGGGGTTTTCGACGTCTTCGAGATAGCTGCTGACCGAATCCTTGCCGCGCCCGCGCGTGCCCAGATACTGACCGCGCACAATATCGGCCTGCGGCACCGGTTGCAGCGCGCGGATGACCTTCAGCTTCTCGTCGCGCACCGCGTCCGGGTCGAAGTGATAGGGCGGCTCCATCGCGATCAGGCACAGAAGCTGCATCAGGTGGTTCTGCACCATGTCGCGCATCGCGCCCGACTTGTCGTAGTAGCTGCCCCGGCCGCCCACGCCCACCGTCTCGGCGACGGTGATCTGCACATGATCGACATACTGACTGTTCCACAGCGGTTCGAACAGGATGTTGGCGAAACGCACCGCCATCAGGTTCTGCACCGTCTCCTTGCCGAGATAATGGTCGATCCGGTAGATCTGACTTTCGGCGAAATGCGTGGCGAGCGTCGCGTTCAGCGCCTTCGCGGTCTCCAGATCGCGGCCGAAGGGCTTTTCCACCACGATGCGCGAGTCGGCAGTGGCGATGCCGTGCTGATGCAGCCGCTCGGCGATGTCGCCGAACAGCGCCGGCGCGACCGAGAAATAGAACGCCCGCACCACGCCCGCGCGCAGCTTGGGGGCAAGTTCCTCCCAGCCCTGCGTGCCGGTGGCATCGAGCGCGACATAATCGAGCGCTTCCAGAAACGCCGCGATCTGCGCCTTGTCCTGCTTGGCCGGGCCGACGTGATCGCGGATCGCGCGGGCGGCGAAATCGCGAAACCCCGCCGCGTCGAGATCGGCACGCGCCGCCCCGATGATGCGGGCATCGGCAGGCATCTGCCCCGAGTAAAACCGCCGGTAAAGGCCCGGCAGCACCTTGCGGGCCGCAAGGTCTCCGGTGGCACCGAAAATCACCAGATCGAAGCTGTCCACCGGAATGACGCGCGAAACCATCAGGGTCTCCGTTGTTGACGCGAGGGCACGGGATACCGGCCTCACTCTAGCCCGCCCCCGGCCAAGGTCAAAGCGCTTTGACATGGGCAAGGTTTCCGGGGGGTGTCAGGGGCGGCCTTGCGGCCACAGGAACCGTTCAAGGCCATCGAGATCGGCCGGCAGATCCTCGGCGAGGCCTTCGGCGAAGGCGTCGAAGGCCGCACGGTTCTCGGACGCGACCGAGGTCAGCACCGGGTGCCCGGTTTCAAGCGCCAGCGCGATCAGCGGCCGGCAGCCGTGGCCCGCCGCCTCGACCTTGCCGAACTTGTTCAGAATCAACGGTGTGCCGGGGGCAGATGCGCGCAACGCGGCCTCGGTCTCGGCCACCGCCTGCTCAAGCGCGCCCTGATCGAGCGCGCAGGCCTCCGCCTCCCGGCCAAGGCTTTGCGAGATCACCTGCACCCGCCCGCCCGGCACCAGCCGCAGCGACATGTCGCAGCCCTCCTCGCCCGGCACCTCGGCGCGCACGAGGGCGATGACGGGGCGGCCCGCCGCCTCGGCCCGCGCGACGAGTTCGGACAGAAGCCAGTCCCCGCCGCCGCGCCGCGCCAGCGTCACCACTCCGAACGGCCCCGGTTCCTCGGCCATGCCCTGCCCCCTCACGCGCCTTGCAGCGCCTTGCCCAGACGGTGCAGCCGCACCCGCTTCAACAGCGCGCGCAGGCTTTGCGGCTGGCCCGAGAGGCGCTCCGCCTCGGCGCGCACGGCCTCGACCGCCTCCGCCACGGGCTCGGGATCGCGCGACCACAACTCCCACAGGAAGCCGTCCGGGTCGCGCCGGTCGAGCCCTTCGCCCGCCAGCGTGGCGCGCGGGAAATCGGCGGCGTTGTAGGTGACGATCGCCTCCGCCCCGCCGGCGATGGCGGCGGCGAGGACATGGATGTCATTCTCGTCAGGCAGATACAGCCGTGCCTCCAGCCCCGGACGCGGCGCGACCTCGGCTTGCGGAAAGCGCGCGCGCAGCATCGCGATCTCGCCCCGCGCGATGGCCTCGTCCACAGGACCGCCGTTGCGGGCCGCGGCGCGGGCCCATTCCTCCAGAATCCGCGCCGACCAGAGCGGGCGATACAGCCCCCGCGCCGCGACGCCGATCAGGATCTCGCGCAGGACCGTCGGGTAAAGCACGCAGGCATCGAGAAGGATCTTCTCCTCCCCCGTCATCAGTCGAGCCGGAAGAACAGCGATTTCAGATAGGCGGTCTCGGCAAGCTGCGGCAGCATCGGGTGATCGGGGCCGGCATAGCCCGTATGGATGATCTGCCCGCGCCGGCCGCCCTTGCCGATGCCGCGCCCGCAGGCGGCGCGGAACTGCACCAGATCGGCCGCGTGCGAGCACGAGCACAACCCGAGATAGCCGCCCGGCGCCACCAGCGGCGCCGCGAGCTTCGCGACCCGCTCATAGGCGCGCAGACCGGCTTCGAGCGCCTGCTTGTTCGGCGCGAAAGCGGGCGGATCGCAGATCACCAGATCGAAGGTCTCGCCCTCGGCCGCCAAGGCCTCCAGCGTGGCGAAGGCATCGCCCTGACGGGTGGCGAAGCGCGCTTCGGCGCCCATCGCCCGGGCGCCCTGCCCCGCGAGGTCGAGCGCCGCGGCCGAGGCATCGACCGACAAGGCCGAGACCGCACCCCCCGCCAGCGCCGCGAGCGCGAAGCCGCCGACATGGCTGAACACATCGAGGACGCGCGCCCCCTTCGCCAGACGCGCGGCGAAGGCATGGTTCGGCCGCTGGTCGAAGAACAGCCCGGTCTTCTGCCCGCCGAGGACGTCGGCCATGTAGATCGCGCCGTTCATCGGCACCGGGATCGGCCCGGCGACCTCGCCCGACAGAAGCACGGTTTCCTCGCTCAGCCCCTCAAGGCCACGCGCGCGGCCAGAGCCGTTCTTGACGATGGTGGTGACGCCGGTGACTTCGGTGAGGGCCGCCGCGATGTCGCCGATCATCGTCTCGGACCAGGCGGCGTTGGGCTGGATCACCGCGGTATCGCCGAAGCGGTCGACGATGACGCCCGGAAGCCCGTCGGCCTCGGCATGGATCAGCCGGTAGAACGGCGCGTCGAACAGCCGCGCGCGCAGTTCGAGCGCATGGGCGATGCGTTCGGCGATCCAGGCGCGGTCGATCTCCACCCCGGCATCGCGCGACATCACCCGGGCGATGATCTTCGACTTCGGGTTGACCGTCACCGTGGCGAGCGGCCGGCGCTCGGCATCCTCGAGCGTCGCGATGGTGCCGCCGGCCAAGGCCTGCGTGCGCCGGTCGGTCACCAGCTCGTCGACATAGACCCAAGGGAAGCCATGGCGGATCGCCCGGGCCTCGGCCTTGGGACGCAGGCGCACCACCGGGCGGGCGCGGACGTCGTCGTCGGGGGTGGTTTCAGGCAGATCGGTTGCGGACATGGCGGGGCTCCGGGGCTTTCTTGGGCTTTGCTCTCCTCTAGCGCCCCGGCGCCGCTGAGGAAAGCCCGCGCGGGGATCCCTCGCTCCTCCGGGCCGGTTTAGGCTTGCCAGCCCGGCCCGGGCGGCCGCATCATCGGCCCCAGCGGAACGATTGATTTGTTATCGCTAACCGCGCTACACCTCTTGCGTTGTCCCGTCGCCGACCGGAAGGAAGCCATGACCGACACGCCCGTTCCGATGAACAGCACGATCGCCCGCGTGACCGAGCGGATCCGCACCCGCTCGGCGGCCTCGCGCGCCGACTACATGGCCCGCATCCGCGAGGCGGCCGCCAAGGGGCCGGCGCGCACGCATCTGACCTGCGGCAATCAGGCCCATGCCTATGCCGCCGCGGGCGAGCAGAAACCGCTTCTGGCCGAGGGGCGGGTGCCCAACATCGGTATCGTCACTGCCTACAACGACATGCTCTCCGCCCATCAGCCGTTCGAGGTGTTCCCGGCACGGATCAAGGCCGCGCTCGACGGCACGGCGACGGCACAGGTGGCAGGCGGCGTGCCCGCGATGTGCGATGGCATCACCCAGGGCCAGACCGGGATGGAGATGTCGCTGTTCTCGCGCGACGTGATCGCGCTCGCCGCCGGGGTGGCGATGAGCCACAACTGTTTCGACGCGGCGATCTATCTCGGCGTGTGCGACAAGATCGTGCCCGGGCTGATCATCGCGGCCGCGACCTTCGGCCATGTGCCCGCGATCTTCGCGCCCGCGGGACCGATGACCTCGGGCCTGCCGAATGACGAAAAATCGCGCGTGCGCAACGCCTATGCCGCGGGCGAGATCGGCCGCGACAAGCTGATGGCGGCCGAGATGGCCTCGTATCACGGGCCGGGCACCTGCACCTTCTACGGCACCGCGAATTCGAACCAGATGCTGATGGAAATCATGGGCCTGCATCTGCCGGGCGCGAGCTTCATCAACCCGAACACGCCGCTGCGCGATGCGCTGACCGATCACGCCGCGCGCCGGGCGGCGGCGATCACCGCGCTCGGCAACGATTACCGCCCCGCCGCCGAAATCCTCGACGAGCGCGCCTTCGTCAACGGCATCGTCGGGCTGATGGCGACGGGGGGGTCGACCAATCTGGTGATCCATCTGCCGGCGATGGCGCGCGCGGCCGGGATCGTGCTGGATCTGGAAGATTTCGACGAGATTTCCTCGGTCGTGCCGCTGATGGCGCGGGTCTATCCGAACGGTCTGGCCGACGTGAACCATTTCCACGCCGCGGGCGGGATGCAGTTCCTGATCCGCGAGCTGCTGAAGGGCGGCTATCTGAACGCCGATGCCCGCACCGTGGCGGGCGACGGGCTGGCGCTTTACACGCAGGAGCCGAAGCTGATCGACGGCCGGCTGAGCTGGGTCGAGGGCCCGGAGACCAGCCTGAACGACAAGATCCTGCGCCCGGCCGCCGCGCCGTTCCAGCCGCAGGGCGGGCTGAAACAGCTGTCGGGCAACCTCGGGCGCGGGGTCATCAAGATCTCGGCCGTGGCGCCCGAGCACCGGCTGATCGAGGCCCCCTGCCGCGTCTTCACCGATCAGGAGCAGGTCAAGGCCGCCTTCGCCGCGGGCGAGTTCACCTCGGACACCGTGGTCGTGGTGCGCTTTCAGGGGCCGCAGGCGAACGGTATGCCGGAACTGCATTCGCTGACCCCGGTGCTGTCGGTGCTGCAAGGCCGCGGGCTGAAGGTCGCGCTGGTGACGGACGGGCGGATGTCGGGGGCCTCGGGCAAGGTGCCGGCGGCGATCCATGTCTGCCCCGAGGCCGTCGGCGGCGGCCCGATCGCCAAGGTGCAGGACGGCGACATCCTGCGCCTCGATGCCGAGGCGGGCACGCTCGACTGCCTGAGCGAGGGGTTCGAGACCCGCCCCGCCGCCACAGCGGATCTCTCGGCGAACGAGCACGGGCTCGGGCGCGAGCTGTTCTCGGTATTCCGTCGTAACGTCGGCCCCGCCACCTCGGGCGCGGCCGTGATCGTGTAATCCAGCCCCGGAGGCCTCGATGACCCCAGCAGAGCAATCCCGTCAGGCGCGCCGGATCTGCGCCCTCGCCCCGATCATCCCGGTGATCGTGGTGAAGGACGCGGCCCATGCCGTGCCGCTCGCCCGTGCGCTGGTCGCGGGCGGTCTGCCCGCGCTCGAAGTCACGCTGCGCACGCCGGTGGCGCTCGAGGCGATCCGGGCGATGGCCGATGTCGAGGGCGGCACTGTCGGCGCGGGAACACTTCTCACTGCGGCGGACGTGAAGGCGGCGAAGGCGGCGGGCGCGCGTTTCGGCGTCTCGCCCGGGCTGACCGAAACGCTGGTGAAGGCCTGCGAGGACGAGGGGCTGCCGCTCCTGCCCGGCGCCGTCACCGCCTCCGAGGTGATGCGGGCGATGGAATGGGGCTATGACTGCCTGAAGTTCTTCCCGGCCGGCACCTCGGGCGGAGCGGCGGCGATCAAGGCGCTCGGCGCGCCGATGCCGCAGGTGGGGTTCTGTCCGACGGGCGGGGTGAGCCTCGCGAATGCGACCGATTACCTGTCGCTGAAGAACGTGCTCTGCGCCGGCGGCAGCTGGGTCGCGCCGCAGGCCAAAATGGAAGCGGGCGACTGGATGGGGATCGAGGACCTCGCGCGCGAGGCCGCGGCGCTGCCGCGCTGACCGGCGGCCGGCTCTGCGCCCTGGAAAGTTTAAGATAGGGGGCTCTGCCCCCTCGGGCCTTCGGCCCTCACCCCCGGGATATTTGAGGCGAATCGAAAGCAGGAGCCTCTGCCCCATTCGTCTTTCCTCAAATATCCCGGGGTGAATTGCCCCGCAGGGGCAAGAGGGGCAGAGCCCCTGCCTTCCTTCACTGTTGAGCCGGACCGACGGCACGGTCGATGATCGCGGCGGCCTGCGCCGTAACCGTGGCGAGGCGCGTAGCCATGCCCGCCACAGTCTCGCAGCCGGTTTCGCGCAACAGGAAGGCGCGACCGCCCTCGCCGATGGTCTCGGGGTCGATGGGCCGGTCAGTCAGCAGCCTGCCGCCCGCCTGCAGCCGCCACAGGAACCGATAGGCCGAGGCAAGCGTGGCGGCATCCTCGCGCGAGATCAGCCCGTGACGGGCGCCGACGTTCAGCTGCGGCTCGACATGGCGCGCGGCGCTGCCCGCACGCAAAGCGAAGCTTTGCGCCAGCAACTCCAGATCCTGCAACCGGCCGGGACCGATCTTGGCTTCCCACGCAGACTCGGGCGTCTTGGCCGCGAAGATCCGCGCCCGCATCTCGGCGAGATCGGGCATCACCCGCGCCTCCCGCCCCTTCTCGCGCAGCACTTCGAGGCGCACCGCCTCCACATCGTCCATCAGCGAAGGCTCTCCGGCGAGTGGACGCGCGCGGGTCAGCGCCAGATGCTCCCATGTCCAGGCCTCGTCCATCTGATAGCTGCGGAACGATTCGAGCGAGGTCGCCACCGGCCCCTGCCGCCCCGAGGGACGTAGCCGCATGTCGACGTCATAGAGTTTCCCCTCGGGCATCGCGGCGGTGATCGCGGTGATCAGAGATTGCGTCAGCCGCGCGAAATATTGTCGCGTCGCCAGGGGCTTCGGCCCGTTTGACATCTCGGCGCCGCGGGCGTCGTAGATCACGATCAGATCGACGTCCGAGGCGGCATTCAGCCGCTCCGCCCCGAGCGAGCCCATCCCCACCACCACCGCGCCGCGGCCGGGCTGAGGCCCATGGCGGCGGGAGAATTCGGCCACCACCTCGGGCCAGAGCGCGGCGATCGCCACCGAAGCGATATCGGAATACTGCCGCGCGGCCTCGGCCGCATCGACGATGCCGCGCAGATGATGCACGCCGACGCGGAACTTCCATTCCTTCGCCCATCGCCGCGCCGCATCAAGCCGGCTTTCGTAATCGCCTTCGCGCGCGAAAGCATCCTCGAGCCCGGCGCGCAGCACACCAGCCCCTTGCCAGGGCGCGAAGAACGAGCCCCCCAGAACCGCATCGAGCACGCCCGCGTTGCGCGACAGATAGGCCGCGAGGCCGGGCGCGGTGGCGCAGATGTCGACCAGCAGCTCGATCAGCTGGGGGTTCGATTCGAAGAGCGAAAACAGCTGCACCCCGGCCGGCAGACCTGAAAGAAACCCGTCGAACTGACGAAGCGCCTCGTCGGGGTTGGCGGCGCGCGACATGCGCGACAGGATCTCGGGCTCGATGCGAGAGAACACCTGCTGCGCGCGCTCCGAGCGCAGCGCCGGATAGCCGCGCCAGCCCTCGATCATCCGCTCGACCGCCGGGTCGAAATCCGGGCGTGCCGCGCTGGCCGGCTCGGGGGCGAAGAAGCTGCCGGTCAGCGTCTCGACGCGCAGGAGGCGACCGTGCAGTTCTGCACTCCATGCCGCAACGTCCGAGGCCCCCGACAGGCAGGCGACACGGGCAAGCCCTTCGGCCGTCGCCGGCAGCACATGGGTCTGGGCATCGTTGACCATCTGGATGCGATGCTCGATCTCGCGAAACGCGCGGTAATGGTCGGTCAGCTCGGCCGCGACATCGGCCGGCACCCAGCCCGCCGCCACCAGCCGTGCGAGCCCCGCCACCGTGCCGCGCACCCGCAGCGACGGATCGCGCCCGCCCGAGATCAGCTGCCGGGTCTGGGTGAAGAACTCGATCTCGCGGATGCCGCCACGGCCGAGCTTGAGGTTGTGCCCCGCCACCACCACCGGCCCGTTCAGCCCCTTGTGATCGCGGATCTTCAGCCGCATGTCGTGGGCGTCGCGGATCGCCGCGAAATCGAGGTGCCGGCGCCAGACGAAGGGCGTCAACTCGTGCAGGAAGCGGGTGCCGGCCGCGATGTCGCCGGCGCAGGGGCGGGCCTTGATATAGGCGGCGCGTTCCCAGGTGCGGCCTTCGGATTCGTAATACAGTTCGGCCGAGGCCATCGACAGGCACACCGGCGTCACCGAGGCATCCGGGCGCAGCCGCAAGTCGGTGCGGAACACGTAGCCATCCGATGTGCGGTCATTGAGCAGCGCCGCCATCTTGCGCACGGCACGCACAAGGGCGCTCCTCGCCTCGACCCGGTCGGCCGGATCGTAACGGGTTTCGTCGTACAGACAGATCAGGTCGATGTCGGAGGAATAGTTCAGCTCGTCCGCGCCCATCTTACCCATGGCGAGCGCGACCGCGCCGCCAGCCGTCGCGATATCGGCTTCGGTCTGGCCGGGCAGACGGCCGCGGCGGATTTCCTCGCCGACGAAATGACGCAATGCGAGATCGGCCGCGCGATCCGCGAGACGGCTGAGCGCGCCCGTCACCTGTTCGAGCGTCCACACCCCACCGAGATCGGCCAGTGCCGTCAGCGCGGCGATCCGGCGCTTGGCCCGGCGCAGCTCCGCCCCGAGGGTATCGGGGACAACGGTGCCGATCCGGTCGAGTTCCGCCGCGAGCGCCGAGGAAGGATCGCCGGCGAGCGCCCCTGACAACCACTCGCCTTCGCGTTCGATCAGCGCGGCGAGGAAGGGCGAGCTGCCGGCCGCGCCCGCGATCAGCGCACGCAGGGGTTCAGGGGCGGGCCCGAAGCTCTTGACGACATCGGCGCCGCGCTCCCTGTCGAAGGGAAGCGGGCAACGGCTCAGGGCGGAAACGAAATCGGCACACATGGTGCCACGATAGCCGCCCCTGCGCCGGGGCAGAAGTGGGTTTCGGAGCGTGACGCGGCGCGCTAGACCCCGGAGGGTCAGGAACATGGAGAGCAAGATGAGCAAATCGCTCAACCGGGTGAGGGCCGCCCTTGACGCGGCAGGTGTCGCGGTGGAGATCCGCGAGGTTTCTCAGGCCCGCACCGCCGCTGAGGCGGCCGAAGCGGCCGAAGCGGCGGGTTGCGCGCTCGATCAGATCGCCAAGTCAATCATCTTTCGCGGTGAAAACAGCGGGCGGGTGATCCTGTTCCTGACCGCAGGCGGCAACCGGGTGAGCGCCGAAAAGGCAAGTTCGGTCGCGGGCGAGCCGCTTGGCAAGGCCGATGCCGCACAGATCCGGGCCGAGACCGGCTTCGCCATCGGCGGTGTATCTCCGGTCGGTCATCTGACCCCGATCCGCTGCTTCTGGGATCCGCGGCTGAGCGATTTCGCCACGATCTGGGCCGCGGCCGGAACGCCGCACCATATTTTCGAGATCGCGCCCGCGACGCTGCTGCGCATCACCGGAGCGGAACCGGCGGAATTCACGGAATGACCCTGAGAACCGGGGCTCCGCTCCACAAGAAGCAAAGAAGGGGGCTCTGCCCCCTCGGGCCTGCGGCCCTCACCCCCGGGATATTTATGGAAAGATGAAAGAGGAAGCGCACCCTGCACCTTTCATCTTTCCATAAATATCCCGGGGTGAATTGCCCCGCAGGGGCAAGAGGGGCAGCGCCCCTCTGTGCGGTCACGCTTCGTGACGCGGCGGCGGGCTGATAGCATCATCGCGACAGCCTCAGCCGATCAGGCGGGGGTATTCGATCTTCGGACATCGGTCCATCACCACCCGCTTGCCGGCGGCACGGGCAGTCGCGGCACCCTCGGGGCTGATCACCCCGAGCTGGGTCCAGATCGTGCGAAGCTCCGGCAGGTGAGCGAGGGCCTCGGTGACGATGGCCGGGACAGTTTCGGAGGCGCGGAAGATATCGACCATGTCGACATGGGCATCTTCGGGGATGGCTGCGAGATCGGGATAAACCCTCTCGCCGAACAGGGTCTGACCGGCGAGGCCCGGATTGACGGGAACGATCCGGTAGCCCCTGCGCTGCAGGAATTCCGCTACGTGGAAAGACGGCCGCTCGGGTTTTGCCGACAGTCCGACGATGGCGATCACCCGGGTGTCTTGCAGAATCTCGCGGATTTGGGCATCGGTCATGACGGTCTCCGGAATGGGAACGAGGCCCGAGACCGGCCCCCGAACGCCGAAAAGATCAGAAAAAAGCGCCCGAGCCAAGAAGGCCGGGCGCTCAAGTGGCGGAACGAGGGACAGTGAACTGGAAGGGCGGCGGTTCCAAAGCCGCTCTTCTGATTTCCAACATAAGACATGAGTCGCACCTTTAAAGGGCGAATCGAAAAAATATGCCGAGAATGTGATGTTTTTCGCTTGCGCTGCCCCGGGATAAGATGCAGCGCCGCCGACAGATCAGCGGTTCGCGGCCGCATAAAGCGACACGGCCGCCGCATTCGAGACGTTGAGCGAGCCGAAGGCCCCCGCGAAGGGAATGCGCACGATCATGTCGCAGGTCTCGCGCGTCTTGTCGCGCAGCCCCGGCCCCTCAGCGCCGAGAACCAGCCCGACAGGGCGCTTGCCGACCTGTGCGAGGCCCTCGGCGAGGGTCATCTCGGCTTCGCCGGCAAGGCCGACGAGAACATAGCCCATCTCGCGCAGCTCGGTCATCGCGGCGGCGAGGTTGGTCACCCGCAGATAGGGCTGACGCTCCAGCGCGCCCGAAGCGGTCTTCGCGAGCGCGCCGGTTTCGGGGGCGGAATGACGGGCGGGCGAGACCACGGCGCGGGCACCGAACACCTCGGCCGAGCGCAGGATCGCGCCGACGTTGTGCGGATCAGTCACCCGGTCGAGCAGCACGACCAGAGGCGCCCCGGCCCCGGTCAGCGCCACGTCGTCGAGCTTGCCCCAGTCGAGCGGACGGACCTCGAGCCCGGCGCCCTGATGCACCGAATCGGACGAGATCGGCACCACCTTGTCGAAATTGCGCGGCTCGACGATCTCGGGCTCCAGCCCGCCGGCGGCCACGGCATCGCCCAGACGGTCCGAGGCATTCTTGGTCAGCACCAGACGCAGCCGCTCGCGGTTCGGATTCAGCAGCGCATCGCGCACCGCGTGAATGCCGAACAGCCACACGGTTTCCGCCGCCGCGGCGCGCTTGGCGCGTTCCTTGTCGATCACCCAATCCGGCTTTTTCATCGTCAGACCTTTCGTTGGCCCCTACCTGAGGCCTCGCGTCCGCTTTGGCAAGGGGCGCATGTCATGCGGGGTAAAAAAGCCGCTTGACGCTCTGTGCACCCCCGGATATTCAGCGCCACGTCGGGTGACGAGCTGCAAGGTGCGGCAGCGGACTGTAACTCCGCCGGGGAGACCCACGCCTGGTTCGATTCCAGGGTCACCCACCACTTATCCCTTGTTCTACAACGGGAAAGTGGTGGACCGACAGTAAGGCGACAGCCTGTCCTCCCAGACATAAGATCCGCTCAATGAGTGCGAATGCTGTGGTGTAAACGCGGCAATCCTTGCGCGACGGCCTCAGCCTGCGCCGGGTCCGGCGGCACATCTCCGGCCGGGATTGTCATGAAACCTTCATTCGACGCGATCAATCATTTCCATTAATCTGGAAATATGGAACAGAATCGCGCCACTCTCGCCTTTGCCACCCTGGGACATCCGGGCCGCCTTGCGGTGTTCAGATTGCTGATGCGCTTCGCCCCGCAGGGCGTGCGCCCGACCGAGATCGCCGAGGCGCTCGGGATGAAGCAGAACACGCTTTCGCATCATCTGGCCGAGCTGACGGCCTCGGGCCTTGTCGGGGTCGAGCGGCAGGGACGGTCACTGTATTACGCGGTCGATCTCGGCGTGACCGAGGGGCTGATCGGTTATCTCGCGCTCGATGTGGGCCGGGCCCGGCCGGACCTGTTGCCAGCCCTGCCCCCTGCCGGCACGCAGGCCGCCCCGATGGCGTGCCCCGAGGCCGGGTTCAACGTGCTGTTCATCTGCTCGGGCAACTCCGCCCGCTCGATCTTCGCCGAGGCGCTGTTGCGCGATCTGGGAAAGGGTCGGTTCCGGGCGTTCTCGGCCGGCACGCGCCCCAACAGCGCGCTGAACCCCTTCGCGCTGGAGGTGCTGCGGCGCAACGGACATGACACCTCAGGACTGCGGGCCAAGCATGTCTCGGAGTTCCGCCGCGCCGGCGCGCCGGTGATGGATTTCGTGTTCACCGTCTGCGACACCGCCGCGGCCGAGGATTGCCCGCCCTGGCCCGGACAACCGATCGCCGGTCACTGGGGCCTGCCAGATCCGGTGAAGGCCACCGGCACCGAGGCCGAAAAGGCCCTGGCCTTCGCCCAAAGCTACGCCGTTTTGCGCCGCCGGATCATCGCATTCGCCGAACTGCCCGTCGAAAGCCTCGGCCGGATGTCGGTGCAAACGCGGGTCGATGCGCTCGGCGCCGCACCCGAAAGCGAAACCCCACGGAAAGCCTGACCCCATGACACATCCCCTGCCCCGCATCGCCATCAACGGCCTCGGCCGGATCGGAAAACTTCTGCTGCGCGAGCTGACCGATACCGGAACCGGGGGCGAAATCGTGCTGCTCAACGATCCGATCGGAGATGCGCGGCAACACGCGCTGCTGATGGAGTTCGACTCCGTTCACGGCCGCTGGCCCACGCCGGTGAGCGCGGCACACGAGGCGCTTGTCCTCAACGGCCGGACCGTCCCCCTGACGCATGAGCGCAGCATCGACGCCCTTCCGCTGGCCCGGATGGGCGTCGATATGGTCATCGACTGCACCGGCGCGTTCCGGACCGCGGCGAAGGTCGCGCCCTACTATGCCGCCGGGGTGCGCAAGGTCGTGGTCTCGGCCCCGGTGAAGGAGGACAGCGCCCTCAATCTTGTCTATGGGGTGAACCAGCACCTTTACGACGGATCGCAGGCGCTGCTGAGCGCGGCGTCCTGCACCACGAACTGTCTGGCCCCGCTGGTGAAGGTGATCCATGAAGCGCTCGGGATCCGGCACGGCTCGATCACCACGATCCACGACGCGACCAACACCCAGACCATCGCGGACCGCCCGTCGGCGGACCTGCGCCGGGCGCGTTCGGCGCTGACGAACCTGATCCCGACGACGACCGGCTCGGCCACGGCGATCACACTGATTTACCCCGAGCTGAAAGGCCGCCTGAACGGCCATGCCATCCGCGTACCGCTGCTGAATGCGTCCTTCACCGAGGGCGTGTTCGAGGTCGCCCGGCCGACCACGGCCGAGGAGGTGAACGCGCTGTTCGCCGCCGCCGCCGCCGAGGGGCCGCTGAGCGGCATCCTCGGCTTCGAGACCCGCCCGCTGGTGTCGAGCGACTTCACCAACGACCGCCGGTCGGCCATCGTCGATGGCCCCTCGACCATGGTGATCGACGGCACGCAGGTGAAGGTCTGCGCCTGGTATGACAACGAATGGGGCTATGCCTGCCGGCTTGCCGATATCGCGCGCATGGTCGCGGCATCGCTGTGAGCGGGCCGGGCCGGGACAGCGCCCCGCGGCCAGATCGGCCGGAAGACGCGCTGCGCGCCTACGCTGCCGTCACCGCGGCCTACTGGGCCTTCATGGCGTCCGACGGGGCGTTGCGGATGCTGGTGCTGCTGCAGTTCAACAGCCTCGGCTTCACGCCGGTGCAGCTGGCCTGGCTGTTCCTGCTTTATGAGGCCGCAGGGATCGCGACCAATCTGGGCGCCGGATGGCTGGCGGCGCGGTTCGGGCTGGCGGCCACGCTGCATGGCGGGCTGGCGTTGCAGATCGGGGCGCTCGTGGCCCTTGCGCAGCTGGATCCGTCCTGGGGAGTCGCGGCCTCGGTCGTCTTCGTGATGGCGGTTCAGGGGGTTTCGGGCGTGGCCAAGGACCTGGCCAAGATGTCCTCGAAATCCGCGGTGAAACTGCTGGCTCCGAAGGAAGATGGCGGTCTGTTTCGCTGGGTCGCGGCGCTGACCGGATCGAAGAACGCGGTGAAGGGCCTGGGGTTCTTCCTCGGGGCAATGCTGCTTGCGCTGGTCGGGTTCCGGGCCGCGGTCTGGAGCATGGCGGCCGTGCTCGCGCTCATTCTGGCGGCGGTCATGATGTTTCTGCCGTCGGGTCTGCCGGGGCGGATGAAATCCGACGAATCCTGGGGCGGCTGGCGCGCGACGGACGCACGGGTCAACCGGCTGTCTCTGGCACGCCTGTTCCTGTTCGGCGCGCGCGATGTCTGGTTCGTGGTCGGCATCCCGGTCTACTTTCAGGCCGCCCTGTCCGACGGCACGAGCGAGGGACGCCGCACCGCCTTCTTCCTGATCGGCGGCTTTCTGGCGCTGTGGATCATCGGTTACGGTGCGGTGCAGGCGCTTGCGCCCCGGATCCTCGGCGCACGGGGCCAACCGGAATCCGGGATCATCCGCAAGGCGATCTTCTGGGCCGGGCTTCTGGTGCCGATCCCGTTCGCGCTGGCGATCGCCGCCGCGATGGCCGGCGGGCCCGCCCCCTGGCTGAGCGCCACGCTGATCGGCGGGTTGTTGCTGTTCGGCTATGTCTTCGCGATCAATTCCTCGGTCCACTCCTACCTGATCCTCGCCTTTGGATCGGCCGAGAGGATCACCCGCGACGTCGGCTTCTACTACATGGCGAATGCGGCAGGCCGGCTGGTCGGAACGCTTCTGTCGGGGCTCAGCTATCAGATTGGCGGGCTTGCGCTTTGCCTGACGACCGCGGGGGCGATGGCTCTGGCAAGCTGGCTCGCGGTGCGCCGGCTCGCCACAGACTGAGCCGCGTTTTTTCCGGAGAAGCCTGGGGCATGAGAGATCAGGCCCTTCTGCTCAGAAGCTGCGAGATGTCGCGCGTGTGATCCAAGGATATCTCTGAATAGTCCCGAGTTGTTGAAACGCCTTCGCGTCTCCTCATCTGCTGCCACCCGAGTTCCGCGGCCGACAGCCGAAGAAACGCTGGAACCCATGCGCGAACAAACAAGGCAATATGCGGCAAAATACGGCATCGGATTAAGCCCATCGCAGCACATGAAGACAAGTGTAAGTCAACTCAATGGTTTATATCTGAATACATACGGGGGATCTGGCGAAGGGGGTGGGACTGAAATCCAACCTTCTCCACCCCAATGCCGCCATAGTCCATTGTTTTTACTTAAAATATAAACGGGCCTCCGCTGTAATCTGAGATGCATTCAGCGAAAATCGGTGGTTGCATTGGCATGTCTTCGGTCTCAATCTGAGAGCTGTCGCGCATAGCAATGTCGGGCACCGGCCCAGCCGTCATATCGATATACGCCAAGTCCGATCTGGGAAGGCGTAGGTGTCAAGGACGCGGGAGTATTGCGGCAATGAATGCCGCCATGGAAACTCGATCGTCAGCAGGATGACCGACGTATTGCAGTAGCGGCTCTGGATCGTTCGCGCCCTCGCCGTCAAACTCGTAGTCCAGTTGTCGGCCGGTCGTTTTGTCGGTCAGATGGATGGCAAATCGATCCTCGCCTCGAGGCCGTAGGTCAACTAGCAGCGTCGATTCGACAGAAGGGCCATCAAAGATCGTTTGGCCCACGGATGGACTGGCGAGGCCCGATAGCAAGAGAGCAGCACGGATCCAGACAGCGTTTCTCATTCCGCGTCTTCGAAGCGCGGGCGAGAGACGGAAAACGACAGACGTTTGCGAAAACCTCCGCCTCGCTCAGCCGACGAATGTTTTCCCGGCGTTGCTCATAGGAATCCGTCCCACGATTGATGATCGCTGTAATGCTGTCGGCGGCAGCGCGGTTGATACCTGCGTCCGCGAGCGAATAGAGATCGTTGGCGTGCCAGAACCAAAGGGCCGAACGAACGGCGTAGCGTGGTGTTTCCAGCAAGTCCGGCTCAGCCTCGAAGTCGATCTGCTCACCGAACATTTGAGCATGATCTTCGGTGAAGGCTCGGTAATTCGCGCGACCGGTGACCTGCTTAAGGGCGCGTCCGCGGAATCTCCACCCGTCACCACTCTCGACATTCCCATTCCCGTTGCAGTCCGCATAGGCACGGTTTGCGATTGCTTCCTGATCTGCGGGATGGTCGGCAGTTCTCGCGTAGAGCAAGGCTTCGTCCGGGTTGCGCCTGAAATAGCTGAAGATAGATCCCAGGCGGTCCGCCCGATAGTCGAGGCTCTCCACAAGCCGCACTCGTTGTCCGACCTCTTGAAGCACCTGACCGAAGAAATGCGCCAGTCGCTCGGGACTGTTCAACTGGGCCGTCACGATCTGGAGGTCGATCTCCCGGGCAACTTGCGTCAGACGTGAGCTACTCCCCATCCCTTTGAGGTGGTCCCCATTTTCCGGACAGTTT
>NZ_JFZB01000036.1 GCF_000740785.1 Paenirhodobacter enshiensis | reverse complement strand
CGGGCGTCGTCTCGAAGATCCTCAAGTAATCTCTCCGGCGGAAACGCCGGCGATTGCTGAACGAAATGGATGGTGCGCCTTCGGGCGCACCATTTTCTCTTGACAGACTCGGCCACCATCCGTAGGGGAGGCCGGATCTCCAAGAGATTGTGGTTCGATGCAGGCGTCGCATTCGGCGGTGTCTGCCTCTCAACCGAAAAGCCCCTGCGAGAGGCAAGACTACATGACTGGTCAGAACATTCGCATCCGGCTCAAGGCGTTCGATTACCGCGTGCTGGATGCCAGCACCCAGGAAATCGTGAACACCGCGAAGCGTACGGGTGCTCAGGTGCGCGGGCCCATCCCGCTCCCGAACAAGATCGAGAAATTCACGGTTCTCCGTGGTCCGCACATCGACAAGAAGTCGCGCGACCAGTGGGAAATCCGCACGCACAAGCGTCTTCTCGACATCGTCGACCCGACTCCCCAGACCGTGGACGCGCTGATGAAGCTCGACCTCGCCGCTGGCGTCGACGTCGAGATCAAGGTCTAGGAGGTCGCCATGCGTTCTGGTGTTATCGCCAAGAAGCTGGGCATGACCCGGCTGTTCCTCGAAGATGGCAAGCAGGTTCCGGTGACCGTTCTGCAGCTCGATGCGCTGCAGGTCGTGGCACAGCGGACCGAGGACAAGGACGGCTACACGGCCGTTCAGCTCGGTGCCGGTGTCGCCAAGGCGAAGCGGACCACCGCGGCTCTGCGCGGTCATTTCGCCAAGGCTAACGTCGCTCCGAAGCGCAAGCTCGTCGAGTTCCGCGTTGATCCGACCAACCTGATCGAAGTGGGCGCCGAAATCTCGGCCGAACACTACACTGCCGGTCAGTTCGTCGACATCGCCGGCACCTCGATCGGTAAGGGTTTCGCCGGTGCGATGAAGCGCCACAACTTCGGCGGTCTGCGTGCGTCGCACGGTGTGTCGATCTCGCACCGTTCGCACGGTTCGACCGGCCAGTGCCAGGATCCGGGCAAGGTGTTCAAGGGCAAGAAGATGGCTGGCCATCTCGGTGCCGTGCGTGTCACCACGCAGAACATCCAGGTCGTCAAGACCGATGCCGCCCGTGACCTGATCATGGTCAAGGGGTCGGTTCCGGGCGCCAAGGGCGGCTGGGTCACGATCAAGGACGCCGTGAAGAAGCCGCTGCCGTCGGACGTTCCGATGCCGGCCGCTCTGAAGGCTGCTGCTGCTCCGGCCGAAGCTCCGGTCGAAGGGGGTGAAGCATGAAACTCGATGTGATCAAGCTCGACGCTGGCAAGGCCGGCGAAATCGAACTGTCGGATGACATCTTCGGTCTGGAGCCGCGTGCGGACATCCTGCACCGCGTCGTCCGCTGGCAGCGCGCTGCGGCTCAGCAGGGTACCCACTCGGTGCTCGGCAAGTCGGACGTCTCCTACTCGACCAAGAAGATCTACCGCCAGAAGGGCACCGGTGGCGCACGTCACGGTTCCAAGAAGGCGCCGATCTTCCGTCACGGTGGCGTTTACAAGGGGCCGACGCCCCGTTCGCACGCCCACGATCTGACCAAGAAGTTCCGCGTTCTCGGCCTGAAGCATGCGCTTTCGGCCAAGGCGAAGGCCGGTAACCTCGTCGTTCTGGAGTCGGCCGATCTGGCCGAGGCCAAGACGAAGCTGCTCGCCAAGGCCGCGAAGGAACTGGGCTGGAAGAAGGTTCTGGTGATCGACGGTGCCGAAGTGAACGAGAACTTCCTCGTCGCGTCGCGCAACCTCGAAGGCCTGGACATCCTGCCCTCGATCGGCGCCAACGTCTATGACATCCTCAAGCGTGACACGCTCGTGATCACGAAGGCTGGTGTCGAAGCTCTGGAGGCTCGCCTGAAATGAGCACGAAGCCCGAACACTACGACGTGATCGTGAAGCCGGTCATCACCGAAAAGGCCACCATGGCCTCGGAGAACGGCGCGGTTGTCTTCCAGGTCGCCAAGTCGGCCTCGAAGCCGGTCATCAAGGAAGCTGTCGAAGCGCTCTTCGGCGTCAAGGTGAAGGCGGTCAACACCACCATCACCAAGGGCAAGACCAAGCGGTTCCGCGGGATCGCCGGTGAACGCTCGGACGTCAAGAAGGCCTACGTTACCCTCGAAGAGGGAAACACTATCGACGTGTCGACCGGCCTCTGATAGAGACGGCAACGAATCTGGCGGGCCCCCCATCGGGCCCGCCGGTTTTTATGTTTTCACACTGCTGAGAACGTGAAGCGGGACGGGGCGACCCGACCCTGAGGAAACGGACCTTTGGTCCAAAGCAACGGAAGACAGAGAGCATGGCACTCAAGTCGTACAAACCGACGACGCCTGGCCAGCGTGGGCTGGTTCTGATCGACCGTTCGGAGCTTTGGAAAGGTCGCCCGGTTAAGGCTCTCACCGAGGGTCTGATCAAAACGGGTGGCCGGAACAATACCGGACGCGTCACGATGTGGCACAAGGGTGGCGGCGCGAAGCGTCTCTACCGCGTTGTCGATTTCAAGCGTCGCAAGTTCGACGTTCCGGCGACCGTCGAACGTATCGAATACGACCCGAACCGGACCGCGTTCATCGCGCTGGTCAAGTATGCTGACGGCGAGCTGGCCTACATCCTGGCCCCGCAGCGTCTTGGCGTTGGCGACACGGTGATCGCCGGTGCGAAACAGGACATCAAGCCCGGCAACGCGATGCCGTTCTCGGGTATGCCGATCGGCACGATCGTGCACAACGTCGAGCTGAAGCCCGGCAAGGGCGGCCAGCTGGCGCGTGCCGCGGGCACCTACGCCCAGTTCGTCGGCCGTGACGGTGGCTATGCCCAGATCCGCCTGTCCTCGGGCGAGCTGCGCATCGTCCGTCAGGAGTGCATGGCGACCATCGGTGCGGTCTCGAACTCGGACCATTCGAACCAGAACTTCGGTAAGGCCGGCCGCATGCGGCACAAGGGCATCCGTCCGACCGTTCGCGGCGTCGCGATGAACCCGATCGACCACCCGCATGGTGGTGGTGAAGGCCGGACCTCGGGTGGCCGTACGCCGGTGACCCCGTGGGGCAAGGACACGAAGGGTAAGAAGACCCGTTCGAACAAGAAGACGGATAAGTACATTCTCCGTTCGCGCCACGTGAAGAAGGGTCGTTAAGATATGGCACGTTCTGTTTGGAAAGGGCCGTTCGTTGACGCCTACCTTCTGAAGAAGGCTGAGAAGGCGCGCGCATCGGGCAAAAGCGACGTGATCAAGATCTGGTCGCGCCGTTCGACGATTCTGCCGCAGTTCGTCGGCCTCACCTTCGGGGTCTACAACGGTCAGAAGCACATCCCGGTCCTGGTGACCGAGGAAATGATCGGCCAGAAGTTCGGTGAATATTCGCCGACCCGTACCTACTACGGTCACGCCGCCGACAAGAAAGCCAAGAGGAAGTAATCGTCATGGGTAAGGAACAGAATCCGCGCCGCGTGGCGGACAACGAGGCTTTCGCAAAGGCGAAGATGCTGCGCACCTCGCCGCAGAAGCTGAACCTGGTGGCTGCGATGATCCGTGGCAAGAAGGTGGAAAAGGCCGTTTCGGACCTCACCTTCTCGAAGCGCCGTATCGCCGGTGAAGTGCTCAAGTGCCTTCAGTCGGCCATCGCGAACGCCGAGAACAACCACGGTCTGGACGTCGACAGCCTCGTCGTCGCCGAGGCCTGGGTGGGCAAGAACCTCGTCATGAAGCGTGGCCGTCCGCGGGCTCGTGGCCGCTACGGCAAGATCATGAAGCCGTTTTCGGAAATCACCATCAAGGTGCGTCAGCTCGAGGAGCGTGCGTAATGGGTCAGAAGGTCAATCCGATCGGTATGCGCCTCCAGGTCAACCGCACCTGGGACAGCCGCTGGTTCGCTGAGTCGAAGGACTATGGCGACCTGCTGCTCGAAGATCTGCGTATGCGCGAGTTCATCGAGAAGGAAGCGAAGCAGGCCGGCATCAGCCGCGTCGTGATCGAACGTCCGCACAAGAAGTGCCGCGTCACGATCTATGCTGCGCGTCCGGGTGTGATCATCGGCAAGAAGGGCGCGGACATCGAAGTCCTGCGCAAGAAGCTGTCGAACTTCACCAAGTCGGAACTGCACCTGAACATCGTCGAAGTCCGCAAGCCCGAGCTCGATGCTCAGCTCGTGGGCGAGTCGATCGCTCAGCAGCTCGAACGCCGTGTTTCGTTCCGTCGCGCCATGAAGCGTGCGGTGCAGAATGCGATGCGCATGGGCGCCCTCGGCATCCGCGTGAACGTCGCGGGTCGTCTGGGCGGTGCGGAAATCGCGCGTACCGAATGGTACCGTGAAGGCCGCGTGCCGCTGCACACCCTGCGTGCCGACATCGATTACGCGCTTTACGAAGCGTCGACCCCCTACGGGATCATCGGTGTGAAGGTCTGGATCTTCAAGGGCGAGATCCTGGAACATGATCCGCAGGCGCGTGACCGCAAGCAGGCCGAGGCCCAAGAGGGTCCGGCTCCGCGCGGCCCGCGTCGCGACGCGCGCTGAGGGAGTATAAGAGATGCTGCAACCGAAACGGACGAAGTTCCGCAAACAGCACAAGGGCCGCATCCACGGGCAGGCTAAGGGCGGTTTCGCTCTTAACTTCGGCTCGTTCGCCCTGAAGGCTACCGAACCCGAGCGCGTCACCGCGCGGCAGATCGAAGCGGCCCGCCGCGCGATCACCCGCCACATGAAGCGTCAGGGCCGGGTCTGGATCCGCTGCTTCCCCGATGTGCCGGTCACCGGCAAGCCCACCGAAGTTCGTATGGGTAAGGGTAAGGGCGCGGTCGAATACTGGGCGTGCAAGATCAAGCCGGGTCGTATCATGTTCGAGATCGACGGCGTTGACGAAGAGACCGCGCGTGAAGCGCTGCGTCTTGGCGCGAACAAGCTGCCGGTGCTGACCCGCATCGTGGCCCGCGAAGACTGGTAAGTCATTCTTCGCAGACAGGCT
>NZ_JFZB01000035.1 GCF_000740785.1 Paenirhodobacter enshiensis | reverse complement strand
TTGGCGCGAACAAGCTGCCGGTGCTGACCCGCATCGTGGCCCGCGAAGACTGGTAAGTCATTCTTCGCAGACAGGCTTTGAGCCCCTCCGGCGGTAACGTCGGGGGGGCTTTTCATATGCCGGCCGGAAAATGCGGCCGGTCCCCCGGACGATGGCGGGGGGGGCGCCGGAGGCCGGCGCTCCCCTTGGGCGGTTACACCCCCTGCGCGTCGAGGGCTTCGAGCTCGTCGATGAAGCCGGCGATCATGCTCAGCCCCTTGTCCCAGAACGCCGGGTCCGAGGCGTCGAGGCCGAACGGCGCCAGCAATTCCTTGTGGTGCTTCGATCCGCCCGCTTCCAGCATGGCGAAATACTTCGCCTGGAAGTCCGGCAGCCCGTCCGCGTAGGCGGCGTAAAGCGCGTTCACCAGCCCGTCGCCGAAGGCATAGGCATAGACGTAGAACGGCGAATGCACGAAATGCGGGATATAGGCCCAATAGGTCTCGTATCCGGGCATGAACTCGAAGGCGTCGCCAAGCGATTCGCTTTGCACCGACATCCACAGCGCGTTGATGTCGTCGGGCGTCAGTTCGCCCTCGGCACGCGCCGCGTGCAGCTTGCATTCGAAATCGTAGAACGCGATCTGGCGCACCACGGTGTTGATCATGTCCTCGACCTTTCCGGCGAGGAGGGTCTTGCGCTCGGCCGGGGTCTTCGCCTGATCGAGCAGCGCGCGGAACGTCAGCATCTCGCCGAAGACCGAGGCGGTCTCGGCCAGCGTCAGCGGCGTGTCGGCGAGCAGCTCTCCCTGCTTCGCGGCGAGCGTCTGATGCACCCCGTGGCCGAGCTCATGCGCCATGGTCATCACGTCGCGCGGCTTGCCGAGGTAGTTGAGCATCACATAGGGGTGGACAGTCGTCACCGTCGGATGCGCGAAGGCGCCCGAGGATTTGCCCGGCTTCACCGCCGCGTCGATCCAGCCCTTTTCGAAGAACGGCAGGGCGATTTCCGCCATGTGCGGCGAGAATTTCGCATAGGCGCCCAGAACCGTGGCGCGGGCCTCGTCCCAGGAAATCGTGCGCGGCGCCTCGGTCGGCAGCGGCGCGTTGCGGTCCCAGACCTGCAGCTTGTCGAGGCCGAGCCACTTCGCCTTCAGCCGGTAATAGCGGTGGCTGAGCCGCGGATAGGCGGCGACCACGGCATTGCGCAGCGCCTCGACCACCTCGGGTTCGACATCGTTCGACAGGTGGCGCGAGAACTGCGGCGAGGGCATCTTGCGCCAGCGGTCCTCGATCTCCTTCTCCTTGGCGAGGGTATTGTGGATCCGCGCGAAGGTCTTGATGTTGAGGTTCAGAACGCGGGCCATCTCGCGCGCGGCGGCCTCGCGCTTGGCGCGGTCATGATCCTGCATCAGGGTGGTGGTGGCTTCGAGGTTCAGCTTCTCGCCCTGAACGTCGAATTCGAGGCCGGCCTCGGTCTCGTCGAACAGCCTGTTCCAGGCTGCGGCGCCGACGACGGAACTGTCGTGGAGGAACTTCTCCAGCTCGTCCGACAGCTGATAGGGCTTCGTCGCGCGCATCCGGTCGAACACCGGCTTGTAGCGGGCGAGGTCCCCGGCCGAGAACAGCGCGGCGTAAACCGCGTCATCGATGCGGTTGAATTCGAGCGAGAAGAACACCAGGGGCGCGGTATAGGTGGTGATGCGGTCCTGCGCATCGGAGAGCGCCTTGGCGCGCGCGCCGTCGGTGGTCAGCTGGTAATAGCGCAGCCCCACGTAAGACATCACCCGGCCCGAGACGGTGGCGATCTTCTCATAACGATGGATGCACTCCGTCATCGCCGCGGCGTCGAGCGTGGCGAGCCTGCCCTGATAGTCATTGGCGAAAGCGGCGCATTCGGCCTCCAGCCAGTCCATATCGGCGGCGAGTTCCGGCGCGTCGGGGGCGGGGTAAAGATCGCTCAGATCCCATTCGGGCAGGTCGCCGAAGGCGTTCGCTCCGCCCCCGGCAGTGGCGTTCGCATCGGAAAGGGGCAGCGGAAGGCTTTTGAACATGGCGTCCTCATGAATTGCTCGGTCTTCAGATAGGCGCAGCCGGGCGCGACCTTCAAGGGCGGCGGGCGAAGCCCTGGCCACCCGGAAAGACCCTGGAAATGCGGATTTGACGCATTCTTAAGCACCTCGCTAGCTATCCTGTGGCTTTCAATCGGGGTATATGCGTAAAATATAATCTAAAGGCGCAAATTTGTGCGAAATTTCCCGGAAAATCCGATAACTGACGGCCTCGGCTTTTACTCCCCGAAACCGCTGCTTAATCTGCAAGCAAGGCCGGAGGAATCACCGCCATGACCGATTATTTCAACGAGATGTACGAGACCGGAAAGGTTCGCGCGCCCTACGCACGGCTCGAGAACTGGACCAAGTGTATGCCTGCGGAACTTCGCCAGATGAAGCAGGCCGAGGCCGAGGCGCTGTTTCGACGCATCGGCATCACCTTCGCGGTCTATGGCGAAGGCGGAGACCCGGACCGTCTGATCCCGTTCGACATGTTTCCGCGCGTCTTCGCCCAGGC
This sequence comes from Paenirhodobacter enshiensis, assembly GCF_000740785.1. Classification (GTDB taxonomy): domain Bacteria; phylum Pseudomonadota; class Alphaproteobacteria; order Rhodobacterales; family Rhodobacteraceae; genus Rhodobacter; species Rhodobacter enshiensis. Next base: position 51,885 of record NZ_JFZB01000035.1, on the reverse strand, counting down.
GGAATGGCGCAAGCTGGAAAAGGGCATAAAGCAGCGGGCCCGCGCGCTGAACGCCTTTCTGCTCGACGTCTATGGCCGGGCCGAGATCGTCAAGGCCGGCAAGGTTCCCGCCGCTCTGGTCTATCAGAACGAGGCCTATGAGCGCGCCGTCGCGGGCTTCACCCCGCCGCGCGGCATCTATTCCCACATCGTCGGCATCGACATCGTGCGCACCGGGCCGGATGAATTCTTCGTGCTCGAAGACAACTGCCGCACCCCCTCGGGCGTCAGCTACATGCTGGAGAACCGCGAGATCATGATGCGGATGTTCCCGCAGCTGTTCCGCGAGAACCGGATCGAGCCGGTCGATGGCTATGCCGATGCGCTGCGCCGCACGCTCGCCTCGGTCGCGCCGGCGAAATGCGACCGCGAGCCGACGCTGGCGATTCTGACGCCGGGTCATTTCAACTCGGCTTACTACGAGCACAGCTTCCTCGCCGATCTGATGGGCGTCGAGCTGGTCGAGGGCCAGGATCTGTTCGTCGAGGGCGGCTTCGTGTGGATGCGCACGACCGAGGGCCCGAAGAAGCTCGACGTGATCTATCGCCGGCTCGACGATGCCTTCCTCGATCCGCTGTGCTTCCGGCCCGATTCGATGCTCGGTGTGCCGGGGCTGATGGATGTCTATCGCTCGGGTGGGGTGACGATCTGTTCGGCGCCGGGCGCGGGTGTCGCCGACGACAAGGCGATCTATACCTATGTGCCCGAGATGGTGCGCTTCTACCTCGGCGAAGAGCCGATCTTGCAGAACGTGCAGACCTGGCAATGCGCCAAGCCCGACGATCTGAAATACGTTCTCGAACATCTCGCCGAGATCGTGGTGAAAGAGGTCCACGGTTCGGGCGGTTATGGGATGCTGGTCGGTCCGAAATCGACGAAGGAGCAGATCGAGACCTTCCGCGCCAAGATCGAGGCGAACCCCGACAATTACATCGCTCAGCCGACGCTGGCCCTGTCGACGACGCCCACTTTCGTCGAGGAAGGCATCGCGCCGCGTCACGTCGATCTGCGGCCCTATTGCCTCGTTGGCGAGAAGATCGAGCTGGTGCCGGGCGGTCTGACCCGCGTGGCGCTGAAAGATGGCTCTCTGGTGGTGAACTCGTCGCAGGGTGGCGGGGTCAAGGATACCTGGGTTCTGGCGGAGTAACACGACATGCTGAGCCGGACGGCGGAAAACCTTTTCTGGATCGCGCGTTACATCGAACGTGCCGAAACCATGTCGCGCCTGCTGGAAGTCGGCGCGCGGATCGCGCTGATCCCCTCTTCGGGGCACGGCTATCGCAGCGAATGGGAGAGCCTGCTTCAGGCCTCGGGCACGGCCGAGGGCTTCGCCGAGAAATACGGCGACCCGATCCAGCGCAACATCGAAAGCTACCTGTTCTTCGACCGCGACAACCCGTCCTCGGTGATTTCCTGCATCGAACGGGCGCGCGAGAACGGCCGGATCGTGCGCACGGCGCTGACCGCGCAGGTGTGGGACGCGCTCAACATGGCGTTCCAGGAAATCCGCCAGCTCGAACGCAAACCGCGCTCGGAAATCGAGCTGACCGAGCTGACCGAATGGACGATGCGTCAGTCCGCGCTGGTGCGCGGCGCGATCGAGGCGACGTTGCTGCGCAATGACGGGTATGATTTCCTGAACCTCGGTTTCGCGCTGGAACGGGCCGACAACACCGCGCGGCTGATCGACGTGAAATATTACGTGCTGCTGCCGGCGGTGGATTTCGTCGGCACCGGGCTCGACAATTACCAGTGGCAGGTTCTGCTGCGCGCGCTGTCTGCGCATCGGGCGTTCCACTGGGCCTATGGCGGCGAGATCACCGCCGCCAAGATCGCCGATTTCCTGATCCTGAACCGGCAGTCGCCGAGGGCGCTGATCGCGGCGATCACCGCCGCCTCGGACAGCCTCGAGGCGCTTGCCGAGGCCTATGGCAAGTCGGGCCCGGAGCAGATGCGGGCCCGCGCGCTCGTCGCCGAACTGGCCGAGCTGCGCGCCGAGGAGATCTTCGAGGAAGGTCTGCACGAGTTCCTCACCCGCTTCATCCGCGATGTCGGCGAGCTGAGCGACATGGTTTACAACGCATATCTGAGCGGAGAGGCGCGATGATCCTGAGCGTCAATCACGTCACCACCTATCGTTACGACGCGCCGATGCGCTTCGCGGTGCAGTCGCTGCGGCTGTTCCCCTCGCGGTTCGACGGTCAGCGGGCGGTCCGCTGGGATGTCTCGGTCGAAGGCGGGCTGCGCGGCGGCAGTTTCCGCGACGGCGCCGGCGACAAGGTGGAGGGCTGGTCGCTGCGTGGCCCGGTCGAGGAGGTCCGCGTTCTGGTCTCGGGCGAGATCGAGACCACCGACACCGCGGGCGTGCTGCGCGGCCACCGCGAGGTGGTGAACCCGCTAGCTTATCTGCGCGAGACCGACGCCACATGGATTGACGATGCGCTGCGCGATCTGGCCGAGACGGCGAGCGCCGGGACGACAGATAACCTCGACCGGGCGCACCGGCTCAGCCATGCAGTGAGCGAGGCCATCGCCTATGTGCCGGGCGTCACCCATGCCCGCACCACCGCCGCCGAGGCGCTGGAACAGGGCGAGGGCGTGTGTCAGGACCATACCCATGCGCTGATCGCCTGTGCCCGCGCGGTGGGGATGCCGGCACGCTATGTCTCGGGCTATCTGCACGCCACGACCGATGGCACGCCGCATGAGGCGGCCCACGCCTGGGCCGAGATCTGGGTGGGCAACATCGGCTGGATCGGCTTCGACGCGGCGAACGTATGCTGCGCCGACAGCAATTACATCCGGCTCGGCTCCGGGCTCGACGCGCATGAGGCGGCACCGATTCGCGGCATCGCCCAGGGCGAGGGGCGCGAGGAGATGGAAGTCTCGGTTGCCCTCGGTCAGGTCCAGCAATAGTTAGAACGGGATCGTTCCGCTTTTCCGGGGTAAAGAATGACCTATTGTGTCGGTCTGCTGCTGAATGCGGGCATGGTGATGCTGAGCGACACGCGCACCAATGCCGGCCTCGACAATATCGCGACCTATCGCAAGATGTTCGTGTTCGAGGAACCGGGCGAACGGGTCATCACCATCCTGACGGCCGGGTCGCTGTCGGTGACGCAGACGACGATGGCGCGTCTGCGCGAGGCGATCGACGACAAGGATGCCTCGGGCGAGACCTCGATCATGATGGCGCCGACGATGCTGAAGGCGGCCGAGATCATCGGCAGCACGCTCGCCTCGGTCAAACAGGACATCGATGCGAAGATGGAGGCCTCGAAGGTCTCTACCTCGGCCTCGATGATCGTCGGCTGTCAGCGGCGCGGCGGCGCGATGCGGATGTTCCTGATCTACCCGGAAGGCAATTTCATCGAGGCGACCGAGGACACCCCCTTCCTTCAGATCGGCGAGCACAAATACGGCAAGCCGATCCTCGACCGGGTGGTGACGATGGCGACGAGCCTCGAAGACGGGCAGAAGGCGGCGCTTCTGTCGATGGATTCGACGCTGCGCTCGAACCTGTCGGTGGGGATGCCGCTCGACATGGCGGTGATCGAGGAAGGCGCGTGCCGCGTCACCATGCGCAAGCGGATCGAGAAGAAGGATCCCGACTTCGCCCGCATGTCCGAGGCCTGGTCGAACGCGCTGAAGGACGGCTTCACCCATATCACCATCGGTGGCATGGGAACGATCACGCCGGTTTGACTCGCCGGTCCGATCCGGAAAGCAAACGGGCGGCCCGTCGTCGTTTCAGCGTGTCGTTTCCGGCGCCGTCTCAGGCCATCGCCTTGCCGAGCTTCATCGCCAGCGTCATCGGCCCCTCGACCTTCAGCTTGCCGGTCATGAAGGCGGTCATCGGATTGACCCGGCCTTCCAACATGCCGCGGAAGGTGGCGGTATCGGCACTCAGCGTCACCGCGGCGGGTTCGTCGCCGGCGCGCACGCCCTGCGCATCGACCATGATCGCGCCCTCGCCGGCGATGACGAATTTCGCCGTGGTCTCGAAGCCCTCGGGCAGACGCACCGCCAGCCGCTCGACCGCTTTGTCGATCACATCGCTCATATCCGTTCCTCGCGCCTTGCTGTTCGGGGCCTGTCGGCGCGGCAGGCCTTGCCCGGCGCCGTGCTTGCGATACATTTCGCCCATGATGCGCCGTTGTTCCAGCCTGTTTTCGCGCCTGCGCCCCGTCGCGGTGGTGCTCGCCGTCCTGATCGGGGCCGCAGTCTGGGCAAGCCAGCCTGCGGCGGCGCAGGATGAGGACCTCGATCAGGCGTTCCGCAACCTCGCCGATCCCGACTTCGCCGGCTGGGAGCGCGCCGAATCGGATATCCGCCGGGTGTGGTCGCGCTCGGGTTCGGCCTCGATGGATCTGCTGTTGCAGCGTGGGCAGGATGCGCTCGATTCGGGCGATACCGATGCCGCCATCGAGCATCTGACCGCGCTGACCGATCATGCGCCGGATTTCGCCACCGGCTGGGCCGAGCTCGCCACCGCCTATATCGCCGAGGGGCGTTTCGGGCCGGCGGTCAGCGACATCGGCCGGGCGCTGGCGCTGGAGCCGCGGCACTGGGACGCGCTCGCCTCGCTCGGGTCCATCCTCGAGGAGATCGGCGACCAGCCGCGTGCGCTCGCCGCGTTCCGGGCGTCTTTCGCCTTGAACCCGCATCAGCAGGATGTGAAAGACTCGATTGCGCGGCTGGAGCGGGCCGGCGCCGGCAAGGCGCTCTAGGCCGGAACGACACCGGCGCGCAGGAGGACGCAACATGGCGGGACGGATCACCGCGGTCCTCGGGCCGACGAACACGGGCAAGACCCATTACGCGATCGAACGGATGCTGGCGCATCGCACCGGCGTCATCGGGCTGCCGCTGCGGCTGCTGGCGCGCGAGGTCTATGACAAGATCGTCGCGGCGCGCGGCCCCTCGGTCGTGGCGCTGGTCACCGGCGAGGAGCGCATCGTCCCCGAACGCGCCGCCTATTGGGTCGCCACCACCGAGGCCATGCCCGATGTCGGCGCCGATTTCGTCGCCCTCGACGAGATCCAGCTTTGCGCCGATCCCGAGCGCGGGCATGTCTTCACCGAACGCCTGCTGAACGCCCGCGGCCTGCACGAGACGCTGTTCCTCGGCTCCGAGACGATGCGCCCCGCGATCGCCGCGCTGGTGCCGGGCGTCACCTTCATGCGCCGCGAACGGCTGTCGAAGCTGAGCTGGGCAGGTTCGAAAAAGACCAGCCGGATGCCTGCGCGTTCGGCCATCGTCGGGTTCTCGGTTGAAAATGTCTATGCCATCGCGGAACTGCTGCGTCGTCAGAAGGGTGGGGCGGCGGTGGTGATGGGCGCGCTGTCGCCGCGCACCCGCAACGCGCAGGTCGCGATGTATCAGAACGGCGATGTCGATTACCTCGTCGCCACCGATGCCATCGGCATGGGGCTGAACCTCGATATCGGGCATGTGGCGTTTTCCTCGACCGCGAAGTTCGACGGCCGGCGGATGCGCCATCTGTTCCCGCATGAGATCGGCCAGATCGCCGGGCGCGCCGGGCGCTACACCACCGACGGCACCTTCGGGGTGACGGGCGATGCCTCGCCCCTGCCGCCCGAGGTGATCGAGGCCGTCGAAGAACATCGCTTCGCCCCGATCCAGCGGCTGCAATGGCGCAACGCGCGGCTCGAGTTCGGCACGGTCGAGCGGCTGATCCGCGCGCTCGAGGAACAACCATCGAGCGAATGGCTGACCCGCGGGCGCGAGGCGGACGATCTGCGCGCGCTCAAGGCATTGGCCGCGATCCCCGAGATCATCGACAGCGTGCGCCATCCGAACGACGTGCGCCTGCTGTGGGACGTGTGCCGGATCCCGGATTTCCGCTCGATCTCGGAGGGCGAACACGCCACGCTTCTGGCGCGGATCTTCGGCTTTTTGCGCAGCGGCAAGGGCGTGCCCTCGGACTGGCTCGCCGGTCAGATCGGGCGCATCGACAAGACCCAGGGCGACATTGACGTCCTGTCGCGCCGATTGGCGTTTATCCGCACATGGACCTATGTTGCACAACGCAAGGGCTGGGTGGATGATGAAACCCATTGGCGCGGCGAGACGCGCGCTGTAGAAGACCGCCTGTCGGACGCCCTCCACGGCGCCCTGACCCAACGATTTGTGGACCGGCGCACCTCTGTGCTGCTGCGCCGGCTCAAGCAGAAGGAGACCCTCGTGGCCGAGGTGAACGACAAGGGCGAAGTGACGGTCGAAGGCGAGTTCGTCGGCCGGCTGGAAGGTTTCCGCTTCCGCCAGGATGGCGCTGCGTCGCCGGACGAGGCAAAGACGCTGGCGCGTGCCGCTTACGAGGCGCTGAAGCCCGAGTTCAGCCTGAGGGCTGACCGCTTCTACAACGCGCCCGACACCGAGATGGACTTCACCGAACAGGGCGGTCTGATGTGGGGCGAGATCGCCGTCGGCAAGCTGGTGAAGGGCGCCGATGCGACCCGTCCCGCTGTCGAGGCTTTCGTCGACGAGGAAGCCGGCGAGGACGTGGCCGAGAAGGTCAAGCGTCGTCTCCAGCATTTCATCGACCGCAAGGTCGCCGCGCTGTTCGAGCCGCTTCTGGCGATGGGCCGCGATGAGACGCTGACCGGGCTCGCCCGCGGCTTCGCCTTCCGCCTCGTCGAGGGGATGGGCATCATTCCGCGCGAGGCCGTGGCCAATGAGGTCAAGGAACTCGATCAGGAATCGCGGGGCCTGCTGCGCAAGCATGGCGTGCGCTTCGGTCAGTATACGATCTTCATGCCGCTGCTGCTGAAGCCCGCGCCGACGCGTCTGCGTCTGGTGCTGTCCTCGCTGTGGGACGGTCTGGCCGAGTTCCCGGAAAGCCCGCCTCCGGGTCTGGTGACGATCCCGCATATCGCCGAGGTTCCGGCCTCGGCCTACACGCTGTCGGGCTATCGTCCGGCCGGTGCCCGCGCGATCCGCATCGACATGCTGGAGCGTCTGGCCGATCTGCTGCGCGCCCAGGATTCGAAGGCCGGTTTCGAGGCCTCGCCGGACATGCTGTCGATCACCGGCATGACGCTGGAGCAGTTCGCCGACCTGATGCAGGGGCTGGGCTACAAGGCCGAGCCGGGCGAACGTCCGAAGGTGCATCATGCGGCGGCGAAGCCCGTGACGGCGCCCGAGGCCGATGCGGCCGAGGCAGCCTCCGCCAACCCGATCCCGGAAGAAAGCTCGCCCGTGGCCGAGGCAGAGGCCGAAGCGGCCGCCGCCGAGCCGGAGATCGAGACCTTCTACACCTTCACCTGGGCGCCCCGCCCGCGCAACCCGCGCCCCGAGCGCGGCCCGCGCCGCGACGGCAATCAGGGCAACCGTGAGGGCGGGCGCGAGGGCGGCGAGGGCAAGCGTCGCGACGGCAAGTCCGAAGGGCGTGGCGACCGCGGTGGTGACAAGGGCGGCCGCAAGTTCGACGGCAAGAAGGGCAAGCCGCGTCGCGACGACGAGCGCGACGGTGGCCGCAGCTTCGAAGCCCGTCCGCCGAAGAAGGACCGTCCGATCGACCCGGACAGCCCCTTCGCCGTTCTGGCGGCGCTGCGCGACAAGAAGTAAGCCGCCCCGATGGCCGATGACGCAGCCGACAAAGCTGAGCGCATCCGCCTCGACAAATGGATCTGGCACGCGCGACTGGTGAAGTCGCGCGGGCTGGCCGCGGATCTGGTCGGAGCCGGCCATGTCCGGGTGAACGGCGCCAAGGCACTGCGTCCGGGCCGTTCGGTCGGGCCGGGCGATGTGCTGACGGTGGTGCTCGGTTCGCGCGTGCGGCTGCTGCGAATCCTCGACTGTGGCGAGCGGCGCGGTCCCGCGACCGAGGCGGCGACACTGTTTCTCGACCTCGATGCCGCTCCGGCGGGTGACGCCCGTCCTTCCGAAGCGTGATTTCCGCGAACGGCGGTCCGGTTCCGGGCTGTCGGCGATTGGCTCCGGTCTTTCCTCGGAATGCGGCCCTTGATTGCGCCGCGGACCGGGGCTAGGTAACGCCCGTCGTTCAGAAAACCGGGGCTTTCCATGACCTATGTCGTCACCGACAACTGCATCGCCTGCAAATACACCGATTGCGTCGAAGTCTGCCCGGTGGATTGTTTCTACGAGGGCGAGAACACCCTGGTGATCCATCCCGACGAATGTATCGACTGCGGCGTGTGCGAACCCGAATGCCCCGCCGATGCGATCCGTCCCGATACCGAACCGGGCATGGAAACCTGGGTCGAGTTCAACCGCAAATACGCCGAGATCTGGCCGACGATCACGCAGAAGAAGGATCCTCTGCCCGATCACGAGGCGCATGACGGCGAGACCGGCAAGCTCGAGAAATATTTCGTGCCGAATCCCGGCGCCGGTGACTGATTCCCGGACGGTCTTGATTTCGCAGTTGCCCGGCTAAACCCCGCCGGGTGGTCCGGAATCCGCATTTTCGCGACAGAATCCGCAGGGAACCGCCCTGTTCCGCGCAGGCGTCGCTTTGAAAATGCCCGGATTCGTGCTATATATCTTTTACAATTTCTTCGAGCCCACCCCCGGCGACGCTGCTCGCCCACCGGGGCAGTTCCAGTGACAGGACCACCCGGCGTGACGCCTTCGGGCGCCGCGATGGGTTTTCTGCGCTGAAATGGCGGGTGATCTGCTGCAAGGAAGCGACTGAATGACCAAGACCAGGAAGACCGAGTTCCGTCCGGACGATTTCGTTGTGTATCCCGCGCATGGCGTCGGCAAGATCGTCTCGATCGAGGAGCAGGAGATTGCCGGGCTGCGCCTCGAGCTGTTCGTGATCTCGTTCGAGAAGGACAAGATGACGCTGCGCGTTCCGACCAACAAGGCCGTCGACATCGGGATGCGCGGGCTGTCGACGCCCGACGTCGTGGTGAAGGCGCTGGAGACGCTGAAGGGCAAGGCCCGGGTGAAGCGCGCGATGTGGTCGCGCCGCGCCCAGGAATACGAGCAGAAGATCAATTCGGGCGATCTGCTGTCGATCGCCGAGGTGGTGCGCGACCTGCACCGCGCCGACGACCAGCGCGAGCAGTCCTATTCCGAGCGTCAGCTCTATGAAGCCGCGCTGGAGCGTCTGACCCGCGAAGTCGCGGCTGTCTCGGGCACTGACGAGGCCGGCGCCGCAAAGAAGGTCGATGACGTTCTGGTCGGCCGCGCTGCCTGATCCGGGACACGGGCTTTGCCCGCTCCCCCATTTCCGACATGAAAAACGGGCCCTTTCGGGGGCCCGTTTTTCATGCACGGCGCGGGGAGCAGGGGCCTTTCGGCCCCGCCCGCTATTCCTTGCCCTTGATCGCGGCTTCGGCGGTTTCGGCCTCGGTCTCGGTCGCGTCCGGCTGATGCGAAAACCGCTCCATGATCGCGGCTTCCAGTTCGGCGTTCATCTCTCGGGCGCGGTGAATGTAATCGGCGTTTTCCGACAGCGGCACGCCGGGTTTCCAGTATGGAGCCAGCTCTCGCAGCGCGGCGCGGTCCATCTTGAAATACAGCTTCTCCAGCTCGGCCGCCTCGAATTCGCTCAGCCCGACGTTTTCCAGCACGTAACGCCCGGCGCGCAGGCTCGAATCGAACATTTCGCGCACGATGTCATTGGCGCCGGCGCGATACAGCTCGAACACATGCTCGCGGTCGCGGGCACGGGCGACGATGTGGATGTCGGGACGGATCTGCCGGGCATAGGCGACCAGCCGCGTCGCCGAATTGCGGTCGTCGAGGCTGACCACCAGAACCTTGGCCTTGGCGATACCGGCTGCCGCCAGAAGATCCGGCCGCGTCGGATCGCCATAATAGCCCTTGAAGCCGAAAGTGCGCATCAGCTGGATGGTTTTCAGGTCGGTATCCAGAACCGTTGTGCGAAAGCCTGACATGGTGACCATGCGGTTGACCACCTGCCCGAACCGGCCGATTCCGGCGACGATGATCGGCTGCGGATCGTCTATCTCGTCGGCCGAGCGTGCGGCCGGCCGCATCCGCTTCGACAGCTTTTCCTGCACGATGAACAGGGCCGGCGTGATCAGCATCGACAGCGCGATGACGACCAGCACTTTTTCGGCGATCTGCGGCGGCAGGATGCGCTGGCCGACGGCGAAGGACACCAGAACGAAGCCGAATTCACCGGCCTGCGCGAGGCTGAGGGTGAACAGCATCCGGTCAGGCCCGCGCAGCTTGAACACCGTCGCCAGGAGCCACAGGATGCCGGCCTTCAGCGCTACCAGCAAGATCACCAGCCCGGCGATCTGGAACGGACGCTCGGTGATGACGCTGAACTCGATGCCCGCGCCCACGGTGATGAAGAACAGACCGAGCAGCAGGCCCTTGAACGGCTCGATGTCGGATTCGAGTTCATGGCGGAATTCGCTGTCGGCCAGAACCACCCCGGCAAGGAAGGTGCCAAGAGCGGGCGACAGCCCGACGAGGTTCATCAGCGAGGCAATGCCCACCACGATCATCAGCGCCATCGCGGTGTTGATCTCGCGCAGATGCGCCATGTGGACGAAGCGGAACAGCGGCCGCACCAGATAGTGCCCCGCACCGATGATGAAGGCGACGACGGCCAGCGTCAGCAGCGTCACCCCCCAGCCCGGCAGATGGTCGACGAAGACCAGCGCGGGATGGGTGCCGCCGGCCTCGGCACGGGCGACGGCGCGCGCACCGGGCAGCGCCAGAAGCGGCAGGATCGCCAGCATCGGGATTACCGCGATGTCCTGCGTCAGCAGCACGGCGAAGGCGGAGCGCCCCCCCTCGGTCTGCAACAGCCGCTTCTCGTTCATGGTCTGAAGCACGATCGCCGTCGAGGACAGCGAGAAGATCATCCCGAGCGCCAGCGCCGTCGCGAATTCCAGATGGAATGCCAGCATGATCGCGGTGACCGCGGTGGTCGTAGCGACCACCTGCAACCCGCCGAGCCCGATCAGCTTGTCGCGCATCGCCCAAAGTGCGCGCGGCTCCAGCTCCAGCCCGATCAGGAACAGCATCATCACCACGCCGAATTCGGCGAAATGCTGCAGCCCGGTGACGTCCGAACCCGCCAGCCCCAGCACCGGCCCGATCAGGATGCCGGCGCACAGATAGCCCAGAACCGATCCCATCCCCGCCCGCGTCGCCAGCGGCACGGCGATGACCATGGCAAGAAGATAGATGGTGGCCTGGAACAGGAATGCGGTCATTGGGGCGCTCGGGTCGCGGGTCTCCGCGTCGGGCGCGGGGAGCGGTGTCAGGAGAATGCGACTAACCTAGAAGATTCGCCTGTCCCGGCAAGGGGCAAGACCTTCGATGCCGCGGCTGTGATGGCGATTGCCGGCTCAGCCGCCGAGCATGTCGAGGGCGTAAAGGCTCGATCCCTTCTGATAGATCAGCTGGCCGTTGCCGATGGAGGTAACACGTCCACCGTCAAGCACGTCGCCGATGCCGACCTTGACCATCTTGCCGTTCGGCATCCGCACTAGGGCCCGCGGGCTCTCCGAGGTGCCATACAGCCCGATCAGGTTCATCTTGCGCAGCTTGATCGCGTTCGCCTCGGTCGCGGTCTTCGAGACGGCGGCCGGGCTCGGGGTGCCGCGCACAGGGCCGACGGGTTCCGGCTCGTCAAGCTGGACCTGCGAGGGGGGGGTGCTGTCGCGGCTCGGGGCGGTCGCGGTCTGGGTCCGGGCGGGGGCCTGCGGGACCGGCGCCTGAACGGTCGCGCGCGGTGCGGGCTGCGTGGCGGGCGGCGGGGTGTCCGAGGCGGCTGCGGCGGCCAGCGCCTGATTGACCGAATCCCGATAGTTGCGCGGCCGGCTTTCGGGCCGGCGCGAGACGGCGACGGCTGCGGCGGCACGTTCGGCTTCGGCGCGCTCGGCCTCGGCTCTGGCGGCTTCGGCCTTTGCCGCTGCGGCTCTGGCTGCTTCGGCTTTGGCTGCTGCTGCGGCGGCCTCCTCTCGGGCGACCTGCGCGGCGACGACGGAAATGCTGACGCCGTTGGTGGGCGGGGGCACGACGATCGGGGGTTCGGGACGGCTTTGCGGACGTGCCGTCGCCACCTCGGCCGCGGCGGGCGGCGGTGGCACGGCCAGCGCGCCGGGCCGGGCGAGCGGGCGCGGAACGGGATCGGGCGCGGGTTCCGGTGCGGGGGCTGCTGCCGGGGCCGGAGCGCTGGTTGCGGGCGGTTCCGGCGTGGCCGCGGCGGCAAGCTTCAGCACCGATTCCGGGCGCGGCTGCGGCACATGGGCGGGACGGGTGGCCGGCGCGACACGAGGGGCTCCGGTATCCTGAGCCTGAGCCGGAGCCGCGGCAGGGGGCTCGACCGCAGAAGGCGGGGCCGGCTCGGTCCCGGCCGGCGCGGGCTGTGCGGCCGGTGCCAGCGCAGCAAGATCCACCGGCGGCAGCGTGCCCAGAGGCAGGGCCGTCGGCCCGGTCAGCGGGGCGGCGGATTCGGGCGGGGCGGCTTCGGGAAGGGGCGTATCGACCGCCGCGACGGCGGTCTCGGGGGGCTGCGGGGCCTCGGAGGCGGCGGGCTCCGCGGTCGTCAGTTCCTCGGCGGAGCCGGCGCTCGCGCTCTCGGGAAGGTCCGCGGCCAGCTCTGCCGCAGTCTGATCTGCCGCAGTCTGGTCTTCGGCGGTCTGGTCTTCGGCGGTCTGATCTTCGGCGGTCGGGGTCCCGGCGGTCTGCTCGCCGGAGGCCGGTTCTGTGGGGGGGGCGTTTTGCTCGGCGGTCTGCCCGGGCGCCGTTTCAGGGCCCGGTTCGGCAAGGCCCTGCTGCACCGGCGGCGGCTGCGTCTCCGGCGGGGAGCTGTCCTCGCTCAGAAAACTCGCCCAGAGGGCAACCATTGCCAGGAACAGCACCAGTGCCCCGATCAGCAGCAGCCCGAGATAGCGCGGTTTGCCGCCGATGGTGCGCGCGGCGCGGCGCTGACCGAAGGGTGTCAGATCCTGTGCCTCGGCGGCGGGGCGCTCCGCGGCCCCGGTGCGTAACGCCAGCTGCGGCGGCAGACCCTTTGGCGGGACCGGCTCGGGCCGGGTTGCGGCCGGCGCGCGCGGCACGGCCTTCGCCGGGCGGGTCGCATTTTCGGCGATCGGTGCGGCTCTGGCGGCCACGGCCGGGAAGGCCTCGCGCCGCTGCGCCGCACCGAGCTTCGGCCCGGCGATCTGAGGCGCCTTGTGGCTGGCCGAGATCGTCGGGGTCGCCTTGGACGCTGCCCCGGAGGGCGTGGGATTCGTGGCCGGCGTCGTCGCCCGGGCTTTTGCCGCGATGGCCACGACCAGCTCGGCCGCCTCGCGCGCAGACAGATCCGGTGCCGACAGATCCTGTTCGGGCTGGCCGGGGTCCGGGGCGGCAGGAGGTGCCTCCTCGTCCGCGTCGGTTTCCGGTTCGGTCGCGCTATCTTCCTCCGGCGGGGCCTCGGCGGTTTCGGCTGTGTCTTCTGCCGTCGCAGCGGGGGCGGGCACGGGTTCCGGCGCGACATCGACATCGGGGGCGGCGTCCGGTTCTGCAGCCGGCGCGGCAACAGATGCTGCGGCGGGCAGCTCCACCACGGCTTCGGCTTCGGTTTCGGAGGACGGCCCGGGAACCTGCGCCGGTTCCGCATCGCGCAGCACGAAGGGCGCCGGGGCTTCGGCGAGTTCGCCCGCCTCGGGGGCGGGTTGCGCGAAATCGGTCTGCGTCGTGTCGGACGTGTCGGAGAGATCTTCCGTCGGATTGGGGACCGGCGTTTCGACGGTCGTTGCCGGTTCCGCAGCCTCGGAGCGCGTTGCCGCTGCCGGCACGGGGGCGGGCTCGGCCTCTTCGTCCGTCATTTCCGCAGCGGGTTCCGTGGGCTCGGGGGCCTCGGGGGCGGTCGGTTCGGGCTCAGCCGGTTCGGGCTCAGCCGGTTCGGGCTCTGGCGTATCCGCCGGCGGCTCCTCGGGCATTTCCGCAGCGTGGGCGGGTTCCTCTGCCTCGGTGGGATCTTCTGCCCCTTCGGGCAAGGTCGCGGCGGGCAGATCGGGCGGCAGTTCGACGGTGATGCCGCGCACCGCTTCGAAGGCGGCCGCGGGGATCGGATCCTGATCGCGGCTGATGCGTTTGCCTTCGGGCACATGCAGGCCCGCGACAGAGGTCAGGCCAAACCAGGGCTCGCCGCCGAAAGCGCCTTCGGGGGGGACGGCGACGAAGCAGACCGGCGCGAAGCCCCAGTCCTCGGCATAGGTCTCGGCTTCGGCGAGCGTCTCGCGGGCGACGATGGCGACCTGCACCTCGTCGCCGCGGCCGGACCAGTCGAAGATCAGTTCCTCGACCGGGTAGGGGGTGACACCATCGAGCGCGCGTTCGATCTGGCTGCGGCGCACGGCGGGGCTGGGCCCCGGGGCGGCGACGTCGAGATACAGCACCTGCGAGGCCGGGATGACCACCTTGGTCAGTAGTCCCTCGGGTGGGGCGAGGCGGTGGGCGAGACGGCGAAGCGCGCTCAGCCGGCGCGACATTTCCGGATCGTCGAGCGAAACCTCGCCCACGGGCACCCAGACCTCGCCGTCGCGTCGCAACAGGCCGATGCCGTCATGCGAAAGATTGAGCGCGAAACTGGGTTTCATGGCATAGGTCTCGGCGGAATTGGGGCGCGTTGTCGGGCCAGGGAACCGGCCTGCCGCGCTTATGGCTGCTCTGTCTTATTGGTAGCCCGGATTTGCCGCGGTGAAAAGCGGCGCCGTTGCCGCGCGGCGGGGCCGGGCGGCAGGTTTTCGCGCGCCGGGCGCAAGGGCTCGTTGTTCAGCGCAGCCACAGCCCCATGGTCTGGATCGCCTTGCGCAGGCCCTTTTCGGTGCGCGGCAGCGCCGAGCGGTCGAAGGACTGGCGGATCTTGCGGCCCTTGCGCTGGTAGATCAGCCGCTTCGCGGGCTCGTAGGCGCGCAGCACCTTCTTGATCCGGTTGGGGGCGGTGACCTGCTCCAGCGTCTCGACCGCCAGATCGCTTTCGCGCGCGTAAAGCAGCGGCAGGTAGCGGTAATGGCAGCTGACCGTGCCGTCGAGGCCGGCAAGCTCTGGTCCAGGCCGGCCGCCGCCGAAGCTGTGGATCGCCAGCGGCAGCGCGATCTGATCGAGCCAGGGATCGAGCGACTGGCACGCCAGTTCGTCAGGCGTGTTCCAGCGGATCCAGTGGGCGTAATGCAGGAACCGCTCGCCGAAAGCCTGGGCATCACGGCCGAAGAACCAGCCGGCGTTGAAATAGAGGTAGCGTTCCCAATGCTCGTCCGGCTGGCTGAGGTCGAGCGAACTTTCGAAATCCAGCCCGAACTGATCGTAAAGCCGTTTCCATATCGCGCTGTAGCCCGGCCCGTAGAGCGGTGGATCGGGCCAGGTGTTCTCGCGCCGCATCGAGGCCGAGGGCCGGTCGAAGTCGAACCCGACCGAAGACAGCGGTCCGGTGAACAGCGTGTCGGTGTCGAAGAACACGAAGGGCTCTGCGGGCAGCGCCGCCATCGCCTCGATCTTGTTGCCGTTCGGGTAGGAGGCGCCGAAATGACGGTTGGCGAAGGGGACGATCTCGGCCCCCATCCCGGTCAGCAGATCGCGCACCGGATCCGAGATCGCCACGGGTTCGGGCCATTTCTCGCCGCTCGGTTCGCACACGATCAGCCTGCCGGCGAAATCCGGGTTCGCGGCGCGGAACGAGGCCACGAAGATCACCGCCTCGTATTCCAGACGGCCGCTCTGTGCCACGCAAAAGACATTGTAGGGGGAGAGTGAGGCCATGACCATCGGCTACCGGGAACGCTGCGGCATTATCGCCAGTCGGCTCCGGCTTGGAAAGGGCGGTCATGAAAAAAGGCGCCCGAAGGCGCCTTTTCCGTTCCGGTGTCCGTCAGGCTCAGAAGCCGAGGCCGGCATACTTGTTCTTGAACTTCGACACGCGACCGCCGGTGTCCATGAGACGGGCGTTGCCGCCGGTCCAGGCCGGATGCGACGTCGGGTCGATGTCGAGCGACATGGTGTCGCCTTCCTTGCCCCAGGTCGAACGGGTCTGATACTCGGTCCCGTCGGTCATCTTGATGGTGATGAAGTGGTAATCGGGATGGATTTCGGCTTTCATCTGACCGCTCCTTATGCCTTGGCCTTGTAGGTCGTATCTTCGGCGATACGAGCCGATTTGCCGCGACGCGTGCGCAGGTAATACAGCTTCGCACGACGGACACGGCCGCGACGGACGACTTCGATCGAATCGATGTTCGTCGCATAGAGCGGGAAGACGCGCTCGACGCCTTCGCCGAAGGAAATCTTGCGCACGGTGAACGAGGCAGCGAGGGTCGAACCGCCCTTGCGCGAGATGCAGACGCCTTCATACATCTGAACGCGGGTGCGGGTGCCTTCGGTCACCTTGTAACCGACTTTCACGGTATCGCCGGCCTTGAAGTCCGGGATGGTCTTGCCGAGGGCGGCGATCTGTTCCGCCTCGAGTTGAGCGATCAGGTTCATCGCTTGTCCTTTGTGTTGCCTGCGGTGGTTCCGCAATGGTTTGCGCGGTCCGAGAGCTCTTGGTCTTCAACCGGGTCCATGCCGTGCCGTGCACACCATGCCCGCCAGAGATCGGGTCGACGTTCCTTGGTCAGCCTTTCGGCCTCGGCCCGTTTCCACGCTTCTATCTTCGCATGATGTCCGGACTGAAGAATCTCCGGAATCGCGCGACCTTGCCAAAGCGAGGGACGGGTGTATTGCGGGTGCTCAAGCAGGCCGTCGGAGAAAGACTCCTCCTCTGTCGATGCCTGATTCCCTAGGACGTGCGGTATAAGGCGAACGGTCGCGTCAATCAAGACCTGTGCCGCGAGTTCGCCGCCGGTCAGCACGAAATCCCCGATCGAGATTTCCTCGACACCATAGGCCTCGAGAACGCGCTCGTCCACACCCTCGAATCGGCCGCACAGGATGGTCATGCCCCTGGCTTCGGCGAAGCGGCGCGCGTCGGCCTGGGTGAAGGGGCGGCCGCGCGGGCTCATGTAGATCACCGGCCAGGCGGCGCGGTCGTCGGGCGTGCCTTCGGCGGCGCGGTCGAGCGCGGCCGAGACCACATCGGCGCGCAGCACCATGCCGGCGCCGCCGCCCGCGGGGGTGTCGTCGACGTTGCGGTGCTTGCCGATGCCGAAGGGGCGCAGCTCGATGGTCTCAAACGCCCAGATCTTTTCCTGCAACGCCTTGCCGGTCAGGCTCAGGCCGAGAACGCCCGGGAATGCCTCGGGGAACAGGGTGACGATCTTCGCGGTCCAGCCGGCGGCGGGGGCGAGGGCTTCCTCGAACAGGTCATGACTGCGCAAAGGTCGCTTCAGCGAGGTGACGACGTTGCGCACCGAAACGCTGTGGCGCGGAGCTGTCTGCGCGGTGTCGGCGGGGTTCTCGTCGGCAGCGTCTTCGGCGGGGGTGAAATCGCTCGTGGCGAATTTCTGCGCGCCCCGGAAGGCCGCGCGCGGCGCGGGCAGGGCGTCGCCGGTTCCGGGTTCGTCGTCGTTCATGTCGTCCGCGGAGCTCATTCGGTTTCCTCCGGCGGGTCGGCGACGATGCGGCGCGCCTTCAGGTCGACCGTGGGCACCGCCGCGCGGGTGAACGGCAGCATCAGCGTGGTCTTGCGGCCGGGGGCGTAGATTTCCAGAATGTCGCCCGCGCCGAAGTTCTGCACCGCCCGCACCTTGCCGAGCGGCGCGCCGCCCGCGTCGAACACGTCGAGGCCGATCAGGTCGGTGTGGTAGAATTCATCGTCGGGGAGCGAGGGCAGGCGGCTGCGCTCGGCCCACAGGGTGGCGCCTTTCAGCGCGTCGCCCTCTTCCTTGGTGGTGACGCCCGACAGCCGCGCGCCGAGCCCGCCGGTCACCGGCCGGGTCAGCTGCACGGTGAAGCTGCGGCTGCCGTCCACGGTCCAGAGCGGGCCGTAGGTGGCGATGTCCTCGGGGGTGGTGCAGAAACTTTTCAGGCGCACTTCGCCGCGCACGCCGAAGGCACCGGCGATGGCGCCGATGCAGACGCGATCAGGGCTGTGGGGGTCGGTCACGGGCGGGATCCTTCATTGAATGCCGGGCGCTGAATGCCCGGGCGCCGAATGGCGGTCGGGGCCGGTTGCGCCTGCGCCGGGCGCGCAACAGGCCGGGCGTTGCCGCCCGGCCTGCATCGTCTCGCCTCTCCGTCGGAGCGGGGAGATTATTCTTCGGCCGGAGCGGCAGCCTTGGCAGCCTTTTCCTCGGCGCGCTTCTTCGCCTTGTCGCCCGGCTCGGCCTTCTTCATGTTCTTGCGCTCGGTCTTGGCGACGACGCCGGCGGCTTCCAGGAAGCGCGCAACGCGGTCGGTCGCCTGGGCGCCCTTGGCGAGCCAGAACTGAACGCGCTCGATGTCCATCTTCACGCGATCTTCCGAGTCCTTGGCGAGCAGCGGGTTGTAGGTGCCCAGCTTCTCGAGGAAGCGGCCGTCGCGCGGCATCCGCGAATCGGTCGCGACGATCGCGTAGTGGGGACGCTTCTTCGAACCGCCGCGGGCGAGCCGGATCTTCATAGCCATGATGTTTCTCCTGTGATGGCTGGTGGGGGAACCCTTTGCGGGGCGCCCTTATTTCTGAAAGGTCTCGTGATTGCGGATCACTTCCGAAATCACGAAGTTGAGGAACTTGCGGGCGAACTCGGGATCGAGGTCGGCCTCTTTCGCCAGAGCTTCGAGGCGCTCGATCTGCTGCGCCTCGCGGCTGGGGTCGGCGGGGGGAAGGTCGTGTTCGGCCTTCAGACGTCCGACGGACTGGGTATGCTTGAAGCGCTCGGCCAGGGTGAACACGAGGATCGCGTCCAGCCGGTCGATCGAGGCGCGGTGCTCTTTCAGCAGGGCAGCGGCGCGGGCGACGACGTCTTCGGTCATGCGGCCATCTCCTTCAGCTGTTCGGGCGACAGATGCCGCCAGACTTCCATCGGGCCATGACGCTCATGGGTGAAGCCGCCCTCGCGGACCGCGCCCATGCGCCGCGCGACACCGGCCGAGGCCAGGTTCGCCGGTTTGATCAGGCTGATGATCGTCTTCATGCCGAGCGTGCCATAGGCGAAACCGCGGGTGGCGAGCGCCGCCTCGGTCGCGTAGCCGCGGCCTTCGAAGCCCTCGAACAGGTCCCAGCCGATTTCCGCCTCGGGCCAGCCTTCGGGGTTGAAGATGCCGACCATGCCGGCGGTCGCGCCGGTGGCCTTTTCCTCGACCGTCCAGCGGCCGTAGCCGCGCAGAACCCAATGCCCGATCTCCAGACCGAGCTGGCGCCAGGCGAGTTCATGCGACATCGGCCCGCCGACGAAGGAGGACCGCTCCGAATCGTAGAAACCGTAGAGCGCCGGCAGGTCGCGCGCCGCGGGGGCGCGCAGGATCAGACGCTCGGTCTCGATCACCGGAATGTCGATGGCGCCGATGGTCATTTCTTGCGCCCCAGACCCAGACCCGACAGCCCCGAGGGCAGCGACAGACCGCCCATGCCCGGCAGGCCCTGCATCCCCTTCATCTGACCGATGGCCTTGGTGGCCTCGGCCATCGCGGCGGGATCGACCTGACCGGCCTCGGGCAGACCGCCCATCTTGCCCTGCATCGCGGCCATCGCCTGCTTCAGCATCCCACCCTTGCCCATCTTGCCGAGCTTCTTCATCGTGTCGGCCATCTGGCGGTGCATCTTCAGCAGCTTGTTCAGCTCGGCCACGTCGAGGCCGGCACCGGCGGCGATACGCTTCTTGCGGCTGGCCTGCAGAAGCTCGGGGTTGGCCCGTTCCTTCTTGGTCATCGAGTTGATCAGCGCGATCTGATGCCGGATCGAACGGTCGTCGAAGCCCGCCTGTTCGGCCGCCTTCGCCATCTTGCCCATGCCCGGCATCATCGACATGACGCCCTGCATGCCCCCCATCTTCAGCATCTGGTCGAGCTGGGCCTTCATGTCGTTGAGGTTGAACAGCCCCTTGGAGAACCGGCGCACCATGCGCTCGGCCTGTTCCTTCTCGAAGACTTCCTGCGCCTTCTCGACGAGGGCGACGATGTCGCCCATGCCGAGGATGCGGCCGGCGATGCGCTCGGCCTCGAAGGTTTCGAGGGCGTCCATCTTCTCGCCCAGACCGACGAAGCGGATGGGCTTGCCGGTGGTGGCGCGCATCGACAGCGCCGCGCCGCCGCGGCCGTCGCCGTCCATCCGGGTCAGCACCACGCCGGAGATACCGACCTTGGCATCGAATTCCTCGGCCACCTCGACGGCGACCTGACCGGTCAGGCCGTCGACGACCAGCAGCGTTTCGCGCGGCGAGACGGCATCGCGGACCTGCGCGACCTCGTCCATCAGCACGGCGTCGATCTGCAGACGGCCCGCGGTGTCGAGGATGTAGACGTCATACCCGCCGAGGGTCGCCATCTGCTTCGCGCGCCTGGCGATCTGCACCGCGCTCTCGCCCGCGACGATCGGCAGCGTGTCGACGCCGACCTGCGTGCCGAGGATCGCCAGCTGTTCCATCGCCGCCGGCCGGTAGATGTCGAGCGAGGCGAGCAGGACGCGCTTCTTCTCGCGCTCCTTCAGACGGCGGGCGAGCTTCGCGGCGGTGGTGGTCTTGCCCGAGCCCTGCAGACCGACCATCAGGATCGGCGCGGGCGGGTTGTCGATCTTCAGCGTGCCGGGGTCGTCCTCGCCCGCCAGCATCTGCACCAGAGCGTCATGGACGATCTTGATGACCTGCTGACCGGGGGTGACCGATTTGGTCACGCGCGCGCCGGTGGCCTCGGCCTCGACCTTCTTGACGAACTCGCGCACCACCGGCAGCGAGACGTCGGCTTCCAGCAGGGCGGTGCGCACTTCGCGCATCGCGGTGCGCACGTCATCGGCCGAAAGCGCGCCCTGTTTGGTCAGGCGCTCGAACACGCCGCCAAGACGTTCGGAGAGATTCTCGAACATGGCCACCTCCATGCGCCGGCGGAAACCGGCAAGACAAACGACAAGCGCACCAGTGGGCGCGACGCGCTGACTGGTGGCGATCCCCGCCTCATGCGGGGACCGGAGGATGCTGACCTCCGGGGGAATCTGGGCTCACTTAACGAAAAAGCCCCCCGGAGTCAACCGAGGGGCCTTCTCATCCGCGTTGTCCCGGCCCGTGACGGAAAGGCGGGCCGGGAGGGGGCGGATTACAGACGGGCGATCTGCTCGTCGGCGCGGGCGAGCGCGGCCTCTTCACCCATCGCGACGCCTTCGGCGGCGATCACGGTGACGTCGGTGACGCCGACGAAGCCCAGCACCTGACGGATGTAGGGGGTGGCGAGGTCATAGGACGAGCCGGCCGGAACGCCGCCCGAGGCATAGGCCACATAGACCTTCTTCGCCGGAACCAGACCTTCCGGGCCGGCCTCGGTGTAGCGGAAGGTCTCGCCGACGCGGCAGATCAGATCGAACCAGGTCTTCAGCGGGCCGGTGATGCCGAAGTTGTAGACGCCGGTGCCGATGATGACGGCGTCAGCCGACTTCAGCTCGGCGATCAGCGCGTCCGAGGTCGCGAGCGCGGCCTTCTGCTCGGCGGTGCGGTTTTCGGCCGGGGTGTAGGCCGCGCCGAGCCAAGCGCCGTCGATCGGCGTCAGCGCCGAGGCGTCGCGCTCGGTCACGTCGCCGCCGAGCTTGGCCGCGATCTTCTTCGCGACCTTCTTCGAGACCGACATGTCGCCCTTGATGGAACCGTTGATGTAAAGGATCTTGCTCATTTCAGAACTCCGGGTTGAGGATGTGGCTGAAAATCTTGCCTTGTCTGTCCCGATGCAATCGTCATGATTGCGCATGACCTGTTGGCGGACGCACAGATGAACTTCGATAACTGGGACGAGATCCGGACGGCTTACCAGGTGGCGCGCGTGGGCACCGTCTCCGGCGCGGCCGAGGTGCTGGGCGTGCACCATGCGACGGTGATCCGTCATGTCGACTCGCTCGAGGCGCGGCTTGGCACCAAGCTGTTCCAGCGCCACCCGCGCGGCTACACGCCGACCGAGGCGGGGCTTCAGCTTCTGTCGGTCGGGCAGGCGACGGAGGATCAGTTCAACCAGCTTGCCGCGCGCATTGCGGGGGCCGGAGAAGAGGTCAGCGGCGAGCTGGTCATCACCTCGCTGCCGGGGCTGTCGGGGCTGGTGATGCCGGCGCTCTCCGAGCTGATGCGCGAGCATCCCGGGCTGGAGATCCGCTATCTCACCGATCCGCGGGTGTTCCGTCTGGAATATGGCGAGGCCCATGTCGCGGTGCGCGCGGGCTCTCGCCCGACGGAGCCCGACAACGTGGTCCAGCCGCTCGCCATCAATGCCGCGGCCCTTTACGCCGCGCCGTCCTACATCGAGCGTTACGGACGCCCCTCGGGGCCGGACGATCTGCGCGGGCATCGCTTCGTCGGCACCGATACCCGTGACAGCCGGGCGCCCTATTATCGCTGGCTCACTGCGAATCTGCCGCCCGAATCGGTGGTATTTCGCGCCAACGATCCCGAAAGCGTGCTGGCGGCGACGCGGGCGGGTGTCGGGCTGGGCTTTCAGCCGGTGATCGAGGCGCGCCATGATCCGCAGCTGGTCGAGGTTCTGGGGCCGCGGCCCGAGTGGGAATCGACGCTGTGGCTGGTGACCCATATCGACCTGCACCGCACCCACAAGGTGCAGGCGGCGCTGAAGGCGCTGAAGGCGGTCGCGGCGCAATGCGAGTCGTTGCGCGTGCCGCTGCCCGAGTGACCCGCCGCCCGGCCTGACGATCTTTCCGACATGAAAACGGCGGCCGAAGGGCCGCCGTTTTGCATTCGTCCATGAAGTCGTGCGTCCGTGAGGTCGGGGGCAGGCGTCAGGCCGCTTCCGAGGGATCGCGGGCCGCTTCGAGTTCCACGGTCCAGCGTTCGAGGATGGCATCATGCAGCTGCATCACCGCGGCCGGGGCGTATTCCGTCGGAACCCCCATGATCCGCCCGCGCGAGGGCAGCGAGGTCCAGCGCAGGATCGCCGGCGCCACCACCATCGGCACGCCCACCGGCAGCAGCCACAGCATCAGACCCGGCGCGAAGGCCCAAGTCGCCGCAAGGCCCACGACGCCGATCGCCACGATCCACCACGAAGCCGAGAGCGACTCGCCCCAGCCGAGCGTGCCGTCGCCGCGGTTGTTGGTCGGCCAGCCGCCGTCCCGGCCCATCAGCACCTGCATCACCGAACGCGTGGCATACATCAGGAAGATCGGCGCGGTGATCGAGGACAGGACCAGCTCGGACAGTGTCGACACGAACCCCATCCCGGCCCCGCCAAAGCCCTTCGCCCGCCCGTTCAGCCCGGCCTGCGCCGCGATCAGGATCTTCGGCAGCAGCAGCAGAACGAAGATGCCGATGAACAGACCGATGGCTTTCGAGGCCTCGGACGGCGGGAAATAGGGGAAGGGCCAGTTCGGTTCCGGGAAATAGTTGGTCGGCGGCGCCAGCAGCGGCGCCGCGATCGAGGCGAGGATGAACCCCAGCCAGAACAGCGGCGAGATATAGGCCATGATGCCCTGCGCGAAGACGAACCGCGACCAGGCCTTCAGCCCCGGCGCGCCGATGATGCGCGAGTGCTGCAGGTTGCCTTGGCACCAGCGCCGGTCGCGCTTGGCGTGATCGACGAGGTTCTCGGGGCCTTCCTCGAAGCTGCCCTCGAGGTCGTCGTCGAGGCGCACCATCCAGTTGTGCTTGGCGAGCATGGCGGCCTCGACATAGTCGTGGCTCATCACATGGCCGCCGAAGGGCGGGTTGCCGCGCAGCGGCGGCAGGCCGCAGGAGCTGGCGAAGGCGCGCACCCGAACGATGGCGTTGTGGCCCCAGAACGGGCCGGTCTTGCCCTGCATCATCGCCAGACCGCGCGCGAAGACCGGCGAGAAGAACGAGGCCGAGAACTGCATCGCCCGCCCGAAGCGCGAGCGCGCCCGGATCACCTTCGGCAGGGTCTGGATCAGCCCCATGCGCGGCTTCGCCTCCATCCGGCGGATCAGCGCGAGGATCGTCTGACCTTCCATCAGGCTGTCAGCGTCGAGGATCACGGCGTAATCGTAGGCGGCGCCCGAGCGCTTGAAGAAATCCTCGATGTTGCCGGCCTTCTTGCCGGTGTTGTTCTCGCGCCGGCGATAGAAGAACCGGCCGAGCCCGTCGCAATCGAGCACCAGATGCTTGAACATCGTCAGCTCGCGCCGGGCGACGGTCTCGTTGCGGGTGTCGGAGAGAATGGCGAAATGCACCGTCGCCGGATCGTGCGTAGCCTTGAGCGAGGCATCCATCGCCGCCAGCCGCGAGAAGGTGGCAAGAGGGTCCTCGTTGTAGACCGGCATCAGGATCACGGTGCGTCCGGCGATGGGCTTGAGCGGATCGTAGCGCGGCGCGCGCGGCCGCGAAGTCAGCCCGATCAGCGCCTGCACCGCGCCCCAGGCCAGCCACAGCGTCGAGATCAGGATCAAGAGCGCCCGGATCACGTCGAGTGCATCGAGCCCGTCGGCATCGCCGAACTGCAGAAACAGCACGAAGGCGCCGAGGCCGGCGATCAGCGACAGCGCGATGGCGAACAGACGCAGGAAGGCAAGACCCAGAAGACGGATTTGGCGCATGGCCATGACCTCACAGGCCGTTGCCCGCCGAGGGGGCGGCGGGCGGACGCGGCAGGATGCGCAGGCTGGCCGCGAGGCGTGCGATCAGGCTGCGGGCGGGTTCGATCACCTGTTCGGGCATCGGCATCGGGGCATCGGGCAGCGCCCCCGGGCCGGCCGCCAGATCGGCGGGCGACATGTCGCGCACCTTGGCGGCGCGCTCCTCGGGGGTGCGGGGGATGTCGGGGGCGGGCGCTTCACCCTGACGGACGTCGGTCATGCGGGCATCCATTGATAAAGCCAGGTCTCGCTGAGCTTGCGGTTGAAGCCGGCGATATGGACGGACAGCTCGACGAGCGCGCCCTTCTCGGGTTTGAAGTCGATCACCGCCCGCCAGACGCCGTTCTGTTCGACCTTGTGCAGCACCTGGGTGACGATCTCGGCCTTGGTCGCGGTGGCGACAATGCTCAGCCCGTCGACGGCATCGGCCGGCAGATCGGCGATGAGCCCGCCGGCGAAGTCGATGACGAACTTGCGCGTGCCATCGGTGTTCGGCCCGCCCGAGACGCCGCCGATCCCGCCGCTGCTGGCGACCACATGGGCGCGTTCGTCGCGCGGGTCGGGGGGCAGGTCGCCCCAGACCAGACGATAGCCGATTTCCAGCGTGTCGCCGGCCTTCGCGGGCTTTTCCGGCACCCAGAAGGCGACGATGTTGTCGTTGACCTCGTATTGCGAGGGGATCTCGACCAGACGGATCATGCCCTTGCCCCAGCCGCTCAGCGGCTCGACCCGGCACGAGGGGCGACGCTCGTAAAGCGCTTCGGGATCGTCGTAGTCGGAATACTTGCGGTCGCGCTGATAGAGGCCGAAGGATTTCGGCGCCTGTTCGACGAAATAGCTCGAGGCGAGGCGGGCGGGGTTGGCCAGCGCGCGCCACAGGATATCGCCGTCGGCGCGGGTGATGCCGAGCCCGTCGCTGTCATGCACCCGCGGGCGATAGTCGTCGTATCCCGCGCGGTTGCGGTCGCCATAGAGGAACATCGAGGTCAGCGGCGCCACGCCGAGCTGCTGCACGTCCGAGCGGAAGAACAGCCGCGCGGTGACGTCCATCTTCGTCTCTGCGCCCGGGGTGATGACGAACTGATAGGCGCCGGTCAGCGAGGCGCTTTCCATGGCCGCCCAGACCGTGATGGTGTTCTGGCCGGGTTGCGGGCGGCTGATCCAGAACCGGGTGAAGCGGGGGAATTCCTCGGCCACCGGCATTCCGGTGTTGATCGCCAGCCCGCGCGCCGACAGGCCATAGGCGGAATCGCGGCCGAGCGCGCGGAAATAGGACGCGCCCTGGAAGGCGACCAGCTCGTCGAACACATCGGGGCGGTTCAGCGGCGTGTGCAGCCGGAAGCCGGCCACGCCCGGCAGGGCGACATGCTCGGGGACGATGGTGCGGGCCTGACGCTCGTAAGTGAAATCGTCGGTGTCGAAGCCCATCTGCCGGGCCTGCCCGTCGGCGACCTCGTAAAGCAGGACGGGTTCCTTGAACAGCCAGCCCAGGTGGAAGGCCTGCAGCCGGAAGCGACTGTCCTGGATGTCCTGGAACCGCGCCTGCGACGGGGTGAAGCGGATCAGCTTGTAATCGTCGTAATTGAGCTGGCTCAGGAAGCTGTCGGGCAGCTTGTGGACCTGCGCCTCGGCATCGGCGGCGTGACGCATTTCCTCGGACAGCGCGTCATAGCTGAACGGCTGGCCGGGATCCGCGGGGGCTGCGGCCGGGGCGGCGTCCTGCGCCAGCACCGGGCCGGCAAGGCCTGCGCCCGCCAGCACCGCAACGCCGGAAAGCGTGCCGAGAAGGTGGCGCCGGGTCAACGAACGGGGATGAGCTTCACGACGGGCGTTCATCTATTTTCCAAGCGATCTCATATAGTTCATCTTGGCCCGTTTTTCGCGGTCCAGCAATTGCCAAATCCTTACGCATAGTGCCCGCTAACTTGCAAGAGAGCTTTGTGGCACGGCCCGTGCAAAGCCCGCCGCTGCGGCACGGATGCAGCGCCTTTCGCCTGTTGTTGCGGCAGGATTTCGCCGGTGCCCGGGCGGGGGTGTGCCGATGCGGACGCCGGTGTGCGGGCGGGTGTCGGGGCGCTCCGGGGCTGTTCCTCGGCGCGGTGCGGCGCTAAAGCGGAACGAGGTGAATCTCGCGGGGGGCGTGGACGATGGCGGATCTGGATCTGACGGGGCATTGGGCGGGGCTGGTCTCGCTCGGGATCTTTCTCGTCGCCTATGTGCTGGTGATCTTCGAGGAAGCCGTGCACATGCGCAAATCGAAGCCGGTGATGCTGGCTGCGGGGCTGATCTGGGCGCTTCTGGGCGTCAGCTACGTCGCCGCCGGTCAGGCCGAGCTTCTCAACGCCCATGCCCGCGAGATGATCGAGGAATACGGCGAGCTGTTCCTGTTCCTGCTGGTCGCCATCACCTACGTCAACACGATGGAAGAGCGGCGGGTCTTCGCGGTGCTGCGCAGCTGGCTCGTGGGTCGCGGACTGAGTTACCGGCAGCTTTACTGGCTGACCGGGGCGCTGGCCTTCTGCCTCGCGGGGCTGCTCGACAATCTGACGACGGCGCTGGTGATCGGGGCGGTGGTGCTGGCGCTCGCCGGTGCCGAGAAGCGCTTCGCGGTCATTTCCTGCGTGTCGATCGTCGTCGCCTCCAATGCGGGCGGCGCGTTCTCGCCGTTCGGTAACATCACCACGCTGATGGTGTGGCAGAAGGGCAAGCTCGAACTGTTCGAGTTCTTCGACCTGTTCCTGCCGGCGCTGGTGAACTGGGTTGTTCCGGCGCTGCTGATGTATTTCGCGCTGCCCAAAACCCGCCCCGAGGCCAGCGGCGGCACCGTCACTGCAAAACCCGGCGCGCTTGGCGTGGTGGTGCTGTTCCTCGCCACGGTGGCGACGGCGGCGGTGTTCAAGAACGTGCTGCACCTGCCGCCGGCGATGGGGATGATGCTGGGCCTCGGTTATCTGTCGATGTTCACCTATGTGCTGACGATGCGCGGCGCGCGCCGGCACAGCCCGACGATGACCCTCGACGGGCTGAAGCAGGTGGCGCGGGTCGAATGGGACACGCTGCTGTTCTTCTTCGGCATCCTGTTCGCGGTCGGCGGGCTGGGCGCGTTCGGCTATCTCGCGCTCGCCTCGCACTGGCTTTACGGCGGCTTCGGCGCCACGGTGGCGAATGTCGCGGTGGGGGTGCTGTCGGCCATCGTCGACAATATCCCGCTGATGTATGCGGTGCTCCTGATGGACCCCTCGATGTCGCCGGGCGAATGGCAGCTGATCACCCTGACCTGCGGGGTGGGCGGGTCTCTCCTGTCGATCGGCTCGGCCGCCGGCGTCGCGCTGATGGGACAGGCGCGTGGCACCTATACTTTCATGAGCCACATGAAATGGAGCTGGGCCGTGGGCGTGGGCTATGTCGCCTCGATCCTTGTGCAGCTGACGCTGAACGGGCGGTTCTTCTGAACCTTTCCCGCCCCGGGCGGGCACGCCGCGTCCCGGCTTGCCCGCCCGGGGCTTCCCGATCATGATGCCGTGATCGCCGCCCGCCGGCCCAGCTGACCGAGACCCGTCATGACCACCGTTTCCCCCTCCGGCTCCACCCTTGCCGAAGCCGAGGATTTCCTCGCCCGTCACCCCGAGATTGAGTCCTTCGACATCGTGCTGACCGATGCGAACGGCATCGGCCGCGGCAAGATCATCCGCCGGCACGAGCTGACGGGCCTCTATACCTCGGGCCGGCATCTGCCGATCTCGATCATGGGCCTCGACATCGTGGGCGAGGATGTGCACGAGACCGGGCTGATCTGGGATCAGGGCGATGGCGACATGCGCGCCTGGCCGGTGCCGGGGACGCTCAAGCCGCTGCATGGCACGAACCCGCCGCGCGGCGAACTGCTGATGAGCATGTATCACCTCGACGGGGCCGAGATGACCTCGGATCCGCGCCATGCGCTGTCGCGTCAGGTCCGCGCCATGGCGGCCGAGGGGCTGCATCCCGCGGGCGCGTTCGAGCTCGAATTCTTCCTGCTCGACCCCGATACCAGTCATGGCGTGCGCCCGGCGGCCGCGGTGCTCGACGGGCGCCGCTCCGACTGGACCGAGGTCTATTCCGTCGATCATCTGCACGGGATGGAGCCCCTGTTCTCCGACATCTACCGCGCCGCCGCCTTGCAGGACATCCGCGCCGAGACGGTGATCTCGGAATACGCCCCCGGCCAGTACGAGCTGACGCTGCATTACCGCACCGACGTGATGCAGGCGGCCGACGATCTGATCCGGCTGAAGCGCATCGTGCGGATGCAGGCGCGCCGGCATGGCGTCACCGCCTGTTTCATGGCCAAGCCGATCGAGAAATACGCGGGCTCTGGGATGCACTTCCACGTCAGCCTCGCCGACGGGCGCGGTCGCAACCTGTTCGCCGAGGCGGTCGAGGGCCAGTGGACCGACACCATCCGCCACGCCATCGGCGGGATGCGCCGCACGATGGGCGAATCGATGCTGGTCTTCGCGCCGCACGCGAATTCCTGGCGCCGCTTCGCCAATCAAAGCTATGCGCCGGTCTCGCCCTCCTGGGGGGTGAACAACCGCTCGGTCGCGCTGCGCATCCCGGCGGGCGACGTCGCCGCGCGCCGGATCGAGCATCGCCCCTCGGGCGTCGACGCCAACCCCTATCTGGTCGCGGCGACGATCCTCGCCGGTCTGCGCCTCGGCCTCTCCGAGCAGATCGACCCCGGCCCCGAGACGGTGGGCAACGGCTATGACGCCCGCCCCGATCTGCCGATC
The DNA here is from genome assembly GCF_000740785.1 of Paenirhodobacter enshiensis. Classification (GTDB taxonomy): domain Bacteria; phylum Pseudomonadota; class Alphaproteobacteria; order Rhodobacterales; family Rhodobacteraceae; genus Rhodobacter; species Rhodobacter enshiensis. The sequence continues at coordinate 22,461 of NZ_JFZB01000035.1, read as the reverse complement.
CCCGGCGACTGGCGCGAGGCGATCCGCGCCGCGAAGGATTCGGCGTTCCTGAAGGATGCGCTCGGCGCCGACATGCACCGCACCTTCACCGCGATCAAGGCGGCGGAATACGAGCGCGTGGCGCGCTGGATCGCCGACGTCGATTACGCGCTCTACCTTCACAACGTCTGAGAAAAGCGAACCCCTTTCTCTTTCGGCTTTCCCCAAATATCCCGGGGGAGGCTTCGCGCAGCGAAGGCGGGGGCAGAGCCCCCCGCGCGCTCTCCGCCAGGGCAACACTGCAAAAAAGAACGGGGAGCCCGCAGGCCCCCCGTCAAACGTTCCGCAAGATCGCCGTCAGGCTCAGATCAGCCCGGCGTGGCGCATGGCCTCGTCGATCTTCGCCTTGGTGGTCTCGCTCAGCTCGGTCAGCGGCAGCCGCACCTCGGCCGAGCACAGGCCGAGCTTCGACATCGCGTATTTCGCCCCCGACACGCCGGGTTCGAGGAAGATCGCGATATGCAGCGGCATCAGCTTGTCCTGATATTCGACGGCCTTCGCGTAATCGCCGGCCAGCGTCGCCGCCTGCATTTCCGCGCACAGCTTCGGTGCCACGTTCGCGGTGACCGAGATGCAGCCCACGCCGCCCATCGCGTTGAAGCCGACGGCCGTCGCATCCTCGCCCGAGAGCTGGATGAAATCCGCACCGCAGGTCATGCGCTGCTTGGCCACGCGGCTCAGATCGCCGGTCGCGTCTTTCACCCCGACGATGCGCGGCAGCTTCGCCAGCTCGCCCATCGTCTCGGGGATCATGTCGACGACCGAACGGCCGGGGATGTTGTAGATCACGATCGGCAGGGTCGAGGCGTCATGCACCGCGGTGAAATGCGCGATCATGCCGCGCTGGGTCGGCTTGTTGTAATAGGGCGTGACGACCAGCGCCGCATCCGCGCCCGCGGCCTCGGCGTGACGGATCAGGTCGATACCCTCGGCGGTCGAGTTCGAGCCCGCGCCCGCGATCACCTTCAGCCGCCCGGCGGAGGCCTTCACGACCTCTTCGATGACGCGGTTGTGCTCTTCGTGGCTCAGCGTCGGGCTCTCGCCCGTGGTGCCCACCGGCACCACCCCGTCCGAGCCCTGCTCGACATGCCAGTCGATCAGTTTTTTCAGCGTGTCCAGATCCAGCTCGCCGTTCTTGAACGGCGTGACGAGGGCGGGAAACGACCCTTTGAACATGACACGCTCCTGAAGTTTGCGGGCGGATTCGCCCGGTTGATGATGCGCGGGACCATAGGCGAGGCCCTGCACCTTCACAACTTGTGAATTGCGCCCGGACGGGCCTTACTGCAACAAGGCCGAAACACCGAGCAGTGCAGATGACCCGTTTGATCGTTCCCGCGGCCCTCGTGGCCGTAACCTTAGGATATGCCGTGCCCGCGGGCGCGCAGCAGGCGGGTGCGGCGGGGACAGAGGCCGCACCCGTGCCCGAAGTTCACGCCCCGATCCCGGTCGGGGTCGGTCCCGACGCCGCGGTCCCCGATCCGGCCGAGGCGCAGCGCGTCGCCGATCTGGCGTTGCGCCGCGCGCTCACGCTCGCCGCGCGCGGCGACTGGGTGTTCGCGCAGGCCGAGGGCGAGGCCGCGGGCGATATCGGGGCCGATGTGATCGACTGGATGCGGCTGCGCGCCGGCCAGGGCAGTTTCGCTGACGACCGCGATTTCGTGTCGCGTCATCCCGACTGGCCCGGCGTCGAGCTGGTCCGCCGGCGTGCCGAGGACAAGCTGGCCAGCGTTCCTCCGGCCGAGGTGATCGCCTGGTTCGCCCGCACCCGGCCGATGTCGCCGGGCGGCGCGGTCGCGCTGATCGCCGCGCTTGACGCGACCGGGCAGGGCGCCGAGGCCGACCGCACCGCCCGCGAGATCTGGCGCACGATGAGTTTTTCGGTCAGTCAGCAGGATACGTTTCTGGCCGCTTACGGCGCGCGCGTCGCCGCCGATCATGCAGCGCGGCTGCGCATTCTGCTCGACCGTGGCGATCTCGATCAGGCGGGGCGGATGCTCGGCCTCGTCGATACCGATCTGCGCACGCTGGCTGCGGCGCGGATCGCGCTCGCCCGTCGGGCGCCGGGCGTCGATGCGCTGGTGCTCGCGGTGCCGGCCGGGTTGCAGGCCGATCCGGGGCTGATGCGGGACCGGGCGCTGTGGCGCTGGCGCATGGGGCAGGAGGACGGCGCAGCCGATCTGGTGCTGCAGGCCTCGGACGACGCCGAAAGCCTTGGCGATCCGTCGGCCTGGGCGGGATTGCGCGGTCAGCTCGCCCGCTTTTCCCTGCGCAAGGGCGATGCCGCGACGGCTTACAAACTCGCCGCGCGCCACCGGATGGAGCCGGGCGGCGAGGATTGGGCCGATCTCGAATGGCTGGCGGGGTATGCGGCGCTGAAGCTTGGCGACGGGCCGACGGCGCTCGCGCATTTCGAGCGGCTGGTCGCCAATGTCAAAAGCCCGATCAGCGCGGCGCGCGCGGCCTACTGGCAGGGGCGGGCGCTTGCCGACCTCGGTCTGCCGGTCGAGGCGAAGGCCGCCTGGCGGCGCGGTGCCGCCTGGCAGACGGCGTTTTACGGGCTGCTGTGCGCCGAGAAGGCGGGGCTGCCGCTCGATCCGGAATTCCTCTGGCCGCCGTCGCTGCCCGACTGGCACGGGGCGCCTTTCGTCACCTCGTCACTGTTTCGCGCCGCCGATGCGCTTTACCGCGTCGATGCCGGCGATCAGGCGCGCCGCTTCGTGATGCAGATCGCGCTGACGCGGGGCGACGACCGGATCCCGGCTCTGGCCGCCATGGCCGAGGAGCGCGGCGACGCGAAGCTCGCTCTGATGCTGGCGAAGCGTGCGGCGCTTTCGGGCGAGGTTCTGGTGCGGCCCTATTATCCGCTCCCGGATCTGCCGACCGGCGATCTCGCCGTGCCCGAGGAGCTGGCCCTGTCGATCGCCCGGCGCGAGAGCGAGTTCGACCCGGCCGCGGTCAGCCAGGTCGGCGCGCTCGGTCTGATGCAGCTGATGCCGACCACAGCGCAGCTGATGGCCCCCGAGGTCGGCGAGACCTTCGACCGGACACGGCTGACCCAGGACCCGGCTTACAACATCCGGCTGGGCAGTGCCTATCTGGCGCGGTTGCGCGCCGAATTCGGCACCTCGCCGGTTCTGGTGGCGGTGGGCTACAACGCCGGCCCGGCGCGGGCGCGTGCCTGGATCGCGCAGATGGGCGATCCGCGCCTGCCTGAAACCGATATCGTCGACTGGATCGAGATGATCCCTTATGCCGAGACCCGCAATTACGTCATGCGCGTGGCGGAAAGTCTGCCGGTCTATCGCGCGCGCCTCGGCATCGACGTGCCGGGCCCGCTGCGCTTCACCGAGGAGCTGCGCGGCAGCCCGCCGGTCTCGCCTCCGGAACCCGAGGCCGCGACGCCTCCCGCAGACAGTCCGGCAACCGACGGCCCGGAGTCCGCGCCCGCGCCCGCGGATGCTGCACCGCCTGTCGTCCCGCCCGGTGCCGGCCCGTCTGCGGCTCCGGCGCCCTGAGCGGAGGACGGCACGGCGTTCAGCCGTGCTTCATCTGCATTCGGGCGCGCCAGATGGTGAACAGCCCGGCGCCCGACGTCAGCGCCGCGCCCACCGCCACGTTCAGATGCAGCACATCGCCGAAGACGATCATCCCCACCGCGGCGCTGAACACCAGCTGCAGATAAGCGATGGGCTGCAGGCTCGAGGCCTCGGCCAGCTCATAGGCGCGGATCATCATGCCGTGGCCAAGGATGCCCAGAAGGCTCAGCACCGTCATCCAGATCCAGTCGGAGCCGGTCATCGGCTGCCAGTGCCAGATCCCGATCAGCGTGGCGGTGACCGCGCCGGCGATGCCGGTCCAGAAGAACGACACCGCCGCATCGTCGCCGCGCGCGACATAGCGTGTCATCACCCCGTAGATGGCAAAGGCGAACGCCCCCGCGAGCGGCATCAGCGCATAGGGCGAGAACACCCCGAACCCGGGCCTGAGGATGATCAGCACGCCGAGGAAGCCCACTCCGATCGCCGCCCACCGCCGCCAGCCGAAGCGTTCTCCCAGCACCGGCACGGACAGTGCGGCGATCATCAGCGGATAGCTGATGAAGATCGCCTGCGCGTCGACCAGTCCCAGAAACACGAAGGACTGGATGGTGATGTCGATCTCCAGAACCAGCAGCACGCCGCGCAGGATCTGCAGGACCGGATAACGCGGGCGCAGCATCCGCTGCATCTCGCCCGGTCTGCGCAGCGCCAGCAAGATCACGAAGGCCGCGAAGAACCAGTAGCGGATCATCACCACCAGAAAGACGTTGTAGGTCCCCGCCAGATGGCGCGAGAACCCGTCCTGCGAGGCGAAGACCAGCGTCGTCAGCGCCATGATCGCGACGCCGAGTTTCTGGTTCTGTGGGGTCATTTGAGGGATCCTCGGCTCATGTGGCGCTTGCCGGCGAAGCCGGGGGTGCGGGTGACGTCGAAACCGGCCGCATCGAGGGCACGGCGAATGGCGCCGGCGGCGCTGTAGGTGGCGAAACTGCCGCCCGGTCTGGTGTGGCGGGCGAGCTCGGCCATCAGGCCGGGTTCCCACAGTTCGGGGTTCTTCGCGGGCGAGAAGCCGTCGAGGAACCAGGCGTCGGCCGCCCCGGACCAGCGGGGCAGGGTCTCGCGCGCATCGCCCCGGACGATCTCGGCTTCGATGCGCCCGAGGGTGAACCGCGTCGTGCCTTCGCTCAGCGCCTGCAACAACGGTTCGGCGGCGGAGAGCGCCTCGGGGAAGGCGCTCAGCGCGCGGCGGGCTTCATCGGCCGACATCGGATAGGCCTCGAAGCTCGTGAAGCTCACGGGGCCGGGCAGGGCGAGCTGCCCGGCGAGAAGGGACAGCGCGATCAGGTTCAGCCCGGTGCCGAAGCCGAGTTCCGCCACCGCGAAGCCGGGGTGCAACCGTTCGGGCAGATCGTTGCCGGCAAGGAAGACATGACGCGCCTCGTCCAGCCCGCCCGCGAGGCTGAAATACGGATCGTCGAACCGCGTCGAGACCGGCGTGGTGTCATCGCGCCATGTCAGCGCGGCCAGGCTCTGGTCAGGGGAGGTCATCGCGGTTAGTCCGGGGGCAGAGTCAGCTGCGAGTTAGGCGAAAGGTGCGTCACATGGCAAGTGGGGATCGGGTGACCATCCGCGGCGGCGGCATCTTCGGCCTCGCCTGTGCCTATGAAATGGCCCGTCGCGGCGCACGGGTGCAGGTGATCGAGCCGCGCGCTCCGGGTGCCGGTGCCTCGGGCGGCACGGTCGGCGCGCTCGCCCCCCATGTGCCGGGCGAGTGGAGCGAGAAGAAACGCTTCCAGTTCGACAGCCTGATGCAGGCGGAAGGCTTCTGGGCCGGGGTGCAGGCGGTCTCGGGTCAGGATCCGGGCTATGCGCGGCTCGGCCGGTTGCAACCCGTCGCGGACGAGCGCGCCGCGGCGCTGGCGGAAAAGCGCGGGGCGGCGGCGCGGGCCTGCTGGGGCGAGGCGGCGGTCTGGCAGCTGCGTGAGGCATCGGATTTCCCTCATGCCCCGGTCTCGCCCACCGGCCTCGTGCTGTTCGACAGCCTCAGCGCCCGGATCGCGCCGCGCCGCGCCTGCGCCGCCCTTGCCGGGGCCATCGTCGCGCTGGGCGGAAGCGTCGTGCCGGACGGCCCCGAAGACGGCGCGGTCCTGCACGCCACCGGCTGGCAGGGCCTCGAAGACCTGTCGCGAGCCTTCGGCCGCTTCATCGGCCATGGCGAGAAGGGGCAATCGGCGCTCCTCGCCTGCGCCGCACCGGATTCCCCGCAGGTCTACGGCAACGGCGTTCATGTCGTGCCCCATGCCGACGGCACCACCGCCATCGGCTCCACGACAGAACGCGATTACGACGATCCCGCAAGCACGGACACTCAGCTCGACGACCTGATCGCCCGCGCCCGTGCGCTCTGCCCCTGGCTCGGGAACGCTCCGGTTATCGACCGCTGGGCCTCGGCCCGGCCGAGGAGCGTCACCCGCGGCCCGCTGCTCGGCCGCTTTCCGGGGCGCGAGGGGCATTTCATCGCGAATGGCGGGTTCAAGATCGGCTTCGGCCTCGCCCCGAAGATCGCCGCGGTCATGGCGGACCTGATCCTCGACGGCCATGATGCCATCCCCGAGGACTTCCGCTTCGCCGCGGCTCTCAAAGATCCGGCCTGAGCCCGCATCCCTTTCGATTCGCTGAAAATATCCCGGGGTGAGGGCCTGCAAGGCCCGAGGGGCAGAGCCCCTCTCTTACCGTCGGTTCATCGATCACCAGCGCCCGAGAGCATCCTCGTCGCTGTCCTTCGCCGCGACCCAGCTCTCGCCGTCCGCGCCGACTTCCTTCTTCCAGAACGGTGCGCGCGATTTCAGCCAGTCCATCAGATATTCCGCCGCCTCGAAGGCGGCCTGACGGTGGCGGGCGGCGGTGGCGACCATCATGATCGGCTCGCCGATGGCCAGCCGCCCGTGACGGTGGATCACCAGAACGTCGCTCAGCCCGAACCGCTCCGCCGCGGCGCGGGCATAGTCCGCGATCACCGCCTCGGTCATGCCGGGGTAATGCTCGATCTCGAGCGCCTGCATCCGCCCGGTGTCGTCGCGCACGATGCCGGTGAAGGTCACCACGGCGCCGGTCGTGGGGCCGGTGCCGAAACCCGCCATTTCGGCCGCCGGGTCGAACCGGTCGGGCTGGACCGAGACGCGCATCTAGCCCCCCGTCATCGGCGGGAAGAACGCCACCTCGCGCACACCCGCAAGCGGCGCGTCGAAATCCGACAGCTTGCGGTCGAGCGCCACGCGCAGCGCCGAAGGGTCGGCGAAGGCCGCGCCATAGCGCGGCTCGCGCGCGCTCAGCTCGGCGATCAGGGCGCGGGGAGTGGCGGCCGCGGTCGTCACGCTTTCGCGCGGCAGCCCGATGCGCTCGCGCACCCAGGCGAAATAGACGACCTCGATCCGGGCCGGATCAGTCATGGCCATGATCGCGCAGGAACGGCAGCGCCTTGCGGAAGTAATCCCAGCCGGTGATCGCGGTCAGCACCGCGGCGATCCAGATCAGCGCCAGCCCGACATGAGTCGCGAGGTCGGCGAGGCTCAGCCCCATCGGGATATCGCCCTCGCCCGCGCGCGGCGCCCGCCCGGTCTCGACGAAATCGAGCCCGGTGCCGAGGAACAGGATCGCGATGGCCACCATCTGCGCCGTGGTCTTCCACTTCGCGAGCCTGGTCACCTTCAGCAGCTTGCGGTCGGCGCCGAGATATTCGCGCAGCCCCGAGACGAAGACCTCGCGGAACAGGATCACCGTCGCGGGCAGGATCAGCCAGGGGTTCATGCCGGAATAGCCGGTCAGCACCATGATCGCGATGACCACCATCGCCTTGTCGGCGATCGGGTCCAGCATGGCGCCGAATTTCGACTCCTGCCGCCACAGCCGGGCGAGGTAGCCGTCGAAATAGTCGGTGATCGCGGCGATGATGAACAGCGCCAGCGCCGCGAAATCGGCCCAGGGACGGCGGAAATACAGGAACATCACCGCGACGCCGGGGGCGGCGATGAGGCGAAGCACGGTCAGCGTATTCGGCAAGGTCCATTTCATGCGGGCAACCTACTCGTGGCCGTGGCGAAGGGGAAGGGGTCAGCGCTCGGGGTCGGCATAGTCATGCACCATGCCCTGCCAGTCGGTCACTTTCCACAGTCCTGGCCGCGCGCCGGGCGTGAAGTGATCGGCCGTGATCGGCACCTTGCCGTAGCCGCCGGGGATGTCGAGCACGTAATGCGGGATCGCCGCGCCCGAGAGCGGCCCGCGCAGCCCGCGGACCAGCGCCCGGCCCTCGTCGATGGTGGTGCGGAAATGCGAGGTGCCGCGCGCGAGGTCGCAGTGATGAAGATAATAGGGCTTCACCCGGTTGTCCTGCAGCGCGCGGAACAGATCGACGAGCGCCTCGTGGCTGTCGTTCACGCCGCGCAGCAGCACCGATTGCGACAGCATCGGCACGCCGGCGTCGACCAGCCGCGCGATGGCGGCGCGGGCTTCGGCGGTCAGCTCGGTCGCGTGATTGGTGTGCAGCACCACCCAGACCGGGATGCCGAGCCCGCTCAGCAGCGCGACGAGATCGGGCCCGATCCGACCCGGCGCCACCACCGGCACGCGGGTGTGGATGCGCAGCGTGGTGACATGGGCGATCGCGGCGAAGCGGGTCAGCGCCGACGACAGCCGCCGCGGCGAGAGCGTCAGCGGATCGCCCCCGGTCAGGATCACCTCGCGGATCGCCGGGGTGCGGGCCACGTAGTCGATGGCGCCCTGAAGCTCGGGCTCGGACAAGGGGCCGGTCTCGCCCACCGTCTCGCGGCGGAAGCAGAACCGGCAATAGACGTCACAGGTTTTGGTGATATGCACGATCACCCTGTCGGGATAGCGATGCGTCAGCCCCGGCACCGGCGAATGCGAGATGTCGCCGATCGGGTCGAGAAGCTCTTCGGGGCGGGTCACCAGCTCGGCGGCCGAGGGCACGAACTGCGCCGCGACCGGGTTCGGGGCGGTCTCACGTTTCGCCGCGCTCAGCGCGTCCTGCATCGCCGGGGTGATGCGGATGCGGAAATGCCGCGCGACCTCGGCCAGGGTGGCGGGGTCGGTGTCCGCCACCAGCCCGGCCGAGCGCAGCTCGGCGGGCGTCGTCAGGGCATGGGGGGCAGGCTGGACAGGACGTGCATCGGTCATGCGCCGTCATATCGGCGCGCCGGGCGGCCAAGTCAATGTGCGCAAGGCGCGTGCGAGGCCTTGCCGGGGGCGGGGCGCGTCGCGGCTGGCCGAAACCCCGCCCGCGCGGCATAGTCGCGACCGATTCGGCCCCGGGGATTGTCATGACGCGCCCTCATCTTGCCCTGCTCGACGGTTTGCGCGGCTATGCCGCCTTCGGGGTGCTGCTGTATCATCTGCGCCATTTCTGGGGCGACATGCTGCCGGTGGCGAACGGCTATCTCGCGGTCGATCTGTTCTTCATGATGAGCGGCGTGGTCATCGCGATGAACTATGGCGAGCGGCTGCGCGACGGCAGCCTGAGCCGGGTGGACTTCCTGCGCCGGCGCTTCCTGCGGCTTTATCCGGTCTACATGGTGGGCGGCGTGCTGGGGCTGGCGGTGCTGGCGGTGCTGACGCTGATCGGCGAGGACTGGAGCACGCCGGTCACGCTCGCCTCGGGGCTGCTCTGGCATCTGTTGATGCTGCCAGAGCCGCTGTTTCGCGGCGATGCCGGGCCGTTTCCGCTCGACCCGCCGGCATGGTCGCTGTTCTTCGAGATCTGGGGCAATGTCATCTATGCCATGATCGTGGTGCGGCTGAGCCCCCGCGGGGTGGCCCTGCTGACGGCGCTCGCGCTTGCGGGCTATGTCGCGGCCAGCCAGATCGCCGGCACGGTGGAGCTGGGCGTGGCCTATCCGACGCTGTTCGCCGGGCTGTTCCGGTTCTGGTTCGGCTTCGGCACCGGGCTGCTGATCTGGCGGATGCGCGAGAAGCTGCCCGACATGGGGCGGGCGGGCTGGCCCGTCGTCGTGCTGGCGATGCTGTTTCCGGGCCTGCCCGACAGCGACCTGTGGCGGTTTTTCTGGATCGTGCTGGTGCTGCCTCTGGGCGTCATCGCGGCGATGCGGCTGCCGGCGCCGGCGGATCTGTGCCGCGCGCTCGGCCAGATGTCCTATCCGCTTTATATCCTGCACTGGCCGCTGATGATGCTGGCGGTGAAGCTCGCGGTGCTGGTCGAGGGGCCGGGCGCCTGGACCGATCCGGTCGTCGGCGCGGCGGTGGTGGTGCTGACGCTCATCGTGACCGGCTGGGTGACGTTCCGGCTGGAGCCGCGGTTGCGCGCGGGCTTCGCGGCCCTGCTCAGCCCTTCTCGTTGAAGTAGTTCCAGATCGTTTCCGCCGTCGCCTGCGAGATCCCCGGAACCTCGGTCAGATCGGTGACCGAGGCACCGCGCACCGCCTTGGCCGAGCCGAAATGGCTCAGCAGCGCGCGCTTGCGCGTGGCGCCGATGCCCGGAATCTCGTCGAGCGGGTTTTGCAGCTGCGCCTTCGCCCGCTTCGCCCGATGCGCGCCATTCGCCCAACGGTGCGCCTCGTCGCGCAGCCGCTGGATGTAGTAAAGCACCGGGTCCTGACGCGGCAGCGCGAAGGGGCGGTGGCCGATGCGGTGGAACTCTTCCTTGCCCTGATCGCGGTCGATGCCCTTGGCGATGCCGACCATCGGGATATCGGTCACTCCCATGTCGGTCATGATCTGATGCACCGCCGAGACCTGCCCGGCGCCGCCGTCGATCAGCAGCAGGTCGGGCCAGGCGTCGGTCTGCCGGGCCGGGTCTTCCTTCTGCAACCGGGCGAAGCGGCGGGTCAGCACCTCTTTCATCATGCCGAAGTCGTCGCCGGGCGTCAGATCGTCGCCGCGGATGTTCCACTTGCGATACTGGCTTTTCATGAAGCCGTCGGGACCGGCGCAGATCATCCCGCCCACCGCGTTGGTGCCCTGGATATGGGCGTTGTCATAGACCTCGATCCGGCGCGGCGGGCCGGGCAGGTCGAAGGCCGCGGCGACCCCTTGCAGCAGTTTCGCGGTGGCGGCCGATTCCGACATCCGGCGGCCGAGGCTTTCGCGGGCGTTGCGCAGCGCGTTGTCGACCAGCTCGGCCTTCTCGCCGCGCTGCGGCACGGCGATCTCGACGCGGTGGCCGGCCTTGGCGCTCAATGCCTCTTCCATCAGATCGGCATCCTCGATCCGGTGGCTGAGCAGGATCAGTCTGGGCGGCTCCTTGCCGTCATAGAACTGGCCGAGGAAGGCCTCGATGATCTCGGGTTCCTCGGCGCCCGAGCCGGTCTTCGGGTAGAAGTCGTGGTTGCCCCAGCTTTGATGCGCGCGGATGAAGAACACCTGAACGCAGGCCTGACCGCCGTCCATATGCACCGCGATCACGTCGGCCTCCGACACGCCGCGGGGGTTGATGCCCTGCGACTGCTGCACCGTGGTCAGCGCCTGGATCCGGTCGCGCAGCGCCGCCGCGCGCTCGAACTCCATCGCGTCCGAGGCCTGCTGCATCTCTTCGGCCAGCTCTTTCTGGATCGCGGTGGTCTTGCCTTCGAGGAAGCGTTCCGCATCGTCGACGGTGCGGCGATAGTCGGCCTCGGAGATCTTGCCCACGCAGGGCGCCGAGCAGCGCTTGATCTGATATTGCAGGCACGGCCGGGTGCGCCCGGCGAACATCGTGTCCGAGCAGTTGCGCAGCTGGAACACCCGTTCGAGGTGATTGAGCGTGCGGTTCACCGCCGAGGCCGAGGCGAAGGGGCCGAAATAGGCGCCCTTCACGCTGCGCGCGCCGCGGTGCTTGCGGATCTCGGGGAACAGGCTGGACTTGTCGATGACGATATAGGGGAAGGACTTGTCGTCGCGCAAAAGCACGTTGTAGCGCGGTTTCAGCTGCTTGATGAGGTTCTGTTCCAGCAACAGCGCCTCGGTCTCGGTGCGCGTGGTCAGGAACATCATCGAGGTGGTCTCGCGGATCATCCGGTCAATCCGCGCGCTGTGGCCGTTGAGCCGGGTGTAATTCGTCACCCGCGCCTTCAGATTGCGCGCCTTGCCGACGTAAAGGACTTCCTGCCGCTCGTTCAGCATCCGGTAGACGCCGGGCGAAGTATCGAGCCGGCTGACGTAATCGGCGATCAGCGCATGGCCACGCAGCCGCGGCGCAGGCGCCGTGTCCTCCATCTGTTCCTCAGCCCCGTTCGCCCCCTGTTCCGGGGCGGCGGTTTCGGCCTTCGGGGCTGGATCTTCGGGGAAGCTTGGGTCCGTCATGGGAGAGACTCGATTCTGCCATCTGGCTGCAATCTTGCGCGCTTCGGTTCAAGGGCAAAGGCATCCACGGTTTCTGTGGACAACTTTGTGGGCAAACATTGGGGAAGCTGGAATTTCCTTTGAATCCCGCTGCCTTCGATCCTGCGCCCGTTTTTTAGGCGAAAATGCAGCACATTGATTTTGCACGGTTTTATTTTTGCGTGGTAGCAAGTGACTGAAAAAACGTATGGAATCCTGACGCTTTCGTGACGGTTTCCGCGCCCGTGCAAAACCCCGCGGGGGGCGACTCACTCGGGGCCGAGGACATCGGGTGTGCGCCAGCCCAGATGTTGCCCGCCGTCAACGCAAATCAACTGTCCTGTGACGGATTTCGCGTCGAGAAAGTAACCGAGCGCGGCGCAGATCTCGTCCGGGTCGGGGCCGCGTTCGAGGATCGTCGCGGCGCGCTGGCGGGCGAAGTGGTCCTCGCTCTGCCGGGCGCCGCGCATCGTCGGGCCGGGGCCGATGGCATTGACGCGGATGTCCGGGGCAAGGCCCTGCGCCGCGGTCTGCGTCAGCCACCACAACCCGGCCTTGGCGATGGAATAGGTGGTGAATTCGGGCGTCGGTTTCAGCACCCGCTGATCGACCATGTTGACGATCAGCGCCCGCGCCACCGGCTGGCCGTCCACGGTCCCGGCCTTCGGCGCCTGCCGGGCGAAGGCCTGGGTCAGCACGAAGGGCGCGCGCAGGTTCGAGCCGATGTGCCGGTCCCAGCTCTCGCGCGTCGCGGTGCGGAAATTGTCGTATTCGAAGATCGAGGCGCTGTTCACCAGCACGTCGAGCGGCCCGCCGAGCGCCTCGGCGGCGCGGCCGATCAGCGCCTGGGTCTCATCCTCGTCGAGCAGATCCGCCACCAGCACCTCGGCGCGTCGGCCGAGGGCGCGGATCTCGGCCGCGGTGGCCTCGGCCTCCCCGGCGGCGGTATTGCAATGCACCGCCACGTCATGGCCACGCCGCGCCAGATAGAGCGCCATCTCGCGGCCGAGGCGCCGCGCCGCGCCGGTCACCAGTGCCTTCGCCATTCCGCTCTCCTTTTGCGTTTCTCAGTGCTTGCCGCAGGGGCAGGGGCCGGGGCCGATCTTCGGGCGTCCGCAGGCCGGACAACGGCCGCGCGCGCTGCGCACCTTCGGCAGCAGCGCTTTCGCCACCATTGCCAGCAGCGCCATCGCGCCGAGGAACAGCAGCATGATCTTGATCAGCATCGCGCGCCCCTCACAGCCCGTAGCGCGACCACAGCGCGCGTTCCTCGACCGTCTGGGCAAGGCCCGAGGCCGCCTCCGCCCCGAGCTGCGCGCCGAACCGCGACAACAGCGAACGGCGCTGCACGAAGGGAACGATCTTCACCTTCTCGCCATAGAGCTCCTTCAGCTTCGGCACGGCATGGGCGATGCCGTCGATCAGCCCGGTGTCGAGCGCCTGCCGTCCGGTCCAGAATTCGCCGGTGAACAGGTCGTCGCGCTTCAGCCGCGCACCGCGCCGCGCCGTCACCCAGTCGGTGAAACTGACATGCATGTCGGCGAGCAGGATCTCCAGCCGGGCGACATCCTCGGGCTTTTCCGGGCGGAACGGGTCGAGGAAACTTTTCGACTGTCCGGCCGTGTGGACGCGCCGGGCGATGCCGTGGCGCTCGATGAAACCGTCGAGGCCGAAGCCTGCCGAGATCACCCCGATCGAGCCGACGATGGAGGTCGCATCGGTCCAGATGTCATCTGCCGCGCAGGCCAGCCAGTATCCGCCCGAGGCCGCCACATCCTCGACGAAGGCATGGACGGGGATATGGTTCTCGTCCGCCAGACGACGGATGCGCGCCGCGATCAGCGACGATTGCACCGGCGAGCCGCCGGGCGAATTGATCACCAGCGCCACCGCGTCGAAGGCGCCATTTTTGAACGCACGCTCGATCCGGGGGGCGAGGGCGGCATCCGACAGGGCGCGGGCGCCGGGGCGGGCCATGCCGATGGTGCCGTCGAGGCGCAACAGCGCGACGCGCGGCCTGCGGCGGCGAAACTTGGCGGGGAGGAGGCTGCAAAGATCCATCTCTCCGATTTAGGCAAGGCGGGGGCGCGCGGCAAGCGTCGCGCGGAACAGCGGGCGGATTTCCCGCCCGTCCCGATTTCACCATCCGGCGATCTCGACTTTCCCGCCGAACGGGGGCAGGGTCGGCCCCCTGTTCGAAGGCCCGTTTTCCGGAGGATGCCATGACCTTGCCCGAAGGCGCCACGCTGTTCACCCTGCCCGACGGGCGCGCGCAGCCCTTGGCCGAGGAAACCCCGGTCGCGCTGGTGTTCGACGGCGTGACCCAGGCGGTGATGATGGCGACCCCGGCCGATCTCGAAGATTTCCTCGTCGGCTTCGCGCTGACCGAAGGGGTGATCTCCGCCGCCGCGGAACTCGGTGACATCGAGGCGGTGACGCATCCGAAGGGGATCGAGGTGCGCGGATGGCTGAACCAGAGCGCGGGCGTCGGATTTCGCGAACGGCGTCGTGCGATGGCGGGTCCGGTCGGCTGCGGGCTGTGCGGCATCGACAGTCTGGAACAGGCGCTGCGCCCGCTCGACCGCGCGCTGCCGGCGAAAACCCGCGGCGAGGGGCTGAGCCTCGCCACCGCGACCCGCGCTCTCGACGCGCTGCGCCCGATGCAGCGTCTGAAAGAGGCCACCCGCGCTACCCATGCCGCGGGCTTCTGGTCGCTCACGGATGACCGCATCGTCGCGATCCGCGAGGATGTCGGGCGGCACAACGCGCTCGACAAGCTCATCGGCGCGCTCGCCCGCGCCGGGGTGGACCCGGCCTCGGGGGCGCTCGCGATGACCTCGCGGCTCTCGGTCGATCTGGTGCAGAAGGCGGTTATGGCGGGGGCGGGGACCATCGTCGCGCCATCCTCGCCGACCGCGCTCGCGGTGGCCGAGGCCGAGGCTGCCGGCCTCACCGTCTTCGCCCGCGCCGAAGGCGGCCTCGCCCGCTACACGGCCTGACGAAACACCCCGCCTCTCCCTTTCGATTCGCCGAAAATATCCCGGGGGAGCCCGAAGGGCGGGGGCAGAGCCCCCATCCGCCCTTGGGCCTCAGTCCATCCGGTCGTGCAGGTTGCGCCCGTTCACGGCGGCGATGGCCAGCAGCACGGTCAGCAGCGCCACCACCCCGCCCCAACCCCGGCTTTGCCAGAACAGCCCGGCCACGGTGCCCGCCACGCTCGCCCCGATGTAGAACGAGATCTGATACATCGAGGTCGCCTGCGCCCGCGCGACCTGAGCGCGCCGCCCGACATAGCCCGTCGCCGTCGAATGCGCCGCGAAGAAGCCGAAGGTGAACAGCAGCGCGCCGAGCGCCAGCACCCAGATCTGTGCCTCCAGCGTCAGCATCAGCCCCGCGACCATCAGCGCGATCGCCGCCACATGCACCGGCGCCGGGCCGAAACGGTCGCTCAGCCGGCCGGCGGCGACGGCGGCATAGGACGAAGGCAGGAACACCAAGGACACCAGTCCAACCACCATCTGGCTCATGTCGAAGGGATCCGACAGCAGCCGGAACCCGATGTAGTTGAAGAAGGCGACGAAGCAACCCATCAGCAGGAAGGCCGCCAGAAACGCCGGTGCCAGACCGGGCGTGCGCAGATGCAGCGCGTAATTGCGCAAGGTCGCATCCAGGCTGAACCGCGCCGGGCGGAAGTGATGCGAGGGCGGCAGCCACAGCCACAGCATCCCCGAGGCCACCAGCGACAGCACGCCCACCGCTGCCACCGGCCAGCGCCAGTCCATGTGATCGGCCGCCACGCCTACCGCGATCCGCGCGAGCATCCCGCCCACCGAATTCCCCGCCAGCACCAGCCCGACCGCTCGGCCAAGGCTGCGGGAGGCGATTTCCTCGGTCAGATAGGTCAGGTTGATCGCCGTGATGCCGCCCAGCACCAGCCCCATGAGCGCGCGCATCGCCAGCAGGCTGCTCCAGTCCGGCGCGAAGGCCAGCGCCACCATCAAAAGCCCCGTCGCCACCATCGAGAACAGCATCACCGGCTTGCGCCCCAGCGTGTCGGAGATCGGTCCCGAGAACACCAGCCCCACCGCCAGAGCCACTGTCGTCACCGTCAGCGCAAGGCTCGTCGAGGCCGGGCTGACGCCGAAATCGGTCGCGAAAACCGGCAGGATCGGCTGCACGCAATAGAGCGCCGAGAAGGCGCAGAACCCCGACAGGATCAGCGCCACGCAGACCTTCCAGAACCCCGGCTTGTCGAAGTCGATCATTTCATCGGCGGATTCGCTGGCGTGCATCGGAAAGTCTCTCGAACGGATTGTGCCCCGGTTTATGGCTCAAATCGGCCCGATTGAAGTGCGAAATGCCCGTCCGGGTGGGGATCGGTTGGGGAATAATGCCCGGCAAACGAGCATGAGGCGCGGGAATCTTGCGCCGAATGCGCATTTTGTCGCATCCTGTCTTGACGGATGCCGGGCTGCTGCGCAGGGTTGCCCGGAACTGAACCCTGAGGACGACCATGACCCTTGCGAATTCGCTTGCCGCTCTCGACGCGGCGCACCAGCTCCATCCGTTCACCGATGCCCGCGCGCTCGAGGAAAAGGGGCCGATCATCATCGAGAAGGGCGATGGCGTCCGCGTCTGGGATTCGACCGGCAAGGAATACCTCGAAGGCATGTCGGGCCTGTGGTCGGTCGCGCTCGGCTTCGGCGAGGAACGTCTGGTGAAGGCCGCGCACGAGCAGCTGCAGAAGCTGCCCTATTATCACACCTTCAGCGCGAAATCGCACGAGCCCTCGATCCGTCTGGCCGAGAAGATCGCCGAGATGGCCCCCGAAGGGCTGAACCACGTGTTCTTCACCAACTCCGGCTCCGAGGCGAACGATACCGTCGTCAAGCTGGTCTGGTATATGAACAACGCGCTCGGCCGGCCGCAGAAGAAGAAGTTCCTGGCCCGCAAGAACGCCTATCACGGCATCACCATGGCCTCGGGCAGCCTGACCGGCATCGAGGCGGATCACACCGATTTCGACCTGCCGATCCTGCCGGTGATCCATCTGACGACGCCGCATTTCTACCGTTTCGGCGCCGAGGGCGAAACCGAGGCGCAGTTCACCGCGCGCCTGCTGAAGGAGATCGAGGACACCATCGCGCGCGAGGGTGCCGACACCATCGCCGCCTTCATCGGCGAGCCGGTGATGGGCGCCGGCGGCGTTCTGGTGCCGCCCGCAGGCTACTGGCCGGGCGTGGCCGAGATCTGCCGCAAGAACGACATCCTGCTGATCGCCGACGAGGTCATCAACGGGTTCGGTCGTCTCGGCACCACCTTCGGCTGCCAGCGCATGGGCTTCACGCCGGACATCATGTCGGTGTCGAAGCAGCTGACCTCGAGCTACATGCCGCTCGCCGCGGTGGTGTTCAGCGATGCGGTTTATAATGCGGTCGCCGACAACAGCCACCGTCTGGGCGGTTTCGCGCATGGTTTCACCGCCTCGGGCCATCCGGTCGCGACGGCGGTCGGCCTCGAGAACCTGAAGATCATCGAGGAACGCGGGCTCGTCGCCCATGCCGCCGAGCTGGAGCCGATGTTCCAGAAGGGGCTGCGCGACATGCTGGAGTTCCCGATCGTCGGCGAGGCGCGTGGCGTCGGCCTGATCGGCGCGATCGACCTGGTGGCCGACAAGGCGACGAAGCGCAAGTTCTCGAAGCCCGGTCAGGTCGGCCAGATCGCCAACGGCTTCGCCCATGAGGAAGGCCTGATCCTGCGCGCCATCGGCGACACGCTGGCACTGTGCCCGCCGATGATCTCGACCGAGGCCGAGGTCGCCGAGATGCTGCGCCGGATGCGCGTCGCGGTCGAGCGCACCGTCAAGGCCGTGGCCGAGCAGGGAATCGCCTGAACCGGCCTCAGCGCGCGGCGCGGGCGCTGAGCCAGTCGCGCGCCAAAGCCACCGTGCCCGCCCCGTATCGCGGGGCGAGCATCCGCGCCGTCGGCGTTTCCGCATGGCTTGCAAGCCATGCGGTCAGCTGCATCCGGCGCAGCATCACGAACATCGGCAGCCGGGCGGCCCCGGCCTCGGACAGCGGCGCGACAGAGCGATAGCCCTCGATCCAGGCGCGCATCAGTTCGGGCAGGCGCGGGTCGTCCTCGATGAAGCTGACCGAGGCGGCGAAGTCGTAGCCGAACCAGCACAGACCGCAATCGTCGAAGTCGATCACCCAGAGCCTGCCGTCCTGCCCCTCGATCAGATTGGCGGCGCGCATGTCGCCGTGGATCAGTCCGAAGCGGTCGGGCGCGGTGCCGAAGGCATCGGTGTCATGGCGCAGTTGCCCGGCGGCGCGTTCCAGCAGGGCGCGGTCGGCCTGGCTCAGCCCCGGGGCGGCGCGCCAGTCGCCCCAGCGAGCGGCGGGGCCGATGATCGTGTCCCAGGTCCAGCTTTTGCGACGAAAGCCGGGCGGGCGGCGGAAGCTGCGCGACTGCGCATGCATCCGCGCGGCGAGCGCGCCGAGCGTGCGAAAGCGGTCGGGGGCGGGGCGGCTGTCGTCGGGCGCGGTGCCTGCAACGTGCTCGAAACAGGTGACGAGGCGGGGCTCTCCGCCGTCGTCGAAGCAATGGACCGGGGCGCCGTTCCGGCACGGCACCGGGGCGGGCGTGTCGATGGTGTGCGCGGCACGCAGGGCGCCGATCCAGTCGAGTTCGCTGCGGACCTCGGCCGCGTCATGATAGCCCGGGCGCCCGACGCGCAGCACGAAGCGCCGCCCGTCCGGCTGGGTCGCCACGAAGGTGGCGTTTTCCGAGACCGTCAGCAGCGTCAGCGCGGTGTCGGGGTCGAACCCCCAGGCCGGCAGGGCGCGTCTCAGACCCGCGTGGAGCCGGGCGGTGAAAGCGTCGTCATAGAGCATCGGATCCCGTGAGGCGGTTACAGCGGAGCCAGACAAAGCGCGTTTCGCGCGGCGGAGCAACCGCAAGGACGCGAGAGGGGGGATTCGGCCCGCGCCGCGGCGGGGATGTGACGAAAGCGGGCGAGAAAACCGGCTGTCATGTGGGGTATTTTAATACCTATTTTGCAATACATTGAAAAGTATTATGAAAATCATGGTTTGTGCACTTGATTTTCATCGGTGGATCGCGGAAAAGCCAGCAATCCGAATTCCACAACCCTTCAAAGGGCGATCGACAATGAAAACCTATACCGCGAAACCTGCGGAGATCGAAAAGAAGTGGATCCTGATCGACGCTGAAGGCGTCGTTCTGGGCCGTCTCGCTTCGATCGTTGCCATGCGTCTGCGTGGCAAGCACAAACCCACCTTCACGCCGCACATGGACATGGGCGACAACGTGATCATCATCAACGCCGGCAAGGTGCAGATGACGGGCACGAAGCGTGAAGACAAGCGCTACTACTGGCACACCGGCCACCCGGGCGGGATCAAGTTCCGCACCGCGCGTCAGGTGCTCGAGGGCGAACACCCCGAGCGCGTCGTGATCAAGGCCGTCGAGCGCATGATCTCGCGCAACCGTCTGGGCCGCGCCCAGATGTCGAATCTGCGCGTCTATGCCGGCACCGAGCATCCGCACGAAGCGCAGCAGCCCGAAGTTCTCGACGTCAAGTCGCTGAACAAAAAGAACACCCGGAGCTAATCATGGCCGAAGAACTCAAATCCCTCGACGATCTGAAGTCGGCCGTCGCTGGCACCCCGGCCGCTGTGGTCGAAGATGCCGCCCCGCGTGAGCCGGTGCGTGACGCCCAGGGTCGCGCCTATGCGACCGGCAAGCGCAAGGACGCCGTGGCCCGCGTGTGGGTCAAGGCCGGTTCGGGCAAGATCACCGTCAACGGCAAGGACATGACCGCTTACTTCGCGCGTCCGGTTCTGCAGCTGATCGTGAACCAGCCGTTCTCGGTCGCCGGTGTCGAAGGCCAGTACGACGTTTACGCCACCGTTGCCGGTGGCGGTCTGTCGGGCCAGGCCGGTGCGGTGAAGCACGGCATCTCGAAGGCTCTGCAGCTGCACGAGCCGGCGCTGCGCGCCGCTCTGAAGGCCGCTGGCTTCCTGACCCGCGACTCGCGCGTCGTCGAGCGCAAGAAGTACGGTAAGCGCAAGGCTCGCCGTTCGTTCCAGTTCTCGAAGCGCTGATCTTCAGACTATCGCTTTACGGACGCGGCCCTTCGGGGCCGCGTTTTCTTTTGCGCTGTCACCTGTTGCCGGTGGGGGCGCGAGGTCACTCGGCTTCGGTCATCGGCGCGGCATTCAGCAGCGCGTAACCTGCCGCGCCCAGCCGGTCGTACAGCCCGAGCTGGGTTTCGAGGAAGTCGATGTGGCCTTCCTCATCTGCCAGAAGCTCGTCGAACAACGCTTTCGAGACGTAATCGCGCACGCTGGCGCAGTATTCGCGCGCCTCGGCATAAAGGGCACGGGCGTCCTGCTCGGCCGCGAGGTCGCATTCCAGCGTCTCGCGCGGGCCTTCGCCGATGCGCAGCGGATCGAGGCGTTGCAGGTTCGGGTGGCCTTCGAGGAACAGGATCCGCGCGATCAGCTTGTCGGCGTGGCCCATCTCCTCGATGGATTCCTTGCGCGACTTCTGCGCCATCTTCATCAGGCCCCAGTCTTCCTGCATCCGGAAGTGGCACCAGTATTGCGAGATCGCCGTCAGCTCGGACCGCAGCGCGGCGTTGAGATATTCAATGACCTTGGCGTCGCCTTTCATGGGATGTTTCCTCCTCCCTCATGCGCGGGCGAAGCCCACGCAGCTCCATCGGAACTTCCAGATTAGCATTGGATCGCATCGTGGAAAGAAAAAGTGGCATACAGCCGCCGCAATCGGCGCGCTTTCCAAGGGCGTGGTAAACCTTGCCCGGCGTGATGATCGCATGCGGGTCTGCGCTGCGCATCCAGTCGATCGCGGCATGGATGTCGCGGTCGGTGATGTGCTGGCAGTGACAGACGATCATCGGCGCCTCCCGCGTTTCCTGAAACATGACTGAAATAGTCGGAAAGGTCAACCCGGAGGCAATCGGTCGCAGATCGCGGCTTCGCGATGGCTCGGGCGTTTTCTTGCGGCCCGGTTTGCGCTAGGGATCGGGAAAACAACCGCAGGGGCCGATATGTCCGTTTCGATGCTGTCCACCTTCATCAAGCCGATGCACCGCGAGGGGCGAAAGTTCGTCGCCATCTTCGCGGCGATCACGGTCGTGCTGTTCCTGATCTGGCATGTGCTGGGATGGATCGGCCTCGGTCTGACAATCTGGTGCTATTACTTCTTCCGCGATCCGGTCCGGGTGACGCCGGTGCGCGAGGGGCTGATGGTTTCTCCGGCCGATGGCATCGTGTCGCTGCTCGAACCCGCCGTGCCGCCGGTGGAACTCGGTCTCGGCGATCAGCCGATGATGCGGATCTCGGTGTTCATGTCGGTGTTCAACTGCCACGTGAACCGTCTGCCGCTGGCGGGCCGGATCCTGACCGTCGCCTATCGGCCGGGCAAGTTCTTCAACGCCTCGCTCGACAAGGCGTCCTCGGATAACGAGCGCAACGGCCTCGCGGTCGAGACGGCGGATGGCAAGCGCTATGGCGTCGTGCAGATCGCCGGCCTCGTGGCGCGCCGTATCCTGTGCGAGGTGAAGCCGGGGCAGGAGCTGATGACGGGCGAGCATTTCGGCCTGATCCGGTTCGGATCGCGCCTCGACATCTATCTGCCGCCGGGCGTGCAGCCTCTGGTGGTGATCGGTCAGACGATGATCGCCGGCGAGACGGTGCTGGCGGATCTGACCTCGGACGAGCCCGCGCGCGCGGGTGGGGTGCGCTGAGATGGACGAGCCGGAACGCGGGCCGATGCCTTTTCTGCTGCTGTTGCCCAATCTGGTGACGCTGGCGGGGATGTGTCTTGGCATGACCTCGATGCGCTACACGATGATCGGCAGCTACGAGACGGCGGCGATGTTGCTGGTCCTCTCGGCGCTGATCGACGGGATGGACGGGCTGATCGCGCGCCGGCTGCGGGCCACGTCGGAATTCGGCGCCGAGCTGGACAGCCTGTCGGATTTCATCTGCTTCGGCGTGGCGCCGGGGCTGCTGGTCTATCAGTTCGCCCTGGGTGAGGGCAACGCGCTCGGCTGGATCTTCGTTCTGGTCTATGCGGCGGGCTGCTGCATGAGGCTGGCGCGGTTCAACGTGATGCGGGGCGAGGATGGGGCGGGCAAGACCCATTTCACCGGCGTGCCGGCGCCTGCGGGCGCGATGCTGGCCGTCCTGCCGGTCTACCTGCATCTTGCAGGATTGCTCGACGTGCGTGCGGCTCCGATGCTGGTGGCGCTGTGGCTGGCGTTGGTGGGCGTTCTGATGATTTCCCGCCTGCCGACCTTCTCGCCCAAGGCGATGCGTGTGCCCCGCTGGGGTGTGGGGGCGATGCTGATCGGGACGGCGATCGGGGTGGGGCTGATCTTCACCCGGATCTGGCTGTTCCTCGCGCTGGCCGATGTTGTCTACTTCGTCGCCCTGATTCCGGGAATCATCCGGATGCGATTCCGAATCCTGGGGTGAGTTTCCGGGAATCGGGTTGTGGA
>NZ_JFZB01000034.1 GCF_000740785.1 Paenirhodobacter enshiensis | reverse complement strand
TGCCCGCAGGGCAAAGAGGGGCAGAGCCCCTGCCTTCCCGCAACAGCCCCGAAACGACAGGCTCCGGGAAAGGCGGGCAGGAAACCTCAGCCCCCTGCCCGCAACGCCTTACTCTTCCAGAGCCTTGCGGATCGTCTCTTCCATCGGCTCGGTCGGACGGCCAAGCAGCCCCGACAGATCCTTGCTCGCGGAATACAGCGTCCCCTCGGCGGCATTGGCATCGCTGTTGGCCAGCACTGCGGCGAAGGCCTCGGGCAGCCCCGCATGCACCAGCGCCGCCTTGAAGGCGATCTCATCCGCATTGACGTAATCGACCGTCTTGCCGGAAATCCGGCTCAGCATCGCGGCGAATTCGCCGAGCGTGAACGCCGTATCCCCGGCCAGCTCATAAATCTTGCCCGCCGGGCCGCCCGCCGCCAGCACGATCGCCGCTGCCTCGGCATAGTCGTTCCGCGGTGCGGTCGAAAACCGTCCCTCGCCCGCGGCGCCGAAATGCTTGCCGAGCTTCAGATCCGCCTGCAGCGAGGCGAGGATATTCTCCGAATACCAGCCGTTGCGCAGCAGCACGTAATCAAGCCCC
The DNA here is from genome assembly GCF_000740785.1 of Paenirhodobacter enshiensis. GTDB lineage: Bacteria > Pseudomonadota > Alphaproteobacteria > Rhodobacterales > Rhodobacteraceae > Rhodobacter > Rhodobacter enshiensis. The sequence goes on along the minus strand of NZ_JFZB01000034.1, from coordinate 11,108 downwards.
GAATCGTCGATCATGTCCTCGGTCGCCTTGTGCTCCTCAGCCAGCATCATCGGCGAATCCTGCGCATCGAGAAGCGAGGTATAGGCGATGAACCCGACGCCCGCGCCCTTCGCCGCCTCGATCACGTTGCGATGCTGCCCGACGCGTTGCCCGATCGCGGACCCCGAAACCAGCAGAAGCCGATCGACTCCATAAAGGGCGTCGTTCAGCCCGTCGCGGTCGGTATAATCGGCCAGACGCGCGCCGAACCCCTGCACCCGGAGCGCCTCCGCATCCTCTTCCCGCCGCACCAGGCCGAGGATCTGCTTCTCCGGCACCCGCCGGCGCAGATGCGTCAGCACCAGCCGTCCCAGCTGCCCGCTCGCTCCGGTGACCATATAGATCGGTTCGCTCATCTCCTGCATCCTTTCGCAGCTTTCGTTTCCGCCGACACATCTAGGCGGCACATCCCCGCCGAAAAGGCACACCGTGCAGCCAAGGGCTAGGCTTGGGCTCAAGGGGCTGCTATGCCAAGAGAAAACGATCAGCGAGGAACAATCATGATCCCCCAATTCCCGGTTGTCGCGATGGTCTTCGCCGCGATGTCGCTGTCGGCGTGCACCCTCGAGATGCCGCAGGTGCTGCAAAGCCATCCGCAGACGCCCGCCCAGCCCCAGCAGAAGCCGCAGCCGGTGATGCCCGATGCCATCGCCGCCTCGGCCGCGAAGGCCGGCACCTGCTACGCCTATGTCCAGACCGAGGCCGACGGCAGTGCCACCCTGTTCACCGGCGTCGGCGCAGGCAGCGTGCCGCCGGTGGGCCAGGTCAGGACGGACCTGTCGCCCGCACGCGCCGATGCCGCCTATGCCAAGGAACTCGAGATCATGAAGATCAACCCCGAGTGCCTCTCGACCTATACGGTGCCGCGCCAGCACGCCTGACCCCGGTGGCCGGACGTCCGCCCCGGCCCTCCGCCCCGGCCCCTTGCCGGATTCACGCTCTGAGTCCTCGCGGCCACAGTCCCGCCCGCGTCATCTGGTGGGCGGAGATTTCGGCTACACAACCTGTCGGTGTGCCCCTATAGTTCCTGTGGATAACCGGGGCCCGAGACCCCGGCCTTGGACGGGAACGAGGGGGACAAGGCATGCGCTGCCCGTTTTGCGGCAATGTGGACACTCAGGTCAAAGACTCGCGCCCGGCCGAGGATCACGTGGCGATCCGCCGGCGCCGGTTCTGTCCGGCCTGCGGCGGTCGCTTCACGACCTATGAACGGGTGCAGCTGCGCGACCTCGTGGTGATCAAATCCTCCGGCAAGCGCGAGGACTTCGACCGCGACAAGCTGGAACGCTCGATCCGCATCGCGATGCAGAAACGCCCGATCGAGCCCGAGCGCGTCGATCAGATGATCTCGGGGATCGTGCGGCGGCTGGAATCGCTTGGCGACACCGATATTCCGTCGCGCAGCATCGGCGAGATCGTGATGGAAACGCTGGCACGGATCGACACCGTGTCCTACGTGCGCTTTGCCAGCGTTTACAAGAACTTCCAGGCGGCAGACGATTTCGACAAATTCGTCTCCGAACTGCGCCCCCCGGTGCAGGGCCAGGACGAATGACCGAAACCGACCGCCGTTACATGCGCCTTGCGCTGTCGCTGGCGGCGAGGGGTCTGGGGAATGTCTGGCCGAACCCGGCCGTCGGCTGCGTGATCGTGAACCATGGCCGGATCGTCGGTCGCGGCTGGACCCAGCCGGGCGGCCGCCCTCATGCGGAACGGCGCGCCCTCGACCGCGCAGGCGAGGCCGCGCGCGGCGGCACCGCCTATGTCACGCTCGAACCCTGCGCGCATTACGGCAAAACTCCGCCCTGCGCCGAGGCACTGATCGCCGCCGGCATCGCCCGCGTCGTCACCGCCCATACAGACCCGGACCCCCGCGTCGCCGGGCGGGGCCATGCCATGCTGCGCGAGGCCGGCATCGCCGTCGAGACCGGCGTGATGGAGGCCGAGGCCCGCGCCGCCCAGGCGGGCTTTCTCAGCCGGATCGAACGCGGCCGCCCCTGGCTCGCGCTGAAGCTGGCAACGAGCTTCGACGGGCGCATCGCGCTTGCAAACGGCGAGAGCCAGTGGATCACCTCGGCCGCGGCACGCGGCATGGTCCATGCGCTGCGCGCCGAATTCGATGCGGTTCTGGCAGGTGGCGGCACCGCGCGCGCCGACGACCCGCTGCTGACCGTGCGCAGTTTCACCCCCCTGCGGCAACCGGTGCGGGTTATCGTCTCGCGCGGCCTCGATTTGCCGCGCGAGCGGCTGGCGGGGTCGCTCGGCACCGCGCCGCTGTGGCTTGCTCACGGGGCTTCGGCCGGCACCGAAGCCCGCGACTGGTGGCAGGCGCGTGGCGCGGAACTGATCGCCCTGCCCGAAACCGAAGCCGGCCTCGATCCCGAGGCGCTTCTCCATGCTCTCGGAGACCGCGGCCTGACACGGGTGTTCTGCGAAGGCGGTGGGCAGCTTGCCGCGACGCTGATGCGTGCCGGACTGGTGGACGAGCTGATCGGCTTCACCGCCGGGGTGGTTCTGGGCGGCGATGCGCGCGCGGCGCTCGGCCCGCTCGGGCTGAGCCATCTCACCGACGCGCCGCGCTTCAGCCTGAGCGAGACCCGCACCATCGGCGGCGACGTGCTGCACCGCTGGCGCCGCGACTAACCCCGCCGCCACAGCCAGGCTTGCCCGGCCAAGGCCCCTTGCGCTTTCGCGAGCAGACGGTTTCCCAGTGCCGGCCGCGGCACCCTTCCGGTCGCCAGACGCTCCACCACCACCTCGGCCGGACAGGGTAGGCCCGAGACCGGATCGCGATAGCGCGGATAGGCGATCAGGGCCGCATGAACGAGGCCCAGGAGCCCCGGCCGCGGCCCGGTCCGGCGCCGCTCCGGCACAGCCCCCAGATCGCGGGTCAGCCCCCAGCCGGCATAGAACGGCGCGCCGGTCACGGTGACCGTAACGCCGCGCAACAGCGCCTCGAACCCCAGAAGAGAGGTCATCGTCCAAACCTCGTCGACCTCGGCCAGAAGGCGCACCGGGTCGGCGCGGTCGAGGATGAGATCGGCGAATTTCAGTGCCGCCTCTGGCTCGATCCGGCCGGGACGCAACCCGGCCTCGACATCCGGGTGAGGTTTGAAAAGGATAACTGAACCCGGATTTTCATCCCTGACCCGCGCCAGAAATGCCAGATTAGTGCATGTCTTACCCGCGCCCAGACGGATCGAGGCATCGTCCTCGACCTGCCCGGGGACCAGGATTCTATGTCCTTCGGGCAGATCCGGCACCGCACCGCCGAGATTGTATTTGCTGACCCCCGTCGCGATGAGGGCGCGGATCAGATGCTCGGCCCGCGCAGCACCGCCGGGCGGCAAAGGCGCGGCGATCAGCGCTTCCAGATCCGAGGGCCGGCGCGGATCGTAGTAGATCCCCTGCCGGTCGGTCACCAGCGACAGGGGCGGCACCAGATCGGCCCCCAGCCCGCGCGAGCGCAGGAACCCGTCCTCGACCCGGCGCAAGGGAACCGGCACGGGCAGATCGACGTCGGCGCGCCCCGCCCAGATCAGCAGGTCACGGCCATCGCGTGTGGCCCTCTCCGCCGCGCGCGATGGCGGATCGGCGAAGACGAGCGGCCGCGGTCCGCCGAAAAACCGTTGCAGCGGCGCGCGTTTCCACAGCCGCATCCCCGTGGCGACATGGCCCCTTCGGTCCTCCCGCCAGGCGCGGACCTCGGCCTCGAGCTGATCGAGCGCCTCCTCGAAGCTGCAGCGCCGGCCCCGGCACGGATCGAACCAGACCGGAGCGAGGATATGGCTCGCGGCGAAGATCTGCGTGCGGGTCAACCGCCGGGTGCGGCGCGCGACGGGGGCCTGATCGTCGCTCAACCCCCAGCCGGCATAGAACGGCTGACCGAAGACCACCGGCCGATGCCCGGCGAGGATTGCCTCATAGCCCATCAGCGAAGACACGACATAGACCGCGATGGCGCCTTCGAGAAGTTTCCACGGCGAGACCGGATCGTCGCACAGGCTGGTGCGCAGGTCGCAATCGGCGGCGGTGAAATGCCCGCGGCGCAGACCCAGCCGGGTCTCGGGGTGAGAGCGGATCACGATGCGCGCATGGGGATGATCGGCCTTCGCCGCGCCCAGCATCCGCTGGAATGTCTGCGCATCGGCGCCGCCCCAACGGATCGACGCGTCTCCTGCTGTCTGGTCGATCACCAGCACGTATCCCGGATCCGGCGCCGACAGCGTTTCATCGAAATCATTGTATTTCGACAAGTCAGATGCCTTCAGCCGGGCCATTCCATCGCGAGCACGTTGCAAAATGGAATGGTCATCCAAAGGATCCGACGACAGGATCCGCTCCAGCGCCGAGGGGTGGGTGCTGTCGAAATGCACCCCTTCCGGGTCGATCAGCAGACCGAGCGGCCCGTGCCCCCCGGCCCGGCCCGGATGGACAGAGCGCAGGAACGCATCCTCGATCCGAACGAGGCCCGCGCCGGTCCGCGCCGCCACCGCCTCGCCACGCCGGGCGTAAGGCGAATGGCCCCAGACCGCCACCGCGTCCTCGGGCCCGGGCCACCCCAGGCTCAGCCGATAGCCGGCGGCCGTCAGAATCCGGCGCAGCCCGGGCCGCAGCCACAACCCCGCCGTATAGCCGTAAAGCCGCGCGCCGCCGGCCGGCCGCATCATGCGCCGGAGGCGATGCTCGACAACGAGTTCGCCGAGGTGGCCGAGCCGGTGAGCACCGCGAGGATCTTGGTCCACTGAACGTAGGGCGCCTCGGTCACATAGATCGTGTCGCCGTCGCGCATCTGGAAGGAGCGGGCGATGAACATGCCGTTCGGCCGGGTCAGATCGAGAACATAGGCCAGCTGTTGCGGCGCGGTCAGATCGGTGCGCCCCAGCACCGCGTTGGAAATCGCCGCGGTCTCCTCGCGGAAGACGAATACGCCCTTCGGATCGGCCAGAGAGGTCTGCAAACCGCCCACCACCGCCAGCGCCTCGAGTGCCGAGAGGCGCGGCTTCGGGAAGGGCACCTGTGCCTGCCCTGTCGCCCCGAGAGCGGTGAAGGTGCGCGTGTCCTTCTCGAGCAGAATCACATCGCCCGGGCGCAGCGCGATGTCGTTGGCGGGGTTGTCATACAGATCCTTCAGCCAGATAGAGCCCGACTGCTTGCCCCGTGTCAGGGTGATTCTGGCGATCTCGGGCGTGACCGACACCCCCCCCGCCCGGGCGATCATCGCCGCGAGGGTGCGCGTCGGGCGTTCGATCGCATAGACGCCCTGACCGCCGATCTCGCCCATGATCGAGATGGTGGCGCCGTCGCCGGCGGTGCGGTCGACCTGCACCTGAGGGTTCGGGGTCTGGGCAGAGAGCTTGTCGGTGATCAGTGCGCGCAGCTGATCGGGCGTATTGTCCGCAGCCTTCATCCGCCCGGCATAGGGCAGGTAGATATAGCCCTCGCCATCGACCTGAGTGTTTTGCAAGGTGGTCGGCGCACCGCGCGACCCCATCACCCCCTGATCGACATTTTCCCAAACCTGAATGACCAGCGTGTCGCCCGGGTTGATGGTGTCCGAGCCCATTTTCCCGACCTTGAGAAACGCGTTCGGAAAGGCATAGGCCACATCGAGCGTCGCCGCCCGCGCAACGCGCTCGTCCACCGGAACGACGAAGGAGGGGTTCTGTTTCAGCCGCGTCCCGGCCCGGATTTCCGAAATCTTCGGACCGGAGCGCGGCAACCCGCAGGCCGACACGCTCAGCACGGAACCCAGACCCAGCATCAGGGCCCGACGATTGGGCAGGCTGTTCACGACGGGGCGTCCTCCTGAGCGGAATTCAGTCTGTGTTTCCGGGACGCTAGCAGATCCCTCGCCACGAAGCGAGCGCCCATCAGCGCACCAGACGCAACTGTTGCCGCGGCGCAGCGTGTCCGGCGCTGAGCGTATCGTAGGGGTCATCGGGAGCCAGCATCATGTCAACCACCTGACGCAGCAACAGCCGCCGGCCACGCACCGAATAGAACCCTCCGGGCACCTGGCTGGTTTCAAGCAGGTAGTGACGATAGTCGCGATAGGCGCGGGTATCGGGGCGCTGCGGAGCGGCGAAGAACTCGGGCAGAGACTGGCCCGAGACCAGCTCGGGTTTGTCATAGACGGCCTGACCGAAGATCTTCAGCGGCACGCCACGCCACAGGACCTGTTGCGCCGCGGTCGAGTTTACCGTGACCGCCGAACGCGCCTGACCGAGCAGCCCTGCGAGCTTGCCGCCACGGATGAAATGCACGCGGGCTTCGATGCCGTAACGGCGCGCCGCCTCGCAGACCGCCTGCGCGATCGGTGCGCGCCCGTCCTCGAGCGGATGGGCCTTGAACACCAGATGGTGATGCGCCGGCGCACCCTGCGCAAAGCCCCGGGTCACCATGTCGATGAATTCGGTCTGCGAGTTGAACGGAGAGAAGGCGCGGAAGCTCGCGTCATGCTCCAGTTGCAGCAACACCAGATGCACCGGATAGCCCGCCCGGCGCACCCGCCGGGTAGCGATCATGCGCTGCACCGCGTGAAACGGCAGCAACGCCAGCTGGCGCAGATGCAACAGGAACTCCTCTCGCACGCTCAGCTCGCGGTGCGAGCGGAAGTTGGGATAGGCCTTGTTCCCGGTCAGGATGAAGAAGTGATAAAGCGCGCCGTAGAACACGTGATGGCGCATGTCGCCCCACCGCGGCGGCGCGCTCGGGAACTCGATCTCGGTGCGGGCGAGGCCGTCGCGCATCTCGGCGATCGACAGCGACATCAGCCGCGAATTGCCGTTCGAGCCACCCCGTTCATAGGTCACCCAATAGGGACGCAGATAACCTTCCTCGAACACATGGATACGCAGACCCGCCGCGCGGGCGACGGCGATGGCATCGGCATGAACCGGACGGGTGTCGCCATAAAGCACCAGATCGGTGATCGCATGTGCCTTCAGCAGCCCGGCCAGTGCGGCGGGCCAGTCCTCGCCGGAGCCGCTGTAGCGGATCAGCCGGGCCTTGTCGGGCCAGAACACCTCGTCGCCGCGATTGAAACTGACCTGCCAGGCCGAGGCCCCCGCGGCCCGCAGCATCCCTGCCAGCTGATGAAAAAATGGCCCGTGCGGTCCCTGCAGCAACAGGAAATGCCGGGCGGCATACTTCTGCATGACAACACCAAATGCCCCGAATCGGGCAAACCCTTTACCGAACACCGCCCGGCCCGAAGGATCTGCCCTCCGGACGGATCAAATATGCATCTCCCCCGTCGCCAGCGAGGCGCAGGTGTGACCATAATGAGGCACGCCCCCGTCATTCGTCAATTTCAAGCGTCGGGTTGTGCGCCAGCCCGCGCTTCGCAGCCTTGCGTGACACCCCTCCGGGGGGCTAGGGAAGTTCAAACGATGGAGGCGCCATGTTCACCGGAATTATCACCGACGTCGGGCAGGTCCTGGCCGTGACCCATGCGGGCGATCTGCGGGTGCGGATCGGTTGTCATTATGACATGGACGATGTGGCGATCGGGGCCTCGATCGCCTCGGACGGGGTGTGCCTGACCGTGGTCTCGAAAGGGGCCGACTGGTATGAGGTCGACATCTCGGCGGAATCCGTCAGCCGCACCAATATCGGCACGGCCGGCTGGGGTGTCGGACGGCGGCTGAACCTTGAACGCGCGCTGCGCGTCGGCGACGAGCTGGGCGGTCATATCGTCTCGGGCCATGTCGATGGCGTGGCCGAGCTGATCGCGATGACCGACGAGGGCGACAGCACCCGCTTCACCTTCCGCGCGCCCGCGGCACTCGCGCGCTACATCGCGCCGAAGGGCTCGGTCGCGCTGAACGGCACCTCGCTGACGGTGAACGAGGTCGCGGGCGACACCTTCGGCGTCAACATCATCCCGCATACCAAATCCGCCACCACCTGGGGCGAGGCGCAGCCCGGCGATGCGATCAACCTCGAGATCGACACGCTGGCGCGCTATGTCGCCCGGCTGCAGGACTGGCAGGCATGAGCGCCGGCATCGGCCATAACCGCGGCCCGGCGCTTGGCCGCAACGGCTGGGCGGTGCATTGCTGGACCCGCGCGCGGGCCGAGCTGTTCCCCACCCTGCCCCTTGAGGTGGTGCGCGCCCGCGTGCGCCGGGCGAAGGAGATCGGCCTCGATTACCGCACCTATGCCGGGATCCGCGCCACCATCGGGCATGACCTCGTGGCGTTTCTCTACTCGTCGAACACGCTCCGGATGCTGCGCGACGGCGAGGCAGAGGCGGGCCGCGTGGCGAAACTCGCCGCAGCGCAGGGCATGAGCCACCATCTGGCCCTCGCGCCACGTCTTGACGCGGATCGCGCCCGGGCGATGTTGTCCGCGCAGGGACTTCCCCCCGAGCGGATCGCCGAGATGCCGCTTCTGGGCATGAGCCCGTCGCGCCAGCGCGCGCTTCTCGACGCGCTGCGCGTCAGAACCGATCTGACCCGCGTCCCGGCCGACCGCATCCTGATCATCGCCGAGACCGAACTCGAACACGAATGGGCCGCCACCGGCCGCATGGCCGGAACCCTCGCGGCGGAGCGTTTCTTCGCCCAGGCCGCCGGCTGACCCGACAAGGAGACTGACATGACCACGACCCAACCCGTGCAGCAATCCGAACATCCCGACATCGCCGGCCCGGTCGAGCAAAGCTTCCACGACGTGATTTCCCCGATCGAGGACATCATCGAGGATGCCCGCAACGGCAAGATGTTCATCCTCGTCGACCACGAGGACCGCGAGAACGAGGGCGATCTGGTGATCCCCGCGCAGATGGCGACGCCGAACGCCATCAACTTCATGGCGACCAACGGCCGCGGGCTGATCTGCCTCGCGATGACGGCGCAGCGCATCGACGCGCTCGGCCTGCCGTTGATGTCGGCGCAGAACAGCTCGCGCCACGAGACCGCCTTCACCACCTCGATCGAGGCGCGCGAGGGCGTGTCGACCGGCATCTCGGCGCATGACCGCGCCCGCACCGTCGCCGTGGCCATCGACCCGACCAAGGGCGCGGCCGACATCGCGACGCCGGGCCATGTCTTCCCGCTGCGCGCCCGCGACGGCGGCGTGCTGGTGCGCGCCGGCCATACCGAAGCCTCGGTCGACATCGCGCGGCTGGCCGGGCTGAACCCCTCGGGCGTGATCTGCGAGATCATGAACGAGGACGGCACCATGGCCCGCCTGCCCGATCTGATCGCCTTCGCGCAGAAATTCGGGCTGAAGATCGGCACCATCACCGATCTGATCGCCTACCGCCGCCGCTATGACAACCTCGTGCGCGAGACCGCGCAGCGCGCCGTGACCTCGGCCTTCGGCGGCGACTGGCTGATGCGCGTCTACACCGACCAGACCGAGGGCGCCGAGCATATCGTGCTGTCCAAGGGCGACCTGACCGAGGCGAAGCCGGTTCTGGTGCGCATCCACGCGCTCGATCCGCTCGCCGATGTGCTGGGGCTGAATGCGGCGCGCACGGGCGATCTTGGCCGCGCGATGGAGGCCATCGCCGCCGAGGGTCGCGGCGTCATCGTGCTGCTGCGCGAGACCTCGATGAAGCTCGCGGTGGGCGAGCAGGTCTCGCCGCAGACGCTGCGCCAATACGGGCTCGGCGCGCAGATCCTGTCCGCGCTCGGTCTGTCGCGGCTGATCCTGCTGACCAATTCGGCGATGCCGAAGGTCGTGGGTCTCGAAGGCTACGGCCTCGAGATCGACAGTACCCGCGCTTACTGAGGAGAAGCATCATGGCCGGAACCGAATCGCATTACATCCTGCCGCTGCCGAGCTTCGACAAGCCGGTGCGCCTGCTGATCGTCGTCTCGCCCTATTACAAGGACATCGCCGACAACATGGTCGCCGGCGCCCGCGCCGTGGCCGAGAAGGTCGGCGCGGTGATCGACAAGATCGAGGTCCCCGGCGCGCTGGAGATCCCGACCGCGATCAGCATGGCCGCGCGCATGGCCGATTACGACGGTTTCGTCGCACTTGGCTGCGTGATCCGCGGCGAGACGACGCATTACGACACCGTGTGCAACGACAGCTCGCGCGGGCTGACCATGCTCGGGCTGCAGGGCGTGTGCATCGGCAACGGCATCCTCACCGTCGAGAATCGCCGTCAGGCCGAGGTCCGCGCCGACCCCGCCGATCAGGACAAGGGCGGCGGTGCTGCCGCTGCGGCCTTGCATCTTGTCGCACTCTCGCGCAAATGGGCGGGTCTGACGAAGGAAATCGGCTTCCGCCCGCGTGCTGAGTCGATCCGCATCGCCGGAGAGCCCGAAGGACCGACCCAAGCATGACCGACACCACCGCCCCCGAAACGCCCCGCAAGCCCTCGACCGAGGAAAAGCGCCGGATGAAATCCGCCGCACGGCTTTATGCCGTTCAGGCGCTGTTCCAGATGGAGGCATCGGGCCAGGCGGCGGACCGGATCGTGCGCGAGTTCGAGGATTTCCGCTTCGGGCTGCCGCTCGACACCGACGAGGAACCGCTGTCCGAAGGCGATTCGGATCTGTTCCGCCGTCTGGTCGACGATGCGGTGACCTGGCAGGCGAAGATCGACCAGGCGACGGACCGCGCGCTGGTGGCGACCTGGCCGATCGACCGGATCGACCCGGTGCTGCGCGCGCTGTTCCGCGCCGCGGGGGCGGAACTCTCGACCCCGGCGACGCCGCCCAAGGTGGTCATCAACGAATTCGTCGAAGTCGCCCGCGCCTTCTTCCCCGAGGGCCGCGAGCCGAAATTCGTCAACGCCGTGCTCGACCACATGGCCCATGCGCTGCGCCCTGAGGCGTTCTGAGACGCTCAGCCCCGGCGGCAGATTTTCGCGCAAAATTCGGGCGCCGGGGTGGAATTTCCCCGGCGTTCACTTTTTTTGTCATCTCCCCGTTGCAACGCCGGCCCCAGCCCCCCATTCTCGGAGCAAAGGGAGGGCCTGACATGCAGCCTGATCGTCTGAGCATTCGCACCGTGCTGACCGGAGCCGCGCTGACCGTGGCGGCGATATGTGGTGCTTACGTAGCGCAGCGCGCCGGGGTCGCGGCTCCGGTCGTGACGGCGGT
>NZ_JFZB01000033.1 GCF_000740785.1 Paenirhodobacter enshiensis | reverse complement strand
GCGCTGACCGTGGCGGCGATATGTGGTGCTTACGTAGCGCAGCGCGCCGGGGTCGCGGCTCCGGTCGTGACGGCGGTGCTGGGGCTTGCGGTCCTCGGCTCTGCCGGGGCGGCAATCGTCGCTCTGATGGCCCCTGTGGCCGACACCCGTGCCATTCCGGTGCCGGTGCGCGTCCATCGCCGCCGCTAAGCGGCGTATTCGATCCATTCTCCGGTGAAAACGACGAAGGCCCCTCCGCGAGGAGGGGCCTTTTCGCATGTCATCGTCCAGTGCGGGGCACGAGACGGGAAGTGGCGGAAACCGCAGCGACCGTGCGGGCGTGAGATTTCCCGAGAGCCTGACGTGATCAGGTGGGTGCCAGATAACGGGGCCAGGACCCCGTCAGAGCCAGCTCCCTCAGGAATGGTTATCGGCCACTGGAAAAATGGCCCGATACGAGAGGAGCAGTAACCGCCTCCACTCAGATAGGAGGTCGGCGCTGCCCTGACAAGGCCGCAGCGCGGTGGAATCGAAAGGGAAGCGCCCTGCGCCCCGGCAATGCAAAAGGGCGCCCCACAGGGCGCCCCGTCGTCATGTTCGGAAGCCAGGCAGCGATCACTCGCGGCGGTCGCCCATGAACTGCAGCAGGAACATGAACAGGTTCAGGAAGTCGAGGTAAAGCTGCAGGGCACCGAGGATGGCGGCCTTGCCGAGGAACTCGTTATCCGTAGCGGCAAGCTGCAGATAGGTGTTCTTGATGTTCTGCGTGTCAAAGGCGGTGAGGCCCGCGAAGAGCAGCACGCCGATGGCCGAGATCGCGAAGTTCAGCGCGCTCGAATGAATGAAGATGTTCAGCAGCGAGGCGACCACGATACCGATCAGCCCCATCATCAGGAACGAACCGAAGGCCGTCAGATCGCGCTTGGTGGTGTAACCGTAAAGCGACAGGCCGGCGAAGGCGATGGCCGTGACCAGGAAGGTCTGGGCGATCGAGATGCCGGTATAGGCGGCGAAGATGAAGCTGATCGACAGGCCCATGAGCGCCGAATAGGCGAAGAACACGATCTGCGCCGTCGAAGTCGCCATGCGGTTGATCATCGCGCCGAAAGCGAAGACCACGGCGAGCGGGGCGAGCATCACCACCCATTTGAGCGGCGTGCCGAAGATCGCGCGAACCAGCTGATCATTCGAGCCCACACCCCAAGCGACCGCGCCCGTCACGAGCATGGCGATCGACATCAGGCCGTAGACCTTGTTCATGTGGACACGCAGACCCTCATCGATCTGCGTCGCGCGCGTTGCCGCGGAGCTGGCGCGCATCGTGTTGAAATCCGGCATTGTCCTCTCCAATCGAATAGGGCGCGGCCCAGTGACCGCGATTGCCTTGCCGATATTGGGAACCTGAGATGCGATTTCAAGCGCTGATCTGGCCAGGGGCGCGCGAATGTGCCGCCCCGCGTCCATGCGTCGCAGTCCGGCCGGTGCACGAGGGGAACCGAAGTTGACGCAAAATGAAGATTTGACCTGCAGGGTTGCGGCGATAATGTCTGATGGCAGGCCCTTCGACCGGCCTGCCCGGGGGGCTCTGCCCCCGCTGCGGCAAGCCGCAGCTCCCCCGGGATATTTCGGGAAAGCCGAAAGGGCAAAGACGGAAGGGCGCCAAACGGGGAGAGCAGGAAATGGCAGGGGGCTGGGCGCAGGACGGCGCCGTGAACGAGCAGATCGAGGCCTCGATCCAGGACGAGCTGGCGCGACTGAAGGCGCGTGCGCAGCCGGTGGGCGAAAGCCTGACCGAATGCGCCGAATGCGGCGAGCCGATCCCCGAGGCGCGGCGCAGGGCTCTGCCCGGTGTCAAGCTGTGCATCGAGTGCCAGAATGCGCGCGACCACCGGTTCAGGGCCCGGGCCGGGATCAACCGGCGCGGCTCCAAGGACAGTCAGCTGAAATGACGGGCCTCAGGCCGGAAGATCGTGGAAGGCACGGTTGAAATAGGCAGTGGCGGGGGTGTCGGGGCGGACCCGGACACCGAGAACCTCGCAAAACATCACCTCGTGGGTGCCGACGACCTGGCGCAGCGCGATACGGCAGTCGAAGGAGACCACGGCACCGTCGAGGATCGGAGCGCCGCTTGTGCCGGTGTGCCAGTCGCCGTGATCGAAGCGCTCTGCCATCGGGGTCTTGCCGCCGAACAGTTTTGCCAGCGCGACGTGATCCGGCCCGATGGTGTTGACGCACAGGACATCGTTGCCCGCGAAGGCCGGCGCGGCCGAGCTGGAGCGGTTGATGCACACCAGAAGCGTCGGCGGCGTGTCGGTGACCGAGCAGACTGCCGAGGCGGTGAAGCCGGCCCTGCCCCCCGGCCCGTCGGTGGTGACGATGTTCACCGCCGCTGACAATCGCGCCATGCCCTCGCGAAACAGATCGCGCGAGACGGTTTCGGAAGCGAGAGAGACTTCGGAAGAGGAAGAGACCTGGGGCATGGCGGCAGCCTTTCGAATGATGCGCGCAGGATGCACCCTTTCCCCCACGAGGCAAGTCCGTTCAGGCATCGGGACGGGAGAACACATAGAGCATCGCGCCGGCGATCACCGCCCCGACCGCGAGGCCGAGCGGCCAGCCAGGCGCCCGCCCCCAGACGAACAGCACGAAGCCTGCCCCCGACCCCGCAAGCGCAAGCAGCTTGGCCCGGCGCGGGATCGCGCCGCGCTCGCGCCAGTCGCTGAGCAGCGGGCCGAAATGACGGTGCGACAGCAACCAGTTTTCCAGCCGTTCGGACGAGCGGGCGAAGCAGCCGGCCGCGAGGATCAGGAACGGCACCGTCGGCAGCACCGGGAGGAACGCCCCGACGAAGCCCAGAAGCACGAACATCCCTCCGAGCGCCAGAAACAGCACACGGATGACGATATTGTCGCTGCGGCTCATATGCGCTCCTCGCTGCGGCAGCCCCGGGATGGGGCGGAACGGGCCGAGCCTAGCGTGAAGTCCTCCACCGGGGAAGTGGAGCGCCGGCCCCCCGGCACCCCGGAGAGCCCGGCCGGAACGACGCGCTCAGGACAGCTGAAGCGTCCCCTTCGCCGCCATCAGCGCCGCGACGACATCGGGAGCGTTGATGATCTCGTAGCCCGGAACCACCTGATCGGCGCTCATGCCGTGATGGACAAGGCAGGCCGAGCACACCGCGATCCGGCCGCCGGCTGCCAGAAAATCGGCCAGCAGGTCGGCCGCGGGACGGAACGGCGCACCGATGTCGATGGCTGCCATCGCCCCCGGCACGGCAAGCTCCACCCCGTCGACCATCAGCAGAATCACTGCGCTGTGGCCCATTTTCAGCGCATTCAGCGCCATGGTGAGGCCGACGGTGACCTTGCCGGGGCTGGAGGTGGCATTGTCGAAGATGGTAGCGACGAAATCGGCGGTCTGCATCTTGCTCTCCGGGGAGGGGCTGGCCCGGGTCCGGGCGAAAGGGCGCCGGTGCCGCCCTCCTTCGGCACCGGCGCAGGGGCATCCGCAGCCGGGGCAGGCGCGGGCCCAACTTGGCGGAACCGGATCGCGCCCCGAAGAGCGGTCCGACATTCCGTTTCCAATTCATATTCCTGTATCGGAATACGATCAAGGGGCAGCACCGGTCTCATGAGACGCGACGTCACTGCGACAATGGGTCGCCCGCTCGCTTGCATTGGCCCGGTCTTGGCCCCATCGTCCGGCGCGAAGCGCCCCCGGCTCCCCGGGGGCTTTCGCCATGCCGCGCGGACCCGGCCGGAGCGGCCAGCCCCCGGAGCCGCGCATGGGAAACACCCCGGCCCACGCGAGGAGCGCAGCCGCCGGAACGAGGAGGGGGGACGGTCGACGCCAAGGCGCCCCGACACGCCCCGGAGCGAAAGGAACAGCGATGAGAAAGGTTTTGAGGCCGGAAGAAGCCGCAGAGATGATCCCCGACGGGGCAAGTCTTCTGATCGGCGGCTTCATGGGCGTCGGCGGGCCGATGCGGATGATGAACGCCCTGGTGGCGCGCGGCGCGCGCGACCTTACGATCATCGCCAACGATTCCGGCCACAAGGGCATCGGCATCGGCGCGCTGGTCGCGGCGGGTGCGGTGCGCAAGATGATCACCTCGCACATCGGGCTGAACCCCGAGACCCAGGCCAAGATGATCGCCGGCGAGATCGAGGTCGAGCTGGTGCCGCAGGGCACGCTGATCGAGCGCATCCGCGCCGGCGGCTTCGGCCTTGGGGGCGTGCTGACGCCCACCGGCCTCGGCACCGAAGTCGAGAATGGCAAGCAGGTGATCGAAGTCGACGGCAAGCGCTTCCTGCTGGAAAAGCCGATCAAGGCGGACTTCGCCCTGGTCCGGGCCTGGCGCGCCGATTACATCGGCAATCTGTCCTATGCGTTCACCGCGCGCAACTTCAACCCGACCATCGCCATGGCCGGGAAGGTCGTGATCGCCGAACCCGAATCCATCGTGCCCACCGGCGCCATCGCGCCCGATGACGTGCACACGCCGGGTGCGATCGTCGATCACCTGCTGACCCGCGGCGCCTGAGGGAGGGAGACGAGATGGAACCCAAGGAACTGATCGCGCGCCGCGTCGCGCTGGAACTCAAGGCCGGGATGCTGGTCAATCTGGGCATCGGCCTGCCGAGCATGGTGGCGCGCTTCGTGCCCTCGGGGCACGGTATCTTCTTCCAGACCGAGAACGGCTTCATCGGCACCGGCGGCCGGCCGCCCGAAGGCATGGAGGACCCGCATCTGACCGATGCCGGCGCGGGCTTCGTGATGGCGGAACCGGGCGCGGCGACCATCGACAGCACGATGGTGTTCGGGCTGATCCGCGGCGGTCACATGGACCTGACCGTGCTGGGCGGGCTGCAGGTCGACGAGGCCGGGCAGCTGGCGAACTGGCAGGTGCCGGGCAAGATGGTGCCGGGCATGGGCGGCGCGATGGATCTGGTGACCGGAGCGGCCGCGGTGATCGTGGCGATGCAGCACTCGGCCAAGGGCGAGGCGCGGGTGGTGCGCAAGTGCACGCTGCCGCTGACCTCGCTGCGCCGGGTCGATCTGGTGGTGACCGACATGGCGGTGCTGAAGCCGACCGAGGCCGGTCTGGTGCTGCGCGAGCGCGCGCCCGGCGTCAGCGTCGAAGACATCGTCGCCCAGACCGAGGCACGGCTGATCGTCGAAGGCGACATCCCCGAGATGAAGCTGGCCTGAAGCGACGACAGAGCATCGCATCGAGACGAGACGCCCGGCCCCCGTGCCGGGCGTTTTTCATTGCCGTGCCCGATGAAACCGAAACAGCCACATTATTGTGCGAAAATTTCATTTTCGGCGTGACACCGGGCATAAAGTTGCTAGGTTCCGGCGACCGGGCGCAGGAGGGCACCCGGCTGACTTTCCGGGAGGACCGCCTTGCACAGACGTTCGTTCATCACCCGCGCCGGCCTTGTCGCCGCCGCGAGCACCGCCGCGACGGCCCTTGCCGCACCCGCCATCGCGCAGGCGAACCCGAAGATCACCTGGCGGCTGACCTCGAGCTATCCGAAAAGCCTCGACACGCTGTTCGGCATCTCGACCGAGCTGTCGAACCGCATCGCCGAGATCACCGAGGGCAATTTCCAGATCCAGGTCTTCGCGCCCGGCGAGATCGTGCCCGGTCTGCAGGCCCTCGACGCGGTTCAGGCGGGCACCGTCGAATGCGCGCATACGCTGTCGACCTTCTATGTCGGCAAGAACCCGGCCTTCGCTTTTGACACCTCGCTGCCGTTCGGGCTGAACACGCGTCAGCACAATTCGTGGCTGTTCTACGGCGGCGGGCTGGAGCTGGTGAACGATTTCCTCAAGCAATACAACGTCCACGCCATTCCGGCCGGCAATACCGGCGCGCAGATGGGCGGCTGGTATCGCAAGGAGATCAAGTCGCTCGACGATCTCAAGGGGCTGAAGATGCGCATCGCCGGCGTCGGCGGCACGATCATGTCGCGGCTTGGCGTGATCCCGCAGCAGATCGCGGGCGGCGACATCTATGCCTCGCTCGAGAAGGGCACCATCGACGCGGTGGAGTTCTCCGGTCCCTATGACGATGAGAAGCTCGGCTTCTACAAGGTGGCGCCGTATTACTACGCGCCGGGCTGGTGGGAAGGCACGGCGAACGTGCCGCTTTACGTCAACCTCGACAAGTGGAACGAGCTGCCGAAGCATTACCAGGCGGCGATCGAGGCGGTCTCGACCGAGACGCTGACGCGTTGCGTGGCGAAATACGACGCGCGCAATCCCGATGCGCTGTATCGGCTGGTGGCGAACGGCGCGCAGCTGCGCACCTTCCCGAATGACGTGCTGGAAGCGGCGTTCCGGGAATCGCGCGCTTATTACACCGAGGTCGCGGCGCAGAACGCGGATTTCAAGAAGTTCTACGACAACTGGCTGCCCTATTGGCAGAAGGAACAGGTGTGGTTCCGCTTCGCCGAGCTGCCGTTCGATGCCATGGCCTCGCAGCACGCGCAGGTGAAGTAATCTCTTGTCCCTGAGGGCGGAGGGGGCTCTGCCCCCGCTGCGGCAAGCCGCAGCCCCCCGGGATATTTGAAGAAAGCCGAAAGGGAGGCCGCGGCACGTGTCGCGGCCTTCGTCGGTTTCGGGATCAGCGGGGGGGCGGGCCGTAATGGGCGGTCAATGCGGCGATGGCGCGGTCGTTGCCGTTCTGCCCCGCCGCGCCGAGATTGGTGAGCCGCAGGCTGCCCCCCTGCGAGCGCGGCCATTCGATCACCCGCACCTTCGGCCCGACATGGCACGCGACATGGCCCGCGCGCCGGGTCATCCAGTAGAGCCAGATGTCATCGGCATTCGGGCACAGCCTCATGAACAGATCGTCGCGCGTGGTGTCCGGGTGCAGGATGCCCGGCGGATAGAGCACGCCGCCGACGCCGGTCGCGAAGATTTCCGGACCCTCGGCGGTGCCGTCGATGTTCTTTTCCCAGCTTTCATAGGGCGTCAGGGTGCCGTCCCCGGTCCAGCCCAGCCGATGCGCGCGGTGGGCGACGGTGCAGCCGGGATGCGACTGCGCCACCCGCACCATGTCGGAGAGCCAATGCGCCGGATAAGGCACGTCGTCATCGGCGGTCGCGATGAAGGCCTGCGGAAAGGCCAGAAGCGCCGGCACGATCTTCTTGTAGGAGCGCAGATCGGGGGTGGTGCGGATCTCCAGCCCCTCGGCTGTCAGGGCGGCGATCCCGGGCGGCAAGAGGGCGCGATCGGCCTCGGTGAGCCACAGGATGGTGCGGTCGGCGCGCATGTCCTGACGCAACAGGCTGTGCAGCGTTGGCACGAGCGTCGGGAACCGCCCGGCATAGGAGGTGAGCGAAACGATCAGCTCCGCACCAAGGCCATGCGCGGCCGGGGCCGCGATGTGGCGCCCGGCGATCTCGGCGAGCGCGCGGCGGGTGCGCAGCCGGTGCTTGAAAGCGCGCAGCGCCTCAGCGATCACGGCCCTGCTCCCACAGCCGGCGCAGCCAGCTGACATCGCCTATGCGGCGATACCATTTCTGTCCGCCGCCGGTCAGCGCCACGTCCATCTTCGGATTGCCGGCGAAAACGACGATCCGCGCCCCCTCGGGGAGCGCCGGATCACGCAGGTAGCTGGCGAGACCGCGCGGCACCACGTCGTTCTTGAAGCTGACGCACCAGCCCCGCGGCCAGTAGGCCAGCTGACCGTGCGAGGCGAGCTGAGCGGACTGGAACTGCTGGCTGATCTCGTAACCCGCGGTCGCGGCCGCCGGATCGGCAAGGAAAGCGTCGAGGATATAGGCCTGCGCCCCCACCGTGTAACGAAACACCGAGGAATTGCCGACCGAATGCAGAAATGCATCGCGCGCCGGGTTCAGCTTGCGCAGGGGCTTCGGGCGGAACAGATCGTCGTCGCGGATGATCAGGAACTCGCCCGGCAGATCGAAGAACGGATCGAGGCTGCCCGTCACCACGAGGTCGAGGTCGAGAAACAGCGCCGTGCCCGAAAGCCCCGCCAGATCGCGGCGGAACAGCGCCAGCTTGCGCCAGCGGCTGTCCTTGTGGCCGGGCGGCAGGCCGAGGTCGGGCAAGGGCAGCGCCTCGATGCCGGCATCAAGGCCGATCGCGTCATCGGTGAAGCAGATGAAGCGATGCGGGCGGCCGAGGTTCTGCCGCACCCCGCGCGCGAGGTTGTTCACGTAATCGGGGCCGTAAAGCGTCCCCCATTTCATCGTCAGGATCAGGACGGGATCAGACATGCCGGGGGCCTTTCAGCTGGGCCTGCAACTCGCGCCGGCATTCGACCCCGACGACGAAGCGGCCATCGAACACCGGCTCGCAGCGCGGTGCATCGAGAGTGCGGCGGGTCTCGTCGGCGAAGCGCCCTGACGCCAGCCCCTCCTGCATGAACTGCAAGAATGCCTCGGATCGCTTGTGCCAGGCGGCGATGTCGCGCCGCTCGCGCGCCGAGACGACGCCCCTGCCCCGAAGCCACAGCCGCAGCCGGTAACGCGCCCGCCGCACCATGTTGACCGGATTGGGACGGGCATAATCGGCCGGGTCCAGCCCTGCATCGAGAAACATCTGACGATAGGCGGCGGTGTAAGAGGCATCGGTCGCCGCGCGCCAGCCGCGGTTATCGCCGTGCCAGGGCTTTTGCGTGCGACAGAAATGCACGAACACCGGCGCCACCGCGCAGGTCAGGCCCAGCTCCAGCACATAGGCCTGATAGTTCAGCCGCGGGCTCAGCTCGGTCCAGCGGCCGTCGAACAGATGGGCCAGAAAGTCCTGATCGTAGCGCGCGGCGTCGGGGAAAGCGGCGAAATAGCGGGGCAACTCGGCCGCGAAGTCGATCTGGGCCCATTTCTCCGGGTCGATCAGCAGCATCCCCGAGTTCAGATACCGCCCCGAGCTCACACCGATCGAGGCGAGCCACGCCGCGCGCGACACGCCCTTCAGATCCTGCGGCGCCTTGCTCAGCGTGGCGATGTCGCTGACCGCCCCCAGCCCCGACGGCAGATCGACCGTCCAGACCGCGGGCTCCGCCCGAAGCGACAGGATATCGGCATCGAGATACAGAAGCCGGTCGTAGCCGGGCAGGAACTTCGGCGCGAACAAGCGCATGTAGACGATGCGCGGCCACTTCTTGTCCTCGGGCAGGCCGGGGGGCAGTTCGGCCGCGAGCTGGTCGTAATGATAGACGACCCCCTCACCCGTGCCGAATTCGCGCACCGTCGCGGCGGGGTCGCGACGTTCGACGAAGACATGCACATCGCAGCCCCATTGCACCGCCAGCCGCCGGGCCTGAAGCCCCGCGACATCGGCGAGCCTGTCATCGGTGACCAGATAAATCGCGTGCATTCCGACCGTTCCACTGGCCCCGTCCCCGGGGCGTTCCGGCCTTCTGTGTGGCGTCGCTCCGCCCGACATGCAACAAAAAACGGCCCCGGAAGATCCGGGGCCGTTTCCTGACGAAAAGGAAAGGATCAGGCTTCGGCGCCGTCGGCCTTTTCCTCTTTCTTCTCGGGGGCGATTTCCTCGCCGGTCTCCTGGTCGACCATCTTCATGCCGAGGCGAACCTTGCCGCGGTCGTCGAAGCCGAGCAGCTTGACCTTGACTTCCTGGCCTTCCTTCAGCGCCTCGTTCGGGTGGTTCAGACGCTTGTTGGCGATCTGAGACACGTGAACCAGACCGTCACGCTTGCCGAAGAAGTTCACGAAGGCACCGAAATCGACCAGCTTCACCACCTTGCCGGTGTAGATCTTGCCGACTTCCGGCTCTGCCACGATCGAATAGATCATGTCATGCGCCTTCTGGATCGCCGCCGCATCCGAGGACGCGATCTTGATCACGCCGTCGTCGTTGATGTCGACCTTGGCGCCCGAAACCTCGACGATCTCGCGGATGACCTTGCCGCCCGAACCGATCACTTCACGGATCTTGTCGGTGGGAACGGTCATGGTCTCGATCTTCGGCGCATAGGCGCTGAAGCCCTGCGGCGCGGTCATGGCCTTGGCCATCTCGCCGAGGATGTGCATCCGGCCGTCCTTCGCCTGGGCGAGGGCCTGCTCCATGATCTCCGGGGTGATGCCGGCGACCTTGATGTCCATCTGCAGCGAGGTGATGCCGTTCGAGGTGCCCGCGACCTTGAAGTCCATGTCGCCGAGGTGATCCTCGTCGCCGAGGATGTCGGTCAGCACGGCCCACTTGCCGTCGTCTTCGAGGATCAGACCCATCGCGACGCCCGCGACCGGAGCCTTCAGCGGCACGCCCGCATCCATCATCGACAGCGACGAACCGCAGACGGTGGCCATCGAGGACGAACCGTTCGATTCCGTGATCTCCGACACGACGCGGATCGTGTAGGGGAACTCGGTCGCCGGCGGCAGAACCGCCTGCAGCGCGCGCCAGGCGAGCTTGCCGTGGCCGATCTCGCGGCGGCCGGGCGAACCCACGCGACCCACTTCGCCGACCGAGTAGGGCGGGAAGTTGTAGTGCAGCAGGAAGCTCTGACGCGAGTTGCCGTTCAGCGCGTCGATGATCTGTTCGTCATCGCCGGTGCCGAGCGTGGTGACCGCAAGCGCCTGGGTCTCGCCGCGGGTGAACAGCGCCGAGCCGTGGGTGCGCGGAAGGACGCCGGTCTCGATGGTGATCGGACGCACCGTCTTGGTGTCGCGGCCGTCGATGCGGGCGCCACCGTTGATGATGTCACCGCGCAGGATCGACGATTCCAGCTTCTTGATCGCCATCGGCAGGTTCTTGTCGGCCAGCTCGTCTTCGCTCAGGCCAGCCTTGACCTTGGTGACGGTCGCGGCGACCGCGTCCTGACGGGCCAGCTTGTCCTTGATCGCGAAGGCGGCGCGCATGTCGGCTTCGCCGAGCGACTTCACCTTGGCGTAGAGCGCGGCGTATTCCGGCGGCGAGAAGGCGAAGGGCTCCTTCGCGGCATCCTCGGCGAGCGCGATGATCGCGTCGATAACCGGCTGCATCTGCTCGTGGCCGAACTTGACCGCGCCCAGCATCTCGGCTTCCGACAGCTCATAGGCCTCGGATTCGACCATCATCACGGCGTCCTTGGTGCCGGCGATGACCAGATCGAGACGCTGCTCGGGGTTGTTGCGCAGGTTGGTCATCTCGTCCATGCGCGGGTTCAGGACGTAAGCGCCGTCCTTGAAGCCGACGCGCGCGGCGCCGATCGGGCCCATGAACGGCACGCCCGAGATCGTCAGCGCGGCCGAGGCGGCGATCATCGCCACGATGTCCGGGTCGTTCTCGAGGTCGCACGACAGAACCGTCGCCATCACCAGGACTTCGTTCTTGAAGCCTTCGACGAACAGCGGGCGGCACGGACGGTCGATCAGGCGCGAGACCAGCGTCTCACGCTCGGACGGACGGGCCTCGCGCTTGAAAAAGCCGCCAGGGATCTTGCCGGCGGCGTAGTATTTTTCCTGGTAATGCACGGTCAGGGGGAAGAAGTCCTGGCCTTCCTTCGGCGACTTGGCGAAGGTCACGTTCGCCATCACCGAGGTCTCGCCGAGCGTGGCGACGACGGAACCGTCGGCCTGACGCGCGATCTTGCCGGTCTCCAGCGTCAGCGTCTCGCCGCCCCACTGGATGGATTTTTTCACAACGTTGAACATTCAGCGTATCCTTTTGGGAGCACGCAGGGGGCCTTCCCCTGTCTCCCTGCCTATGGCGGCCCCATTGCCGCCGCCCCCTATCCTTTGCATGCGCCCGGGGGCCCGAGGGCGTCACATCGCAGATGGCCAAGGCCCATACAGGAAAACGCGACCTTTGGGAAGACAGGAGTGGCGTGCACGGTTGACGCCCCGTCTTCGCGGGCCAATAAGAAAATGACCCGGACGATCCTTTCTCCGCGCCATGTGTTCCGTCGGCCTCCGGGCCGGGACCGGGCGGGCCATCGAATGATCAGAGGAAGACTTCCATGCTTTCGGGATACGATCCGACCCTCCTCGCCTGGGCACTAAGCGCGTTCTTCGTCGCCGGCGGGCTGTTCAACATCATAGCGCCGCCGATGCTGGCCGCGGAATATGCCCACTGGGGCTATCCGTCGTGGTTTCACTACATCACCGGGCTGTGCGAACTGAGCGCCGCCGCGCTGATGGCCTTTCCCCCGACCCGGCTGCCCGGCGGAGTGCTGGCGATGGCGGTGATGGCGGCGGCCGTGATCACCGTGCTCTGGCACCATCAGCGCACCCATGCCATCGCCCCCGGAATCGTCTTCGTGCTGACCGGCGCGATGCTGTCGATGCTGTAAGCCGGAAGAACCGCTCTGCGGAAATGCGAAACGCCCGGCCTTTCGGCACGGGCGTTTGCTGTCCGGCCCGAAGGCCGGCCATGTCGGAAGGCTCAGCGACGCAGGCCGAGACGCTCGATGAGCGAGGCATAGCGCGCCTGATCGCGCGACTTCAGATAGTCGAGCAGCTTGCGGCGCTGCGCAACCAGCATCAGCAGGCCGCGACGCGAGTGGTTGTCCTTCGCGTGGACCTTGAAGTGCTCGGTCAGGTTGGCGATGCGCTTCGACAGCAGCGCGACCTGGACTTCCGGCGAACCGGTGTCGCCCGGCTTCGTCGCATAGTCCTTGAGGATCTGGTTCTTGTCTTCGACGGTGATCGACATCGGATGTCTCCTGTAACAAAAATGACGGCACGAGCCGGGATGTCGTCCAGCAGGGCCCTTGGCTCCACCCGCAGGCGGATGGGCGCCCATAGCAGGAAACGCCAACGAATCAAAGCTAATTGTCAGGCGAGGCCCAGCCGGCTCAGCGCGCCGCCAGAAACGCCTCGAACGCTTTCAGCGTGACGTCGGAGACGTGATGCTCCATCCCCTCGGCATCGAGGCGGGCGGTCTCCGCCGGCACACCGAGCGCGATCAGCAGCTCCAGCACCACCTGATGACGGGCCCGCACGCGGGCGGCCAGCGTTACCCCCTCGGGGGTCAGGAACACGCCGCGATAGGGCCGCGACACAGCCAGCCCCTCGCGCTTCATCCGCGCGACGGCCTTGGTCGCGGTCGGATTCGTCACACCCATGCGGCTCGCGATGTCGGTGATCCGCGCCTCGCCCATCTCGGCGATCAGATCGTCGATCATCTCGGCATAATCTTCAAGCACGGCAACGGATTGCGCCGCGCGCGCCTGATTGAAACGCTCGGCGTCGCACGGAAGATCCGGCTCGGAGATGCTCTGATCGGTGACTCGCATGAGGCCGTCCATGTCGGTTTTGAGACAGGTTACACGAGGACGGTGGCAATGAAAACCGCATCAGACTGTGAAGCCGGTTGACACTAATGTAGCCAAGGCTAAACTCTGCGGCGAATTTCGGTGGAAGGACAACGAATGCAGGGCTCTTTGTCGGCACGGACGCAATCGGCGATGGCGGATGTGCTGAACGGTCGCAGGCGCGGTCCGATGGCGGTGCTGGTCTTCGCGGGGCCGGCGGTCGTCGCCTCGGTGGCCTACATGGACCCGGGCAATTACGCGACCAACATCCAGGCCGGCGCGGGATACGGCTACACGCTGCTGTGGGTGGTGCTCTTCGCCAACCTGATCGCGATGCTGTTTCAGGCGCTCTCGGCCAAGCTCGGCATCGTCACCGGCAAGAACCTGGCCGAGCTGTGCCGGCTGCACCTGCCGCGCCCGCTGGTCTGGGTGATGTGGGCGATCTCCGAAGTCGCGGCGATGGCGACGGATCTGGCCGAGTTCCTCGGCGGCGCCATCGGTCTGTCACTGCTGACCGGGATGCCGCTTCTGTGGGGGATGGGGATCACCGCGATCGTCACCTATGCGATCCTCGCCTTCGAAGGCCTGGGCTTTCGCCCGATCGAGCTGATCATCGGCGCGCTCGTGGGGGTGATCGGGCTGTGCTACCTCGTCGAGGTGGTGATCGCCCCGATCGACTGGGGCTCGGCTGCGCAGGGGCTGATGACGCCGCAGCTCGCCGATGCCGGTGCGCTGATCATCGCCGTGGGCATCATCGGCGCCACCGTGATGCCGCACGCGATCTATCTGCATTCCGGCCTGACCCAGCACCGCGCCACGATCCATTCCGATGCCGAGCGCGGCCGGGTCGTGCATTTCTCCAATATCGAGGTGATCGCCGCCCTGACCGTCGCGGGCATGGTGAACATGGCCATGGTGATGATGGCGGCCTCGGCCTTCCATTCGGGCCATTCCGACGTGGCCGAAATCGAAACCGCCTATCACACCCTCACCCCCCTCCTCGGCGCGGCGGCGGCGGGCGTGTTCCTGGTGTCGCTGATCGCCTCGGGGATCTCGTCTTCGGTGGTCGGCACGATGGCGGGGCAGATGGTGATGCAGGGCTTCCTGCAGATCCGCATCCCGCTGTGGCTGCGCCGGGCGGTGACGATGGTGCCCGCTTTCGTCGTGGTGATGATGGGGGTGAATGCGACGGATGCACTGGTGATGTCGCAGGTCGCGCTCTCCATCGCCCTGCCGGTGCCGATGCTGGCGCTGGTCTATTTCATCGGCCGGCGCGAGGTGATGCGCGAATTCGTCAGCCACCGGCTGACCCGCACGGTGGCGATCCTCGCCGCCTGCGTGATCCTGCTACTCGACGCGGTGCTGCTCGCCTCGACCTTCGGCTTGCCGGTGCCGGGGATCTGACCCCTTGCCGGTCCCCCGCCCGCGCCCTATCGCTGAGGGCAACCCGACCGGCAACAGGAGGCCCCGATGGCCAAGATGATCCACACCATGATCCGCGTGCTCGACGAGGCGCGCTCCCTCGCATTCTACGACACCGCCTTCGGGCTGAAGACCCGCGACCGGCTGGATTTCCCGGACTTCACCCTGATCTATCTGGCAAATGACGAAAGCAGCTTCGAACTCGAACTGACCGTGAACAAGGGCCGGACCGAGCCCTATGACCTCGGCACCGGCTACGGCCATGTCGCCGTCTCGGTCGACGATCTCGCGGCCGAGCACGCCCGCCTCACCGCGGCCGGCCTCGCGCCGCGCAAGATCGTCGATTTCGCCCCGGCGGGCGCACGCATCGCGCGCTTCTTCTTCATCGCCGACCCCGACGGCTATCAGATCGAGGTCCTCGAACGCGGCGGCCGCTACCTCTGAGCGACACCCACGCACGGCGTCCGGCACCCTCCGGTGCCGCCGCGCTCTCTTTCATCTTTCCGAAAATATCCCGGGGGTGAATTTGCCTGAAAGGCAAAGAGGGGGCGGCGCCCCCTCCCTTCCCCGCATCGTCACATGAGGCCCCGGATCACTCCGGCAGGATCCGCACCCCGCCCTTCGCCGCCGACGACGCCAGCATCGCATAAGCCTTCAGCGCGGTCGACACCTGGCGCGAGCGCGGCGCGGCGGGCTTCCAGGGCAGCGGCCCCCTGGCGGCACGGCGCGCGTCAAGCACATCCTCGGCCACGCGCAGGTTGATCGTGCGGTTCGGGATGTCGATCTCGATGACATCGCCGGTCTCGACCAGACCGATCAGCCCGCCCTCTTCGGCCTCGGGGCTCACATGACCGATCGACAGACCCGAGGTGCCCCCCGAGAACCGCCCGTCCGTCAGGAGCGCGCATTTCTTCCCGAGCCCTTTCGACTTCAGATAGCTCGTCGGATACAGCATCTCCTGCATCCCCGGTCCGCCGCGCGGCCCTTCGAAGCGGATCACCACCACCTCGCCCTCATGCACCTTGCCGGTCAGGATGCCCGAGACCGCATCGTCTTGCGATTCGAACACCTTCGCCGGGCCCGAGAAGGTCAGGATCGACTCGTCCACGCCCGCGGTCTTCACGATGCAGCCGTTCAGCGCGACATTCCCGAACAGCACGGCAAGCCCGCCGTCCTTCGAGAACGCATGTTCGGCATCGCGGATCACACCGCTCTGGCGGTCGCGGTCGAGCTCCTTGTAGCGCGCCGCCTGGCTGAACGCCTGGGTGGTGCGCACACCGCCCGGAGCGGCGCGATAGAACTCCTCGACCTTCGGATCGTTCGAGGTCGCCACATCCCATTTCGCGATCGCCTCGCCGAGCGTCGGGGCGTGAACCGTGCGTGCGCCCATGTGCAACAGACCGGCACGGCCCATCTCGCCCAGGATGCCCATGATGCCGCCGGCGCGGTGCACGTCCTCCATGTGGACGGTCTGCTTCGCCGGGGCGACCTTGCACAGGCAGGGCACCTTGCGGCTCAGCCGGTCGATGTCCTCCATGGTGAAACTCACCCCGCCCTCATAGGCGATGGCCAGCAGATGCAGCACCGTGTTGGTCGAGCCGCCCATCGCGATATCGAGGCTCATCGCGTTCTCGAACGCGTCGAAGGTGGCGATGTCGCGCGGCAGCAGGCCCTTTTCCTCGGCCTCGTAATGGCGCCTGGTGATCTCGACGATGCGCCGGCCGGCTTCGAGGAACAGCTCCTTGCGGTCGGCATGTGTCGCCAGCATCGAGCCGTTGCCCGGCAGCGCGAGGCCGAGCGCCTCGGCCAGACAGTTCATCGAGTTCGCCGTGAACATGCCCGAGCACGACCCGCAGGTCGGGCAGGCCGCCTTCTCGATCGCCTCGACCTGTTCGTCGGTATAATTGTCATCGGCCGCGTAGACCATCGCGTCGACCAGATCGACGCCGTGGTCGATGATGTCGGCCGAGACCTTGCCCGCTTCCATCGGCCCGCCCGAGACGAAGATCACCGGGATGTTCAGCCGCATCGCCGCCATCATCATGCCGGGGGTGATCTTGTCGCAGTTCGAGATGCAGACCATCGCGTCAGCGCAATGGGCGTTGACCATGTATTCGACCGAATCGGCGATCAGCTCGCGCGAGGGCAGCGAATACAGCATACCGTCGTGGCCCATCGCGATGCCGTCGTCGATGGCGATGGTGTTGAATTCCTTGGCGACGCCGCCGGCCTTCTCGATCTCGCGCGCGACGAGCTGGCCCATGTCCTTCAGATGGACATGGCCCGGAACGAACTGGGTGAACGAGTTGACGACAGCAATGATCGGCTTCCCGAAATCGCCGTCCTGCATGCCGGTGGCGCGCCAAAGGCCGCGCGCGCCCGCCATGTTGCGGCCGTGAGTGGATTTTCGAGAACGATAGTAAGGCATTGCTGGCTCCTGGCGAAATATTGCTGCGAAAACAGCCCGTCCGTCATAACGATATAAATCCGGATTGCCAAACCCCTTTGGGTCAGCAGGGCTGCCCTGCCCGCTCAGGCCTTCGGATGCAGATGCGGGTGAACGTGCATGTGCGGGTGAACGTGGATCTCGGCCTCGCTCAGCCGGCCACCGGCGATCAGCATGGCGCGGGTGGCGATCTCGGCCACGAACCCCTCGTCATGCGAAACGAGGATCATCGCGCCCTCGAAAGCGGCGAGCGCCGTGCGCAGCCGCGCCCCGTTCGCCGCATCGACCCCGTTCGTCGGCTCGTCGAGCAGCAGCACCTCAGGGCGCATCGCCAGAAGCCCGGCAAGACACACCAGACGTTTCTCGCCGCCCGACAGCCGATGCGTCACCCGCCCCTCCAGATGCCCGATGCCGAGCGCGTCGAGCGTCTCGCGCGCCCGGGCCTCGGCCTCGGCGGGGCTGAGCCCGCAGTTCAGCGGGCCGAAGCAGACGTCCTCCAGCACCGTCGGGCAGAACAGCTGATCGTCGCTGTCCTGAAACAGGAAGCCGATGCGCGGGCGCAGGGGGCGAAAGTCGCGCTCGGTGGTGCAGGGCTGGCCGAACAGCACCAGCCGCCCCGCCGCGACGGGTTCGAGGCCGACGATGGTGCGCAACAGCGTGGTCTTGCCCGCGCCGTTCGGCCCGACGATGGCCAGCCGGTCGCGCGGGAACAACTGCAACGCCGCCTCGCGCAGCACCGGCACGCCAGCGCGCGCGACCGTCAGCCCGGTCAGGGAAAGCAGCGGGATCATAGGCGGTCCACCAGGGTCAGGATCAGCGCGGCCGCGATCAGCGCGGCGAGGGCCATCTTGTCGCTGAGCACGGCGGGGGCAAGGGCGGCATGGGGAAAGCGGCCGGAAAATCCGCGCAGGCGCATCGCCTCCTCGATCCGGCCGGCGCGGGCGAGTGCGCGCAAGAGCAGCATCCCGATCAGATTGCCGTAACTCGTCCAGCTGTGCCGGTTCAGCCCCGGGCGAAAGCCGCGCAGCCGCATCGCATCGACCAGCCGGCCGGCCTCGTCGCGGATCAGCCCGAGGTAACGCAGCGCCAGGACGAAGATCCGCACCAGCGCCTCGGGCACGCCGAGGGCATGGAGCGCGGCGCCAAGGCGGATCGGCTCCACCCGCCCGAAGGCCGCAAGCAGCACCAGCGCCGCCGAGGTGACCTTGCACGCGATCAACCCGGCGCGCACCAGCCCCTCGGCGGTGATCGCAAGGCCCGCGACATGCGCGACCGGGCGCCCCGGCACCGTCAGCGGCAACAGCAGCACCAGGATCAGCACGAAGCCCTCGACATGGAGCAGCCGGTGCCACAGATCGCGTCCCGGCCGCAGCGCCGTCACACCGACAAGCAGCAGAACCAGCGCGGCAAGGGCGACCTCAACCCGGTGCAGCTGCGACAGTGCGATCAGAACCGCCAGCGCGCCGATCAGACGCAGTCGCAGGTCGCTCACTTCTCCCCCTTGCGCCGGCCGCTCAGCCACAGCCCGGCGCCGGCAAGCCCGGCGATCATGAACAGGGCGGACAAGATGTCGGCATAGCGCAGCCGGTCCTGCAGCGCCTCGATCTGTTCGGCGAGCGGGGTGACCTGACGCGCCACCGCGGCCTCGACCAGCGCGGCCATGTGGGCGTCTCGGTCGGTCCCTGTGGGGTCCGCCTCCGGCGCTGCGGCGGGTGCCGGCGCGCCGCCGAACCGCTCCGCCCCGAGCGTGACCGACGCCATATGCCCCTCATGCGTGTCGACCGAGACGGTGACCGGCGCGGCCTCCGGCCCCGGCACGGCGAAGGCGTAATTGCCCTGATCGTCGGTCTTGCCGCTGGCGATCGGTCCGCCGCTGCCCGAGGTGGCACTCCAGTCCACCCCCTCCGCCCGACCGCCGCCGATGAAGAAGGCATAGCCCGAGACCCGATCGTTCGCGACCGTGGCGAACAGCTTCAGCTTGTGCGCCTCGGCCGGGACGGAGAGCGCCAGCAGCGCGGCAAGGACGGAAAGAACCCGCAAGATCATCTTTTCGCCCCCGATGGCTCCAGCGCCGCGGGCTCGGTCCGGGCAAGGAAAGAGACCACGGCGGCGGTGATCGCCGCCTCGACCAGCGCGAGCGGGACGTAAGTCGCCAGCACGATCCGCGCGACCGGGGTATATTCGGGCGCCGACAGCGCAAGCACCAGCGACACCAGCGCCCCGGTGCCCAACACCGCGCCCGCCCCCGCCACGCCCGCCAGAACGCCGCGCCGCGTCCCCGTCGCGCGCCGGATCGCCGGGCCGAGGAGCAGCCCCATGACGACCCCCGGCCCCGCGATATCGAGCGTATTGACCCCGAGCGTCGTCACCCCGCCGATGCCGAACATCACCGCCTGCAGCGCCAGCCCGACCAGCACCGCCAGCGCCGCCCCCCAGCCCAGCATGATCCCCATCAGCCCGCCCAGCATCAGATGCACGCTCGTCGGCCCGAGCGGCACCGAGATCAGCGACACCGTGAAGAACGCCGCCGACAGGATCGCCGTGCGCACGATCGCCCGGTCATCGAGCCGGCGCAGCGCCATCGCCACCCCCGCCGCCGCCACGATCCCGCCGCCGATCAGCACCGGGGCCGAGAGAATTCCGTCCGGGATATGCGCCATCGCCCGCCCCTCAGTTCCGTTTGGCGGCCATGTCGGTCGCCTTCACCCAGATCAGCCCGCCTTCCTCGACCGGCACCGGCTTGCCCTCGGGCGAGGTCATCGGTGCATCGCCCTCGACCAGCGCGGCGAAGCCCCACCAGCCGGCCAGCGGCATCGCATAGGAAAACGTGCCATTCGCATCGGCCTTGAGAACCTGCGTCACGAAGGCATCGTTCGGCGGATCGACCCGGCCATCGTTGACGAATTCGACCTCGACCGTCGCGCCGGGCACGGGCTTGCCGTCCTGCAGCACGGTGCCGGTGAACAGATTGCCGGTCCACAGCCCCGTCGGGCGGGTCAGCGGCGCTATCTCGACCGGCAGACCGACGAGCGCATCCCACCCCTCGCCCGAGGCATAGCTGTCCACCACTACCTTGGCGTAATGAACGATGAATTTCCGCTCGGCCGGCTCCCAATAGGGTTGCGGTTTCACGTAGAACACCGCCGCGCCGGGGTCTTCGAGATCAGCCGAGACCTGCCAGCCCGCCCCGCCCGGCACCGGGTGCGGCGCGATCTTGTCGCTCAGATCGGTGTCCGTGCCATTCAGCACCATGCCGACGCGGGCGGGACGGCGCATCTCCATCACCGGGGCGCCCTCGACCGGATGGGTGAACAGCATGTCGAGCGTGACCTTGCCGCCCTCGGGCAGCACGTCGGCGGAGGGCAGGATCTCCTGGAAATGCGCGGCGGCGGGCAGCGCCGAAAGGCTGAGAGCGGCGGCGCAGATCAAAGCGGAGCGGACGGACATGACGGACCTCGGCGGCGACGGCAGGGAGTATGAATTATCTTACATTTCCTCATACGACCCGGAAACGCGTCCGACAAGGCCCGAGCCGCCCGCTTGCCGAAGCCCCCGCCCCGGTCTAGCCTTGCCCGAACCCCGGAGGTTTCCTTCCATGCAGCGCACCACCATCACCCTCGACGACGAGCTGGCCGCGGATCTGGAGGCCTGGCTCGACGCGCATGGGGCGCAAAGCCGCTCGGAGGCGATCCGCGATCTGTTGCGCCGCGGTCTTGCCGCGCGGGCCGAGCCACCCGAGGGCGCCGAATGCTATGGCGTGGTCAGCTATGTGGCGGATCTGTCGACGCGCAATCTGGCCGCGCGGCTGCCGCAAGGCCGGCTCGACCGGCACGATCAGACGGTGGCGGCGCTGTCGGTGCCGCTCGATCACCGGCATTCGGTCGAGGTGGCGGTGATGCGCGGCGATGCCCGTGCCGTGACCGGCTACGCCGAAGCGCTGTTTCTGGAGCGCGGGATCATGCACGGCACGCTCGGGATGATCCCGGTGGCGCGCGACGATGCGGCGCATGTCCATGACGCCCCCGCCGCCGAGGCGGAGCCTCACCCCCACGGGCATCACCACGCCGAGGAAGAGGAACAGCACGCCCATGCGCATCACCACATGCGCGTGCTGGCAAGTTTCTGAGCCCGCCGCCGGATGGCAGCAAACGGGCGGCCCGGTTACAGCCTGCCCGGTTACAGACGGAACGGATCGGCCTTCGCCAGCCGGTCGAAATCCATCAGCGTCTTCATCACCGTCCCCATCTGATCGAGGCGGATCATGTTCGGCCCGTCCGACGGCGCATGATCCGGGTCCTGATGCGTCTCGATGAACACGCCGGCGAGCCCGATCGACACCGCCGTGCGCGCCATCAGCGGCGCGAATTCGCGCTGCCCGCCCGAGGAGTTGCCCTGCCCGCCCGGCTGCTGCACCGAATGGGTGGCGTCCATGATCACCGGATAACCGGTCTGCATCATGATCGGCAGCGAGCGCATGTCCGTCACGAGAGTGTTGTATCCGAAAGAGGCGCCGCGCTCGGTCAGCAGGATCTTGTCATTGCCGGTCGAGGCCACCTTCTCCGCCACGTTCGGCATGTCCCAGGGCGCGAGGAACTGCCCCTTCTTGACGTTGACGACGCAGCCGGTCTCGCCCGCGGCCAGCAGCAGATCGGTCTGCCGGCACAGGAAGGCGGGGATCTGGATCACGTCGACGACCTCGGCCGCGGCGCGGGCCTGCGCGATGTCATGCACGTCGGTCAGCACCGGGCAGCCGAACTCGGCGCGCACGGTCTCAAGCATCTTCAGCCCGGCCTCCATGCCGACGCCGCGCTTGCCCTTCAGGCTGGTGCGGTTCGCCTTGTCATAGCTCGCCTTGAACACGAACTGCGCCCCGACCGTCTCGCAGATCTTCACCAGCGTTTCGGCGATCATCAGCGCATGGGCTTCGGTCTCCAGCTGGCAAGGCCCCGCGATCAGCGTCAGCGGCCGGTCGTTGCCGACGGTCAGCCCGCCGATCTCAACGTTCTTCATTCCTGGTATTCCTTCCCGGTTCAGCCCGACACCTGCTCGCGCAGGATCGAGGCCGTCAGCGACAGCATGAGATAGATGCCCGAGAACACGAGGAAGGCAAGGACCGTATCCTCGAAGGCACGCGGATAGGTCGGCCGGTCGGGCGGAATCGGCCGCACCCCGAGTTCGAGATAGCGCACCTGCTTGTTCGCCTCGATCCGCGAAGATTCCAGCTGCGTCGCGGCCGAGGCCAGCAGCGTCTGACGCGTCGCCAGATCCGCCTGCGCGAGTTGCAGCCGGCCGGTGATCTCGGCCAGGGACTGTGTGCCGTTGCGGTCCTTGGTCTGCTCGGCCCGCTGATCGGCGATCATCTGCTGCAACCGCGCGATGTCGCCGCGCGCGCCGATGACCCGGGCCTGGTTCGGCTGCGGGTTGTCGAGCAGCTGGCCCAGCTCCAGCTGTTTTTGCGCCAGCTGGCCTTGCAACGTGCCGATCTGGCTCATCACCACGGAGTTTTCCGACACCGGATCCAGAACGCCCAGCTGCTGCTGCAAGGCAAGAACCTGCTCCTGAGCGTCACCGACCTTCTTCTCGGCATCGTCATAGCTGTCGCGCGCGCCCTTCATCTGATCGGCGCGCATCCGCGCGGTCAGCTTGTCGACCTGCTCCTCGGCATAGGAGATCAGCGCCTCGGAGAACTGCTTCGACAGCTGCGGCGTGGGGGCCGAGACCTGCATCCGCACGATCCCCTCGTTGGTGTCGTAGCCGACCTTGACGATGCGGGAATAAAGCTTGAACGCCGCCTCGTCGCTCGACTCTGCCGGCAGACGCTGCAACGCGTCGATGTCAGGGGCGGAGAACACCTTGCGGAAGCCCTCGTCATGGTCGAGGCGCAGCATCGCATCGCGCGACTGCAGATAACTCTGCACCGTGATCGCATCCTGGCTGGTGGCGTATTGCGTGCCCGACAGCAGCCCCCCCATGCCCGCGCCGCCGGCATCGACCGAATCCGCCTTCTGGATCACAAAGGCCGAATCGGTCGCATACATCGGAGTCGCGATCTTGTAGAAATAGATCCCCGCGATCAGCGTCGGCAGGAAGACAAAGAACGCCAGCCGCGCGACCAGAAGGGCGACCTTGCGCCGGCGCCGGCGCGCGATGTCGCGCTGAACGCGCATGATATCGCGGGCGCGTTCGCCCTCGGTCAGGGGGGCCAGTGCGCCGGGACGGCTGGTCTGTGGCAAGGTGGCCTTGTCGGAAACCGGAACGACAGAACGCCCGCCGCTGCCCGCCTCGCTTTCCGCCACGGCACCGCTGTCCAGAAGATCGCTGCGGTCGAACGGGTCGATGCCCTTGCGACGCAGCTGACGCACGATCTCGAAATCCGATTCGGCGTCGATGCCATGCTTCTTGCCGATCCGCCGGGCCAGACGCAGCTGGCGCCCGGTCAGCCCCTCGGCGCGGATGGCCGCCAGTTCCGCCTCGACCGGGACCGGGTCAGCCGATGCCGGCGCCGGAGAGGCGGATGCGGCCGCCCCCCCGGGGGGCTGCGGATCTGCCGCCGCCTCCGGCTTCGCCCCGACCGGGGGGAACAACGCCGGATCGAAACCGTCCTCGGTCGGCGCGCCGAAGCTGCCCTCCGCGGCCGGCGATTTCCCGGGGGCAGAGCGACCCTCGCCCCGACGCAAACGATATCTGAACGCCTTAGGTGTAGTCATACATCCGCTTCGCTTCTTCGAGGGTGTCGCACATGTAAAGCCTGCCGTCGCGCAGCACCGCCGCGCTGTGGCAGAATTTTTCGATCGTCGAGGCCTGATGAGAGACCACCACCACCGTCGCATTGTCCAGCCGGTCGCGCAGGATCGAGCCTGCCTTGCGGTTGAATTCGACATCGGTGTTGCCGGGCATCCCCTCGTCGATCAGATAGATGTCGAAATCCAGCGCCAGCAGCAACGAGAAGGTGAACCGCCCCCGCATC
Source organism: Paenirhodobacter enshiensis (assembly GCF_000740785.1). Classification (GTDB taxonomy): domain Bacteria; phylum Pseudomonadota; class Alphaproteobacteria; order Rhodobacterales; family Rhodobacteraceae; genus Rhodobacter; species Rhodobacter enshiensis. The sequence continues at coordinate 26,305 of NZ_JFZB01000033.1, read as the reverse complement.
CCGGAGCTGTAGATGCTGATCGGCTGATCGAAATATTCCTTCAGGTCGCACAGCCAGCGGCAGAACGCCTCGATGTAATCCGGATCGAGCCCATAGATCCGGGCGATGTAGCGGGCATTCTCGCGCGCGCTGAGCTTGCCGACCACCCCCCCCATGAACCCGAGCGGAAACGACACCCGACAGGTTCTGCGGATCTCGCCCTCGTCGGGCTTTTCCAGCCCGGCCATCATATTGATGATCGTGGTCTTGCCGGTGCCGTTGGGCGCGAGGATCCCCATCGAGCGCCCCAGCTCGACCCGAAAGCTCGCCCGGTCGAGGATCACCTTGCGCTGTGTCCCCGTCCAGAAGGACTTGCTGACGTTGTCGAATTCCAGCATCGCTCTCCAGCTTCCCGGCTCCGGCGGCCGGCGGCTCCCGTCGCGCCGCCTCGCCTATCCTCGCGCAATATCGTAAACAATCAACTCATCGCCGTGCCGGGATGCGCCCCCGGCCGAAAGCCTGACCCATCATGCCTCAAACCGCCCCGCCGCCGCAATGCCCCAGCCCTGCCCCGCCGCCGCCGGCCGGGGATGCGGCCGCGCTGATCGCACGGATCCGCGCCTGTCGGCTGTGCGAGGCCCGCTTCGCCGCCACCGCGACGCACCACGCTCCGCGTCCGGTGGTCTGGTTTCGCCCCGGTGCGCGGATGCCGACCGGCACCCCCATGCTGATCGTCGGGCAGGCGCCGGGGGCGCGGGTCCATGCCTCGGGCCGGCCGTTCACCGATCCGTCGGGCGACCGGCTGCGCGACTGGATGGGGATCGACGCGGCCACTTTCTACGACATCGGGCGCATCGCCATCGTGCCGATGGCATTCTGCTTTCCGGGCTATGACGCGAAAGGGGCCGATCTGCCGCCGCCGGCGATCTGCGCGAAGACATGGCGCGCGCGGGTGACCGAAGCGCTCGGCCCGGTCGGGCTGACGCTGCTGGTGGGCGGTGCGGCGCAGCGCTGGTATCTCGGCCCGCGCCCGGTGACGGAGGCGGTCGCGGGCTGGCGCGCCCTCGCGCCCGACGTCTTTCCCTTGCCACATCCGTCGTGGCGCAATACGGCATGGCTGAAACGCAACCCGTGGTTCGAGGCCGAGCTGGTGCCCGCCCTGCGTGCCCGGGTGAAGGAGGTCCTGACATGACGCCCACCCCCTACGACCGTGCCCATGCCGCGATGGAGGCCGATCCCGAGAACGAGGCACTGCGCCTCGCCGTCTACGACCGGCTTGCCGATGCGCAGCTGTTCCTGCTGCTCGAGGCCGATCCCGACGAGGACAATGACATCATCCCCCAGCTGTTCGAGACCGAGGCGGGCGATATCGTCCTCGCCTTCGACACCGAGGACCGTCTGGCCGAATTCGCGCAGGGCGGGCCGGTGCACTGGGCGGCGCTGCCCGGCCGGGTGATCGCGCAGCATCTGGCGGGCGAGAACATCGGCCTCGGTATCAACCTCGGCGTGGCGGAGTCCGCGATGCTGTTGCCGCCCGAGGCGATGGAATGGCTGACCGAGGCGCTGACCCAGACCCCGGTGCAGACCGAGGCGCTGCCGCTGTCCTTCGACGCGCCCGAGCTGCCGCCGGCGATGCTGGCGCTGCTGCTGCCGGCATTCGAGGCGAAATTCGACCAGATTACCGGCATGGCAAGCCATGCCGCCCTTGCCGGCGTGACCTATGAAGGCGGCCGGCGCGGCCATGTGCTGGCGATCCTCGGCGCGCCCGAGGAGGCCCGTCCCGGCATCGCCAAGGCGATGGGCGAGGCGCTGGCCTTCTCCGGTCTCGATGCCGGCGAACTCGATGTGACGTTCCTGTCCGAGGACGATCCGGCGGCCGAGGTTGTGCTCTCGAAGGCTTTGGTGCTGCATCTGCCCGACGAAGAGGCGCTCGCCGCCGAGGAAGAGGAAGAGGCCCCGCGCCTCGGACCCGGTATGGACCCGTCGAAGCCGCCGTTCCTGCGCTGAGCGCGGCAAGCCGATCCTGAAACGCGAAGGGCCGCCCGAAAGGCGGCCCTCGTCATTTTCGGGACGGCCCCCTCAGCGCAGACCGATTTCGGCCAGCGCCGCCTGCAGCGCACGCGGCAAGGGCGCTTCCTTCGTGCGGGCGCTCGCCGCCTCGCCACGGCGCAGATCGGCCGGCGCGGCATCGGGGTCGAGATAGCGCCAGCCCTGGAACGGGCGACGCGGCTGCGCCTCTGTCAGCACCACCTCGCGATCGAGGCCGATGGCACAGCGCCGGATGCCGTCATCGCCGATCGATTCGTCGAGCGAGACGATGCGTTGCCGCGCCAGCACCAGCCCCTTGAACACCCAGTAAAGCGAGCCGCCATCGAGGATCTCGGCCTCGCGCTTGGGCCACATCCGGGTCAGGTGCCGCGCCGGGCCGTCGCCGAAATGCAGCCGTTGCCAGTCGATCAGGTCATCGACGCCCTCGGCGCCGACGCAGAGCTTGACCAGGTGAATCATGTGCCCTCCGGGATTGCGGTTCCTCATCTAGGCCGTCGCGGCGGGGCCGGCAACCGGGGCAAGGCCCCGGGAAGGACCGGGCGGTGCGACAAACGCGAGGCTGGCCATTTTCCGGCGATGGGCTACCTTCGTCGCGAACATCCTTCCCCCTCCCCGCGCCCGGCTCCGCCGGACACAGGGCCTGCATTCAAGAGGTCCGCCGATGAGCCGTTTTGCCGCCCCGATTGCCGAACAGATCTGGGACATGAAGTATCGCCTGAAGGCGGGCGACGGCACGCCCGTCGATGCCACGGTCGAGGACAGCTGGCGCCGCGTGGCGCGCGCGCTCGCCTCGGTCGAGGCCGAGCCCTCGGTCTGGGAAGAGCGGTTCTATGCGGCGCTCGAAGATTTCCGTTTCCTGCCGGCCGGGCGCATTCTGGCGGGCGCCGGCACCGGGCGGCATGTGACGCTGTTCAACTGCTTCGTCATGGGCACCATCCCCGACAGCATGGCCGGCATCTTCGAGATGCTGAAGGAAGCCGCGCTGACCATGCAGCAGGGCGGCGGGATCGGTTACGACTTCTCGACCATCCGGCCGCGGGGCGCGGTGGTGCACGGGGTGGCGGCCGATGCCTCGGGTCCCTTGAGCTTCATGGACGTGTGGGACGCGATGTGCCGCACCATCATGTCGGCGGGCTCGCGGCGCGGCGCGATGATGGCGACGATGCGTTGCGACCACCCCGACATCGAGGATTTCATCGCCGCCAAGCAAGACGCGAAACGCCTGCGGATGTTCAACCTCTCGGTGCTGGTCAGCGACGACTTCATGACCGCCGTGAAGGCCGGCGCGCCCTGGGATCTGCGGTTCGGCGGCAAGGTCTACCGCACCCTTCCGGCGCGCGAGCTGTGGGACCGGATCATGCGCTCGACCTACGATTACGCGGAACCCGGCGTGATCTTCATCGACCGCATCAACCGGATGAACAATCTGAATTACGTCGAGACCATCGCCGCCACCAACCCCTGCGGCGAGCAGCCCCTGCCGCCCTATGGCGCCTGTCTGCTCGGCTCGGTCAACCTGGCGCGGCTGGTGCGCGATCCGTTCGCCCCCGGGGCCGCGCTCGACACCGAGGCGCTCGACGATCTGGTGCGGGTGGCGGTGCGGATGATGGACAACGTGGTCGATGCCTCGCGCTTCCCGCTCGAACAGCAGGCGGCCGAGGCGCAGGCGAAACGCCGGATCGGCCTCGGGGTGACGGGGCTTGCCGATGCGCTGGCGATGACCGGGCTGCGCTATGGCTCGGAGGCGGCAGTGGAACAAACCGAAGCCTGGCTGCACGAGATCGCGCGCGCGGCCTGCCTCGCCTCCGTCGATCTGGCGCAGGAGAAGGGCGCCTTCCCGCTGTTCGAGGCCGAGGGCTATCTCGCCTCCGGCACGATGATGCAGATGGACGAGGACGTGCGCGCGGCCATCGCACGCCACGGCATCCGCAATGCGCTGGTCACCTCGATCGCGCCGACGGGAACCATCTCGCTTTACGCGGGCAATGTCTCCTCGGGGATCGAGCCGATCTTCGCCCTCGCCTACAACCGCAAGGTGCTGCAAAAGGACGGCAGCCGGACCGAAGAAGAGGTCAGCGATTACGCCGTGCGGCTGTGGCGCGAGATCATGGGCGACGCACCCTTGCCCGACAGCTTCGTCACCGCCCAGACCCTCGAACCGATGGATCACGTCCGGATGCAGGCGGCGGCGCAGAAATGGGTCGACAGCTCGATTTCGAAGACCATCAACTGCCCCGCCGACATTCCGTTCGAGGCGTTCCGCGATGTCTACATGGCGGCCTGGGACATGGGCTGCAAGGGCTGCACCACCTACCGGCCGAATGCGGTGACCGGCTCGGTGCTGTCGGTCGAGCCGGCCGCCCCGGCCCCGGCAAGCACGCCCGAACATGACATGACCCGGCCGTTCGACCGGCCGTCGTCGCTCGAAGGCGCGACCTACAAGCTGAAATGGCCCGGTTCCGAACACGCGCTCTACATCACCGTCAACGACATCTTCGAGGACGGCCGGCGCCGCCCGTTCGAGGTGTTCATCAACTCGAAGAACATGGAGCATTTCGCCTGGACCGTGGCGCTGACACGGATGATCTCGGCGGTGTTCCGGCGCGGCGGGGACGTGTCCTTCGTGGTCGAGGAGCTGAAGGCGGTGTTCGACCCGCGCGGCGGCGCCTGGATCGAAGGGAAATACATCCCCTCGATCCTCGCGGCCATCGGCGGCGTGATCGAACGCCACCTGATCGCCATCGGTTTCATCGCCGGCGAAGGCATGGGGCTGAAGAGCGACCCGAAGGCCGAACCGGAGCCCGTCTCCCCGCAGCCCGCCCCCGTGACGGCAGTCAGCGCGCCCCCGCCCGGCGATCTGTGCCCGTCGTGCGGATCGAGCGCGGTTCACCGCGTCGAGGGCTGCCTGACCTGCGCCGATTGCGGCTTCTCGAAATGCGGCTGAGCCATCGCAGGCCAGGGGCAGTCAGAGAAAGCAGATGAATGCTCAAAACGCAGCATAGATCTGCGCAAGGGGTGTCAGGGACGAAACGTATCCCGCTTTGCAGCGAACACCATGGCCGCTATGGACTTCCGACGAGAATGCCCCGACAGCAGCCGGGAGCGCTCAGAGGGTCAGACGGGCCAGGATCGCCTCGACATCATCGAGGAACGCCGTCCAGTCCCCCCTTTCGTCGATGCCGTTCAGTCGCATGAGGAAGAGCCCCTCCACTGCCAGAAAGGCGACGCGCGCGGTCTGGGCCGCGGCCGAGCTGCCGCCGAGCCGGCGAAAGATGCCACGATACCAGTTGCGCGTCTCGCGTCGGTTGACCGGGTCTTCCAGATAGCTGACCAGAAGTCCCGCCATCTTGGCATTCATCGCCGGCTGCGAGGCCCGGGTCGACGCGATGTAACGCCGGACAAATGCCACGGGATCGACTTCTTCCCCGGCCCCCATCACGGCATCGAACTGGCTGGTCCAGCGCTCGACCAGGGCGCGCACCAGATCATCCTTGCTGGCAAAGGAATATTGCACCCCGCCTTTTGAAATCCCGGCCGCCTGCGCCAGCGCCCCGATGGTCAGCGCCGCCCCACCGCCTGTGCGCACGATCTCCTCGGCAACATCCAGCAGTCGCGCGCGGGTGATTGTCGGCTTTCGGCCCATTGGACTCCTCGGGTGGTCATTGGAGCATTGAAATCAATACGTGCGTATTTATATGAGCGGTCACAACTCGATTCCAGGTGAAGCATGTCCATTCGTCAACCAGGTCCGAAACGCTGGCTGGTGCTGATGGCCGTGATGCTGGCCTTCCTGCCGGTGGTGCTGGACATGACCATCCTGCATGTGGCGGTGCCGACGCTGACCCAGGCCCTTGCGGCGTCGAACACCCAGGTGCTGTGGATCATCGACATCTATCCTCTGCTGATGGCGGGGCTTCTGGTGCCGATGGGCACCCTGGCCGACCGGGTTGGAAACCGGCGCATCCTGCTGACCGGGCTGACGGTTTTTGGGCTGGCCTCGGCGCTGGCGGCATTTGCGCCCTCGGCGCCGATGCTGATCGCGGCGCGGATGCTGCTGGCGCTTGGCGGGGCGATGATCATGCCCTGCGTTCTTGGCATCATCCGCCGCACCTTCGAGGACCCGGCCGAGCGCGGCCTTGCACTGGGGCTGTGGGGCACGGTGGGCGCGGCGGGTGCGGCGGTGGGGCCGCTGATCGGCGGCGCGCTTCTGGGGCATTTCTGGTGGGGGTCGGTCTTCCTGGTCAATGTTCCGGTGATGCTGATCGTGCTGCCCACCTGCTGGATCCTGCTGCCCCGGCGCGAGGAGATCGCCCCCGGCCATTGGGCCATCGGCCAGGCGCTGCTGCTGATCCTTGGCATGATCGCCACCGTCTATGCGATCAAGGCGGGGTTTGGCGCGAAACAGCCGTTGCCGGTCGTCCTGCTGGTCCTGGCCCTCGGCGCGGTGCTCCTGTCGGTCTTTGTCCGGCTGCAGCTGCGCAGCCCCGAACCGATGCTGGATCTGTCGCTGTTTTCGCGCCCGGCGATCGTGGCGGGGATCATCATGGCGGTCGTGGCCAGCGGCTCGCTGGCGGGGGTCGAACTGACTCTGGCGCAGGAGTTGCAATATGTGCTGGGCAAGACACCGCTTCAGGCGGGGCTGTTCATGATCCCGATCATGGCGGCGGCAGCGCTCGGAGGGCCCGTTGCCGGCTGGTTGTCCGCGCGCTTCGGGCTGCGGCCGGTGGCCTGCCTGTCGCTGGCGGTCTCGGCAGAGGCGCTTGCGGGCCTTGCCATCACGGATTTCCGCGCCCCCGGGCCGATCGTGCCGGTGCTGCTGGCGGTGCTCGGTCTTGCCCTGAGTATAGGCCTCACCGCCTCGTCCATCGCGATCATGGGCGCCGCCGACGCCAGCGAGGCGGGAGCGGCGGGTTCGCTTGAGGCAACGGGGTATGAACTGGGCAGCGGTCTGGGAATCACCCTGTTCGGCGTCTTCATGTCGGTGGTTTTCGAGCGCCATCTGGTGCTGCCCGAAGGAGTTCCCGAGACACTGGCCGATCAGGCATCCCGCTCGATCGGGGATGTCTATATCGCCGCCCGGCAGCTTGGCTCCGACCCGGGGGCGGCGATGATCTCCGCCGGTAAGGCCGCGTTTTCCGCGACCCATTCGGTGCTGCTGACAACCGCGGCCATCTTGATGAGCCTGCTGACGGTTCTGGTGCTCTTGCTGCTGTCTCAGACGCGCCCCGCCGCCGGCCGGCCCTGAACGCTTCTCGCCGGGCGATCAGGTGCCGGCGAGAAGCCCGGCATAGACACCGCCCCGTGCGGCCAGCTGGGCATGAGTGCCGGTCTCGACCACCTGCCCGCGCTGCATGACCACAATCAGATCGGCATCGCGGACGGTCGAGAGCCGGTGCGCGATGGTGATGGTGGTGCGCCCCTTCGACAGCCCCTCCAGCGCCTCGGACATCGCACGCTCGGTCCTTGTGTCGAGTGCGCTTGTCGCCTCGTCGAGAAGCAGGATCGGCGGATCCCGCAAGATCGTGCGGGCCAGCGCCAGCCGTTGCTTCTCACCGCCCGAGAACCTGAAGCCGCCCTCGCCGACCAGCGTGTCATAACCCTCGGGCAGAGCCGCGATATGGTCATGAATCTGAGCCACCTTCGCGGCCGCGATCATCTCGGCCTCGGTCGCCTCGGGCCGGGCAAAGCGCAGGTTCTCGGCCACCGACGCATGGAGCAGATAAGGTTCCTGCGACACCACCCCCAGCATCTGCGACAGCGTGACAAATCTCAGATCGCGCAGGTCCACCCCGTCAAACCGGATCGCGCCCGCCTCGACATCATAAAGCCGCGCCAGAAGGTAGCCGAGCGTCGTCTTGCCCGAGCCTGTGGGGCCGACAATCGCGACATGGCTGCCGGCGGGGATGGTCAGGCTGACATCATTCACCGCCGGGCCGCGCCCGTCGGCATAGGCAAAGCTGACATGATCGAGCTGCACCGCACCGCGCATCTCGGAGCGCGGGATCGTGACCGGGTCCGTGCGCTCGGTGATCTCGACCGGCTTGTCGAGATAGTCGAAGATGCGGGCGAAGAGGGCGCGGGTCTTGCGGGTGTCGCGGCCGATCTCAAGGAGCTGCTCGAACGGCCACAGCAGCTGTTCCTGAAGCGCGATCATCGCCACCAGCGTGCCGATGCTGGCCGCGGTCCCGCTGTGCATCAGCAAACCGCCCGCAAGCAGTGTCAGCGCGGGCAGCGTTGCCAGCGCGAAGCCGATCAGCGACCATTGCCATTCGCCCGCGGTATGCGACCGGACCTCCAGCTGCGCCAGATCGCGAGAGATGCGGGCAAAGCGCTGCGTGAGCCAGGGGCCGCGCCCCATGGTGCGGGCCAGGATGATCCCGGGGGCCGACAGCGTTTCCTGCACCGCGGCGGACAGGTCGGCGGCACGCGCCTGCTGCTGAAAGGTCAGCGCCTCGCGCAGCCTGGCAACCCGGGCGCTGATCAGCACGGTCATCGGCACGATCAGCAGAACGAACAGGGCCAGCCTCCAGTCCAGCAGAACGATCGCCACCGCGGTCATCGCGACCGCGCTGAGCGAACGGCCGAGCTCGTTCGCAGTATCGGTCATCAGCGATTGCAGCCCGGCAATATCGCCCGCGATCCGCGACTGCACCTCGCCGCTGCGGGTGCCGGTGAAGAACCGCAGCGACAGCGTCTGCAGATGCGCGTAAAGCCGGACCCGCAGATCATGCAGGATTGCCTGTCCGATGCGGGCGCTCAGCACGATCTGCAGCGCGCCGATCCCGGCCGAGGCCAGCGCCGCCGCGATCATCCCGCCCGCCAGCCAGATCAGCAGCGAAAGATCCTGCTGCGGCAAGGCGATGTCGATGATCGCGCGCAGCAGGAACGGCCCGGCAAGCCCGATGGCCGACGCAAGGATCATCAGCGTCCCCACCGCCGCGATCCGCGCCCGGTAGGGCGCGAAAAGCCGCAGAACGCGCCGCATCGACACATGCCGCGCGGCCAGATCGTCATAATCGTCGGGTTCGTCAGTCATCGGTCATTCCCGCGGATGGGGGCCGTTTCGGCAGGCGGATTTCCAGGCTCAGGCCCGGAGCGGGGCGCGGCAGGATCCGCGCCTCGCCGCCATGGGCGCGCGCGATGGCACGCACGATGGGCAGGCCGAGGCCCGAGCCGCCAAGGCTGCGCCCGCGCGAAGCCTCGGCCCGCCAGAACCGGTCGAAGGCACGGGCCTGATCTTCCGCGCACAGGCCCGGCCCGGTATCGCAACAGCGAAAGATCACCTCATCGCCTTCGGCCCGGGTCTCGACATGGACCTGACTTTGCGGCGCATAGCAGCGGCAGTTTTCCAGCACCGCGACACAGACCTGACGCAGCCGCGTCCGGTCGGCCACGATCCGGGCCGGAGAGAGAGAGCGGGTCAGCGTGATGCCCGCCGCGGTCAGCTCCGCCTCGAGCCCGTTCAGCGCGGCGCCGACCTCCTCGGCCAGATCGAAGCCGCCATAGCTCAGCTCCAGCTGGCCTGCGTTGCCGAGCGCCAGCGTGCGCAGCTCCTCGACAATGGCCGAGAGCTGATCGACATGCGCGATCAGCCGCGCATAAAGCTGTGGCGTCGGATCGAAGACGCCATCCGACAACCCCTGCAAGCGGCCGCGCAGGATGGTCAGCGGAGTGCGCAACTCATGCGCGATGGCCGAGTTGGAATAGGCAAGCTCGGCCTCGGCGCGTTCCAGACGCTCGGCCATGGTGTTGAAATCCGCAAGCAGATCCGCAGCTTCGCGGAAGCTGCCCGCCGGCAGGGCGGCACGGGCGGAAAAATCGCCGCTCGCGATCCGCCGCGCGGCCCCTGCAACCGATTTCAGCGGCTCGACGATGCGCCGCGCCAGCCTCCAGCCGATCCCTGAGGCCGTCAGCAGGCCAAAGGCCAGCAGCGTCAGCACCATGACGGTATCCGCCGTGCGCCAGCCGGCATATCCCTCGGGCTCGGGATAGAGCCATTCGTAGATGAAGAGGAAATAGGCCATCAGCCCCAGATAGACGATCAGCGCCGCGATCAGCGTCAAGGCAATCATCGTTCTGGAAATGCGCGCGTTCAGGTTAGCGGACATCGGGCACATCCAGTCGGTAGCCGATCCCGCGCACGCCTTCGAGCATGTCATCTGCGCCCGCGGCCGCCAGCTTGCGGCGCAGATTGCTCACGTGGCTGTCAACGGTGCGATCGAGCGCAGAGCCCTCGGGCAGACAGGCGTCCACCAGATCGCCCCGGCTGAAGGCCCGCCCCGGAAAGCGCGCCATATGGGCGAGGATGCGGTATTCCGTGGGCGTCAGATCCAGCGCGACCGGCCCGGCTTCGCCGTCGAGCACGGCGCGATAGGCCTCAGGATCGACCGTCAGGGGGCCCACCCGCAACAGGTGATCGGGGCCATGCCCCCTCGTGCGGCGCAGCACGGCGCGGGCGCGGGCCACCACCTCCAGCGGGTTGAAGGGCTTGACCACATAATCGTCGGCCCCGATCCGCAGCGCCTGCAGCTTGTCCAGATCCTCTGCGAGCGCGGTGACCATGATCACCGGCGTCTCGCCGCGGCGCCGGATCGCGGCGAGAACCTCATAGCCATCCTGCCCGGGCAGCTTGATGTCCAGCACCACCAGGTCGGGGCGCAGGCGCTGGTGGTGAGCGAGGCCCGTCGTGCCGTCGCGGGCGCAGATCACGCGGAAGCCCTCGCGTGCGAAGTAGCTTTCGAGAATTTCGGCAATCTCGGGCTCGTCCTCGACGATCAGGATCAGGGCATCGGTCATGTCGCGGCCTCTCGCGTCTTGTCTGGCATCGCCCGCCGTGCCAGGCGGCTGACCGTGACATAGAACACCGGCACGAAGAAAACTGCCAGCACCGTGGCCGAGACCATCCCCCCGAAGACGCCGGTGCCAATCGCGTTCTGGATCTCGGATGCGGCCCCCTGCGCCAGCATCAGCGGCACGACACCCAGAATGAAGGCAAGCGAGGTCATCAGGATCGGGCGCAGGCGCAGGCGCGCAGCGTGCATGATCGCGCGATGAAGCCCCAAACCCCGCTCGCGCAGGTGGCGGGCGTATTCCACCATCAGGATCGCGTTCTTGGCCGACAGCCCGATAATGGTGACAAGGCCGACCTTGAAGAACACATCATTGTCCGCACCGCGCAGCAGCACCGCGCTTACCGCTCCCAGAACCCCCAGAGGCACCACCAGCATCACCGCGAAGGGGATCGACCAGCTTTCGTAAAGCGCCGCCAGCACGAGGAACACGACCAGCATCGAGGCCGCAAGCAGCATCGGCGCCTGATTGGCCGACTGCTGTTCCTGCAGCGATTGCCCGGTCCATTCCACCGCAAAGCCCTGCGGCAGCTGTTTTGCCAGCCGCTCCATCTCGGCCATGGCCGCCCCGCTCGACACACCGCTTGCCGCCTCGCCCGAGATGCGCGCCGCCGGATAGCCGTTGTAGCGGTCCAGTTGCAGTGGCGTGCTTTCCCAGACCGGGGTCACCACCTCGGACAGGGGCACCATGCCGCCGTCAAGATTGCGCAGCTCCAGCCGCAGCACGTCTTCGACATGCATCCGCGCGGCGGCGTCCGCCTGCACGATCACCTGTTGCATACGCCCCTGATTGGGGAAGTCGTTCACATAGGTCGATCCGATGGCGGTCCCTATCGTCTCGCTGATCATGTCGAACCGAAGCCCGAGAGCCTGGGCCTTTTCCCGGTCGATGTTGAGCGCGATGCTCATGCCGTCGGGCAGGCCCTCGCTCATCACACCGGACAGCAGCGGGCTCGCCGCCGCCAGGGCGAGCAGCTGGTCTTCTGCCGCTTTCAGGGCGGCGGGGCCAGCATTGGCGCGATCTTCCAGCCGCAGCGAAAAACCCGAGGTGGTGCCCAACGCTTCGATCGCCGGGGGGGTCATGATCGTCGCGATGCCTTCGGGGATATCGGCCATTGCGGCTTCGGCGGCGGCGATCTCCTCATCCACGCTGGTCTTGCGCTGGCCCCAGTCCTTCATGCTGGTGAAGGCCTGCGCCGCATTCGGGCCCGAGCCAGAGAAGCCGAAGCCGAGGATCACGGTGTTCTCGGCGATGTCCGGGCGGGTCGCGGTATGGGCCTCATAGGCGGCGATCACGGCGCGGGTGCGCTCTGCGGTGGCGCCGGCGGGCAACTCGAACATGGCCATGAAACTGCCCTGATCCTCTTTCGGGACGAACGAGGTCGGGATGTGCATGTAGCCAAATGCCATGCCACCGAGCAGCGCGGCATAAAGCACCAGCATCCGCCCGCCACGCCGCAGCGTCAGGCCGACCCAACCGGTATAGCGCCGGGTCAGCGCGTCAAAGCGGCGGTTGAACCAGCGGAAGAAGCCCCGCCCCTCGCCATGCCCGCCGGTCGGTTTCAGCAGCGTCGCGCAAAGCGCCGGCGTCAGCGTCAGGGCGAGGAAGGCAGAGAACAGGATCGACACCGCCATCGACAGGGTGAACTGGCGATAGATCGCGCCGACCGATCCGCCGGCCAGCCCCATCGGTATGAAGACGGCGACCAGAACCAGCGTGATGCCGACGATGGCGCCCGAGATTTCGCGCATCGCCTGCTGCGTCGCAGCCCGGGGCGAGAGGCCCTGCCGCGCCATGATGCGTTCGACATTCTCGACCACGACGATGGCGTCATCGACGATGATGCCGATCGCCAGCACCATACCGAACATCGTCAGCACATTGATCGAATAGCCCGCGAGCCACATCACCGCGAAGGTGCCCAAAAGCGCGATCGGCGCAACGATGATCGGGATCAGCGTGTAGCGCAGCTTTTGCAAGAACAGCAGGATCACCAGAAAGACCAGAACCATCGCCTCGATCAGCGTCTGGATCACCTTGTTGATCGACACCTTCACGAAGGGCGCGGTGTTGTAGGAGATCGAGACCTCCATATCTTCGGGCATGGCAGGGCGCAGCTCGTCCAGCCGCTTTTCGATCGCCGCCGAGGTGCGAACGGCATTGGCGCCGGGCGACATCTGTATCGCGGCTGCCGCAGCCGGTTTGCCGTTGCTGCTGACGCTGAAGGCCATGGTCTGCGCGCCGAGATCCAGCCGCGCCACATCGCCCAACACAAGGCGCGCGCCGTCGGCATTGGCCCGCAGCGGGATCGCGGCAAAGGCCTCGGGCGTGCTCAGCTGGCCCCGGATCGTCAGCGGCGTCGAAACCCGGGTGCCGGGAAGCGTCGGCTCATCTCCCAGCCGGCCCGGCGCGACCTGTGCGTTTTCACGCGCGATGGCTTCGGTCACATCGGTCATTGTCAGACCGTAGGCAGACAGCTTCGCCGGATCGACCCAGACCCGCATCGCACGCTCCGAGCCGAATTGCTGCACGCGCCCGACACCGGGAACCCGCTTGAGCTCTTCAGCCAGGTTGCGGCTCAGATACTCGCCAAGGCTCAACTCATCGGTCGCACCTGCGCGCGACTTGAGCGTGATGACCATCAAAAAGCCCGACTCCGCCGCCTCGACACCCAGACCGGCCCGGCGCACGGGGGCGGGCAGCAGGGCCTCGGCGTTCTTCAGGCGGTTTTGCACCTCCACCTGGGCCATCTCGGCGTTTGTTCCGGGCCTGAAGGTGACGGTGATAGTCGCGCCGCCGGTCGAATCCACGCTCGACTCGTAATACAGCACGTTCTTGACGCTGGAGAGTTCCTTCTCGATCGGGCGGATCACGCTGTCGCTGACGGTTTGTGCGTCGGCTCCGGCATAGGTGGTGAAGATGCTCACGCTCGGCGGCGCGAGATCGGGGAACCGCGCAACCGGCAGCTGCGGGAGCGCGACGATCCCGGCCAGCGCGATGAAGACGGCGATCACCCAGGCGAAGACCGGGCGCAGGATGAAGAACTGCGGCATTGCACCTGTCTCTCAGAGTTGGGGATTTGACGACGGGACATCCGCGGCACGGGGGGTGACCGCTGTCACGCTCCCCGCGGGCACCCGGTCCTGCCCACGGATCGCCACAGTCTCGCCGGGCATCAGGCCCGAGGCGATGACGACACGGTTGCCGATGCGCTCGCCCGGCTGCACGTCGCGGCGCATGGCCATGCCCTCTGACGAGACGATGACAAGCTGCGCCTCACCGCTCGCGGTCCGCAACACCGCTTCCTCGGGCACCAGCAGCGCATCGGGAAGCACGCCGCGCGGCAGCCTTGCGCGCACGAACATGCCAGGCAGCAGGGCAAGGTCGGGGTTTGCGGCCTCGATGCGGACGCTGACATATCCCGTCCCCGGATCGACAATCACGTCCGAGGACTTGAGCTTTCCCGTCAGCGGCGTTGCCCCGTTGCGGTCAGGCAGAATCCGCACCGGCCCCACCCCGTCCCCGGCGGCGATCAGGATGGCATCCAGATCCCCGGCGGGCAGGCGCAGGTCCACAAAGATCTTCTCAAGATCCTGCAACACCGCCAGCGGTTTCTCGCTGCCCGGTGAGGCAAGCGCGCCGACATCGGCCAGCCCGGCTGCGACGTAGCCACTGATCGGGGCGCGCAGGGTGGCGAAATCGAGATCCAGCCGCTTGCGCTCCACCACGGCGCGCGCTTCCACGACGCCTGCACGGGCAAGCAGAAGATCGTTGTTGGCCGTATCGCTCTTTTCCCGGCTGATCGCATTCATGGCAAACAATGCCTCCGCGCGTGCGGCGGTGCGTTGTGCATGGGCCTCGATGGCTTCGGCGCGCGCAAGCGCCGCTTCTGCCATGACAAGATCAGCCTTCAGCGGAGCCGGATCGATACGGAACAAAACCTCGCCGGCCGAGACCCGGGTCCCCTCTTCCACGTGCCTTTCCTGAATCAAGCCGCTGATCTGTGGCCGGATCTCGACCCGCCGAAACGCCGCGACCCGGCCGGAATAATCGGAATAGAGGGTGATCCGCTCTGGCTGAACCGTTTCAACTGTCAGCTGGACCGCCATCTCCGACCCGATCGCATCCGCCAAGACGGCATCCGGACGATCGGCAAGGTGGACCAAGAGAAAGGTTCCGGCCATCAGGCCAGGGAACGAAAGGATCAAGATGTTGCGGCGTGCCATATTGCATCCCATCGGTTTCGCGCCGACGGCAATTGCCATCGCCCGATGGACGAACTGCTGAGATTTCATGGAGGTAGTGTGGAGATTGCATCGGCGCAGCCGTCGCGACACACGCTCGGCGCGGCGGGCCAGATCGGGCGGCCTGTCCTGCGCGGCGCTCCGTCAGAGGTGCCGGGCGCTACCGCCCCAATATAATGCGAACATCCACCGCAGTCCGCGGCAGTTGGAAAGGATCGGCAGGGGCGGCGCACCGCCCCTGCCCTGCGCTCAGACGCTGACGCCGAACAGCCGGCCGACGCCCGCGGTGATCGCCATCGCGGCAGCGCCCCAGAACAGCACACGTGCCGTCGCCGGCAGCTTCGGCGCGCCCCCCGCCACCGCGCCGAGCGCACCGAGCACCGCAAGGCACACCAGCGTCGCGCCGACCACGACCGGGATCACCATCCCCTCGGGCGCGAGCAGAGCCGCGGCAAGCGGCATCGCCGCCGCCACCGAAAACGTCAGACCCGAGGCCAGCGCCGCCTGCAGCGGGTTGGCGGAATGGACATCGCTCAGCCCCAGCTCCTCGCGGACATGGGCGCCGAGAGCGTCCTTCTCGGTCAACTCGCGCGCGACGAGGGCGGCGGTCGCCGGGCTCAGCCCGCGGCTCTCGAAGATCGAGGCGAGTTCGCGCTCCTCTTCCTCGGGGGTGTCGCGCAATGCCGCGGTCTCGCGGGCGATGTCGGCGCGCTCGATATCGGATTGCGAGCTGACCGAGACATATTCCCCCGCCGCCATCGACATGGCCCCGGCCGCGAGACCCGCCGCCCCGGCGATCAGCACCGCCCCAGGCGAGGGATCGGCCGCCGCGACGCCGACGATCAGCGAGGCGACCGAGACGATACCGTCATTCGCGCCCAGAACCGCGGCGCGCAGCCAGCCGGAGCGGTTGATGAAATGCAGCTCCTCGTGGGCCGACTGATAGGGAAGTTTGGTCATGATGCCTCGCAATTCTTGCTGGGGAAATGAAATCAGGATGGGTCGCGCGGCCCGGCGCGCAGCGGCAGCGCGACGCTGACGCAAAAACCGCGGTCTGTGCCGGGGATCGGCGAGGCGAGAGACAACCGCCCCTCGGCGCGCCCGACGATGGCGCCGACGATGGCAAGGCCGAGCCCGTTGCCGTTGGGCGATCCGCTCGCGCGCTCGAACCGGGTGCCGAGGCGGGTCAGAGCCTCGGGCGCGATGGGGGGGCAATCGTTCTCGACGCTCAGCGTGCCGTCGTCGCGCAGCTCGACGCGGACCCCGGCGCCCGGCGTGCCGTGGCGCAGCGCGTTGTCGATCAGGTTGCGGCACAGGATGCCGAACAGGTCGGGATCGAGATCCGAGAGCAGCGCATGATCGGGCAGATCCAGCGCGACGGCGGGCGCGCCGGCGAGCCGCGCGGTGTCCCCGGCAATCAGCCGCAGCACCAGCCGCAGATCGGTCTCGCGCGCGCCGCGAAGCCGGCCCCCCTCGGCGCGGGCAAGCTGCATCAGCCCCTCGGACAGCCGGGTCAGTCGCTTCAGCACGGCCTCGATCTCGGCGGCACGGGCGGCGGCGGCCGGATCCGCAGTCTCGGCGCGCAACCGCTGCGCCTGAGCGATAGCGCCCGCCAGCGGCGTGCGCAGCTCATGCGCGGCATTGGCGGCGAAGGCACGCTCAGACTGGAACGCAGCATCGAGACGCGCGAGCAACGCGTTCATCGTCTGCGCGAGCGGGCGCACCTCGGCCGGCAGACCGCGGGCATCGACCGCCGACAAATCCGTAGCACCCCGCGCCGCCAGCCGCAGCCGGAACCGGCGCAGCGGCGCGAAACCAAGCCGCAGGATCGCAGCGATCGCCCCGAGCGCCAGCGGCACCATCAGCGCGAGCGGCGCCAGCAGACCGATCTGCAACTCGCGCACCACATGATCGCGATGCTCCATCGGTTCGGCCACGGTGATGGTCAGGCTGCCGCGCAACGCCTCGTCGGAATACAGACGCAGGGCCGGCGTCTGCGCGAAACCGGGCCCGGCATAGGGCGGAAAGGCCGCCGGATCGGCGCGATGCGACTGCAACAGCACGGCGCCCGAGGCATCGCGCACGACATAGGTGTAATGCTCTTCATGCGGGCGGATCGCGGGAACGGTCTGCGTCCCCACCGCCCCCTCGCGGCCGAGAATCTCGCTCACCGCGAGCGGCAGGACACGCTGCGCGGTTTCCGCGAGCGCGGAATCGAATACCTCGTCAAGCTCGGAGCGGGCGAAATGCACCGTCACCACCGCCGCCCCGACCCAGAGCACCGTGACCGCCAGCCCGACCGCCAGCCCCAGCCGAAGCTGCAGCGATTGCGGCGCCCTCATCCGCGGCCCAGCCGGTAGCCGAGGCCACGCTCGGTCTCGATCGCCCCGGCCCCAAGCTTCTTGCGCAGCCGGCTGACATGGACCTCGACGGTATTCGAGCCGACCTCGTCGTCGAAGGAATACAACCGTTCCTCAAGGAGTGCCTTGGACAGAAGCTGCCCGGGACGGCTGAGGAAGGCCTCGAACAGCGCCCATTCGCGCGCGGTGAGCACCACCGGCTGGCCGTCGCGGCGCACCGAACGCGCCGCCAGATCGACGCTCAGCGATCCAAGGCGGATCAGCGGATTGGGATTGCCGGCATAGCGGCGTGCCACCGATCCGATGCGCGCCGACAGCTCGGCCAGATCGAAGGGCTTGACCAGATAGTCGTCGGCGCCCGCGTTCAGCCCCTCGATCCGGTCCGAGACCTGATCGAGCGCGGTCATGATGATGACCGGCGTCGCATCGGCCCGGCCGCGCAGCGTCTTCAGGAAAGCAAGGCCCCGCCCGTCGGGCAGCATCAGATCGAGCAGGATCAGATCGTAGCCCGCCACCGCCAGCGCATCGCCCGCCGCATCGAGCCGGCGCACCCAGTCGACCGGATAGCCGTCGGCCGCGATCTGGTCGCGCACCGCCGCACCAAGCACGGCGTCGTCTTCGATCAGCAGAATGCGCATGGTTCCTCCGGGGTCGGGCACGGGTATCGCGCAGGAAACTGACGGCAAGCTGAACGTCACCGCCGGCACCGCGAACGACTCGGCTCCGCTTCAGGATGACGTCAGTTTCAGGCGCGAGAAAGACCTTCTGCACAGCCCCTTTGCGGTGACGCCCCCGCCCGGAGATACCGATGCCGAACCCGCCCCGTGTGCGCCTCTTGCCGGCGCTGGTTGCCCTGCTGGCTCTTGCGACCCTGCCGCATGTCGCCGCGGCCGAGGATGCCGAGTGCCATGTGCCGATGTCCGACTGGCAGCCACGTGCGGCGGTGCAGGCGCTGGCCGAAAGCCGCGGGCTGACGGTGCGTCACATCAAGATCGACGACGGATGCTATGAGGTCCATGCCCTCGATGCGCAGGGCCGCGACATCGAATTGATGCTGGATCCGGCTACGCTTGCGGTGCTGTCGAGCGAAGTCGAGGGCCAGAACGGGCACGGTTATCGCCACGATACACCGACGCAGCAGGAAAGGTGACCGCCGCGGGCCTTTTCTGACGGCAAGCTGAAGCGAAAAGCCACGCGCCGTCAGGCGGTGGTCAGGTTGACGCGGGACACGGTTCCCGAACAGTTCGATACCCGGACAGTCCTAATACAAGGAACCCGCGATGAAATCCGTTCTTGCTCTCCTCGCGCTGACCACGGCGGTGGTGACCAGCGTCGCCGGCGCGCTGACAGCGGCCCCGATGCCCTCCGACGCGCAGCGCATGGCCGCGACGGCCGATGCCGAACCGCTGCGTCTTGCCGATGCGAAAGGCGAAGGTCACGATTCGGGCCGTCATGACGACAGCCACGATGGCAGCCATGACAGCGGCCATGATGGCGCGCATGGCTCCGACCACGGCAGCCAGAGCGCCGGCTCTGAAGACCATGACGACGACGCAGCCCCCGAGGCCGATGACGACACCGCATCCCACCCCGACACCGCGATGCCCGGCACGCCTGCCCCCTCGGCCGCCCCCACCGGAAACGGCCTGTTCACGCCGGGCACGAAGCCTGTCGTGCAGATGAACTGACCCCGACAACCGATCCGATCGAAGGAGAATACCGGATGAAACGTCTTCTGGGCGCCCTTGCGCTGAGCACCGCACTGACCGCGGTTCCGCTTCTGGCCGAAGCCCGGCCGGTGACCATCACCACGCAGATGAGCGCCTACGGCGGCGGTGGCGCTTTCGTCGCCTTCTACCTGACCGACCCGCAGGGCAAATACGCCGGCACTCTGTGGATGGCCGGTCAGCAGAGCAAGTATTACAAGGACCTGCGCGGCTGGCGGGCGGCCTCGGGCGGCGATCTGGCGCAGCTCGACGGGATCACCGGCGCCTCGGTCGGGGCGGGCAAGACGCTGAAGATCACCGTCGACGTGAAGGACGCGCTGCTCGATGCCGGCTATGTGCTGCATGTCGATGCCGGTGCCGAGGACATGCGCCCGAGCCCGAACGAGATCACCATGCCGCTGAGCAAGGCGGGATCGGGCAAGCCGGTCAAGGGCCGCAGCTACATCGACACGATGACCGTGAGTTTCTGAACCGACAATCGTCCGGGTCCGCGGCCTTCCGCCCTCGCCGTTTCCCGAAACGGCGCGCGGCGCGACGGCACGGATCCGACCCCGCTCCGGGGCGGACGCCACCGACCGCCCCGGGGCATTCTGCCCCCTTTCCCGCCCCGACCGACTGCACGAGGATATCATGCTGCGTTCCGTTCACCGCTGGCCCGGCCTGATCCTGGCCGTTCTGATCCTCGTCTCGGCGCTGAGCGGCGCCGCGCTCTCGGTGTTTCCCGCGCTCGAACGGCTGTCCTCGCCACAGGCCGGGGCGGAACAAAGCCTCGCCGATCTGCTCGGGCGGGTCGGGGCGGCGCATCCGGGCCTCGAACAGCTGCGTCGCGCCCCCTCGGGGCAGATCAGCGCCTGGTGGAGCGACGAAAGCGGCACGCCCGGGCGCGCGGTGGTCGATCCGGCAACCGGCACCGATGTCGCGCCCGCCGCCACCTCGCCGGCCGAACTGTGGCTGACCGATCTGCACCGGGCGCTGTTCCTCGGCCGGAACGGGCGGCTGGTGATGGCGTTCAGCGCGGCGGGGATGCTGGTTCTGACGCTGACCGGCGCGGCGATGGTGGCGCGGCGGATGGGCGGATGGCGGCACTGGTTCGGGCGCAGCCGCGGCCCCTGGCCGGGCCGGGTGCATGTCGATCTGGCGCGCTTCGCGGTGGGCGGGCTGATGCTGTCCTCGCTCACCGGGCTGTGGATGACCGCCTCGGCCTTCTCGCTGCTGCCCGATGACAGCGCCGAGCCCGATCCGGTTCTGGCACAGGGGCTGCCGCCCTTGCCGCCCGAGCGGATCGCGCTGTTCGCGACGACCCCGGCGCGCGACCTCGTGAAACTGACCTTCCCCGATCCGCAGGACCCGACCGACGTCTATACCCTGACCACGACGGGCGGCACCGCGCTGATCGACCCGGGCAGCGGGGCGGTGCTCGCCTCGGTCGCGCCGACCGCCTGGGAACGGGCGAGCGCCATCGTCACCATGCTGCACACCGGGCGCGGCGCGGCGGTTCTGGGGCTGATCCTCGGGCTGATGGTGCTGAGCGTGCCGGTCCTCGTGCTGACCGGGACGGTGCAATGGCTGCGCACCCGGCGCTCTGGCGTGCGGATCCCGGGCAACACGGCCGCCGGCACCGCCGAGACGATCCTCCTCGTCGCCTCGGAAGGCGGCACGACCTGGGGCTTCGCGCGCACCCTGTTCGACGGCCTGACCAAGGCCGGCCAGAGCGTCCATGCCGCCGAGCTGAGCCAGTTCGACCCCGCCCGCTACGGCCGCGCGAAACGCTTCATCCTGCTCGCCGCGACCTATGGCGAGGGCGAGGCGCCCACCGTCGCGCGCGGCGTTCTGGCCCGCATCGCCGCCCTGCCCGCGCCGCCCACGGCGCCCGTCGCGATCCTCGGCTTCGGCGATCGCAGCTTCACCACCTTCTGCGGCTATGCCGCGCAGCTTGCCGAGGCCACCCGCACCCTCGGCTGGGCCGAGCTGATCGCGCCTTGCCAGATCAACCGCCAGTCGCCGCAGGAATTCGCCCGCTGGAGCCGCGATCTGGGAGCGGCACTCGGCATCGCGCTCGATCTGACCCACCTGCCCGAGGTGCCGCCGGCCGTGACGCTCAGCCTGATCTCGCGCCGCGACCATGGCGCCGAAGTCGGTGCCCCCGCCGCGATCCTGCGCTTCGCACTGCCGCCCATCGGGCTGTGGGCGCGGCTGAGCGGTCAGGGCTTCGCCCGGTTCCAGGCGGGCGATCTGCTGGGCGTGGTGCCCGCCGGATCCGATCTGCCGCGGTTCTACTCGCTCGCCTCGGGCCGGCGCGATGGCTTCGTCGAGATTTGCGTGCGCCGGCAGGAGGGCGGGCTGTGCTCGGGCCAGCTGAACGATCTGCAACCCGGCGACCGCATCGCCGCCTTCGTGCGCCCGAACCCCGCCTTCCACCCCGAACCCGGCCGCAAGCCGCTGATCCTGATCGGCGCGGGCGCGGGGATCGCGCCACTCGCCGGCTTCGTGCGGGCGAACCGGCGCGGCCGGCCGGTGCATCTGTGGTTCGGCGCACGCAGCAAGGACAGCGATTTTCTCTATGGCGACGATCTGCACCGCTGGCAGGACCGCGGCCAGCTCGCCACGCTGGAAACCGCCTTCTCGCGCAGCGCCCGGCCCGAGCACGTGCAGGACCGGATGAGCCGCGACCGCGCCGCGCTGAGCGCGCTTCTCGCCGAGGGGGCGCAGGTCATGGTCTGCGGCGGGCGCGACATGGCCGCCGGGGTGCGCGGCGTGCTGAACGACATTCTCGCCGAGCGTGGCGAAGATCTGACCCGCCTGAAAGCCGAGGGACGTTATGCCGAAGACATCTTCTGATCCGGTCCGCCGCACGCTGAACGGCCCGACGATGGGCACGCGCTGGTCGGTGGTGTTCTACGCCCCTGCCGGCGCGGACCTCGGCCCGCTCGCGGCCGATCTTCAGACCGCGGTCGAGGAGGTCGATGCGCAGATGTCGACCTGGCGGCCGCACAGCGATCTGATGCGGTTCAACGCCGCCCCCGTCGGTGCGTGGCAGGCGCTGCCGGTCAGGCTGCTGACGGTGCTCGATTGCGCGTTGCAGATCGGGCGGCTGTCGGGGGGCGCCTTCGAGATCGCGATGGGCGATGCGGTCCGCGCCTGGGGCTTCGGCCCGGTGCCGGCCGATCCGCAGGCGATCCGCACCGCGCTCGGCCGGACGCGACGGCCGAGCCATGAGACCCTCGAACTCGACCTGACCGCGGGACGGGCACGCAAGCACGCGCCGATGATGCTCGATCTGTGCGGCATCGCCAAGGGATACGGCGTCGACCGGCTGATCGACGTGCTGGAGGCGCATGGGATCGCGGCGGCGCTCGCCTCGATCGACGGAGAACTGCGTGCCATCGGCCGCCAGCCCGACGGCCGCGGCTGGTCCGTCGCGGTCGAGCGTCCCGATCCCGAGGCCCGCGCCCCCCATTCGGTGTTCGAGCTGCACGACACCGCCATCGCCACCTCGGGCGATTATCGCCACCGGATCGCGGTCGGCGGGCGGTTCCTGTCGCATACGATGGACCCGCGCCGCGGCGGGCCGGTGCTGGGCGGGCCGGCTTCGGCCACGGTGCTCGCGGGAAGCTGCATGGAGGCCGATGCGCTCGCCAGTGCCTTCATGGTGCTGGGCGAGGACGGGAAGGCGCTGGCCGAACGGATCGGGGTCGAGGTGCTGTTGCTGGGCGGGCCGGAGGCTGAAACCTCGGGCACCCGCGGCGCGGCCTGAGCATCCCGACGCGACGCCCAGAAAGACCTTGCGCAGGCGGACGGGGAGATGTTTCCTCGCCCCGAAGCGGCGCCGGTTCGACATGCGGCCCGCAGGCCCTTTCACCGACGAGACAGATCATGACGGAAATCATCGTCCTCGGCGCCGGCATGGTCGGCGTGAGCGCGGCACTGGAACTTCAGGCCCGCGGCCATCGCGTGGTGCTGGTCGACCGGCGCGGCGCCGGCGAGGAAACCAGCTATGGCAACGCGGGCT
This sequence comes from Paenirhodobacter enshiensis, assembly GCF_000740785.1. Lineage (GTDB taxonomy): Bacteria > Pseudomonadota > Alphaproteobacteria > Rhodobacterales > Rhodobacteraceae > Rhodobacter > Rhodobacter enshiensis. The sequence continues at coordinate 3,087 of NZ_JFZB01000033.1, read as the reverse complement.
TCATCCAGGCCGAGGCGGCCGAGCCGCATCCGATCCCGCACGATCCGATGACGCTGCTCTCCTACGCGTTCGGGCGCAGCAACGATGTGGTCTACGATCCGAAATATCTGCCGGCGCTCGCCCCGGTTCTGTGGCGGTATTTCCGCGCCTCCGCCCCGAAGCGGCACCGGGCGATCTCGAAGATCTATGCCCAGCTCACCCGCCGCTCGACCGCCGATCATGCGCCCTTGATCGCCGCCGCCGAGGCCGAGGCGCTGATCCGCCGCAACGGCTATGCCGATGTCTACCGCAGCGCGCATCGTTTCGAGGCCGCCGCCCGCCGCGCCGAGGCACTGGCGCGCGACTACGGCGTCTCGGCCGGGATCGAGGACAGCGCGGCCCTTGCGAAGGCCGAGCCCGCGATCCGCGTTCCGATGGCCGGCGCGGTGCTGTGGCACGACTGCTGGACCTGCGCCGATCCGGGCGCGCTGACCGCGGCCTATGCCGCGCTGTTCGAGCGCCGCGGCGGCACCTTCCTGCGTGGCGATGCGCTCAGCCTGCGGCAGGCGGGTGCCGGCTGGAGCGTCGAGACCGCGCGCGGCCTCGTCACCGGCGAAAAGGCGGTCGTGGCACTCGGCCCCTGGTCGCCCGAACTGCTGGCCCGCTTCGGCTATGGCATCCAGATGCTGTGGAAGCGCGGCTATCACGGTCATTTCGACAGCCCTGTCCGCCTGGCACGCCCGTTCCTCGACGCCGAGAACGGCATCTTGCTGACGCCGATGCGCAAGGGGTTGCGGCTGGCGACCGGGGCGGCGCTGGTGCAGCCGACCGATCCGTCGGATCCGGTGCAGCTGCGGCGCGGCATCGCGGCGGCCTCGGGGCTGGTGCCGCTCGGCGCGCGGATCGAGGAGCCGCAATGGTTCGGCAACCGTCCCTGCCTGCCCGACATGCTGCCACTGGTCGGCCCGGCGCCGAACCACGCCGGGCTGTGGTTCGATTTCGGCCATGGCCATCAGGGCTTTACCCTCGGCCCGACCACGGCTGAATTGCTGGCCGAGCGGATGGAGGGCGCGCGCTCGGAGGTTCTCGACGCGCTGGACCCGGCCCATCGCAAAGGCACGGTGAGCCTGCGCAGCTGAGTCTGCGCCAGTTGCGGCAGCTGTATTGCGGGAGTTTTCCCGGAACGCGTCTTTCGTCTTGTCTCGGGCAGTTCGGGACAATATACGAGGCGACGGAGTGGTGGCCGAGTGGTCGAAGGCACACCCCTGCTAAGGGTGCAGGCGGGAAACCGTCTCGAGGGTTCGAATCCCTTCCACTCCGCCACGTGTCATTGAAATAATTGAATTATTTTCGTGACCTTCGGTCTTCCCCATCACAAAACCGCCATCCTGAAAACGCTTGATTGCGTCAGGTCGCTACGGATGGCGGCTTTGGATTCGGAGCAGACCCCTACCCCCCTTCGCTGTCGGCTCTGAGTGCAAACGAAGGGGACACGCGGGTCAGGCGGCCGAAGCCCCCAGACTTCCGACACCTCGGCATTGTCCCCAGGCCCCGAGCCCGTTTGTCCCGTGCGCTATGAAAGGCACCCTTATATCGCTCTGGCATTGCTTGGCCGGCCGGCGCTTGCCGCCTCGATCAGCGGCACGGCCTCGGTCATTGACGGCGACACTATCGACGTTCATGGCCACAGGATCAGCTCCACGGCATTGACCGATACCACCGCATTGTTGCGACCTGCACCGTGCGAGGCATCGCACGTGAATGATTGGACGGCGCGCAACGGCACCGGATATCTGGGCGATATGGGGATGGAGCCACCCTATCCTCCGGGCGATTTCGCTGCGGGGATGGAGGTCTGTCTCGATGGCAGATGGTGGGTGTTCGACCCGCCCCCCCCGCATCGGCCGCGTAGTGGTTGCCCGCGGGCGCGACGGCGCAGATGTCCCGCCGCTGCATTTCTTCGGAACGAATGTCCTCACCGGCCTCGAAGGCTGGACGGATCAGCTCGTCTGACGCACCGGATGACGTGCAAATTCAATTCACAATTCGGCAAGGGAAAGCCGATGAGGACCTTTTCCCTTGTAAAATGTAGAAAAGTCATATAGTGAGAACGGGCTACGTTGTTCCCAACTGCACCTGTCTCCTTTGCCGGCTTCAGTCTGCCTTTTAGAATTGACTGAGCTGGGCCACCGCGTCCTGCGGGTGGCATTTATTACAGGAGATCTCACGATGGCCAATGGCACCGTGAAATGGTTCAATGCAAACAAAGGCTTCGGCTTCATCGCGCCGCAGAACGGCGGACGGGATATTTTCGTCCACATTTCGGCTCTTGAGCGTGCGGGCATTTCGCAGCTCAACGATGGACAGGCCGTGACCTACGACATCGAGAGCGGCCGCGACGGTCGCGAGTCTGCCTGCGATCTGAAGATCGCCTGATCCAGACGACGAGAGATCCGGCCACAATGGCCGGATCGCACTCTCAAGGAGGCTTCATGTCCCATAACGGCAAGACCGGCTCCCTCTTCCCCGTGGCGTCTCAGACACCGACAACCGCGTGGGAACGCACGGATGCTGCCGTCAAGCTGATCCTTGGAGACGAAGCCGAAACGCGGGCAGATCTGACTGCAAGCCTGCGCGCCGCTCGCCTGGCGCGGGACATGGATGGAAAGGCACATGTTGCCCCATCCGAAAAATCAGAATCGCACGACTGATTCGGGCGACAGCACATCAGACAGATACTCCAGGGGATGTTCCTCTGGATGTTACGGAGGGCCAGACATGACCGCCGAAAAGATGCCTTTGGGCAAACCGCACGGAGCGTGCAAATCGCCGCGTCGGGAAGACCACCCCAGCCTCGGCTGGCATGATTTCTTCAGAAGCCTTGCCAGCGACAGATCTCCCGAGCGCCGGCTTGCACTGCCGCGTGGCATTCAGGAATAACTCACCGCCAAGGCGATGAGCAGAATTCCCGGTCAGATGACTGAGCGCGATATGGCTCCAAATAGAACCGATCGGCGTTCGTCAGGTTTCTCACCGGGAGGTGGAGCGGCAGGGAGAAATCCCTGCCGTTTCGCTTTTTAGCAGGCCGCTGAAAAACCCTGCCGGGAG
>NZ_JFZB01000032.1 GCF_000740785.1 Paenirhodobacter enshiensis | reverse complement strand
CACTCTCCGATTTCCGGGGAGGAGCTCAGAAGGCGGATAGGGCCACCCCGAACGCGTGAAAACAATCAGGCCGGCCCCGAGCGTCTGGCGCGCTCCGGGGCCTTTGCTTGTCATGGGGTGCTATGGGCCTTTGCGGAATCACCCTGACACGTTCCTGACGGTTTCGCTGGCAAGTAACGCGCGCGCATGGGGGTGGGCAGTTATCCGATATTGCCGACCGATCCGGCATTTCGCGAAGTGATACGCCCGCCCGCGCCCGCGCGCGTCATGGACTGCCTAGCCCGCCAGACCGTGAAGGTTAATCTCCGGTCATATGCGCGCGCAGGGGGTGAGGTGATAGCCCAGCGCATGCCATATCATCACCCTAAGATTACCCTAAGGCGCCGGGTTGGCTTCATCCGCTATTGTTTTCCGCGACTAGGAATCCAAATGGGCGGGCTAAGCTCTCGGGGCGAACAGTATGACGGATGCGCCCGCAAGACAGGTCGCAGCGCCGATGAAATCCCAACGATCCGGCCTTATCCCTTCCGCCGCCCAAAGCCAAAGCAGCGATGATGCAATGTATACGCCCCCATAAGCCGCATAGGCTCGGCCGGCGGCATCGCTGTCAACACGGGTCAGGATGAAGGCGAAGAATGCCAGAGAGGCCATTCCTGGCACGACCCACAAGGCTGACTTGCCTATGCGTAGCCACGCCCAGAATGCGAAGCACCCAGCGATTTCGGCCACGGCGGCGGCAATGTAAATGACCGGGGTCATTCCTTCCCCCCCAGCGCCACGCCCGGCCCCGTGGCGACCTGACCGCCTTCGAGGAACTGCACCCCTTGGGCTTCGAGGACTTCCCGAACCTTCCGGACCGTTTCTAGCGATACTAGTCCGGCGTGGTCGGGCTTACCCTCGATGCGTCGTAAGGTGATGAGTGGAATACCCGCAGCCTCGCACAGTTCCGCCTGTGTCATTCCGAGCAAATCGCGCGCTGCCTTTATCCGGGCTTTCATGCTGTCCATGTCGATTCCTTGCGTGAGAACTTTTTATCACTGATGCACTTGCTATCATCAAACACCTAGTGATAGATAGCTATCATCTGAGCAAGGGGCAACCGCATGACCATAGACCGCGCCGAACTGTTCCGCCTTGCTTGGGTGATGGCCCGCCACGACCTGTGGTCGCTGCGCTTGCCTGCCTCGCGCCTTCACGGGCTGTTCCCCGCTGCTCTGAAACGCGCTTGGGCCACCGTGAAGTGCCAGGCGGCCTATCGCGCCCAGCGCCTCGCCGTCTTCACGGCCGGCCGCCCCGCTGACGAAATCCGCGCCGATATTCTCACGCTTGAATGCAAAGGCCGTCTGCGCGGCCCCGACTGGCAACGGCTCGACGCCCTGCGCGCTGAGCTGTTCGGCCGATAACCCCGAACCCATGAACCCGAATTGAGAGGGAAGCCCATGACAGAAGAACGTGACCCGATGCAGGCGGTGAACGCCGCCCGTGATGTGCTGAAAGACGCCAAGGATATTCTCGAATTGCTTTACCTCGCCGGGAACGGTGAAGGTGGCCCGACTGGCGCGGCAATCACACGCGGGGCTATCCTTGGGCAAGAGGCGCTCGAACTCGCCGAAGGCACGCTGAAAGCCGCCGTTGATATGCTGACGGGGAGGGCTACAGCATGAAAGCCATACCCACAACCCGCATGGGCCGCCTGCGCTTCGTCGCTGACGCGCTGGGCGCGCCGATGCCCGAGGGCCTGCCTGCCGACCTCTTGGCCGAGGATGAAGCCCCTGCGCCCGAGGTGCTGCGCTTTTGTCGCGATTACGGCGCAAGTCTCGACTTCATCTATCTGGGCGATGTGGCCTCGCTTATCCGCTACGCGTCCCGCGCCATGCTGGGAAAAGCCGCCTGACCTTCGCCCCTTCACGGCATCGAGGCCCCGCCCAGCGCGGAGCTTTGTCATTAACGACTGCCGTGAACAATGAAACGAACGTTTAGGCCAACTTGGAAGATACTAGGCCGCAGGCGCTCGTAATGGAGGTATCACACCCCCATATATAATTTGCGTCGAGGGCAAATCCCGAGCGACCAAGTGGAGGACATCATATGTCCGACCTCAAACAGAACCATCCCCTTGAACATCAGAAGCAGCACCAGCAGGACACTCCGAAGCAGGGTCCTGCCAAATCTGAGAACGTGAAGGTGGAGAAAACCTCCCCTCAGCAGTCCAGCGCACCTCAGCAAAAGTAGTGCGGACTATTCGCGCGGGGGTTGATGACGGTGGAAGCATGGCTTTCGCGTCTTCCCGGTGCGTAGAAATCCGGTCGTGGCGTATTCCGACAAGGGGCCGCATCATATGCGGTGACTCGGCACGGGCGTGAGTGTTGACCGGATCGAGGGGCGGCAAAGAGAAGTCTTTGTCGCTCTTTTCATTATGGTTTTAACCCCGAGGAAGGAAACAACGTGGGATATTCTACGCCAAAGAGGCCCTTTGATCTGGAAGCGTTCCTAAGCCAAAAGGCGTCTAAGGAACAAATCCGTATGAGCCACCACTATCGGTTTCGCGATCAGGCTCTGATTAGAGGACAGTCCACGCCTAAGCAGGATGGGCTACCGCCGACAAAAGAGACAAATGATAAGCATAAAGGTGCCGTTTAAGACGCGTCTGGGGAGTATGTCCAAGGCGACGCCGTTCAATCGCCCAGACCCGTGCGCCAGTCATGTGCCTACGTCTGCAATTCATAAAAAGCCGGGGGGAGTGTCGGAAGTCTGGACGGCTCGGACGCCGGACCCGCGCGCCCACCGCATCCGCAGATTTTTTCCTCTGTTTGAAATTGGCAAGCGGTCGCTAATTCAAATGACCCTTGTTTCATTGGGCTTTCTGGCCTTCGCGGCTTTGAATAGTGACCACGTGGTTCGCGCTGGTTCCTGACCGCGAACCGCCCTGCGCGCGGGCTTTCTGCCGGTTTCTGCCGGGGGCCGGGTATGGCTTTCCCGAATAGCACGAATAGCGGGAATAGCAGGGGCGAGTGGCGCGCTGGGCCGTGTCGCACATGTTGCCGTTGTCGCACCGGCCCCCGTCTATTTTAAGAGGCCCCGCCCGGCCCCGGACCCGTGCGCCCCATTCGCTTGCACTCAGACCTGGCCGTGAAGGTGGGTAGGGGTCTACTCCGAAGCCAAAGCTGCCACCCGTAGCGACCTGACGCAATCAAGCGTTTTTGGTATGGCGGGTTTTTGGTGGGGTAAGATCGAAAAGAACGAAAATAATTCAATTTTTCAAGGGTGTCTGGCGGACGGGATGTTCGCCAGATGCGCCCAAGTCAGACGCATTATCATTTAGTATCAATGTATTATGAATTCACGTGCAGCATTTTGTGTAGCAAAATGTGCAGCAAATCAAGGCAACAGTTCCTCGATCCGCAGGTCGGATTGATGGCTCACACGAAGCCATCCCGCTGTCAACGCCCCGCCGCAACGATCCGCCTGAAGCGGGAGGCGTTGAGCTCCCCACAATGCAACGTTGCTGATGCAATCCTCCCCCCCTCCTGCTATCCTTTGCCAACAAAACGGAGCCCTTACCGATGACCGTTGCGAAGACGCCCCTCGCCAAGCCCGGTTCGACGATGCCGAACCGCACCCGTATCGTCGCCAGCGCCATGGCCAGCATGCAGATCGAAGGCTTGGATCTGGACGCCCGCTCCGTCTCGGACTTTGCGGCTTTGCAGGCCGGAGCCCTGAGCAGCACCGAGCTGCGCAAGCGACTGCTGAAGCGCTACAGCAAGCAGGCCAGCGCAAGCTAACCATGGCGCGCTACGAAGGCGGAGAACTCGGCCTCTACCCGGGAACGGAAGTCCTCATAAACAAGCTCGGTATTCGCGATCAGGCCGAGTTGGACGCGGCAGAAGCCCCGCTCGTATTGCTTGCCGCCGTGGAGTTGGCAGAAGCGCCCTTGCCCGAACCCCGCAGCGGCCCCGGCTTCGGTTATTTGCTGCGCATTCACGAAGCATTGTTTCGCGATGTCTACGACTGGGCGGGAACCGTGCGGAACGTCGACATCTCGAAGGGCAGCACCCGATTCGCCAACTTTCGTCATATCGAGAGCGAGGGCACAAAGCTGACCGATGCGCTCGCCGCCGAGGGATGGCTCGAACACAGGGCGCCGAAGGATTTCGCCCGACGCATGGCGTACTACATGGGCGAGCTGAACGTCCTGCACCCGTTCCGGGAAGGAAATGGACGGGCGTTGCGCGAGTATGTGAGACACCTCGCCGAGCGCGCAGGGCACTCGCTTTCGTGGGAAGGCGTGTCCGGGGATGAGATGGTCACGGCGTCAATCGAGGCCTACCGCGGCAACTATGACCCGCTTGAGGCCCTGATCTGGCGCCAGATGACAGGTTTCACTGGAGGGCAAGGGAAATAGCTAAGTCATTTGAATGATGGTATCTGCTACCCATCTGTCCAAGATACCGGATGTATGAGGCATCTCTGTGAAAAGAGATGCGCGAGGCGAATCACCAGTCAATTGAGATTGGCTACAAAGAGAAATATGATCCGCAAGGTGGCGGAATGATCAAGGAGAGGGGAAAATATGGCTAGATGTACAGCACCAGTAAATGGGCATCGTTCGGCGGCCGCCGCAGCTAACTGCCCTGCATGCGGGAGCCGATTTGGCCGTTATAGTGGCTACAGCAGCGGATATAGTAGCTCTGGATCA
>NZ_JFZB01000031.1 GCF_000740785.1 Paenirhodobacter enshiensis | reverse complement strand
CGCCGCAGCTAACTGCCCTGCATGCGGGAGCCGATTTGGCCGTTATAGTGGCTACAGCAGCGGATATAGTAGCTCTGGATCATACTCTACTCCTTCATCTTCACACTCGGGGGGCAGTGGAGGATCGGGGCGGCGCACCTCAAAGCCGCGTTGGTCAGGAACTGGCTCGGCGGTGTGGTACACGCCCGAGCAAGTGCAGTCCCTTACCCCCATTCGAGAGAACGTTGAGAATCTAGCGGCCGCGCAGCCTGACCTTCGAGACGTATTTCTCTGCCACGCATGGGATGACAGGCAAGGCTCCGCCAAAGAATTACATGATCTGCTTGAAGCGCGAGGCGTCCGTGTATGGTTCAGCGAAAAGGACTTAGGCCTCGGAGTGCCTATGATGCGAGCGATCGACAAGGGCTTGGTGAACTCGCGCGTTGGTATCGTTTTAGTGACGCCGGCTATGTTACGGCGCCTTCAGGCGGAAAGTATCGCCGACAAGGAGCTTTCGGCGCTCCTGCGGCGTGAACGTCTGGTTCCGGTCGTCCATGGAACGACTTATGAGGAGCTTGAGCGGGTCAGCCTTTTGCTAGCTTCCCGAGCCGGGCTGAGTACTGCCGAAGAGTCGATGACAAATGTTGCAGCTAAAATCGCCGAGCTGGTTGCCATCTAGTCGCGCAGGGGAGGAAGCGAGGCTCAGCAACGTGTTCAGCGCTTACCACAGGAATTCTGCGATGGCTTATGATCGCATTAATCGATATTCGTGGCGAGATTATCATCCTAGCGCAAGACGTCGAAGCTTTCTCTGGCCCTGTCGATCATGTGCGAAGATACGGCCGGGGTATCACCCGCATAAACGCAGCGCCTCATGAACATATTATTGTACCTAACTGCAAGATATTGGGCGTGTTGTTTGCCCGTGCCAGATATAAATGGGCCAACTCATGACAAAAGTAGCATTTTGTCATGAAGGGAGAGCTTGGGGGCAAGTCGGCCCATAGCTGCCGGTCACGGTGACGCATACGCAGCAGGGCTGCTACCCAAGAGCGGCCGTCCATGGCACCGCGCAGAAAAATCCAGATCGAATGTCGGTGATGCGGGACTTTGCAGGCCATCGTTGCACTCGCCTTATTGTCTGCATCAGTAATTCTCATGGATGACGCGTAAGCCAATCTTCAGCGATATCGAGGCGATTGGCATGATTCTCCGCCAACATCTGATAGAATGTCATGAGCATCATTATAGTCTGTCTGGGTCTGATAGACTGATAGTATTGGTAGCCCTTTGCATTCGTCACGTATCGATTGTCTGTCCGAGACCCCTCGGCAAGGGTGCTTTCGCAATACCAACGAACATCGTCAGGCTGACGACGGCCTAAATCCTCCATGAGCTTTGCATCGTAGTGCCACGGGTTGATCTCGTGGTCGATTTTCCAGACGTGGAAGTATCCCGATTCGACATAGAGCTGCATGATCGTCTCGTCATGCTCGGAATGTTCCAGCACAAGTTTGTCAACGTCGCTAAGATTTTGGATTGATTTATCAATCCTCCGAGCACCATTCAGGATATGGTTCGTCGACTGCCGCATAAGGTTTAGGCCGCTGGGATGCGTCTGCCAGGCCTGGTATTCCTCGTCGGTGACATCCACGGTGGCATCTGCGACTTCGACAAGCTCGGCGCTCTTCAGGAGGTCTTTTGGGGTGCAAAAATCGGTGTTCTTAACGAGAGCAAACCCGTTGGCAGCGTAAGCTTGCGCAACGAGGCGACTACAGAACTGTTTCGGCGTGCCCCTTTTTCCCAGCCCCAGCCCAGCCCTGCCAGCTTCCCATGTCGCGTATTCACTCCCTATACGTTCTCGGACATAGTTGCATATTTTGATTGACGTGGAGGGGGGCAGCCCGCCCTTGAGACGTAGGGCAAATACGGCGTTGTGCTGTTCAAAGAACAGTCGCTGAGTGTTCGCCGAATGGACTCCATCTCCCGTCGCGTCAATGACCGAGCAGTTATCGACATAGAGCATGGCGTGTGAAATCGGGCTAATGGTGGTGGAACGGATGAATTTACTGATCTTCGCGTCGCTGGTCGTCAGGATCACATCTCCACGTTTCAATACTTTTTCGTTCAATCGCTTTTTCATCTCTCCACCATGCGGAACTGTTTTCCTATTTTAACGACGCATATGGAAACCGCAAAGCTGACATTGGTGCTCGTTGCAGCATCCGTCTATGTGAGCTCGGAGCGGTCATGCGGCGGCGCCGCGCGCCATTCTTGAGACCCGCGCCGCCGTATCGACATCCCCGGCCCTTTGCGGCCACTCAGATTACACGCATCGAATGACCGCTTAAGTCTCGTAATGGCGCGCTTGCTCCATGGCGGTCTCCAATTCTCTAACCATCTCGCCGTGTGCGCCTCCCCGAAGTGCTTCTAGTCGTGCAACAGTGCTTTCGAAATCGAAAAATGCTTCGATGGACGACTTGTGCAGAGGGTAATAAACGCTGTCACTCATGGCCCAACTACGAAGATGATTGAGAATAGAAAGAAAGCCCGCATCGGTAGCACTGTTAGAAGCCACCCATTCTCGCGCCTCTGCCTCACCCGATATGTCCCGCCACCCGAACAGGAATGTCGAAACGTCGGGCATTTCAGAGATTTTCTCTTGCACTTCAGTTGATGAAAGCCGCGTTCTCATGATCTCCAGAAGCATATCAAGGAAATCATCAGTGAAGACCCATTGACCAGGCTGGTTTGGTCGGTCTCCAACTCTACCATGGTCCCACATTTGCTCTCTGAAGAAGTTACCCACAAGCCAGTTCAACGCAGTGCCTTTTTCAGCCACCTCTTTTGAGACCTTCTCGAATCTTTCATGGTCAACGGTCCTCAATCGAACCAACAAACGTTCAGCCACTCGCACAGCTTTACTGGTAATGGAAAAGTCAAATGCGCGGGGGTTTTTATTGGTCGCGATGACTGAGTCCATGGTATCGGACATTGCCAGAAAAATACCAGCGACAGTTTCCTTGTCCAGCTTTGATACGAGGGCGTCATCGAGCCGGTCCAGAATATGCTCGAACCATGTCCGGCCCGATTGACGAAGACTTCTTGCGAAATGTTCGAGGTGAGCCTTCAAAGAAGGTAAATCTGATCTCGCAAACTCAAGGAGCTGTTTGAAATCGTCATCGGGCATTACCGTCTTGGGCCCCGTCAGGGCAAAGTAATAGCGGTAGTGTAAAGGACTTCCGAGACGTTTAAGTTGAATAGCATCGCCTGCCTCCCTAAGCGAAACCTCGGAAAAAACTCGCTTTGAGGCGACTTCATTTTTCCCAATGCCAGGAATGAATTGCCTCAAAGCCCATATTGATCGCGACGCACCGATCTCCTCGGATGGCAGGAGCTCTTTCAGGGATGTGCCTAATGTAGCCTTTGAATCATTGGTTATCGATCCGTCACCAGTGACCAAAATTGAGCGGACCGACAGATATTCTTCCAGCCACTTATAGAGCTTGAAGTTCGTGGTCTTGATTAGGTGAAGACGACAAAAATCTGGGAAATAGACATCATCGGCTACAGAGGGGTAGACAAACCGTATGCCGTTAAGGGCGAGCTTTACTTCTCTCGGTGTGCTCAACCCCATCCCCTCGCGATCTACGGCCGAAGCAAGATCCTCCAGCAGCTCACCGTCCGGAGCTGCACCGGTAATTTCCGCAAAAATGGCTTCGGCTTCTTTGCGAAACTGTGTTCGGAGATCGAAAGGCTCTGGAAGAGGAATGGCGAAAGTTAGTTGAACGATCTTTTGTAGGAACAAGTCGCCATCCTGAACCTTGAGACCCTCTTTCAGGGCTTGCGCCAAGACTTCTCGATCATAGCACATAAGATATGCAACCCTGGGGAAGTCGGCGACAGAACGCACAAGTCGAACAACTTCGACCGCTTGCTCGGGTTCGAGTCGGTCGAGATCGTCTAGGATGACAACAAACCCAACTCTAAGCGCTTCGATCTTTTCAGCAATTGCGCGCTTGAGTTCGGAGGGCGTGGCTTGCCGGCTTGAAAACTGTCCAAGCGCTTCGCCACCGGCTTTCAGTGCGCCAGCGGCAACTTGAGCGCCTGGTACAAAAAAACCTGCCAGACTGGCGAGAGGCACCAATGTCCGTGCTGTTTTTTGGCCGTAGAGGCTGATCAGGCCTCCGATTTCACTGGCCTTCTTCCGGTTGAACGCTCCCAGGATGCCTTTGGCTTCAGATTGTTTCGCTTCTTTCTTTTCAAGCACATCTGCAATCGGCCCCAACAGCGACATCACCAAGGTGGCCGAGTCACCGTTTAGCCACGGGGAAACAGTTATCGTGTGGATGTCTTCAGATTCGCCCGCAGCCAGTTCCTCGCGCAGGAAGTTCAGGAGCGAGGTTTTTCCCGACCCCCAGCGACCTTCCAGCCCCACGACCATACCGTCACCTTTTGAGGCCTCAATAATCGACGGAGCGAGGCGCTTGGCCATGCCCACAAATCCAAACTGATCTTCGGTTTCATCTTCAAGCGCCCGATCGGAATCTAACCCAATAGCCATGTGCCCTCTGGAATTTATATTAACGATCAAGCGCTTCTGTTCTTACCGTGTGCACCCAAAACTGGAAGCCCGAACGTAATCAACGTGGCGCTACTGAAGAGATAATGTCAACTTGCATCAAACTATTCTGGATGATTAGTCGTCTGCCAAGCCATCTCATGAGAAAGGTCCACATTCTCCAAGTGGCATATTTCCTATGCGCCCATCTCGGTCATTTGCGCACTCTGCAGCGAACGGCAGCTCCCCGCCCTCAACAGTCAACCGAGCATACCAAGCCGGCGACCCATAGCCCCTTAAGCCATCCGTCCCCGCGCAAAGCCAAAGATGCCTGTACCATCGTCTCAAAGGCTGCCGCTCAGGAACCCGCAGCGGCAGCCTGCGTGACTTAGCGATCTGATGCGCTCGCCCCTTTGCCTCGCCGCACCATCAGAACGACATGCAGGATTATCGCCGGCAACATCAGGATCGACACGGCAGGCGGAAGTGTTGGCGGCATCTCTGCGCCCGGCAATGTTGCCCGCATGAACCCGTCATACCCATTGGCCAGCAAAACCAGAACGAACGGGACGATCAGCAGCAGCCACTGCGGGCGCGCCCCCATGCCGATCAGCCGACGACGAGCAGAGATCACGTAGAGCAACGTGCCGGGAACAATCGAGAGGACCATCAACGGCCCCAACAGAGCGAAAAGACCCGCCACGTCAACCACCTGAAGCATCACGAGCGGCACCACGATGAGCAGGACCACGCTGAGCAGCCAATGGGCGACGAACGGGAGCCTGTCGATCGGGTCGCTCCCCCGCCGGAAGGACGGCCTCTGGTTCGGCCGGGACGGTGCGGGCGCGCCGCGCTTGTCGTTTTCGACTTTGCTTGTCTGCATGTCGGTCATGAATCTGATCCTTATGAGTTTTGACGAAAATGCTGTTTGCCGGTGAACGACACCGGACAAGTGCCAACAGCGGGGCACAGGGAGGGGGATGGGATCAGGGGCTGACCCAGAATTCGTCCCCGTCGTAGGAATAGCTCACCGGCCAGGTCAGCCCGTTCGTGAACCTCGCCATTCCCCGGCAATGAAGCGGGGGCTTGTTTGCCTCTGTCTTGGTGTCGCCGATCTCCATCAGCACGCCGACATCCGCCACGGTCTGGCCGCTGAACTTCATGACGATCTCGTCGGCGAGGCGATCACAGTTGTAGTCGGAGGGATGCGCCTGCTCGATCAGAAGGTCGAAGTTGCCTGCCGAGCGCTCGTTTGAAGACAGACGCACATATGTGGCAGGGGTCCCCTCAAGATAGGCGCGGCCGAGGCAGATGAAGGTCTGATCGTCGTGCTGGATCGTTTCCAGCGGGTCGATCCGCTGCACCTTCCTCAGCGAATAGTTCATCTCCATCTGCTGACCGACGAAGTGCTTGACCAGCACATCGCAGTCCATGTTCGCAGTCGAGGTCGGCACCCCGTTCAGATCCCGGCCTGTCACATAGGCATAGGCGGCTGCGCCGAGGCCGACGACGATCAGTAAGTTCCAGATTTTACTTAGCATATTCTTCTCGAAAAGATGATGGGAGGCAGCGAGCCAGACAACGATTAGAGAGCAGGCTTCGCGTTTCTTTCGGCATAAACGTGGGCAGAGTTCTGCAATCCGGCCCGTCCGGAATATACCAATATAGGATATTTTCACGCAAGACGTTGTGCCATGGGTGCGACACAACGTTAGATGCGGCTCACCGGCCGGACAGCCGGATATATCCCGAAATGGGATACTGTGCAGCGACAGTTACAGGGAAACAGACGTATCCAGCCCCCTGTCTGCCCGTGAAATCCCTGCGCTCACCCCGTCACCTGCTGTTGCTTGATAAACTGCGCACGCTGCGCAAAGGCGCGGGCATTACACAGGTTGAGCTGGCCGAGCGGCTCGGGCGCCCTCAATCCTATGTTGCGAAGATCGAGGGCGGCGAACGCAGGATGGACGTCCTTGAGTTCATTGACTGGTTGGAGGCCGTGAACGCGGCGGATCAGTTGCAGCCGCTGATACAGGACCTTCTCGCGATCAGAGCGTCTGCGAACGAAGATAAGCGGTAGTCCTTATCCAAGATCACCGGCCTTTGTGTCAGGTGCCTCCCGCAACAGCTTGGAGAGAAACGCACGAACCCGCGTCCGCGAAGGGGTAGACGCAACGTTGCGCTTTTCGATTTCCTGCTTCAGCGCCTTCGATGCGGCCTTGCGCAGCTTCGTCGCCCGCTTGCCGACAGCGACGGTCGTTTCATCCACCTCATGCTGCGCGAGGAGCCGGACAATCCTCAGTGCGTCCAGATCCGTGAAGTTCTTCTCATGCGCCGTTTTCATCTTCCCGGGGGTGTCCACGGTTACGAGGCCCAACCCCGCATCATCGGGTTTGACATAGGTCTTGGCAGTCTCCGAAAGCTTCGTCGCGTAGAAGAAACGGGTCGGCAGCGCTTTCGGGGTATCCGGGTCCACAAGCTGCAGGTCCAGACCTACGGCTTTACCGACCCCGCGGAACCGCTTGTTGAAGAGCGTCTTGACCTGTTTGACCGTTTCTTCGCTACCGTCTGCGCGCCACATGAACCCGTGGAAATGCGCAAGGAAGTGTCCTGCCGGCATCCCGGTCAGGGTCTGTATCTCGACAAACAGGATACCTTCCCAGCCGACGTCCCGAAGCGCTGTTTTCACCCGCCGCGTCATAGAGTGCAGATCGAGACTTTGCGCGTTGAGCGGGAGAAGCCACTTTCGATCCACCAACGTGGCGAAGTAGAGTTTCGTCTCCGGGTCCTCAAAGACCTGTTTCAGCCCCGCATACACTTCGCCGAAGAAGATGTTCCTGGCGTTGATGTTGCTCGCGAGCGGAGAGAGCCCTTGCTTCGTCTTCCGATGGGAAGCACCTGAGCCGCCGAGAATGCTGATTACCAGATTCCGTTCACTCCGAGACAGAGACGAAGCGCCGCAGTCAAGTCGCTCGATCGCGTCGAAGCACTTAGCCAGAAACGCGGAACACCGATCTTGCTGCAAGTTCCGCGCATCGGCTTCACTCAGAAGTCGGTGTTCCTCTGTGCTTCGCGAATGAGATTGTGCTCGGTACTTTTTATCGTTGAGTTTTTTCTGTTTCAGCATTGATTGGAACGCTTCTGACATGTGCATTGTGTAGTTCCCCATATCCCATTCACTTATTCAAAGCGTTTGACGTGCAGATCGACCGTTTCGGGTGTGAGCTTTGCGCCCTAAGGATCTGCTGCACGGGCCAATCGGGACGACGCTGTTCAGGATCAGTTTCCCGTCCGGCGTCGCGGAGAGCTGCAAAGTCCGTCGAAAAACGAACCGCATGTTGTCGCTGTCGAAGAGGAAGATGCGGGCATCGCTCAGCCCGCAGATCACAGTATGGTGACTGATCCTGCCGTCGAAGTCGGCCAGAAGCACATCTCCGCGCCCCAGACAGTCTTGCCAGATCCGGTCCAGATCTGCGTTGCAGACAATCCCCGTTTGCGGCTTGCGCAGGACTGAAGGCGCGCGGTCGCGCAACGCCCGGCTTTTGAAGATCGCCTTCGCCACCTTCATCTGTCGTGCCTGCGTCATTCCGTCGAAGATCGGGGCGAGACCATCGCGCGTGCGACAGGCCGCTTCGAGGCCATCGCGATACAGCGTCTTGCAGACCTGACGCGACAGTCCTCCCGTCGGGGCGTGCAGAAGCCGAAGCGCGTTGATGATCGCATAGAGACCACAAAGCGCGTCGAGATTGCCCTGTTGCCACGGCTCGGTCATCGCGGCACCGGGATGCATCTTGCTTGTCATGCTCAGTACTCCCACGCCATCATCACCGTCAGGACCCGGACCGTCTGGTCGGGATCGGCGGGATCTGGATAGCCAAGCACGGTATCGGCATCGAGGTAGTCGATCTTCCAGAAGATCGGATCGCCCTGCCACGACGTGCAGCCGAAGTCGTGCTCGCCGTAGGGATCGTCATCCGCGCTGAAATGGTCAAAGTCGGAAATCGCGCGCAACAGAGCCGCCGTTTCATTGCCCAGCTTTGCGATGATGCCGCTGCTCAGCAGCAATTTTCCTCCCCGAAGGTCTTTGCGGAAGGCATCGTTCAGGTCGCGGATCATGGCCGTGGTTTCGGCAGCCGTCCGCCATTGAGTGCCAGACATGGCATCGTTCCTTTGAGTTGAGAGTGTGAGGGGGTCAGATCAGCGTGACCAGCTTGCGCTGGATCGCGCGGTCTCCCTGAATGTACCGTTCGGTCGTGCTGAGGGCCGCGTGCCCGGCCAGTTCCTGCACATCGCGCAGAGACCCGTTGATCTTCGGCAGCAACCTGGCGGCTTTGGTGATGAACGTTCGCCGCCCTGAGTGCGACGAACAGCCCGCCATCCCGAGGCCGTCATAGGTTTGGCGAAACCAGTTGACGACAGACCGGGGCGTCATCGCGCCGCCGCGTTCCGAGTGAACCACCGGGCCGGTCTGCGGGCGCCCCAACGCATGGTGCAGATCCTTCAGGGCGCTCATCAGCACGGGGGAGATGGGGACAACGCGGGACTTGCCGCCCTTCGTGATCCCGCCGCAGAGCGACAACGCCCCGCTGAACTTGCCCGAAGGGCCGAGCACCATGGGCCAGGTCAATCCTGCTATCTCGCAAGCCCTGAGCCCCGCATGAAAGCTGAGGAGGACGATAACGCGATTGCGGACCGGATGGCGTGTTTGAGTGATAGCCCGGAGCAAACGACGCACGTCGTCGTCCCCGAGAACCATTGCTGGTTGCCTGAGCATAGCATTCACATTTTTAATGATTAGTTTCAGTATTTTAGCATGAAACACTGAAAATGTGAAGGCACGCCCGTCCGGGGGCAGTTCAGAGCCCATTGTCACCGCCGAGCGCCGCCGCAGGGAAAGCGCCCCCCGCTTCGATGGCAACACAGCCCTGAGCCGGTTCACTCGCGAGCATTCGCGGTCTGCATTGCCACGGTCGCAGTCCAGACCATGAACGCAGCTCTTCCGCACCATCGTATGTTGCTTCCTGGCTTCAGCTTCAGGTTCAGCCGGGCGCCGATCCGGTGGGGCTCGGCGTGGCTTTAGGAATGAACTGCGGCAGCGTCCTGCATCGCCATCACCGCACGCGCATAGGAGACGGCATCCCGTTCGAGACGGGCTTCTTCGACGGAGAGCGCAGCATCGAGCCGGCGGAAGATTGGCAGGTAGACGCTGTTTTGCAGCACCAGCTCGGCGACCTTGCGGTGAGCTGCGCGCAATCTTGCGAGCTGACTTCCGGCCATGGGTCATGACCTCACCCCGCGGAGCGAGACAGGCACAGGGCTTTGCGATGCAGGCCGGCAGACAGCTCGGAACTTTGAGATGCGTGCAGAGCCGCGACGGCGCTTTCGGCCTGCGGCAGGCGGAAGCGCAGACACGATGAAGCGCGCATTCGTCGCCGTGCCGACGGTAGATCTGATGCGAAGTTTGCGTGTGATTGCTGGCATCGTTTTGGTCCTTTTTAAACGGTGCCAAGCATTTACAATTCACACCAGTGAGACCTTTTCACGGGCGGCGCGAAAATCTCATACGACACTGTAATATAATCATTATTTCATACGCAGCCTAATGAAAGCTCTACAGATACGGACTTTATCGTTCAGATTATAGATGATAGTTACAGACGTTATCTGCATTTCTGCCGTTTTCCGCAGACACGGGCCGGCAGGAATGTTTCAATAAATCCGTAGCTACGGAGGTTACGATGACGAGCAATCGGGTTCACAAGAAGACTTTCACTCAGGAAGAAAGCCGCGTTCGCGCGCTGTATCCCGATCTCTTCCTCAAAACTTTTGGGAAGCTCTCCAACCCTGACGAAGCCACCGAAGCAGACGTTCAGAAAAAGTTTCGGAAGATTCGCCGCAGGCTGCATGACGAAGTATCCGCCCGGTCAGCACAACTTCAGACCACCGATAAGAAGGCCCCCCGGGGGCGACGCAACAGCGCAGAAGAAGCGCTGCGCAACGATCTCAGGCGCAACGTCTACATCCTGATGCGCGACCTCGACGGACTGAAGTGGTGGCGCCATGTCGAGAACCTCGTGCAGCGCAAGTCTCCGGGGAAGCGCGCTCGAAGCATCACGGCCAAACGGTATGCGGACGTGCTGCACTACATCCTGCGCGACGATGAGACAGGCAACGTTCTCCTCCCTAGTCCCGCCATCGGCGAGATCTCCAATCAGCTGGCCTATGCCCACAGACACGACGTGCCGTTCCCGTTTCTGAACGGCTTTCTGAGCGAAGTGCACTTCGAGAAAGCTGCACAGAAGGAGCGCGCGAACGAATGGGAAAGCTGGCACCCAAGCAGCAGGGCGAGCGCCAAGGAGAAGCCGGCCAAGTTGCCGAAAGACTCCGGGAAACGCGCTTCGCCCTCTTCGCAACCGTCCCGTCTCCTTCGCACGCCGAGCAAAAGGGACAAGTGAGCCCTCCATTCCAGAGAGACGCGGGCTCACTCACGCCACCGAGGTGCAGGCCTCAGGGAGTGGGGAACGGTGTTCGTGTGCGGTTGCACTGGGCGTGGCGTCGGAAAAGCAGGGCGAACGGTAACGCAGCTCGTCTCCGGCTTCCGGGAACATCAGGCAAGGGACAGACGCGATCAGACGTCTGACCGACAGTAAGGGGCGGAATGCAGACTTTCGCTCACGGGCACTCATCTGTCAGCACTGTCACTCGTCGTCACGCTTGCAGCGGCGCTCAGGATGTGGTGCATTTTCGATCCAAGCCTCATGATTGAAGTGGGAAAACTACCGTGGACACTGTTGACCCCAGAGTCATTGAAATCGCGCTGTCGCGGGTTGGTGGAACCGATTTTGAGAACTTTGCTCAAGGGTTCTTTGCGGCAACTCTTGGCGCAGACTATCTGCCGATGGGCGGCTTTCACGACGGTGGTGCCGACGGTGCGCTAGACGACCGCTTGTTCGAAGCCGCGGGTACCCAAAAATTCATGCAGGCGTCCATCAGCGCCGAACCGAAGGCTAAGATCAGAAAGACCTTAAAGAGGCTGCGCGAATTTGGTCGCGACCCCAAAAGCCTCATGTATGCAACCAGTCAAAAACTCCCCCTTATTGACCAGATTCAGGAAGAACTTAGCGACGAGCTGGATTGCAGGATTGTCATTAGAGACGGCCATTACTTTCAGCACCAAATTAATGGCACACCGGGGGCGTTGCAGGCTTACAAATCTTATGTGGCAGGGGCTGCGTCCTACCTGGATGGAGTTGGTGCCGCTGATACCATCCCGGCAATTCAAGGACTCCCTGCCAAGACGCTTTGCGTCTTTCTCGGGCAAGAGTTGGACCGAAGGCGTGGAAAAAGCGACCTGCTTGAGGCGGTAGCAGACAGCTTGATCCTTTGGTCACTTGAGGGAACGGATCCCGACAAAGGCGTATTTTTGACTCTTAAAGAGATTGAGGCGAGAGTGATTGAGGCACTCCCGTCGGCGAAGACTTTCTTCAAGGGCGTCCTGCCCAATCGGGTTTCTGAGCTGATCTCAAAAGGTGATGGCGGAAGGAAAGTAAATTTCCATAAAAAGGAAAACGGATATTGTCTACCATTCGAAACTCGAAAGAGGATTCGCGAAGAAAATGTTGAGGATGAAGCGCTAAAACTTCAAGTTAGCGAGATATTTAGGAATAGGGCCTCGGAGAACGCGTCCTTAGCCACAGACAACTCAAGCCTAATCGAACAGTGTATCGCCATCTGCCACGATGTGATCCACAAATCATATCATGCCCAGGGGCTTGAGATTGCCCTATTCTTAGAACGCGAAGAAGGAAGTGATAGTGACCTTCCCTCGATCAATGATGTATTAGATCAAGCTATTTCCGAGAGAGGTTTGGCCGGCAAAGATGCAGGACTAATCGCACAAGTATGCCTTTCGATACTTCGGGGCACATACTACAACAGCACCAAGGAAGAGCGGCGCTACCTTCGGAAACTTTCTCGAACGTATGTTCTTTTGTTCATGCTGAAGAACGAACCAAGGGTGGTTGAGTACTTCCGAAGCATGACCTCCAATTTCAATCTATACGTTGGCGCCGACCTTATTGTGAGGGCTCTATCCGAGCATTTGCTGTCCAAGAATGACCAAATGACCAAGAATGCACTTAAACTTCTTAAGGCAGCGGGGTCGCAGCTAATTTTGACCGACAAGACACTTGATGAGGTATGGCACCATTTCAGGACAACCCACCTTGAGTTCATAAATAATTATCAAGATGTTCAGAATTATATGACGTTTTCCCTTGCCAGCCAGATTGATCGCATCCTCATCCGGGCTTTCTTCTACGCTAAGATCGAGAGAGCCTCTCGAAAGAAGGAGCCATTTGGATGGGCGAACTATTTGGGTCAATTCCTCACCGTGACTGAAATAGCAAGAGATACTGCCCGCGGCGAGCTGAGGGAGTATCTAATTCATGAGTTTGGTTTCACTTTTGAAGACGAAAAGGCCATGCTCTCGGGCATTGATCCAGAGCAGCTCTACGAGCTTGCAGCAACCATTCAAAAAACAAGGAACAAAAAAGGAAGAGACGAAGCAAGTGAAGAGATACTTTGCCGAAATGCGGCGCTGACTGTTTTGCGTGTTTACCAGAGGCGTAAGATCGAGGGAGAAAGGAGCGGAGGCAACCCGTATGGCTTCAAGACGTGGTGGTTAACTCAGCAGACCAGAGTTCAGAATGCTACTGGTCCATTGATCGCAAAAGAGGGGTCACGATATATGATGAGACCTGAGTTTGTGCTTCATTTCCTTGCTGCGCTTCCATCTGCGAAAGCTGTTCAGACGAGCTATGATCGCATCTTCCCGACTATTCTTGGTGTGAAGCTGGGAAATCGGATGGATGAATCCGCATTTAAGAGGATTATCTCTAAGGCGCGTGAGGTTTACGATGATGTCGACCATTCGAGAGCGAAGGTTCTGCTTGCAAATGCATCTGCTCAACTACAATCAGATTTTCTAAAACGATATGAGGACAGTTCATTCTTCTCGAAGGTTTAGAAGAAGCAACATTGAGCATGGGAAATTGCTGTGCTGGGGGCCGGAAGGCAGGTTTGGAGAAGCCGCGTAGCGGCATGGCACCCGTGGGGAAGGTCCGGTCAGGGCCGGGCACTCCGGTGCCCGGCGGCGGATCTGACAGGCAGCAGAGGGCCGAGAGCGCCAACGGTTCAGGCAAGAGGCCCCAGCGGCACCCCAGTGCGGGGCGCTGCATTTCTCGCCGTCACTTAGAACGCGATGCGCTGCACGATCTCATGCAGCTGTTCAAGGCTCGCCCCCTTCCCGTAGCGTTCGCGGTCGAGGCTATGGCCGAAGAGGTCGCGACGGATCCGGTCGTCAACTCCGGCCGCCAGCATCCGGTCCTCGAACGCATGGCGCAGGCTGTACATGCTGTGCCCCGGCGTCTCCAGCAAGCCATGCTCGCGCAGATACTTGTTCACGGTGGCCGAGAGGCCCGGATTGTCGGCGTAGCGCGGAAAGCCTTCCGGGCACTCGCGGAACGCCGCAAGACTGACCCCCGCCAGAGGGATGATCCGGCGCGCATAGGCGCTCTTGAGCTGCCGCCCGTTCGGCTCGATGGAGATATGCGGCACAGCCCCCTCCAGCCGGATCTGATCGCGGCCGAGGCTGGCCCCCTCGCTGGGGCGGTAGCCCGTATTCACCATCCCCAGAAGGATGCAGCGCGCCTCTGTGTTCAGGCCGGCCAGAGCGCCCTCCTGCAACAGTTTGTCGCGGATCCACGCATCCGAGAACGGCGGGCGCTGACGCTTCTCGCCTTGCTTCAACGCCAGATCGCTCAGCGGCAGCACAAGCCCCAGCCGCTTCATCCGGTTCACGGTTTTCAGAACGTCGGACAGGTGCACAAGGTCCTTGTTCGCAGAGTTCGGCGTCAGGTTTTCGGCCTCGACCCGATCGATCCACCATTGCCGGAAATCGAGCATGTCATCGCCGCTGATTTCCGCGATGGGCTTGTCTCCGACAACATCGACAAAGTTCTTCACCGCCTTCAGGCGAGGATTGCGCCAGCGGCGCAGCTGATCTTCGGACTTCCCGAAAGTCTTGTCCTTCGCGAGCGTCCAGTAGAGCTCCAGCGCACGGGTCACGGTGATCGCGGGCTCGGCAGCACCGCCGAGGAACGCAGCCGCTTCTACCGGGCTTGGCTTGCCCGCGACCTCGCCGACGGCCTCGACACGCTCCAGCAGCTCATCGAGCGGCAAAGCCGCGACCCGTTCGGCCGGCAGATACCGCAAGCCCCGCGACTGAGCGAGCTTCCTTGCCGCCTCGAAGAACGCCTCGGCATCGCCGTCCTGCCCGGCAAGTCTGGCCTCCCACGCCTCCAAAAGCCCGGCCCATGCAGCCGGGGCCTTGGCCAAAGCTGCCGTTTCGGAATCGGTGTGCAGACTGATCCAGACCGTTTTGCGCGGCTCGACAGCGGCAAAGCGCTGCGGAACACGCTTGCGAAGGTGATAGGTGGAGCCGCGCAAGATGGGTTTCATGGAGAAACGCTAGCAACCCCTGCACGAACAAACAAGGCGATGTGCAGCAAATTGTATAGCAAAATGTGCAGCAAAATCCGACATCAGATCAGTGGCACAATACGATCTGAATAGAAAAATAAATCAATTCAATGATTTAAATCTGGACACATGTAGGGGATCTGGCGGACGGGATGGGATTCGAACCCACGAGACGGTTCCCCGCCTACACACTTTCCAGGCGTGCGCCTTCGACCACTCGGCCACCCGTCCGAGGCGGAGCTGTATCGACAACTTCGCGAGGTGGCAAGAGGTCTCCGCCCCCGCCCCACCCCGGCAGCCACTGTTTTTAGCCGGAAAGCGGGCATGATCGCGGCTGCATCGGACGGCAGGGCGCGCTATCACAGGCCTCATCCGCGGAGCGAGGTCTCCGCCCGCCGAATCTCCAAGGAGCCCCGAGAAATGATCCGCCTCGTCGCCGCCGAGAATACCTTCCTGAACGGTCGCCTCGTTGCCGGATACGCCGCCGAGATCGGCGCCGAAGGCATTCGCCGGCTGCGCCCGCTCCACTCGGACGAGAGCCCGGATCTGCGCGCCCATCTGCTGATGCCCGCCGGGATCGACCTGCAGGTGAACGGCGCGGGCGGGGTGATGCTGAACTCGGACACCAGCGCCCACGGCATCCGCCATATCGTCGACACCCTGCGCGCGCGCGGCACCGGCTGGGTAATGCCGACGCTCATCACCTGCGAGGGGCCGCGGATCCTGCGCGCCGCCGAGGCCGCTCTCGAGGCCTGGAGCAGCGCGGGCTTCTACGGGCTCCATATCGAGGGCCCGCATATCGCGCCCGAAAAACGCGGCACCCACCGGCTCGGCTATGTCCGGCCGATGGATGACGACACGCTGAACGCCCTCGCCATCCTGCGCCGCGCCGATGTGCCGGTGATGCTGACCCTCGCGCCCGAGATCGTCCCCGCCGACACCATCCGCCGCATCGTCGACATGGGCGTCGTCGTCTCGGCCGGGCATACGGCGGCAAGCGAGGCGCAGACCCGCGCAGGCCTTGCCGCCGGCATCAGCTGTTTCACTCATCTTTACAACGCCATGCCGCCGATGAGCTCGCGCGCGCCCGGCGTTCTCGGCACCGCCATCGGATCCGATGCCTATGCCGGGATGATCGTCGACGGCCATCATGTCAGCTGGGAGATGGCCGGCATCGCCTGGCGCGCCCGCCCCCTGCCCGAGCGGATGTTCCTCGTCTCGGACGCGATGGCGACGATCGGCGGCCCGGATCACTTCGAGCTTTACGGCGAGCGGATCGAGGTGCGCGACGGCGCGCTGGTCAATGCGGCGGGCGCGCTGGCGGGCGCTCATGTCGATCTGATGACCTGCATGGCCAATCTGGTTCACCACGTCGGTGTGCCGCTCGATCAGGCGGTGCGGGCGGCGACGCTGGTGCCGGCCTCGGTCATGGGGCGCACGGCGCCGGGCCTTGCCGACGGCACGCCGAACGGCGAATTCGTGCTGCTCGACGCAGGGTTGCGCCGGATCGCGCTGTAGCGATCCGGCCCAGGTAAACAGCGCTCAGATCGCGCTGCAGACGTATTTCAGTTCGAGGTAATCCTCGATCCCGTATTTCGAGCCCTCGCGCCCGAGGCCCGACTGTTTCACGCCACCGAAGGGCGCGACCTCGTTCGAGATCAGCCCGGTGTTGTGGCCGACCATGCCATATTCCAGCCCCTCCGAGACCCGCACCATCCGGCCGTGATCGCGGGTGTAGAAATAGGCGGCGAGGCCGAAGATCGTGTCATTGGCGAGCGCGATCACCTCTTCCTCGGTCTCGAAGCGGAACAGCGGCGCGAGCGGGCCGAAGGTCTCCTCGCGCGCGACCAGCATGTCCGAGGTCACGCCGGTCAGGATCGCCGGCTCGAAGAACAGACCGCCGAGGCGGCGCCCGCCCTGGATCAGCTCGGCCCCCTTGTCGAGCGCGTCGCGGATATGCGCCTCGACCTTGTCGAGGGCCTTCGGCTCGATCATCGGGCCGATGGTGGTGCCGGGCTCGGTGCCGGGGCCGACCTTCAGCGCGCGCACCTTCTCGGCGAGCTTCGCGGCGAAGGCATCGTAGACGCCCGCCTGCACGTAAAGCCGGTTGGCGCAGACGCAGGTCTGCCCGGCGTTGCGGTATTTCGAGGCCATCGCGCCCTCGACCGCGGCATCCAGATCGGCATCGTCGAACACGATGAACGGCGCGTTGCCGCCAAGTTCGAGGCTGATCTTCTTGATCGTCGGGGCGCATTGCGCCATCAGCAGCCGCCCGACCTCGGTCGAGCCGGTGAACGAGAGCTTGCGCACCGTATCGCTGTCGGTCAGCACCTTGCCGATCTCGCGCGCCGGGCCGGTGACGATCTGCAGCACGCCCGCGGGGATCCCCGCCCGCACCGCCAGCTCGCCGAGCGCCAGCGCGGAAAGCGGCGTCAGATCGGCCGGACGCACGATCATCGCGCAGCCCGCCGCCAGCGCCGGCGCCGCCTTACGGGTGATCATCGCCGCCGGGAAGTTCCACGGCGTGATCGCCGCGGAGACGCCGATCGGCTGGCGCAGCACGGTGATGCGCTGATCGGCCTTCGGCGCCGGGATCGTATCGCCATAGATCCGCTTCGCCTCTTCCGCGAACCATTCGATGAACGAGGCGGCATAGAGGATCTCGCCCTTCGCCTCGGCGAGCGGCTTGCCCTGTTCGAGCGTCATGATCAGGCCGAGATCGTCGACATTCGCGAGCATCAGCTCGAACCAGCGGCGCAGCCGGGCCGAACGGTCCTTCGCGGGCAGCGCCGCCCAGCCCTTCTGAGCGACGGCCGCACGCGCGATCAGCGCCTCGACCTCGGCCCCCGACAGGCTCGGCACATGGCCCACGACCGAACCGTCGGCCGGGTTCGTCACCGCGATGGTCTCGCCCGAAGCCGCCTGCACCCAGGCGCCATCCACGAGGCAGGCGTCTTTCAGAAGGCTCGGATCTTTCAGCGCGGGGATCGCGGTTGGCTCGGTCATGTCAGGCTCCGTTTCGGATGGCAGGGTTTCAGGCGGGATCTTCAGGTCGCGTTTTCCGGTTGCAGTTCCGGCAACCGTTCAATATATTGAACATTATTCTCTATATTGAACGTAGCGACAGGGAAGGCCGCTTGTCAATGACGCTCTCACCCGATGCGGCACCGGCACGCCGTCTGGTTCCGGCCATCGAACGCGCCAGCGCGGTGATGGATCTGCTCGCCGGATCGTCCCGCCCGCTCAGCCTGTCCGAGATCGCCCGCGCGGCAGGCCTCGCCAAAAGCTCGGCGCATGGGATCTGCGAGACGCTCTCGGCGCTCGGTCTGCTGCGCAGCGAGGCGGCGGGCTATGCCATCGGCCCCCATGCCCTGCGCTGGAGCGCGGCCTATCTCGGGCGCACCTCGCTGATCAGCGAATTCGAGGCGCTGCTCGCCTCCGACGATGCGCTGCGCAGCGCCACGACGACACTGTCGGTGCTCAGCGGGCGCGACGTGGTTTATCTCGCCTGCCACAACTCGGACCGGCCGCTCGGCTTCACCTTCCGCGCCGGCGAACGCCTGCCCGCGCCGTTCACCGCCACCGGCAAGGCGATGCTCAGCGCACTGAGCGAGACCGAGCGTCAGGCGCTCCTCGCCGGCGACTGGCCCGCCCCGCTGACCCCCGCCAGCGTTCCCGATGCCGCGCGCTTCGAAACGCAGGCCGCGCGCTGGCAGACACTCGGCTATGCCATCGACGACGGCGAAGTGCGCGAGGGGATGGTCTGCCTCGGCGCGGCGGTGCGCGATGCGCAGGGCCGCCCCGTCGCGGGCCTCGCAACCTCGTTCACCAGCGCCGAGGCGGCCGGAGACGAGCGCGCAGCCCTCGGCCGGGCAGTGGCGGCGCTGGCGCACCGGCTGTCGGCGCATCGGCCGCTCCCGGACTGAGCCGGCCACCCCTGCCCGCTGCACGACGTCCGGGGCCCGTCTTCCCATGCCGTGCAGTTTGCGGCACAATGGCGTGGACGAAGGGCCGCGCACAGACGGCCCGGCCTTCTGGCCCGGAGAGCAGAGATGACCCATTCGACCCCGGCGCCCCGGCGCGGGATTTTCCTGCCGGCGCTGGCCGCCGGCCTGATCGCGGCCTGTCTGGCCGGCACTGCGCACGCTCAGGACGCCGAGGACGACACCGCGATGCCAGCCGATCTCGATGCGTCGATGACGCTGGAAAGCCAGGAGAACCGCGGCGCGGTCACCAATCTGCCGCTGCCGCGCTATGTCTCGCTCAAGGGCTCTGACGGCAATGCGCGGCGCGGGCCCTCGCTCAGCCACCGCATCGACTGGGTGTTCAAGCACGCCGGAATGCCGCTGAAGGTGACGGCCGAATTCGGCAACTGGCGCCGGATCGAGGACCGTGACGGCGCCGGCGGCTGGATCCATTACACTCTGCTGTCTGGCGTGCGCACCGTGGTGTTCGAGGACGACCACACCGAGCTGCACTCGCGCCCCGACGACAAGGCCCCGTTGACCGCCTATGCCGAGGCCGGTGCGATCGCCAAGCTCGGCAAATGCTCCGTCGAGTGGTGCGATGTCAGCTCCAAGGACGCCGACGGCTGGGTGCGCAAGACCAAGGTCTGGGGCGTCGATGCGCAGGAAACCCGCGACTGAGCCCCGGTCCCCCCGGAAAGACTGTAAAAACAGGTGACGTGGCGGGCGAAACCCGCTAGGGAAAGGCCCCGTTCACCTGCCGGGCCCGTTTCCGCCCGCTTCCGGTCCGACTGACATGACGAATCTTCCCCCCCGCCTGCGCCTGAACCTTTCGGCTGGCCTCGCCTCTGTTGCGACGGCGACGGTGCTGGTCGCGCTGAAACTCTGGGCGTTGTGGCAGACCGGGGCGCTGGCGATCGCCGCCTCCCTCGCGGATTCGGCGATGGATCTGCTGGTGTCCTTCGCCGGGCTCGCCGCCATCGTCTATGCCGCGCGCCCGGCCGACGAGGATCATGCCTTCGGCCACGATTCGGCCGAGGATCTGGCCTCGCTCGGACAATCGGTGTTCATCTTCGCTTCGGCCTGCGCCATCCTGTGGGCGGCCGGGCACCGGCTGCTCGAGGACGAGCCGCCCGAGATCACCTCGGAAGGCTATGGCATCGCGGCGATGGCGGTCTCGGCGATGGTGACGATGGGGCTGGTGGCCTGGCAGCGCCGCGTGGCACGGCGCACCCACAACAAGGTCGTCGCGGCCGACATGCTGCATTACATCGGCGATCTGATCCCGACCGTCGGCGCCATCGTGGCGCTGGTGGTGGCCGGCACCTTCGGGGTGCAGCGCGTCGACAGCCTGTTCGCCATCGGCGCGGCGCTGTTCATGCTTTGGGGCGCGGTGAAGATCGGGCGCGAAGGCTGGCACGCGCTGATGGACCGCGCCGCGCCCGAGGAAACCGTGGCTGAGATCGGCAAGATCGCTGCCTCCACCGAAGGCGTGCGTGCGTTCCACGATCTGAAGACCCGCACCTCCGGGGCGCGGTTGTTCGTGCAGATCCATGTCGAGCTCGATGGCGATCAGCCGCTGCGCACCGCGCACGGGATCGCCGCGGGCATGAAGCGGCGCATTCTGGCGCGCTACCCCGATGCCGACGTGATCGTTCACATGGATGTCTGGCGCGGCAAAAGCGCCTGAGCGCGGGGGCTCTGCCCCCGCACCCCCGGGATATTTGTCGCGAATCGAAAGATCAGGCCGGGTCCAGAAGACCGCGGCCGCGCAAGAGAGCCTCGACGCCCGGTTGCTTGCCGCGGAAGGCGAGCCAGAGCTGATCGGCGGGCGCCGAACCGCCCTTGGACAGGATGTTATCCTCGAGGCTTTTGGCGGTGGCGGGATCGAAGGCCGAGCCTGCCTCGCGGAAGGCCTCGAAGGCATCGGCATCCATGACCTCGGACCACATGTAGCTGTAATAGCCCGAGGAATAGCCGTCGCCCGAGAATACGTGGCTGAAATGCGGCGTGGCGTGGCGCATCCGGATCGCGTGCGGCATCCCGATCGAGGCGAGGATCTCGGCCTGTTTCGCCATCGGATCGGCGGGCGCCGGGCCGTCGTGCAGGTCCAGATCGACGAGCGCGGAGGCGATGTATTCCACCGTCGCGAAGCCCTGGTCATAGGTCGCCGCCGCCAGCACCTTGTCGAGCAGCGCCTTCGGCATCGGCGCGCCGGTCTTGTAATGGCGGGCGTGCTTTTCCAGCACCTCGGGCACTTCCATCCAGTGCTCGTAAAGCTGGCTCGGCAGTTCGACGAAATCGCGCGCGACATTGGTGCCCGAGATCAGCGGATAGGTGACATCGGACAGCATCTGATGCAGCGCATGGCCGAATTCGTGGAACAGCGTGCGCGCGTCGTCATAGCTGAGCAGGCACGGGCTGCCCTTGGTGAAGTTGCACACGTTCATCACGATGGTCTTCTGATCGCCGCCGAGCTTCTTCTGCGGGCGGAACTCGGTCTCCCAGGCGCCGGAGCGTTTCGAGGCGCGGGCGAAGTAATCGCCGAGGAACACCGCCACATGCGCGCCCTTGCGGGTGATCTCCCAGCCGCGGACGTCGGGGTGGTAGAACGGGCCGGGAAGCTCGCGGAAGTCGAGATCGAACAGCCGGTGGGCGGTATCGAACACCGCGCCGATCATCGCGTCGAGCGACAGATAGGGCTTCACCTCGGCCTCATCGAAGGCCTGCTCGGCGACGCGGCGCTTTTCCGAGTAGTAACGCCAGTCCCAGGGCTCCAGCTCGCCGTTCAGCCCGTCGGCACGCATCAGCTCGGTCAGGCGGGCGGCGTCGGCCTCGGCCTTGCGCTTCGCCGGGCCCCAGACCTGCATCAGCAGATCGCGCACGGTTTCGGGCTTACGGGCCATCTCGTCATCGAGCTTGAACTCGGCGAAATTCCTGAAGCCCAGAAGATGCGCGCGTTCCTCGCGCAGGGCGAGAATCTCGGTCACATTGGCGATGTTGTCATGCCCGTCGCCATTCGCGCAACGCGAGGTCCAGGCCTCATAGGCGATGCGGCGCAGCTCGCGCTTGGGCGAGAATTGCAGGAAGGGCACGATGAGCGAGCGGTTCAGCGTCAGCACCGGGCCTTCGGCGCCGCGTTCGCGTCCGGCCTCGGTCGCGGCCTCGATCACGAAGTCCGGCAGGCCTTCGAGGTCCTCGGGCGCGAGCGGGCGCGACCAGTCGCGTTCGTCGCCCAGCAGGTTTTGCGAAAACGCCGTCGAGAGCACGGCGAGGCGTTCCTTGATCGCGGCCATGCGCCGCGCCTGATCGCCGTCGAGGCCCGCGCCCGCACGCAGGAACATCTTGTGGTAAAGGTCGAGCACCCGCGCCTGTTCCGCCCCGAGGCCAAGGCTGTCGCGGTTTTGCCACAGCGTGTCGATGCGGGCCCACAGCGCCTTGTTCATCGTCACCTCGGACGAATAGGCGGCCATCTTGGGGGCGAGATCGCGCATCAGCGCCTCGCGCGCGGGGGTGCTGTCGGCGCTCGACAGGTTGTAGAACACGCCCGCGACGCGGTTCAGCGCCTCCTCGGACAGTTCCAGCGCGTCGATGGTATTGGCGAAATCGGGGGCGGCGGGGTTTTCGGCGATCTTCGCGACATTGGCGCGGGCCTCGGCAAGCGCCGCCTCGAAGGCGGGGGCGAAATCCTCGTCACGGATCTCGGCGAAGGGCGGCAGGGCGAAAGGCCCGGTCCAGTCGGAAAGCAGCGGATTGCCCATCGAAAGATCTCCTGTCCTGTGATGCCGGGGGCGGACCCGGCCGTTGAGGGCAAGGTAAGGCCCGGCTTCAGGGGTTTCCATCCCCTCACGCCGGGTTTTCGCGCGGGGTGGGACCGAAATCGCCATAGCCCGGTTCCGGTTTCATGGTTAAAACGCCGGTGCTGCCTCCGCGTGGACCGGAGCAGCCGGACCCCATGGCCCGTCAGGTCCGTATTCCAAAGACGAGTCACCCCTGTAAAGGTTCCATTCATGCAAAAGAAACTCTTCGCCGAGATGATCGGCACGTTCTGGCTGGTGTTCGGCGGCTGCGGCAGCGCGATTCTGGCCGCCGGCTTTCCCGAGCTGGGCATCGGCTTCGCCGGCGTCGCTCTGGCCTTCGGCCTGACCGTGGTGACCATGGCCTATGCGGTCGGTGGCATCTCTGGCGGGCATTTCAACCCGGCGGTCTCGGTCGGGCTGACGGTCGCGGGGCGCTTCCCGGCGGGCCAGCTTCTGCCCTACATCGTCGCGCAGGTCGTCGGCGCGATCATCGCCGCCGCAGCGCTTTACGCCATCGCCTCGGGCAAGGCCGGGGCAGAGCTGGGCGGGTTCGCCTCGAACGGCTATGGCGAGCATTCGCCGGGCGGCTATTCGATGGTCTCGGCCCTGCTGATCGAGGTGATCCTGACCGCGGGCTTCCTGATCGTCATTCTGGGGTCCACGCATGGCCGGGCGCCGACGGGCTTCGCGCCGCTCGCCATCGGTCTGGCGCTGACGCTGATCCATCTGGTGTCGATCCCGGTCGACAACACCTCGGTCAACCCGGCGCGCTCGACCAGCCAGGCGCTGTTCGCCGGTGGCTGGGCGCTCAATCAGCTGTGGCTGTTCTGGGTCGCTCCGATCCTCGGCGGCATGCTGGGCGGGCTGATCTGGAAGGCCTTCGGCGAGCGCGACTGAGCGCCCTGCCCCAGGGCCTCACCCTGAAAACGAAACGGCGGACCGGATCTCTCCGGCCCGCCGTTTTTCATTGCCCCGGACGGCGCGATCAGCTGCGCAGCGTGCCGCCGGTCGCCTTCGCCACCTTGTCGACGATCTTCGCCGCGACGGCCTCGATCTCGGCATCGGTCAGAGACTTGTCCTTCGGCTGGAGCCGCACCGACAGCGCGATCGACTTCTTGCCCGGGCCCATCTGCTCTTCCGCCTTCGGGCCGGTGAACTGATCGAACACCGAGACCGCGGCGATCAGCGCCTTGTCGGCGCCCATCGCGGCGTTCACCGCCGTCAGCGCCTCGACCGAGGCATCGACGACGAAGGCGAAATCGCGTTCCACCGAATGCAGATCCGACAGCGTCAGCGCCGGCCGCGTCGGCACATGCACCTTCGGGAAGGGCACGTTGGCGAGGCGGATGGTGAAGGCCACCGCCGCCCCCTTGATGCCGAGCGCGCGCAGCACCTTCGGATGCAGCTCGCCGAAGGTCGCCAGAACGTTCGGCCCGAGTGCGATGTTGCCCGCGCGGCCCGGATGCCACCAGGCGTCGAGCTTGCGGTTGATCTGCACCCGCGCCGGCGCGCCGATGGCGGCCAGGACCGCCTCGGCATCGGCCTTGGCGTCATAGAGATCGACCGGACGGCGCGACTGCCAGGGATCGCGCGGCGCGGTCGAGCCGACCAGAAGCCCTGTCGCCAGAACCGCCTGCTCGCCCGGCTCGCCGCCCGAGAACACCGGACCGACCTCGAACAGCGCCAGATCCATGAAGCCACGCGCCTGATTGCGCGCCGCCGCCTCCAGCAGACCCGGCAGCAGATCGGGGCGCAGATGCGTCATCTCGGAGCTGATCGGGTTCTCGATCCGCGTCGCCTCGGAGCCGCCGCCGAACAGACCTGCCGCGGTCGCGTCGATGAAGCTGTAGGACACGCATTCGTTGTAGCCGAGCGCCGCGATGGTGCGCCGCGCCGTCTTCTCGCGCACCTGCGCGGGCGTCAGCACCGGCTTCGGCACGCCGACGTTCTCGCGGGCAAGCGGCTTGCCCACCAGCTTGGTCAGCGAGGCGATGCGCGCCACTTCCTCGACCAGATCGGCCTCGCCCAG
This sequence comes from Paenirhodobacter enshiensis, assembly GCF_000740785.1. GTDB lineage: Bacteria > Pseudomonadota > Alphaproteobacteria > Rhodobacterales > Rhodobacteraceae > Rhodobacter > Rhodobacter enshiensis. Next base: position 33,595 of record NZ_JFZB01000031.1, on the reverse strand, counting down.
CACATCGGGGCGCCAGCTCGGCACCCGGGCCATGTCGCCCTCGAAGGTGAAGCCAAGATCGGTCAGCGTCTTGCGCTGCACATCGGCCGGGATCTCCATGCCGACGAGGCTGACCACGCGTTCGGGATCCAGACGATAGGCGCGCGCGGTATCGGGCACCGCTCCGTCGATCACCAGCTCCGAGGCCTCGCCGCCGCACAGCTCCAGCACCATCTGCGTCGCGAGTTCGAGGCCCGGCACGGTGAAGGCCGGATCGACGCCGCGCTCGAAGCGGTAGCGCGCATCGGTGACGATCTTCAGCGCGCGCCCGGCGGCGGCGATGGTGATCGGGTCCCAATAGGCGCTTTCGATGAAGACATCGGTGGTCTCGGCGGTGCAGCCCGAGAGTTCACCGCCCATGATGCCGGCGATGCTCTCGACGCCCGCATCGTCGCGGATGACCATCATGCCGGGTTTCAGCGCATAGGTCTTGCCGTCGAGGGCGAGGATCTCATCGCCTTCGACCGCGTCAGTGATCCGCACGGTGCCCCTGACCTTCGCCGCGTCGAACACGTGAAGCGGACGGTTCAGATCGTAGGTGAAGTAGTTGGTGATATCGACCAGCGCCGAGATCGGCCGCAGACCGATGGCTTCGAGCCGCGCCTTCAGCCACTCGGGGCTTTCGCCGTTCTTCACGCCGCGCACCAGACGACCGGCGAAGAGCGGGCAGCCCTTCCGCTTCAGCGCATCCGCGATCTCGACCTTCACCGGGCAGGGATAGCCGCCCGGAACCGCCTCGATCTCCAGCGGCTTCAGCGTGCCGAGGCCCCGGGCCGCCAGATCGCGCGCCACGCCCCGCACGCCGAGCGCATCGGGACGGTTCGGCGTGATCGAGATGTCGATCACCGGATCGACCGCCGCCGGACGGTTCGCCGCCAGCCAGTCGACGAAGCGGCAGCCGACATCGGAATTCTCCGAATCCTCGGGCAGCTCGATGATGCCGTTATGCTCGTCCGACAGCTCCAGCTCGCGCTCCGAGCACATCATGCCCTGGCTCTCGACGCCACGGATGACGGCGGGTTTCAGGGTGACGTCGATGCCCGGCACGTAATCGCCGGTCTTGGCGAGAACGACGGTGATGCCCGCACGCGCGTTCGGCGCACCGCAGACGATCTGCTTCTCGCCCTCGTCGGTCAGCACCTTGCAGACATGCAGATGGTCGCTGTCGGGGTGATCCTCGGCCGCGAGGATCTTGGCGATGGTGAACGCCCCGAGCCGCGCCGCCGGGTCGGTGACCTCCTCGACCTCGAGACCGAGGTCGGTCAGCGTATCGGCGATCTCGGTGACGGACGCCTCGGTGTCGAGGTGGTCTTTCAGCCAGGAGAGGGTGAATTTCATTGGTCTTTGCCTCTCATTTTGTCGAGTAAGCGTTCGTCAGTTGAACCGTGACATAAGCCACAACTGCCGGGAGCATGAGGTTTACAATGACGGTTCCAACCGCAGAACGAGTGAACTTCCGCAGGCGCGTCCACCAAGATTGCTCAACATGCCAATCAAGGCGAGCATATCCGCCCTGTGACAGCCTCAATCGCCCGGTGTCATCAGTAAGCGCGTCCTCGTGAACCCAGCCGCGATCAAGCGCAATGTTTTTCATGGCGACGAAAACGCGATTGGCCTGATCTGCGTCGTTCTTTGCAATTCTCTTCAAACCCGGAAGAAGAGAATGAGCATTAGGTTCATCGTAACGCGCTCCGTATCCCGGCCCATCTGGGTCAAAACACTCATCCTCGACCCAGCGAAGGAACTCGCGCTCCAACTTCAGATCATACTTCACTTGCTCAGCCCCCCGAAAACCGTCGGCAGATCAAGCGCGGCGAAGCCGTAGTGCTTCAGCCAGCGCAGGTCGGATTCAAAGAACGCGCGCAGGTCCGGGATGCCGTATTTCAGCATCGCGATCCGGTCGATGCCCATGCCGAAGGCAAAGCCCTGCCACTCTTCGGGGTCGATGCCGCCGGCCGCCAGAACCTTGGGCTGCATCATGCCCGAGCCCAGGATCTCCAGCCAGCCATCGCCCTCGCCGATCTTCAGCTGGCCGCCTTCCCACGAACAGCGGATGTCGACCTCGGCCGAGGGCTCGGTGAACGGGAAATGCGAGGCGCGGAAGCGCAGCTCGACCGAGGGCACCTCGAAGAAGGCGCGGCAGAATTCCTCGAGCGTCCATTTCAGGTTCGCCATCGAGATGTCCTTGCCGATCGCCATGCCCTCGACCTGATGGAACATCGGCGCATGGGTCTGGTCCATGTCCATGCGGTAGACGCGGCCGGGCGCGATCACCCGCACGGGGGCGCCCTTCTCCTGCATCGCGCGGATCTGCACCGGCGAGGTATGCGTGCGCAGCACATGCGGCGGGCGCGGATCGGCCGGGTCGCGGTGCATGAAGAAGGTGTCATGCTCCTGCCGGGCGGGGTGCTCGGGGGCGATGTTCAGCGCGTCGAAATTGTGCCAGTCGTCCTCGACCTGCGGGCCCTCGGCCACGGCGAAGCCCATGTCGGCGAAGATCGCGGTGACCTCGTCCATGACCTGGCTGACCGGGTGGATGGTGCCTTGCGGGCGCGGCCGGCCGGGCAGCGTCACGTCGAGCCATTCGGCCTTCAGACGCGCGTCGAGCGCGGCATCCGCCAGCGCCTCCTTCTTGGCGCGGAGCGCGGCGTCGATTTCGGTCTTCAGCACGTTCAGCGCCGCGCCGCGGGTCTGGCGCTCCTCGGGCGTCATGCGGCCCAGCTCGCGCATCATCAGGCTGATCTCGCCCTTCTTGCCGAGGGCGGCGAGGCGGATCTCCTCCAGCGCGGGTTCATCCCCGGCACCGCCGATCCCCTCCAGATATTTCGACTTGAGTTCGTCGAGCGCGTCCATGCCGTATCTCCTGACTGGTCGAGGCGGTGCTATCCTTGCCCCGGCCCGTTTTCAAGTTCGTGAAACGCAAAACCCCGCGCTCGGCGACTGCCGGCGCGGGGTTCGTGATGCAATCCCGAAAGGGATTATTACGCAGCCGCGGCAGCCTTCGCCTTTTCGACGACGGCCGCAAACGCTTCGGGCTCGTGGATGGCGAGATCCGCCAGAACCTTGCGGTCCACTTCGATCCCGGCGAGCGCCAGACCGTTGATGAAGCGCGAGTAGGTCATTTCCAGATCAACGGCGCGCACGGCGGCGTTGATGCGCTGGATCCACAGCGCGCGGAAGTTGCGCTTGCGCTGCTTGCGGTCGCGGGTCGCGTACTGGTTCGCCTTGTCGACCGCCTGGGTGGCGGTGCGGAAGTTGCGCGAGCGGGCCGAGAAGTAGCCCTTGGCGGCCTTGAGGACCTTCTTGTGCGAGGCGTGGGTGACCTTGCCGGATTTGACGCGTGCCATGTGTCAGCCTCCTGATCAGCGGTTGTAGGGCATGTAGGTCTTGACGATCTTCTCGTCCGACGCCGACAGGATCATGGTCCCGGCGGTGTTACGGATGAACTTCGTCGAGCGCTTGATCATGCCGTGACGCTTGCCGGCATTGCCAGCGATGACCTTGCCGGTCGCGCTGAACTTGAACCGCTTCTTGGCGGCCGATTTGGTCTTCATCTTGGGCATTTCAATCTCCTCTTGCGAGTCGTGAACGCGCAACTCGGCATGCCACTTGGCCGGCCACGCGGGGAAGTTCAGGATGCGGGGGATACAGAGGCCCGGCGGCTTTGGCAAGGGCTGAATCGCGGCTCAGTTCACGATCATCGCCAGCACGCGCACGAAGGCCCGGGCCGCCTCGGCCGGAGGATAGCCGCCCGGGTGCGTCACCCAGGCGGCCGCGATCAGGATCAGCGCCAGACCGGCGCCGATGACCGAGGACCAGCGCCACCAGTTCTCAGCAAAGGCCGCGAGCCATCCGGTGAAGGAAAAGGCCAGAAGGACGATGCCTGAAACCAGAAGCACGTCACTCATCGCCTGCCCTCACCGGCGGGTCGCGGCCGGCCCGGTCATTCCGGGTCGGTCAGCGACAGCAGCCGCTCGTCGCACGAAGCGACGCGCAGGATGTTGGTCGAGCCCGCGACGTTGAACGGCACGCCCGCGATCACCACGATCTGCTTGGTCTCGTCGGCGAAACCCGCATCGCGCGCGGCGCGCGCCGCGTCGATCACCGCCTGCTTGAAGCGGTCGACGACCTCGCCCTGAACGCCGTGCACACCCCAGTAAAGGCACAGCTTGCGCAACGTCGGCTGCAGCGGCGACAGCGCGATGATCGGCACATTCGGCTTCTCGCGACACACCAGGGCAACGCTGTTGCCTGACTGGGTGTAGCAGGTGATCGCCGCGATCTCGGTCGCCTCGGCGATCTCGCGCGCGGCAGCCACCATGCCGTCGGCGATGGTCTTGCGCTCGATCACCCGCGAGGCGACGATGATGTCGCGGTAGGTCGGATCGCTCTCGACCGAACGCGCGACCGCATCCATCGTCTTCACCGCCTCGACCGGATACTTGCCCGCGGCCGATTCCGCCGAGAGCATCACCGCATCGGCGCCTTCGTAGATCGCCGTCGCCACGTCCGAAACCTCGGCGCGGGTGGGCATCGGGCTCTCGATCATGCTCTCGAGCATCTGCGTCGCCACGATCACCGGCTTCGCGGCAGCGCGGCACTTGCGCACCAGACGCTTCTGGATCGGCGGAACCGCCTCGACCGGCAGCTCCACGCCCAGATCGCCGCGCGCCACCATGATGCCATCGGCAACCTTGAGGATTTCCTCGAAGGCCTTCTCGGCCGCCGGCTTCTCGATCTTTGCAAGGATCGCGACGCGGCCCTTGGCCAGCTCGCGCGCTTCCAGCACGTCGGCCGGGCGCTGCACGAAGCTCAGCGCCAGCCAGTCGACGCCCAGCCCGCAGGCGAATTCCAGATCCGCCCGGTCCTTCTCGGACAGCGCGGCCAGCGGCAGCACCACGTCGGGCACGTTCACGCCCTTGCGGTTGGAGATCGTGCCGGGCGTCGTCACCGTGCAATCGGCGAAATCGGCACCGCAGGCATCGACCTTCATGCGGATCTTGCCGTCGTTGATCAGCAGCGTCGTGCCGACCTCGAGCGCGGCGAAGATCTCGGGATGCGGCAGGCAGACGCGGTTCGCGTTGCCCTCGGCCGGGTCGAGGTCGAAGCGGAACTTCTGTCCCTCGGCCAGATCCTCGAAGCCGTTCGCGAAGGTGCCGACACGCAGCTTCGGACCCTGAAGGTCGGCCAGAACGCCGATCGGCCGGCCGGTATCGGCCTCGATCTGGCGGATGATGTCATAGCGGGCACGCTGCTCGTCATGGGTGCCGTGGCTCATGTTCAGGCGGAACACATCGGCCCCGGCCTCGAACAGCGCGCGAATTGTAGCGTAGTCAGAAGATGACGGGCCGAGCGTGGCCACGATCTTGACATTGCGGAGGCGTCTCATGCGTCCTCGTTTCTTTATCGTTTCAGTCATTTGCCGGGCCGCTTTCAGGTATGGCGCAATTTCGCGCGCGCGGCAACTGGTGGAGCGTGCCCGACTGCCGTAAATCCGTCCTAGCACAGGGAGACGACACGGAAATGACCATTTCGTCACAACAATCCGCGAGCGAAGCCTTCGCCATCGAGGGCGCGGAACGGCCGTCGCGCTGGCTCGTCACGGTCGATCACGCCACCAACCGGGTGCCCGGTTGGGTGGGCGGCGGCAGCCTCGGCCTCCCCGGGGAAGAGATGGCGCGCCACATCGCCTTCGATCCCGGCGCTCTCGGCACCGGACGGGGCATCGCGGAGCGGCTGAACGCGCCCCTGATCCACAGCGATTTCTCGCGTCTGGTGATCGACCCGAACCGCGGCGAGGACGATCCGACCCTGGTGATGCAGCTCTATGACGGCACGGTGATCCCGGGCAACCGCGCCGTCGACGCCGCAGAAACCGAAACCCGCCTCGCCCGGCTCCATCGCCCCTATCACGACGCACTCGAAACTCTCGCGGCCGCCCGCCCCGACCGGGCGATCTGCGCCATCCACTCCTTCACCCCGCAACTCAGGGGCAAGCCGCCCCGGCCATGGGAAATCGGCGTGCTGTCCTCGCACAAGGACCGCCGGCTGAGCGAACCGTTCATCGCCCGGCTGCGCGCGCTCGGCATCGTCACCGGCGACAACGAGCCCTATGCGGGCCATCTCGACGGCGATTCGATCGACCGCCACGCCCTCGCGCCGCGCCGCCCGAACCTGCTGATCGAAGTCAGGAACGACCTGATCGCCACCCCCGAAGGCGAAGCCGCCTGGGCCGCCCGCCTCGCCCCCGTTCTCGACGCCGTGCTGAGCGACAGCGGCCTCTGACGGCGCCACCCCTCCCCCTTTCGATTCGCCGAAAATATCCCGGGGGTTAGGGCCGAAGGCCCGAGGGGGCAGAGCCCCCTCTCTTAACCTTCTGTGGGGCAGAGCCCCTAACCTTACTGAGGGGCAGAGCCCCCTTCTTTTCTGTGCGGGCAGCACTCCAGGCTCAACGCACCCCGGCCCCCGTCACAAGAAAAAACCCCGACCTTCCGGCCGGGGCTTTCCCTCTCCATCCGGGGGCAGAGTGCCCCGCAATCCGGATCAGATCGCGGCCTTCAGCGCCTCTTCGATGTAGATCTCCCGCAGCCGCTTCGCCACCGGGCCGGGCTTGCCCGAACCGAGCTTCACGCCATCGACCTCGACGATCGGCATCACGAAGGACGAGGCCGAGGTATAGAACGCCTCGTCGGCCTGCTGCGCCTCGGCGATGGTGAAGGGGCGCTCCACCAGCTTCAGCTGACGCTCCGCCATCATCTTCAGCAGCGAGCCGCGGGTGATGCCGTGCAGGATGTCGTTCGACAGCGGCCGGGTGATCACCTCGCCGTTCTTCACGATGTAGCAGTTGTTCGACGAACCCTCGGTGACGAACCCGTCCTCGACGAACCAGGCATCGTCCTTGCCCTGCTGCTCGGCCGTCATCTTGGCGATCGAGGCCCAGAGCAGCTGCACCGTCTTGATGTCGCGACGATGCCAGCGCAGATCCGGCACCGAAACCACGGTGATGCCGGTCTCGGCATGGGGATCGTTGCGCAGATCGGCCTTCGACTGGGTGTACAGAACCACGGTCGGCGGCGTGCCGGCTTTCGGGAAATGGAAATCGCGGTCGCCCGCATTGCCACGCGAAATCTGCAGATAGACCCCGCCATTCTCGAGCCCGTTCAGCTCGACGAGCTTGCGATGGATCTCCAGCCATTCGTCGCGGCTGATGTCGCAATGCATCTGCAGCTCCTTGAGCGAGCGCTGCAGACGCGCCATGTGGCCCTCGAATTCGAGGAGCTTGCCCTCGAGGACACAGGTCACCTCGTAGACGGCGTCGCCCATGACGAAGCCCCGGTCGAAGATCGAGACCTTGGCCTCTTCCTCGGGCAGATACTGACCATTCAGATAGACGGTGCGGCTCATTGAATTCTCCTCAAGTCAGCCCCAGAGGCCCGGTTCGGGCGGAAATACCTTGCCGTTCTCGTAACGCAGCGGCGTGTCGCGGTCTTCTGCCAGAAGCAGCGGTCCGTCAAGGTCGACGACCGAGACGCCCTGCGCCACCAGCACCGCCGGCGCCATGGCGAGCGACGAACCCACCATGCAGCCGACCATGACCTTATAGCCCTCGGCCAGCGCCAGCGCCCGCAGCTCCAGCGCCTCGGTCAGACCGCCGGTCTTGTCGAGCTTGATGTTGATCATGTCATACTTGCCCTTCAGATGGGCAAGGCTGTGACGGGTATGGCAGCTCTCGTCGGCACAGACCGGCACCAGCCGGTCGAGGCCGATCAGCTCCTCATCCGCCGCGGCGGGCAAGGGCTGCTCGACCATCGCGACGCCGAGACGCTTCAGATGCGGCGCGAGGTCGAGATAGGTCTCGACCGTCCAGCCCTCGTTCGCGTCGACGATGATCGTCGCCTCGGGGGCGCCGCGACGCACCGCTTCGAGGCGGCCCATGTCGTCGGGCGTGCCGAGCTTGATCTTCAGGAGCGGGCGATGCGCATTCTCGGCCGCCTTCATCTGCATCCGCTCGGGCGTGTCGAGCGACAGCGTATAGGCCGTAGTGACCGGCCCCGGCGCGCTCAGTCCCGCAAGATCCCACACCCGCTTGCCGGCGGCCTTCGCCTCCAGATCCCACAGCGCGCAATCGACGGCATTGCGTGCGGCACCGGGTTCCAGCGCGTCCTGCAACTCGGCGCGGGTGATGTCGGCGGGCAGCGCCTCGATCTGCGCGGTGACGCTTTCGAGGCTCTCGCCATAGCGCGCATAGGGCACGCATTCGCCCCAGCCCAGAATGCCGCCGCGCTCGATCCGCACGGTCAGGACCTTTGCCTCGGTGCGGCTGCCGCGCGAGATGGTGAACACCTCGGCCAGTTTGAAGACGTCTGCGGTAACGGAAATCATGCCTGTCCCTTTATCCCGGAAGTGCCCGCTTTTCATGGAAGCGCCCGCATCCGGCCCCCGAAAGGGCAAGACGCGGGCGCAGCCTAGTCGCGTTCTCAGATCGCTTCCAGCGCGTCGACCAGCTTCGCGGCGCCGAAGCGGAAGGGGTCGGTCGCGGGCAGGCCCATGTCGGCCTCGATCTTGGCGAGATAGGCGCTCGCCTCGGTCTCGGACATGTGCTGCGTGTTGACCGAAACGCCGACCACCTTGCAGTTCGGATTGCCGACCCTGGCACAGGTCAGAGCGAGCTCGCGCAGAGCCTCGAGCGAGGGCAGCTTGTAGCCCGGCAGACCGCGCATGTGATCGCGGGTCGGCTCGTGGCACAGCACCAGCGCGTCGGGCTGACCGCCATGGACCAGCGCCATCGTCACGCCCGAGTAGGAGACGTGGAACAGGCTGCCCTGACCCTCGATCAGATCCCAGTGATCGGCGTCGTTGTCGGGCGTCAGCCATTCGACCGCACCGGCCATGAAGTCGGCGACGACCGCATCGAGCGGCACGCCATTGCCGGTGATCAGGATGCCGGTCTGGCCGGTGGCGCGGAACGTCGCCTTGTGGCCGCGGGCGCGCAGCTCTTTTTCCATGCACAGCGCAGTATACATCTTGCCGACCGAGCAATCGGTGCCCACGGCCAGCATCCGCTTGCCCGAGCGCTTCACGCCATTGGCGATCGGATAAGCCACGCTCGGCACGCGCACGTCATGCAGCTTGCGCCCCGTAGCCTCTGCCACGGCGACGAGCTCGGGCTCTTCGCGCAGCAGGTTGTGCAGCCCCGACGCCAGATCGAAGCCCTCTTCCAGCGCCTCGACCAGAACCTTCTTCCACGCCGGGCTGATGATGCCGCCGCGGTTCGCCACGCCGATGACCAGCGTCTTGACGCCCTTCGCCTTCGCCTCGGCGAGGCTCAGATCCGGCAGGCCCATGTCGGCGTTGCAACCTTCCATGCGGAACTGGCCGATGGCGTATTCCGGGCGCCAGTCCTTGATTCCCTGCGCCACCTTGGCGGCCAGCTGATCGGGCGCATCGCCGAGGAACAGAAGGTAGGGGGTTTCGATCAGCGACATGAGAGCCTCGTGTGGTTGGATTGGTCACGTGGGCGGAAGATAGCGCGATCCACGGGCAATACCGATGAAAATCGCACCGAACCTGCCCGACATGTCGCAGAATTCCGCGTCTGTGCCGAAATTCTGCGCAAATACTTGCGCGGATTTTTGGCATGACGCCGGAACCCGGGATGCGGCACCGTGACGATTCCGCCTGCATGAGGGGTATTGCAATCCGGCACGCAAGATTCTATCACGCACGAAGACAAACGAGACAGATACTTTCCCGCAGGATTTTCAGCACCCTGACCGTAGCCCGTCCGGGCCTCCAGCAATGCGACATTTGCTCACCCCCGGCACCGAGACGGCCACCATGAAAAAAACGGCTTTGAGATAAGCAGAATAAGTTGCCAGACGGACTGAAATGATGAAGAGTTCATCGAAACGTGAATGATTCGTGACGCTGAAATGCGACACGATGTCACAGGATCCCGGAGCGGCGAGGAGGGGAGGCCACGCCAGCATGAGGGAACCCGGAGCGCCCCGGCCAGAGCTGGTCCGGGGCGTTTCCATTTGCATTGCTTCCCATCTCACCCCCTTGCCAAACAGGTCAATCCGCCCCGATCGCGGCGGGTCCACGCCCGCCAGTTGCATTTTCCGCCCCGCGACGGCATATAGTCCTGACCGAAAACGGAGGGCTGCATGACTACCTACCTCGAATTCGAGAAACCCCTTGCCGAGATCGAGGGGAAGGCCGAGGAGCTGCGCGCCCTCGCCCGGCAGAATTCGGAAATGGACGTCGAGAAGGAAGCGGCCGCTCTCGACCGCAAGGCGGCGCAACTGCTCAAGGACCTGTACAAGGATCTGAGCCCCTGGCGGAAAACCCAGGTGGCGCGCCATCCCGACCGGCCGCATTGCAAGGATTACATCGAGGCGCTGTTCACCGAATACACGCCTCTGGCCGGCGACCGCAATTTCGCCGACGATCACGCCATCATGGGCGGCATCGCGCGGTTCAACGACAAGCCGGTGATGGTGATCGGCCATGAGAAGGGCAACGATACCGCCAGCCGGATCGAGCGCAACTTCGGCATGGCCCGCCCCGAGGGCTATCGCAAGGCGATCCGCCTGATGGATCTGGCCGACCGGTTCCGCCTGCCCGTCATCACCCTCGTCGACACCCCCGGAGCCTATCCGGGCAAGGGCGCCGAGGAACGAGGTCAGGCCGAGGCGATCGCGCGCTCGACCGAGAAATGCCTGCAGATCGGCGTTCCGCTGGTCTCGGTCATCATCGGCGAGGGCGGTTCGGGCGGTGCGGTGGCCTTCGCCACGGCCAGCCGTCTGGCGATGCTCGAACATTCGATCTACTCGGTGATCTCGCCCGAGGGCTGCGCCTCGATCCTGTGGAAGGATGCCGAGAAGATGCGCGAAGCCGCCGAGGCGCTGCGTCTGACCGCGCAGGATCTGCTCAAGCTCGGGGTGATCGACCGGATCATCAAGGAGCCGACGGGCGGTGCGCAGCGCGACCGCGCCGCGACCATCGCCGCGGTGGGCTCGGAAATCGCGCTGATGCTCGCCGAGCTGAAGGACATGAAGCCGGCCGAGCTGATCCGCGACCGTCGCAAGAAGTATCTGGACATGGGCGGCAAGGGCCTCGCGGCCTGATCCCGTCCCGATCCCCAACCAAAAGGGCGGGCCTGCGGGTCCGCCCTTTTCATGTCGGGGCCTGCACGCCCGATCTCACCGCCCCCCCCGCACCGGGGCAACGGCCCGAAAGGACATCCGATGAGCGAAACGATCTATGACGGGCTGACCCAGCTCGGCCATGCCGCGCCCCTGCCCGAAAGCCCCGAGGCGGCGATCCTCGAACGCGTGCCGAACCCGCAGCAGGGCATCGGCTATCTGGTGCGCTTCACCGCGCCCGAGTTCACCTCGCTTTGCCCGCTGACCGGACAGCCCGATTTCGCGCATCTGATGATCGACTACGTGCCGGGCGACTGGCTGGTCGAATCGAAATCGCTGAAGCTGTTCCTCGGCTCGTTCCGCAATCACGGCGCGTTCCACGAGGATTGCACGATCTCCATCGCGCGCCGGCTGGTCGAGACGCTGGACCCGCGCTGGCTGCGCATCGGCGGCTACTGGTATCCGCGCGGCGGCATCCCGATCGACGTGTTCTGGCAGACCGGCGCCGCCCCGGAAGGCGTGTGGATCCCCGATCAGGGCGTGCCGCCCTACCGCGGCCGCGGCTGAGGCAGTCAGGGCCCAGAAACACGAAGGGGCGGTCCCGCAGGCCGCCCCTTTCGCAGTCCGACGGGTCAGACCCAGACCTTCCCAGACCCAGGCCTTCCCAGACTCAGGCCTTCCGCCCGGCCTCGGCCATCAGCGCGTCCGAGGCGGGCTCGATCCGCGCTTCGAGTTCCGCCATGAAACGGTGCGGATCCATGCCCGGCTCGATCGTCGGAAGGAACTCGATCACCGCAAGGCCCGGCTTGCGCAACAGCCCGTGGCGCGGCCAGAACAGCCCGACATTCGCCGCCGCCGGAACGCAGGGCAGCTTCATCGTGCGGTAAAGCGCGCCGGCGCCGATCTTGTATTCGGCCCGCACCCCCGGCGCGACCCGCGTGCCCTGCGGGAAGATGATGAGCTGACCGCCCGCGAAGCGCGGATTGCGCACCGCCGCCAGCATCGCCTTCATCGCCGCCGCGCCGCGCGCCCGGTCGACCGGGATGCAGCCGATCAGCCAGGCATACCAGCCCAGGAACGGCGCCCACAGCAGCGACTTCTTCATGATGAACTTGCCCTGCGGCAGCGCGGAATAAAGCAGCAGGATATCGAGGAAGCTCTGATGTTTCGAGGCGACGATCACGTCGCCCTCGGGCACGGTGCCGCGGATCTCGGTGCGCAGGCCGACGAACCAGCGCAGCGACACCCGGATCCAGCGCGAATAGGTCCGGCACACCCAGATCGCCGTCCCCCGCCCGCCGATCAGCGCGAACGGGAACATCACCACCGCCATCACCACCATCAGCACATACATCTGAACGATGAACAGCACCGAGCGCAGGTATTGCACCACGATCATCAGCGAATTCCCCGCAGCATCCGTTGCGCCGCACCGCGCGTGGCGCCATAGGCGACAATCGCCGCGACCGGCGGAATCAACAGCGGCCACAACCAGCCCCAGCCGCTGAACCCGAGCCCGGTCAGGAAACCGCCCGCCTCGTTCGCGGCCGGCAGGATCGCCAGCCCGATCATCGCGAGAACCGTTCCCACCACCGCGCCGACGAAGCCGCGCATCGTGAAACGGCGCACGAAAGCATGGGCGATGAAGCTGTCACGCGCGCCCACCAGCCGCAACGTGCGGATCACCTGCCCGTTCGCCGCCAGCGCCGCCTGCGCCGCCAGCGTGATCAGCCCCGCCATCGCGCCGCCGATCAACACCAGCGACAGCCCACCCAGCAGCCGCAGCCGGTGCGCGGCCGACACCAGCGGCTGGCGCCAGCGGGTGTGATCGTCGAACACCGCGCCGGGCGCCTCGGCCGAAAGCCTCAGGCGCAGACCGTCGGTGTCGATGCCCTCGGCGCTCTCGGTCACCTCGATCAGCTTCGGCAGCGGCAGGCTGTCGACCGGCAGATCCGGACCGAACCAGGGATCGAGCAGCTTCTTCATCTCGGCATCGTCGAGGGGGCGGAAGCTCGCCACCCCGGGTGTCGTTGCAAGCGCCGCCAGAACCGCCTTGGTCTGGGCGTCCATCTGCTCGGGCGGGGCCGAGATCCGGATCGTCGCCGAGCGCGCCAGCGCCTCCGACCAGCGGTCCGCCAGACGCCCCGTCGCCAGCGACAGCGCCAGCGCGAAGACGGCGAGGAAGGCCATCGCCGCCGCCGTCAGCACCGTCAGATTCGCCGTCTGTGCCGAGGGCGGCACCACCCGGTCAGCCGGGGTGCCATCGCCGCGCAGCAGCGCCAGAAAACCGTCGAGCCCCGCCATCACAGATCCGCCCCCGCCAGATGCAGCCGCCGGTTCTGGATGCGCAGCACCCGTGCCGAGACCTGCGATTTCGCGTGCCGGATCAGGTTCAGATCGTGCGTCGCGATCACCACGGTCTTGCCCATCTTGTTCAGTTCGATCAGCAGCGCCAGAAGGCGCTTCGACATCTCCCAGTCGACGTTGCCGGTGGGCTCGTCGGCGAGGATCACCTCGGGCGACATGATGACGGCGCGGGCGAGCGCGGCGCGCTGACGCTCGCCCCCCGACAGCTCGGGCGGCAGCGCATTCGCCTGTCCGCGCAGCCCCACCCAGGCCAGCAGCTCGCGCAGCTCGGCCATGTCGGGAGTGCGCCCCGAAACGGTGATCGGCAGCGCGACGTTCTCGGTCATCGGCAGGTGGTCGAGGAACTGGCAATCCTGATGCACCACGCCGATGCGCTGACGGGTGCGGGCGATGTCGTCGCGCCCCATCTGGCGCACATCCTGCCCGAACAGATTGACGAACCCCGCGCTCGGCAAGAGCTCGGCATAGCACAGTTTCAGGAACGAGGTCTTGCCCGCCCCCGACGGCCCGGTCAGGAAGTGGAACGAGCCCGGAACCAGTTTCAAGGTCATCTCGGTCAGCAGCTCGATGCCGCCGTAGCCCATGGAGACGTTCTGCAGCTCGATCACTGCCGACCCTTTCCTGCCTGCCGCGCCGAGCCAGCCGGCTAACGCTTGGATATTGTTTCCATGCTTGCTACAACATGTGCAAAAGAATTGCCAGAATGGCGATGCGAACCAGAGGGAAAGCCGGCATGAGGCTGATCTGTCCGAAATGCTCTGCGCAATACGAGGTCGATGACGCCGCGATCCCCGATTCGGGACGCGAAGTGCAGTGTTCGGCCTGCGGCGACATCTGGTTCCAGCCCGGCGCCGCGCTGACCCCGGCGCCGCTGCCGCTCGGTCAGCCCGCGGGGACGGAGTCGGGCGACGATCCGGTCGCGCGTGCGATCTCGCGTATCGTCAGCGAGCTGGAAACGCCCGCCGGGTCGGAGACGCCTCCGGCGGCCGGGCCGGCGCCCATCGTGACGGAACAGGCGCAACCGGCAGAGCTGCCCCCCGACCCCGACGAAAACCTCGCACCGGACGATTTCGCCGAGACCGCTTTCACAGAGACCACCACCGAATCCGACAGTCTGTCTCCGGTATCGCCCGAGCCCGAGGCCGTCGGAACCGAAGCCACCGCGGCGAAGCCTGCCGATCCGGCCGATGCTCTGGCCGCGCTGTCCGCGGCGACGGCAGCCCTGCGCGCGGCCCTGAACGACGGGGAGGCAGAGCCTCCGGCTCCGCCGCGCCGCCCGCTCGATTCGAATGTGCTGAGCATCCTGCGCGAGGAGGCCGAGCGCGAGACCGAGGCCCGCCGTGCCGAAGGCAGCCTCGACGATGCGGCCGGCGATGCGGCCAAGGTGGTGGCACTGCATACGCCCCTGCACGATGCGCCCGCCTCTGCCCCCAGGGCGGAACCGCCGCTGACCCGCGAGGCCCCGCCCGCACCGGCACCGTCTCCGACGATGCGCGGTCTGCCGGACTTCAGCGACCTCAACTCCCCCGATGCGCCGGTCAGCGCCGAAACCGCACCGGGATCCCTCGGCGGAGCGGAGCGGTCAGCGGACGATCTTCCCCCGCCGCCCTTCCCGCCCGAACTGCCCCCGGAACTTCCCGATGCGGCGGCGCTCGCCTCGACGCTGGCGGCGGCGCAGGATCGCCGCGATGCCCCCCCGCAGGAGGCCGTTCAGGCAGCGCCGCAGGGCAGCGGGTTCCGCACCGGATTCTTCGGCGTGCTGCTGATCGCGGCTCTCGGCACATTGCTTTACATCTATGCCGGCGCGCTCGCCGCGCTGGTGCCGCCGCTGGCACCCACGCTCGACATCTGGGTCGGCTGGGTCGATGCGGGGCGGATCTGGTTCAACCACACGCTGATCGGGGCCATCGCGACGCTCGTCCACGCCCTGCGCGGCTGATCAGAACCGGTCGAGCAACCGCCCCAGATAATCGAGTTCCTCCTGCGGACGCTGCCGCTCGGCCGAGCGGCGGCGCAACTCGTCCAGAAGATCGCGCGCCCGGCTGTAGACGTCTTCACCCGGCAGCATGTTGCGATCGGTGCCGGGCTGCGCGCCTTCGCCCGCCTGCCGGCCAAGCGGATCGCGCCCGGTCGCGCCCTGCCCGCCCGCTGCGGCCCCCTGCCGCGGATCGGCGCTGTCGTCGGACGGGTCGTCCTGCGCCGCGCTGTCGGGCCGGCCCGCGCTCAATGCCTCGCGCATCGACTTCATGCCGTCGCGCAGCGCCCCGATGGCCTCGGCCTGGCGGTCGATCGCCGATCCCGTGTCGCCCTGATCGAGCGCGCGGCCCGCCTCGTCCATGGCACGCCCGGCATCGTCAAGACGGCGCTGCGCCTCGGCTCCGGCGTCTCCGCCGAGATGCGGCATCAGCGCCCGCTGCCGGTCGAGATCCTGGCGCAGCCCGCGCTGACGATCGGCGAGACTGCCGCCGAGTTCGGGACTGCCGGAATCCGGGCGGCCCGCTTCCGGCGTTCCGGTTCCGGGCGATCCGGGCTGCGCCCCCGCCCCGCCCGAAGGGCCTTCCTGCATGTCCTGGAACGCATCGTCGGAAAGCTGCTGCTGATTGCGCAGCGTCTCCTGCAGGTCGCGCATCGACTGACCGCCGGGCGAGTTGTCCGACCCGCCCTGCCCCTGCGTCACCTTCATGTTCTGCATCATCCGCGACAGCTGATCGAGCAGTTGCTGCGCCTCGGCCATCCGGCCGTCTTCCATCAGCTTCTGGATCGCGTCCATCATCTGCTGGATCTGATCGCCGGTGATGCGCTGCTCGGGCTGGTTGGCACCGAAGCGCGGATCCTGATCGGGGTCTTGCGAGGCCAGCATCCGCAGATAATCGTCGGTCGCCGATTTCAGATCCTGCATCAGCTTGCGGATCTCGTCGGCCGAGGCACCGTTGCGCATCGCCTCGGACAGTTTCTGTTGCGCCTGCTGCATCTTCGCCAGCGCGTCCGAGCGCCCGCCGTCTTCCAGCAACACCGCCATGCGCCACAGGATTTCCGCCAGATCGTCGCGGGTCTTGTCGGCGATTTCGCCCTTTTCCAGACGCAGCGCCACAGCCCGGATCGCCGCGCCGGTCTGGGCATCGGGAAAGATGTCGTCCGGCCGGTTCGAGATCGCGCGCAGCACCTCGGCGGTGCGCGGTGCATTCGCCCGGTTCCACATCAGATCGCGCCGCGCCTCGATCAGCGCCGCCGCGCGCGGGTCGAAGAACCGCCGCCCCGGCAGCACCATCGCCTCGGGGGCGGAGCTGCCGGTCTGACCGAGCCCGTCCTCGACCTGCAACGTCACCGTCACCGGCAGATTGGCGAGCGCGCTCTTCGCCGCGTCCTCGTTGAGCTTGCCGGTGAAGGACGCGCGCGAGGCCGTGATCGGCAGCGCCAGATCGTAGACCAGATCGGGATGCGGCTCGGGCGCGATGGCCAGCCCGTACCGCCGATCCACATGGGAAAGGTCGAGCGCGATCCGCGCCTTGCCCGAAACCACGCCGTAATCGTCGCCTGCGCGGAAGGACTGGACGAACTTGCCGTCGGCGCGCCGCTCGGCCCGGCCGACGAGGGCGACCTCGGGCGCGGCATCGGGCAGAAGCGCCACCCGGAACACCCGCCCGCCATGGCCGCCGATGCGGATCTCGCCATCGCGCAGCGCCACGAAATCGCGCGCCGTGACGCCCGAGGAACCGGCCGTGTCGGCCTCGGGCGCCTCGGCCGGGTTCGACACGCTTTCATTGAACGACACCGATCCGGCAGAACCGTAAAGGCGGAACGAGAACCGGGTGCCCTTCGGCACGCGCAGCTCCTCGCCCGCGACGGTATTCAGATAAAGCCCGGGCTTGCCCGTGTAACGCGGCGGCGCGGCCCAGCCCTCCCAGGCGGGGGCCATCGCGGCCTCGGCCGGACCGGCGGGACCGTGGCGCAGCATCCCGACCCCCGCCCAGGGCGCGCCGAACAGCACCGCCATCGCCACCGCGGTCAGCGCGCTCAGCCGCAGCGCATAGGGGTCGCGCGGCGCAAGATCGGGGGAAGGGGCGACGGGGCGCGCGGCCTCGGCCTCGGCGCGCATCCGCTCCACATGGCGCAGCCACAGCGCCGCGACCGCCGGATCGCTTGACCCGAGCGCCATGCGGTCCGCCATCGCGGCAAGCGGCCGGCCCGGCAGGCTGGCGTCGAGCCGCGCCACCGCCTCGGCCCGCGAGGGGAAGCGGAATTTCCAGATCCCATAGCCCAGCCCCGCCACCAGCGCCGCAACCGAGGCATAGCCCGCGGGCATCAGTGCCCAGTCGGGCAGCACCGCGGGCAGGCGGAACGCGCCGGCGGTGAAGATCGCCCCCGCGACGGACAGCACGGGCCAGAACGCGCGCGCGCCCCGTTCGGCCGCCAGACCCGCGCGGGTCAGCGCAAGCGTGCGCACAAGCGCCGGGGACATTGCCCCGGCCGCCCGATCAGATCTGTCGCGGGTCTTGCGCATCATGCCTTTCCGGCCCCTTCGCCGCGCCCGTGGTCCGCGCCGGCAGGCCGGACCGGATCAGAGCCACTCGGGCACTGTATCGCGGGCGAGCATTTCGTCAAAGCTCGGCCGCGCGCGGATCACCGCGAAACGGTCGCCCTGCACCAGAACCTCGGGGATCAGCGGGCGCGAGTTGTATTCGGACGACATCGACGCGCCATAGGCCCCGGCCGAACGGAACGCCACCAGATCGCCCGGCGCCAACGGCACCAGCGCCCGGCCACGCGCGAAGGTATCGCCGGTCTCGCACACCGGGCCGACCACGTCATAAGGCGCGACGGGGGTGCCGGGCGCGGGCTCGGTCACCGGAACGATGTCGTGCCATGCGCCATACATCGAGGGCCGCACCAGATCGTTCATCGCCGAATCGAGGATCAGGAACTTCCGCCCCTCGCCTTCCTTGACATAGATGACCGAGCTGACCAGCAGCCCGGCGTTGCCCGAAATCAGCCGGCCCGGCTCGATCTCGATCTCGCAGCCGAGATCGCCCAGCACGTCCTTGATCACGCCGACATATTCGACGGGCAGCGGCGGCGCCTCGTTCGAGCGGGTGTAGGGAATGCCCAAACCGCCGCCGAGGTCCAGCCGGCGGATGTCATGGCCGTCGGCGCGCAGCTCGGTGGTCAGCTCGCGGATCTTGCGGAAGGCGGCCTCGAACGGCGCGAGTTCGGTCAGCTGCGAACCGATATGCACATCGACCCCGGTCACCCTCAGCCCCGGCAGCGAGGCGGCCAGCGCATAGACCTTGCGCGCCTTGGCGATCGGGATGCCGAACTTGTTCTCGGACTTGCCGGTGGCGATCTTCTCATGGGTATGGGCGTCGACATCGGGGTTCACCCGCAGCGCGACCGGCGCGGTGACGCCAAGCGCCGTGGCGATCTCAGATATCGCGATCAGCTCGGGCTCGGATTCGACGTTGAACTGACGGATCCCGCCGGTGAGTGCGAGGTGGATCTCCTCGCGGGTCTTGCCCACGCCCGAGAACACGATCCGCTCGCCCGGCACGCCCGCGGCCTTGGCCCGGCGGTATTCGCCGCCCGAGACCACATCCATTCCCGCCCCCAGATCGCCGAGCAGCTTCAGCACCGCGATGTTGGAATTCGACTTGATGGCGAAGCACACCAGATGGTCGATGCCGGAAAGCGCCTCGTCGAACAGGCGGAAATGCCGGGTCAGGGTGGCGGCGGAATAGACGTAGAACGGCGTTCCGACGGTGGCCGCGATCTCGGGGATCGCGACGTCCTCGGCGTGCAGGATGCCGTTGCGGTAAAGGAAGTGATCCATGCGAAAGCCTCTGATCCGGGGGCCGGTCGCCCCGGCGTCCGGCCTTGGCTAGCGCGAAACCACGTCGGGCGCAATCGCGCCGGATCCGTGGCGCGGATACTCTCTAGGGTCGCGGACCGAAGCCGCCCGGCCCGCCCCTCTGCGGCCCGCCATTCTGCGGCCGGCCATCATTCGGGCGTCCTGGCCGGGGCTCGCCCCTTTGCGGCCCGCGATGGTCGTCGTCCCACCTGCCGGGACGCGGGCCATAGTCCGGGCGCGGGCCATACCCCGGCCGGTCCCAGTATGGCCTTCCGGGCGGCGGCGCCACGATCACCCGCCGGGGCGGGTAATACGGGGCATAATAGCGCGGCGGCGGCGGAGCGTAATAATAATAGGCGGGCCGCGGCCGGTAATAGGCCGGAGCGGGCTCGTTATACGCATAGGTGACACTCGTCGCCCCCGGAGGCGGCACGCACCCCGCCAGCGCCAGCAGCAGCGCGGCAACCACAAGACCGGCGCGCATCAGAACGACCCCGAGACCCCGACGCGGGCCTCGCCCTGAATGCTCACGGGCGAGGGCTGCGTGCCATCGGCCCGGAGCGGCGGCTGAGGATCGCCGTCGACCCCGCATCCGGCCAGAAGCGCACCGAGCGCGAGACAACCGAAAACCCGGACCAGAACTGTCATTTGCCCCTCCTCAGGGTGCACATCCAGATCCTGTTAGCTCAACGCAGGATCTCGCGCCAGCGCGCGATCTGAGCGCGCACCTGCACCGGCGACGTTCCGCCGTAGGATTGCCGCGAGGCGACCGAATTGTGCACGCCCAGCACGCGGAACACGTCCTCGGTGATCGCCGGATTGACCGACTGCATGTCGGCGAGCGTCAGATCCGGCAGATCGACACCGCGCTTCTCGGCCATCGCCACCAGAACGCCCGTGACGTAATGGGCGTCGCGGAACGGCAGGCCCGCCTCGCGCACCAGCCAGTCGGCCAGATCCGTCGCCGTCGAGAAGCCCGAGGCCGCCGCCGCCTCCAGCTTGTCGCGGTTCACCGTGAGGTCCGAAATCATCCCCGTCATCGCCGCCAGCGCCAGTTCCAGCGTATCGGCGGCATCGAAGACCTGTTCCTTGTCTTCCTGCATGTCCTTCGAATAGGCGAGCGGCAGCCCCTTCATCACCGTGAACAGCGCCACGGTGGAGCCGAGGATGCGCGCGATCTTCGCCCGGATCAGCTCGGCCGCGTCGGGGTTGCGCTTCTGCGGCATGATAGACGAGCCCGTCGACCACTTGTCCGACAGCGCGACGAAGCGGAACTGCGCCGAGGACCAGATCACCAGCTCCTCGGACAGACGGCTCAGATGCACCGCGCAGATCGCCGCCGAGGACAGGAATTCCAGCGCGAAATCGCGATCCGACACCGCGTCGAGCGAATTCGCCATCGGCCGGTCGAAACCGAGCGCCTCTGCCGTCGCGAAACGGTCGATCGGGAAGCTCGTGCCGGCGAGCGCCGCCGCGCCGAGGGGCGATTCGTTCATCCGCCGGCGCGCATCGGCGAAGCGGCCCGCGTCGCGCGCCAGCATCTCGACATAGGCCATCATGTGATGGCCCCAGGTCACCGGCTGCGCGGTCTGCAGATGGGTGAAGCCCGGCATCACCCACTCCGCCCCGGCCTCGGCCTGAGTGAGAAGCGCGCGCTGCAACCCCTCGATGGCCTTGAGCACCAGATCGCACTGATCGCGCACCCACAGACGGAAGTCGGTCGCGACCTGATCGTTCCGGGACCGCGCCGTGTGCAGCCGCCCGGCCGGCTCGCCGATCAGCGCCTTCAGCCGCGCCTCGACGTTCATGTGAATGTCCTCGAGCGCGGTCGAGAACGGGAAATCGCCCTTCTCGATCTCTGACAACACCGTGAGAAGGCCTTCCCGGATCGCCTCGGCATCGCTATGCGTAAGGATGCCCTGCGCGGCCAGCATCGCCGCATGGGCCCGGCTGCCGCGGATGTCCTGCGCGTAGAGCCTCTTGTCGAACGAGATCGAGGCGTTGATCGCCTCCATGATCGCGTCCGGTCCCGAGGCGAAACGCCCGCCCCACATCGCGTTCGAGGATTTCTGGCTGTCGGTCATCGTCTTGCCCTTCGTCGGAGGCACCATGCTGCGCCCGCTCACACTGCGTTCCCTCGTCCTTTATACGGCCCTGAGCCTTTGCGCAAATGCGCTGCCGGCCGCGGCCAGCCCGCTTTCGGCCGAACTCACGGCGCTGCGGCAAGGCGAGATGTCGCGCCTCGCGGTGATGGAAACGCCGCTCCCCGTCCCCGACCTGCCGTTTACCGACGAGACCGGCGCCGCCCATTCGATGACCGAATTCCACGGCAAGGTGGTATTGCTGAACTTCTGGGCCACCTGGTGCGTGCCCTGCCGCACCGAGATGCCGGAACTCGACGCGCTGCAAGGCGCGATGGCCGGCCCCGATTTCGCCGTCGTCACCATCGCGAGCGGGCGCAACCCGCAAGGCCAGATCGCGCGGTTCTTCGATCAGGCGGGCGTGACGCACCTGCCGCGCTATCAGGACGAAAGCCAGCGCATCGCGCGCGGCATGGGGGTGATGGGCCTGCCGGTGAGCGTGCTGATCGACCGCGACGGCCACGAAATCGCCCGGCTGATCGGCGGCGCCGACTGGTCCTCGCCCGAGGCCCGCGCCGTCATCAAGGCCGCCATCGCCCGATAATCCCGCCCTTCCCCATTCATCTTTCCGAAAATATCCCGGGGGAGTCTCCGAAGGAGACGGGGGCAGAGCCCCCATCCGCCCGCGCCGAAAAACCGGCGCGGGGAAGTTTCACCCCTTCAGCACCATCGCATGACGCGCGATCTCGGCCCCGATGAAGCTCGCGATGAAGTAATAGCTGTGATCGTAACCCGGCCGCAGGTGCAGCGCGACCGGATGGCCCAGCCGCTCCGCCTCGGCGACGAAATCCTCCGGACGCAGCTGCGGGCCGAGGAACTCGTCCCCACCACCCTGCTCGATCACGATGGGAAGCCGCTCGGCGGCCCCCGCCAGCAGCGCAAGCGCGTCCCACTCGGCCCAGGCGGCCTCATCCGCGCCCAGATAGGCGGTGAAGGCCTTGCGCCCCCAGGGCACCTGCGACGGCGTCACGATGGGCGAGAACGCACTCACCGCCCGGTAGCGGCCCGGATTGCGCAGCGCCAGCACGATCGCGCCATGCCCGCCCATCGAATGGCCCATGATGCTGCGCCGGTCGGACACGGGCAGCTCCGCCTCGATCAGCGCCGGCAGCTCGTGGACGACGTAATCGTGCATCCGGTAATGCGCGGCCCAGGGCGCTTCCGTCGCGTTCAGGTAGAACCCCGCCCCCTGCCCCAGGTCATAGGCCGGATCGTCCGCCACGCCCTCGCCGCGCGGGCTGGTATCGGGGGCGACCAGAACCACCCCGTGCTCGGCCGCGTAACGCTGCGCGCCGGCCTTGGTGATGAAATTCTGCTCCGTGCAGGTCAGGCCCGACAGCCAGTAGATCACCGGCAGGCGCGCGCCCTCGGGCGCGGGCGGCAGGAAGACCGCAACTTTCATCTCGCAGTCGAGCACCTCGGAACGGTGCCGGTAAACGCGCTGCGTGCCTTCGGCGGCGCGGTGTTCCTCGATCAGGTCCATGGGGGCCTCCGGGTTCGGACCGCCTCCGGGCCGGGGCCCGGAAACGGTCGCTGGTCTCAGTAATGGATGACGGTGCGGATCGACTTGCCTTCGTGCATCAGATGGAAGGCCTCGTTGATCTCACCGAGCGGCAGGGTGTGGGTGACGAAGGGGGCAAGCTCGATCTCGCCGTGCATCGCGTCCTCGACCATGCCCGGCAGCTGCGAACGGCCCTTCACGCCGCCGAAGGCCGTGCCCATCCACTTGCGCCCGGTCACCAGCTGGAACGGCCGGGTGGAGATCTCCTGCCCCGCCCCCGCGACGCCGATGATCACCGACTGGCCCCAGCCGCGATGCGCGCATTCGAGCGCCGCGCGCATGACATTGACGTTGCCGATACATTCGAACGAATGATCCACGCCCCAGCCGGTCATCTCGACGATCACCTGCTGGATCGGCTTGTCGTAATCCTTCGGGTTGATGCAGTCGGTCGCGCCGAACTGCCGCGCCAGAACGAATTTCTCCGGGTTGGTGTCGATGGCGAAGATCCGGCCGGCCTTGGCCTGACGCGCGCCCTGGATCACCGCGAGGCCGATGCCGCCCAGCCCGAACACCGCGACGGAATCGCCCGGCTGCACCTTGGCGGTGTTGTGCACGGCGCCGATGCCGGTGGTCACGCCGCAGCCCAGAAGACAGACCTCTTCATGGTTCGCGTGCTCGTTGATCCTGGCAAGCGAAACCTCTGCCACCACGGTATATTCCGAGAAGGTCGAGCAGCCCATGTAGTGATAGATCGGCTCGCCGTTGTAGGAGAAGCGCGTGGTGCCGTCGGGCATCAGGCCCTTGCCCTGGGTCGCGCGCACCGCGACGCAAAGGTTGGTCTTGCCGGATTTGCAGAACTCGCATTCGCCGCATTCCGCGGTGTAAAGCGGGATCACGTGATCGCCCGGCGCGACCGAGGTCACGCCCTCGCCCACCTCGACCACCACACCCGCGCCCTCATGGCCGAGAACGCAGGGGAACACACCTTCCGGGTCGTCGCCCGACAGGGTGAAGGCATCGGTATGGCACACGCCGGTATGGGTGATCTTGATCAGCACCTCGCCCTTCTTCGGCGGCGCGACGTCGATCTCGACGATCTCGAGGGGCTTGCCGGGCGCGAAGGCCACTGCGGCACGGGATTTCATCTGGTCTTCTCCATAAGGCAGGGGGCGCGGGTGGCGCCGGGACAGGTCGGCCGGGCATATGCCAGCCGGAAACGGGTCATTTGATGTAGCTGCGCAGCAGAGCCAGAAGCTCCTGACCGCGGGCGTCGTCCGCGCCGAACTCGTCGCGGACATGGGCTTCGAGAACCTCGGCCATCAGCCCGTTGATCGCGCCGCGCACCGCGGCGATCTGCTGCAGGATCGGGGCACAGGCCTCGCCGCCCTCCAGCGCGCGTTCGAGCGCGTCGCACTGACCGCGGATGCGGCGCACACGGGTCAGCACGCGCTTCTTGTCCTCGGGATTGTTGGGCATCGGCGCGGCTTTCTCCGACCGGGATTTCATATACTGGGGGAGAGTATATGAGACCACGGGCGGAATGCAAGTGGGGCGCCCCAGCACCGGAAGGCACGCAAACGAAAACGGCCCCCGGCAAGACTGCCGGAGGCCGCTGCACTCCCCGAAAGGGCGGAAATCAGGCCGTCGCCTGCGCCAGCGCCTGATCGAGATCGGCGATGATGTCGGCGACATCCTCGATCCCGATGGAGATGCGCACCACGTTCGGCGCCGCCCCCGCCTTCACCAGCGCCTCTTCATCGAGCTGGCTGTGCGTGGTCGAGGCCGGATGGATGATCAGGCTGCGCGTATCGCCGAGGTTCGCGACATGGCTGAACAGCTTGAGGCTGCTCACCAGCTTCACGCAGGCCTCATAGCCGCCCTTCACCGCCACGGTGAACAGCGCCCCCGCCCCCTTGGGGGTGATCCGCTGCGCGCGCTCATACCAGGGCGAGGATTTCAGCCCGGCATAGGTGACGAAATCGACGCGCGGATCGGCCTCCAGCCATTCGGCGACGGCCTGAGCGTTCTTCACGTGACGCTCCATGCGCAGACCGAGGGTCTCGACCCCCATCAGCGTGTAATGCGCGCCCTGCGGGTTCATCGTCATGCCCAGATCGCGCAGACCGACCGCGATGGAGTGGAAGGTATAGGCCATCGGGCCGAGCGCCTTGTGGAAGGTCAGCCCGTGATAGGCGGGCTCTGGCTGGCTGAGCGAGGGGAACTTGTCGCTCGCCGACCAGTCGAACTTGCCCGAATCGAGCACCAGACCGCCGGTGACGGTGCCGTTGCCGGTCAGATACTTGGTGGCCGAATGCACGACCAGCGTCGCGCCATGCTCCATCGGGCGCACCAGCCAGGGCGTGGCGGTGGTGTTGTCGACGATCAGCGGGATGCCGGCGCGCTCGGCGATCTTCGCCAGCGCGTCGAGATCCGAGACATAGCCGCCCGGATTGGCGATGGTCTCGCAAAACAGCGCGCGGGTGTTCTCGTCGATCGCCGCCTCGACCGCGGCCAGATCGTCGGTATCGACGAAGCGCGCCGACCAGTCGAAGCGGCGGATGGTCTGGCTGAACTGGGTGATCGTGCCACCGTAAAGCCGCGACGACGCCACCACGTTGCACCCCGGCGCCATCAGCGGGAACAGCGCCATGATCTGCGCCGCGTGCCCCGAGGAACAGGCGACGCCGCCCACCGCACCTTCAAGCGCCGCGACCCGGTTCACCAGCGCCGAAACCGTCGGGTTGGTCAGCCGCGAATAGATGTAGCCCACTTCCTCGAGGTTGAAGAGCCGCGCGGCATGGGCGGCATCGCGGAACACATAGGCCGTGGTCTGGTAGATCGGCACCTGGCGCGCGCCGGTGGCGGGATCGGGCTCGGCGCCGGCATGGACGGCGAGCGTATCGAATCCAAGGGTCTTGTCAGTCATTGTTACAGTCCTCCTCTCCGGAGCCGGGGCCCGAAATGGCAGCCCCGGCGAAATCTTCGGTCCGCCCGGCGCATCGCACCGCGCGGCAATCGCTCAGCTCATCACCGCGGCGATGTTGCCGGCATAGCGGCGCAGCACGGCGATGCAGCGGTCGTAATCCTCGGGCGGCACGGTCGCCGCGGGCTCGGAAAACCCGAGCGCCGCCTTCGCCGCCCCGAGCGGGCCGACCGGCACCGCGATCCCGGTCGCACCGGCCTCGAACTCGCCTTGCGTGATACTCACCCCCGTCGCCCGGCTGTCGGCGACGGCGCGCGCGATGGCGGCGCGGTCCAGCAGCGTCTCGGGCGTGTGGGGTTGCAACGGCGCGGTCTCGATCACGCCTTTCGCCCAGTCCGGGTCGCCCCAGGCAAGCAGCATCCGCCCGATCGAGGTGGTCAGCAACGGCAGCCGGCTGCCCACCGTGAAGCCGAAGGTATAGCGCGCGTTCGACTGCGAGCCCTGCGCCACATAGACCGCATCGGTGCCGTCGCCCATCGCCAGCCCGACGCTGAACCCCAGATCCTGCGCGCACATCTCGATCAGCGGCTGCACCAGCCGGCCGAACTGGTTCGCCCGCAGGAACGAGCCTCCGAGCACGAGAATATGCGGCGTCAGCGCGTAGCGGTTCGCCTCCTTGCGGACATAGCCCATCTGGACCAGCGTCAGCACCAGCCGGCGCACCACCGCCCGCTCGATCCCGGTCAGGCGCGAAATCTCGGCCAGCGTCAGGTGCGAGTGCTCCTCGTCGAAGGCGCGCAGCACCGTCATGCCCTTCATGAAGGTCAACGAGATGTCGCGCACCGGAATCCCGGGCTGCCGGCTGTCGCCCGGACCGTTTTCAGTCACGCCCGTTTTCCTTCCGTGCCGTTTTCGGCGCAGTGCCGCCTAAAATATATGCGAAACCCATCATTTCCGTCGGGGTCCTCCCCGCGCACCCGCAATTCAGTTTGAACCCCGATTTCGGATACACCATTTGGTGTATTATCGCACAACGGACCGACCTCAGACGACGCGATCCCCGGCACGGGGCGCGCGCTCCGGGCACGGCCCGTCCGGGCACACAGCGACTCCGGCAGAAAGGTTGGATAGCCATGTCGAAACCGATGCACTCCGCGCTGCGCATGACGGGGGCGGCCGACCGAGTGTCCGCGGCGCGCCGACAAACCCCGGCCCGGCCTTCTTCATGTCCGCAAACCCCAGCCGGAACAAGGTCTTTCTGAACCCGACGGCCGCCACACCGCGCCGTCACTCGCCTTCCGGGGGCCCGTTCCACCCCCGCATCCCGCCCCTTCCAGACGTCCGAGGATCCCATGCCCGACCCCATCACCCTGATCTTCCGCACTGCCGCCGGCACCGAGACCCGCGTCCCCGCCACCCCCGGCCAGTCGGTCATGGAGGCCGCGGTGATGAACGGCGTCGCCGGCATCGAAGGCGAATGCGGCGGCTGCCTGTCCTGCGCCACCTGCCATGTCTTCGCCCCCGAGGGGTTGGGCACGCCCGGCCCGGACGAGGACGCGATGCTCGATTGCACCGAGGTCGAACGCGGTCCCCGCAGCCGGCTGTCGTGCCAGATCGCGGTGACCGCCGCGATGGACGGCGCCGTCTTCGACATCCCCGCGGCCGAATGATGGACGGCGCCCCGGGAATGGCCGGCCATGTGGTCATCGTCGGTGCCTCGCACGCCGGGGTGCAGGCGGCGCAGTCGCTGCGTCAGGGCGGCTGGAGCGGCCCGATAACCCTGCTCTCGGCCGAGGACCGGCTGCCCTACCAGCGCCCCGATCTGTCGAAAGCCTTCCTGACCGAGGACCGCCCCGACGCCCCGCCCCTCAAGGGGCTGCCGTTCTACGAAGCCAATGACATCGCGCTGAAGCTGAACTGCCGCGTCACGGCCATCGACCGCGCCCTCAGGCGTGTGCACACCGACAGCGGCGAGACACTCGGCTATGACCGGCTGATCCTCGCCACCGGCGCCACGCCGCGCCGGCTGAGCGCCGCGGCCGAGAACATCCACGTCCTGCGCGATCTGACCGACGCCCGCGCCCTGCGCAAGGCGTTGCGCCCGGGCCAGCGGCTCGCGGTGATCGGCGGCGGGTTCATCGGCCTCGAAGTCGCCGCCGCCGCGCGCAAGGCCGGGGCCGGTGTCATCCTGTTCGAGGCGGCGCCGCGCTGCCTCGCCCGCGCGCTGCCCGCCGTGGCGACCGGGGTCCTCCTCGCCCGCCACCGCGCCGAGGGGGTGGACCTGCGCCTCGCCTGCGGCCCGGTCGCAGCGGTGCTCGACGGGACGCGCGCCCGTGCCCTGCGCCTTGCCGACGGCCGCGAGATCCGCTGCGACGCGGTGGTCGCGGGCATCGGCTGCACCGCCGAGACGGGCCTCGCGCAGGCGGCCGGGCTGACGCTCGCCGCGGGCGGGATCGCGGTCGATGCGGCGCTCGTCACCTCGGATCCGGCGATCCAGGCGATCGGCGATTGCGCGGCCTTCACCCCGCCGGGGGCCGGCGCGCCGCTGCGGCTCGAATCGATCCAGAACGCCGCCGATCAGGGCCGCCACGCCGCGGCGGTGCTGCTCGGTGCCGCGACACCCTTCGCGGCGGTGCCGTGGTTCTGGTCGCATCAATACGATCTGCGGTTGCAGATGGCGGGCTTCCCCTGCCCCGACGCCCCGGCGCTGCTGCGCGGCACGCCGGGCGAAGCCGGGTTTTCGGTCCTGCATCTCGATGCGCGCCACCGGCTGGTCTCGGCCGTCTCGCTCAATGCCGCGGCCGATCACATGGCGGCACGGCGGCTGATCGCGGCGGGCGTGCCGCTCGACCCGGCACGCGCCGCGGACCCGGGCCAGCCGTTGCTTCACGCGCAGGCCGACGCCGCCTGACCCCCGGCCCTCATACCCTCTGGCAGGCCCCGGCGGGACCTGTCGCATGATCCAGAAAGGACATCCGACATGACTTCCCCGACCTTCGACGCCATCCGCTCCGGCCGCCTCGCGCGCGAGGGGCTGCTCGCCGATCCGGGCGCCGCCGCGACGCTGGTGGACGAGATCGCCTCCGGCCCCGTCGAGACGGTGCGCGTCCTTTTTGCCGACCAGCATGGCGTGCTGCGCGGCAAGACGGTGACGGCGGGGGCGCTCGCCTCGGTGTTCCGCTCGGGGCTGAGCGTGCCGGGCTCGCTCCTGCTCAAGGACACCTCGAACCGCACCGTCTTCCCGATCTGGGACGGCCGCCCCGAGGGTGCGATGGCGACGATGGCGGGGGCGGGAGACATGCTGCTGGTGCCCGATCCCGCGACCTTCCGCATCCTGCCCTGGAGCCCGCATTCCGCCTGGATCTTCTGCGACCCCTGCACCCGCGACGGCCAGCCGCTGCCCTTCGCCGCCCGCCCGGTGCTGCGCCGCGCCATCGAACGGCTGGCGCGCCACGACCTTGCCCTGACCGTCGGCCTCGAGGTCGAGTTCCACGTCTTCGAGCGCGTCTCCGAAGGCCTGAGCCACACCGAGACCGGGATGCCCGGCCGCCCGCCCGAAACCCGCCTGCTCGATCAGGGCTATCAGTATCTTTCGGAAACCAATTACGACCGGCTGGAGCCGGTGATGGACCTGTTGCGCCGCCATGCCCAGGCCCTCGGGCTGCCGGTGCGCTCGACCGAGGTCGAGATGGGACCGAGCCAGTTCGAGTTCACCTTCGAGCCCGCCGATCCGATGGCCCATGCCGACAACATGATGATGTTCCGCACCATGGTGAAAGAGGTCTGCGCCCGCGAGGGGATGCACGCCACCTTCATGTGCCGCCCGAATGTCGAGAACACCGCCTCGAGCGGCTGGCATCTGCATCAGTCGCTGAGCGATGCCTCGGGCGCGAACCTGTTCATGCCCACCGAAGGCGACAGCCTGCCGCCGCTTGCGAGCGCCTGGATCGCCGGACTGCTGGAGCACGCCGGCGAAAGCTGCCTGCTGACCACGCCCACGGTGAACGGCTACAAGCGCTATCGCCCCTTCGCCCTCGCCCCCGACCGGATCGAATGGGGCCATGACAACCGCGGCGCGATGATCCGCGCGCTGATGGTGCCCGGCGACAGCGCCAGCCGCATCGAGAACCGCGTCGCCGAACCCGCCGCCAACCCGTATTTCTACTTCGCCTCGCAGATCCTGTCGGGCGTCTCGGGGATCGAGCGCGGTCTCGCCGCCCCGGCCCCGGTCGAGAACCCCTATACCGCCGAGGCCCGCGCCCTGCCCCCGAGCCTGATCGCCGCGATCGAGGCTTTCGAGGCCGGCACGCTGTTTCGCGCCATGCTGGGATCCGAATTCACCGACTACATGTCGGTCCTGAAACGCGCCGAATGGAAGCGCTACCTCTCGACCGTCACCGAATGGGAACAGCGCGAGTATTTCGCCCTGTTCTGATCCGCCCGTCTGCAGATACACCCGCCTCCGGACCGGATATCCCGGTCCGGCCAATGTCACCCCGAACGAAGGTCTCCCCCATGCCTCATGTCGTCATCGAGCATTTCACCGAAACCCCTGCCGATTTCGACGGCGCCCACGCGATGCGCCTCGCCTTCGACATCTGCGCCGGCTGCGGCTTCATCAAGCCCGAGGATCTCAAGCTCCGCACCACGCAGCCCGAAGCGATCCTGTTCGGCGACGGGCGGCGCTCATTCATCCATGTGACGGTGCTGCTGCTCGCCGGACGCAGCGACGCGATGAAACTCGGCCTCTCGCGCGCCCTCGTCGCCGCCCTGCGCGAAGCCTTCCCGAAGATCGCCGCGATCAGCACCGACATCCGCGACATGAACCCCGATTGCTACAAGAAAAGCCTCGCCTGACCCGGCCCGAACCTTTCTGCCTCCCCTCGCGAGAGCGCCCCCCCTCTTTCATCTTTCCGCAAATATCCCGGGGGTGAGGGCCGAAGGCCCGAGGGGGCAGAGCCCCCTCGCTATTCTTTCTGCGGGGCAGAGCCCCCTCTCTTAACTTTCTGCGGGGCAGAGCTACCCCACCTCTCCTTCGGCGAAGCGGCTTCCCCCGTCCAAAGCCCCGGCCCGCCCGCGCGCTTTGCTTCTGGACCCCCCGCCGCCCCGCCGGTAATGTCGCGCGCATGAGCGATCACGACGACATCAAGCATCCCCCGACCTCTTCCGAACCGCTGGCGCGCGCCATCGGCAGCCGATACCTGACCTATGCGCTGTCGACGATCATGCACCGCGCGCTGCCTGACGCCCGCGACGGGCTGAAGCCGGTGCACCGGCGCATCCTCTTCGCGATGCGCGAGCTGAAGCTCAGCTCGACCGGGGGCTTCCGCAAATCGGCCAAGATCTCGGGCGACGTGATGGGCAACTATCACCCGCATGGCGATGCCGCGATCTATGACGCGATGGCGCGACTCGCGCAGGATTTCGCGATGCGCTATCCGCTGGTCGACGGTCAGGGCAACTTCGGCAACATCGACGGCGACAGTCCCGCCGCCAGCCGCTACACCGAGGCGCGCATGGCCGCCCCGGCCGAGGCGCTGCTCGAAGGCCTGGCCGAGGATGCCGTCGATTTCCGCCCGAATTACGATGGCACGCTCAGCGAGCCCGTGGTGCTGCCCGCGGCCTTCCCGAACCTTCTGGCGAACGGCGCCTCGGGGATCGCGGTCGGCATGGCGACGAACATCCCGCCCCATAACCTCGACGAGCTGATCGAGGGGTGTCTGGCGATGATCCGCACCCCCGAGATCGACGACACCGCCCTTGTCGATCTGATCCCCGGCCCGGATTTCCCGACCGGCGGCATCCTCGTCGAACCGCGCGAGAATATCCTCGACGCCTATCGCACCGGGCGCGGCGCGTTCCGGCTCCGCGCGCGCTGGACGAAGGAAGACCTCGGCCGCGGCAACTGGCAGATCGTCGTCACCGAGATCCCCTATCAGGTGCAGAAATCCAAGCTGATCGAGCGTCTGGCCGAGCTGATCGAGGCGAAGAAGGTCCCCGCCCTCGCCGACGTGCGCGACGAAAGCGCCGATGACGTGCGCATCGTTCTGGAACCGCGCGCACGCACCGTCGACCCCGAGCAGCTGATGGGCATGTTGTTCCGCAACTCGGAACTCGAAGTCCGGTTCAGCCTGAACATGAACGTGCTGATCGACGGCACGGTGCCGAAGGTGTGCTCGCTCAAGGAGGTGCTGCGCGCCTTCCTCGACCACCGCCGCGATGTGCTGTGCCGGCGCTCGCAGCACCGGCTCGACCAGATCGCGAAACGGCTGGAGATCCTCGAAGGCTACATCGTCGCCTATCTCAACCTCGACCGGGTGATCGAGATCATCCGCCACGAGGACGAGCCGAAGCAGGCCCTGATGGCCGAACCCTGGCCGGTCGAGGGTGCCACCGCCTGGCTGACCGAAGCCCAGGCCGAGGCGATCCTGAACATGCGCCTGCGCAGTCTGCGCCGGCTTGAGGAAATGGAACTGCGCGCCGAGCGCGACGGGCTGATGACGGAGCGCGACGGGCTCGAGGCGCTGCTCGCCTCCGAGAAGGCGCAGTGGAAGACCATCTCGACCGAACTCGGCGCGGTGCGCAAGGCCTTCGGCAAGGCCACGGCCATCGGCCGGCGCCGCACCGATTTCGCCGAGGCCGGCGAGGTCGTCGAGGTGCCGATCGAGGCGATGATCGAGCGCGAGCCGATCACCGTCATCGTGTCGAAGATGGGCTGGGTGCGCGCGATGAAGGGCACGCAGCCGCTCGATGCCGAGGTGAAGTTCAAGGACGGCGACGGGCCGGCCTTCGCGCTCCATGCCGAGACCACCGACCGTATCGTGCTGATGGGCTCGAACGGGCGGGCCTGGACGGTGCTGGGTGCCGCGCTGCCCGGCGGGCGCGGCATGGGCGATCCGCTGCGGCTGATGGTCGACATCCCGAACGAGGTCGAGATCACCCATGTCGTGGTGCCGAAACCGGGCGA
The DNA here is from genome assembly GCF_000740785.1 of Paenirhodobacter enshiensis. Lineage (GTDB taxonomy): Bacteria > Pseudomonadota > Alphaproteobacteria > Rhodobacterales > Rhodobacteraceae > Rhodobacter > Rhodobacter enshiensis. The sequence continues at coordinate 665 of NZ_JFZB01000031.1, read as the reverse complement.
GAAATACCTGCTCGCCTCGTCCGAGGGCGACGGTTTCGTCGCCCCCGCCGAGGAGCTGATCGCCCAGACCCGCGCCGGCAAGCAGGTGCTGAACATGCGCGAGGGGATCCGCACCGCGGTGTTCCGGCCGGTCTCGGGCGATTCGGTCGCCTGCGTCGGCGAGAATCGCAAGATGCTGGTCTTCGCCCTCGACGAGCTGCCGGAGATGGCGCGCGGCAAGGGCGTCAGGTTGCAGAAGTTCAAGGACGGCGGGCTCGCCGACGCCATCACCTTCGCCCGCGCCGAGGGGCTGAGCTGGAAGGATCCGGCCGGACGCACCCGCACCGAATCCGACCTGTCGGAATGGCTTGGAAAGCGTGCGACGGCGGGGCGCATGGCGCCGCGCGGCTTCCCGCGCGACAACCGCTTCACCGGCTGAAACCCGGCTTCGGGACGGCGTCGATCTCCGCTCCGGCGTCCCTCCGCGGGGCGGCGGCGGGGCATGGCGCGGACTGTATGCGCATTGGCCACGCCGCCACGTCCGATCTGCGCCGGGACTGCGGACTGGGCTTGATTTTTTCCGCCCGGAGCAATAGGTAGCCGGCGATATTGACACGGGCCGGTGCCGGCCCCCGAACCCAGAGGCGCCCGCGAAATGGCAAAGGCAAAGTACGAACGGACGAAAC
>NZ_JFZB01000030.1 GCF_000740785.1 Paenirhodobacter enshiensis | reverse complement strand
CAAAACTGTCCGGAAAATGGGGACCACCTCATACAATCCGCACTGATGCACTTCCGTGCGTCCTCACCAGTGTGAAAATCCCCTGCGCCGCGGCGAGCCCTGAGGCCCGGGCCGACCGGTCAGCCGGGCGACAACCTTCTGAGCAAGCTCAGCAATTGCCGCTGCCCCTCTTCCAAGGCGCGCAACCGTTCCTCGACCGAAGAGGTCAGCAAGCTCTCGCAACGTGCCAGATCGGCGTTCACAGTCCTGAGCGAGCGTTCCAATTGCGCCATGCCGGCGTCGGCGTCTTTCGACATGGTCAGCAAACTCTCGACGCAGCGCAGCAGCTCTTTTTCGAGCGGGGTCAGCTCGTCCATCGGGCAGGGGCTCCTCTGGTTCGGGGGATCGGGACAGCAGGGCGGGCCGCTTCCGCCGTCGCACAGGTTGGCGAGGCGCAGCCCGCTCCCAGGGAAGTTCCGGGCGCGGCTCGGGCGTTTCCGGAGGGGACACTTCGGGCACGTCATCCAGCTTCAGGATCGGCGCCGGCACCAGCGGATCTTGCGGCGCGCCGTTCCGGGCCATGAAGGCCGCGGTCAGACGCGCCCCCTCGACCGCATCCGCCGACTTCCGCACCCTTCCGCCATAACGGGCCCGGTTGGAGGCCGCGCGGCGCGCGATGGCTGCTTCCAGCTTCAGACGCAGTTCCTCGACATGTTCGGGCGGCGCTACCTTGTGGCATTCGCCAGCTGCCCGCGCCGCCTTGCCCGAGAAATACTCCTCTGCCGTCCAGTCCTCGTGAAAGATCCGGTCTTCCAGCCGGTAGGTTTCGCGGGTGTCGGTCGAACCGATCCGGCGCAGGGTGACGCGGGTTGCCGGGCGCTTCGGGCGCGCGCTCTTGCGCCGTGTTTCGCGGGGCGGTTTGATCTCCAGCCCCGCATCGCCCAGACCGGCGAGCGCGGCAAGGATCCCGGCGTGATCGCGGATCTCTCCGGCCTCGATCCGTTCGATCATCAGCGCGTGGATCGCGGAACGGATCGCGCCGCGCTCGCCCTGTTCGACCACGGGGCGCAGGTCGCGGCGCCGGGCCGGATCCGCCGGATCGGCCCAGCCCTTGCGCGCGTTCCAATAGTCGCGAAAGGCGTTGAAATAACGCTCCGCCCCGGGCGGGGCCGGGTTGAAAGCGCGGCCGCGGTGCAGTTCCGTGCGCGGGATCAGGAAATGCAGCTCGACATTGCCCTGATGGCGGTGCCGCACCCAAAGGATATCGCGCTGATCCGGGGCGAGGCCGGCGAAGGCCGCGGCCTCGAAGCCCGCGCGGACCTCCGCCTGTTCGGTCTCGTCCGGTGTATCCGAAGCCGCGAAAGCGATCACGCCCGAGGTGTAGCGCCACTTGCGCGGGCAGGCGTCGATCAGGGCGCGGGTGCGTTCCGGATCGCCGCCCAACACCTCGGGCAGGATCGCGCGATGCCTGGTCTGGTCGGGAATGGGGCGGCGTGCGTCGTCGTAGGCGCGCACCTCGGCGGCGAGCAGATAGTCGACCGCCGCCGCACCGTTGCCGTCGCCCTGATCGAAGAAACGGATGATCATCGCGAGAAGCTCTCCAGCGCGGCGCGCAGGGCGCGGTTGATCTCGATCAGCTCGGCCAGCACCGCGAGCGCATCCAGCGGTGCCCCGCTGCGGTGGGCGGCATTCAGCGCGCGGGCGATCTGGTTGAGGTTGTTGCCCGCCCGCGCCACCTGCACCAGCAGCCGGTGATCGACCGCGGGCGGAGCCCGCCGCCGCCCCGAGGGCGCCCCGTCGAGGGCCGCGCGCAGATACTCTGACAACGGCATCTGATGCGCTGCGGCCTTCGCCTTCCAGCGCGCGCGTTCCTCTTTCGAGCAGCGCACATGCAGCGAACAGCTGCGATCCGGCAAGAGTTCTGTCATGCGTGCTCGCCCTGTTTCGCAGCGGGGTTGGGGTCGAGGGGAAGGGTGTCCCTTCCCTCGCAAGGTGCGGGGGCGTAGCCACAAGCGTAACCTTGCTAAATGCCGAAACCGGGAAAGTCGCCTACTCCGGGCCAGACTGAGCTACCGCGTTTTGAGCCTCTCATCGCCTCAGCCCTCCCGCTCCAGCCGGACCAGAAACTGCCGCAACTCGGCAAGCAGCCGGTCGGCGACCCCGCGCCGCCTTGCCTCGCGCCGGATCATGCCACCGAAGGTCTTCGGCAGATTCCGCACGCGGTATCGGTCGCGTCTTTCGGCATTTCGATCGACCAGCATCAGGCACAGGCTGGCCCGTTCCTCGCCCAGAAGATCGCAGCTGCGCTGCCAGTCTCCGGCCGGCACGCCATGCTCCATCGCCCGGTCCCGCGCGGCCATCGCGATCGCCTGCCATCCCGGGGCTCGCCCCGGATCCAGGGCCGAGGCATAAAGCCGGATCGCCTCTCTCAGCCCGTCCGAGGCCAGCAGCCAAAGCTGCGCCGGGGTGGTCTGCGGCGTCGGCAGGGCCTCGCTACAGGTTTTGATATTGGTTTTCTTCTTCGTATCAGGTCGGACATTTTCGTCCGCCGCCGCGGACGGGGAGGTCTGACCAATCGGGGCAGAAAAATCGGCAAGCACCGCTTCCAGCGCGGAAATGACCGTCTCCAGCTTCTCCCGCGCGCCGATCTCCGAAGCCCGCAGGCGCGGCAGTACCGCGCGGGCGGCCGAAAGCGCCTCTGCGCAATCCAGATCGCGGATCTCTCGGATCAGAGCGGTGATGCGGGCGCGATCTTCCTTCAGCCGCTCGGTTCGCCGGGCCGCGGCCTGTGACAAGCGCCGGATCTCGGCCGCGCGCTCGATCAGCGGAGCGAAGTTGATCCCCCAGGCGGCGGCGATCCGCCCATCTTCCGCCCGACGTCCATCGCGCGACCGGTTGTGCCGCGCCGTGCGCAGAATGAAACCAAGACGTTCCAATGCGGCTTCGATCCGGCAGATCTGCCGCGGGCTGAGGCCAAGCTCATCGGCCAGACGACCGACCTTGTACCAGATCGCGCAGATATGGCCGCGGGCAAAGTCCTGCGGGCTGAGCCTGGTGAAGGCGAACCGCAGATAGGCAATCTCGCCTTTTCCGAGACCGAGCTGATGCCGCAGCCGGTCCAGCATGTTGAGCAAGGTGAACGGGGGGAGTCCTTCGGGCAGGCCGGAATGGGTCAGGCGGGCACTCATGAGCGCACCTCCGCCCCGAGGGCCACGATTGCATTTTGGCCCCGATCCGGGTAATCTGCCGGCAGGAAGTTTCGCGCTTTCTGTTCAATGCTGACCCCGGACTCGGTTGCCGCCGAGCCGGGGTTTTTCATGCGGATTTGTGGCGCCTGAGCGGCGAAGATGCCTCCCGCCTGTACGGGATTTGTACCGGCGTTCTTCCTCCGTTCGATGGTTCGGCACGGAAAATCCGGACGGAAGCTGCATCCGCACCGAGGTGGAATGCCGCATCTTGCTGATTTCACAGGAATAAATGGTGACCCCGAGTGGATTCGAACCACCAACCTGCCCCTTAGGAGGGGGCTGCTCTATCCAGTTGAGCCACGGGGCCAGCCTTTGTCTTCTGCGCAAGAAGCGGCCAAAACGCAAGTCCGAGATGTAGCCCATGCCCCGGAATTCGCCGCGCTGCGCGATGGCCGACGGCCGCGAGCGGGGCGGGGCGTCGTGCCGGGCGGGATTTCGGACGGTTTCGGCTTGCCTCTGCGGCACACGGGCAGGCGATGACTTAAAATCATCCACGAGCGAAATTTTCAGCCATTTCAAGATACGGAGAGGCATGGCACACAATCCTTGTCGCGTCCGGAGACCTGTCGTGCCGGTCCCCGAGGCGCGTCGGCAGGCCGCTGCGCGGCCATAATTCGACTGCCCCGAACGGCGTTTCGTCCGGGCCAATGAGGAAAAATCCGTGGCGTCTTCTTCCAGACATGTCGTCGTCGTCGGGTCCGGCATCATCGGCGCCTCCTGCGCAGCCGAGCTGACCGGCCGCGGGTTCCGGGTCACGCTGGTCGATCAGGCGCTGCCGGGCGGCACACAGGCGGCCAGCTATGGCAATGGCGCCTTCCTCAGCCCGGCCTCGATCATTCCGATGTCGTTCCCGGGAATGTGGCGCAAGATCCCGGGCTATCTTCTCGATCCGCTCGGGCCTGTGGCGATCCGCTGGCGCTATCTGCCGCGGCTGCTGCCGTGGCTTTGGCGCTATCTGCTCGCGGGGGTCACGGAAACCCGGTTCCGCCGCACCGCCGGGCTTCTGAACGCGTTGCTGCGCGACGGGCCGGACCGTCATACCCGCCTTGCCGCGCTGACCGGGCAGGAGGATCTGATCCACCGCAAGGGGCTGGTCTACGCCTTCGCCGACCGTGCCGCCTACGAGACCGAGGGCCTCAGCTGGCGGGTGCGGCGCGACAACGGTATCGAGACCCGCGAACTCGACCGCGACGCGCTGCACGCGCTGATCCCCGACCTCGCACCGTCCTACGGCTTCGGCATTCTGGTGGTTCAGGGGGCGCATTGCACCGATCCGGGCGGCTATGTCGCGGGGATCGTGTCGTGGTGCGAAGGGCAGGGCGTGCGCCTGACCCAGGGCCGCGTGACCGGGTTCCTGTCCGAGGCGGGCCGGCTCAGCGCCGTGTGCACCGACCGCGAGACGCTGCCGTGCGATGCGGTGATCATCGCGGCCGGCGCGCGCTCGGCCGCGCTGGCGAAGCTCGCGGGCGACCGCGTGCCGCTCGAGAGTGAACGCGGCTACCATGTCGAGATCCCGAATGCCGGCCTCGGCCCCGAGATCCCGGTGATGCCGCAAGACGGCAAGATGGCCAATACCATGACCCGCGGCGGGTTGCGCGCCTCGGGTCAGGTAGAGCTGTCGGCGACCGATGCCGCCCCCGACTGGCGTCGCGCCGATGTGCTTCTGGGGCATCTGATGCGCACCTATCCCGCCCTTGCCGCGCGCCGCGATGAACTGGTGGTGAACCGCTGGCAGGGCAACCGCCCCTCAACCCCGGACGGGCTGCCGGTGATCGGCCGGGCGAGCGGGCTGAAGGGCGTGTTCCACGCCTTCGGTCACGGTCACGTCGGGCTGGCCTCGGGTCCGAAAACCGCCGAAATCGTCGCCGACCTGATCGAGGACAAGGCCGTCCCGGCCGAGATCGCCGCCTTCTCCGCGCGCCGCTTCCGATGATCTGAGCCGGCCGCCCCTTTCCCCCTCCGAGCCCGCCACGGCCTGCCCGTCAGGCCGCGGCCTCTTGCATCCTGAACAGACCGAGGACCGTGACGAAATGACCCTGACGACGACGCTTCTGCCCGCCAAAGACAAGCTGCGCCTGTGTTTTGCCCACGGCGCCTACAACATGAAGCCGATCTTCGACCGCGCCGGTCATGGCATCGAGACGATCCAGGTCTCGACCTATGACGACCTTCAGGCCTGCCTGCCCGAGGTCGATGTTCTCGTGGTCTCGGGGCTGTGGAAAAACGACCTGCTCGCCAGCACCGGGCGGCTGAAATATCTGCAGTCGGTCAGCTCGGGGACCAATCAATACGACCTGGCGGCGTTGCGCGAGCGCGGCATCGTTCTGGCCAGCGGTCAGGGCGTGAACAAGAATGCGGTGTCCGAACATGCCATCGGGCTGATGTTGTCGCTGACCCGGCGGCTGGCGCTGGCGCGCGACAATCAGGCCAAAGCCTGGTGGCGCCCCGAGCAGACCGACCCGGCCGAGCGCGAGGACGAGCTGCCCGGCAAGACCATGCTGATCGTCGGCCTCGGCGGTATCGGCGATCGCATCGCGCGGCTGGCGAAGGCCTTCGACATGAAGGTGATCGGTGTGCGCCGCGATCCGGCCCGGGGCGCGGGCTTCGCCGACGAGGTGCACAGCTTCCGCGACGTCAAGGCGCTTCTGCCGCGCGCCGATGTGGTGGTGCTGAGCTGCCCGCTCACCGACGAGACGCGCAACATGATCGACGCCGAGGCGATCGCGCTGCTGAAACCCACCGCCTTCCTGATCAACGTCGCCCGCGGCGGTTGCGTCGAGGAACCGGCGCTGATCGCGGCACTTCAGGCCGGCCGCTTCGCGGGGGCGGGCCTCGACGTGATGGCGGTCGAGCCGCTGCCGAAGGATTCGCCGCTGTGGTCGATGCCGAATGTCGTGCTGACGCCGCATACCGCGGGTGAAACCCGCCGCTACGAGGTGAACGTGCTCGACATCCTGACGCGCAACCTCGACAAGCTTTGGGCGGGCGATACCGCTCTCGTCAACCGGATCGTGTGAGGACTGCAATGACTGACGTTTCCGTTCCGTTTCGCAAGGCCAGCCGGCTTGCCACGCAATCGGTGTCCGAGATCCTGCGCATCGGCGCGCGCGCGGCCGAGATGCGCAAGGCCGGGCTTCCGGTCATCGTCCTCGGCGCGGGCGAACCCGATTTCGACACGCCCCCGAATGTCGTCGAGGCCGCCTATGCCGCGATGAAGGCCGGCGAGACGAAATATACCGCGCTCGACGGCACGCCGGCACTGAAGGCGGCGATCATCGCCAAGTTCCGCCGCGACAACGGCCTTGAGTTCACCGCGCGCGAGGTCACGGTCTGCGCCGGTGCCAAGCAGGTGATTTTCAACGCGCTGATGGCCACGCTCGATCCCGGCGATGAGGTCATCATCCCGACGCCCTACTGGACGACCTATTCCGCGATGGTGGACATCGCCGGCGGGCGCGCGATCACCATTCCCTGCGGCGCCGAGGCGGGGTTCCGGCTGACGGCCGAGCAGCTCGAGGCGGCGATCACTCCGAAAACCCGCTGGCTGATGCTGAACTCGCCCTCGAACCCGAGCGGCGCGGCCTACCGCCCCGAGGATTACCAGCCGCTTCTGGAGGTTCTGGAGCGTCACCCGCAGGTCTGGCTGATGTCGGACGAGATCTATGAACATATCGTCTACGATGGCTTCCGTCCGGTGACGCCGGCGGCGCTGGCGCCCTGGGTGCGGGCGCGCACGCTGATC
>NZ_JFZB01000029.1 GCF_000740785.1 Paenirhodobacter enshiensis | reverse complement strand
ATGAACATATCGTCTACGATGGCTTCCGTCCGGTGACGCCGGCGGCGCTGGCGCCCTGGGTGCGGGCGCGCACGCTGATCGTGAACGGCGTCTCCAAGGCCTATGCGATGACCGGCTGGCGCATCGGCTACGGTGCCGGCCCGGCCGAGCTGATCGCGGCGATGGCGGTGGTGCAAAGCCAGTCGACGTCGAACCCGTGCTCGATCGCGCAGGCGGCGGCGGTCGAGGCGCTGAACGGCCCGCAAGACTATATCGCCGAACGCACCGAGAGTTTCCGCGAGCGGCGCGATCTGGTGGTCGATGCGCTGAATGCCGTGCCGGGCATCACCTGCCGCCGCCCCGAGGGCGCGTTCTACGCCTTCGCGAGCTGCGCCGGCCTGATCGGCGCGCGCACGCCGGACGGGCAGGTGATCGACAGTGATCGCGCGCTGTGCTCCTGGCTGCTGGAGACCGCGCATGTCGCGATGGTGCCCGGGGCAGCCTTCGGCCTTTCGCCGTATTTCCGGGTGTCCTACGCGACTTCGAAGGCCGATCTGACCGAGGCGATGGCGCGTATCGCGGCCGCCTGCGCCACGCTGGTGCGGCAGGGCTGAGCCCTCGGCCCCGGGCGGCGAAGGCGGCCCGGGCCTCTCCTGCCCGCGGTCCACGTCCGGACCGGGGGCTCTTGCAAGCGACGGATTTTCCTCATGACCAGCCAGGATGCCAGACTTTCGCCCCTCGGGATCATCATGCTCGACACCGCGTTCGAGCGTCCTGCGGGTGACATCGGCAACCGGGACAGCTGGCCGTTCGAGGTGCTGTTCGAGACCGTCACCGGCGCCACGGCGCGCCGCGTGGTGGGGGGCGATGACGCCGAGCTTCTCGATGCCTTCACCGCTGCGGGCGAGCGGCTGATCGCGCGCGGCGCGCGGGGGCTGTTGACGTCATGCGGCTTTCTCGCGGCGCGGCAGGGCGTCTTGTCCGCGCGGCTGAGCGTGCCGCTTGCCACTTCCAGCCTGATGCAGATCCCGATGGTTGCGCGCTGCCTGCCACGCGGGCGCCGGGTGGGGGTTCTGACCTATGAGGCGACCTCGCTGACGGCCGGACATTTCACCGAGGTCGGCGCCGATCCCGAGACCCCGCGGGCCGGTCTGCCGGTCGACGGAGCGTTGCACGCGCTGATCGAAGGCGGTGCGCCCTATGATCGTGCCGCCATCGAGGCAGAGGTCTGCGCCGCCGTCGCCGGGCTGCTGCAGACCCATCCCGACATCGGTGCCATCGTTTTCGAATGCACCAACCTGCCGCCGTTCTCGGGCGCGGTGACGCGCCGTTTCGGGCTGGCGGTGCATGACGTGATTTCTCTGGGGATGTGGTTGCATCGCGGTCTGGCCGGGGCGGGGTATACCGCGCCCGGGATCTGATCGGTCCGTCCACCGGGTGCCGGCACCGTCGTCGCTTGGCTCAACTCTCGACGACCGAGACGGGCTGTGCGCTGCGCAATGAAAGGGCCCCGTCCTGCGACGGGGCCCGGGTCTTTTCGCGGGGGCCGGGGTGCTCAGGGCGTCGGGTGCAGGACGTGCAGCGGCACCAGGATGATATCTGGCACCAGCACCAGCACGAACAGCAGCGCGATCTGCATCAGCAGGAACGGCATGACCCCTCTCGTCACCTTGTCGAGGCCGATGTTGCCCACGCCCGCCACCACGTTCAGCACGTTGCCCACCGGCGGCGTCAGCATCCCGAGCGCACCCGCAATGGTGAACACGATGCCGAAATAGGTCAGATCGATCCCCGCCTGCTGGCACATCGGCACCATGATCGGCATCAGGATCAGCATCATCGGCGTGAAGTCGAGCGCGGTGCCCAGCACCAGCGTGATGATGACGATCAGCAGCACCAGCAGCCGCGGGCTGTGCATGAACGGGCCCAGAAGCTCGATGATCTGCTCGGGCAGGTTCGCCACGGTGATCAGCCAGGCCACCACCATCGAGGCGCCGACGAGGAACATCACCACCGCCGACGTCCGCCCGGCATCGATTAGCGCCGCGTAGAAATTCACCACATCGAGTTCGCGATAGACGAAGGCGCCGACGAGGGTGGAATAGACCACCGCGATCACCGCGGCCTCGGTCGGGGTGAACATGCCGATGCGCAGACCGCCGATCACCACCACCGGCAGGAACAGCGCCGCGATCGCGCGGACGAAGGCGCGGCGCAGCTCGGCGCCGGATTTCTTCTCAAGGCGCGCGTAATCGGCGCGGCGCGAGATGAAATACCAGATGATCACCAGCACGCCGCCAAGCAGCATGCCCGGCACGATCGCCGCCATGAACAGCCCGTTGATCGAGATATTGGCGATGGCGCCATAGACCACCAGCGCGATGGAGGGCGGGATGATCGGCGCGGTGACGCCGCCCGCGGCCAGCAGGCCGCCCGAGATCCCCGGCGGATAGCCCGCGCGCTTCATCATCGGCAGCAAGATCGCGGCGAGCGCGGCGCTGTCGGCGATGGCAGAGCCCGAGAGCGAGGCCATGATCAGCGAGGCGGCGATGCCGACATAGCCCAGACCGCCGCGGATATGACCGAAGGCGGCCATGGCGAGCTCGATGATGCGCAAGGACAGCCCGCCGCGGTTCATCAGCTCGCCCGCAAGGATGAAGAACGGGATCGCCAGCAGGATGAAACTGTCGGTGCCGTGCAGCAGGTTCTGCGAGATGATCTGCGCGTTGAAGAAGTCCAGATGCAGCATCAGCGCGATGCCGCAGGCCATCAGCGACCAGGCGATCGGCATCCCGGCCGCGATGCAGGCGATCAGCACACCGAGAAAGATCAGAAGAGTCATCGGCTCACTCCGCGTATTCGGGCGCGACGGCGCCGAAGAAATCGCCGGGCACGATCTTGCCGAGCAACACGAGGATCATCCGCGCCGCGGTGATCGCGAACAGCAGCGCGCCCGCGCCGGCCGCGATCACGTAGACCGTCGCGGACGGAAGGCCCGACGGCGGATAGGACGAGGTGAGGTTCATCGCGGCCTGTTTCCACGCGCCCTCGGTCAGCAGCGCGTCGCACCACAGCATCACGCCGCCTACCACGATCACCAGCACGGTCTGCACCGGGCGGGGCAGCTTCTCGACCAGCATGGTCATCGCGATATGCCTGGTCTGCCAGAACGCCAGGACCGTCCCGGCGAGGATCAGCACGCTCAGCACCACGCGCGACAGCTCCTCGGTCGCGGCGAAGCTGGAGTGGAAGCAGTAGCGCAGCACGACGTTGGTGAAGACCATCGCCACCAGCGTGAACATCAGCAAGGCGACGAAAGCCGCCAGGGCCTTCTCGCAGAACTTGAAAAGGACCATCGTCCTCCCTTTCCGTTCGAAAACCCCCTCCGCGCGGGGAGGGGGCTCGTTTTGCCTCGGGCGGCGATCACTGCGCGATCGCGGCTTCCATCCGTTCGTAGAGCGGCTTCAGATCCGGGGTGACGATGCCGTCGACGACCGGCTGCACCGCGGTGCGGATCTCGGCCAGGGCCTCGGGCGAGAAGGTGCTGATCTGCAGCTTGCCCTCGGTGCCGAGGAATTCGAGCGCCTTGGTGTAGGTGTCGCGCATCAGACGGCGGTTCTCGGCCTCGGTGGCGACGACGGCTTCCTTGATCTGGCTGCGTTCGAGATCGCTCAGGCTGTTCCAGAACGGTTCGCTGATGAGGATCGGCAGCGCGGAATAGGCGTGCTTCGACGGCGTCAGATACTTCTGCACCTCATGGAACTTCAGGTCGCGCACGGTGACGAGCGGGTTGTCCTGCCCGTCGACGGTGCCGGTTTCGAGCGCGCTGTAGACCTCGGGGAAGGGCATCGGCACCGGGTTCGCGCCGAGCGCCTTGAACAGGTCGATGAACACCGGCGAGCCGAGCACGCGGAAGTTCAGCCCCTTGAAATCGGCGAGGGTGGCGATCGGGCGCTTGGAGTTCGACAGGTCAGTGGGGCGTTTCCTCCTCCGGGGGGCGCCGAGTCGGGTCCGGTGCGGGGAGAACACGCCCCAGTGGTAGCGGCCCCCTGCCGTCTGGAAACGGTTTTGCAAGGTTTCGGACGGGAAATCGGAGCCGAATGATAAAACTTTGGCAAATTGCGCTTACATCGCCAATTTGTGGGCAAATATTTTCCGATATGGCGAATATTTTCGCGATGTGCCGGTTGGCGTTGCATTTGCCGGACGGACTCACCTTAGCTCGGGAGGAGCCAAACATGCCGTGCGGGGGCCTCTCTCGCGCGGTTCCGGAACGGAGAGACTGCCCGATGCTACCGACGTCCGCCGATTTTCCCTTCGCCTGTCGCAAGGCCCCGGCCAGCGGCGCGGGCGGGGTCGTCGTCACCAACCATCCGCTCGGCTCGGCGGCCGGCAGCGCGATGCTGGCGGCGGGCGGCAATGCGATAGACGCGGCGGTGGCCAGCCTGTTCACCCTCACCGTGGTCGAACCGATGATGGTCGGCATCGCCGGCGGCGGGCTGTGCCATGTCCGCCTCGCCTCGGGCGAGGATTTCGTGGTCGATGCGCTGTCGACGGCGCCGGCCGGATCGCGGCCCGACATGTTCACGCCGGTCGGGGACAACGCGCTCAGCTATCCGCGGGTCGAGGGGCGGCGCAACGCGCTCGGTGCGGCGGCGGTGGCGGTGCCGGGCAATCTCGCGGGCTGGACGGAGCTTCATGCGCGCCACGGCAGGCTGCCGCTCGCCGATGTGCTGGCGCCCGCGGTCGGCCATGCGCGGCGCGGCTTCGCGATCTCGCCCTATCTGGTCAACGCGATCCGCGATTGCGCGGCCGATCTCGCGCTCGATCCCGGCATGGCGGCGCTCTATCTGCCGGGTGGCGCCCCGCCCGAGGCCGGCGCGCGTCTGGTGCAGGCCGATTACGCCGATACGCTCGAAACCATCGGGTGCGAGGGGGCGGGGGCGCTCTATGGCGGGGCGCTCGGCCGGGCGCTGGTCGAGTATCTGGCGCGCGACACCGGCCCCGAGGCGCGGCTGACCCTCGACGATCTCGCCGCCTACCGGCCGAAATGGCGCGCCCCGATCACCGGTCAGTATCGCGGCTATGAGGTCATCGGCCCGCCGCCGCCCGCCTCGGCCGGCATCCACGTGATCGAGATGCTGAACATCCTCGAAGGTTATGACCTCGGCGCGATGGCCTTCGACGATCCGGCCCGGCTGCATCTGCTCTTGGAGACGATCCGCATCGCCTTCGAGGATCGTCGCTCGGCCTCGGGAGACCCGGATTTCGTCGATATTCCGGTCGGCAAATTCACCTCCAAGGCCTATGCGGCCGAGGCGCGGGCGCGGCTGCGCGATCTGGGCGGCGCCGTGCCCGTCGCGCACTATCCCGAAAGCCACAACACCACCCATGTCACCGTGGCCGACCGCGAGGGCAACATCGTCACCGCGACGCATACGATCAACAGCCTGTTCGGCGCGCGCATCATGGTGCCGGGAACGGGGATCATCCCGAACAATTACATGTACAACTTCGACCCGGTGCCGGGACGTGCGCTTTCCGTCGCGCCGGGCAAGCGGGTGCCGACCAGCATGGCGCCGACCATCGTTCTGAAAGACGGCCGCCCGGCCTTCGCGCTCGGCTTGCCGGGGGCGGTGCGGATCTTCCCCTCGGCGATGCAGGCCATCGTCAATCTGGTCGATCACGTCATGAGCCTGCAACAGGCGGTCGAGGCGCCGCGCGTCTGGACCGAGGGCGCCCATGTCGAGATCGAACCCGCGCTGGCGGACCGGGCGGCGGCGCTCACCGCGATGGGCCACGAGGTTCGCGTGGTGCCCCATATCGGCGGCGGCATGAACGCCATCGCCTTCGGGCCGGATGGCGCGCTGACCGGCGCGGCCTGCTGGCGCGCGGATGGCACGGTCGCGGCGCTCGGCGGCGGGCTCGCCTCGGCCAGCACCCGTTTCGTGATCTGAGACGGGCGATGCGTGACGGCTTCCCCCCCCCGGAACGGTCTTCGATGTCGCGGTGATCGGCGCGGGCGTCGTCGGCTGCGCGGTGGCGCGCCGCTTCGCGCTTGCCGGGGCCTCGGTCGTGCTGATCGAGAAGGGCAACGACATCCTGTCGGGCGCCTCGAAGGCGAACAGCGCGATCCTGCACACCGGCTTCGACGCGCCGCCCGGCAGTCTTGAGCTGCAACTGGTGCAGGAGGGGCGGGCGGAATACCTCTCGGTCCACGGCAGCCTCGGGCTGTCGGTGGTGCACACCGGCGCGCTGGTCTGCGCCTGGACGGAAGAGGAAGAGGCCCAGCTCGACAAGATCGTGGCCAAGGGGGCGGACAACGGCATCGCCGATCTGCGCCGGCTCGACGGGGGTCAGGCACGCAAGATCGCGCCGGATCTGTCGCCGGATCTGCGCGCCGCCATCGAGGTTCCGGGCGAGCATGTGATCGACCCGTGGTCGGCGCCGCTTGCCTATGTCAGTCAGGCCATCGCGCTCGGCGCGCGGGTGGTGCGGCGCTGCGAGCTGGTCTCGGGCCGGTTCGAGGGGGGCGAATGGCATCTCGAAACCGGGCTCGGCGGGCTGCGGGCGGGGGCGGTGGTCAATGCCGCGGGGCTCTTCGGTGACGAGGTGAACCGCCGCCTCGGCCTCGCGCCCGAGTTCGAGATCCGACCGCGCAAGGGACAGTTCATTGTGCTCGACAAGGCGGCGCGCCGGCATGTGCCGACCATCGTCCTGCCGGTCCCGACAGAGCGCACCAAGGGCATCGTGATCTGTCCGACCGCCTTCGGCAACGTGCTGGTCGGCCCGACCGCCGAGGAACAGGCCGACCGCATCCGCGCCACCGTCGAGACCGGGACCTTGCAGATGCTGCAGGCCCATGGCGAGAAACTGATCCCGGCGCTGCGCGGCATCCCCGTCACCGCGACCTATGCCGGCCTGCGCCCGGCGAGCGAGGAAAAGCATTACCGCGTCAGCGTCCACCCCGAGGTGCGCGCCATCGTTCTGGGCGGCATCCGCTCGACCGGGCTGAGCGCCTCTCTCGGCCTCGCGCGCCATGCGCTGCGGCTCTACGAGGGCTTCGCCGCGCCGCTCGATTCGCCCGCCACGGTGCCCGCCTGTCATGTGCCGAACCTGACCGGGACCGAGCCGCGCGACTGGCAGGCCCCCGATCATGGCGAGATCGCCTGTCATTGCGAGAGGGTCACCCGCCGCGAGATCGAGGCGACCTTCGCCAGCCCCTTGCCGCCCGGCGATTTCAACGGGTTGCGCCGGCGCACCCGGGCCTGCATGGGGCGCTGTCAGGGCTTTTGCTGCGCTGCGCGGCTGGCCGCGATGACCCGCGGCCGGATCGAGCCGCCGCTGATCGTGGCGACGGAGGACGGGAAATGACCGCAGCCGAGACCGGGATCGCGGATGTCGTCGTGGTGGGCGGCGGCCCGGCTGGCGTGGCGGCGGCGCTTGAATTGCGCCGCGCCGGGATCGGGCGGGTGGTGCTCCTCGACCGCGAGGGAGCGCTCGGCGGCGCGACGCGGCATTGCACGCATTCGCCCTTCGGGATGCGCGAATTCGGCCGGGTCTGTCTCGGCGGGGCCTATGGCCGGCGACTGGCGCGCGAGGCGCAGCGCGCCGGGGTCGAGGTCCGGCTGAACTGCTCTGTCACCGATCTCGGTCAGGACGGAACCCTCGCGCTGAGCACGCCCGAGGGCGCCGGGCGATCCGGGCCAAGCGCGTCCTCGTCGCCACCGGCACCCGCGAGATGAGCCGCGCGCAGCGGATGCTGCCGGGCGATCGCCCGCTTGGCGTGCTGACCACCGGCACCTTGCAGGCCCCTGTCGCCTTCCATGGCACGATGCCGTTTCGACGCCCGGTGATCCTCGGCTCGGAACTGGTGTCGCAATCGGCGGCGCTGACCTGCCTGAGCCACGGCGCGCGCCCCGTCGCGATGATCGAGACCGGGCCGGACCCTCTCGCCCGCGCGCCGTTTCGCTGGTTCCCGCGCCTTGCCGGGATCGAGATGCTGTGCGGCGCGCGCATCCTCGACATTCGCGGCGCGACGACCGGCGCCGTTGCCGGCCGGGTCGAGGCGATCCGGATCGAACACCGCGGCATCCAGCGCGAGATCGCCTGCGACGGCGTGCTGCTGAGCGGTCATTACACCCCCGATGCGACGCTGTTGCGGATGTCGGGTCACAGCCTCGCGCAGGGGGGCAGGGGGCGCGCTCGTCGATGCCGAGGGGCGCATGGAGAACCCGCTCTATTTCGCCGCGGGCAACGTGCTGCGCCCGGTCGAGACCGCCGGCTGGTCGTTTCGTGAGGGCCGCGCCGTCGGGCGTGCCATCGCCGCCGATCTTATGGCCGATGACGATGTGGGGCCGGTCTCGGCCCCGGCGGTGCGCGTCGAATTCGCCGCGCCGCTGAAGGCGGTGGTGCCGGGTCTGATGCGTCCGGGGGTGCAAGGCGCCCCCGGACGGTTCCAGCTGCGGTTCGAGAGTGCCGTCACCGGGCGCCTGTGCCTGATCGCCGACGGGCGCGAGTCTGGGCGCGGGACGGCCGGTTCCTGCCCGAACGCCGGGTTCCGCTGCCGATCCCCGAGGGGCTCGATACCGCCTCCGTGATCCGGTTCGACTTCCACCCCGCGCCGCGCGGTGCCGCCTGATGCGGGTCGCGGCCGTCGATCAGGGCACCACCTCGACCCGCTGTCTGGTCATCGTCGACGGCGGCGCGTGGCAGCTCGCGGCAAGCCGGCGTCACCGTCAGTTTCATCCCACCCCCGAGCGGGTCGAGCATGATCCCGAGGAGCTTCTGGCCTCGCTGCGCCATGTCCTCGCCGCGCCATGTCCTCGCCGCGGCGGGGCCGGTCGATGCCATCGCGCTCGCCAATCAGGGGGAAAGCTGCCTTGCCTGGGACGCGCGAAGCGGCCGGGCGCTGTCGCCGGTGATCGTGTGGCAGGATGCGCGCAGCCGGGCGGACCTCGCCGCCCTCGGCCCCGGGGCGGCGGTGCTGCCGCTCGCGGTCTGCGGTCTGCCGCTCGATCCCTATTTCTCGGCGAGCAAGCTCGGCTGGCTGCGGCGCGAGATCCCGGCGGTGGCCGAGGCCCATGCCGCGGGGCGATTGCACCTCGGCACGACGGATGCGTTCTTCCTCGACCGGCTGTGCGGGGTCTTCGCGACCGATGTCGCCACCGCCTCGCGCACCGGGTTGCTGGATCTGGCGACCGGCGGCTGGAGCGAGGCGCTGTGCGCGGTGCACGGCGTGCCGCTCGCCTCGCTGCCCGAGATCCGCGCCTGCGATGCCGGCTTCGGCCGCCTGAATGGGGTGCCGGTCCGCGCCTCGATCGTCGATCAGCAGGCGGCGCTGCTCGGCCATGGCTGCACCCGGCCGGGCGAGGCCAAGATGACCTTCGGCACCGGGGCGTTCCTGCTGGCCTGCGCGGGCAAGGCGCGGGTCCATGTCCTCGAAGGCGGGGTCTACGACGCGGGGGCGGCGCTCGAATGGGCGCGGCGGATCGGGCTGATCGACGATCCGGCGACGCTTTCTGATCACGAGGGGCCGACGGCGCTGTCGCGCGGGCTGGTGTTCGTGCCGGCGCTTTCGGGGCTTGCCGCGCCCGACTGGGACCGCACTGCTGCGCCGGTGTTCATCGGCATGGATCACGCCACCACGCGCGAGGACATGGCGCGCGCGGTGCTCGAAGGGGTGGCGATGCTGTCGGCGCGGCTGATCGCGGGGGCGGCGGCCTCGGGCCTCGCGGTGCAGAGCCTGTCGATCGACGGCGGGCTTTCGGCCAACCGCTATTTCGCCCGGCTGCTCGCCGCGGCGACCGGGCTCAGGGTCGAGATCCCGCAGATGCGCGAGCTGACCGCGCTCGGTCTTGCCGAACTCGCCGGTGTCGATACCGTCCCGATCCGCGCGCCGCGCGCCGCGCGACACCGTCGAACCCGACCCCGCGCTGATCGCCGCGTCAGACCGCGCCCGTTTCGCGGCGGCGCTGGACAAGGTGCGGGGATGGCGCGACATTTCCGCCGAAAGTTGATACCGAACATTGCTGCCGATATTCCGCCATCCCCCGGATGGCCCAAGCGATACCGACCTGTCAGGAGTTCCGATGCCCCCAGCCGTCCAGCAGATCCGGCACTTCCGCAAGATGCGCGGGCTGAGCCTGCGTGCGCTGTCCGAGCGGATCGGGGTCTCGGTCTCGCAGCTGTCGAAGATCGAATCCGGCAAGGCGCGGCTGACGGTCGAGATGGCGCTGAAACTCGCGGGCGAGCTTGAACTGCCGGCGGCGAGCTTTCTCAACGATCCCTCGCCCGCGCCGCGCGCGCGGCGCACCATCACGCGCGCGCGCGGGCACCGGCACCCGGCATCATTCGCCCGGCCTCGAACACGAGGTGCTGTGCTCGGACTTCAAGGAAAAGCAGAACCTGTTCTGGCGCATGACGGTGGCGCCCGGCGCGGTCGAGGACAATGGCGGAATGCGCCAGCATCCGGGACAGGAGTTCATCCATGTCCTGTCGGGCCGGCTGGAGCTGCACAGCGCCTATTACGATCCGCTGGTGCTCGAGACCGGCGACAGCATCCTGTTCGATTCGGATCAGCCGCATGGCTATGTCGGCCTCGACGGCCCGGCGGAATTCCTGCTGATGAACAGCTTCGTTCATCCCGACCCCGAGGCATGAGCGCCCGCTCCCCATTCGCCCGATCCGGGCTCACAGGAGAAACCGCATGATCATCGCAGTGTCGATGCTGAACCCCGAGGCGCAGGACTGGTGGTGCAAGGAGCTGTCGCGCCTGATGCCCGAGGATACCATCGTGCCGCGCGACGGGATCGAGAACCCCGAAAGTGTCGATTACGCGCTGGTCTGGCGCCCGGCGACGGGCTGGATCGCCAGCTTGCCGAACCTGCGCGCGGTGATCTCCTGCGCGGCGGGCGTCGATCATATCTTCGCCGACAGCGCGCTTCCGGCCGACATGCCGGTGATCCGCACCATCGGCGACGATCTGACCCAGCGGATGAAGGAATACGTGCTGTTGCACGTGCTGCGCCATCACCGCCGGATGCCCGACATCTGCGCCGCGCAGCGCAACCGCGAGTGGAACCAGATCGTGACCCCGGTCGCCTCGGAACGGACGGTGGCGATCCTCGGCCTCGGCAATCTCGGGGCGACGGCGGCCGGGGCGGTCTCGGCCATCGGGTTCCGCACGCTCGGCTGGTCGCGCAGCCTGAAGCGGATCGGGGGCGTCGAATGCCATGCCGGCGAAGAGGGGCTGCGCGCGGTGATCGGCGCGGCCGACATCGTGGTGAACCTGCTGCCCTTGACCGACGAGACCCGCGGGCTGATCGACGCCGCTTTTCTTGCCGCGATGAAACCCGGCGCCTCGTTCATCAATGCCGGCCGCGGCGGGCATGTGGTCGAAGCGGATCTGCTTGCCGCGCTCGATGCCGGGCAGCTGTCTCATGCGACGCTCGATGTGTTCGAGACAGAGCCCCTTCCCGATGACAGCCCGTTCTGGAGCCATCCTTCGGTCACCGTCACGCCGCATATCGCCTCGATGATCGACCCGATGACCGGGGCGCGGATCGTCGCGCGCAACATCCGCGAGCATCGCGACACCGGGCGCTCGCCCTTCGAGGTTTCGGCCGAACGCGGTTACTGATCCGGCATGTCTTCGGTTCCGGCCGGGGGCACCCCGGCGCGCTGTCGTCCGGGCATCTGAACGGCGGCTGAGGGCGTCAGCGCATCGTCTTGTCGAGAACGCGCTCGTGCCAGCCGGTCGCGG
The DNA here is from genome assembly GCF_000740785.1 of Paenirhodobacter enshiensis. Lineage (GTDB taxonomy): Bacteria > Pseudomonadota > Alphaproteobacteria > Rhodobacterales > Rhodobacteraceae > Rhodobacter > Rhodobacter enshiensis. The sequence goes on along the minus strand of NZ_JFZB01000029.1, from coordinate 50,941 downwards.
CCGGGGTGAACAGGATCGGCGTCGCGTTGGGGGCCGAGGGGCCGCCGTCGCTGCCCCCGCTCAGCAGGCGCAGGATGCGGATGACCCCGGAATGGGCGACCAGAACGGGCAGCCGGTCGCCCGCGCTTTCAAGCGCGAGGCAGGTCGCGGTCGTGACGCGGGCGAGCATTTCCTCATAGGGCTCGCCGCCCTCGGGGCAGGCATGGCGCGGCGGCAGGGTGCTGACCGGCGCGCCCTCGTGGCAGCCCCAGTCGCGTTCCCGCAGCCCCGGCAAGATCCGGGCGCTCCGGCGCGGGAAGGCGAGTGCCGCCGTGTCGCGGGCGCGGCGCTGCGGGCTCGCGAACAGGGCAAGATCCGCGGGCCAGGACCATTGTGCCAGCCGTGCGGCGGCGGCGCGTCCGGCCTCGGTCAGCATGGCTTCGGTCCGGCCGGCGATCAGCCCGGCGCGGTTGGCATCGGTCTCGCCATGGCGGATCGCGACGAAGGCGCGGCGGGGCAGGGTCACACGATCACCTTTCCGCTCAGGGCCGGCACGGCGCCGGTCCGGGTAAGGTCCGGATAGGCCTCCGGCCGGGCGCAGAACAGCGGCACGAAGCGGCGCGCGCCGATCCGGTCGAGCATCCGGATCTGGTCGCTGAGCGGCGGATGCACGTTCCAGCGCAGGAAGGTCCCGCCCTGTGCCGCGATGGCGCGGGCGGGCGCGGTCATGTGGCCGGTGAACAGCACCGCCGCATCGCGCCCGAGGCGCCCGGCCGCGCGCCATTCCCCGACGATCCGCCCCGCCATGCCGCCGTCCGCGTTCGGTGTGTCGCACAGCAGATAGCGCGCCGCGGGGTCGAACGGCCGGCCGAGCAGCGGCGCCAGCGCCTGCGCCGCGGGGGCGAGGCCGCCCGCCTCCAGCGCCGCGGCGACGGCCGCCTGACAGGCCGGATCGAGCGAGACTTCGCCCCGTCCGCGCGCGAGCAGCATCAGCGCCAGCTCTCCGGCCCGGCCCGAGGGCGGCACCGGAAACAGCACCTGTCGCGCGTCCAGCGCGTCGAGCCAGCGCCCGATCTGCGCCCGGCGTTCGGATTGCGGCACGTCGTCGGTGCCGTAGGAGGCGTCGATCAGCGCCGTCGCCGCGGCGGGCGGCGGATCGAAGGCGAACCAGTCCGATTCCTCCGACCAGTCGCCCGAGTAGAACAGCCCCTCGCCGAGGCCGAAATGCAGCCAGACCCCGCCGAGCGCATGGCCGTTCCGCCCGGTGGTGACGGTCACGCCCGCGACCTCGGTCCGGCCGTGCTCGGGCAGGATGTGGACCTGCTCCCCGGCGGGCAGGGCGCGCGCGGTCTGCCGGGTGCAGTGGATCGGCAGGCCCGCCGCCACGACCTCGGCCGCGCCGCCGATATGGTCGATGTGGTCATGGGTGATGAACACCCGCTCCGCCCCGAGGAGCCATTCGCGCCGGAACGGATCGCCCGCCTCGGGGCCGAAGCCCGCATCGAGCAGCCAGGTCCCCGCCGCGCTGCGCAGCCGCAGGCAGGCAGGCCCCTTGCGACCGAGACCGGAGAGCACCTCGACCTCGGCCTCGCGTGTCGTCAGATCACGCATCGGCCAGCACCCGTGCCATCAGCGCAGCGCTGTCCGGGTCGCGAAACGCCCAGGGGTCGCGGATCTCCACGCCGAGCGTCTCGCCCGGCCGGGCGCGGCGGGGGGACATGGCGATCAGCGTCTCGCCCGCGACCTCGATGGACAGTCGGAACCGCCCGCCGAGATAGGTCGCCTGAGTGACGATGCCGCGCATCGGGCCGGCGTCCGACAGGATCACGTTCTCCGGCCGGATGCTGACATGGCTCGGCGCGGCGCTGTCGGCGCGTGCGGCGATGCGCTGACCGAGCACCTCGACCGTCGTGCCCTGCGCCGTCGCCTCGCCGGTCGGGCGGGCCGAGACCACCGCGCCCTCGCCGACGAAGCCCGCGACGAAGCAATCGGCGGGTTGGGAATACAGCACCTCCGGGGCCGCGAACTGGCGGATCCGGCCGCCCTCCATCACCGCGATCCGGTCGGCCAGCGCCAGCGCCTCCGTCTGGTCATGGGTCACATAGACCATCGTCGCCCCGGTGCGGCGGTGGAACATGCGAAACACCTCCTGCATCGAGGCGCGCAGCGCGAGGTCGAGATTCGCGAGCGGTTCATCGAGCAGCATGGCGCGCGGCTCGAACACCAGACAGCGCGCGAGGGCGACGCGCTGGCGCTGCCCGCCCGAAAGCTGCGCGGGCATCCGCGCGGCCAGATCGCTCAGCCCGGTGAGGGCCAGCGCCTCGGCGACGCGGGCCTCGCGCTCGGCGCGCGGCAGGCGGCGCACCTCGAGCGGATAGGCGACATTGCCCGCGACGCTCATGTGCGGCCAAAGGGCGTAGGACTGGAACACGATGCCGATCTCGCGCGCCTCGGGCGGCACGAAGCGGTGTGCATCCGCCATCACCCGACCGCCGAGCGAGATGCTGCCCGCGCTCGGCCGCTCGAACCCCGCGGTCAGGCGCAGCAGCGTTGTCTTGCCGCAACCCGAGGGGCCGAGGAGCGCCACGAACTCGCCCGAGCGAATGGTCGCGCTGACGGCATCGAGGGCCGGGGTGCCGTCGAAACTCTTGCCCAGACCGGAAAAGCTCAGCTCTGCCACGGGATGACTCCTTTCGGGAAATGCCGTGCGCTGATCTGCACCGCCGCCATCAGCGCGACGATCAGCCCGACGATCGACATCGCCACGGCCGAGGCCATCACGGTCTCGCCGCTGTCCTCGAGGTTGAAGATGACGACGCCGAGGGTCTCGGTCCCCGACGACCACAGCAGCGCCGAGACGGTGAGTTCGTTCACCGCGGTGAGGAAGACGAGGATCGCGCCGGCGGCCGCGGCCGGGGCGGCGAGCGGCAACACGATGGTGCGCAGCCTGCGCCCGAGGCCCGCGCCCACGCTGGCCGCCGCCTCTTCCATCGCCGGATCGAGCTGCGCGATGCTCGACTGGATCGGGCGCAGCATGACGACGAGGAAGCGCGCGAGATAGGCGAGCAGGATGATCCAGATCGTGCCGTACAGCGTCAGTCCGGTGAACGGCAGCCGCATGAAGGCGAGGATGCAGGCGATCGACAGCACCACGCCCGGAAGGGCGTAGGGCAGTTCGACCAGCGCGTCGAGGGCGCGCGAGAGCACGCTCGGCCGGCGCTGCATCAGCCAGGCGAGCGGCAGCGCCACCGCCATCAGCACGAGCGCCGCCGCGATCGAGAGAAACAGCGAATTCGCATAGGCGCGCCGGGTCACCGGCTGGACGAACAGCGCCTCGTGCCAGGCGCGGAAGGTCAGCGTGTCGGGCGTCAGCGGCACGCCATAGGCCGGGATCAGCGAAGTCGCCAGAAGTGCGATGAGCGGCACCACCAGGATCGCGCCGATGAAGGCCCAGAGCGCGATCTCGACCGGCAGTCGCGCCCGGCCGAGCGACAGCGCGAGAGGCGCCCCCGACAGCCCGATCAGCCCGTGCCCGCCGCGTTTCAGCGCCAGCCGGCCGAGCAGCACCCCCGCGATGGCGACCGCGCCGATCAGCAGCGACAGCACCGCCACCTCGGGCAGAACGCCCGGGCCGAAGCCGACGAGGCGGCGATAGATCAGCGTCGGCAGGGTGGAATATTGCGCCGGAATCCCCAGCATGGCGGGGATGCCGAAATTGCCGAGCGCGGTGACGAAGGCCATCGCCGCCCCGGCGATCAGCGCGGGCAGCGACAGCGGCAGCACCACCTGCGCCCAGACCCGCACCGGGCCCGCGCCCGACATGCGCGCCGCCTCCACGAGATCGGCGGGGATCATCCGCAGGCCCGCACGCAGCGTCAGGAACACCAGCGACGCGTGCTGAATGCCCAGAAGAAGCACGATCCCGCCGGCCGAATACAGCGGCTGCGGGCTGCCCATCGGCGGCGCCATCCCGAGCGTCTTCAGCAGCACCGAGGACGGCCCGGTGACCTGCATCCACGCAAGCGCGGTGATCTGCGGCGGGATCATCATCGGCACCATCAGGCAAAATACCAGCGCCGCCTTGGCCCGGATGTCGGTCAGCGCGACGACGAAGGCGAAGCCCGCCCCGATCAGAACCGACAGCACCGTGCCGCCGGCCGCGGTGACCAGCGAATGGATCAGCGCGATGCGCGTGCTGTCGCGCCCGAGCACCGTGGCGACGGGCGCGAGGCTGAAGCCCGAGCCATAGCCCAGCCCCTCGGCCATCAGCCGCACCACCGGCCCGAGCGAGATCAGCGCGACCGGCAGCAGCAGCAACGGCAACAGCCGGTCGAGGGACCGGCTGCCATCCGTGCGGAACGCGAGATCGCTCATTGGATGCCGAAAATCTCGGAGAAGCGGGCCTTGTTGGCATCGGCATCGGCCAGCGCCTTCGCCGGATCGAAGGCCATCAGCTTGATGTCGGCGCGCGCCGGGAAGCCTTTGGGGCTCGCCACGCCGTTGCGCGCCGGGATGTAACCCATGTCGACGACCAGATCCTGACCGGCCTTCGACAGCAGGAAATCGACGAATTTCTCCGCCGCCGCCTTGTGCGTGCTGCCGGCGAGGATGGCGACCGGCTCGGTCACATAGGACACGCCTTCCTTCGGGAAGACGAAATCGACCGGCGCACCCTCGGCCTTGGCGCGCAGCGCCATGTAATCGACGAGCACGCCATAGGGTTTCTCGCCCGCCGCGACGGCCTTGAACACGCCGCCGTTGCCGCCCTCGGCCACGGTCTTGTTCGCCGCGAGCGCCTTGTAATAGTCCCAGCCCAGCCCCTCGGCCCCGGTCAGCGTCGCCAGATGGATCAGCGCCGCACCGGAATAAAGCGGCGAGGGCATGACCACCTTGCCCGCCATTTCGGGTTTGGCGAGATCGGCCCAGGAGGTCGGAACCTCCTTCACCGCGGTGTTGTAGACGATGCCGGTGGTGATCAGCTTGGTCGAGTAATAATAGCCCTTTGCGCTGTACAGCGCCGGATCGTAGGCCGCGGCCTCGGGCGATTTGTAGGCGGCGAGCTGACCTTGCTGCGCCATCCCCTCGAGCGTCACCGTGTCCGAGATCAGCAGCACGTCGGGCTGAACCGAACCCGCCGCGGTCTCGGCGCTCAGCCGCGCCATCAGCTTGGTGGTGCCGTCGCGCACCCAGTTCACCTCGATGCCGGGATTGGCGGCCTTGAAGGCGTCGACGGTCTTCTGCGCGTCCTCGTTCGGCTGCGAGGTGTAAAGCGTCAGGCTCTCGGCCGAGGCGAGGGTGGGCACGATCAGCGCGAGGGCGGCAAGGAACAGGGAACGCGGCATCTGGGTCTCCGTCAGGACTGTCTGGCGAAGAGGGAACCCGGATGGCGCCCTCTCGCGATGGCGCAGGGTCTAGGCGAGTCGCGTGACATGCCGGTGACAGAGGGGAGGGGGCGCGCGTCCGGCCGCGCCCCCGGTCGTCGTGCCGGCTCAGGTGCGGGGGAAGTCCGCGACGGGGAACACCTGCTCATGCGTCGCGACGAAGGCCGCGCCCTCGGGCGTGACCCAGCCGCGGAACATGCCGGGGGTGTTGTAGACGGCGGCGATCTCTCCGTGCGGGCCGAGCGCCACCACGCCCGCGCCGATCAGCCCGGTGGTGTGGCGCGATCCCGCCAGATCCTCCATCACCACATGCTCGCAGGCGGTGCCGAGATCCTCGCCCAGATAGGCGATGCGCGAGGCGATCTCGTGGCCGACGACATGGCGGATGAAGAACTCGCCCTTGCCGGTGCCCGAGACAGCGCAGACCCCGTCGCGCGCATAGGTGCCGGCGCCGATCACCGGGCTGTCGCCGACCCGCCCGGCGGGCTTGTTGTTGTAGCCTCCCGTCGAGGTCGCCGCCGCCAGATGGCCCGCACGGTCGAGCGCGACCGCCCCCACCGTGCCGTGCTTCTCGTTTTCGGTGCTTTCGGTGCTTTCGGTGCCGGCGGCGGCATGGGCCTTCATCGCGGCGAGCGCGGCAACCCGGCGCGGCGTGGTGAAATAGCTTTGCGGCTCCACCGCCAGCCCGGCGTTGCGGGCGAAGGCGTCGGCCGCTTCCCCGGTCAGAAACACCGCCCGGCCGTCGTCCATCAGCGCATGGGCCGCCCGCACCGGGTTGCGGATCGTGCGGGCCGCGCTGATCGCGCCCGCCGCCAGCGTCTCGCCGTCCATGATCGAGGCATCGAGTTCATGGATCCCGTTTTCGTTCAGCGCGGCACCGTGGCCGGCGTTGAAATGCGGGCTGTCCTCCATCGCGGCGACGGCGGCCTCGACCGCATCGACGGACCGGCCGCCGCGCGTCAGCACCGTCCAGCCCGCCGCCAGCGCCCGGCCGAGGTCGGTCCGCGCCTCGGCCCATTCGGTTTCCGTCATGCCATCGAGCGGCAGCACGCCGCAGCCGCCATGGATCGCGAGGGCGATGGTGTTCATCTTCCGGGTCTCCTTGTCAGTATGCACGAAATCAGGGGTCATCGCCCGGCGTCGTCTTCCGCCGTCCCGGCCCCGTCGATGGTCTCGGGCCAGCTTTCCGAGGCCGCCACCAGCTTGGTCAGGATATCGGACAGCATCAGCCGCTCGGACGGGTTGAGCGTTTCGAGCATCCGCCGCTCCTGCGCGATCATCTGGTCCTGCACTGCGGCGATGGCATCGCGGCCGGCCGCGGTCAGGCTGAGGGTGACGCGCCGCTGATCGGCCGGATCGACCTCGCGCGAGATCAGGTTCAGCCGGGCGAGCTTGTTCGCCGCGCGGCTGAGCGTGTTCTTCGGGAAGCCCGAGGACTGCACCACCTCGGTCAGCGTGCCGTCGCCGCCCACATGCAGCGACCACAGCACCGCGAAATCCGGCCGCTGCAGGTCGAGCCGCGCATTGATGAAGCCGTAGACCGGGTTGTTGAAATGCAGGCTGAGGTAATTCAGCCGGAACGAGAACCAGCACGGATTCGCCCACAGCTTGGCGCGCAGCATCGCCGCATCGGCAAGTTCCGGCAGCTCGGGCGGTGTCTCGCGTCCGCCCCGGCCCTCCATGAGGGCCCGGGCGTGCAATGCGCTGGCCTGCGGCCTGTCCATCTGCCTCCCCTTTGTGCAAATCACTTCCATGTGGAACTATAATATCAGATTAATTTGGAAATTACGCATTAAATTAGTTCCATAAGGAACAATATTACCGGATGCGTGCCCTGTGCACGAACCCGCGGCGCGATGCCGCTGCGGGGCTGTCCGGGGCCGCAAGGAGACGGGAAACGATGCGTATTCGCGATATGAACTGGAGCCAGGTCGAGGCCCGCGTGGCCGGCGACGACCGTTGCGTGCTGCCGATCGGCTCGGTCGAGCAACATGCTTATCTGAGCCTCGCGACGGATATGATCCTGGCCGAGAAGGTCTCGGTCGAGGCGGCGGAGCCGCTCGGCGTGCCGGTCTATCCCTGTCTGCCCTTCGGCATGGCATCGAGCTTCGCGGCCTATCCGGGCACGATCTCGATCACCTTGCGCAGTTACATCGGGGTGATCGAGGATATCCTCGACAGCCTGCATCGCGGCGGGTTCCGGCGCATCCTGATCGTCAACGGCCATGGCGGCAACACGCCGGTCAACCCGCTGTTGTCGGAATGGATGAACCGCCATCCCGACAGCTCGGTGAAGCTGCACGACTGGTGGCGGGCGCCGGCCACCATGGCGAAGGTTCTGGAGACCGACGCCCAGGCCTCGCACGCGAGCTGGATGGAGAATTTCCCCTGGACCCGCATCGAGGGCGCGCCGATCCCGAATACCGTCAAGCAGCGGATCGACTTCGCCGCCGTCGGCCGGGTCGATGCGCTGCGCAAGCGCGAGCGGATCGGCGAGGGCAACTATCACGGCCGGTTCCAGCGGCCCGATGACGAGATGGCGGCGATCTGGCAGGTCGCCGTCGAAGAAACGCGCCGGGAGATCGCCGAAGGCTGGCACTAGACCGGCCATTCTTCCGCACGCGGCCTTCTGAACCTGGGCAGCCGTCGCGCTCCGGCCGCTGCCGTCCCTTCCAACAGACCAACATGGAGACGCCCCGATGCCTAACCGTCGCAATACGTCGCTGCTCGCCCTCGCGGTGGCCGCAGTGCTGGGCCTGTCCGGCCCGGCCCCCGCCGCGGCCCAGCAAATGGGCGGCACGCTGAATTTCGGCCGCTATGCCGACAGCATGCTGCTCGATCCGGTGATGAACGAGAACAACGTCGATATCTGGATCCTGACCAATCTCTACAGCGGTCTGCTGCGGCCGACCGACGATGGCGCGGGCGTGGTGCCGGCGCTGGCCGAGTCGCGCAGCTGGGCGCCCGATCACCTGTCGGTCACCTTCACCCTGCGCCCGGGGATCAAATTCTCGGACGGTTCGCCGATCACCGCGGGGGACGTGAAATGGTCGCTCGACCGGGCGCGCAACCCAGACAACGGCGTGTGGAACTTCATGCTCGGCTCGATCGCCTCGATCGAGACCGAGGGCGCCGACAAGGTGACGCTGAAGCTGAAGAACTACGATCCGACGCTCGAGGCCGCGCTCGCCACCTTCAACGCCTCGATCATGCCCGAGGCCGCCTATGAGGCCGCCCCCGGCACCACCGAGGCCGAGAAGGCGCAGGCCTTCTCCGAACATCCGGTGACCTCGGGGCCGTTCACCCTCGCGAGCTGGACCCATGGCACCGACATGGTGCTGAAGCGCAACCCGAACTATTACGCCAAAGACGACAAGGGCAATCCGCTGCCCTATCTCGACGAGGTGCATTTCGAGGTCATCCCGGACGATGCGACCCGCATCCTCAAGCTGACCTCGGGCGAGATCGACGGCACCGAGATGGTGCCCTATTCGCGCGTCGGCGAGCTGAAGAAGAACCCCGCGCTGAACATGGAGCTGTTCCCCTCGACCAAGATCACCTTCCTGAACTTCAACTCGCGTCCGACGGTCGGCGACAAGCCCAATCCGCTGGCCGACGTGCGGGTGCGCCAGGCGCTGAACTATGCGCTGAACAAGGAAGCGCTGATCAAGATCGTGACCCATGGCGTGGCCCAGCCGATGCAGAGCTACATGGCGACGACCACGCCGCTCGCGATGAAGAACGGCCCGCTTTACGCCTATGACATGGCGAAGGCCAAGGCGCTCATCAAGGAAGCCGGCCTGCCCGCCGGGACGGAGCTGCATATCCTCAGCCTCAGCGGCAACCAGGATTTCATGCAGATCGCCACCGCGGCGCAGCAGATGTTCGCCCCGCTCGGCATCAAGCTGGTGATCGAGCAGCTCGACAAGCCGACGATCGCGGCGCGCCAGAAGGCGCATGATTTCCAGATCGTCGTCACCACCTGGACCAACGACATCGCCGATCCGAGCCAGCTGACCTCTTACATGGCCTATTATCCGCTGATCCAGTCCTATCGCGGCGGCTGGCAGAACAAGGAGGTCGATGCCCTGTTCGAGGAAAGCCAGAAGGAAGTCGATCCGGCCAGGCGCGCCGGGGAATACGCCACGATCCAGAAGATCTACACCGAGGCGGCGCCCATCGGCTTCCTCTACGAGAGCCCCTATCCGGTGGCGCTGAGCAAGAAGGTCAACGGTTTCGTCCAGATCCCGCTCGGCAACAACATCTTCGACCGGACCTGGATCGGCAAGTGATCCGCCCTGCGCTGCGCCTCCGTCCGGTTTCGTGACCGAAGGCGCGGCCCATGAGATGGCCCGGCGCGCTCGCTCCGGTCCGGCCCGCCGGGCGATCCCGTCGCCCGGCCGCCAGTCAAAGGAGTTCCCCATGCCAAGCGGCAATCTGGTTCTCAGACGGGTCGTGCAACTCGTCCCGACACTGTTCTTCGCGCTGCTGTTGCTGTTCGTGATGGTGCGTCTGCTGCCCGGCGGGCCCGCTACGGCCGCGCTCGGCGACCGCGGCACCGATGCCGATATCGCGCGGATCGAGGCCTCCTACGGGCTGAACCGCAGCATCGCCGAGCAGTTCCTGTCCTATCTGTGGCAGATCGCGCATGGCGATCTGGGGGTCTCCTATTCTCTCAAGGTGCCGGTGACCGAGCTGGTGTTGCAGCGCCTGCCGGTCACGCTGACGCTGACCGCCTGCGGCTCGGTTCTGGCGCTGGCGATCGCGGTGCCGCTCGCGGCGCTTGCCGCCTCGCGCCGTGACCGGACGACCGATCTGATCCTGCGCGGGTTGTTCCAGCTCGGTCTGTCCTCGCCGGTGTTCTACATCGGCATCCTGCTGCTGACGCTGGTCGCGGCGAAGACCGGGCTGTTTCCGGTGGGCGGCTACGGCAGCGGGTTCCTCGACAACCTGCATCATCTGGTGCTGCCCTCCTTCGCGCTGGCGCTGAACTTCGCCGCGGTGCTGTTTCGCAACCTGCGCAGCGCGATGATCGAGGCGATGGATGCCGATTACGTCACCTTCGCCATCGCGCGCGGTCTGTCGCCGCGGGTGGTGCTGTTCGGCCATGTGCTGCGCAACGCACTGATCTCGACGGTCACGCTGTTCGGTCTGAACGTCGGCTGGCTGATCGGCGGCGCGGTCATCACCGAGTCGGTCTTCGCCATTCCGGGCGTCGGGCGGCTGATGATCGACAGCATCTTCGCGCGCGACTATCCGGTGATCCAGGGGCTGTTGCTGGTGCTGGTGCTGACGGTTTCGGTGGTGTTCCTGCTGACCGACATCGTCGAGGGCCTGCTCGACCCGAGGCTGAACCGATGAGCGCCGTCGCCGCCATCGCCCGCCGGCGCGGACGCATCAGCCTGCCGTTGCTGATCGGCGCGGGGATCGTGCTGATCTGGATCGTCGTCGGGCTGTTTCCGGGGCTGTTCGCGCCCTATGACCCCGACGCCTTCGATTACGACGCGCTGTTGCAGGCGCCGGGCCTCGCCCATCCCTTCGGTACCGACAGTTTCGGGCGCGACATCCTCAGCCGGGTGATCTGGGCGGCGCGGCTGGATATCCAGATCGCGGTGTTCTCGACGATCTTCGCGCTCGGCTTCGGCACCGTCCTCGGTGCGCTGTGCGGCTTTTACGGCGGCTGGTTCGACGCCATCGTCAGCCGGGTGATCGACGTGGTGGTGATCTTTCCGTTCCTCGTCCTCATCATCGCGATCATCGCCTTCCTCGGGCCGGGGCTGTTCAACATGTATGTCGCCCTCGCGGCGATCAACTGGGTGTCCTACTGCAAGCTGATGCGCGGCGAGATCCGGTTGCAGAAGCAGCTCGATTACGCCGCGGCGGCGCAGGTGCTGGGATACCGCGACCTGCGCATCCTGTTCCGCCATCTGGTGCCGAACGCGATGACGCCCATCGTGGTGTTCTGGATGACGGACATGGCGCTCGCGGTGCTGCTGGGATCGAGCCTCGGCTATCTCGGCCTCGGCGCGCAGCCGCCGGAAGCCGAGTGGGGCGTGCTGATCGCCGACGGCAAGAATTACATCGAGACGGCGTGGTGGATGTCGGTCTGGCCGGGTGTCGCGATCATCACTCTCGGCTTCGGGCTCAGCCTGCTGGGGGACGGTCTGGTGGTGTATTTCGGCAAGAAAGAGCGCAGCTGATGGAACGGGAACGTCATGAGACCCCGCCCGCGGTGCTGAGCCTGCGCGATCTGACCGTCTCGCTTCCGGGCGGTGCGGGGCGGTTCGACATCGTGCGGGGCGTGTCGCTCGATCTGCGGCGGGGCGAGATTCTGGGGCTGGTGGGCGAATCTGGCTCCGGCAAGAGCCTGACGCTCAAGGCGATCATGCGGCTTCTGCCCGGGGCGATGCAGACCCGCGGTTCGGTGATCTGGAAGGGGCAGGACGTTCTCGCCGCCGATGCCGGCACGCTGCGCCGGTTGCGCGGCGCCGAAATGTCGATGATCTTCCAGGAGCCGATGACCGCGCTGAACCCGGTGCTCAGCATCGGCCGCCAGATCGACGAGAGCCTGAAGGCGCATACCGCGCTCGACCGCCGGGCGCGGCACCGGCGCGCGGTGGAGCTGCTGGATCTGGTCGGCATCCCCTCGGCCGAGCGGCGGTTGCGCGATTACCCGTTCCGGTTCTCGGGCGGGATGCGGCAGCGTGCGATGATCGCCATCGCGCTGGCCTGCGATCCGCAGCTGGTGCTGGCCGACGAGCCGACGACCGCACTCGATGTCACGATCCAGGACCAGATCCTGCAATTGCTGCTGCGGCTGCGCGACGAGCTGGGGCTGAGCGTGATCTTCGTCACCCACGATCTGGGCGTGGTGTCCGAGATCTGCGACCGAACCGCGATCATGTATGCCGGCGAGATCGTCGAGACCGGGGCGACGCGCACCGTGCTGTCGGCGCCGCTGCACCCTTACACGCAGGGGTTGTTGCGCAGTATGCCGGGGGCGGCCTCGGCAGACGGGCGGCTGAACGCCATTCCGGGCCAGCCGCCGCAGCCCGCCGCAAGAGCGCCGGGTTGCGCCTTCGCGCCGCGCTGCGCGATGGCAGGGCCGGCGTGTTCCGTCACCGATCCGGTGCTCGGCCCGGTGCTTGGTTCGGTCCGGGCGGGCCATGCCAGCGCCTGCCTGCGCGCCACCGATCTCATCGCCGAGGGAGGCCAGCCATGACGCCCACCGGACACCCGCCGCTGATCGAGGTTCACGGCCTCGCCAAGCGTTTCGCCGTCGAGCGCGGCCTGATCGAGCGTCTTGCGGGGCGCCCGCGCCGTCAGGCCGCGGCGCTCGACGGGGTGTCGCTGCGGCTCGAGGCGGGCGAGACGCTCGCCATCGTCGGCGAGTCCGGCTGCGGGAAATCGACGCTGGCGCGCTGCCTCGTGCGGCTCCATTCCGCCGACGAGGGCTCCATCGCCTATCTCGGCCACGATGTCGGGCTGATGCGCGGCGAGGAGCTGCGCGACTATCGCCGCCACGTCCAGATGATCTTTCAGGACCCCTACAGCTCGCTCAATCCGCGGATGACGGTCGGCCAGACGCTGAGCGAAGCCATCGTGGTCAACGGTCTGCGCCCGCGCGCCGAGGCCCCCGCCCGCGTGGCGGAGCTGCTCGATCTGGTGAACCTGCCGCCCGACGCCGCCACCCGCTACCCGCGCGAGTTCTCGGGCGGGCAGCGTCAGCGCATCGGCATCGCCCGCGCCCTCGCGCTGGAACCGAGCTGCATCATCGCCGACGAGATCCTCTCGGCGCTCGATGTCTCGGTGCAGGCGCAGATCATCAACCTGCTGATCTCGCTGCAAAAGCGCCTCGGGCTGAGCATGATCTTCGTGTCCCACGATCTGCGGGTGGTGCGGTTTCTGTCGCATCGCGTGGCGGTGATGTATCTCGGCCGCGTCGTCGAGGAGGGCGAGACCGAAGCGGTGTTCTCGGCCCCGGCGCATCCTTACACCCGCGCGCTTCTGGCCGCCGCCCCCGAGGTCGGCCTCAGCCGGGGTCGGCACGACAGCGCGATGACGGGCGAATTGCCGAGCCCGATGAACCTTCCCCCGGGCTGCGTGTTCCACCCGCGCTGCCCGCTTGCGACCGGGCTGTGCCGCACCGAGGTGCCCTGGCTGCTCGGCACGGAAACCGGGCGCTCCGTCGCCTGCCATCTGGCGCCGGGGAGGGCGCCGCGATGAGCGGCGGGGATCCGATCCTGATCTGGGGTGCGGGCGCGATCGGCGGCGTTCTGGGCGCGGTCTTCGCGCGCGCAGGGCATGAGGTCCATATGGTCGACATCGTGGCCGGGCATGTCGCGCGGATCCGCACCGAGGGGTTGCGCATCGAAGGCCCGGTCGAAACCCTCACGCAGATCCTGCCCGCCAGCACCCCCGAGGAGCTGACCGGCCGCTATCGTCGTGTCTTCCTCGCGGTCAAGGCGCATCACACGGAAGCGGCGCTTCAGGCGCTCGTTCCGCATCTCGCGGAGGACGGCTTCGTCGTCTCGGCGCAGAACGGGCTGAACGAGCGGGTCATCGCCGAGGCGGTGGGGGCGCATCGCACCATCGGCTGTTTCGTGAACTACGGCGCGGACTGGCTCGGCCCCGGTCAGATCCTGTTCGGCAATCGCGGCGGTATCGCGGTGGGAGAGCTCGACGGATCGCTGACCCCGCGGGTGCGCGATATCCACGCGCTGCTGCGGCTGGTCGAACCGGATGCGGTGCTTACGGAAAACATCTGGGGCTATCTCTGGGGCAAGATGGGCTATGGCGCGCTGCTTTACGCCACGGCGCTGACGCCGCTGTCGATGTCGGACGCGATGGAACGGCCTCAGGCGCGGGCCGCGCATGTCGCCATCGGGCACGAGATGATGGTTCTCGCCAGGCGTCTCGGGGTGACGCCGGTCGGGATCTACGGTTTCGATCCGGAGGCGTTCCTGACCCGCGATCGCGCAAGGCTCGATACCTCCTTCGCGCGGATGATCGCCAACAACCGACGCACCGCGAAGACCCACTCGGGCATCTATCGCGACCTCGCCGTGCGCCGGCGCAAGACCGAGGTCGACGCGCAGATCGGTATCGCGCCGGTTCTCGGCGCCGGGGTCGGGGTGCCGATGCCGGCGGTCTCGCGGCTGATCGAACGGATTCACGACATCGAGGAGGGGCGCTGCGTGCAGCACGAGGCGCTCGCCGACACTCTCGCGGAAGGGTTGGGAACGGAATGGAGCTGAGGTTCGACGGACAGGTTTTCGCGGTGACCGGTGCGGCGCAAGGCATCGGCGCGGCCATCGCGCGCGAGCTGACGCGCTCGGGCGCGCAGGTGGCGGCGGTCGATATCGACGCGACGGGCCTTGCCGCGCGCGCGGCCGAGGGGATGAGCATCCATCCCGCCGATCTGGGCCAGCGGGCCGGGGCGGCGGCCGCGATGGCGGAGATCGTCGCGCGCCACGGCCGGATCGACGGGCTGGTGTGCTCGGCCGGAGGGGTGCGCGGTCAGCTCGGCCGCCCGATCGAGGAAATCGCCGAGGCCGACTGGCAGGCGATCTTCGATGCCAATGTGAATGCCGCGATGTGGTGCGCGCAGGCCGTGGTGCCGGCGATGAAGGCGGCGGGGCGGGGGCGGATCGTCACCATCGCCTCGGGCGCCGGGCTGAGGCCGAGCCTGACCGGCATTCAGGCCTATGCGGCGGCGAAACATGCGCTCGTCGGGCTGACGAAGCAGCTTGCACTCGAACTCGGACCGTTCGGGATCGCTGTGAATTCGGTCGCGCCGGGCTTCGTGCGCTCGAACCCGACGACCGAGAAGCAGTGGCAGGCGATGGGGGCCGAGAAACAGGCGGCGGTGATCGGGCGGATCAACATGCGCCGCCTCGGCCGGGCCGAGGACATCGCCGACGCGGTGGCGTTCCTGGTCTCGGACCGCGCGGGCTGGATCAGCGGGCAGATCCTGTCGGTCGACGGCGGGCATCAGTGAGGGCGGGGCGCCCCGGCTTGCACCACCCCGTCCGAAACGAGACGCGGTCCGGAACGAAAAGCGGGGCCACCGATCCGGGGCCCCGCTTCGTGGTTCCTGTGCCTGCGCTCAGTTCACCCTCTCGGGGCCGGCGCTGTCTTCGCGCGGCAGGGCCCAGGGGTTGAAGCCGGTGCGACGATACTCCTCGTTCGCGACCGCATCGTCGAGATCGAGCGTCGCCAGATCGTCGGCCACCGCCTCGGCGGTGCGCTCGCGCTCGGCCGAGACGATCTTCAGATAGCCGTGGCAATGGTCGCAGCACTCGGCGCGGACCACGGCCTCGGCCGTGTCGAAGCTGAGATATTCGACATCCTTGCCGTCGCCGCAATTGCTGCACACCGCGCGCACCACGTGCCATTCGCTTTCGCACAGCGCGCAATGCAGATAGCGCAGGCCGCGCATCTCCATCCCGCCATAGACCATCGAGGCGACGGGGGCCGTGCCGCAGACCGGGCAGAAGCCGCCGTCATGCGGGCCGGCATGGACCGGCGCCGCATCTTCGGCCCGGACCGAAACCGCGACCTGTTCCGACAGCGCCGCCCACAGGATCGGCGCGATCGCCGCATCGACCTGCGAGAACCGCCCGGTGGCGAGCGCCACGCCCGCCGCCTGACGCGCCGCGCGGTCCATCGCCGCAATCGCGTCGAAGTGCGGTGCAACCGCGGCCGGGGCATTGTCCTTCAGTGCCGTCATCAGCCGGTCGAGCAGATCGAGCCAGCCCGGTTCCGACGCGGCGGTCGCCGGATCGGTCGAACCGGCGCTGACCTGATCGAGCAGCCCCGCCTGAGCATGGGTCACATCCGCGACGAAGCGCAGGTAGTCGCCGGCGGGATGATCCGCGGCCAGAGCGTTCAGACGCGCTTCCCGCGCCGCGTAAAGCGGCGCGAGGTCGGGTTTCAGAACCGGGTCGAAGTGGCGCGTGACGATCTCCGGAGGGACCGAACGCGAGACCGGAGAGACGCTCATGCCTTCGGAGCCTCTTCCGCGGCCTTGATCTCGTCATACCAGCGGTCGTGGTGGTGATGCGCCCACTTGCGGCTGACATAGCCCGTCGCCATGCCGCTGATCGAGCCGCGCACCCACAGGCCCATGTAGATATGGCCGAGGATCAGCAGGATCAGACCGATACCCGCGATGGAATGCGCGAGAATCGCCAGACGCAGCGCCCAGATCGGGAAATATTCGGCGAAATAGGCACGCCACATCATCAGACCCGACACCAGCAGCACGCAGATCGCCGCCATGATCAGCCAGAACAGCACCTTCTGACCGGCATTGTACTTGCCGATGTAAAGACGCGGTCCCTTGCGCATCATCAGCACGTTCCCGATGTTCCTGAACCAGGCGAGGTCCGTCTTCCGGAACGTGTTGTGATGGGCGAAGCGGATGAACATGAAGCACAGCGCCAGGAACACCGCGATGCCGAGGAACGGATGCAGGATCCGCGCCATCTGCGGCGTGCCGAGAACGCTGTTGAGCCAGCTCAGCGAGGGGAAGAACCACGACAGCCCCGACAGGGCGGTGAACATGAAGCAGGCGACCAGCGTCCAGTGGCAGAGCCGCTCGACGAACTTGGTGCGCAGGATGCGATCGTTCTTGTCAGTCATCTCGCGTCTCCTCACTCGGCCGCGTCGCGGTGGTTGGGACCCGCGGTGCCGTCATCGTCGTGATCGTCGTCATCGGTGGTGTTCGGGCCGACGCCGATGAAATGCGTCGCCATCGCCGCCACCGCGCCGACCGCCGCCACCGCGGCCACGGGTTTCAGAACGTCCTTCCAGCCGGTGACCACATCGCTGATCTGCGGATCCTTCGGCAGGCCGGCGTAAAGCTGCGGCTCGTCGGCGTGATGAAGCACATACATCACATGTGTGCCGCCCACGCCCTGCGGATCGTAAAGACCGGCGTTCTCGAAGCCGCGCTCCTGCAGCTCGGCGACGCGGGTCGCGGCCAGTTCCTTCATCTCTTCCTTCGAGCCGAAGCTGATCGCGCCGGTCGGGCAGGTCTTGGCGCAGGCCGGTTCCTGACCCACCGACACCCGGTCCGAGCACAGCGTGCACTTGTAGGCGCGGTTGTCGGTCTTCGAGATGCGCGGCACGTCGAACGGGCAGCCCGCCACGCAATAGCCGCAGCCGATGCAGTTGTCGGACTGGAAGTCGACGATGCCGTTTTCATACTGCACGATGGCGCCCGGCGCCGGGCAGGCCTTCAGACAGCCCGGATCCTCGCAATGCATACAGCCGTCCTTGCGGATCAGCCATTCGAGGCCGTTGTCCGAAGTCTCGACCTCGGTGAAGCGCATCAGCGTCCAGGTCTGCGCCCCGAGGTCGGCCGGGTTGTCGTAGACACCGGCGTTGGTGCCCACTTCGCCGCGCAGGTCGTTCCACTCGTTGCACGCCACCTGACAGGCCTTGCAGCCGATGCAGGTGGTGACGTCGATGAGCTTCGCCACCTCCATCTGGTGGTTGCGCCCCTTGGGCGAGGGCGTCAGGCCGTTCGTCGCCGAGGCGCGGATGATGTTTTGCGTGTTCATGCCGCGGCTCCTTGCACTTTCTCGACGTTGACCAGGAACGCCTTGTATTCCGGCGTCTGCGAGTTCGCGTCACCGATGCCAGGCGACAGCGTGTTCGCCAGGAAGCCTTTCTTGGTGGCCCCGTTGAAGCCCCAGTGCACCGGCACGCCGATCTGGTCGACGGTCTGGCCGTCGATCTCAAGGCGGCGCATCCGCTTCGTCACAACGGCCTTGCCGGTGATGAAGCCGCGCTTCGACGACACCTTGACCACATCGCCGTGGCCGATGCCCTTCGCCGCCGCCAGCCCCTCGCCGATCTCGATGAACTGTTCGGGCTGCAGCATCGCGTTCAGATACGAATGCTTGGTCCAGTGGCGGAACAGCTCGGTCACCGAATAGGTGGTGGCGACATAGGGGAATTCGCTGCGGTCGCCGAAGCGGGCCGCATCGTCGGCGAAGACACGCACGGCCGGGCTGTGCACCACCTTCGGATGCAGCGGGTTCGTGGCGATCGGGCTTTCGGTGGGCTCGTAATGCTCGGGGAAGGGACCGTCGACCATCTTGCCGCAGGAGAACAGCCGGCCCACGCCCTCGGCGTTCATGATGAACGGGGCGGCCTTCGATCCCGGCGGCAGCGCGCCGTAATCGGGCACGTCGATCCCGACCCAGGCCTTGCCGTTCCATTCGAGCACCTTGCGCTCCGGATCCCACGGCTTGCCGTCGATGTCGGCCGAGGCGCGATTATACAGGATGCGCCGGTTGGCCGGCCAGGCGAAGGTCCAGCCGGGCGTGCTGCCCAGACCGACGTCGGTGTTGTCGCGCCGCGCCATCTGGTTGCCCGCCTCGGTCCAGGAACCGGTGAAGATCCAGCAGAAGCTGGAGGTCGTGCCGTCGTCGCGCAGCTGCGCGAAGGAAGACAGCAGCGAGCCCTTCTTGGCGATCAGATTGCCCTGCGCGTCATAGAGATCCTCGAGCGCGTAGCCGTTCGATTCCTTTGCCAGTTCCTTCGGTTCCGGGTCGTGCGGGTCGTGGTAGGTCTTCTCGTCCCAGGTCAGGTTCAGAACCTGCTCGGGGCAGGCGCCGCCCTCGGCTTCATACAGCCGGCGCAGCTCCATCATGATATCGCCGAGGATCTTGCCGTCGTTGCGGGCCTGATATTTCGGCTTCTGGCCGGCCCAGTGCCACTGCATCCAGCGGCCCGAGTTGTTGACCGATCCCTCTTCCTCGGCAAAGCACGAGGACGGCAGGCGGAACACCTCGGTCTGGATGTCCTTCGGGTTGACGTCGTTGAACGGCCCCTCGTTGTGCCAGAAGTTCGAGGTCTCGGTGGCGAGCGGGTCGATCACCACCATGAACTTCAGCTTCGACAGCGCGGTCGAGACCTTCTTCACGTCGGACATCGCCGCCATCGCGTTGAAGCCCTGCACCATCAGGCCGTTGACCTTGCCGCGATACATCGCGTCGAACAGCGACAGCATATCGTAGGACTTGTCCCACTTCGGCAGCAGGTCATAGGCGAAGTCGTTCGCCGCGGTGGCGTGCTCGCCAAACATCGACTTCAGGAACGAGATGAAGAACTTCGGCGTGTTCTGCCAGTAGTTCACCTGACCGTCCTGCAGCGCGGCAGGGGTGTTCGCGTCCAGATAATCCTTCAGCGTCGCCAGCTTCTCGTTCGGCAGCGGCATGTAACCCGGCAGGTTGGTCGACAGCACGCCGAGGTCGGTGAAGCCCTGCACGTTCGAATGCCCGCGCAGCGCGTTGATGCCGCCGCCGGGCATACCGACGTTGCCGAGCAGCAGCTGGATCATCGCCGAGCCGCGGATCACCTGCGAGCCGTTGGTGTGATGCGTCCAGCCGAGCGCGTAGAGAATCGTCGCGGTGCGGTCCCTGGCCGAGCATTCGCCGAGGATCCCGGCGATCTTCTCGAAATCGGCAACCTTCACGCCGCAGATCCGCTCGACCATCTCCGGGGTGTAGCGCGAGACGTGCTCCTTGAGCAGCGACAGCACGCAGCGCGGATGGGTCATCGTCGGGTCGCTCAGCGCATGGCCGTCGGCGTCGAGCTCGTAGTTCCACGAGGTCTTGTCATAGACCTTCTTGGCCGCATCATAGCCCGAGAACAGCCCTTCGTCGAAGCTGTAATCCTCGCGCACGATCAGCGGCGCGTTGGTATAGGCGCGCACATAGTCGTGCTGGATCTTGTCATGCGTCAGCAGCCAGTTGACCATGCCCATCAGGAAGGCGGCATCCGAACCCGCCCGGATCGGCGAGAAGATGTCCGCGACCGAGGCCGAGCGGTTGAACCGCGGATCGACGACGATCACCTTGGCCTTGTTCTTGGTCTTGGCCTCGATCACCCACTTGAAGCCGACGGGGTGGGCCTCGGCGGGGTTGCCGCCCATGATGAACACCACGTTGGCGTTCTTGATGTCGACCCAGTTGTTGGTCATCGCGCCGCGACCGAAGGTCGGGGCGAGGGCCGAAACGGTCGGGCCGTGGCACAGGCGCGCCTGATTTTCCAGCGCGACCATGCCGAGGCCGCGGGCGAACTTGACGTCGAGCACGCCGGTCTCGTTCGAGGCGGCCGAGGAGCCGAGGAAGCCCGAGCTCAACCAGCGGTTGACGGTCGTGCCCTTGTCGTTCTTGGCGATGAAGTTCGCATCGCGGTCGTCCTTGAGCAGGCGCGCGATGCGTTTCGTGGCGTCGTCCCAGCTGATCGGCACCCACTCGTCGGAGCCGGGAGCGCGGTATTCGGGGCGCTGCAACCGGTCCTTGGCGTGGATCATGTCGATCAGGCCCGCGCCCTTCGGGCACAGCGAGCCGCGGCTGACCGGATGATCGGGGTCGCCCTCAATGTGGAAAATCTGTTCCTTGGCGTTCTTCGACCCGTCGCCCATCGAATACATCAGCAAGCCGCAACCCACCGAGCAATAGGTGCAGTTGTTCCGGGTCTCCTTCGCGCGCAGCAGCTTGTAGGGTCGGACGGAAGCGGAGACCTGAGCTTCGGCCGTCGAGAATCCCATTGCCGTGGCGGAGGCGGACATCGCGCCGGCGCCGAGGATCTTGAGAAACTGACGCCGGCCAAGAGTGAGGGCGGTGTCGTTCATTTTTATAACCTGCCTGAAAGTTGGCTTTGGTGGGTCGTGCAAGCATAATCCGAATGCAGAGAAGATGCGACCGGAATTCTTGGCGGGGGATTAAATCAGGTAGTTTGAATTTAAACTATTTTTGTCGGAAAGTTCGCGCGGCGATGCCCGCCCGGCGATGCCCCGGCCGGGGACTGCGTGCCGTGGGGCGCGGCCGGACCTGCGGGCGGCGCAAGGAAGGGGGCTCTGCCCCCTCGGGCCTTCGGCCCTCACCCCCGGGATATTTTCGGCGAATCGAAAGGAAAAGCCGCGGTCCGGCGGCCGCGGCTTTCGGGGATGAGGTCGGCGGAAAACGATCAGAGCGCGCGCCAGCCGATATCGCGCCGGCAGAAGCCCCCGGGCCAGTCGATGCGGTCGATCATCTCATAGGCGCGGGCCTGGGCTTCCTTCAGCGTGGCGCCGCGGGCGGTGACGTTGAGCACGCGCCCCCCCGTCGCGATCAGCGCGCCGTCCTTCAGCGCTGTGCCGGCGTGGAACACCATGTGGGTGCTGTCCTCGGGCAGGGTGTCGAGGCCCGAGATCACCGTTCCCCTGGCATAGGCGCCCGGATAGCCGTTCGCGGCCATGACCACGGTCAGGGCGTGATCGTCGGCCCATTGCGCGCGGGTCTCGCCAAGGCGCCCCTCGGCGCAGGCGAGCAGCAGATCGAGCGCCTGAGCGCCGAGCCGCATCATCAGCACCTGGCATTCCGGATCGCCGAAGCGGACGTTGTATTCGACGAGCCGCGCCCGGCCGTTCTCGATCATCAGCCCGGCGTAAAGCACCCCCTGGAACGGCGTGCCTCGGCGCGCCATCTCGGCGACGGTGGGGCGGACGATCTCGGCCAGAACCTGCTCCTGGATCGCGGGGGTGAGGACGGGGGCGGGCGAATAGGCGCCCATGCCGCCGGTGTTCGGGCCGGTGTCGCCGTCTCCCACGCGCTTGTGGTCCTGTGCGGTGCCGACCGGGAGCACCTCGGAGCCGTCCGAGAGGATGAAGAAGCTGGCTTCCTCGCCGGCCATGAACTCCTCGATCACCACCTCGGCCCCGGCTGCGCCGAAGGCACCGCCGAGGATGTCGTCTACGCCCGCCAGTGCCTCGTCGAGCGTCATGGCGACGATCACGCCCTTGCCGGCGGCGAGGCCGTCGGCCTTGATGACGATGGGCGCGCCCTTGGCGCGGACGTAATCGCGGGCGGCCTCGGCATCCGAGAACCGCGCCCAGCCGGCGGTGGGGGCGCCGCAGGCGTCGCAGATTTCCTTGGTGAAGGCCTTCGATGCCTCTAGCTTCGCCGCCTCGGCCGAGGGGCCGAAGGTCAGCACGCCTTCGGCGCGCAGCGCATCGGCGACACCAGCGGCAAGCGGTGCCTCGGGCCCGACGATGACGAAGTCGATCTTGTTCTTGCGCACGCAGCCGAGGACCGCGCCCGCATCGCAGGGGTCGATCGCCGCGAGTTCGGCGATCGCGCCGATGCCCGCATTGCCCGGCGCGACGATCAGCCGTTCGCATTTCGGGTTCTGCTTGACGGCCCAGGCCAGCGCATGTTCGCGCCCACCGCTGCCCAGAATGAGAATGTTCATCGCCGCACCCCCTTGGCCTTCGCTTTCCGGGCTTCTAAGGTCTCGCCCGAATTCAGGCAAGGCGCAGCATGGACCTTATCGACGACAGTTCCGAAGGAAACGCCCATGAATACACCGTGTCGGAGATTTCCGGCGCGGTGAAACGGGTGATCGAGGGCGAGTTCGGCCGGGTGCGCGTGCGCGGCGAGGTCGGCCGGGTGTCGCGCCCGTCCTCAGGGCACATGTATTTCGATCTCAAGGATCAGGGCGCGGTGATCGCCGCGGTCAGCTGGAAGGGGCAGGTCGCGCGGATGCAGGTCCGCCCCGAGGAGGGGATGGAGGTCATCGCGACCGGCCGTCTGACCACCTTTCCGGGCCAGTCGAAATATCAGCTGATCGTCGATGCCGTCGAACCCGCCGGCGCCGGCGCGCTGATGGCGATGCTCGAGGCGCGCAGGAAGGCGCTCGCGGCCGAGGGGCTGTTCGATGCCGGACGCAAGCGCCCCTTGCCGTGGCTGCCCGAGGTGATCGGCGTCGTCACCTCGCCCTCCGGCGCGGTGATCCGCGACATCCTTCACCGGCTGCGCGAGCGCTTCCCGCGCCGGGTGCTGATCTGGCCGGTGGCGGTGCAGGGTCAGGCCTGCGCCCCCGAGGTCGCCCGCGCCATCCGCGGTTTCAATGCTTTGCCCGAGGGCGGCGCGATCCCGCGCCCCGACCTCATCATCGTCGCGCGTGGCGGCGGCTCGCTTGAGGACCTCTGGGGCTTCAACGAGGAAATCGTCGTCCGCGCCGCCGCCGAAAGCCGGATCCCGCTGATCTCGGCCGTGGGTCACGAGACCGACACCACGCTGATCGACCATGCCTCGGACCGGCGCGCGCCGACGCCCACCGCCGCGGCCGAGATCGCGGTTCCGGTCCGGGCCGAGCTTGCCGCAAGGCTGGGCGAGGCCGGCGTGCGCATGGCGCGCGCGGCTCAGGCCCGGCTCGATCACCGCAGCCAGCGGCTCAGCGATCTGTCGCGCGCCCTCGGCCGGCCCGAGGCGCTCACCGCGCCGGCGCGTCAGCGCTTCGATCTGGTGTCGGACCGGCTCGACCCGGCATTGCGCATGGTCACAGTGCGCGGCCGCGAGCGGCTGGTGAGGGCAGGCGCGGGTCTGTCGCTCGGCACGCTGAAGGGCTTTCTCGCGCGGCATTCCGACCGGGTCGGCGATCTCGGCAAGCGGCTCGACAATGCGCAACTGCGCCGCCGGGCCGAGGCAACGCGTGCCGCGAAGGACAACCGGCTCCGCCTCGATGCGCTTGGCGAAAGGCTCTCCCATGCCGGTCCCGCGAGGCTCGCGCTGCTGCAAGACCGCCTCGACCGTCTCGACCGGATGCGTCAGACGCTCGGCTATACCGAGACGCTGCGCCGCGGCTATGCGGTGGTGCGCGCGGGTGAAACCCTCGTCACCACGGCGGATGACGCCCGCCGTGCGCCGGCGCTGGAAATCGAGTTCCGCGACGGCCGCGTGACGGTCGCACCCTCCGGCTCCTCCCCGGCCGAACCGCACGCCCCGTCCCGTCCGCGCCGCACCCGCCGCGAAGATCCGCCGGAACAGGGCGATCTGTTCTGAGAGCCAGAGCCGCACTTTCCCTTTCGATTCGCCGAAAATATCCTGGGGTGAGCGCGGCACGCGCGAGGGGCAAAGCCCCTCCCTTCACCGCAGCTAGACGCCCAGATCCGGCGCCGGGCAGTCGAGGCCGTCCTTGCTGTCGCTCAGTCCGACCAGAGGCGATTGCACGCCGCCCTCCGGGTCCTGAAACTGCGCCACCAGCCCCGACGGCGTGTCGTGGAACTGCCAGCACTGCAGCGGCGTATCGTCGTGATAGTCGAAGCAGATGTCCTCGCCGCGCTGGAACCAGTCGCCTTCCCGGCATTCGCTCTCGGTGAAGGCCCAGATCACCTTGTGGCCGGGGCGATAGGCCTCGGTGCCATAGGGAACGCCGTCCTGCGCATAGGTGATGGTGCGACCGAGCGTCAGGGCATCGAACTGCGCGGCATCGAGCGGCGCGCCGAGGTCGGTGCCCGTGTCCTGTGCGACCGCCTGCGCCGCGGCGAGCACCGGCAACAACGCCAGAACGATCAGTGCGACGGCCCGGCGCATCTCAGTCCTGCCCGGTCGCGGCATGGAGCCGGCGCACGCGCGGATCCATCACCTTGCGCCACAGCCGCGGGAACAGTGCGAGCGTCGCCATGACGGGCAGCGAGCGCGGCAGCATCGGCCGCTCGGGCCGCGGCACCTCCGGGTTGTCCAGACGCAGCTCGGGGTAAGGCCGGCCCGGATGGGCGTGATGGTCGGAGTGTCGCGGCGCATTCAGCATCCACAGCGAGGACAGCGGCTCGCGCGCGTCCCAGCTGTGGCGCGCGGTGACCGGCTCATAGCTCAGCGGGCCGGTGCTGCGCCGGCGCAATCCGTAGTGTTGCACGTAATCCGCCAGAAGAATCTGCGTCTGTGCATAAGCGCAGATCAGCAGATAGGCGATCAGCCCGCGCCAGCCGAACAGCACCGTCACCAGCAAAAGGCAGGCCAGCGCGCCGCCGACGTAGGAATAATACGGGTTCAACGCGCGCAGCCATGCCTTGAAACTCGCCGCTTTCGGGCGGCCGCGGGCGCGGATCGCCTCGGCTTGCCAGCCGGCCCGGAACGATCCGGTCCAGGCCTGCGGCGCGAAATCGTAGAAGCTCTCGCCCAGAACCGCGCTGTTCGGATCCTCGGGCGTGGCGACGAAACGGTGATGGATCAGCCGGTGCGCCGAGACGTGATGGCCGAACAGCAGCGTGATGTAGACCCATTTGCCAAGGTCGAACAGTCGCCGGTCGCCGCGGTGGATCAGCTCATGAGCGTTCGAATTGGACACCTGCCCGAAGAACAGGCTGAATCCCATGAACAGCGCGAAGCGTCCGCCCCAGCCGACGCCGGTCTCGCCCGCGACCGAGGCGACGGCGAGCAGCATCAGCACGAAATGCGCCACGGCAAGCGCGGCAGACAGCGCATCCGCCTCGGCGAAGATCGTGCCCTCGGGCGCATCGGGCGAGGCACGGCCGATCAGCCGGTCGAACAGCGCGATCACGATGGCGATCCAGCCAAGCGCCAGCCATGGCCAGATCCCGCCCATCAGCGCGCCGATCATCAAAAGCGGCACCGGCGCGAAACTCGCCACGGCGAAAACGTCGACCTGCGGCACATCGCGGCCGATCCGCATCAGGCGGCGAAACAGCGGCGCCTCGGTCTCGTCCGGGATCTGCTCGCTCATCTGTGTCGCCTCCGTCTCGGGCCCTTTCGGGGGCCGTTCCGATGCGCATGTTGAACAGATTTCGTGCCGCTGCGCCAGTGCCCGGCCTTCCATCGCGGCCGCGCATCCATTAGGTGAAAGGAAACCCGGAGTGTGCCATGTCCTTCTTCGCCAAGCTCAAGTCACGTCTGACGCGCTCTTCGTCGAAACTCGGCGAGGGGCTCGATGCCATCGTGGCCGAGGCTCCGGCCGCGCCCGAGGCGACGCCCGAAGCTCCCGCCTCCGCCCCCGAGCCGGCGCGCCCCGGCCTGATCGGGCGGCTGTTCGGTCAGGGCCCGGCGGCGGAACCGCGCCGGGTGCTCGATGACGAGATGCTCGAAAGCCTCGAGGATCTGCTGATCTCGTCGGACATGGGCGTGGACACCGCCTTGCGCGTCACCGCGAACCTCGCCGAGGGGCGCATGGGCAAGCGGCTGTCGGTGAGCGAGATCAAGGCGTTGCTGGCCGCTGAAATCGCCCGGATCATGGAGCCCGTCGCCCGCCCGATGCCGATCTATCCCAAGCGGCCTCAGGTCGTGCTGGTGGTGGGCGTCAACGGCTCTGGCAAGACCACGACCATCGGCAAGCTCGCCTCGCAGTTCCGCGCCGCGGGCAAGACCGTGGTGATCGCGGCCGGCGACACCTTCCGCGCCGCGGCGGTCGAACAGCTGAAGGTCTGGGGCGAGCGCGCCGACGTGCCGGTGCTGACCGCGCCCGAGGGCTCGGACCCGGCCTCGCTCGCCTTCGACGCGATGACGCGGGCCGAGGCGGACGGGGCGGATCTGTTGCTGATCGACACCGCCGGGCGGTTGCAGAACCGGCAAGATCTGATGGAAGAGCTCGCCAAGATCGTGCGGGTGATCCGCAAGAAGGATCCCGAGGCGCCGCATAACACGCTTCTGGTGCTCGATGCCACGACCGGGCAGAACGCGCTCAACCAGGTCGAGATCTTCTCGAAGATCGCCGATGTCTCGGGTCTGGTGATGACCAAGCTCGACGGCACGGCGAAGGGCGGCGTGCTGGTGGCGCTGGCCGACCGTTTCGGGCTGCCGATCCATGCGATCGGCGTGGGCGAGCAGATCGACGACCTCGCCCCCTTCGATCCCGAGGAGTTCGCCCGCGCGCTGGTCGGCGCCGAGGGCTGAAGCGTCAGGCGCAGAGGCCGCGGGAAAGCCTGCCGAACCGCCTCGCATCGTCGCATTCCGATAGGTGAATTCGGCGGCATTCGGGGCGCGCCGGTCAATTCGGGAAAATATTCTTCCCCGCGGATCCCTGTCACTCGTCGGATACGGTCCGGTGACGGGTCTTCGAGATCGGATCGTTGCGCAGCGGCGCCTCGAAATCCGGGTCTGGGTGCTTGCGCTCGATCTCTTCTTCCAGCTTGTCGACGCGGGCTTCGATCTTGCGAAAGATCCACAGCACCAGCACGGTCAGCAGCGTGGCGAGGCCGGCGAGCCCGATCCGCCCGCAACCGCAGGCGAGACCCACGGCACCCGCAAGCCACATCCCGGCACCCGTGGTCAGCCCCTTCACCCGCTGCCCCGAGATGATGATCGTTCCCGCCGCCAGAAATGCCACCCCCGATGTCACCGAGCTGATCAGCCGCGTCAGATCCGAGCGCGCGCCGCTTTCCGGCCCTTCGGCGCGGGTGATGTCCACGAGCTCGAAGGTGATCAGCGCGAACAGCGCCGAGGCGATGGCGATCAGCATATGGGTGCGCAGCCCGGCCGGCTTGTGATGCCATTCGCGCTCGAAACCGATGGCACCGCCGAGGATCAGTGCCGCGATCATCCGCAGCGCGGCGACCGAGGGCGGCGTCGCGGTGAAGGAGGCGGCAAGGTCGGACCACATATTGGCAAGAGGGGTCATCGGGGGGCTCCGTTGAACGTCGGGTGACAGTAGCCTCGCCGGCCGGCGCGCGAAAGGGCCTGTGCATGAGCGGGCCCCGCACCTCGGCAGGCCGGCGCCACACGCAGATTTGGCTGGCGCGAGGCGCGCGGTGCGCTATGTCTGAGCGGATCGAATGGCACGGAAGGGCGGGCGAATGGCAGAGCGGCGCAAGATCAATCCCTGGGTCAAGCTGGGGCTGGAACTCGGCCCGCTGGTGGTGTTCTTCATCGCCTTCTCGCGGCTGCGCGAGGCCCATGTGCAGATCGGCGCGACGAGCTATTCCGGCTTCATGATCGCGACGGCGCTGTTCATTCCGCTGCTGGCGCTGGCGACGCTGATCCTGTGGCGGCTGACCGGGCATCTCGCCGCGATGCAGATCGCCACGCTGGTTCTGGTCGTGGTGTTCGGCGGGCTGTCGCTGTGGTTCAACGACGAGCGCTTCTTCAAGATGAAGCCGACGCTGATCTATCTGCTGTTCGCCGGTGCGCTGGCGCTTGGGCTGGCGCGCGGCAAGTCCTGGCTGCAACTGGTGATGGACGAGATGGTGCCGATGCGCCCCGAGGGCTGGACCATCCTGACCAAACGGCTGATCGCCTTCTTCGTCGGCCTCGCCATCGCCAACGAGGCGATCTGGCGCACCATGTCGGATCAGGCCTGGGTCAATTTCAAGACCTTCGGTCTGACGATTCTGATGTTCGGATTTTTCATCGCGCAGGGGCCGCTGTTCCAGCGCTACGGTCTCGAAAAACCGAAGAACGAGGAATAACCTTCTCCGCCGGTCCGGTTGACGCCCGAAGCTTGCGGCGTTAGCCATCCGCACCCTTTCAAGGCGGTTCAAGGAGGCCCCGATGGTCAAGGACTGGAACACCCGCACGAAGCTCGTCCACGAAGGCATTCGCCGCAGCCAGTATGGCGAGATGGCCGAGGCGCTGTTCCTGACCCAGGGCTTCGCCTATCCCTCGGCCGAGGTCGCCGAGGCGCGGTTCATCTCCTCGGGGCCGGACGAATTCATCTATGCCCGCTACGGCAACCCGACGACGCGGATGTTCGAGGACCGGATGTCGGCGATCGAAGGCACCGAGGACGCGTTCGCCACCGCCTCGGGCATGGCCGCGGTCAATGGCGCGCTGATGGCGCTGGTGAAGGCGGGCGATCATATCGTCGCGGCGCGGCAGATGTTCGGCTCGTGTCTGCATGTACTCAAGGTGCTGTCGCAGTTCGGCGTCGAGATCACGCTGATCGACGGCGCGGTGAACGAGAACTGGGCCGCGGCGGTCAAGGAAAACACCAAGGTCTGCCTGTTCGAGAGCGTCTCGAACCCCGGGCTCGAAGTCATCGACATCGCCGCCGTGGCCAGGGCCGCGCATTCGGTGGGCGCGATGGTGGTGGTCGACAACGCCTTCGCCTCGCCGATCTTTTCGCGCGCGGCGGAGCTTGGCGCCGATGTGATCGTCTATTCGGCGACGAAGCACATCGACGGCGGCGGGCGGGCGCTCGGCGGCGTGGTGCTCGGGCGCAAGGAGTTCGTGCGCGGCCCGCTCGAGACCTATCTCAAGCACACCGGCGGCGCGATGAGCCCGTTCCACGCCTGGATCATGCTCAACGGTCTGACCACGCTCGATCTGCGGGTGCGGGCGCAGGCCGCGAATGCCGAGGCTGTGGCGCGCGCGACCGATCATCACCCGAAGCTCGCCCGCGCGATCTATCCGGGCCTCGAGGACCATCCGCAGCACGATCTGGCGATGCGTCAGATGGGCTCGGGCGGCACGATGATCTGCCTCGATCTGAAGGACGGGAAGGCGGAGGCGTTCCGCTTCCTCGACGCGCTCCGGATCGTGACGATCTCGAACAACCTCGGCGACGCGAAGTCGATCGCCACCCATCCGGCGACCACCACGCACAAGAACCTCAGCGACGAGGAGCGCGCCACCATCGGCATCACGCCCGGTCTGGTGCGGATCTCGATGGGGATCGAGGACCGCGACGATCTGGTCGCTGACATTCTGGGCGCGCTCGAAGCGGTCTGAACTGCGCGACAGGGTTGGAAATTTCCCGCACCCGGCCCATATGAGGCCGGGTGTTTCATATCCGGCGCCTGAAACGGAGACTGCCATGACCGTTCATCCCCCGAAGCCCGAAGCCAGCCCGGACATGGAGGCGGCGAAGGCCGCCCCTGACGTTCATGCGGCGAAGGCGGCGCTTGCCACGCTGCGGGCCTGGGCCGAAAGCGCCGATCCGACCGAGGTCGCCCGTCTTGACCCCGCCATCGCGCGGCTGCTGCCGGGCCACGAGCTGGCGAATTATCCCGACCTCAGCCGGCGCTACGATCCCGAGTTCCGTGCGGATCCCGGCTATATCGCGACGCTGCCCGATCTGCAGAACGGACCGGCCTCGCTGATCGTGGGCGCGCGTGCGCGCATCGAGCATGTCGGGATCTCGAATTTCCATCTGCCGATCCGCTACCGGCTGCGCAAGGGCGGGGACATGCCGCTCGAGACCTCGGTCACCGGAACGGTGAGCCTCGAGGCGACGCAGAAGGGCATCAACATGTCGCGGGTGATCCGCGCCTTCTACACCCATGCGGAAAGCGCGTTCTCCTTCGAGGTGATGGCCGCGGTGATCGACGGCTACAAGGAAAAGCTCGGCGCCTTCGATGCGCGGCTGATGATGCGGTTCCGCTATCCGACGGAGATCCGCTCGCTGCGCTCTGGCCTGACGGGGTGGCAGTATTACGATATCGCGCTGGAGATGGCGGACACCGACGGCCAGCGGCTGAAGGCGATCCATCTCGATTACGTCTATTCCTCGACCTGCCCGTGCTCGCTGGAGCTGTCGGAACACGCCCGGCGCGAGCGCGGTCAGCTGGCCACGCCGCATTCGCAGCGTTCCGTCGCGCGGATCTCGGTCGCGCTGGCGCCGGGGCAGGGCGCGCTGTGGTTCGAGGATCTGATCGACATCGCCCGCAAGGCGGTGCCGACCGAGACCCAGGTCATGGTCAAGCGCGAGGACGAGCAGGCCTTCGCCGAGCTGAACGCGGCCAACCCGATCTTCGTCGAGGATGCCGTGCGTGCCTTCGCCGAGGGGCTGCTCGCCGAGCCGCGGATCGGCGATTTCCGCGTGGTGGCAAGCCATCAGGAAAGCCTGCACAGCCATGACGCGGTGGCGGTGCTGAGCGAGGGGCCGACGTTTTCGAGCCAGAGCATCGACCCGCGGCTGTTCGCCTCGCTGGTGCATCAGGGCTGATCCACGCGGGCTGAGCGGGTCCGGGACGTGAGGGGAAGAGAGGGGGCGCTGCCCCCTCTTTGCCTTTCAGGCAAATTCACCCCCGGGATATTTTCGGAAAGATGAATGGAAGGGAGCGGGTCCCTGCTTCGCGAAGCGTCGCCTTCGCAGGGGGGACGATTCCTTGCGTCGGGGCGGGGGAACGGGAGTATGGGCCCGGACTTGCGGAAATGATGAATCCGCCGCCGATCTTTCTGTGCGAACGGGCAATTTATCATCGGTTTGAGATCGATCTTTCGATTGACCGATGATCATGGTGGCGACACTATCAGACCAAGCGTTCGATAATAGACCAAAGTGTCGTGTGGCACGACGGTCGGCACTTGAGAAGGACCTCGCCAATGATCAGCCAGGAACAGAACGACCTGCTCACCCGTGTCGGGCCCGGCACGGCCTGCGGCAAGCTGATGCGCAGCTACTGGCAGCCGGCGGCACTGGTCGACGAGCTGGAGGGCGAGCGCAAGGCGGTGCCGGTGCGGTTGCTGGGCGAGGATCTGGTGCTGTTCGTCTCGGGCACGGATGCGACGGGCGGCAAGACCTACGGGCTGGTGCGGCGCGATTGTCCGCACCGGGGCGCGGATCTCGCCTATGGCCGGGTCGAGGAAGGCGGCATCCGCTGCGCCTTCCACGGCTGGAAATTCGATGCCGAGGGCAATTGCGTCGACACCCCGGCGGAACCCGTCGGATCGAAGCTCTGCGCCCATATCCGCCAGCCGGCCTACAGGACCGCGGCGAAGGGCGGTATCGTCTGGGCCTGGATGGGCGAGGGCGAGGCGCCGGAGTTCCCCGAACTCGATTGTTTCGCCGCGCCCGACAGCCATGTCTTCGCTTTCAAGGGGCTGTGGGAATGCAACTGGCTGCAGGCGCTGGAGGTGGGGATCGACCCGGCCCATGCCTCGTTCCTGCATCGGTTCTTCCATGACGAGGATCCGAAGGAAGCCTATGGCAAGCAGTTCCGTTCCGCCACGGCGGGGGCGGATCTGCCGATGACGCTGGTTCTGCGTGAATACGACCGGCCGCTGATCAACATCGAGAGCACCGAATACGGGTTGCGGCTGATCGCGCTGCGCGAGATCGACGCGGAGCGCACCCATGTGCGGGTGACCAATCAGGTGTTTCCGCATGGCATCATGATCCCGATGAGCCAGGAGATGACCATCACCCAGTGGCACGTTCCGGTCGATGACGAGCATTGCTACTGGTATGCGATCTTCACCAGCTACACCCAGCCCGTCGACAAGGAGAAGATGCGCGCGCAGCGTCTGGCCGCGCATGAGGGGATGTTCTACCGCCCGCGCCGCAACAAGCGCAACGAATACGGCTTCGATCCGCAGGAGCAGGCCGAGGAGACCTATACCGGCATGGGCTTCGACATCAACGTCCACGACCAGTGGGCCTGCGAGTCGATGGGGACGATCCAGGACCGCACGCGCGAGCATCTGGGCACCTCGGACAAGGGCATCATCGCCTATCGCCGGTTGCTGAAGGAACAGATCCGCCGCGTCGGGGAAGGCGAGACCCCGATCATGGTCTTCGACAAGCGCACCGCGAAATCGGTGCAGGGGCCGGCGACGATGGACGGGATCGGGCCGACGCGCGGCTGGGAGCTCTACTGGATGGAGGTCGACGTGCGCCGGCGCCGCAATGCGCCCTGGGATGTGCCGGTTCCGGCCGACATCGCCGAGGGCACGGCGCATATCGTGATCGCCGACTGAGGCCGGCGTCGCCCCGCCTGCGGTCTGGACGCAGCGGGGGCGGGCCGCGTAAGAGATCTGACATCATCGAATCCGGCACCGGGGCGCAGATCGCCGGGCCGGGCCCCGGGGGGCGTGTCGCACTTCGGGGGAAGGTGTCCTCATGTCCGCGAAGCCGGGCAGGGGGCGACGAAACCGAGACCAGCATGACAGGGAAAACACCATGACCACACCGCGTTCCAATCCGCCGGCTCCGCTGAACCTCACCGTCGCCGTGCACGACCCGGCCCGGCGCCGGGCGCTGAAGCTCGTGGGGGCAGGGGCGCTCGGGGCCGCACTGAGCCAGGTGGCGGGGGGCATCGCCTTCGCCGCCGATGCCGAGCCGCTGAAGATCGGCCTGATCGTCACCTATTCCGGCCCCTATGCCGATTACGGCAAGCAGATGGACAACGGCATCGCGCTGTGGCTGAAGCAGAACGGCGAGCGCGTCGCCGGTCGCGCGGTCGAGATCGTGCGCCGCGACACCGCCGGCCCCGCCCCCGACCTCGCCGCCCGTTTCGCGCGCGAGCTGATCACCCGCGACAAGGTTCAGGTCATCATCGGCCTCGATTTCAGCCCGAACGCCATGGCCATCGCCCCGGTTCTGAGCCAGGCGAAGGTGCCCTGCATCATCCTGAACGCCTCGGCCTCGGACATCCCGAAGAAGTCGGATTACATCGCGCGGATCTCGTTCACCGTCGGGCAGGTCTCGGCGCCGATGGGGACCTGGGCGGGCCGGCAGGGCATCAGGACGGCAATGACGGTGGTGGCGGACTATTCCTCGGGCGCCGATGCCGAGACCGCGTTCAAGACCACCTTCGAGGCCGGGGGCGGCAAGGTCGTCGACAGCCTGCGCGTGCCGATGAACAACCCGGACTTCTCGGCCTATGTCCAGCGCATCAAGGACACCAGGCCCGAGGCGGTGTTCTTCTTCTTCCCCTCGGGGGATCTGCCGAACAACTTCCTGAAGGCGGCGAAGGAGCGCGGCCTCGCCGAGGCGGGGATCCGGCTTCTGGCGACCGGCGAGGCGATGGATGACAGCTACATGCAGGCGGCGGGCGATGCCGGCCTCGGGCTGATCACCACGCATCACTATTCGACGGCGCACGAGTCCGATCTGAACCGCAAGTTCATCGCGGGCTATGCCGCCGACAATGGCGATTACGCGCCGAATTACATGGCGATGACCGCCTATGACGGGATGGCGGTTCTGGACAAGGCGCTGACGGCGACGGGCGGCAAGACCGATGGCGCCACGCTGATGGGCGCGCTGAAGGGGCTGAGCATCGAGAGCCCGCGCGGCCCGATCGAGATCGGCGACAAGACCCGCGACATCATCCAGACGGTCTATGTCCGGCGCACCGAGCGGCTGGAAAACGGCAAGCTCGCCTGCATCGAGTTCGACAAGTTCGAGAAGGTGCAGGATCCGCGCGCCTGATCCGGCGCGACGGTGACCAAGCCCGGAGCGGGTGATCCGCTCCGGTCCGGGGCCAGGGACGGCGTGGCCGGCCCAAGCGGAGGATGCGATGTCTGGTCTGCCCATCGTGCTGTTCGACGGCACGGTCTACGGGATGCTGCTGTTTCTGATGAGCGTCGGGCTGTCGGTGACGCTCGGGCTGATGGGGGTGGTGAACCTCGCGCATGGCAGTTTCGCGGCCATCGGCGGGTTCGCCTCGGTCGTGCTGGTGCACCGGCTGGGGATGCCGTTCCTGCTGGGCGTGCCGCTTGCCGCGCTGATCACCGCGGCGATCGGCGGCGTGCTGGAGGCGGTGCTGTTTCGCCGCCTCTACCGGCGCGGGCCGCTCGATCAGGTGCTGTTCACCATCGGCATGGTCTATGTCTGGATCGCGGTCTCGACGCGGATCTGGGGGGCGGGGCAGCAACCGGCCGATCTGCCGGCGTTTCTGCAGGGCCAGATCGCGCTTTGGCCCGGTGCCGAGGTCGGCGCTTACCGGCTGTTTCTGCTGATCCTCGGGGGAGTGCTGGCGGCGGGTATCTTCTTCGGGCTCGAACGCACGCGGTTCGGCGCGCGGGTGCGTGCCGCGCAAAGCGATCGCGACATGGCGGGCGGTGTCGGCATCAATGTCGACCGGCTGTTCCTGCTCAGCTTCGCCATCGGGGCGGGGCTGGCGGGCGCGGGCGGCGCGCTGGCCATTCCGGTGATCGGGCTCGACCCGAGCTTTCCGCTGAAATACCTCGCCTTCTTCCTGATCGTCGTCAGCCTCGGCGGGCCGGGGACGGTGACGGGATCGCTCGTCGCGGCGCTGATCGTCGGCATCGTCGATGTGGCGGGCAAGTATTACCTGCCCGGGGCGGGCGGGTTCCTGATCTATGCGCTGGTCGTCGCGATGCTGATCTGGCGCCCGCAAGGACTGGTGGCGCGGACATGAGCGATCTTCATTCCTCCATCTCGTGGCGCAGGCCGGTGGCCGAGGCGGCGGTCCTGGCCGCGCTCGCCGCGCTGCCGCTGGTGTCGCAGGATTATCTGCTGTTGCTGACCCAGGTCGCGGTGCTGGCGCTGTTCACCCTGTCGCTGGAGCTGCTGGTCGGTCAGGCGGGGATCCTGTCGCTCGGCCATGCGGCGTTCTTCGGCATCGGCGCCTATGCGGCGGCGTTTCTGGCGCTGGCGGGCTGGGAAGAGCCGATCTCGGGCCTGCTGATCGCGGGCGGCATCGCCGGTCTCGCGGGGCTGGCGATGGCGCCTCTGGTGCTGCGCGCGAGCGGGCTGACCCAGCTGATGGTGACGCTGTGCCTCGGGCTGATGCTGCACGAGGCGGCCTCGCGCGGGCGGGACTGGACCGGGGGCGACGACGGGCTGTCGGGGTTTCTGAACAGCCCGGTGCTCGGTCTGTTCGAGTTCGATCTGTTCGGGGTGACGGGCTATCTGTATGCGCTGGCGGTGCTGGGGATCTGCTTCGCGGCTTTCACGCTGATGCGGGCGGCGCCCTTCGGCACGGCGCTGCGCGGCATCCGGCAGAACCCGGTGCGGATGGCGGCGCTCGGCACGCCGGTCGGGGCGCGGCTGGCGCAGGCCTATGCGCTGTCGGCGGCGATGGCGGGGCTCGCGGGCGCGCTGATGGCCGAGACCACGCAGTCCGTCGCGCTTGAGGCGCTGAGCTTCCAGCGCTCGGCCGAGGTGCTGATCGTGCTGATCCTCGGCGGTGTCGGCTCGCGTTACGGCGCGTTGATCGGGGCGGCGGTCTATGTGCTGGCGCGCGATTGGCTCTCGGCGCTGAGCCCGGAATACTGGCTCGGCTGGCTCGGTCTGCTGATGATGGCGGTGGTGCTGGTCGCGCCGCGCGGCATCGCCGGGCTGCTGGCGCGGGTGCGGCTGCCGCGCGCCCGGGCGAAGACGGAGGATCGGGCATGAGCGACGGAGCGCGGCTGAACGATTATGCGCTGTCGGTCGAGGATGTTTCGATCCGCTTCGGCGCGTTGCAGGCGGTCGACGGCGTGTCGCTGCAACTGCCGGCCGGAGCCCGCCACGCGCTGATCGGGCCGAATGGCGCGGGCAAGAGCACCTTCGTCGGGCTGATCACCGGCACGTTGCGGCCCGACAGCGGGCGGGTGCTGCTGGGGGGGCATGACGTGACGCGGACGGGGTTCTCGGCGCGGGTGCGGCGCGGGCTGGTGCGCAGTTTTCAGGTGACCTCGCTGTTTGCCGAGATGTCGGCGCTCGATTCGGTCCTTCTGGCGATCGCCGAGCGCGAGGGGCGGAGCGCGCGGATGCTGCGCCCGCTCGGCCGTTACGGCGCTTTCGTCGATGAGGCGGGCGAGATCCTGCGTTCGGTCGGGCTGATCGGCGTGGCGAAACGGCCGGTGTCGGATCTGGCTTACGGGCAGCAACGCGTCGTCGAGATCGCGCTGGCGCTCGCGGCGCGGCCGCGGGTTCTGGTGCTCGACGAGCCGGCGGCGGGGATCCCGGCGGGCGAGAGCACGCGGCTGTTCGAGGTGCTGGAGGGGCTGCCGGCCGAAGTGGCGCTGCTGTTCGTCGAGCATGACATGCACCTCGTGCGCCGGTTCGCGCGGGCGGTGACGGTGCTTGCGGGCGGCAAGGTTCTGGCCGAGGGCACGCCCGCCCATGTCGCCGCCGACCCGGCGGTGCAGGACGCCTATCTTGGCCGCAGGGGGGCGGGGCTTCATGCTTGAGCTGGAAAACGTCTCGGCGGGCTATGGCCGCGCCACGGTGATCGAGGACGTGTCGCTGAGCCTGCCCGAAGGCGGGCGGCTGGCGCTTCTGGGGCGCAACGGGGTGGGCAAATCGACGCTGATCCGCACCATCATGGGGCTGACCGATCTGCATGGCGGCAGCCTGCGCTGGCGCGGTGCGGAGATCGGCGGCGCGGCCATCGCGCGGCGCACGGGACTGGGCATCGGCTGGGTGCCGCAGGAGCGGCGGGTGTTTCGCAACCTGACGGTCGAGGAGAACCTGACCGTGGGCGCGGTGCCGGGGGAATGGACGCTCGGCCGCGTCTACGCGCTGTTGCCGCGGTTGCAGGAGCGGCGGCGCAACCTCGGCTGGCAGTTGTCGGGGGGCGAGCAGCAACTGGTCGCCATCGGCCGGGCGCTGCTGCTGAACCCGGCGCTGCTGCTGCTCGATGAGCCATTGGAGGGGCTGGCGCCGGTGATGGCGGAGCTGGTTCTCGCCACGCTGCGCGAGGTGGCGATGGGGTCGGGCGTCGGGGTGGTGATCGTCGAGCAACATGCGATGGATGCGCTGGGCCTCGCCTCGGAGGCGGTGGTGATGGACCGCGGCCGGATCGTCGCGGCCGAGCCCGCCGTGCGGCTGATCGGCGATCCCGAACGGCTCGATGCGCTGACCGGGGTGGGGCTCGGAGGAGAGTAGCGGGTTCGCGGGCCGCCGAAGGTCGTGAGAGGCTGCCAGGGGTCTGAAAACGAGAGGGCTTTGCCCCCGCAGAAAGCGGAAGCGATGGGGGCTCTGCCCCGCAGATACCAAGGGGAGGGGGGCTCTGCCCCGCAGATACTATAAGGGGAGGGGGCTCTGCCCCCTCGGGCCTGCGGCCCTCACCCCCGGGATATTTGCGGCGAATCGAAAGGGAAAGAGGGGCGCCCGTCGGGCGCCCCGTTCGTGTTTCGGAAGGCTGGGGTCAACCGTCGATGCGGATGCGCGCGTTCTGCGGATCGAAGGGGCTGTCCTCGGTGACGAGGGCATCCCATTCCTTCATCTGCATCTTGACCTTCAGTTTCGTGCCCGGCTCAGCCAGATCGGGGCGGACGTAGCCCATGCCGATCTGCTTGCCGAAGGCCGCCGAATAGCCGCCCGAGGTCAGACGGCCGACTTTCTCGCCATCCACGAACAGCGCTTCCTTGCCCCAGGGGTCGCTGTCCTCGGGCCCGTCGATCAGCACGGTGACGCATTTCGACCGCACGCCGGTGTCGAGCATCGCCTGCTTGCCGAGGAAGTCCTTGCCGAGGTCGACGAAGCGGTCGAGGCCGGCTTCGAGCGGCGTCGCATCGCGGCCGAGTTCGTTGCCGAAGGCGCGGTAGCTTTTCTCCTGACGCAGCCAGTTCTGCGCCCGCGCGCCCACGCCTTTCAGGCCGTGCTTCTCGCCCACCGACCAGATCAGGTTCCACAGGTAACGCGACATTTCGATCGGGAAGTGCAGCTCCCAGCCGAGTTCGCCGGTATAGGCGACGCGCACCGCGCGAACCGGCGCCATGCCGAGCTCGATGTCGCGATAGCTGAGCCAGGGGAAGCGCTTGTTCGACAGCACCGTTTCGGGGTTGGCGTCGCGCACCAGTTCCGCAAGCAGTGCGCGCGCGTTCGGACCGGCGAGCGCGAAGACGCCCCACTGGTTGGTGACCGCCTTGACCTCGACGGGCGCGCCGCCCGCGGCGAGGAAGTCCTCGACCGATTTCAGCAGGAAGTCCTCGTCATAGGTTTCCCAGGCACCGGCGGAGACGAGGTAATATTCATCCTCGGCCAGACGCACGATGGTGTATTCGGTGCGCACCGTGCCCTTGACGGTCAGCGCGTAGGTCAGGTTGATGCGCCCGACTTTGGGGAGCTTGTTGCAGGTGAACTGGTCGAGGAAGGCGGTCGCGCCGGCCCCTTTCACCACATGCTTGGCGAAGGCGGTGGCGTCGATGATGCCGACGGTCGAACGGATCGCCTCGGCCTCGGCCCTGGCATATTGCCACCAGCCGCCGTGGCGGAAGCTGCGGCTGTCGTGGTCGAAGCCTTCGGGGGCATCCTTCGGGCCGTAGTAGTTCGGCCGTTCCCAGCCGTTGACCTGACCGAACTGCGCGCCCATCGCCTTTTGCGCGTCATAGTTCGGCGTGGTCTTGAACGGGCGGGCGGCGGGGCGCTCTTCGTCGGGGTGGTGGCAGATGAAGACGTGCTCGTAGCACTCTTCGTTCTTCTTGATGGTGTATTCGGTGGTGATGTCCTTGGAGTAGCGCTTCGGATCGAGCGAGGACATGTCGATCTCGGCCTCGCCCTCGGTCATCAGCTGGGCGAGATAGTAGCCCGTGCCGCCGGCCGCGGTGATGCCGAAGCTGAAGCCCTCGGCGAGCCACATGTTGCGCAGTCCGGGCGCCGGGCCGACCAGCGGGTTGCCGTCGGGGGTGTAGCAGATCGGGCCGTTGAAATCGTCCTTCAGGCCGACATGTTCGACGCTCGGCAGGCGGTGGATGAAGGACATGTATTCTTCCTCGATCCGTTCCAGATCGAGCGGGAACAGATCGGCGCGGAAGCTGTCGGGGCAGCCATAGGCGAAGCGCGCCGGGGCGTTCTTCTCATACGGGCCGAGGATCCAGCCGCCGCGTTCCTCGCGCACATACCAAAGCGCATCCGAATCGCGCAGCACCGGGTGCTCGGGGTTGCCTTCCTCGCGCCATTTGACGAGGGCGGGATCGGGCTCGGTGACGATATACTGATGCTCGACCGGGATCGCCGGGCTCTTGATGCCGAGAAGGCGCGCGGTGCGCTGCGCGTGGTTGCCGGTCGCGGTGACGACGTGCTCGGCGTGGATCTCGTACTTCTCTTCGCTCGGCACCAGCATGCCGCCCTTCTCGATCATCCTGGTAACCGAGACGATCCATTCCGACCCGGTCCAGCGATAGGCGTCGACCTGGATCCGGCGCTCGATCGTCACGCCGCGCTGGCGCGCGCCCTTGGCCATGGCCTGGGTCACGTCGGCGGGGTTGATGTAGCCGTCCTGCGGGTGGAACAGCGCGCCGACCAGATCCTCGCAATTCATCAGCGGCCAGCGGTCCTTCATCTCCTTCGGAGAGAGGAACTCGTGATACACGCCCGTGGTCTCGGCGACCGAGGAATAGAGCATGTATTCGTCCATCCGCTCCTGCGTCTGGGCCATGCGCAGGTTGCCGACGATGTGAAAGCCCGGGTTCAGCCCGGTCTCTTCCTCGAGCGTCTTGTAGAAGTCGACCGAGTATTTGTGGATGAAGTTCGAGGCGTAGTTCATGTTGAACAGCGGCAGCAGGCCGGCCGCGTGCCAGGTCGAACCCGCGGTCAGCTCGTCGCGCTCGACGAGCATGACGTCTTTCCAGCCGGCCTTGGCCAGATGGTAGGCGATCGACACGCCGACGGCACCGCCGCCGACGACCAGAGCTTTGACATGGGTCTTCATGAACTGCTTCCTTGCGAGGTTTCCTCCGGTCGGAGGTTGCCCCGATTAGAGCGCAGTCGCCGGCGCCCGGGCACAGAGACCCGACACTTGCCAGCCAAAAGCGACATCGGCGAGATATAGCGGCGGGCCCGGCGAGGGGGCGGAATGCGCACGGCCGCCGGATGGTCCGGCGGCCGTGCGATGTTCCTCGCGATGCAGGGCGCTTACTGCCGGCGGGCTTTCAGCCAGGCATACCACACGTCGGTCGAGCCGCCGAAGGCGTTGACGTCGGTGATACCGCCTACGCCCGGCACCACGCCGGTTCCGGTCCATTGCCAGAAGCTCCACCGCTCGCCCGGATAGCGCGCCGAGGGGTGCGCCGCCGTCGAGCGCAGCCAGAACTCGACCCCGCGCAGCTGTCCGAGCGCGTTGTCGGCATAGAAATCGGGCGTCGTGTAGACCAGCGGCCGGGTCTTGTAATAGGCGCCGACGATGGCGGCATATGCGCTGATTTCCTTGCGCACCGTGGCTGGATCCGGGAACCGGCGGCAGCTGCGTGACTGGTGATTCCACTCGATGTCCAGCACCGGCGGCAGATCGCCCGACACCCGCGGCACGTTCCGGATGAACCAGTTCGCCTGCTCCTGCGGGGTGCGGCAGAAATAATAGAAGTGATAGGCGCCGACCGGCACGCCCGCGGCCCGGGCCTGAGGGGCGTTCGCGCTGAACCCCGGGTCGATGTAATTGCCGCCTTCCGTCGCCTTCAGCCAGGCGAAGTTCACCCCCGAGCTGCGCGCCTTCGGCCAGTCGATGCGGCCCTGATAGCGCGCGGCGTCGATGCCATGCACCGGCAGCATTGCCGGATGGACCTCTTGCCAGGGATGCGGTTTGGTGTCGCCGAACTGTGCCGGAACGCCGGGGGCGCGATAGGTCGCCGGGTCGATCTGCTTCGGAGCCATCAGCGTTCCGCGCATCGGCCCCCCTGAGTCGCGCCCGCTGTGCCCGCCGCACCCCGCGAGTGCGGCAAGCGCCATGATTGCAGCTGTCACCTTGATGAACGACATCGCCTGTCCCCCTTGGCCTGTCCCGCTGCGGGCCGGCCGCTGATGTTTTTCGACACGTTCCCGCAAAACCGCGGGAATGTCACGAGGGACTGTGGGCGATGTGCGCCGCTCAGGCGGCGGTCAGCTCGTCCCAGCAGGCCAGCGTCTTAGAGGCATACATCAGCGCCGGTCCACCGCCCATCTGCACCGCGAGGCCAAGCACCACGCCCAGCTCCTCGCGGCTGGCGCCGGTTTTGCGCAGCGCATCGACATGGAGCATGATGCACGGCTCGCACCGCGAGATCACCGCCATGCCTAGCGCGATCAGCTCCTGCGTTTTGGCATCGAGCGCCTCATTTTGCGACACCGCCTTCGACAGCGCGCCGAAGCCTGCCATCATCTCGGGGACGGTCTTGTTGACGGTGCGCAGATCGCCGCGCAGCGCGGCCAGGTTTTCCTTGTAGCTCATGGGCTATCCTCCGGGGTTCCAGGTGCCGCACTCCGGAGAATTCCGGGGATGGCGGCGCAAGCGACACAATTATATTCATTTTTGTGAATGCAATTTCAAGGCCGCATCCGTTGCTGCGTCACAACGTCGTGTGCCGGCGGTTGCGGTGCCCCGGGGGTGCCGGGCCGCATTGCCTTGCGCCGCCGCCTTGGCTAGGGTCGGCCTCGATATTCGGAAAGGATCTGCCCGTGCCGCTCAGCAACACGTTCCTGCGCAAGGTCTGTCTGGTTTCCGCGCTGGCGCTCGGCACGACGCCGGCGATGGCCGACACGAACCCGGCCGGGGCCTATCTCGCGGCGCGCATCGCGACCTTCGAGAACGATTACGCCGCCGCGCGCGATTATTACGACCGGCTGCTGCTGTCGGATCCGACCCAGCCCGCCTATCAGGAGGGGGCGCTGGTCAGCCATATCGCGCTTGGCGAGTATGCCCGCGCGACGGCGGTGGCCGATGTGATGATGCAGCAAAAGCCGCTCAGCAGTCTGGCCTCGCTGACCGAGCTGGCGGCGGCAGCCGAGGCGGGCGATTACCAGAAGGGGATCGCGCTTCTCGATGGCGGGGCGACGCCCGGGGCGCTGGTCAGCGGGATCTACCGGGGCTGGGCGCTGGTCGGGCTCGGGCGGATGACCGAGGCGGCGAAGACCTTCGACGATCTGGCCAAGACCCGGGAGATGGCGGCGATCGCGCTGTTTCACAAGGCGCTGTCGCTGGCGATGGTGGGCGATTACGAGGGCGCCGACGAGATCCTGTCGGGCCGCTTCGCCGATGTGTTCCACAGCACCCGCCGTGGTGTGATGGCCCATGCCGAGGTGCTCTCGCAGCTCGAACGCGACCCCGAGGCCCTGCAACTGATCGACTCGACCTTCGGTCAGGGGCTGGACCCGGAGCTGACGGCGCTGCGCGACCGGCTGACGAAGGGCGAGATGCTGCCCTTCGATCTGGTGCCGAACGCGAAGGCCGGCATTGCCGAGATCTATCTTTCGGTCGCTCAGGCGCTGCAAAATGGCGCCGAGCCTTCGGCTGTGGCGTTGGTTCACGCGCGGCTGGCATCCTGGATCCGTCCCGATTTCGGCGAGCCGGTGCTGGTTTCGGCTTCGATTCTGGCGGCACAGAAGCAATACGATCTGGCCATCGCGGCCTTCGATTCGATCGATGCGGCGAACCCGACCTATCCTTCGGCGCAGCTTGGCCGGGCCGAGGCGCTGCGCGAGGCCGACCGCGCCGACGAGGCCATCGCGGTGTTGCAGGACCTGTCCCGCGCGCGCCCCGATCTGGCGGCTGTGTGGGTGTCGCTCGGCGACGATCTGCGTCGCGAGAACCGCTTCAAGGAGGCGGCCGATGCCTATGACAAGGCGGTGGGGCTGACGCCCTCGCCCGGCAAGCGCGACTGGTTCCTGTTCTACGCCCGCGGTATCTCGCGCGACAAGTCGGGCGACTGGACCGGGGCCGAACAGGATCTGAAGGAAGCGCTGGTGCTGTCGCCCGATCAGGCGACCGTGCTGAATTACCTCGGGTATTCCTATGTCGAGCGCAAAGAGAACCTCGACGAGGCGCTCGACATGATCCGCCGGGCCGTCGCGGCGGCGCCCGATCAGGGCTATATCACCGACAGCCTCGGCTGGGCCTATTTCCGGCTCGGCCGCTATGACGAGGCGGCGACAGCGATGGAAAAGGCGTTGTCGCTCGACCCGCGCGAGCCGTTGCTGAATGACCACATGGGCGATGTCTACTGGGCGCTCGGGCGCAAGCGCGAGGCGGAATTCCAGTGGCGCCGGGCGCT
Source organism: Paenirhodobacter enshiensis (assembly GCF_000740785.1). Classification (GTDB taxonomy): domain Bacteria; phylum Pseudomonadota; class Alphaproteobacteria; order Rhodobacterales; family Rhodobacteraceae; genus Rhodobacter; species Rhodobacter enshiensis. Next base: position 7,209 of record NZ_JFZB01000029.1, on the reverse strand, counting down.
GAACCTCGGTCCCGGGGTCGAGGACGATCTGGATCTCGACCGGGTGAAGCGCAAGCTCGAGGTCGGTCTCGATCAGGTGCTGAAGGACGAGGGGGCGCCCCCCCTGCATCCGGCGGCCCCCGCAGGCCCCGACGCTTCCGGCCCCGCTGCTCCGGCGCAGAACTGAGCCTGCGCCCGGCGATGATCGAGGTCTTCGCACCCGCCAAGATCAATCTGGCGCTGCATGTCACCGGCCGTCGCGAGGACGGCTATCACCTGCTCGATACGCTGGTGGCTTTCGCTCCGGTCGGAGACACGCTGCGACTGCGCCCGGCGCCGGGGCTGTCGCTGACGGTTTCCGGCCCGGAAGGGGCGGCGGTGCCGGCGGGGCCAGAGAATCTGGTGCTGCGCGCCGCGGCTTTCGTGCCCGGTGCGGGGGGGGCCGAGATCGAGCTCATCAAGCGGTTGCCGACGGCTTCGGGCATCGGCGGCGGCTCCTCCGATGCGGCGGCGATGCTGCGCGGGCTGGCGCATCTGCGCGCGGTGACGGTGCCGGCCGAAGGGCTGGAGCGACTCGGCGCCGATGTGCCGATGTGCCTGAGCCCGCATCCGGCGCGCGTCACCGGCATCGGCGAGCGGATCGTTCCGGTGACGCTGCCCGAGCTGCCGGCGGTGCTGGTCAACCCGCGTGTCGCGGTGGCGACGCCCGCGGTGTTCCGTGCGCTCAGCCGTCGCGACGGGGCGCCGATGCCGGACCTGCCCGTTTTCGCCCGCGTCAGCGATTGCATCGACTGGCTGAGCGCTCAGCGCAACGATCTGGAGGCGCCGGCGGTCGCACTGGCGCCGGAAATCGGGGCGGTGCTGGGTGCTCTTCGTCAGACGGCAGGCTGCCGTCTGGCGCGGATGTCGGGCTCCGGCGCCACCTGTTTCGGCCTGTTCGCCACGATGGCCGAGGCCGAGGCCGCCGCCGATGCCCTGCGCGCCACGCATCCCGGCTGGTGGATCGCGTCGGGTGCGCTTGGCGATCAGGCGGTGCGCTCGGCTCCGAAACCCGTCTGAACGGCCTCCTCGCAACGAAAAACGGCCCCCTGAGGGACCGTTCCTGCAAAGCCGTCAGGGCAGGGCGGGCTTATTTCAGCCGCGCCACCACGTAATCGGCCAGATCCGCCAGCATGTCGCGCAGCTCTCCCGCGGGCATGATGTCGAGCGAGGCCCGCGCCTTCGCCCCCCAGTCGAGCGCCGTCTTGCGCGTCGATTCGAGCGCGCCGTGACGGTGCATCAGCTCAAGCGCATGGTCCAGATCGCCCTCGCGCTGGTCGCCCTGTTCGATCACCCGGCTCCAGAACGCGCGCTCGGTCGCGTCGGCCGCGGCCACCGCACGGATCACCGGCAGCGTCAGCTTGCGCTCGCGGAAATCGTCGCCGGTGTTCTTGCCGATCGCGGCGCTCGACCCGCCGTAATCCAGCAGATCGTCCGCCATCTGGAACGCGATGCCGAGCGCGTCGCCATAGTCGAACATCGCGCGGACCTGCGTCTCGGGCGCGCCGGCCAGAACCGCACCGACCTCGGTCGCGGCCGAGAACAGCGCCGCCGTCTTGCCGCGGATCACCTGCAGATAGGTGTCCTCGCCCGTCGCCAGATCCTGCGCCGCGGTCAGCTGCAGAACCTCGCCCTCGGCGATCACCGCCGAGGCGTCGGCGAGAATGTTGATCACCCTCATGCTGCCCGGTGCGGTCATCAGCTGGAAACCACGCGCCAGCAGATAGTCGCCCACCAGAACCGAGGATTTGTTGTCCCACAACAGGTTCGCCGTCGGCCGGCCGCGGCGCTGCTGACTTTCGTCGACCACGTCGTCATGCAGAAGCGTCGCAGTGTGGATGAATTCGACCGTCGCCGCCAGGTGGATGTGATAGGGGCCGGTGTAGCCGCACAGATGCGCCGAGGCGAGGGTGAGCATCGGGCGCAGCCGCTTGCCGCCGGCCTCGACCAGATGGGCGGTGATCTCGGGGATGCGCGGCGCGTGCTCCGACTTCATCCGCTCGTGGATCAGGTCGTTCATCGCGGCCATGTCATCGGCCAGGGCCTGTGCGAGGCGGTCGTGCGGCTTCGTGGCCTTGTCGTCGAGGCTCATCTTCTTTCCTTCCCGGGCGCCCCCGTCTCGACAGGGCGCAGGCGTGCCCGTAAACGAGGATCATGAAAGAGCTTTTGCGCAGCACGGACCCGGTGAAACTGGCTCTGGCCACTGCCCTTCTTGAGGGCGAGGGTATAACGGCCTTTGTGCTGGACGTCCATATGAGCATCCTCGAAGGGAGCCTCGGAATGTTGCCGCGGCGCATGATGGTGGCGGACCGCGATCTGTTCCTGGCGCGGGCGATTCTGACCGATAACGGACTGGGGCCGGAGGCATGAGAACCGAGCCGTTTTCCGAGGCGGAGCTGAGCCATGACCGCTTCCTCGACGGCCGGGTCATGGTGTCGCAGCCGCGGGCGGGCTACCGCGCGGCGATGGACCCGGTGTTGCTTGCCGCGGCCTGTCCGGCGCGGGAAGGGGAGAGGGTGCTCGAACTCGGCTGCGGGGCGGGACAGGCGAGCCTGTGCCTCGGCCGACGGGTCGCGGGGCTGGCGCTTGCCGGGCTGGAGCTGCAACCGGCTTATGCCGATCTCGCGCGCCGGAACGCGCGGGTGAACGATCTGGAGTTCGAGGTGTTCGAGGGCGATCTTGCCCGGATGCCGAAGGCGCTGCGCGCGCTGCGCTTCGATCAGGTGATCGCCAATCCGCCTTATTACCCGCCGGGACAGGGCACGGCCGCGACCGATGCCGGCCGCGAGCGGGCGCAGCGCGAGGCGACGCCGCTCGCCGACTGGATCGCGGCGGGGTATCGGCGGCTGGAACCCGGCGGCTGGCTGACGGTGATTCAGTCGGTCGACCGTCTGGCGGATCTGCTGGCCGCGATGGCGGCGGGGGGCGGGGCGCTGAGCGTGCTGCCCGTCGCGCCGCGCCCCGGTCGCGACGCCGGTCGGGTGATCGTGCGGGCCCGCAAGGGGGCGCGCACGCCACTGCGGTTACTTGCGCCTTTCGTGCTGCACGGCGCCGCGCAGCATGACCGCGACGGCGAGGATCTGAGCCCCCTAGGTCGCGCGGTTTTGCGCGATGGCAGGGAATTGCCGTTCGCCGGGCAATGATCGGCTGATTTTTACCATGGCTTGCGACATTTTCGTGACACGACTCGGGTTTCGTGCTGCACTGGAGTTACCGAAACAGAAGAGGAAGCTGCCATGTCCATGACGTCGCACATCACCGAACTGCGAAGGAAACACGAGGTCCTTTCGGACCAGGTCAATCGGGCGTTGAAGAGCCCGGGCGCGGATGCGCTGACCATCGCTGCCCTCAAACGCGAGAAGTTGCGCCTCAAGGACCAGATTTCGCGTCTGGAACAGCCGGCTGCCGCGATGTGAGGGCCATGCCCCGGCGCATGACCGGACCGGGGCCAACCGACATTCACCCACGGATCCATCTCAACCCATGAGGGTGCGAAAGGCACCCACCGAGACGAAACCGGGGGCGCCGTCGTGACGTGCGCTCAGCGAGGACGGCTTGCCCAGGCCGCGACCAGCGCCCCTGCCGTGATCAGCGCGGCCGCCAGAACCAGAATCGGGCTGGCGGCCGTGGCCCCCGCCGCGATCATCGCGAGCGTGGACAGCAAAGGCGCGGCGTAAGACGTCGTGCCGAGGAGCTGGATATCGCCCTTCTTCACGCCGATGTCCCAGGTGAAGAAGGCGATGCCCACCGGGCCGACGCCGAGCCCAATCACCGCGAGCCATCCCAACGGCGCGGTGGGCCAGCGGGTTTCCTCCATCGCCAGATGCGCGCCGAGCGACAGCACGGCCGTTGCCAGACAATAGACGACGACCGCCGCCGTCGGCACCGCGCCGAGCCGGCGTGAGATCAGCGAATACCCCGACCAGATCAGCGCGCAGAGAAACGCCAGCGCATAGCCCGGCAGCGCCGATGCGCCGCCGATGCCGCCTGCCTGTCCGCCGCGCAGCACGATCATCGCCGCGCCGACGAAGGCGATGGCGGCGCCCAGCACATGCAGCTTGCGCAGATGCTCGCCCGGCAACAGGCCGGAGAAGACCACGATCAGCAGCGGCCAGAGATAGGCGATCAGGCTGGCCTCGGCCGGCGGGGCGAGGCGCAGCGCGGTGAAATAGATGAAATGATAGCCGAACAGCCCCGCCGTGCCGAAGGCATAGACCGACAGCGGGATCGTCTTGAGCTGCCCGAGCCCGCCGCTGAGCACAAGCCACACCAGACCGATGCTGCCGCCGATGGCGAAGCACAGCGCATTGAGCTGCAGGGGCGGAACCGGCGCTGTGCCGACGGTGAACAGTGCGAGCAGTGCCCACAGTCCGATTGCGATGAAGCCGATGGCGGTGGCCTGAACTTTGGTCATTCCGTTCTCCTGTGTCGGCGGCACGATGCGGGAGAAGGGCAGAATTTCCAAGGGATTGCGCGATCCGGGGGGGATCTTTCCGGTCTCTTGGGGGCGACGTGCCGAAATTTGCATCATCGCGCGGGGTGTGGCGCGGGGTGTCCCCCGCGCCCAGTGTCAGATCAGAGCCCTTCGAGGCACATCGCGACGCCCATGCCGCCGCCGATGCACAGCGTGGCGAGGCCCTTCTTCGCGCCCGACCGCTTCATCTCGAACACGAGCGTGTTCAGGATGCGGCAGCCCGAAGCGCCGATCGGGTGGCCGATGGCGATGGCGCCGCCGTTCACGTTGACCTTCGACGTATCCCAGCCGAGTTCCTTGTTCACCGCGAGAGCCTGGGCGGCGAAGGCCTCGTTCGCCTCGATCCGGTCGAGATCGCTGGCCTTCCAGCCCGCTTTCTCCAGCGCCTTGCGGGACGCCGGGATCGGTCCGGTGCCCATGATCGAGGGATCGACGCCCGCCGTGGCATAGGACGCGATGCGCGCGAGCGGGGTCAGACCGCGCCGCGCGGCCTCTTCCTCGGTCATCAGCAGCACCATCGCCGCGCCGTCGTTGATCCCCGAGGCATTGCCCGCGGTTACCGTGCCGTCCTTGATGAAGGCGGGTTTCAGTTTCTGCATCGCCTCGATCGTGGCGCCGTGGCGGATGTATTCATCGGCATCGACCACGGTCTCGCCCTTGCGGGTCTTGACGATGAAGGGGACGATTTCGTCGGCAAATTTGCCGGCTTTCTGTGCCGCTTCGGCCTTGTTCTGAGAGGCAAGCGCGAATTCGTCCTGCATCTCGCGGGTGATCTGGAACTTGGCAGCAACGTTTTCGGCGGTCTGGCCCATGTGATAGCCGTTGAACGCGTCCCACAGGCCGTCCTTGATCATCGTGTCGATGAACTTCAGATCGCCCATCTTGTGGCCGGCGCGCAGATGCGCGGCATGAACCGACATCGACATCGATTCCTGACCGCCGGCGACGACGATCGCCGCATCGCCCAGCATCACGTGCTGAGCGCCGAGCGCAACCGCCCGCAGACCCGAGCCGCAGACCTGGTTGATCGTCCAGGCCGAGGATTCGATCGGCAGGCCGGCATTGATATGCGACTGGCGGGCCGGGTTCTGGCCCTGCGCGGCGGTCAGCACCTGGCCGAGGATCGTCTCGGACACTTCGGCCTTGTCGATGCCGGCGCGCTCGACCACCGCCGAGATCACGGCCGAGCCCAGCTCGTGCGCCGGGGTGGCGGCGAAAGATCCGTTGAAACTGCCGACGGCCGTGCGGCCTGCCGAGACGATGACGACATTTGTCATGGGGTATCTCCTCACAGGGGGTTCGGCTGCCCGGAGGGGCGCGAACCGCTGCGCGAAGGATGCCGTCGGGGGGGGGCAGGTCAAGCGGATTGCCCGAAGCCGGTGCTGTGAAGCATCACTTTGACGCAACGTCGCGGCTTCGGGGGCGCGGCTTCAGGCCCGGCGTGAGTTGCGCGGCCCGTCGCGTTGCCAGGGGACTGCGATGGCCGGGGCGCCGAAGTGATAACCTTGCAGACAGTCGATTCCGAGATGTGTCAGATACGCGGCCTCGGCCGCGGTTTCGACGCATTCGGCGACGGTCAGCATCTCGAAATGCTCGGCGATGGACAGAAGGGCTGCCATCAGAACCTGATTGTCGGGATCGTGGTCAATTCCGGAGATGAACTGCCCGTCGATCTTCAGGATATCGAAGTAGAAATCGCGCAGATAGCGAAACGAGGTGTAGCCGGCCCCGAAATCGTCGAGCGCGAAGCTGACGCCGCGGCTCTGCATTCGCGCCATGAACGCGGCAACCTGTTCTGGCATCTCGATCGCAGAGCTTTCGGTGATTTCGAGAATCAGCCGCTCCCCCAGTGTCGGATCGCGGCTCAGCCCGTCGTCGAGCACCTGGAGCCACAGCGCATTTCCGATCGAGCGTGCCGACATGTTGATCGCCAGACGCAGTGCCGGCGTGCGCGCCAGCGCATCGAGGCCGAGTTCCAGCGCCAGCGTGTCGAGGTGTCTGCCGAGGCCGCCCTGTTCCACTCGCGAGATGAAATCCCGCGCCGGGATGATCCGCCCGGCCTCGTCCAGCACGCGCAAGAGCCCCTCGTAGAATGCGACCTGATCGGGTTGGGCGGCGCGCACCACGGGTTGATAGGCCAACATCACGTTGCGCCGCCGGATCGCGGTTTCCACCATGTCGATCACGTCCTGATCGCGCAGCGCGATGGCGACGTCGAGCGGGTTGGCATGCGGTTTCCCCGCAAGGATCGCGCTTTCGCGGTTCCGAACGAACTCCCTGTCCTTCATGCCATCCTCCATCAGATGAAGGCAGCTTGCGGCCCCGGGGCTAACATGACGTTAACGCCAGCGGAAAAACGGAATTCCGCCGCGGGTTGTGCTCAGCGCCGGGGGCGTCCCAGCGGGATCAGCGCCCAGGCCCGTTCATGCAGGTAATACAGAACGATTTTGGTGAAGACTTCGATCGAGGCGATGGAGCCGGCGAATTTCACGCTGCCGGTGATCAGCCAGCTCAGCACGAATGTGTCGACAGAGCCGGTCACGCGCCAGCTGATGGCTTTGGAAAGGGACCGGGTGTGGCTGTCGCCTGTCGCTGCTGGCATGATGGCTCCTTCGGTTGACCTCTGCCGAGCATGGGTATTTCCACGCAGATTTTCCAGCGTCATTCATGTGCTGGGAACGATGATATGGTGCGGGCGACCGGACTCGATATGTAAG
>NZ_JFZB01000028.1 GCF_000740785.1 Paenirhodobacter enshiensis | reverse complement strand
CGATCATGTCGAAGGGTTTCGCTGCCATGTCCGTCTCCATCAGGATCCGGGTCGCCCTCCGGCGACCGTTCGAAAAATCCTGCCCGCGAGGACCGGGCAGGAGGTGAAATCCGGCGTCGCCGCGCTGCGGAGCGCCACTCAGCCCTCCCCCCGGGGGATCAGGCCCGGGTCAGAAAGGCGAACATCTCCGACAGCTGACCCTCGAGCATCGCGCGGCCCGGATGCGCGATAAGCCCGCGTGCCGCGGCGCGGATCAGCAGCTCCGTCCGTTCGGGATCCATCACCACATCGGCAACCACCGCGCCCGCATCGACCGCATCGACATCGACGGGCAACGGATCGTCCGGACGCAGCCCGAGCGACGTCGCGTTGACGACCAGATCGTGGCCCGAGACCGGCCCGCCGATGCCGATCCCGACATCGGGACGATGCGCCGAAAGCCGCTGAGCCAGTGCCGTCAGCTTGTCGGGCGAGCGGTTGAGCAGCGTGATCCGGGCGGGACCGCGCGCGGCGAGCGCGAGCGCGATGGCACTCGCCGCCCCGCCCGCCCCCACCAGACAGATCCGCCGCCCGGCGATGGCATGGCCCGCCGCCTCGAGCCCGGCGACGAAGCCCTCGCCATCGAGGAGATCGCCGCTGAGCGTGCCGTCCGCCTCGCGGCGCAGCACATTCACCGCACCCGCCGCTTCGGCGCGCGGGCTCAGCCGGTCGCACAGCGCGGCCATGGCGCTCTTGTGCGGCACCGTGACCACCAGACCGCCGAAGTTGCGCACCCCGCGCAGCCCCGAAACGAAGCCCGCAAGATCCTCGGGCGCCACGTCGCAGGCCACCATGACCGCATCGAGCCCCGCGGCCGCGAAACGCGCGTTCATCGCCTGCGGCGTACGCACGTGATGGGCCGGATGGGCGACGATGGCGAACAGCCGGGTGGTGCCGGAAATCGCGAGGGTCATCCTGTCCTGCGTCACAGCAGCAATGACATCGGCGCTTCGATGCCCTCCCGGATCGCGGCGAGCAGCCGGGCACCGAGCGCCCCGTCGACCGAGCGGTGATCGACCGAGAGCGTGATGCTCATCACCTCGGCGAGCACGATGCTCTCGCCGCGCCCGACCGGACGGCGTTCGGCCGCGCCGACGGCGAGGATGCAGCTTTGCGGCGGATTGATAATCGCCGAGAAGGTCTTCACCCCATACATCCCGAGGTTCGACACCGAGAACCCGCCGCCCTGATACTCGTCGGGGCGCAGCTTGCCGGCGCGGGCGCGCTCTGCCAGCGCCTTCATCTCGGCCGAGAGCGTGCCGAGGCTCATCCGGTCGGCGCCGCGCAGGATCGGGGTCAGCAACCCGCCCCCGGTCGCGACGGCGACGGAAATGTCGACATCGGCAAGGTGCAGGATCTCGTCGCCGTGCCAGATCACGTTGGCCTCAGGGACCTGACGCAGGGCGCGCGCGCAGGCCTTGACGATGAAATCGTTGACCGAGATCCGCTGCGCCTTGTCGCGCCCCTCGTTGACCTGCGCGCGCAGCGCGACCAGCGCGTCGAGCTCGCAATCCGCGCTCAGGTAGAAATGCGGCACGCTTTGCTTGGCCTCGGCCAGACGGCGCGCGATCACCCGGCGCAGGTTCGTCACCGGCTGCGCCGTATAGGGGCCGATGCCCGGCGGCACGGCGGAACGCCCGGAGGCGGGGGCAGCGGGGGCAGCCGGTTCCGGCGCCGCAAGCGGTTCGGAACGGGCCGGCCCCCCGGCGAGGCGGCGCGCGATGTCGAGCTTGACGATCCGGCCGCGCGGACCGCTGCCGGCGATGCCGTCGAGCGCGATACCCGCCGCCGCCGCCATCCGCCGCGCCACGGGCGAGATGCGCGCACGACCCTGCCCGACCGCATCGGACGGCGCGGCCGGGGCCACGGGGCTCGCACCCGAAACCACCGGATCTTGCACCGCCAGCGCCGCCGGAGCCGAAACCGGAGCCGGAGCCGAAACCGGAGCCGGAGCGCCCGCCTGCGGCGCGCTCTCGCCCTCGGCGAGCAAGACCGCGATGCACTGGCCGACATCGGCGCGCCTGCCCTCGGCCACCGAAAGCGCGCCGACGATCCCTTCGGCCTCGGCCTCGAGTTCCATCGTCGCCTTGTCGGTCTCGACCTCGGCGAGCGGCTGGCCCTTCGCGACCCGCTCACCCACCGTCACCAGCCAACGCGCGATCACCGCGTCTTCCATGCCCGCCGACATGGAGGGAAGAAGAATATCCACTGCCATCGTTCTCTCCTTTCCGGATCAGCCGGCAACCGGCAGGCCCTGACCTGCCATCGCCGCACGCAGCCCCGCCGCCACATCGCCCGCACGCGCGCAGGCCGCCGCCTCCAGCGCCTTCGAGATCGAGGGCGAGGCCTCGCCCCCGGTGACGCGCAGCACCGGCTGATCGAGATCGTCGAACAGCCGCCGCTGCACCTCGTCGGCGAGCATCCCGCCATAAGAGGTGCCGAGCGCCCCCTGTTCGACGATCAGCACATTGTTGGTCTTGCGCACCGAGGCCTCGATGGTCTCCCAGTCGAGACCGGCCCGGTCGAGCGAGCGCAGATCGACAATCTCGGCGTCGATGCCCATCTCCTCGACGACCTGACGGGTCTTCCCGACCATGGCGAGATAGGTCAGCACGGTCAGCCGGGCGCCCTCGCGCACCACCCGCGCCTTGCCGAGCGGGATGCAGTAATCGAGATCGCCCGCCGGCACCGGCCCCCTGGAATTGTAAAGATCGACATGTTCGATCACCAGAACCGGATCGTCGCAGCGCAGCGCGGCATTCATCAGCCCGATGTAATCGTGCGGCGTCGAGGGCGCGACGATCCGCCAGCCCGGCGAGGTGGCGAAGATGCCCGCCGGATCCATCGAATGCTGCGAGCCATAGCCCGTGCCCATCGCCACCTTGGTGCGCAGCACCAGCGGCATCGGGCTTTCGCCGCCGAACATGTGGCGGAACTTGCCGATCTGGTTGAACACCTGATCGGCCGCGACCCACATGAAATCGGGATACATGAACTCGACCACCGGGCGCACCCGGCCGTCGGCCGCCATGCCCGCCGCGACGCCGGTGAAGGCATTCTCGGCGATCGGCGTGCCGAGGCAGCGGTCGGGATAGGCCTGCGACAGGCCGCGGGTCGCGCCGTTGGTGCCGCCCTTCAGCCGGTGCACATCCTCGCCCATCACCACGATGCGGTCATCGCCGGCCATGCGCCGTTCCATCACATCGGCGACGATGTCGATGAACTTGACGTTTTCGGCGACCGGACCGGCAACGGCGTCCGCCTCGAGGTAGCGCGCCCCCGCCATCTCCGACAGATCGCCGCGCAGACCGTAATCGACGAAGCTCTCCTCGGGCCAGAGCGCGGGAACGATGTGCTTCTTGCCCTCATGGGTCTCGATCAGCTCCGAGGCGATCTCGTCCATCATCTGCTGACAGCGCAGACGCAGCGCCGCCACCGCCTCGGCGCCGATGATCTGACGCTCGCCAAGCAGCCGCGCCAGCGCGTCGATCGGATCGCGCGCGCGCCAGTCGGCCTCTTCCTCCTTGCTGCGATAGCCGAAGGCCGAACCGGGCAGCGCACCGTTCTGGTGGAAGTAGCGGTAGACATCGGCCTCGATGATCACCGGCCCGTCGCCCGCGCGCATGATGGCGTTGGCCTCCTCGCTCGCCAGACGAACCGAGAGCGCATCCATCCCGTCGACCTTGAACGCGGGGATGCCGAAGCCGAGGCCGCGGGCGGAGAGCCGGGTCTCGGCCGTCACCTCCCCGACATTGGTCGAGACGGCGTAGCGGTTGTTCTCGATGAAAAAGCACAGCGGCAGCTTCCAGGCGGCAGCGAGGTTCATCGTCTCCAGCACCGAGCCGATGTTCGTCGCCCCGTCGCCGAAATAGGTGTAGACGACATTTCCGGTGCCCGCCCTCAGATGGGCCCAGGCCGCGCCCGCCGCCATCGGCACGCCGCCGCCGACGATGGCATTGGTGCCGAGGTTGCCGCTCTCTTGCCAGCGCAGGTGCATCGAGCCGCCCCGGCCCTTGCAGAACCCCTGCGCGAGGCCGAGGATCTCGGCGAGCGTGCGTTTCGACAAGGCGCGAATGTCGGCGGCGAAGGGCCCGGCCGGGTCGAGGCCCTGCTGCGCCACGTAAGACAACGCCTTGGCGAGAAACTGGTGATGCGCCCGGTGCGAGCCGTTGACCTGATCGCCCGGCCGCAGCGCCAGCGCCGAGCCGACGGCCCCGCCCTCCTGCCCGATGGCGGAATGCGCCGGGCCGTGCACCAGCCCCTGGGCGGCCAGCTCCAGCACCTTTTCCTCGAACACGCGGATCAGGCTCATCTGCGTCAGCATCGTCAGGCCGGTCTTCGGATCGAGCGCGGCGCGCTCGGCCTCGGTCGCCTTGATCTCGCGCCAGGGGGCGAGCGGGGTCAGATCGGTGAAATCGGGCATGGATTGGGCTCCGTTGAAAGGGGTCAGGCGGCCAGGAAGCCGCCGTCGACGGGCAGGATCGTGCCGGTGATGAAGCTCGCCATCCGCGAGGCGAGGAAGACGACGGGGTCGACCACCTCGCGGGTCTCGCCGATGCGCTTCATCAGCACGCGGTTGAGAAACCAGTCCGCCCCGCCCGGCCGGTTGAGCTGCGCGACCGCCATTTCCGACATCATGATGCCCGGCGCGACGGCGTTGACGCGGATGCCATGCGGCGCCAGATCGCGCGCCATGACCTGCGTGAGCGAGCGCACCGCCCCCTTCGAGACGACATAGCCCGTCGTCGAGCCGCCGGCGACGAAGCCCGCGACCGAACACAGATGCACCACGCAGCCCTGCCGCGCGCTGAGCGCGGGCACCAGTGCTTGCGAAACGTTGAAGGTGCCGATCAGGTTGACCCCGATCACCCGGTCGAACACGTCGACCACCGCCGGATCGTCGAAGGACGCCCGGCCCGCGATGCCGGCGTTGTTGACGAGGACATCGAGCCCCCCCGCCGCGCCGATCCGCTGCGCGAGACCGGAAAGCGCCGCGCGGTCGGTGACATCGAGCGCCTCGGCGCTGGCGGTGAACCCCTCGGCCACCAGTGCCGCCACCGTGCCCGCGAGCGTTTCGCCATCCAGATCGGCGAGGATCACCTCGGCCCCGGCCTCGGCGAGGCCGCGCGCGATCGCCGCGCCCAGACCGCGACCGGCCCCGGTGACCAGCGCGCGCTTTCCCTCAAGCAATGCTGCCATATTTCTCTCCTGGGGGGGACGTGGCCCCCGTGAATGAACTGCGGATCCGCGGGCCCGACGGCCCTCAGACCATGTAAATTCCGCCGTTGACCTGAATGGTCTCGCCGGTGATGAAGCTCGCGGCCCCGGAACACAGGAAGGCGATGACCGAGGCGATTTCCTCGGGCCGTCCGAACCGGCCGAGCGGGGTCTGCGCGATCGAGGCCTCGCCGCGCGCGGCCAGCAGATCGCGGGTCATCGGGGTCTCGATGATGCCCGGCGCGACGGCGTTGACGCGGGTGTTGGGCGCGAGTTCGCGGGCGAGCGCGCGGGTCAGCGACACCAGCGCCCCCTTGGTCGCGCCGTAATGGGCATTGCTGAACGCACCGCGAAACGCCGCGAGCGAGGTCAGGTTGACGATGGAAGACCCCGGCCCCAGATGCGGCGCGGCGCGGCGCAGCAGGTAGAACACCCCGTCGAGATTGACCGACATGGTGCGCCGCCACTGTTCGTCCGTCATCCCGGCGAAGGGCTCGGCCAGATAGATCCCGGCCGAGGGGATCACGTGGTCGATCCGCCCGAAGGCCTCGAGCGTCAGATCGACCAGCGCCTGCGCCGAGGCCGGGTCGGCCGCATCCATCGCGGCGCAGATCTTGCGCCCCGGTCCGGGCAGACGCGCGGCGAAGTCCCCGAGCGGGCCGGGGTCGCGATCCGCGAGCACCATGTCGGCGCCGGCCTGCGCGAAGATCAGCGCCACCTCGCGGCCGATGCCGCCATTCGCCCCGGTCAAAAGCAGCGACTGTCCGCTGAAATCGAAGATCATCGCGCATCCTCCGGATCGGCCCGATAGGCGGCGACATCGGCATAGGACACGATTTCGAGGATGTGGCCCTCGGGATCGCGCAGGAAGGACAGAAAGACGCCGGGGCGCACCTCGGTGACCGGCTCGCGGTTGAGCAGGCGCCCCCCCGCGGCGCGGACCCGCCCGACGGTGGCGGCGATATCGTCCACGATGAAGGTCAGGTAGGTCGCGCCCTGATGCGCGAGGATCATGCCCTCGTCATCGTCGCGCGGCCGGGGCGGCAGATCGGGCGCGAGCAGCTTGACACGCTCGCCCCAGGGGGTCTGCAGCCGGACGGCGGTGTAACCCACGGGCGACATCGCGGCCTCGGCGGCCTTGTCGGCCGGGACATGGACCTCGGACACGAAGCGCAGGCCGAGTGCGGTTTCATAGAACGCGCGCATCCGGGGCAGATCGCTCACCGTCAGGCCGACTTCCATCGGAGCGGTCATCTTCATCTCAATCCTCCACCGCCGGCTCAGCCGGCAAACGATTCCCGCCGGCTCTGCCGGCAAACCATTCCCGCCGGCTCAGACGGCCAGCCATTCATCCATGACGGCGGGCGATGCGCTCAGCTCGGCCGGGGTGCCCTCGAACACGATCCGGCCATGCCCCATCACCGCGACGCGGTGCGACACCTTCAGCGCGATCACCAGTTTCTGCTCGACCAGCACCACCGAGACGCCCTTGCGGTTGATGTCGGCGATCATCTCGCCGACCTGCTGCACGATCATCGGCGCAAGGCCCTCGGTCGGCTCGTCGATCAGCAGCACCAGCGGATTGCCGAGCAGGCTGCGGCACATGGTCAGCATCTGCTGCTCGCCCCCCGACAGGCTGCCGGCGCGGGTGTTGCGCCGCTCCTTCAGCCGCGGGAAGTAGTCGAACATCTGCTCCGCGCTCCAGTGCGTGGCACCGGCCGGACCCGGCTGGACGCCCATCGCGAGGTTCTCGTCGACGGTGAGGTTGGCGAAGGTCTCGCGTTCCTCGGGGACATAGCCGATGCCGGCGCGACAGATCGCATAGGGGCGCTCGCCCGCCAGATCGCGCCCCCCGAGCCGGACCTCGCCCGCGCTCGGCACCACCAGCCCCATCACCGCCTTCAGCGTGGTCGAGCGTCCCGACCCGTTGCGCCCGAGCAGGCTGACCACCTCGCCGCGGCGCAGATCGAAATTCACCCCGTGCAGGATGTGGCTCTTGCCGTAATGGGCCTGCAGACCGTTCAGCCGCAGCAGCGTCTCTTCGGCCATCATCGTGCCTCCTCGCCCAGATAGGCTTCCTTGACGCGGGCGCTCTCGCGGATCTCGGCGGGCGTGCCGGTGGCGATGACCGCGCCATAGACCAGCACGGTGATCCGGTCGGCGAGGGTGAACACGACATCCATGTCATGCTCGACGATCATCAGCGTGCGACCGGCGGTAACCTCGCGGATCAGCCCGGTGGTGTATTCGGTCTCCTCATGCGACATGCCGGCCATCGGCTCGTCGAGCAAGATCACCTTCGGATCCGAGGCGAGCGTCATCCCGATCTCCAGCGAGCGCTGATCCGAATAGGGCAGATCGCCGGCGACGGAGCCCGCCTTGGCCTCGAGGCGGATCTTGCACAGCAGCTCCTCGACCTCGGCATTGACCCGGCGCAGATGCGACACCCGGCGCCAGACGGTGAACTGCAGCCCGTGCCGGCGCATCACCGCGAGGCGCAGGTTCTCGGCCACCGACAGGCCGGGGAAGATGTTGGTGATCTGGAACGAGCGCGCGAGGCCGCGCCGGTTCACCCTGGCGGGATCGAGCCCGCCGATGTCGTGACCGTCGAGCACGATACGCCCCGAGGTCGGCTTGTAATTGCCCG
>NZ_JFZB01000027.1 GCF_000740785.1 Paenirhodobacter enshiensis | reverse complement strand
GGCGGGATCGAGCCCGCCGATGTCGTGACCGTCGAGCACGATACGCCCCGAGGTCGGCTTGTAATTGCCCGAGATCAGGTGGAACAGCGTCGACTTGCCGGCGCCGTTCGGGCCGATCAGCGCATGGCGCTCGCCGTCGCGGATCGCGAGCGACACATCGCGCGTCACCTCGACCGGGCCGAAGGATTTGCACAGACGCTCGAGGACGAGAATGTCGCGGCTCATGCCCGGGCCTCCTGGCGGCGCGCCTCGCGGCGGTTGACGATGGCGACGAGGCCGAGCCCCGCGAGGGTCAGACCGACCGGCACGACCCAGGTGAGCGGCGCGAAAGGCGCCCAGAGATGGCCGGCGAATTCGACCGGGGGCCAGCCGCCCGCCTGACGCGCGGCCTTGTAATCGGTGCTGAAGAAGCGCTGCAGCAGCTCGATCGCGGCGACGAAGCCGGCCGAGGCGACGGCGATGCCCACCGCGCGCGCCAGGAGCGGCAGCGGACGGAGCGGGCCGGCCTCGCCACGCAGCCGGGCCACGATCTCGCCGACGATGCCGCGCGGCAGATACATCATCACCAGCATGAAGATGACGCCCTGATAAAGCAGCCAGCTGCGCGTCAGATCGGAGCTGACATAGCCGAAGAAGGACATTGCCGCCGCACCGATGGCGGGGCCGAAGAACACCTTGGCACCGCCGATGAAGGTGTTGAGCAGCACCGCGGTGGAGACCTGGGTCTCGAGCACGACATAGTTCGCCGCCTCGATGTTCAGCGCCTGGAGCGCGCCCGCGACCCCGGCGAACCCGGCCGAGAGCGCGAAGACGAAGGTGCCGAGCGCATGGGTGTTGTAGCCCAGGAACTTCAGCCGGTGCGCGTTCTCGCGCAGACCGAGCGCCAGCCGCCCGAACGGCGTCAGCGTCAGCCCCCAGAGCAGCGCGATGCACAGCACCGTCCAGCCGAGGACCAGATAATAGACCTCGGTCGTCGAGCCGAACCCGATCCCCCAGGCCGGCATCCGGAAGGCCGAGACCCCGGCCTCGCCGCCGAACACGCCCTTCAGATGCGGCGCGAGCGCATGGAGCAGCTCGGCGAGCGCGAGGGTGATCATCGCGAAATAGGTGCCTGTGCGCTGCGTCGAGAAATACCCCGCCCCCAGCCCCGAGATCAGACCGACCGCGGCGCCGGCGAGCGGCAACAGCGGCGTCGGCAGCAGCCCGTCGCCGCCGAAGGCGTTCATCGCATGGACCGTCGCGAAGGCGCCGAGGCCGAAATAGGCGGCATGGCCGAAGGACAGCATTCCCGCCTGCCCGCACAGAAGCGCGAAGGAGGTGGCGAACAGCGCCGCGATCAGCATCTGCACCGAGGCATTCAGCAGCGCCTCGGACAGCAGCGCCGGCAGCGCCAGAAGAAGGATCAGAACCGCGACGACGGCACTCAGTTTGCGGATCATCGGCTTATTCCTTTTCGCCCAGCAGGCCCGAGGGGCGCACCAGGAGCACCAGCAGCATCAGGAAGAACGGCAAGGTAGCGGCGAGGCTCGACAGCTGCAGGCTCAGCACGCCGCCCGTGTCGCGCGCCCAGTCCCCGAGACCGACCCGCCCGAGCACATCGGCGAGCGAGACGTTCACCCCCACGGCCAGCGAGTTCATCACCCCGATGACGATCGAGGCGAGCATCGCCCCCTCCATCGAGCCGAGGCCGCCCACCACCACCACCACGAAGACCACCACGCCGAGTTCCAGCGCCATGTTGGGATTGGTGGTGTAGAACGCCCCCGCGATCGCGCCGGCGAGCCCGGCGAGGAAGGCGCCGATGCCGAAGATCGACATGAACACCAGGGGCACGTTGTGGCCGAGCGCCTCGACCATGCGCGGCCGGTAGATCGCCGCGCGCACCACGATGCCCACGCGGGTGCGGGTCAGCATCAGATAAAGCGCCGCGAACATCACGAGGGCCACCCCCCCCATGAACAGCCGGTAGAACGGATATTCCATGCCCCCGAGCGCGAAGGCCGAGAAGTTCAGGCCCGACGGCACCGCGTAATCGACCGGGAAATTGCCGTAGAACATCTTGATGACCTCGGCGATGACCACCGACAGCCCGAAGGTCACCAGCAGCTCATGCGCATGGCCGAAGGCATGGACGCGGCGCAGCACGAAACGCTCGACGCAGATGCCGAGCCCGGCGACCAGAAGCGGCGCGAGCACGATCGCCGCCCAGAATCCGGTCAGCGGCTGCAGCGTATAGGCCAGATAGGCCCCGACCATGTAGAACGAGGCATGGGAGAAGTTCAGAACCCCCATCATGCCGAAGATCAGCGTCAGCCCCGCCGAGACCATGAACAGCAGCAATCCGTAGATTACCCCGTTCAGCAGGGCGAAAACGATCTGCTCCATGCGAGATCACCTGTCGTTGAAGTTGCAAGGACATGCCGGCGCCGTCCGCGCCTGCCCCGGATCGCTCCGGGGCAGGCCTCGGCACGGGCCGCGGTTCAGACTGCGGGGGGGGGAGGCACTTGCCCGCCCGGGCAATCAGCCGGGGCGTTTCATCTGGCAAGTCGTCTGAACCGGGTCGGCCGAATCCGCGCCCGAATAGACCTTCAGCGGCCGGAAGCCGTAGTCGGTGCCATCGACCTTGTAGAGCGCATCCTTCGACACTTCCTGAAGGACCATCGACATCTCGGCCTGATGATCGGCCGCGCGCACGCGCAGCGGACCGACCGGGGTCTCGATCCCGGTTTTCTCGATGGCAAGGACGAGCTGATCGGCGCTGACCGGACCCGGCTGACCGTCGAGGGTCTTGAGGGCGGCGGCGAACAGCTCCATCCCGAACACGCCATAGGGTTCGACATAGGCCGGGTAATGGCCGGTCTTCGCCTTGTAATCCTCGGCGAAGGCCCTGGTCTTGTCGTTCAGTTCCGGGTTGAAGGGCGCGGACATCACGTTGCCCTCGGCGACCGGGCCGGCATTGCCGATATTGCCCGGCTGATCGAGGAAGGCGGTGCCGAAACGCACCTTCAGCCTGGCGTCCGAGGCCGCCTTCATCAGCAGCAGCAGATCGTTCGACCAGTTGCCGGTCAGCACGGTATCGGCGCCCGATTGCTGGATCTGCGCCACATAGGGCGAGAAATCCTGGATCTTGTTGACCTCGTGCAGGGTCTCGCCGACGACCTTGTAGCCGACCTTCGGCGCATTCGCCTCGATGATCGACTGCACGTCGACGCCCCAGGAATAATTCTGGTTGATCGAATAGACCTTGTCGCCCATCAGACCCATTTCCTTCATCCCCCGGGTCAGGGTCTGGAAGCGGATCGCGGCGTTGGGGCTGGTGCGGATCGTGTAGAAATTGCACTTGTCGCCGGTCAGCTCCAGCGCCTCGCCGCCAAGATTGAGATAGAGCACTTCCTTGCCCTTGTTGCGCAGGTTGAACTTGCGCACGTCCTCCGAGATCTGCCCCGCCACCGACGAGGAGGAGCCTTGCAAGATCACCCGCGCGCCATCGGCGATGGCCGCCTTGACCCGGTCCGCCGCGCCCACCGGCCCGCCCTGGCTGTCGTATTCGACAAGCTTCACCGGCTCGCCGCGGAAACCGCCGGCGGCGTTGATCCTGTCGATCTCGTATTGCACGGCGGTGCGGTACAACAATCCCGTCGAGGCCTGTGGCCCGGACAGGGTTTCGACCAGCGCGACCTGCAACGGTTCGGCCTGCACGGCACCTGCCCACACGATGGCAAGTGCCGAACAGCACATGGCTGTTTTCAGCATGACGTCCTCCCTGACGTATCCTCCTCCAACTGGTCTGACTGTTCTATGAACTGGTATGACCTGTCAAGAAAAAGGCTGCATGGGGAACACATTCAAAACTGACGCACGGTAATATACATGCAATTTCATTTGCTTGTATTTATGATGCGAGGAAATCTGGTATTACCAGAAGCGTGCTGGACAGACCGAATCGGATCGGAACCCCGGCCGCAAGACAAGGAAGACCGGACCATGGGGAAAGACCTGCCCGAGGAGATCGCGGCCGAGCTGAGCCAGCGCATCGGCCGCGGCGAATTCGCGCCCGGCGCGCGCCTGCCGAGCGAACGCGATCTGAGCGCCCATTATTCCGTCTCGCGTCCGGTCGTGCGCGAGGCGCTGTCACATCTGAAATCCGACGGGCTGGTCGAGGCGAAGGCGGGCGCGGGCGTGTTCGTCACGACCAACCGCGAACCCCGGTTCTTCCGCCTGCCCGATGTCGACATCGACGAGACCGACTCGCTGGCACAGATCATGGAACTGCTGATGGCCGTCGAGGTCGCCGCGACCCGGATCGCGGCAGAACATCGCACGGAAGCTGACCTGAAGAAGATCCGCCGCGAGCTTCTGGGCATGGAATATGCCATCGCCAGCGACCGGCTCGGCGACGAGGAGGATTTCGCCTTCCACCGCGCCATCGTGGCGGCGACGCACAATCCCTATTTCATGTCGCTGTCGCGGCATCTGGAAAAGGGCACGCGCAACGTCATCCTGACCGCGCGCACCAACACGAAGATGAATCTGTCGGTGCAGCTCGATGCCGTGCAGGCCGAGCATCAGGCGATCTATCAGGCCATCGCCGAAAAGAACCCCGAAGCCGCGGCCGTCGCTGCGGCGACGCATCTGCGAAACGCCACCGAACGCGCCCGGATGTACCGCAGACGATAGGCCTCCCAGCCCCGCGATACCCGTTTGCCCGAAGACACCGCCAGCTCCGGTCGCCGCATCGCAGGTGCGGTGCCGCCGGATGCCGGTGCCGCCGGATGCCCCGAAGCGCTGCCCCCGGAGTGCGGCAATGGATTTCCATCATTCACATGAAAATCAATTTCATAACGGCACATACCGGCAGATGAAGGCGATTTTTCTCCTTACCGGAGCACACCCGCCTTTCCCTGTCATCTCGCGATAAGGAACAATTATCAAATCCTTTACGAAGCGACCGCCCCAGGCCCGAAGGGGACCGCCCCCGGCGCCCTGAGCGGCCCCGCCCGCCCGATGGCAGACGCCGTTTGACAGCCGCGGGCTGTCGCACGGTATAACGCGAAGAACGACCGGCACCGGCGCAAGGCGCCGCGGCACGGGGGCGTGGGGTGGCGCAGGGCACGCCCCGGGGGGCTTGGATGGGCAGAATGGACGACACGACACCCCCGGCGGACGCGAAACGCCCGCAGACCGCACGCAATGCGGCGATCTGGTATGGCGAAGACGGATACGAACCGGCGAAGACCGGACTGAACGGGCGCCGGATGGCGGGCTCATCGTTCCTCGACGGGTTCCTGCGCCATGCCGCGATCGACGAGCTGGTCTCGCTGGTCGGCAGCCCGGCCGAAGAGGCGGCGATCTCGGCACGGCTTGCCGCCTCCGGGCGCAGGCTGGCGCACCGGACGGTCAACAAGGGCAATCTGCACCGCATCGCGCCCGTCGGCACGCTGTGCTATGCCTCGCCGCGCTACGACGCGCTGTGCTGGCAACGGCTCAGCCTCGGGGCACGGGCATTCTCGATCAGCGGCATCACCCACACCACCGACACCCGGGGCATCATGAAATGCTGGTTCGACCTGCGCGCCAGCCCGCAGATGGAATGGGACGGGATCGTGTGCACCTCGCGCGCGGTCCATGCCGCGACGGTGCGCAACATCGAGCTGGCCGACGACTTCCTGCGCGAACGCTTCGGCGGCCGGATGCCGGCACGCCCGCAGATGCCGGTGATCCCGCTCGGGATCCATTGCGACGACTTCCGCCCCGACCCGGCCGAACGCCATGAGCTGCGCGCCGAATTCGGCTGGAGCGGGGACGACATCGTCGTCCTCACCGTGGCGCGGCTGCTGCCCTATGGCAAGTTCGACCCGGCGCCGCTGTTCATCGCGCTGCAACGCGCGCAGGAGCGGCTTGGCACGGCGAAGCGGCTGCATTTCCTCGCCTGCGGTTTCTACGGCCCCGAGATGAACCGCAAGATCTTCGAGGACTGCGCGCGCGCGCTGATGCCCGATGTCGGCTATCGCCAGATCGACGGCGCCGCACCTGCACAGCGCCACCGGGCGCTGTCGGGGGCCGACATCTTCGCCTTCGCGATCGACAACACCCAGGAGACCTTCGGCCTCGCCCCGGTCGAGGCGATGGCGGCGGGGCTGCCGGTGGTGGCCTCGGACTGGGACGGGCTGCGCGATACCGTCACCCCCGAGGTCGGCATCCGGGTGCCGACGCGCTCGGTTCCGGCCGGCTGCACCTTGCCCGAAAGCCTCGGCTATCTGGCGGGGCGGCTGAGCTATGCCCAATACGGCAACCGGCTGTCGTCGATGGTCGAGATCGACCTGGCCGCGATGACGCAGGCCTTCGTGACGCTGGCCAGCGACGCAGAGCTGCGCCGGCGGATGGGCGCGGCCGGACAGCGCCGGGCCCGGCAGGTCTACGACTGGGCCGCGGTGATCCCGCAGTTGCAGGACTTCTGGCAGGAGCTGAGCCGCATCCGCACCGCCGCGTTGCCCCCGCGCCGCGCCGCGCCCTGGCTGCGCAACCCCGTCGCCCCGCTGCCGATGGATCTGTTCGCCTCCTACCCGAGCGGGACCTTCGCCGACACCGGCGCGTGCTTCGTGGCCGCCGCCACGCCCGAACGGCTGCACCGGATCTGGCAGCTGCGCCGCCACGACGGCATCGGCAACCCGTTCGAAAGCCTGAAGACGCTCGACACCGTGTTGCGCGCCGTCGCCGGGCGGGGCCCTGCCGGCACGAGCCCCGCCCGCCTCGCACAGGAGCTGCGGCTCAACGCCGACACGCTGACGCGGTGCTGGCTGTTCTTGCTGAAATTCGGGCTGATCCGCCCCGCGGAGCCCGCCCCCTCCCCCCCCGGCCAGACGCCGATGCCCCCGTCTTCCCCCCCGATGCCGGGAACATGACCACCGACAGGACGCACAGCATGGACAACGACATGGACATCCGCATTCACATCGAGCGCCCCGAGGGCAGCCCGAAGGCCGGCCCGGTCAGCGTGGGCTGGTTCCTGATCGACGACAAGAGTTCGATCGTCATGTTTCCGCCCGAACGGGTCAGCTTTCGCGACACCAACCGCAGCCATGCGAAATCGGCGGCGCGCTGCCCGGGGGTGATCCAGCTCGAGAGCCGGTATTTCATGATCCGCAGCCCCTACGATCTGCACATCGGTTTCGAGCGCGACGCCAAGGGCCAGGCGGTGCTGGTGAACCGCGACGGAGCGGCGAGCGCGGTGCGCTCGAACAAGCTCGGCCAGATCCTGCATCTGGTGAACGAGCGCGAATGGCGCTACCCCGACCGGCCCACGGTGCAGCTCAGCCTGCCCTATTGCTTCGTGTGCGAGGAAACCTGCTACATCACCCAGCTCGATTCCTTCGCCCACTACCGCAAGGATCCGCTGCCCGGCACGATCTTCGGCGGGCGCTTCCCGATCCATGCCTGGGTGCGGCCGCTGATGTGGGCCTTCGAGTGGCACGACACCGGCAAGGACCTGATCGTGAAGCGCGGCGATCCGCTGTTCTATTGCCAGTTCGAAGCCGACGGCCCCGACCGTGCGATCCAGCTCGTCGCGGTCGAGCGCACCCCCGAGATCGAGACCTGGCTGAAGATGATGACCGGCGTGTCGGGGCTGGTGAACCAGACCTTCAGCCTGTTCCGCGCCGCCGAGGCCGCCCGCCCCGAAAATCTTCTGGTTCCCCGGCGCTGAGCCCGGAAACCGTGACGCGCCCCCCGATGAACATCCTGTTCGTGCATCAGAACTTCCCGGGCCAGTTTCCGCATCTCGCCCGCGCGCTGGCCGGGCGCGGGCACCGGGTGCTGGCGCTGACCGCCGAAGGCAACCGCCGCCCCTCGCCGGTGCCGGTGGTGTTCTACCGCGCCCCCGCGCCGGTCAGCGTCGATCCGCCGCTGACCCGGCTTTATGCCGAGGTGTCCGAACGCGGACTGCGCGCGGCGCGCGCGGCGCGCGTGCTGCGCGATCGCGACGGCTATCGTCCCGATCTGATCGTCGGCCATCCCGGCTGGGGCGAGACCCTGTATCTGAAGGAAGTCTGGCCCGAAGCGCGGTTGCTGGTCTATGCCGAGCTGATGTATCGCAGCACCGGCAGCGATGTCGATTTCGACCCGGAATTTCAGCGCGACGCGTTCACCCGCCGGATCTCCGCCACCGCGCGCGGCGCGCATCTGCTCCAGACCCTGGTGCAGGCCGATGCCGCGATCAGCCCGACGGCGTTCCAGGCCTCGACCTTCCCGGCCGGGCTGCGCGACAAGATCTCCGTGTGCCACGACGGTATCGACACCGACGCGATCCGCCCCGACCCCGGGGCCAGCTTCGCCCTGCCCGGAAGCGATGTGACGCTGCACGCGGGCGAGGAGGTGCTGACCTTCGTCAGCCGCTCGCTCGAACCCTATCGCGGCTATCACAGCTTCATGCGCGCGCTCCCCGCGGTGCTGGCCGCGCGCCCCCGCGCCCGGGTGGTGATCGTCGGCGCCGAGGGGCAAAGCTATGGCCCGCCGCCGCCTTCGGGAAGCTGGAAGCGGATCTTCCTCGACGAGGTGCGCGACCGGATCGACCTGTCGCGGGTGCATTTCACCGGCCGGATCGCGCGCCCGGCGCTGACGGCGCTGTTGCAGGTCAGCCGGGTGCATTGCTACCTGAGCTATCCTTTCGTGCTGAGCTGGTCGCTGCTCGAGGCGATGGCGGCGGGGGCGATGGTCGTGGGCTCGGATACGGCGCCGCTGCGCGAGGTGATCCGCGACGGCGAGAACGGCCGGCTGGTCAATTTCTTCGACATCGCGGGCCTGGCCGCGGCGCTGAGCGCGGCGCTTGCCGATCCGCAGCGGTTTCAGCCCTGCCGGGCGCAGGCACGCGCCGACATGGTGGCGCGCTACGATCTGAACCGGGTCTGCCTGCCGCGGCTTCTCGAGATTATCGGGCGCGAAACGGCCCGCGCCCCTGCGCCTGAACGCTTTCCCGATTGACGAATCGGGAGAGAATCATGTCCTTGAATAATGATGAAAGCCTTCCTATGGACAGTCCGTTCCCTGCATCGGTGGCCCGGGCGGGACCGGGTTGCAGACCGTTGTCCGGTACGCTTTTCATGAAACGGGTATCGAGGAACGGCGCGTTGCGCAGGCAGCACGCCCAAATGTAACGATGGATCCCACCGCCGGGTGCAGACCGGACCGGGCGATCCGGTTTGGCGAGTGAACGGGATGGCGACGAATAACGGAACCCCAGGGAACGATACCATCACCGGCACCAACAGTGCCGATCGATACTCCGGCAATGCCGGCAACGATTCTCTCACCGGGGCCAATGGCGACGATACGCTTTACGGCGGCACGGGCGAGGACTCGCTTTACGGCGACAACGGCAACGACCTGCTCGGCGGCAACGACGGCAACGACATGCTGTATGGCGGGGCCGGCGCCGACACGCTCTATGGCGATGCCGGCAACGACACGATCGCGGGCGGGGCGGGCGCCGACGTCATCAACGGCGGCACCGGCATGGATTACGTCGACTACAGCAGCTCGACCGCCGCGGTGAACGTCAACCTGACGACGAATGTCGGCTCTGGCGGCGATGCCGCGGGCGATACCTATACCGGCATCGACGGGGTCTATGGTTCGGCCTACAGCGACACGATCACCGGTTTCGACGGCAGCAGCAACACCGGCGGCAACGACGATTATACCAACATCTTCTATGGCAACGCCGGCAACGATTCGATGTCGGGGCTGGGGGGGAACGACATCCTCTACGGCGGGGCCGACAGCGACACGCTGTCGGGAGATGACGGCAACGACTCGCTTTATGGCGATGACGGCAGCGACCTGCTCTATGGCGGCAACGGCACCGATGCGCTCTATGGCGGGATCGGCACCGACACGCTCTATGGCGGCGAGAACGACGACAGCCTGCAGGGCGGCAACGACGCCGATACGCTTTACGGCGGCAATGGCAATGACGTCCTGGGCGGCAACGACGGGGCCGATGCGCTTTATGGCGATGACGGCAACGATATCCTGAACGGCGATGCCGGCAACGACCAGCTGTTCGGCGGGCTCGGCACCGACACGCTCTATGGCGGCGAGAACGACGACCTGCTGCAGGGCGGCAACGACACCGATACGCTCTATGGCGGCAACGGCAACGACATCCTGGGCGGCAACGACGGGGCCGACGTGCTCTATGGCGATGCCGGAAGCGATCTGCTCGACGGCGACGCCGGCAACGATACGCTTTATGGCGGGATCGGCACCGACACGCTCTATGGCGGCGAGAACGACGACAGCCTGCAGGGCGGCAACGACGCCGATACGCTTTACGGCGGCAACGGCAATGACGTCCTGGGCGGCAACGACGGGGCCGACGTGCTCTATGGCGATGCCGGAAACGACGTGCTCATCGGCGATGCCGGCAACGATACGCTCTATGGCGGCGACAACACCGATCTGCTCTATGGCGGCGAGAACGACGACAGCCTGCAGGGCGGAAACGGGGCCGATGCGCTTTACGGCGACAACGGTGCCGACACGCTCGGCGGCAACGACGGCGACGACATCCTCTATGGCGGGGCCGGCAACGATGTCCTGAGCGGCGATGCCGGCAACGACACGCTCTATGGCGGCGACAACGCCGATATCCTCTATGGCGGCGACAACGCTGACAGCCTGCAGGGCGGAAACGACGCCGACGGGCTGTTCGGCGGCAACGGCAACGACGTTCTCGGCGGCAATGACGGAGCCGATGCGCTCTATGGCGGCGCGGGCGACGACACGCTGAACGGCGACGCCGGCAACGACCAGCTTTACGGCGATGCCGGAAACGACCAGCTGTTCGGCGGGGACGGAAACGACCTGCTTTCCGGCGGCGCGGGCGTCGATCTGCTCTATGGCGGGGCCGGCGACGACACGCTGAACGGCGACGACGGCAACGACATCTTCACCGACACCGCCGGCAACAACGTCATCTACGGCGGCAACAACTCCGATCTGATCTATGCCGGCAGCACCGCCAACGACACGATCTATGGCGGCGAGGATGCCGACAATTCGGATATCGACGTGCTCGCCGTCGACACCTCGGTGCGCTACAAGGTCACCTACACCAGCACGGATCACGAAGACGGCTATGTCACCTATTCCGACAACGCCGGAAATGTGATCTCGACGACCCATTTCTACGGCATCGAGCGGGTCATCTGCTTCGGCGCCGGCACGCTGATCGAGACCGAGGCCGGCCCCGTTGCGGTCGAGCGGCTGCGCCCGGGCGACCGGGTGCGCACCCTCGACGCCGGGTTCCAGCCCCTGCGCTGGAGCGGGGCGCGCAAGATCTCTGCCGCAGAGCTCGACGCGATGCCGCAGCTGCGCCCGATCCGCATCCGGCCGGGCGCGCTCGGCGCCGGATTGCCCGAACGGGAGCTGATCGTCTCGCCTCAGCACCGGGTGCTGGTGCGCTCGAAGATCGCCGAACGGATGTTCGGCACCCGCGAAGTGCTGATCGCGGCCAAGCATCTGACGGGCGTGAAGGGCATCGAGATCGCCGCGGACATCGCCGAGGTGACCTATTGCCACTTCCTGTGCGACACCCACCAGATCGTGTTCGCGAACGGGGCGGCGGCGGAAAGCCTGTTCACCGGCCCCGAGGCGCTGAAATCCGTCGCCCCCGAAGCCCGCGCCGAAATCCTGACGCTGTTCCCGGAACTGGCCGAAGATGCCGCCGAGCGGTATCCGGCGGCGCGTCCCCTGGTCCGCGGCCGTCCGGCCCGCAGCTTCGCCAAACGCGTCGGAAAGAACCATCAGCCGCTGCTGGTCTGAGCCTCTCGCCACGCCCGCACCTTCCTTCTCATGGCCGCTCCCCGTCGGGGCGGCCATGTTCTTTCCCGCGGCCCGGACGGCCCCGCCACACTGTTCCCCACAGCGACGTTCCCCACAGCAAAATTCCCCACCGCGAAAGCTGCGCCCGCTCCCTTGCCGGGCGGGGCGAAACGCGGCATCCTCGGGGACATGAAACCCCCCGTTCCCCTGCCGCTCCCCGCTCTCTCCCCCGAAGAGGAAGAGGCGCTTTCCGATCTCTACCGGCGCGGCACGCCGGCGAATACGCTGCGCGCCTGGGAACGCGATCTGGTCTATATCGCGGCCTGGAAGGCGGCGGTGTTCGGCGCCCCCCTCGCCTGGCCCGAGGACGAGCGCGTCGCGCTGCGCTTCGTGCTCGACCATTCGATCGACCTGACCGATCGCGCCGGCACCAGCGCCCATGACGCGGCGATGGAGCTGATCGCGGCCGGGCTGCGTCGCAGCCTCGCCTGCCCCTCGCCCGCGACGCTCGACCGCCGCATCGCCTCGTGGCGGGCGTTTCACCGGATGAAGAACCTGCCCTCGCCCTTCGAGGCGCCGCTGATCCGTCAGGCGCGCGCCAAGGCGCGGCGCGCCGCCAACCACCTGCCGCAGCCGAAATCGCCCCGCCCGGTGACCCGCGATCTGTTGAACGCGCTGATCGAGACCTGCGACGGCAGCCTGCGCGGCATCCGCGACCGGGCGATGCTGATGCTCGGTTTCGCGAGCGGCGGCCGGCGGCGCAGCGAGATCACCGGGCTGAGGCGCGAGGACATCGACCTCGAGGAATTCGACGACCGCGGGCTGATCTGGATCCGGCTGCTGGAGACCAAGACCACCGCGAAGGGCGAGGCGCCGCGCCTGCCGCTGAAGGGGCGCGCGGCGCGTGCGCTCGTCGCCTGGATCGACCGCGCCGCCATCGCCGACGGGGCGCTGTTTCGCCCGGTCAGCCGCGCCGACCGCGCGCTCGTGCGCCCGCTCGGCCCCGATGCGATGCGGCTGATCCTGCGCTACCGGCTGAAATGCGCGGGCCTGCCCGAGGATTACGCGACGCCGCACGGGCTGCGCTCTGGCTTCCTGACGCAGGCCGCGCTCGACGGGGCGCCGTTGCAGGCGGCGATGCGGCTCAGCCTGCACCGCTCGGTCACCCAGGCGGGGCGCTACTATGCCGATGTCGAGATCGAGACCAACCCCGCCACCGATCTGCTGGACTGAGCGAGAAGAGGGCAGGTGCACCATCACCCCGACGGCATCGGCCACGTCCCGCGCCCCCCGTCTATCCGGGCAAATCCGTCATTGTCGTACATGCCCCCGGCTTGGCTCCGAGAGACGGACGGGTCGTGCCATAGAGCATGGCCCGCCGCCACAGATCTCCATCGCGGCCCATCTCCTGCTGATGATAGCGCACCGCCTGCTCGAGGCTGTCATGCGGGCTCACCGACGCCGCAAGCAGGGCGTCAACGGCCGCGACCCAGCCGAATTCAGCCAGCTGGCGCAGGCCGTGATAATGCAGCAACCGGGTCTGAGGGCCAGCCATCCGGGTCGTGCAGTTCCAGTCCGGCGACAGCAGCCGCATTCCGCCCCAGGACAACGCCGCGGCTGCAAGCGCGATGGTATCGAGCCAGGGCCGCGTCTTCGGCAAATCGGGTATCGCATCCAGACGGCGCGACAGATCGTGCCAATACCGCCCGAAACCGCGCCCGTCTTCTCCGCCGGCCAGCGGAAACAACACCATTCCGGCATTGTAGATCGGGATCGACACCTGCCCCGACAACAGCCGCACCGGCGCCGGCACTGCCGTTCCCGCCGTGCCGAACAACAGTTCCCAGGCCCGCGGATCGGCGGACCAGCCATTGACCGTATCGAGACACAGCGACACGCGCCCCGCCACTGTCTCATCGAGAAAATGAGACGGCCGCATCAACAACGTGTCAGTATCGAGAAACAGCCCCCAGTCTCCACCGCCGTCCGCGACGGCCGCCGCAGCGACCAGCTTGTTCCCGGCCGGATAGCCATCGGCGAAATCATTGACGATCGGACGGATCTCGACCTCACAACGATCCATGAAGGCAAGGGTCTCGGGGTGTAACCCGTCAAGCAGCCCCGAACGGCAGTAGCCAACCAGCCGGGCCGGATCGAGACAATTCAGCCGCAGCGACGAAACCAGAAGATGCGCCTGAAGTTCGAGGGGCCCGGGCTCGATCATGAAGAAGATCGTGAGTGCCCGATCCGGCCGCAGAATCGAAAAGGCCTCAGGCCGATCCGTCCCCGGGCGGCACGGCATGGCGCCGGGCAGAACCGGAAGACGCATCTCGGACGGGTTGATCCCGAGATCGCGCAAAAAGGTGTCGACCAGCGGTCCGGACCCGACCACCCCGACTCCCGGCCTGACGACAAACTGGCCATGCGTCAGACCCTTCTGCATCCGGCGACACAGTTCGATCTGCCTGTCCTCGGCCAGATCCGCGCCCTCCGGCCCGGTGACCCCGGATGGAGCGCGATGCAGCACAAGAATGATTTCGTCCGCCTCGAACCCCGCCAGAAGTGCCGGCAGCGCTCTCCCCACGAACGGACAAAGCCCGTCCATTCTGCTCCCGGAGGGACAAAGCCCTTCGTCCTGAAGCATCACGATCGTATCGCAGCCGGCAGCCGTCGCCGCGGCACGCATTTCGCGGTTCACCTCAGCCAGACGCCCGGCGATACCGGCCAGCTCACCGGAGGAACCCCCTCCGGCAAGAACCGACATGTACTGTCCGCGGACGTCGAGGATCTGCTTGAACGCCATGTTCGCGACGAAGATCCCACGCGTGCGCAAACGCCTCAGGTTAGCACTGACCGCTGCAGTCAGAATTTCCGGCGTCAACAGTTCCGGACCGGCCTGAAAGATAACTCTTGTCATTGGACACTGGTCCCTGAACCGCAGATCCCGCTATGTGGCAGATTAGCAGCTGGCCCCAGTTCCCGAAAGGCGCGGCCACATGAAAGGCACCGGGATCAGTATGCACGGAAGGCGATCTCCCGCGCAAGGAATTGCCCGGGCATCGCAACGCGCTGTTCAGGCTGACAAAGCATGATTGTCGCCACGCAGATCATGCTGGCGATTCCCGATGCGATCACGGAACTGCCGGATCGGGTTCGATTTCCGAAAACAGTCGCAGCAGCCGCAGCGCCTCGGGCTGCGGCAGAACCGTGCTGTCGGAACAATGGCGCAATGCGGCATAAAGCTCGTAGCCCGCGCGGCTGTGCAGCATTCGCCGCGCCGCCGCACGGTGCCACTCGCATCCCGTTCGGTGCAGATCGGCAAGTCCGGGGATCGTCAGCAGCTGCGCGATCTCATCGGCCAGCGCCTTCTGGCGAGGCAGCGCGGCGAGGTTCGGTTCGGTATTGTAATTGCGCTCGACCCAATAGGACAGATCGACGGGCTTGTCCGCCCGGTTGGGCAACCCGCGCAACGTCTTGACGAGAAACGCCTCGGCCGAGCGCAGCGAATAGTGATGGATCTCGGCCAGCGCGCGGCAGTCATCGAGCCCGATCAGCGACAGCCGCCCCGGGTTTTCAGCATAGAGCGGCGGCATCGCGCGACCGCTGCCATCGCGCCAGGACACCGGCCGCGCCCCGGCGCGCTGCGCCGGGCGGTGCACCCCCGGCCCCTGGAACGCCGCCGGCCGGAACACCGTCTTGAAGAAGGTCGCCGCCACCGGATGCAGCATCCGCGCCGGGGCCGAGCGCAGGAACTGCGCCGTCACCGGCCGGTCGGCGAAGCCGGAGATCCCGGCATTGCCGAACAGCCGCCACGGCAGCGCCACGGCATCGGTGCCGCCCTCCTGATCGCGCGCCTCGGGCCAGGGCAGTTCCGCCCCGGGCAGATGGGCGAACAGATCCTCCAGCCGGCCCGCCCCGACATGGATCACCGGAAACTCGTCCAGGTCCGAGATCAGCACCCAGTCCGCTTCCTTGCGTGCCGGGTGGCGCCACATCCGGCGCAGCGCCTGCCACTGCACGCCGCGCGGCGGGCCCTGCGCCCCGTCGCGCGCGGGCTGGGGCAGATGCGTCACCACCCCTGCCCGTTCAAGCAGATCGAGCATGGCATCGGTGCCATCCTCGCAATCGTTCGAGCAGATCAGAAACCGGTTCACCCCGATCATCCGGTGCCAGGCCAGCCATTCGATCAGATAGGGCGCCTCGTTGCGCACCGATGTCATCGACAGGACAACCGTCATGGCGGCCCCTTCCGCAGGAGGTTTCAGCACACGGCCCCGGCGATGCCGGCCTGCCGTTCCAGACGCTTAGCACGCAGGCAGGACGCGCCGCGACAGCTTTTTCCGGCAACCCGGCGCAGAAAACCTCCGGGGCGGTCTTTCGCTCCGGTGCGATCCATGGCTAGGTTGCCCTGTTCCCTGCGGCTTTCCGGTATCTGTGTTCATGACCTCCATTCCCAGGCGCCTCGGCCATATCTGGATCGGGCCGAAACCGGCCCCCACGGTCTGGATGCAGAGCTGGCCCGAGAAACACCCCGACTGGTCCTATACCGTCTTCGGCAACGAGACGCTGACCGGCTATCCGTTCCGCCTGCGCAAGCTGATCAACGAATATGTCGCGCGCGGAGCCTGGGCCGGGGCGCAGGACATGATGCGTTACGAGTTGCTTCATGCCTTCGGCGGCTTCATGGCCGATGCCGATGCGATCTGCCTGCATCCGGTGGACGAGCTGCTGCACGGCGCCAGCGCCTTCACCGTCTATGACCGGCCCGAGACCGATCCGTTCCGCGGCGTCTGTCCGATCCTCGCCTGTGCGCCCGGCGATCCGTTCGTCGGCGCGGTGATCGACCGGCTGGCCACGCTCGAGCCGTGGGAGCTGCGAAAGCCCGAGGTCTCGACCGGCAACCGTTTCCTGATGCGCATGATCCGCGAGCTGGCCCCCGGCCCCGAGGCGCTGCACATCTGGCCGACGCATTACTTCATCCCGTGGCAGAAAAGCGCCCCCGATGTCTGGTACGACGGCCCCGATACCATCTATGCCGAGCAGAAATGGGGCACCTCGACCTGGGCCTACAACCGCGAGGCGACCGCCGGGGAACAGCTGAGCGGCGAACGACTGGCCGAGCGTCTTGGAACGATCCACCGCAGCCTCACCCGGACGGCAGGCACCGTCCATGCGCCGGCGGCTGCGGTGACAAAGCGCCAGCAGGCCGCCACCGAGGCCACCGCACGCGTGCCGGCCCTGCTGGCCGGGCCCGAGCTGCGCCATGATTTCGAAGCGCTCGGCCATGCGATCAACGCGGCGATGACCGACGCCGGCTTTCCGATGCGACCGCACGGGGCGTTCTTCTTCCGCCACATGCAGAACGACAGCATCACAAGCGGAAGATTGCGCAGCCGCTCCGATACGGTGCGGCGCACACTGCTCGGCTGGATGGCGACGGCGCGCAACGCGCTGCTGATCGGCTTCGACACCGGGCATCTGGCGCTGAGCGCACTGCATCTTGCACCAGAGCTGCGGATCACCGCGATCGACGCCGGCCGCTGGCGTGTCGAGAAAGACCCCGACCCACCCCGGCGCGACACCTATCTGCCCCCGGCCGCCGACTGGCTGATGCAGCGCTTCCCGGACCGGGTCCGGGCGGTCATGGCCGATGAGGCGGAGGCTCTTGCCGAGATCGGCGTGACAGCCCCCGGCGATGACCGGTTCGACCTGGTGCTGTTCGCCGAACCTGACATCCGGGCTCTGCGCAGCTATGCAGCGCTGCGTCCGATGCTGAGTGACGATGCGCTGGTGATCTCCGCCGAGCCCGAGGCGGCGGGAGCGCAGGATTTCCTGACCCGCCTGCTGTTGCAAGGCCTCGTCTGCCAGCCGATCGTTTCGGACAGCTTCGGCCCCGGCCGTGGCAGCCTGGCCGTCACCATGCCGCGCCCCTGATCCGCCGATCGCCCCGCCCGAAGGCCTGTCGCCCCCCACGACCGTTTGTTCACAACCCAACCGAGAGAGAGCCATTCTGGGCCCATCGGCTCGGGAAATCCTCCGTTCGCACGCAGATCGTGAAAGAGCAGGACATCGGCCTGCCCCTTCATGTCTACAGCGGACGGGGGCCCAGGCTGCGACAAATGCACCTGCCGGGCGTTCATCTGCGCCATTTCGACGCCCTGTCCTTTGACGACTGACTGAAGAAGAACTGCGACCGGGTCGAGCGCCGGGTTCTCGTTCCGCGCGCGGGTGACAAGCGCATGGCCATGGCGCAGCTGGTGCATGACACGTTGCACCGCTCCGGGCGCGAGGGCGCGCGCGATCTGTTTGAGCGCCTTTACGGCATCGGTGACGCAATGCTGCGCCAGGGCCTGAAAGAGGGTCTCATCATCGAAAGACCGCCTCTGTGACGCGAGAGGGGTCGCCCGGGCGCCCCGCAACAGCACTGGCATGGGGACCGGGAACCGATTAGGGTCCACATACTCTCGGTCTTTTACGGTTCAGGATTTTCCGATGGCAGAAACCCGCCGCCCCGTCGCCTCGCTCTGGATTGGCGAGAAACTGCATTATCTGAACCAGCTTTGCCTGAAGTCGCATCTGCTGCACGGCCATCCGGTCACGCTGTATTGCACCGATGACGTCCGCAACGCCCCCGAAGGCGTCGAGATCCGCCCCGCGACCGAGATCATGGACATCGACATGAAACTGGTCGAGGGCACCTCGGCCTCGTTCCTGTCGAACGTGTTCCGCTACAAGATGATCCGCAAGACCGGGGCGATCTGGGTCGATTGCGATGCCTTCTGCCACAAGCCCTTCCCCGACGAGTGGGAGTGGATCTTCGCCGGCCACGGGATGCGCGGCGCGCTGAACTGCGGTGTCGTGGGGCTGCCACGCGAATGCGCGCTGATGGATCAGCTGATCGACTATTACGACAACCTGCCCGACTATCCGGCCTGGTGGAACAAGCGCCAGCGCAAGCAGATGGACAAGCTGAAGGAAAAGGGCGGCGCGCTGTCTCATGCCGAGATGATCTACAAGACCGAGCGCACCGCCTTCGGCCCGCAGGCCTTCACCTGGTTCGCCCAGCAGACCGGAGACATCGAACGCGCGATGAGCCCCGACGTGCTCTATCCGGTGCCGTTCCAGCTCAATGACATCTTCTACGACCCGCATGGCCGGGTCGAGGGCTGGTTCACCGATCAGACGGTCTCGGTGCATCTTTACACCAACGGCACCAAGCCCTGGTGGCGCAAGAACCCGCCGCTGGCGAATTCCTATGTCGCGCGGATGTGCGACGAGGTCGGCATCGAGCCGGCTGCGGCGCTCGAGGAGTAAACCCGCGCACCATGGCTCTCGCCCCGCATGTCAGCCCGCATGGCACGGTCATGGCCGTGTCGATGATGAAGGACGAAGCACCCTATCTGCTCGAATGGTTCGCCCATCATCTGGCGATGGGGTTCACCGACATCCTCGTCTACACCAATGACTGCACCGACGGCACCGTCGAGATGCTGCAACGCCTTGAGGAGCTCGGCCTCGGCCATCACCGGCCGAACGACATCCCCGAGGGGATCAAGCCCCAGCCCTCGGCGCTGAAATACGCCCAGGAAGAGCCGCTGGTGCGCGCCGCCGACTGGGTGATGGTGTTCGATGCCGACGAGTTCCTGTGCATCAACCACCCCTCGGGCACGCTCGACGGGATGCTCGATGATGCCGTGGCACAGGGCGCGACCGGGATCGTCGTCACCTGGCGGATCTTCGGCTCGAACGGGGTGATCGAGTGGTCGCGCGCCCCGGTGACCGAACAATACACCCGTGCCGCGCCGCCCTTGTGGAACAAGGGCTGGGGCGTCAAGACGCTGTTCCGCTTCGATCCGGAGTATTGGAAGCTCGGCATCCATCGCCCCTCGATCAAGGCGAAGCATCTGGAAGACGGCTTTCCCGACACGGTGAAATGGCTGAACGGCTCCGGCCAGCCGATGGAGGATTACTTCAAGTTCCGCGGCTGGCGCTCGATCCGGCGCACGCTCGGCTATGACTGGGCGCAGATGAACCATTACGCGATCAAGTCGGTCGACGCCTATGCGATCCGCAAGTTCCGCGGCAACGTGAACAACAAGAAAGACAAGTACAACGCCGATTACTGGGCGTTGCAGGACCGCAACGAGGTTCCCGATACCCATATCCTGCGCCATTCCGCCCGGCGCGCCGAAATCATGGCCGAGCTGCTGAAAGACCCGGTTCTGGCGCAGCTGCACGAAGCGGCGCTTGCCCGGATCGAGGCGCGGCTGGCCGAATACAAGACCACCGAAGCCTATGCCACCTTGCGCGACAGCCTGATCGCCGCCGGCAAGGTGCCGATCACCGAGGTCGAGGCGAAACCGCCCCAGGCGCGCGACCCGGCCCGGATCGCCGCGCTGATGAGCAAGGTCGAGAAGACCTCGAACGACAAGCGCGCCGCCGAACGCGCCGCCCTGCCGAAAGGGGCGGAGCCGGCCCCGGGCTGGACCGCCGCGGGGGCGCCGCTTTACGTGCCCGGGCGGATAGACCTGTCGGCACCCGCCACGCCGGAGTGGGTGCCGAACCAGGAGATCGACCTGCCCGCCGATCCGCGCCTCTTCAGCCCCGAAGCGGTGATGGCGGTTCTGGCCGGCAAGTTCGACCGCCGCCACGCCCGCAACATCGAAGGCTATCTGACCGGCTGCCGGCGGGTTCTGGATCTGGGCGCGGGCATCGCGCTCGCGGCGATGAAGGCGGTGCGCACGTTGCCCGGGCTGACGGTGATGGCGCAGGACAGCCAGCCCGGCATGGCCGCTGCGGTGGCGCTGATCCGCGCCCGGGCCGGAGAGGCGGGCGCGCCTCGGCTGCGCTTCGTCGACGGGCCGCTGCGCTTTGCCGGGGACGGCGAGGGCGAAGCCGGGGGGCTGAGCGCTTATCTGAAGGATTTCCAGCCCGATGCGCTGCGGATCTCGGCGCGGTCCGGAATAACCCCGGACGAGCTCGCGGCACAGGACCCGGGACGGATCGCGCGGGTGATCGTGCCTTTCGAAACCGAGGCCGCGCGCGACGATCTGCGCCGTGCGTTCGGACCGGTGCTGCGCGACAGGGGATTCATCGAAGCCGAAGAGCGCGCCGAGGCGGGATCGCTGCAGTATGACCGTTCGAAAAGCGGACCCCCGGAAACCGCCTGAGCGGCAGACTGCATGTCCGGACTGCTCCGACTTCGGTCCGGCCCTCCGCCTCAGCCCCAGCCGCTGATGCCACTTTGCAGATCGGCGAAATCCTCGCGGTCGAGATAGGCCTTCACCGTCTCGCGCCGTGCGAAAGTGTCACGCAGAAACGGTTCCAGCCGGCGGGTGCGCATCCGTTCGTCGCGGCGCGGATCGAACCCGAGGGGCGAGGACTCGCCCAGCAGATCGAGCCAGCCCCGCGTCCCGAGAAAAACCCGCATCGCCTCGAAGGCGGCAGGCGGCAACAGGCGCAGCCCGTCGCGCCAGGGCTTGAGCGGGCCGGTGAAATGGATCAGCCGCGGCCGACGCCCGTCGGTCAGCCCGTAGACCAGATCGGACAGCTGCCAGTTCCAGCCTGCAGACAGCTCCGCCCAGGATCCGGCGACGACGGCATTGAGTGCCGACTGATCGCCGAAACGGCACCGTTGCGGCGTGTCGCGCAGGAAATCGCAGCCACGACGCGAGATCTGCGCCCGCGCATAGGCTGCCCCGTCGGCCACGAGCACACCGGAATTGAAGTACCGCTGCCCGATCCCGGACGAAAGTGCATTGGCGTAGCGTTCGAAGAACGGCCGCGAAGCCCCGGTCCAGAACATCGCATCGCGCACAGCTCCCAGAACCGCGCCATTCAGCCTGACCCGGGCCAGATCGGCCAGAGATCCCCAGGACTGAAAGACATCGCCATCGATGTAGATCACCCGCTCATAGGCCGGTGCCAGCTCTTCGAGCGCGAGCAGACGCAGCATCGCTGCAGCCGGGACATGTGCCTGTGCGCCCTGCGCAAAATAGTCCGGCAGCGCCGCGATGCGATGGCAGCGGATCTCCCCGGGGATCGCCGCCAGAATGCGCGGATCGGGACTACCCGAGAGATAAAGGTGATGGTCGATCTCCTGCCCGGTATCGAAGGCGATCGAGCGGGTCAGCACGAACAGGCTCTGCCAGGCCCAGTTGGCATCCGAGGACGCGACGACCGCGATGCGCCGGCTCATGTCGCGGGCGTCTCCAGCTGCGCCAGCGCCTTGTGCGCAAAGAGATAATCGTCTTGCTTCAGCAGCACCTGCGCGACCGCGCGGATACGTGCCGGATGGCCTTCGGCGACGACTGTTTCCATGAAGGCCCGCGCCCATTTGCGCACGCCCCGCCGGGCGCGCATCGCGCGCCAGAACGCCGGTCCCGGGCGCCCCTGCGCCAGCACATCTGCGATCAGCGGGGCCAGCGCACCGCATTTCATCACCACCCGGATCGCTTCGTGGGTGCAGTGGTCGATGCGGACGCGGACCACATTCGGCCCGTCGAGACGTGCCGCGTGCAGCCGGTCCTCGATCACCCGGGCATCGTAAATTACCACGACCCGGCCGAGATCGGGGATTGCCCCGGCCGCGTCGCGCAGCCCCGGACCGTCCCAGTCGGTGCGCCGCGCCGCCCACTGGAAGCGATGCTCGAACGGCACCAGATCGGGGGCCATCGTCGATTGTGGCGACAGTGCCAGAACCATGGCCCCCGGCACCAGCCGCGCCAGAACCAGCGCCCCCATTCCCCCCATCGACGCCCCGACGAACAGCACCCGGTGAAACCGCCGGAAGAACCCCGTCGACACCAGCCGGCGCAGCAGGTCTTCGGCATCGGGGTTACGATACCAGTCCTTGGCCATGCTCTGCACGCCAAGCACCGAATATCCCATCGCAAGAATCCGGTCACGCAGCCAGGGCGGACGCGGATAAGGGGTGTCGATGGTCGAAAGATTGTCGAGCGTCACGATCAGCACGTCCCGGCCCGGCTCGAACCACAGCGCGGCATGATCGGCCAGCGCGCGGAACGGCGCATCGGGTCTGGCGGCCTGCGGAGACATGAGCGGGGGCAGCGCCGGATCCGCCGGCCCGGAAAGCGCAATGGCCCTGGCGGCATGACGGGCATCGTCGGTTGAAACCACGGTAGCTCCTGCTGTTCCGATCCGCTACAAAAGGCGCAATGGTCTTCGGGTGTTGCAGACCCGGGGCATGTTAACAAGGCTGGATCCGCAGTGTCTACCGACGAGAACCGACAAGCCCCGCCCCGGACTTCCCCCGAGACCCCTTCGGAACCGCAGCCCGGACATGGCGTTCTGGTCCGGGCCCGAAACGGCGACGTGATCCGCTACGATTCCACCGGGCTGGTGCTGCGCCTGTCGGATCGGGTCATCGCCGATATCGCCATGCGCCTCGGGACCCCCGGGGGCGCCGCCGCCGCCCCCGAGCCGGAGCCGATCGACGAAGAAGAGGTCCTCGCCCGGCTGGAAAAGATCGACGCCTGGAACGTGCGCACCGAGGCCGGGGCGCTGCGCTTCACCGCCCGCCTGCCCGGTCGCCAGGGCCAGCGAGACTTCCGCATGGAGCGCGCCAACGGCACCGTGATCGCCGATGCCCCCGGGCGGGTTCTGGGCATCCTGGCGATCGGCGGACCGCGCGCGGCGCTGGCGACGACGGAACCGGCCGGCTATCCGTATCACATCCTCGCCCCCGGGGACGACATCGGCGCGGTCGGTGTCGCGGGCACCGAGACCGCCCCGGTGACCGACCTGCTCGATCCGCTGCGCGAGATGACCCACGAGGCGCTGATCGCCGAGACTTTCCTCGACTGGCAGATGGCCAAACATGCCCCGCTGCCGCTGTTCGTCATCCGCGCCGAGACCGACAGCTCGGCCGATGCGGCGGCCCTGGCCAGAGGGGCGGCCCTCGACAACCTGCTGATCGCGGCCGGCAACATCAGGCGCGCCGCCTCGCGGCTCGGGAAATCGGCGCGGCTCTATGCGGTGGTGCTCGATTTCGCGCTGGAGGATCTGCGCCACGATGCCCTTGGCTATCGCGATGCCATGCTGGATCTGATGGAGCGCATCGAGACCGGGCTTGCCGCGATCGGCTTCGATGCGCCGGTCTTCGTCGCCCGTTTCGACGCCGGCCGCCCCGGCCAGGCTCCCCCTGCGGTGATCGAAGGCCAGTGGGAACTGATGTGGAACCACGGCACGCACCGGTTCGTCGGATCGGCGCCCGATTACATGTTCGACTTCGACGATTACGACCGTCCGACCGCCACCAGCCGGCGTCGCATGGCCGAGATGAGCGCCGCCGCCATCGCCGCCGAAGCCGCCACCACGCGCCATGACCCGCCGCTTGAACGTGGCTGGCGCTGTCCGATCCTGCATCTGGCCGAGATCGAGCCGGGCGCGGAGCCGGTGCTGCGCGTCACGGCACGCGCGCTCGGGCCGCTGACGCTGGTTCCCGGGTCCGGAACCGGGTTCGCGCGCCCTATCGGCTTTGCGCTGGTGGGCGCGGCCACCGCGCCGCGGATCGTCGCGGCCCGGATCGACCCGAAGGATCCTCAGGCGGTGCTTTTGCACCTCGACCGGCGCCCCGATGCCGGAGAAGAGCTGCGGCTGAGCTACGGCTATGGCCAGCCGGACGCGAACGCGGTCTTTGCGTTGCGCGACGACTGGCAGCTTGACAGCGCCGCGGGCGAGCGGCTGCACCGGTGGGCGATGCCGGCGTGGCTGCCGGTGCGCGCCGGGGGGACGCAGGTCCCGGAAACGGCGTCCTCTGAAGACCGGGCGGGCGACGCCGGCTCCGAAACCGGAGGTGAAGAGGCATGATCGCGCTTGACGAGGCCCTGCCGCCCGGGGCGCTGCTGGACGGGGCCGAGAGCGACCTTGCGACCGCGATCTCCCGTGCCGGGGCACTGTGGTTGCACGGCACCCCCGAGGCGTTCAGCCATGACGGCACGGTGGTGAGCCAATGGCGCAGCCACGACGGACGCTATACCGCGGTGCCCACCCAGCCGAACGACGGCAACGGCCGCACCGTCGACTGGGTCGCGGGCCGGCGCTGCGCGCTCGAATGTCGCCCGGGGCTGCATTGCGGTCTGGTCGTCCCCACGCTGCCCGCAGCCGCAGACGGCCGCCATGCCGTAATCTCGGCCGCGGTGGTGGTGCGCTTCACCCCGCAAGAGCCCGCCCGCACCCTGCTGTCGATCAATTCCGACGGCGCGGCGCGCTCGGGCACCTATCTGTTTCTCTCGGACGATGGCGACAGCTTCACGCTGAAGGACACCGGCGGGGCGGTCGCGCTCAGCGTGCCGGCGGCGCCGCGCCCGGACGGGCCGCAACTGCTGACGCTGACCCTCGATGGCGACACGGTGCTGTTTCGGCAAGGCGACGGCCCGGTGGCCGCGGCCACCGGCACGCCGCCCGACCTTGGCCACAGCCCGGCGCTGTTCATCGGCGCGCGCAGCCAGCGCGGCGGACTGGCCAAGACACTTGGCCAGTCCGCGATCGGCGACGTGTTCCTGTGGCCGGGTCTGCGGCTGCTGCGCCCGATGCAGCCCGCCGACACCGCGATGGATCTGGCGCTGCGCCGTTACATGCTGTGGGACTGCTGAGCCATGAGCTTCACCCCAGAGACGATCCGCGACGGCCATATCTGCATGATCTGGGTCGACGACATGATCGACGTCTACACCTGGCGCGAGACCTTCGGCATCCGCATCCAGACGCCGAACCTCGACCGGTTCATGGCGCGCGCGACCCGTTTCACCAATGCCTATGCCACGGTACCGCTGTGCGCGCCGTGCCGCGCCGAACTGGCGACCGGGCTGTCGCCGTTCCGCAGCGGCCTCGTCGATCTCAACCGGTTCTGGAGCGACCTTCTCCCCCCGGAAAAGGCCTGGCCCTACGATCTGCGGCGCGCCGGCTTTCACACCTTCACCACCGGCAAGGTCGACGCGAATTACCGCCCGATGCCCGACCCCTACCGCCGGATGCTGTTTCACGAAAACCCCGCCGCCATCACCCGCCCCTATCGCGGCGGGGTGCACGACTACCTGGACCGCGGCCCCGGCATCCGCGGCATCAACTATCCCCACGACCGGGGCGAGCAGGACGACTGCTTCTATGATTACTGGGTGGCCGAGAACGCGATCCGCTTCCTCGACCGGGTGCCCACCGACAGGCGCAACCTGATCCAGCTCGGCTTCAAGCACCCGCATTACAACCTCGACTGCCCGGACCGGTTCTACCAGATGTATGATCCGGCCGCGATCCGCTGGCCCACGATCGCCTCGCCCGAGGATTACTTCGGCCCACAGCCCGGTTTCGCCGTCTACGAGGCCGCCTATATCGCCAATGGCCGCTGGACCCCGGAGAAATCCGGCGACGAGGCCTGGCGGCAGGTGGTGCGCGCCTATTTCGCTGCGATCAGCCATGTCGACCACGAGATCGGCCGGTTCCTGAGGGCGCTCGAAGCCTCGCCGATCGCGGAAACGACGACGGTGATCTTCCTGTCCGACAACGGCTTCAACCTCGGCAATCACGACAGTTTCCACAAGATGAGCCAGTGGGACAGCGCCGCGCATGTGCCGCTGGCGATCTGGCACGCGGGGATGGAACCGGCCGAGGTGGCGATGCCGGTCTCGCTGCACAATGTGCCCAAGACGGTGATGCAGCTTGCCGGACTGCCGCCGAGGCCCGACTGGACCTCGGGGCAAAGCCTGCTGCCGCTGATCGACCCGGCCTTCGGCCGCTATGACGACAGCCTGTCGCCGGTCACCTCGGTGTTCGGCACGCTCTCTGTGCGCCCCTCGGCCGAGGGCTACCGCAACCTGCGCTATTTCCGCTATCCGAACGGCGAGGAACATGTCTACGACATCGAGGCCGACCCGGGCGAGACCACCAATCTGATCGCCACCGCCCCGATCGGCCGGCTGCGCGACGAGCTGATCGAGGGCAGCCTGCGGCTCGGTCTTGATCTGCGCGGCCACGAGAACCCGGCCGACGGGGTCAACGCGATGATGGCGGTCGACGGCAGCGTGATCCTGGCCGGCGGGCGGGGCGACAACGATTACTGGGCCTATGGCGCCGATGCCGAGAAGATCCGCGAAGAGCGTGATGGCGGCACCGACACGCTGTGGTTCATGGCCGGCCCCGACGATTACGTTCTGCACTGCCCCCCCTATGTCGAGCGCATCCGCATCGCCACCGTGGTCGCGCGCAAGGAAGCCGGCGGCCCCGAGAGCAAGCGCATCCGCATCGTCGCCCATCCCGACAGCCCGATCCATTTCGAGACCTCGGAGCGGGTCGAGGTCGAGGTGACGGGATCGGATGGCGATGACATCATGCTGGGGCCGAAATACGGCGGGGCCAATTTCGACGGCGGGGCCGGCAACGACCGGCTGATCGCCCTCGCCGCCCTGCCCTCGAGCCGGCATCATTTCCGCGGCGGGGCCGGCAACGATTACCTGTCGGGGGGGCCGGGCAACGACACCCTCGACGGCGGCACCGGCGATGACGAGATCCACGGCCGGCGCGGCCACAACCTGATTTTCGGCGGCCACGGCAATGACCGGATCTTTGACGGCGACGGGGCGTCGCGCATCCATACCGGACCGGGGCGCAACACCGTCGTTCTGGGCAGTGGCGACGACGAGGTTTTCGTCGGCACCGGGGTCAACGAGATCGCGCCGGGCAGCGGGGACGTGCGGTTTCATATCGCCTATGGCGGCGTGACCCGGATCGACGCCTGGCAGAGCGGCCAGGAATACGATCTGTCGGACTGGCCCGCCGCGCCGGACATCGGGCGCGACGATACGGGGAGGGTGCGGCTGAGCCTCGGGCTTTCGGTCGTCGAGATCACCGGCGTGCCCCTGCGCGCCGACATCGGCGCGCAGCTGGTCTTGCCGGGACAATCGCCCGACACCCCGGCCCGAAAGACCTGACGGACCACTCTGCCCGTTCCCCGGGGATCCTCCGGAGAAGACTTTCGGGAAAACAAGGCCCCGCGGGCCCGTCCGCGGGTTGCCTTGTGTCGCGCAGTTTGACAGGTTTTCCCCGGGCAGCTTCGCCCGATTGTTGACAAGGTAATGGTTTGGACAGGTCCAAGGCCCCACTCGCCGCGCTGACCATGGTGCATGAGGAAGATTTCTTCCTCGAACGCTGGATCGCCTACTGGCGGCGCTTTGTGCCCGATGAACATATCTACGTGCTCAATCACGGCGGCAATGCCGAGGTGGCGCGGATCGCCGCGGGCTGCAACGTCATCCGCCTGCCCTATGACCGGATGAAGAAATCGGTCAACCAGCGCCGCTGGCAGGTGCTGTCGCAGCACGCCTCGGCGCTGACGCAGTTCTACAACTGGGTCGCGTGCAACGATGTCGACGAGTTCATCGTGCTCGATCCCGCGGTCTCGACCGATCTCGTGGGCTATCTGGCCGAAATCTCGGAGCGCCACCCGGTGCCGCCCGCGATCACCACCTTCGCGATCGAGATGGTTCACGTGCCGGATCTGGAACCCGAGCCCCTCCTGTCCGGCCAGCCGATCGTCGGACGCCGGCGCTGTTACCGGCTGAATTCGAACTATGCCAAGCCCTGCCTGATCTCGGCCCCGACCGAATTCAAGGCGGGCGGTCACGGCGCCAATCACGCGCAGATCTGCCTCGATCCGAACCTCTACAATTTCCATCTGCGCTTCATCGACCACGACTATTGCATGGCACGCTTCGCCCGCAGTCTGGAACGCCGCCTCGACGGCAAGTCCGAGGAAGAGAAGGCGCAGATGCGTTCGGGGGGCTGGGGGTGGAACTCGGTCGAGAAGACCTTCCGCTGGCTCAGCTCGCTGCGCCCCGAGGCCGAGACCATCGAACACCCCGAGTTCCGCCGCCAGATGACCGAACATCCGATCCTGCGCCCGCCGTTCACCCTGATGGGCGGGGGACGGCCCGGAAAGCTGTTCCGCCTGCCGCCGCGTTTCGACGGGATCCTGTGACATGACAACGACCGAAAGTGCCGCGATGACCCCCTCGCTGACCCTGTTCTTCATCGTCGAGCCGCCAACCTATCAATACATGGCCTGCTATCTGGCCGCCTCGATCCGCAACCACATGCCGGCCGGGGTGAAGCTGATCGGCTATTGTCCCGAACATCGGCTGGCCGAGGTCCATCCCACGGTGATCGAGACGCTGCGCCGGTTGCGCTGCGAGCTGCGCCCGATGCGCACCGAGGGCATGTTCGACACCCCCTATCCGCATGGCAACAAGCTGGTGGCCTGCCTCGACAAGCGCGACACCGACTATTCCGGGTTCATGGATTCGGACATGCTGTTCATCGCCGATGACCGGATCGAGAGCTTCGTCGCCGAGGATGCGCTCAGCGCCGCGCCGGCCGCCTCGCTGCGGTGGGCGGGCGACGAGCTGTGGCCGAAGCTCTATGGCGCGGTCGGCCTCGAGGTGCCGCAAACCCGCATCCGGCTGATGCGCGACAAGCGCAAGCC
This sequence comes from Paenirhodobacter enshiensis, assembly GCF_000740785.1. Classification (GTDB taxonomy): domain Bacteria; phylum Pseudomonadota; class Alphaproteobacteria; order Rhodobacterales; family Rhodobacteraceae; genus Rhodobacter; species Rhodobacter enshiensis. The sequence continues at coordinate 33,903 of NZ_JFZB01000027.1, read as the reverse complement.
CGTGCCGCCCTATTTCAACTCCGGCCTCGTGGTGTTTCCGGAACGCTGGCGCGACGACGCCGGGCGCAGCTTCGCCGAGGTCTGGTATGACACCGCGCGCCGGATCGACGCGATCCCCGATCTCGACAACAAGCGCCCCTATCTCGACCAGATGAGCCTGCCGGTGGCGATGGCGCGCGCCGGGCTGCGCTGGAACGAGCTGACGCCGGAACATCACTTCATTCTGGGCGGGTCGATCCGTGGCAAGCCACTGCCCGAGGACCGCACGATCCATCTGGTGCATTACCGCAAATGGGACGTGCTGAAGGAAATCGGCCTCGCGCCGCAGGGCTATGACGAGCTGCGCCGCCAGGTCGGAACCGGGCGGGTCGGACGGATCTTCAGCCAGCCGCTGCCCGAGGGGATAGCACCCGTGACGACGACGCCCCCCGCCCAGGTTACCGCCCCGGGTGCAGTGCCGGCCCCGGCCACCGTGCCGCCCGAAGAGGGATCCGGGCATCTGCCCGACCCGTCGAAAGCCGGTCTTGCCGTGGTCACCATGGTCAAGGGCGACCATGCCTTTCTAGAGCGCTGGCTGCGCTATTACGGGGCGGTCGCCGGGCGCGAGAACCTGTATATCCTGCGTCACGGGGCCGACCCGGACATCGACCGGATGGCCGCGGGGGCGAATATCGTCAACATTCCCGACACCGGCGACCAGAGCGGTTTTGACCGCAGACGCTGGCAGGCACTGTCGGATTTCACCGGCGGTCTGACGCTGTATTACAATTGGGTTCTGTGCGGCGATGTCGACGAGATCGTCGCCCCGGATCCGGCGACGGGGCAGACGCTGATGCACTATCTCGACGCGCTCTCGGCCGGGGGGCGGCCACCGCGGGTGATCTCGCCCTTCGCGATCGAGATCGTGCACACGCCCCACAGTGAACCCGGCGCGCTCGATCCGGCGCGTCCGGTTCTGGCACAGCGGCGCAATTTCCGGGTGAACACCAATTATTCCAAACCCTGCCTGACCCGGCAGCGGATCCGGTTCTCGATCGGCGGGCATGGCTCGGACGTGGCCGAGGTGACGCTCGATCCGCAGCTGTTCCTGTTTCACCTGCGCTACATGGACGATACGCTGTCGCGTGCGCGGCTGAACGCGCGGCGCGACTGGATCGAGGCCAAGGACGGTCCACGCCCCGAAGGCCAGACCGGCGGCAGCACCTGGTGGCAGGGCACCGCCGGCTTCGAGGCGCTGAGCCAGATGACCCCGGTGGCCGAACAGGCCGAATTCCCCGAGATCGTCATGCGGATGCGCGAGGGGCGCACCCGTGCCGACAGCGGCAACTGGTTCTTCACGAGCTATCGCTCGAAAGAGCTTTACCGCTTGCCAGAGCGGTTCTCGACGCTGTTCTGAGGCCCCCTGCCCGGGCCAGGGAACGGCACAAACGACACGCGAATGCAGAAGGTCAGACGCACGATGAAAATCTACGGACATTGCCGGTTTTCCTATCTCGGCCAAACCGACACCGGGCGGGCCGTGCGCTCGGAGGAAGACGCCCAGGCTCTGCTGTGGAACCCGGAGCGGATGGCCGTCAGGTTTCACCTTCTGGAAAACCTGATGCTGCCGTCGCTGCGCGCCCAGACCGATCAGGATTTCCAGATGATTCTGCTGACCTCGGAGCGGATGCCCGACATCTATCAGGAACGGCTGGATGCGGCGGTGGCGGGGTCTCCGAACCTGCGGGTATTCCGGACCGACAAGACCGACGTTCGCGTTGCCTTGCGGCCGATCATGCTGGAAGCGAACGACGACTGCACGAAGCCGGCGGTGCACTTTCGCCTCGATGACGATGATGCGTTGTGTGCGACATATATCGAAAAGCTGCGGGCCTGTTCGTCGGGGTTGCGTCCGACAACGATGATCACCTTTCCCAAAGGCGTCATGGGATACACGGACGATCCCGTCGCCCGGCACCGCGAATTCGACAAGCATGCGATCGCCATCGGGCTGGCCCTGGTCTATGAGCCGACCAGGCTGCGCACCCCGTTCCAGATCCAGCATCTGGCTTATGCGAGAGAGCATCCGGTCTATTGCGACCCGACCTTTCCGGCCTATCACTACACCCGCCATTCGACGAACAATACGAACGGATACGACAAGCGCATTCACACCAGCGGCGGAACCGTCGAGATCGTGGCCCGAAAATCCGCAGAGATCCACCCGGAATTCCGCGAAGGCGCCGTAAGCACAGAGACCGCCGAGCGCTACATTGCGGAGGCTTTTCCCTACACCACCGGGGACGCGCTGCGTAAAATTATCGCCGATACTCTGCAGCCCGAAAGTCTGCCAGGATATGGTCAGGACTGATCTCCCGGTTGTTTCCGGCACCCACAGTTATGGGCGCCGTCTCCATATCAGCGACGGTCTTTGATCCAAATCTGAAGCCGTGCGGCCAGCTTCTTGTCGACCCCCGCGCCGGAAATCACGATGACCCCGGTTTCCGGATCATACCGGACATCTGGGAGATCTGCGGACAGATCTGTGGGGCAGGGCGGGGCGGGCGGCTCTGAGGCCGCAGGGGTGGGAGCGGAGCCGCAGACGCGGGCGATGAGCTGGGCCTCGGCCGCGGCATCGGCGGCGGGATTGTTCTGCAGGGCCTCGCGCAGGGCAGGCGCATGGCCCGCCTCGATCGCCTGCACCAGCGCCAGACCGGCTTTCTCGCTGATCGCGGCCGGGAAGCGCAACACGTCGTCGAGCGTCTCGACCAGCGTCATGAAGCTCTTGATCTTCGACCGTTTCGCGCGCGAAACATTTCCGAACAGCCCGTTCAGCGCCGTCTTCGTATCCGGGTAGACGCCGGACTCGAGCGCCTTCACCACGATTCTGGCCCGTTCATAAAAGCTGATCCCGGCGCGGATCTCGTTTTCCTCGACCATGGCGAGATAGGCCTCGGCGGCGGTCTCGGGACGGCGGACGAGCGCGAGAACCTGGCTCTCGCCGATCTGGCCAAGCGCCATCAACCGCCGCCAGCCCGAAATCAGCCCGTAACGCGGATGCACCCCGGCCCCGCGATCGACCACCTCGACCGGCATCTGCTGCCCCCGGGCGCGGATCGAGGAGACCAGCGTCTCCATCTCCTCGGCATCGACGCTCTGGCGGTCGCGCACCAGATGGCCCGCATCGATTTCCGCAAGCGGCAGGCGCTCGATCACCCGTCCCTCGGCGCGGGTGCGGGCGATCTCTGCCGCCAGATCGGTCAGCGCCGCCTGTGCCGCCGCCTCGCCCGCGACCTGGGCGATGGGGGCGCGGGTGACCGTTGCGGCGACGCCCATCGGGAACATCGACTTGACCTCTGGGGCAGGCTGGGGGGCCTCGGTCCCGGAATCTGCGGCATCGAGGAAACCGGGGCGGGGCGGGGTCAGACGGCGGCGGGCCATGGGCGGATCTCCTCGGACAGGATGCGGAAGGGCAGGGCGGCAGGGTCGCCCGTCAGGGTAAACGGCAGGTTAACCGAACCGTCCATGTTTCGCGTGCGAAACATCTCAGCCGGCCTCCGCCGCAGCTTCGGCCGCCAGCTCGTCGCGTCGCCAGCTGCCGATCAGCAGCCGCTTGAAGGCGGCATAGGTCTCGTCGAAGGTCTCGCGGCCGCGGGCATAGGTCTCGCGGTTGAAATCGCGGTAATCGGCTTCGTAGATGCCATTGACCTGCTCGCCCGCCTGACCGATCAGCGCGGTGAAATCCTGCCGGTGCGGCGACAGCACGGGCCCCATATAGGCCTGGATCAGCGCCGCCAGCTCGCCTTGCTGATTGGCGTCATAGCGGGTGATGACCGCGCGCACCGCATCCCACTGGAACGACATCTCGGCCCGGCCAAGCGCGCGCGCGGCCATGTTCTCGCCCTCCTCGATCGAGGCGAAGGTCGAATGCAGCATGTCGAAGAACCGCCCCGTCGAGTCGAACTCGAGAAACGACGCCCCGAGCGGCACCAGCAAGATATCCGCCGCCGCCAGCCCGTTGATCGTGAGGTATCCAAGCGCCGGCGGCGTATCGAGGAAGATCACGTCATAGCGGTCGAGCACCCCGTCCGCCGCCAGCGTATCGGTCAGCGCATCCCACAGCTTCCAGCCCCGCCCCTGCATCCGCCACACCGGGATCTGGAACTCCGACCAGTACAGGTTCAGCTGCGCTCCGATCAGGTCGATGTTCGGCCAGTGGGTCTTGCGGATCACATCGTCCGCCTTGACCTTCAGCGCCTCGCTCAGCGTCTCGTCGAGCGGGATCGGCGCCTCGCCGCGGTCGAGCCGGCCGAGGTTCGACTGCCGCAGATGCCCGGCGTAATGACGCGCCAGCAGCGGGAACACCGTCTCCCATTCATCCTTCACCTTGCCGCCGAAGATCGAGGTCATCGAGCCCTGACTGTCGAGGTCGATCACCAGCACCCGATACCCGTCGAGCGCCGCCGACATCGCCAGATGCGCCGCCGTCGAGGTCTTGCCGACCCCGCCCTTGAAATTGGCGACGGCCACCATCTTCGCCGGCAGTCCCTTCGGCCGCCAGGGCAGATACTCCTTCGCCTTGGACCCCTCGGCCGCGAAATGCGCGCGCAGCCGCAGCACCTCATCGAGAGTGAACCACTTCGCCCCCGCCTCGCTTTCCGCGCGGCCCTGCGGCAGGTCGGGGTTCAGCCGCAGCACACGGCGAAAATGCGCCGGCGCCACCGGGATCAGATAGCGGGTGATCTCCCAGGTCGAGAACAGCCGCAGGCTTTTGTGTCCCTCGGCATCCATCCCCCGCGAGGCCAGATCGTCGCGTCCGCGGCTGCAGGCGCTTGCGATGCGTTCGAAGCCGGCGGTGTCCAGCGGCCCATCCAGCTCGCGCAGCGCCTGATCCGGGTCGATGTTGAAATAGGGGGGGAGATCGCTGTCGGCCCGGGCCATTTTTGCCTCATGTATCGCGTTTCCATTAGCATACCCAAAAACGCAGGACATGAAAGTATTTTCGGCACATCGCGAATCGCGTCGGGCGGAATCTCCTGATTTTCATGGCAAATCCGGGTCGGTCCGGGGGCTTCGCGGGGGGGTGTGGATAAATCCCGCCAAGTTATTTTTGAGTTATTTTAAGTGTTACGCAATCTTCGTGTATCGCCGATCCCGTTGGATTTCATGAGAAAAGCGGTCATGGAAAACCCGCAGGTGAATCCGGAACCACGATAGCATGACTCTGAACCCCCGTTTGGGCGATTCCGAACCCCCGATGGAAATGCTGGACCGGCGCCTGTGGCGGGCTTAGGCTCACCGTCAACGAAACCACGATAAAAATCGGGCGGGCAGTGATGGCAGGAACCCTGGCGACAGGGGCGGGGGGGAGTGCAGGCTCGGCCCTCGCCGGACGGGCGAACTTTTTTCTGTGCGATATCTTCGATGCGATTCCGAAGGACGATCTCGCGACGATGGAGCATCCGGTATTTTCGCTGAGCACGCGGCCCGATCTTCGGGTGCTCAGCTACGAGCATCGCGGCACGCAGATCGAGGTGACCCCCTCGGTCAAGGGTCTCGCGACGATCCATGACAAGGACATCCTGATCTTCTGCGTCAGCCAGCTGATGGCGGCGCTCAACGCCGGGCGCGAGGTGACGCGACGGCTGACGCTGCGCGCCCACGATCTGCTTGTCGCGACCAACCGCGAGACCTCGGGCGATGCCTATCGCCGTCTCGTCGAGGCCTTCGAGCGGCTGGCGGGCACGCGCATCCGCACCAACATCACGACAGGCGATGTCGAGGTGACCTCGGGTTTCGGGCTGATCGAGAGCTGGGAGATTGTGCGCAAGACCCGCGGCGGGCGGATGGTCTCGGTGGCGGTGACGCTGTCGGAGTGGCTGTTCCGCGCGGTGCTGTCGAAATCGGTGCTGACGCTGAGCCGCGATTACTTCCGGCTGCGCAAGCCGCTGGAGCGGCGCATCTACGAGCTCGCGCGCAAGCATTGCGGCCGGCAGGAAGGCTGGCGGGTCTCGGTCGAGGTGCTGCTGAAGAAATCCGGATCGAACTCTCCGAAGCGGGTGTTTCGCAAGATGATCCGCGACATGATCGCGGCCGACACGCTGCCCGATTACGTGCTGAGCGAGGAGCCGGGCGACATCGTCCGGGTCAGCCCGCGCGTCCTGCTGGTCGAGGGGCCGGCCCCGGGATCGGTGGCCGCGGGCGGACCCGGCCCGCTCTCGCCCGAGATCCACGACCGGGTGCGCGAGATCCTGCCCGGCATCGACGTCCATGCGCTCGAGGCGGAATGGCGGGCGTTCTGGGAAAGCTCGGGGCGGCCGCGGCTGCGCTCTCCGGGGGCGGCGTTCATCGGTTTCGCGCGGGCGCGCGCGGCGCGCGGCTGAGGCGGGCAGTTGAGGCGGCCAGTTGAGGCGGCCAGCCCCCCCCGCACGCTGCGGTGACGGGGCCGAAACCATGAGTGCCTAGGGTCTGTTCCGGTTCGCTGCAGGAGAGACCCATGTATACACCGCACAAGCGTCAGGCCCCGGGCCTGCTGTCCTCGGCGATCGGCGCGTTGCCGATCGTGCCTTCCGACACCGCCGACCTTTCGGCCGAGATCCGCGCGCTGACCATCGGCACCGCCGCGGGCACCGTCGCTTTCGTGTCCTCGCGCGACGGGGCGAGCTATGTCACCGGCCCGCTGCCGGTCGGCACCTATGCGCTGTTCGCCGCGCGCATCCTTGCGACCGGCACCACGGCCACCGGCCTGACCGGGTGGATCTGATGCTGGGGATCGGGATCCGGCTCGGTGGCGCGGAGCGCCCGTTCAGCCCCCCCGCCGCGCCCGTCATCGCCATCGCCTCGGGGTCCGGATATGCGGGCTCGGTCTACAGCTCGACCGTGGCCGGGCAGTGGACGGCGGACGGGGTGGCGATCGCCGGCGCGACCGGCACCGCCTGGACCATGACCGCGGCCTATGAGGGCAAGGCGATCCGCTGCGGCGCATCGAATGTCATCCGGATGTGGACGCCGGCCGCGCTGACGGCGGGACAGGTCTGCTGGCTCGACCCAAAATGGTCGCAGACGGTTGCGGGGGGCAAGGTTGCGGTGTTGCCAGACCGGTTCGGTCTGTGCGATTTCGTGCAGAGTAATGCGGCGAACCAGCCGGTTTCGGGGATGATCGACGGCTATCCTGCAGCGGTGTTTACCGATGGCTCGGCCGCAGTTTTCATGTCCTCCGTCGTGTCTGTCGCGCCGATGTGGTGGTGCGTCGTCGCGCGCTACGGTACCGGAGCGGAGACAACGTTTGCCCGGGCAACCTGCCTTGTCAGCGGTGCGGCATCGAACCTCGATATCCGCGGTGCAGCAGGTGCCTCTGTCTGGTCCGGCGTGTCTGCCAGTTGTGTCGATGGGGTGCCGGGGGCTGCCGTTCTGCCCATGGCGCGGCGTATTGTTTCGGCCGGTCCGCGCAATGCGACCACGGCTGCGCTGAGCTGGAGGCTCGGCTATCCCAACACCTCGCTGAGCTGGTCCGGGGCGCTGTTCGAGATACTGGCCCTGTCGTCGACACCGGATACTGCGACGCGCCAGAAGATCGAGGGGTGCATGGCCTGGCGCAACGGTCTGGCGGGCGCGCTGCCGACCGATCACCCTTACCGCACCAACGCACCGAGGATCGCATGAGCTACTGGACCGGATCAGAGGCCGCCATCGCGGCCGCCAATGCCGCCGCCTGGGCGGCCTACATCGCCGATTACCCGACGGCCGAGCACGGCGGCGAGACCGTCGCCAACCCGACCACCGCCTGGGCCGAGCCCGCCCCGACCGTCGCCGGGGACTGGGCTATCCCGGCCTATCCGGGGATGACCGCGCCGGAGGGGTGCAGGGAGGTGGCGGCGGTCGAGTGGGCGTCATTCAGTCCGTGAGTTCGATGCCTTGCAGATCTCCGGAGCGCACGAACGTCACGAGCGTGCGATAGTCCAGTGGCTTGTTCACCCATCCGGGCTTTTCCTGCCGCGCCCGGGCGATGAATTCCCTCGGGTCGTCGAAGGGCAGATCCACGAAATGAGCCGGGTCCGCCATCCACCATTCGAGCTCTGACAGGGCGGCAGCGGTGTCCGCATCGAAGCGGGGACGGATCTGTCGCGCCGGAACCCCGCCCACGATCGTGTAGGGGGCGACATCGCGGGTCACCACCGCCCCGGCGGCGACGATGGCACCGTTGCCGATGTGAATCCCACCCTTCAACAAGACATCCTGACCGATCCAGACGTCATGGCCGATCGTCACGCCTTGCGGCGCGCCGCTGTAGCTCAGCGGCGTACGGGCGGGCGGCATTCCGATGCGCTTGCGGCCACGCGGTTTATAGAACCTCGGGCTGGTCGAGACCCAGTCTGCCGGATGACTGTCTCCCATGCCCCGGACATTTTTGGCGATGGAACAATAGCGCCCGATCCGCTTCGCCATGAAGTGTGAGCCCGAATAACTGCCATATCCAAGCGGCATCAGATCAGTTTCCGGATGCTGTCCGCCGAGTTCGAATTGCGTGCGGACATTCGCCAGCGTCGCTCCGTCGGATAATTGCGGCCAGGTGGCGAGCCCCGATTGCACCGCCGCTTTCGCCGATATCACGATCCCATGCATTGAGTGGCTCTCCGGTATCCGATCCAACATGTCGCGATTCATGTTGTATGGAATGCCGGTCTCCCTTGCTAGACGGCACTTCTGGCATAGGCATCGTCATGGCGCACGATATCGTCCTCGCCGAGATAGCTGCCGGTCTGCACCTCGATCAGCACCACGGGATCGGGGCCGGGATTTTCCAGCCGGTGCACCGTGCCGATCGGCACATAAACCGACCTGTCTGGCCCGAGAACCTGCGTTTGCGTCCCCAGCGTGATCCGCGCCTCGCCTTCGACCACAACCCAATGCTCGGCGCGGTGGCTGTGGCTTTGCAGCGACAGCCGCCCCCCCGGCGCTACCATGATCCGTTTCACCCGGAACCCGGGGCCGAGAACCAGCGTCTCGAACCAGCCCCAGGGCCGGTAGTCGCGTTGTGCGGCATCGGCCTGCGGCGCGCTTCGGGCGCGCAGCTGCGCGACGGCATGGCGCACCTCCTGCGCGCGTGCGCGCGGCGCGACGAGAACGGCGTCGGGCATGGCGACGGCGATCATGTCCTCGAGGCCGATGCCGACCAGAACCTGCCCGCCCGCCTCGGCGCGCAGCAGGCTGTTGCGGCAGCCGATCGCCTCGGCCGGGCCGTGGCAGGCGACGCCCGCGTCATCTTGCGCCTGGCCGCGCCAGATCGCATTCCAGTCGCCAAGGTCGGACCAGGCCCCGACATAGGGCACGAGTGCGAGGTTCGTCGCCTTTTCCATCACCGCGAAATCGACCGAGATCGACGGGGCCGCCGCGAAAGATGCGGGGTCGAGGCGCAGGAAGCCGAGATCGTCCCGCGCCCCGGCGAGTGCCGCGCTGACCGGGCCCAGACAGTGCGGCGCATGGAGGCGGAACGCCGCCACCAGATCGGCAGCGCGGGCGAGGAACAGCCCGGCATTCCACAGAAACCGCCCCTCTTGCATCATTTCGGCGGCGCGGGCGGCATCGGGTTTCTCGACGAAGCGCAGCACGCGGCGCGGCCCGGCGATGGGGTCCGATGTATTGTCGAGAAGCGGACCCGCCTCGATGTAACCGTAGCCGGTCTCGGGCCGGTCGGGGGCGATGCCGAAGGCGACGATCTGCCCCGTGGCGAGCGCCGGCAGACCCCGCGCCACCGCCTGGCGAAACCCGGCCGGGTCCGGGATGGCGTGATCGGCCGGGGCGATCAGCAACACCGCCCCGGGGTCGCGCGCCTCCATCAGGAGCGCCGCGGCCAGAATCGCGGGCGCGGTATTGCGCGGCACGGGTTCGATCAGCACCGCCTCGGGTGCGATGCCGGCGCATTCGAGCTGGTCGCGGGCCATGAAGCGGAAATCGGCCCCGGTCATCACCACCGGCGGGGCGAACAGCCCGTCCTCGCCCGGGGCGAAGCGCAGCGCCGCCTGCTGAAACAGCGTCAGCGGCCCGCCGATCCCGACAAATTGCTTGGGATGCGAGCGGCGCGACAACGGCCACAGCCGCGACCCTTCGCCCCCCGACAGCAGAACCGGCGTGATCGGGCCGTCTTGTGTCATGCTCCCCTCCCTGTGTGCGACGTCCGGCCCCGTTTCGGGGCACGTCTTCGCGGCGCCGTCCGGAAGATGCTGTGCGAAGATCGCGCGGCCGCCCGCGAACTCCTGACAGGCGAGTGCGGAAAAGATCTTCCCGGAATACGGGTATCTTCTCTGGCTTTTAGTTAAGCTTTCGTTAACGTCGCTTCCGGCCCTGCGCTCTTTTGCCCGGGGCGAGACCCCGTGGCGTCATTCAGGGCGGATCGAGATATGAGGCTTTATCTGATTGCGCCCGCGCCGACCTTCGGCCGGGACGGGCTGTTCGCGGACAAGGTTCTGAACACGGAAGAGAGATATGCCCTGATGGGGTCTGCCGGGATTACCACGGTGGCCGCGCTGTTCGGCGATGGCATCGGGATCCGGCTGTGCGACGAGCTGATCGACGACGTGGATTTCGACGATCCCGCCGATCTGATCGGGCTGAGCATGAACGTCGGTCAGGCGGCCCGCGGCATCGAGATCGCCCGCCGTTTTCGCGCCGCCGGGCGCAAGGTCATCATGGGCGGGCCGCATGTCTCGCTGGTGCCGGAGGTCTTCGCGGGCGAGGCCGACAGCCTGGTCATCGGCGAGTTCGAGACCGTCGCCGAACAGGTGCGCGCCGATGCGCTGGCCGGCAGGCTCCGGCCCGAATATCGCTGCGGCAAGGCCGATCTCGCCACCGCGCCGATGCCCCGCTGGGATCTCTATTCCAACCGGCGCACGATCTCCGGGGTGATCCAGACCAGCCGTGGCTGTCCGTTCGAGTGCAATTTCTGCGATGTCATCCAGTATCTGGGCCGCGTCCAGCGCCACAAGCCGCCCCCGATGGTCGTTGCCGAGGCTCAGGCGCTCTACGATCTGGGCTATCGGGTGATGAACCTGTCGGACGACAATTTCACGGTCTATCGCAAGGCCTCGCGGGCGTTGCTGAGCGAGCTTGCGGCCTGGAACGGGCACGGGGGGCGCGATCCGGTGCAGTTCTCGACTCAGGCCTCGATCGATCTGGCGCGCGATGCGGATCTGGTGCGGATGTGCAGCGAGGCGGGCCTGCGCGACATCTTCATCGGCATCGAGACCAGCAGCGAGGAAGCGCTGAGCGAGAGCGGCAAGCGCCAGAACCTGCGTCAGGATCTGGTCGCGGCGACGAAGCGGATCGTCGCGGGGGGCGTGGTGGTCTCGGCGGGGATGATGGTCGGGTTCGACAGCGACGATCTCGGAACGTTCGAGCGCCAGTTCGCCTTCGGCATGGCGCTGCCGGTGATCAACCTGCGGGTCTCGGTGCTGGTCGCTCCTCTGGCGACGCCGCTGCACGGGCAGATGAAGGCCGCGGGGCGGCTGGTCGCCGATGATGCCATGGCGCAATTTTACCCGGGCGGCGATCTGTGGAGCAATATCGTGCCGCGCAACATGAGCCGCGCGCAGCTGGCCGAGGGCGCGAGCTGGCTGGCCGAAGCGCTGTTCGATCCCGACAATGCCATCCGCCGTTTCGAGCATGTGGCGGCTTTGCTGGCCCCCCCGCCCGAGCATCTGTGCCGCCCCGGCGGGGCTGGCCGGATCGGCCGGACGACCGGGGGCGCGGGCGGGCTGAAGCTGATCGCGCGGGCCGCGCGCACGCCGGGATCGCGGCGGCTGATCGAGGCGGTGGCCGCACTGTCGCAGGCCCGCCCCGAGATCGCGCGCGATCTGTCCGCCGCTCTGGTCGGCTATCTCAATGCGCGGCTGGCGCTCGATCTGGCGGGCCGCCGGGTCGGCGTCCGCGCGGCGCGTCCGGCGTTCTTCCCGCATCCGGGCGGCCCCGTCGCGACGGCCGGTTTCCCGACATGAGTGCCCGGGGGCTGAGCGACGACATTCTCGCGGTGCTCGACCGGCGCGCCGAAACCCGGCTGCTGAGCGTGCTGGCGCGCGACGGGCGCGAGACGGCGTTCACCGGCGCCGCGATCGCCGCCGCCGCGGGGCGGATGCAGACCCTGTGGAGCGCGTGCCTCGGGCCCGGTCCGAAGGTGCTGATCGCGGCGCTGCCGCCGGGCGAGACCTTTCTGATCGCGCTGACAGCCTCGTTGCTCGGGGCGGGAACGCTGGTGCCGGTGGCGCTGCCGAGGGTCACCGATCCGCCCGACCGGCTGCACCGGATGGCGACGGGCTGCGGTGCGGCGGCGGCGCTGTGCCTGTCGCGCAACCGCGCCGCCGTCGAGGCGCAGCTGCGCGATGCGGCGGGCAAGATGGCCTGCCCGGTTCTGGCGCTCGATGCGCCCGAGGTCTGTGCCGTTTCCCGCAACTCCGGCCGGGCGCTCGCGGATGTGCCGATCGTTCAGCACACATCCGGCTCGACCCGGTTTCCGAAACCGGTTCCGGTCGGAGCGGATCAGATAAGGGCGAACTGCGCCCTGATCCGGTCGTTGTGGGGGATGGGGCCGGAAACCGTGATGGTCAGCTGGCTGCCGCAGTATCACGACATGGGGCTGATGGGGGGGATCCTCTATCCGTTGCTGTGCGGCGCCCGCTCGGTGCAGATGAACCCTTTCGACATGATCCGTTCGCCGCTGTCCTGGCTCGAGGCGATCTCCGATCATCGCGCCACGATGAGCGGCGGACCGGCCTTCGCCTTTCAGGATTGTCTCAGCCGTATCGCCCCCGACGAGGGGCGGAGGCTCGATCTGAGCCGGTGGGAGCGCGCCTTTTGCGGCGCCGAGCCGGTGCCGGCGGGCCTGCTCGAGCGGTTCGCGGCGCGGTTCGCGCCGAACGGGCTGCGCCGCAGTGCCGTTTTCGCCTGCTACGGCATGGCCGAGACCACCCTGTTCGCCGCGGGCGAACCCGACCCCGGGCACGACCGCGCACCATCCGGTTCTGGGTCTTCCGGTTCTGGGTCATCCGGTCTTGGGCCCTCTGCCCCCGCCGCACCGCCCGATTCCGTTCCCGCGGGCTGGCGTCGTCATGAAGGGTGTCGGCTGTCGCAGACCACCCGGCAGGCCCTTGCCATCGTCGATCCCGAAACCGGCGCCCCGCTGCCCGAGGGGGCCGAGGGCGAGATCTGGCTTTCGGGCGCGTCCCTGGTGACGGGCTATCTCGGTCAGCCGGGGGAGAGTGCGTGCAGTTTCGTCACCGATGCTGCCGGGCGGCGCTGGCTGCGCACCGGGGATCTGGGCGGGATCGCCGGCGGGCGGTTGTTCGTCACCGGGCGCTGCAAGGACATCGTCATCGTCAACGGCCGCAATGTCGCCGCCGCCGAGATCGAGTGGATCGCGGCGCGGCAGGATCCGGCGCTGAACCCCTCGGGCGCCGCCGCCGTCGTGCCCGAGGGCAGCGAGGCCGGTCATGCGGTGCTGCATATCGAGGTGCGGGCCGGCCGGGCGGGGCAGATGCCCGCGGATTGCGCGGCCCTCGAGAGCAAGATCCGCCGGGCGGTTCTCGGAGGCTGCGGGGTGACGCTGGACGCGGTGCATATCCTGCGCCGCGGCAGCCTGCCGCGCACCACCAGCGGCAAGATCCGCCGCAGCGCGGTTCTGCGCCCCGACGCCCGGGCCGCGCCCGCCGACGGGGAGTCGGTCTAGAATGGCCGCCGTCCCCTGGCCCCCCATGCCCGCTTTCATCGCTTGTTTTCCGGTTCTGGAGCCTTTCGCATGACCGAACTGACCCGCCCGCTGTTTCTCGAGGCCCTGTGCGCGCAGCTTGCCACCCGGACCGGGGTGCCGCGCGAAACCATCACGGCGGACTCGGAATTCGCCCTGCTCGGCCTGCAGTCGGTCGATGCCGTGCTGCTGTGCACGGCGCTCGGGGAAGATTTCGCGCTCGAGATCGATCCGTCGGACATTTTCGAGCATGACACGCCCGGTTCTTTCGCCGATGCCGTCATCGCGCAGGCCGCGGGGCCGGCGATATGCGCACAGGACGAGAGCGCGGAAGACGGGCGCACGGGAGACGGGCAATGACCTCCGGGGCCCCGCAGACCTCCCGGGTCACGGACAAGACCTTCGCCATCCTCGGGGGGTTCGTCCGGGGCTGGTCCGCGGACAAGATCGGGCCTTCGGGGCTGATCGCGCGCGCCAATGCCGCGGGGCGCCGGCCGCCGCTGGTATGGGTGCTGAACGATACGAAGGAATTCGGCGCCTTTGCGGATGCTCTGGGGCCGGATCAGCCGCTGATCGCCATGCGCTCGCTCAACACGGTGATCGCGCCGCACAGGCTGACGCGGGCCGATGTGCACAGCGTCGCCGAACGCTATGCGCAGGAGCTGGGCGCGATCCTCGGCAAGCGGCCGTTCTTTCTGGGCGGAAACTGCCAGGGGGCGGCCATCGCGGCCGCACTCGCGCGCCGGCTGCTGCTCGCAGGGGCGGATCTGCGCGGCTTCGCCGGGATGGAATGGCCCGATCTTCCGCCGCTGCCGGTGCCGGTGACCTTGCTGTTCGGCGCCGACAGCCCCGGTCACAACCCGTTCCTGTCCGGGCGCGATCCGGTTCCGGTCTGGGAGCGGATCTATCCGTCCCACGAGGTGGCGATCCTGCCCGGCAGCCACGGCACCTATTTCGATCCGGAGCGGGTGGCGGACCTCGTCCGGGTGCTGCGCGCGATGATCGCGACCCCCCGGCCCGCCCGGCCGGTGCCGGACGCTCCGGCGCTGCCGGTTCTGGGCCTGCCCGCGCGGTGTCGCGCCGGCGAACGTCTGGCGGGGGCGCTGAGCGCCCCCGGTGGGGCGGGCAAGGACGAGATCGTGGTGCTGTGGGACCCCGAGACACCGGCGCCGGCGCATCGCGAGCCCGCCCGGCCTTACCGTCTGCCCGGCGGGGCCGAGCTTTTGCGCCTCAGCGCCCCCGACCGGCCCGGCAGCTGGTTCGTGCAGACCTTTCGCTGCCGCGCCGGCGCCGGTCCCCTCGCCTGGGCCGAGGAGTCCGGCCGTCACCGCCGGATCGAGGTCACCGCAGCCTGAGACCGCCGAGCCTGAAACCGCCCCCGCAGAAGGGTCTGACAGGCGTCGTCTCAGGCCTTCAGCAGCGTGGAGAACGGCTCTCCCAGGATCTTTTCCATGTCCGCCATGTTCGGCGGCATGTGGCCGGCCTTCTCGTCCTCGTATTCGATGAACGAGATCCGGGACGCCAGCCCCGCCGCGGTGCAGGTCTCGCGGAACGGCCGGTAATGGATGTCGAGGTGATGCCGGTCGAAGCGGTTTTGCAGATAGAAGATCCGCGCCCCGGGCTTCATTCGCGACATGTCATAGGCTTTCAGATCGGAATCGCACGCGGTTCCGTTGCGCTTGCGCAGGAAGTCCTTCACCGCGCTCTGCACCTCGAACTTCAGGGCGTCGATCTGCGGATTGATCACGATGGCTTCGTCGAGAAGGCCCAGCAAGGTGCCGCCCAGGGCCGCGAACCCGCCGCCCGAGCTGCCGAAGCCGAGGGTCCGGCACTGCGGCGCCCTGTCCCGGATCGCGGCCAGAACCGGTTCGAGCAGGGCGGGAAGCGCATTGCGCCCGCTCGCGCCGAGATACCATCCGAGCACGATCGGATCCTCGCCGAGGGTCAGCGGGTCGGCGATGCAGAACACCGGGTGACGGAACTGCCTGGCCCAGCTCCAGCGCTGGAACACCGCCTTTTCGGCGGCCACCTTGCCCGGCGTCAGCGCGCCGTTGAACATCACGACCGCCTTCGACCAGTCCGGGCCATCGTGGAAATAGACATTGCCGCATACGCCTTCCCCGGAGCGGACCAGCGCGGGAAGGCTGTCGAAGCGGGGGAATTACACCATCGTGTCGGCCGACAGCCGGTAGACCCACTCCGTCCGGTCCCCGATCCGGTATCCGATCTCCATGCCGGGGGTGAACAGGAAATCGAACTTGTATCCCAGCGGCTGGCGGATATGGCCGAACCCGCGGCTCTGCAGATGCTGTTCCACATCCGGCCGGACGTTTTTCAGCGCGGTGAGGAATGTCGTCTCCGGGGTGCGGATCGCGACCTCGGGGATCGCCCCGTCGGGGTCGTAGGCCCAGCCCGACAGGCAGATCCGCCCCTCCTGCAGCTGTGTCGCCAGTTGCGGATTGAGATAGCTCCGGATTTTCGTGGAGGTGTTCGTCGTTTCGAACCTGATTTTCATGGTGCCCATCGGTGCGCTTTGCCCGGCCTGATGATAGAGACCGGCTGTCTGGGGAGCAACCGGCGGGGAAGAAACCGCAACGGCCGCGCCGAGCCCGGCCAGGGCCTTCGTTTCCGCCTCGGAGCGCGGCCCCCATTTCGCGCTGTCGTAGCTTGCCAGAAATGCGAAGAGATGCGGCGCATCGTGCGCCTTCGCGCCGCTGTCGCGGATCTCGCGCAGAACGCGGGCCCCGGCCAGCCGCCACAACCCGGGGGTCTGTCGCTGCGGCAACAGCGCGGTCAGCATCTCGACATAGCGCGACGATTTCATCCGGTTTTCGCGGATGATCCGGCGGTAGAAGGCCAGATCCTTCGCCCGGCCGAGCACGATATCCGACACCAGAGTCGAAAGAATGCCCATCTCGGTCAGGGTCCGGGGAATGAAATGCGACCCGAAGGGCACGATCAGGCGGCGGTGCTGTCCGGCCAGCCCGTTCAGCAGGCGGGCATGGGTCGGGTCGATCCTGTGACGCGGATCGTAGACGATGGTGCCCGACAGGCCCGACAGCCGTTCGGCGGCATTCGGGAAAAGCACGGGGCGCAGGCGGATCGACTGTTCCCAGATCGGGTTCAGCAACACCTCCCCGGCGCGGACCGACAGTTGCGGCGCGGTGATCAGATAGTCCGCATTCAGGTCGCGGGCGAAGGCCGCGGCGCCGAAGCCGCCCATGCTCTGACCGTAGGCGATGCGACGCGCGATCCCGGCCGTCGCGGCATTGGCGGCGGCGATGGCGGCCGGCATCTCGGCGCTTTGCCACCAGTGATCGTCGCGGGTGGTGAAATACACCCCCGTGACGCCGAGCTTGCGGAAGAGCCCGTCTCCGTAGCGCGGATTGTCGGCCTTGTGCATCCCATGGCCGGAAAAGCTGAACACCGCGACCCCGCCAGAGCCCGGTTCGAGATATACGACGATATCCGCGCCGGAATAGATCGTTTCCATCGTCTTTTGCTCCGACCTCGCCGGCGGTGCCTTGCCAGATATTCGCTGTCTAGTTCCCCATAAAAGTCATTTCAAGACAATATGTTGCGCATTTTTAGGGCGATCCGTTCCGGCCCGTCCTGTCCGCCGAAAGACGGCATATCCGCCCGGGATCGTCTTTTTCGCTGGCAAGGATCCGGATCGCGGCGGGGTTACAGCACGATGCCATAGCGCGCGCGCAGCTGTCGCAGATCCCCGGCATGGAGCGCTTGCAGACAGGCTGCGTCTTCTGCGCTCAGCGCAGCGACCGCATGGCCCATATGCGAAAAGACGGTTTCGGGAGCCGGCATCCGTTCCGGACGGGGAAGGCCGAGAAAGTCGTAGACCCGGTTCAGGGTCCCGGCAGGGTGGGACTGCAGATCGGCCTGACGCAGCAGCAGCACCTGCGAGGCCGGAAACAGGGCGAACAGCCGGTCGAGCTGCGGGGTGTAAAAGCCGCGCTCGACATAGCTGAACACCCGCAGCGCCCGCTCGTCGCCCGTGTCCAGACGCCGGCGCCCGGCGCGGATCGCCTCGCCGAAGGGCAGGGTTTCCTGACCGCGGGCGGTGGCCATGCGCCAGTGCGAATAGGCGCGCTCGACCGGATGGCGCAGCGACACGATGAGCCGCATCCCGGGATTGTAACGGCGGATCCGCCCGAGGCTCGACGGCCAGTAGGTGTAGATCGGCGTCGCGTCGCCCAAAATCCTGCCGGCCGGGTGATGGGCGTAGGGCCGTTCGAGATCGTCCCAGGACGGGTTGCTCCAGTCCCGGCTTTCGTCGTCGAAGAAGTGCATCTCCTTGCGCGGGCCGAAGCCGATCTGCGGATGGCTGCGCAGGAAATGCCACAACGCGGTCGTGCCGCCCTTCTGCACGCCGCAGATCATGAAGCTCAGCCTGGGGGGGCCTGACATGGCGGATCGCTTCCTCTGGGGTCGTCCCGGCCCCCGGGGAGTGTCGGGACGACGATGGCGCGTGCTCAGTCCGCGCCGAACAGGTCGCGGGTGAACACCTTATCCTCGACATCGGCGAGGTCCTGCGTGCGCCGGTTCGCCACGATCACGTCCGAGCCCGCCTTGAACGCGCCGAGATCGCGCACCACGCGCGAGCCGAAGAAGCTGTCTTCCTTCAGCGTCGGCTCGTAGACCACGACCTCGATCCCCTTGGCCTTGATCCGCTTCATGATGCCCTGGATCGAGCTTTGGCGGAAATTGTCGGACCCCGCCTTCATCACCAGACGGTAGACGCCCACCACCTTCGGATGGCGCGCGATGATCTGATCGGCGAGATAATCCTTGCGGGTGCGGTTCGCCTCGACCACCGCCGAGATCAGGTTCTGCGGCACCTGGTCGTAATTCGCCAGAAGCTGCTTGGTGTCCTTGGGCAGGCAGTAGCCGCCGTAACCGAAGGAGGGGTTGTTGTAATGGCTGCCGATCCGCGGATCGAGGCAGACGCCCTCGATGATCTGGCGCGCATCCATGTGGCGCGACAGCGCGTAGCTGTCGAGCTCGTTGAAGAAGGCGACGCGCAGCGCGAGATAGGTATTGGCGAAGAGCTTGATCGCCTCGGCCTCGTTGGGGTTGGTGTAAAGGACGGGGATGTCCTTTTCCATCGCGCCGCCGATCAGCAGTTCGGCGAAGCGGTGGGCGCGGTCGCTCTGCTCGCCGACGATGATGCGCGAGGGGTGGAGGTTGTCGTAAAGCGCGCGGCCTTCGCGAAGGAATTCGGGCGAGAAGATCACCTGTTCGGTGTGCATCCGCTGGCGCACGTCCTCGATGAAGCCGACGGGGATCGTCGATTTGACGACGATGGTCGCGGTCTTGTTGACCGAGGTCACCAGCTCGATCACCGACTCGACCGAGGAGGTGTCGAAATGGTTGGTCTTGGTGTCATAGTTCGTCGGCGTCGCGACGATGACGAATTCGGCGTCCTTGTAGGCCGAGGCGGCATCGGTCGTCGCCGTCAGGCTGAGCGGCTTGTGGGCGAGGAAGTCCTCGATCTCGGCGTCGACGATCGGCGATTTGCGGGCATTGACCAGATCGACGCGCGCGGCGCTGACATCGACCGCCGTCACCTCGTTGTGCTGCGCGAGAAGAACGGCGTTCGACAGACCGACATATCCAAGACCGGCAACGGCGATTTTCATGTAACCCTCGGTTCGCGCGACAGGAATGAAGGTGCCGGGGGCAGGCGCGATCTGCCCTGCGGCGGGAAATGGCTTGCCTTGCCTCCGCTGCGGAGCAGGGCTCTGTGCGTTCTTGCCATACACAACCGGGCCGCCGGCGTCACGCAGCTTTGGACGCCGCTGCGCACTCGCGGGCGGTTTCCGGCTTCCGGCGCCCGGTTTCCGATCCCGACGGGGGGCGGGGGCGCTGCCCCCGTCTCCTTCGGAGACTCCCCCGGGATATTTCCCGAAAGCCGAAACGGGCAGGGCGGCCTCAGACGCCCGGGCGGAAGGGGGTTTCCTCGCGCAGCAGCCGGGCGAGGTATTTGCCGTAATCGTTCTTCGCGAACAGCCGGGCACGCGCGGCAAGCTGATCGGCGTCGATCCAGCCGCTGACATAGGCGATTTCGTCGAGGCAGCCGACCTGCTGGCCCTGACGCATCTGCAAGGTGCGCACGAAGTTGCCGGCGTCGAGCAGGCTGGCGTGGGTGCCGGTGTCGAGCCAGGCATAGCCGCGCCCCATCAGCTCGACCGAGAGGGCGCCCTCGTCGAGATACATCTCGAGCAGGCTGGTGATCTCCAGCTCGCCGCGCGGCGAGGGGCGCACGGCGCGCGCGCGCGCGGGCGCATCGGCATCGAGGACGTAAAGCCCGGTGACGGCGTAGTTCGACGGCGGTTCGGCCGGCTTTTCGATGATCCGCGTGGCCTTGCCCGCGGCATCGAAGGCGACGACGCCATAGCGCTCGGGATCGGCGACGCGGTAGCCGAAGACGGTGCCGCCCCGCTCCTGTGCCGCCGCCCGGCGCAGCATCTGCTGCAGCGAGGCGCCGTAGAAGATGTTGTCGCCCAGAACCAGCGTCGAGGGCGCGCCGTCGAGGAAATCCTCGGCCAGGATGAAGGCCTGCGCGAGCCCGTCGGGACTGGGCTGCACGATGTAATGCAGATCGAGCCCCCACTGGCTGCCGTCGCCCAGGGTGCGGCGGAACTGTTCCTGATCTTGCGGCGTGGTGATGATCGCGATCTCGCGGATGCCCGACAGCATCAGCACCGAGAGCGGATAATGGATCATCGGCTTGTCGTAGACCGGCAGCAGCTGCTTCGAGACGCCGATGGTGATCGGGTAAAGCCGGGTGCCCGAGCCGCCGGCCAGGATGATGCCCTTGCGCTGTTTCATTTCGTTTCGTCCAGTTCGTCGATGATCTGCGCCACGGCGGCGCGCCAGTCCGGCCGGTCGAGGCCGAAGACCGAAAGCGATGTGCAGTCGAGCCGCGAATTCGCCGGTCGTGCCGCGGGGGTCGGCCAGGCCGAGGTCGGAATGTCCTCGATCCGGCAGGCGAGTCCGGCCCCGGCCATGATCGCGCGGGCGAAATCGGCCCAGCTGACGTCGGGGGCGCCCGAGAAGTGATAGGTGCCGCTGGTCTCGGGGGCGCGGCGCAGCCGATGCGCGATCTGCAGGCAGGCGTCGGCGATGGCGCCGGCGGGGGTCGGGCCGCCGATCTGGTCGCCGACCACGTTCAGAACCTCGCGCGTCGCGCCGAGGCGCAGCATGGTCTTGAGGAAATTGTTGCCATGCGCCGAGAACACCCAGGAGGTGCGCAAGATCGCATGGACCCCGCCCGCGGCGCGCACGCCGTCCTCGCCTGCGAGCTTGGTGCGGCCATAGGCGTTGAGGGGTGCCGTGGGATGGTCCGGCGCGAAGGGCTCGGTGCCGGTGCCGTCGAAGACGTAATCGGTCGAGATCTGCACGAAGGGGATCAGGGCCGCGGCACAGGCGCGCGCCATCGCGGCCGGGGCCTCGCCGTTGACGACGAGGGCGGCGGCTTCCTCGGTCTCGGCGCGGTCGACGGCGGTCCAGGCGGCGGCATTGATCACGGCTTGCGGCCGGATTTCGGCGATGCGGGCGGCGCAGGCGGCGGGATCCGACAGATCGGCCTCTGCGCGGCCGAGGAACACGGCATCCGGCACGCGCCGGGCGAGTTCGAGGGCGACCTGGCCGGTCTTGCCGAAGACGAGGAGGGTCATTGGGATCGGGTGCTCCGTTCGTTCAGTCTCAGGGGGGTCAGCTCGTCGAACAGGCCGGGCTGGCCGATCGCGCGGGCGAAGGCGGGCAGGATGTCGCCCTCGGTCGCGCAGGCGGCATCGTAGTCGATCAGCGTGACCGGTCCGATCGCCTCCCAGAACCGGCGGATCGCGGCGAGATCGTAATACCAAGGGCCGTCGTTGCTGTGCGCGTCGGGCAGGGCCTTCTGCTGTTCCCAGGTGCCGGACTTGCGCAGCTGATCGGTGCGCGAGGCCTGCCAGTGTGTCGGATCGCGGGTCGCGAGGATCGGCACGATGCGGGCGAACATCGGGCGAAAGAAACTGCGCAGCGCAAAGGCTTCGAGCCCGTCGCGCAACATGCAGAATTCCTCGCTGCTCAGGATCATGTCCGCGCAGCTGCCGCGGCTGCTGCGCAGCCGGGTGGTGATCGCGTCGTAATCGGGCAGCCGCGGCAGGGTGCACATCCCCGTGAGGCGCGGCGTGGTCACCAGCGTGCCGCGCAAGAACAGGTTGGCGACCTGCCAGGCGTTCTCGTAGGGCGAGAGCGCGATGCCCTGCGCGACGAGCGCCGCCTCCTTCAGACGCAGCGCCCGCTGGATCGATGTGGTCCCGGTCTTGTGGGTGCCCACATGCAGCCACAGCGTGCCGGAAGGGGTCATGCCCGGGCCTTCTCCGTCCCGGTGCCGAGCCGTTCGCCCACGCCCTGACGGTTCAGCAGCGGCCGCCACCATGCCTCGTTGGCGAGATACCAGTCGACGGTCTTCTCCAGACCTTCCTCGACCGTCACCGAAGGCCGCCAGCCCAGTTCCGCGCGGATCCGCGACGGGTCGATGGCGTAGCGCGCATCGTGGCCGGGCCGGTCGGTCACGAAGGCGATCTGATCGGCATAGCGGCCCGCGGGCTTCGGGCGCTTGCGGTCGAGGATCGCGCACAGCGTCTCGACCAGCTCGAGGTTGCTGCGCTCGTTCTCGCCGCCGATGTTGTAGCTGCGCCCGATCTCGCCCTTTTCCAGCACCGTCAGCAGGGCCGTGGCGTGGTCCTCGACGTAAAGCCAGTCGCGGATGTTGGCGCCGTTGCCGTAGATCGGCAGCGGCTTGCCGGCGAGCGCGTTCAGGATCACCACGGGGATCAGCTTCTCGGGGAAGTGATAGGGGCCGTAGTTGTTCGAGCAGTTGGTCAGCACCGTCGGCAGGCCATAGGTCTCGTGCCAGGCGCGCACCAGATGGTCGGACGAGGCTTTCGAGGCCGAATAGGGGCTGCGCGGATCGTAAGGCGTATCCTCGGTGAACTTCACCGCCGGGTCGGCGGGCAGCGAGCCGAACACCTCGTCGGTCGAGATGTGATGGAAGCGGAACGTCTCGGGCCGGCCCTTGTGCTCCCAATGCGCGCGGGCGGCCTGGAGCATGTTGTAGGTGCCGATCACGTTGGTCTCGATGAAGGCCCCGGGCCCGTCGATCGAGCGGTCGACATGGCTTTCGGCGGCAAGGTGCATCACCGCATCGGGGTCGTGACGGGCGAACACCGCCGCGAGCGCCGCGGGATCGCGGATGTCGGCCTTCTCGAAGGCATAGGCCGGGTTGTCGGCGACGGAGGCGACGTTCTCGAGGCAGGCGGCATAGGTCAGCGCATCGAGGTTGACGACCGCATGACCGCGTGCGATCGCCTGACGCACCACGGCCGAGCCGATGAAACCGGCACCGCCGGTGACGAGGATCTTCATGGCTCAGGCCTCGAAGCTGAAGGGCGAGGTGAAATCGGCGAGCGGCACCGCCTTGCGGTCCTTGTCGGACAGCAGCGGCTCGCCGGTGAACGGCCAGTCGATGCCGCAGCTCGACCACAGCACGCCGCCGTCGCATTCGGGCGCGTAATAGTCCGAGCATTTGTAGACGATCTCGGTGTCGGGTTCGAGGGTGACGAAGCCATGCAGGAAACCCGCCGGGATCAGCAGCTGACGGCCGTTCTCGAAGCTGAGCTCGACGCCGGTCCACTGCCCGTAGGTCGGGCTGCCCTTGCGGATGTCGACGGCGACGTCGAACAGCTTGCCCTTGCCGCAGCGCACGAGCTTTGCCTGGGCATGGGGCGGGGCCTGGTAATGCAGACCCCGGATCGTGCCGACGCGGGCCGAGAGCGAATGGTTGTCCTGCACGAAGTCGATGTCGAGCCCGGCCTCGATCATGCGCTGGCGGTTCCAGCTTTCGGAGAAAAATCCGCGTGCATCGCCGTGCCGCACCGGGGTCAGGATGACCACGCCCGGAAGGCTCGTCTGCTCAATCTGCATGTCTGTGCGTCCCGCTGTTCGTTCTGGCCGGTTTCGGCCCTTGGATGGGCCGGCGAAAGGCCGGCGGATCGGGCATCACATCAACCACAATTCGGCGCCGCCGTCCACATGCGGTTGTGCGCCTTCGGCGGATATGCGGAGAGGGGTGGCGGGGCGTTGCGAAGATGCCGCGCCGGCACGATCGGCTGTGCCATCCTCTTGCGTCCGGGGCAAAGCCGGTGCAGGCGTTTCGTATTGGATCCGGGCTTGCGTCAGATCGAAGCGGCCGGTTTGCAGGACTGGAAAGGACAGACTGTTGGACACTCTTGCACGAACGACGGATTTCGCCCTGGTCGTTCATGTCTGGCATCTCGATGTGCTCGACGACCTGGCGGCGGCGGCGGACAATCTGCCGCCGGGCGTGGATCGTTTCGTCACCGTTCCCGACAGCTTTTCGGCCGCGCAGCGTGCCCGCGTCGCGACGGCCCTGCCCGGAGCGGTCCTCGTCGCGGTCGAGAACGCCGGTCAGGACGTGGGGGCGCTGTTCCAGCTGATGGGCAAGGTCGATCTGGGGCGCTACGATTTCATCTGCAAGATCCATACCAAGAAGGGCATGAACATGCCCGAGATCTGGCGCACCGCCCTGTTCGGCGGCGTGCTGGGATCGGCGGCGCAGGCGGGCCATATCGTCGCCCGGTTCCGTGCCGATCCGCAGCTGATGCTGGCCGGGGCGCGGCAGCTGTTCCTGCACGGTCCGTCCTATCTGTTCAAGAATGCGGAGGGGCTTGTCGGAGCTTTTGCGCCGATGATCGGCACGGCCGACATCCGGGAGATGGACTGGGGGTTCATCGCGGGAACCTGCTTCTGGATCCGCACCTCGGTCCTGACGCGGATGGCGGCCTGCGAGCCCAGATTCCGCGCCGGGGATTACACCACCGACGGCACGCTCGCCCATGCCGCGGAGCGGATGTTCGGTCTGGCGGTGGCGCTTTCGGGCGGCAAGGTCCTGCTGCAGGACCTGCGCTTCCCGGACCGCTTCCCCGAACCCGAGACCGGCTTTCCGGCCGATCTGCCGCGGGTCGAGCAGTCGATTCCCCGCATTCTGACGCCGCTTGCCGCGAACCTGTTCGTCCGCCCGCGCCGTGCCCCGGTCACGGCCGTGCTGCAGCCGCGCCGCCGGGTCGCGGTCTTCGCCTCCTACAGCGGCAACGGTCTGCTGCCGCCGCAGGTCATCCCCTATCTGCAGGGGCTGAAACCGCTGGTCTCCGATATCGTGGTGGTGTGCGACAACGATCTTCTGCCCGAGGAAATTCAAAAGCTTTCGGGCCTTGCCGCCCATGTCATCACCGGCCGGCATGGCGAATACGACTTCGGCTCCTACAAGCGCGGTGTTGCCTGGCTGCGCGAGACCGGCCGTCTAGACAGTGCCGATGCGCTGGTGCTGTGCAACGACAGCTGTTTCGGCCCGGTCGGCTCGTTCGAGCCGATGTTCGCGACCATGGAGGCGAAGGGCCTCGATTTCTGGGGCGCGACCGACAGTCATCAGATCAATTATCACCTGCAGAGCTATTTCGTTGTTCTGACGCGCAAGGCATTTTCCTCGCAGGTATTTCGCGATTTCATCTCCGGGATCGAGAAAGAGGCCAATGTTCAGCAGGTCATTCTGAATTATGAACTCGGGCTGACCCGATGCCTGAAGGACGCGGGTTTCACCTCGGGGGCGATGCTGGAAAATCAGCTCGAAGGGGTGCATCCAAAAGATCCGACATATTGGAACATGACCATGTTTCCGCTCTATGCGATGGAAAGCGGGGTGCCTCTGGTCAAGGTCAAGGCGCTGCGAGAGCCGCGTATGAACATGAACAGTCAGGGGCAAGTTCTGAACTGGCTGTATAAGCACGCCCCTGATGTCCATGCTTGTGCAACATCTGATCTGGATATTGCCAAGTTCGAAGATGCCAAAGATATTGCTTTTTCAATTATCATGCCGACCCATAATCGTGCATGGTGTATTTCGGTGGCGGTAGAAGCGGTTCTGGCGCAGACTCACGAGAATTTCGAACTGATCATCGTCGATGACGGCTCGAGCGACGGCACTGAAGCGATGATGCGCGACCGCTTCGCGCAAGACTTCGTGGATGGGAAGATCCGCTATGTCCGGCTGGAGAAGAACATCGGCGTGTGCAATGCGCGCAATGTAGGTCTTGCCCATGCGCGCAATCCCTTGATCGCCTATGCCGACAGCGACAATGCGATGCGGCCCTATTATCTAACGATGATGGCCAGCCTGATCGTCGCCGCTCCAGAAAAGGATGCGTTCTATGGCCGCTTCATTCATGTAAACAGCGGCCGTATCGTCGGTAAGCCGTTCGATGGTGAAGGGATTCTGCATGGCAATTTCATCGACCTTGGTGTTTTTGTGCATCGACTTGGCTTGGTAGCCCGTCTCGGTGGGTTTGATGGAGAACTGCGCCGCCTTGTCGACTGGGATCTTTGTATCCGTTACACCCGGCACAAGGCGCCGGGATATCTTAGTGCCATTCTTCTTGATTATACGGACCAAGAACATTCAGATCGAATTTCGGTAAAGGAATCATTCCTAAAGGCTAAGATCGCGGTGCACAGCAAGCACGGCCCCAAGCCGACCGTCTCGACCGCCATCGTCGGTTACAATCACGAGGATTTTCTCGTCGAGGCCATCGAGAGCGCGCTCGAACAGAAAGGCGATTTCTATCACGAGATCCTGCTGTCCGACGACGGATCGAGCGATGCGACCGCGCGCATCATGGCGCGATATGCCGCAAAATATCCCGGGGTGATCCGCAACATCACCCGGGGCGGGAACCATGGCATTTCGGCCAATTACCGGCATTGCTTCCGGGAGGCCTCCGGCAATTACGTCGCCATTCTCGAAGGCGACGACTACTGGACCGACCCGGAGAAGAACCTCAGACAGGCCGAGTTTCTGAAGCGTCACGACACGGCTCCGATGGTCTTTTCGCGCATCGAGCTGTTCGACATGCGCAACAACAGCCGTCGGTTGCTGAAACGGCAGGAGGGACTGCCGGAGCTGGTCTCGGCGCGCGAGTTCGCCGCCGATCAGAACCTCAACCTGATCGTCAATCTGTCGTGCTGCATGTTCCGCAAGGATGTCATGACCGCGCTGCCCTCGGTGCTCTACGACCCGCGGCTGAGCGAGATCGCCCTGGCGTTCTATCTGGACCGGCTGGGGCCGCTCGGGTTCCTGCCCGGGGTCATGAGCACCTATCGGCTGAACGGTGCCAGCGTCTGGACCGGGGCCGATCAGGCGTCCCAGCTGAGACAGGCCATCGCGGTGCGCCAGATGGCGCTGAAGGTCGCCCGCCCGATCTATCACGCTACCCTGCGCAGGCATATCGCCGAGAAGGAAGCCGCTTTGGCGGCCTTGACGAAAACCGGCCAGAGCCCCCGGGCGGCATGAGTGCGCAGATGCCGTCCGACTTTCCGAAACAGCAAGACAGAGACCGAAACATGCCTTCTTCCTCTCCCTCCAAAGTCGCGGTTCTGGTCCTCGGGATGCACCGCTCCGGCACCTCCATGCTCGGCGGTGTTCTCGAATGTCTCGGGTGCCAGGGACCGAAATCGGTGATGCTCGGCAATGCGAAAAACCCCAAGGGGTATTTCGAATCCAATGCCATCAAGCCGCTGAACGACGATATCTTCACCGCGCTCGGCTCGAAGTGGAGCGACTGGATGCCGCTGAACCCGGGCTGGCAGAGCTCGCCCCGGTTCAACGAGTTCCGCGACCGCATCGCCCGGGTGATGGAGGACGAATACGGCGCCGCCTCGCTGATCTATCTCAAGGATCCGCGGATCTGCCGGCTGTTGCCGCTGTGGCGCGAGGTGCTTGAGGAGATCGGTTATCGGGTGGTGTGCATCCACACCCATCGCAACCCGCTCGATGTGGCGCGCTCGCTCGAACCGCATGTCGGCATCGAGGTCGATACCGGTATGGGGATGCTGCTGTGGCTGCGGCATGTTCTCGATGCCGAACGGGCGAGCCGCGGGCTGGCGCGGATCTTCACCAGCTATGGGCGGTTGCTCGAGGACTGGGCGCAGATGTCGGAGCGGGCCGAGGAAACCTTCGGGTTCGGCTGGCCGCTGTCGATGGCGGCGCGCGAGCAGGCGGTGCGGAGCTTCATGGACGGAAGCCTGCGCCATCACGACACGGGGATTTCCGCGCTGCTGAAGAACGGCGCGGTCTCGCCGCTGATCCGCGATGCGCTGGCGGTGTTCGAGAGCTGGGCGGACGCCGGCGAGGATGCGGCCGGCCGCGAGGTTCTCGACGCGATCCGGGCCGAGCTGGAGCTGAGCTCGGGTCTGTTCGTGCAGCCGCTGGCCGCGCTTGGACGCGAGCAGGGGCAGCGCAAGGCGCTGAGCGCCGAGACGGAGACGCTGACGGCGACACTCGCCGCGGAGCGTCAGGCGGCGGAGAAGGCGCGACTGGCCTCCGAAGCCGAGATCGGGACGCTGAACGCCAGACTGGGCGAGGAGCGCAGCCGGGTCGATGCGCTGTTGCGCGAGCGCGATGCGCTTTCGGCACTTGATCATGAACGGCAAGGTCAGTTGCGCCAGGGCGAGGAGATGCTGAATCAGGCCCGCGCAGAGACCGAGGCCGGCAAGGCCGAACGCGATGCGCTGAGCGACCGTCTGGCCGAGAGCGAGCGCACCATCGCCGCGTTGCGCGCCGAGATCGACGCCGCGACCGACCGTCTGATCGAGCGCGACAAGGCCATCGCGGCGCTGCGCAACGATGCGGCCTTCCAGCGCGATGCGCTGGAGAAGGAAAGCCGCGCCATCACCGACAAGCTGATCGAGCGCGACAAGAAGGCCATCGCCGATCGCAAGGCCCATGAGGCAAAGATCGCCCGGCTGGAAGACGAAATCCGCACCCTGCGGGGCAAGGCCGTGCAGGAGAAGGCCGTGCTCGATAAGAAGCTGGCGAGCCTGACGGCGGATAACAAGAAACGGATCGACACGCTGACGGCCGACAACAAGAAGCGGCTCGATACGCTGACGGCCGACAATAAGAAGCGGCTCGATACGCTGAGCTCGGCCAACCGCAAGGCGCTCGAGGCCGTGCACAGGTCCTATCGCGCCAGCACGTCGTGGAAGATTTCGGCGCCGATCCGGGCGATCGGCCGGTTGCTGAAGCGCGGGAAATGACCCGGGCCGGGGGCCCCGGCACGGGAGTGTGCGCGCGACCCCCGGGGCTTCGTCAGTGCGTCAGCTCCGCCAGTTCGGCCTCTTTCTCGCGCAGCCGTTCGAGGATCTGCATCCGGTATTCGGGCCGGGCGACGGCGATCGCCGCCTTGCGCACGGCGATCGCCTGACGCAGCCGCTCTGGCGGGTCGGCGCCGAACCAGACAGATCCCTGGTTCAGCCGGTAGACGGTCATGATCTCGTTCAGGAACCCGATGCGGCCGAGACGGTCCATGTAGAAAGCCAGGGCGATTTCACTCAGCCGGGGATCGTAGAGACAGGCCGGGGCGCAGATCATCGCCGCGCGGCGCACCATGATGCACGACAGGTTCACGATGTAATTCAGCGACGGCAGCGCCGCGAAATCCGCCCCTGTCAGAAACGGCGGCAGTGTCTCTTGCGACTTCAGGCGCCGCAGCTTCCCATCCGTCATGTCGAGAGAGACATAGCGCGAGAACACCAGCCCCACATCGGGTTCGCGCATCATCACCCCGGCCTGTTTCGCGATCTTGTCCGGGTCGTTCCAGTAGTCGTCGCCTTCGAGGATGGCGACGAAGCGGCCCCTGGCCTCGCGCAGGCAATGACGGTAGTTTTCCGAAATACCGTGATTTCCGGATCTTCCGATATTTCGGATCCTGTCCGGATAACGGGCCGCATAGCGCGCGACGATCCGTCCGGTTCCGTCGCTTGAACCGTCGTCCGAAATCAGGATTTCATGCGGGAAGGGGGTGCGTTGCGCCAATGCGCTTTCGATGGCTTCGGCGATGAAATCCTGATGGTTGTAGCTGACGATCACGGTCGAGACGGTTGGCATCGTCGCGTCGGCGCGATGCACAATGACGGCCTCCGGCTGCGTCGGTCGGGGCGCGGCGGCCGGGGCCCGGGGCCGCGTCAGCGCCAGCTGCAGCGGCGGCTGGACACGCCCGAGGCGCGCGATCAGCTCGGCTCCGGCCAGCGCGCCCGCATCCGGATCGAAGCCGCCCGCACGGTGCATCAGGGCCCGGCGATGCACGAAAGCTCCGAGGACATCGTCCCCCCCGGTCCGGGCGGTTCCGGAAGAGGGCATCTGCGGGCCGCAGGTCAGGAAGCTGTCGTGACCGGGATGTTCGACGATGGCCTCGGCCAGACGTCCGAGCCAGGCCGGGGGCAATTCCTCGCCGGGCTCCGGGCAGACGATCCAGTCGTATCGGGCCAGTGCCAGAGCGACATTGCGCGCCTGCCAGCCATCCGCCGCCTCTGTTCCGGCGATCAGTCGCAACCGGCCCCGGGTGCACTCGGCGGCGAAGCGGCGTTCCCACTGGGCCGTTTCGGCGCCTGCCGTTGCCACCGCGATCACCTCGAACCGGGGGTGGGTCTGGGCGAACGCGGTTCCGAGCGTGCGCTCCAGCGCCGCTTCCTGCCCCGCGAGGACCGGAACGATCAGTGAGAACCCGACCTCGGGGGCGGCGCCGAACCGGGCGATCTCCATTTCGGCAAGTGCCGCGGCATGGATTTCGGGGGCACGCGCGTGCAGCAGGGAGAGCGTCTGCGCGATGCTGTCGCCGGTATGCCGCGAGGAGCGCAGGGCCTCGGCGCGCAGCAGCGGAAAACCGGCCTCCAGATCGGCGAGCGGATGGTGCAGCCCGTCTTCGGCTGCCGCGCGGCCGCTCACCCCCAGCCCGGTGCGCTCCAGAAGTCCGGCGAGCGTGCCATCGGCCGGCACAGCATCGCCCCGCAGCCAGGCCTGCGTCAGCGGGTCCAGCCAGGCCGGACGGTTCAGGATCAGCCAGCCATCGTCGGGCAGCGGGCTGCCGTCGCCGCGCGCGAAAGCCCCCCAGACCCCCGCACCCGAGGCCTGTGCCGCCCCGAGCAGCGGCACGACCGACCCGACCGGGCCGAAGCTGCGGTCGTCGCACAAAATCAGCTGATCCGGGACCAGCCGATCCGGGTCGGTCCCGAGCTGTTGCAGCCCGATCCGATACCCCTCTGGCAAGGGGGTGTCGCCGGGGGCGGACCGGCAGGTCAGCCCCGGGAAGGCCGCACGCCATTCCTGCTGCATCAGGGCGTCGCCGCACAGCACCAGCGTCACCGCCCCCAGTCGTTCAAGCGCGCGCAGCAGCGGGCCGGCCTGCGCCGGCATCACGCCCCCGGTCGGGTGCGCCACGAAGACGGTCGCGCGGCACGGCGACGGGGCAAGGCGGACGGGAGGGTGGATGGGGCGCTGGTGTTCGGGCATCTCGGTCATTTCCTGCGGCAGGCATCCGACCCGACGCAGAAACGCATATCAGACGTCGCAGATGCCCGCCTTACATCCGACGTCCGCGCCGCCGAGGCAACCACCCGAATGACCGCGCGCCGCAGGAAACCGGCCTCATGCCATGCCCCCCGTCCCCGTGCCCGCCCCCGTCACGGCACGGATTTCAGCCCTGCGGCCGGCCGCTGTGCCGCGGCGCCCCCGCCAGATCCGAGGATCGCGTCATATTTCGGCCACCAGTCATTGCGGTGGATGTGCTCTGCGATCTGGGGATGGCGACATGCCGCGTAAGCGTCCCGCATGTCCCGATGCGTTCTCGCGAGGGCGGGATGATTGTCGCCGACCAGCCCGCGGAGCCGCTCTTCCCACAGCGTATAGCGCCACAGGATGCGCTCGAACTGGTGATAATATTCGTCGACATTCCCCCAGATCGCACCCTGGATGTAGTCCAGAGCCTGCTTGTTGGCTTTCAGCAGGTTCAGCGCATTCGGCACCGTGACCGAGGACAGCCTGTTCGGCTTGTCCATGCGATACCAGTAGCGCACCCCCGCGACCGGCACCATGATCCGCAGCCGATGCATCGCGCGCAATGTCCAGAACAGATCCTCGGTCGTTTTGGGGTCTTCCCGGAAATAGTAGCACCCCGCCCCGAGCAGAGAGCTGCGCCGGTAGATCGCGTTCCACACGACATTGCTGTTGTCCCAGGAATTGAGCAGGCATCCCTCTGTGGCCCGCCGCTCGATGATCTCGCAAAAGCGGTCGTCCTGCTGACGGTCGGGCCAGAGGCTCGTGTAGCCGGAGCGTGCACCGTCCGCGCCTCCGGGCCAGGCATCGCGGGCCGCGTCATGCAGGGCCTCGTAGTAACCGGGGTCGAGGAAGTCGTCTCCGTCGACGAAGGCAACATACTCTCCCGTGGCCTCGCGCAGCCCGATGTTGCGCGAGGCGGGCAGGCTTTTCATGCTGCTGTTGAGAACCGCGACCCGGGAATCGGCGCGTTCGAATTTCCTCAGCAGTTTCGGAGTGCTGTCGGTCGAGGAATCGTCGACGCAGATGACCTCGATGTCGCTCAGGCTCTGCCCGAGAATCGAGGTCAGGCATTGTTCCAGATAGGCGGATTCGTTGTGGAACGTGACGATGACCGAGAGGGTGGGGATATGGGTTTTCCTGTGCATCGGGGCGGCTCCGCACTCAGCCCGACCGGCGCAGGCACTCGCCGGCCCGCTCCCGGCTCGCGTCGGGCCAGAGCGGCTCGCGGTCCGGTGTGTCGCCCGGCCCCACGAAAGACCCGTCGGGACGGACCCCCCAGATCCGGTGCAGGATCGGCGTCGCAATGCCATAAGCCGCCTCCAGCCCCGCCAGGATTTTCCCGAGCGCGAGATCGTTGCCGTTGCGGAACGAGTTTCCCCGCCACAGTGCCGCGGTCTGCGAGCCGTCGATATTCGGATAGGAAAACCGCTTGCGGGGCATCGACACCGGATAGCCGTTGGCCGTTGCCATCGCCTTCAGCCACAGATCGTCGGCATGGGGGCAGAGTTCGGCGATCAGATCGGCATCGAAAGCCTCTGACGGAATGGCCCCGGCAGGATAGAGCACGCCGCCAACCCCTGTGGGCAACAGCGCATAGGTCTCGGTTTCGCGCAGGTGCTGGTAGTCGTAGGCCCATTGGTCATAGGTGCGCACGCCGCCGTCGGGACGAAACCGGACCAGGTTCGTCCGCCCGGCGACGATCGTGTCCGGATGGGCCAGATGGGCTTCGTGCAGGCATCGCAGCAGATCGCGGTCATAGGCGACATCGTCGTCGACCGTCACCACGACCGCGTCCGGGAATTCCTGCATCGCATAGAAATACTTCTTGTGCGGACCGATATCGCCGCGCACCCAGCGGATCGAGAACCGCTCGTCCTCCAAAGAGCGCAGCGCTTCGGGAAGATCCTGCATCCGGTTCGGGAACTGCTCTTCGGACAGCCACAGCAAGATCCGGTCCGCCGCCATCGACTGTTGCTTCAGGGATCCGATGCACCCGGCGATGGTTGCCATCCGCGGCGGGAACGAGGTGAGCGACACGATCGTTTCCCGCCTCTGCTCCTGTGCCGCACCGGAAGATACCTCCGGCGCGACGGGCTTCGCCGGAACGTCCGGTCGGGGCGCGGATGATGTCCCCGCTGATGGTGTAGCTGGCGTTGGGCCTCGTGCTCTGCTGCGGGCCGAGTTTGTCAGTCGGAGAATGTCCTGAACTCTGTGTATCTGCCCTGGCACATGCGGTTTCAGATACTTATGCGTCGAAGTGCTCGCTGAACATTATGGCGACTGATTGCGGGCCGCAAACCACGTCTCTGGCGTTTCTGCCCTCCTTCTCGAACTTGAGGATAGCGAGGTATGAATAGCCCCGAGTTTCTATCCGAAAACCATAAGGGTCGACAACGGCAGCGAATTTGTCTCCAGAGATCTCTATCTGTGGGCCTGCGCCAAGGAGGCCACGCTGGACTTCTCGCGACCGGGCAAGCCGACAGACGACGGCTTCATCGAGACGTTCAACAGCAAGCTCAGGTCCGAGTGCCTGAACGCGCACTGGTGCATGAGCCTTGCAGATGCCAGCGAAAAGCTGGATGATCAGTGTAGACACTATAACGACGACAGACCGCATAGCGCGATTGGATACAACGTCCCGAGCCCCGATGGCGCCGCCAGCCCGGCATTGTGATCAACGCCCAGAAACTCTAGGTGTTTGATCCCACGGTTTGATGGT
>NZ_JFZB01000026.1 GCF_000740785.1 Paenirhodobacter enshiensis | reverse complement strand
GTGCACGCGCTGGTGACGCAGAACTGAGCCCGGCGGCCGGTCAGGCGCGGGGACCGCGCCGGGTGCGGCCGGGCCGGTCCGCCTCATCGGTGTCGGGCGGGACGTCGACACGTTCGGCGCCCGAGATCGCCTCGGCGCGGCGACCGGCATTCAGCACATGCGCGGTCGCCAGATCGGCGGCGCGGTCCTCGGCCCGGTCGATGATCGCTTTCAGGATATGGGCGTGCTCGCTCCAGCTGTCGCGCTGGATGGTGGGGTCGGCCTTGGCGAACAGCAGCGCCGAACGCAGCCGCAGCTGACCGAGCATCTCTTGCAAAAGCTCGTTGTCGCCGGCGCGGGCGAGCATGTCGTGGAACCTCTCGTTCAGGCCGGGCAGGATCTCGGGGGAACCGCCGTCGAGGGCGCGGCTGCCCTCGTCGAGAATGCTTTGCGCCTGCGCCAGCAGTGCCGGATCGCCGCGCCGGGCGGCGAGGCGGGCGTTGTGGCCTTCGAGAACGGCGCGGATCTCGACGATCTCGCGCGACTGGCGCTGATCGAGGAAGCGCACATAGACACCGCGGCGGTTGATGACCTCGACCAGCCCCTCGGAGCCGAGCAGGCGGAACGCCTCGCGGATCGGGTTGCGCGAGACGCCGAATTCCTCGGCCAGGCGCTCTTCATACAGACGGTCGCCGGCGCGAAACCGCCCCGAGACGATGCCCTTCTTGATCTCTTCATAGACCTTGGTGAACAGGGCACCGTGCATCTGTCCGATCTTTTGCGGCGCATCGCCGGAATTATCCTGCATGGGGCCCTCCTTGCGGGGCGATCTTGCATCGAAGACCGGGGGCGTTGCAATGGCGCGCCTGCCCGGGGGAAAGGTCAAAGGCCGCGCGCCAGCAGCGCGAAGCCCGCAAGCGCCGACAGCCCGATCACGATCAGCCGGAGCGTGGCGCGCGGCACCCGGCGCGCGAGCGGCGTCGATACCCGGTAGCCGAGCCCCATCGGGATCAGCAGGAACAGACCGAGCATCACGTCCTGCACGCCGAACCGGCCGACCGCCGCGAGCGAGATCATCGAGAACACCGTTCCAAGCGCCAGAAACCCCGACAGCGAGGCCCGGATCGTCGCCGGGCGGGCGTTCTGATAGACCAGCGCCATCGGTGGCATCCCGGCCGAGGTCAGCGTGCCCATGAACCCCGAGAGCGTCCCCGCCACCAGCAGCGCCGGGCGCGTGGGCGCGAAGCGCAGCCGCGTCAGGCTGAGCCCGGCGCCCAGCACGATCACCGCGCCGAACAGCAGGCTCATCTCGCGCGCGGGCAGGAAGCCGATGGCCCAGGCCGCCAGCGCCGAGGCGACCAGCCGCCCCGCCAGCGCATAGCCGAGCCCCGAGGTGTCGAGCGCATCGCGCTCGCGCCACAGCGACATCACCGAGATCACGCAGGAGATGAACAACAGCGGCCCCGGCACCAGCTGCGGCACGCTCAGCAGCAGGATCGGCGCCGCCACCATGCCGAGGCCGACCCCGCTGAGCCCCTGAAGACAGGAGCCGAGAAACACGATTACCCCTGCGATCAGCCAGTGCGACGGATCGGCGACGGAAAGGAAGGAGGGCATGAAAGGTCTTTCGCGAAGGATGGGGCCGGGCGGCGCGAACCGCCCGGCCGGAAAGGTCCGCTCAGCGCGCCAGCCGGCGTTCGAGCATCTGGATCAGCAGGTAGATCGCGATCGAGATCACCCCGAGCACCACGATCGCCGCCATCACCATGTCCATGCGGAAGATCTGGCTGCCGTAGACGATCAGATAGCCCAGACCCGCGGTCGAGGCCTGGAATTCCCCCACGATCACGCCGACCAGCGACAGCCCGACATTGGCCTTCAGCGCGGCGGTGAAGGTGTCGATATTGCCCGGCAGCACCACCTTGCCCAGAACCTGCGCCCGGCTCGCGCCCATGGTGCGCACCAGCTTGACCTTGTTCGGGTCGGTCTGGCGGAACCCGGTATACAGCATCAGGATGGTGATGAAGACCGAGACCGCGATCGCCACCGCGTAGATCGACCCGGTCGGACCGAGCCAGATATAGAAGATCGGCACCAGCGCGATCTTCGGCAGCGCGTTCAGCACCACGAGGAACGGATCGAGCACCCGTTCGAGCGCGGGCGACATCCACAGCGCGACGGCGATGGCGGTGCCGCCGATCATCGCCGCGGCGAAGCTGATCACCACCTCGACCAGCGTCACCCACAGGTTCGACCAAAGCTGACCGTCGCCGATCAGCTCGGCCGTGGCCTGCCACACCGCCGAGGGGTAGCTGGTCAGCATCGGGTTGACCCATTCCATGCGCGGCGCGATCTCCCACGCGGCCAGAAACAGCCCGAGCAGAGCGATCCGGCTGAGCGCGATCAGCATCCGGCGCCGGCGCTGAGCGCCCTGCCAGGCGCGGTAGGCGGGGCTGGGCGTCTTCGGCGCGGCGCTGACCCCGGGCGAAACGGAAACGGTCTCAGGCATGGTCTTCCATCTCTCCCCAGATGCGGTTGAAATAGCCTTGGAATTCCGCGGCTTCGCGGGCCGCGAAGGCGCCCGGGCGGGTGTCGCCCGCACTCGGGAAACGGATCTCGTGGATCGAGCGCAACCGCCCCGGGCGCGGCGCCAGCACGATCACCCGGTCGGCCATCGCGATGGCTTCGGGGATGTCATGGGTGACGAGGATCGCGGTCTTGCCCTCGGAGCGGATGATCGCGCCGATCTCATCGGCGATCGACAGCCGGGTCTGGAAGTCGAGGGCGGAGAACGGCTCGTCGAGCAGCAGAAGATCGGGCTGCATACACATGGTCCGCGCCAGAGCCGCGCGCTGGCGCATCCCGCCAGAGAGTTCCGTCGGACG
Organism: Paenirhodobacter enshiensis; assembly: GCF_000740785.1. Lineage (GTDB taxonomy): Bacteria > Pseudomonadota > Alphaproteobacteria > Rhodobacterales > Rhodobacteraceae > Rhodobacter > Rhodobacter enshiensis. Next base: position 11,332 of record NZ_JFZB01000026.1, on the reverse strand, counting down.
ATGGCCCATGAACTGGCCGAGGCCATAGCTTTTCAGCAGCCGTTCAGCGCGGTGATGGGCGGCCATCATGTCCATGCCGCGCACCTCCGGCCCGAGCAGCACGTTGTCGAGGATGGTGCGCCATTCGAACAGGCTGTCTTGCTGCAGCATGAAACCCACTTCGGGCGGCGGTCCGGACACCGGGCGGCCGTTGATCAGGATCTCGCCCGAGGTCGGCCGGATCAGCCCGGCGAGCAGCGACAGCATCGTGCTCTTGCCGCAGCCCGACTGCCCGACGAGCGAGATGAACTCGCCCTTCCGGACGGTGAAACTGATGCCCGACAGGGCGTGAGTCTCGCCCTTGTCGGTGAAGTAATGCAGGTGCACGTCGCGGAATTCGACGGCGGGCGGAACGGTGCGCGCCGCGGCGGGAAAAGCTGTGGCGGGAAGAGCCGTGGCGGGAAGGGGGGGCTGCACCTGCATCACCGGGCCTTCGCGGCGAATTCGGGGGCGACGAGGGCTTCGTAGGGCTGGCGGTCTTCGGCACGCATCAGCCCGCCGTCGATCAGCATATCCTGCAATGCCGAGATCGCCTCGGGCGCGATGACGGGGGTGGCTTTCCACAGGCCGGCGGCGCGCTGACGCTCGAAGCTGGTCTGCAGAACCGCCGGATCGACGCCCGGGAAGAACGGTTCGAGCACCTTCGCCGCCTCTTCGGGCGAGGCGGTGGCGACCCAGGCCTCGGCCTCGGCGATGGCATCGGTGAAGCCCTGCACGATCTGCGGCTTCTCGGCGATGAAGGTCTGGGTGGCGGCGAAGACGGTATAGTCGATCCGCCCGACCTCGGAGCCGACGTTCGCCAGCGGCACATATCCCTTCGTCGCCGCCATCACCGAGACGTCGGGCTCGAAGAACGTGCCGAAATCGGCGGTCTTCGCCATGAAGGCGCCGGTGCGCGCGGCGGGCGCGATATTGGTGACGATCTGCACGTCCTTGTCGGGGTCGAGCCCGTGCTTCTTCAGCGCGGCGCGCAGGAACAGCGCGGGCGAAGACCCCTCGCGCCAGCCGAGGATCTTCTTGCCGCGCAGCTGGCTCCAGTCGAAGCCGTCGATCGCCTCGTGTCCCATCAGGAACGAACCGTCCGTCGCCGTCAGCCCGGCGAACAGCCGGATCTTCACCGGCGACTTGCCGGTCTGGACATAGACCGAGGTTTCCGGTCCGACGAGCGCGATGTCGGCCGCCCCGCCCAGCAAGGCGGCGGTCGCCTTGTCGCTGCCCTGCGCCGCCAGCAGATCGAAGTCGATGCCGTGGCGGGCGAAGTAGCCCTGTCCCTTCGCGACATAAAGCGGCGCGTAGAACAGCGAGTGGATCACCTCCATGAACTTGATTTTGGTGGTGTCCTGAGCCCCGGCGGGGGCGGCGGAAAGCAGGCTCGCGGCGACGGCCATCGAGGCGCACAGTGTCTTGAACGGTTTCATGGAACGGTCTGCCAGATGAGTGAACGATGGGGATGGCCTACGGATACCGTATACTGTATACAAGATTTTGCCGAAAATGAGCGGGAAAGTTTCACGTTCGGCTAAAAAACAGGCCGATCTGACAGGGAAATCGGGAAAAGATGAGCAACATACATAATTTCGAGATGCCGGATTGGGCGCAGGAGCGGATTCTGGCGCGTCAGGGCAAGGCGATCGTGCATGACGATGTGGCGCCGGGGCAGACCGCTCTGGTGGTGGTCGACATGCAGAATTACTTCATGGATCCGGCATCCGGCGCCTCGGTGCCGAAATCGCGCGAGATCGTGGGCACGGTCAACGCGCTGGCCGATGCGCTGCGCAGCGCAGGCGGCACGGTGGTGTGGATCCGCACGCTCTACACCCCGGAGGCCGAGCTCTCGATCCCGCATTTCCACCGTATCCTGATGAGCCCGGACAAATACGCCCGCCGCTGCGAGGCGCTTCAGCGCGACGCCGAAGGCTCGCAGCTGTGGCCCGGCCTTGAGGTGAAGGACGGCGATCTGGTGGTGGAGAAAACCCGTTACAGCGCCTTCGTCAGCGGGGCCTCGGCGCTCGATCAGATCCTGCGCGCGCGCGGGATCGGCGCGATCTGGGTCGCCGGCACGATGACCAACGCGTGCTGCGAGTCGACGGCGCGCGACGCGATGATGCTGAACTATCGCACCACGATGGTGTCAGACGCCAACGCCACGATCCGCGATGACGAGCACGCCGCCGCGCTGATCAACTTCGCGCTGTTCTTCGGCGACGTGACCGACAGCGCCACGCTGACCGGCCGGCTGACGGAGCAGGCCTAGGCCCAGACCGTCCCGGGCGGGGCGGCGCGCAACGGCCCGGCGGGGCACGACCAGCGCGCGCCCGATCCGTCCGGCAGCCGGATCGGGAACCGCAACCGTCGCGCCGGGCCCCAGACGGTGGCCTCGGTCTCCGGTGCCAGATCGGCGGCGGTTTCCGGGGCGAGGTCGGGGCGCTGTTCTTCTTCCCCGGCCGAGGTCAGCAGCGCCGCCGTTCGGGCCAGCGACAGCCGCGCCGAGGCGATTTGCCCGGTGCGGTCGCGCCGGCGCAGCGCGCGCAGCACCGCCGCCGCCATCAGATAGCCCGTCGCATGGTCCAGCGCCTGCACCGGCAGGGGGACGGGGCGCGCGGCCCCCGTCCGGCGCATCCCCGCCTCGGCGATGCCGCAACTGATCTGCACCAGGCTGTCGAAACCGCGCCGCCCCGCCCAGGGGCCGGCCCAGCCATAGGCGTCGAGCGTGACCTCGATCAGCGCCGGGGCGAGGGAACGGCGCCGGGCCGCATCGTAGCCCAGCCCGTCCAGCGCGCCCGGCCGGTAGCCATGGACCAGAACGTCGGCGCCCGACAGCAGGGCCTCGAACCGGGCCCGGTCAGCGGTGCGGCGCAGATCGAGCCCGAGACACCGCTTGCCCGGCGTGACTTCGGGGACGATCCCGGGCTCGTCCCAGCCGGGCGGGTCGATGCGCAGGACCTGGGCGCCGAAGCCGGCCAGAAACCGCGTCGCGACCGGCCCGGCCAGCACGCGCGTCAGATCCAGAACCCGCAGGCCGCGCAGCCCCGGCCGTGGGCGGGCCGGGGCCTGACCGGCGTCGGTCCAGGCGATCAGCGGCTCCTGCGCGACGGCGCGGCCCTGCGGATGGGCAGCCCAGCCAGCCAGATCGTGCATCGCCGCCGCAGCCCCGCCCGCCGCGACCACGGCGGCCTCCAGCGCGTCGCGGTCCCGGTCGCGGACGGCCTCGGCCACCGCGGTGCGATCGGGCGCACAGCCCAGCACCGACAGCGCCGCCGCCCGATGCGCCGCGGCATTGGTGTGCAGCCGCACCCAACCGTCGCGGGCCCGATAATCGCCGGCAATCGCATCCCAAGCTGCCGGCACCGCCCATCCCTGCGGCCGCAGGCTGGTCTGAAACCACATCAGCGTCAGCCGCCGGTCGAGCGCAATCGCCCCCGCCCCGAGGCAGGCCGCAAGCTCCGTCCCGGCCGCGCGCATCGCCGCGCAGGCCAGATCCGAAACCGCGAAGACCGAGGGCAGCATCGCCGGCGCGCTGTCATGGACAGTGACCTCCGCGGGCAGATCCGCGCCCAGGGCTGCGTCGATTTCGGCAATGAACAGGGGTTTCATGAGGCGCTCCACGATCCGGTGAGGTTCAGGACAGCGCGCGGCAGGCGCCGGTGGCAATCTTGATAAAGACAATCAATGTAAATTCCGCAACCATGTGCGGTGTCGGGTCATGCAGATTGGCCGGGCAACCCGAAACGTTCGGAGACGGGCATGACGGAACCGGAGTGGATCGACGCGCGCTCGGCCTGCGCGCTTTTGGGGGTGCGGGCGCAGACGCTCTATGCCTATGCCAGCCGCGCGCTGGTGCGGGTTCAGTCGGATCGGCAGGACGCGCGGCGCAGCCTCTATGCCCGGGCCGATATTCTGGCGCTGCTGGCGCGCCATCGCCGCCCCCGCGCCCGCGCCGAGGTCGCCCGCGCCGCGATCCGCTGGGGCGATCCGGTGCTGAGCACGTCGGTCTCCGATATCGGCGATGGGCGGTTGCGCTTCGCCGGGCGTCCGGCTGAAGATTGTGCGCAGAACATGAACTGCGAGGACATTGCCGCCCATCTGTGCGCAATCGCGCCGTTTTCCACGCCCGTCGTTGCCTTCGACGGCGGCGGCGACAGCGCTCTTGGCCGGGTTTTGTCCGCCCTGTCGGCCCGGGCCGCGACGGCGGCCCCGATGCAGGGCCGGGCGCGGGCCGAAATCGGGGGCGAGTTGCCGGCCCTGCTGGCCGGGGTGACCGATGCGATGCTGGGCCGGGCGGGCGAGGGCGCGGTGCATCTGCGGTTTCGCGCGGCCTGGGGGCTGGATACGGCCGCCACCGACGCTGTGCGCCGCGCGCTCGTGCTGCTCAGCGATCACGAGCTCAACCCCTCGACCTTCGCGGTGCGGGTCTGTGCCTCGACCGGGGCGAGCCTGCCGGCGGCGCTGCTGGCGGGCATGGCGACGTTGAGCGGCCCGCGTCACGGCGGTGTCGCGGTTCTGGCGCGCGAAGCGTTGCAGGCAGCGCGGCGCGGGCGGTTCGGGGCCTTTCTTTCGGCCCGTCCGGGCGTGTCGCCCTACGGTTTCGGCTTCGGCCATCCGCTTTACCCAGACGGAGACATCCGGGCGCGCTGTCTGCTCGATGCGCTGCCGGCGCAGGACGGGACGCGAGCGGCGGTCGGGGCGGCCGCGGCGCATCTGGGGCTCGCGCCCAACATTGACGCGGCGCTGGCCGCGCTGGCCGAGTGTCACGCCCTGCCCGCGACCGCCGCCTTCGCGATCTTCGGCGTCGGGCGGATGGCGGGGTGGGCCGCGCACGCCATCGAACAGGCTGAGCGCAACGAGATCATCCGCCCGCGCGCCCGCTATGCCCCGCCCTGCGGTGCTGTCTCCGGGCGGCCATCCGGCGGCGTGTGAAAGAACGGGCAACTCCGCCCCGGATGTCCTGCCGATTGGGCAATTTCGCGATTTGCGACCGTTTTGGCCTGTCCCAGATGAAATTGGTTCGGACCATATGGCGATCGCGCCGATGCTGCCTTTCAGACGACAGCCAGAATGGATGATCAGATGGAGATTTGGCAACGCACCGTCACCGCGCTTGCGGCGGATATTCGCGACGGCAGGCTAACGGCGCGCGAAGTGGCCCGGGTGTCCCTTGACCGCGCCGAACGTCTGGGAAGCCGGCTGCGCAGTATCGCCACGCTCGATCCGGACCGGGTTCTGGCCGAGGCGGCGGCGGCCGATGCCGATCTGGCGGCGGGGCGGCTGCGCGGCCCGCTGCATGGCGTGCCGGTCGGGATCAAGGACATTTGCGACGTCGCCGGATACGAGACCGGCAACGGCTCGCGGCTGACGACGGGGCAAAGCGGTCCGGCGGCCGCGGATTGCGTGGTGGTCGGGCGGCTGCGCGCCGCCGGCGCCATCGTTCTCGCGAAGACCGAAACCCATGAATTCGCCATCGGCGGCCCGGACCCGACCTTGCCGACCGGCCCGGCGCGCAATCCCTGGAACCTGGATCATTATCCCGGCGGCTCATCGAGCGGCTCGGGCGCTTCGGTCGCGGCGGCGATCGTGCCGGCGGCGATCGGCACGGATACCGGGGGCTCGATCCGCATCCCCTCGGCCTATTGCGGCCTCGCGGGGATGAAACCGACCTATGGCCGGGTGTCGCGGCGCGGCATCTCGCCATTGGCATGGAGCCTCGATCACGCCGGGCCGATGACCTGGACGATGGCCGACAACGCTTTGATGCTGAATGCGATTTCAGGATACGATGCGGGGGATCCGGGCTCTGCCGCCGCACGGGTGCCGGATTTTCCGAGCGGCATCGACGCCGGCGTCGCCGGGCTGCGGATCGGGGTCATGGCGGGCTGGGTCGAGGATTGCGCCGGGCGCCTTTCGCCCGAGGTCACCGCCGCGCTCGACGCCGCGGCCGGGGCGTTGCGGGCCGCCGGGGCCGAGATCGGCGAATGGCGGGGCAGCCCGGTTCAGGATTTCATCGCCGTCAACCGGGTGATGCTGCTGGCCGAGGCCTTCACCGTGCATGAGCAGGACTTTCGCACCCAACCCGGGATCTTTGGCCCGTTCCTGCGCGAGCGGCTGGCCGTGGGCGCCCTGCTGAGTGCGGCCGATTACATTCAGGCCCTGCGCCGCCGGCAGGAAATGATCGCCGAATTCGCCGCGGCATTTCGCGACTTCGACCTGCTGCTGTGCCTGTCGGGCGCCTCGGATGCGCCGGTGGCCGCGGCGCAGAAACCCGGCACGATGCTGAGCGGGCTGAACCTGACCGGTCCGTTCAACGTCACCGGAAACCCGGTGCTGTCGGCGCCTTGCGGGCCGGATGCGGGCGGGCTGCCCGCTTCGGTGCAGATCGTCGCCGCACCGTTTCAGGAGGCCCTCGCCTATCGCGCCGGCCGGGTGATCGAACGCGCCCTCGGCGCCCGCGACCTGCGCCCCGACATCGCCTTTTCCTGACCCGCGAAAGGATATCCCATGCACAGAATCGAGATCACCGAGCAGACCATGCGCCGCCTGATGGGGCGCCGCGGCAAGCTGCAGATCTACGACCGGATCGAGCCGGCACGCTCGGCGCTGATCGTGGTCGACATGCAGAACTGCTTCCTCGCCCCCGGAATGCCGGCCGAGTTGCCGGTCGGGCGCGAGATCGTGCCCAACATCAACCGCCTCGCCGCGGCGTTTCGCGACAGCGGCGGCCATGTGGTGTGGATCCGCAACACGCTGCTGCCCGAAACCCGGCGCAGCTGGTCAGTGTGGACCGACAAGATCCTCAACGAGGCCAACCGCGAGGCGATGTATCGCGAGATGGCACCCGGCAGCCTCGGCCACGAGCTGTATCCCGACCTCGACGTTCGTCCCGAAGACGCGCAGATCCGCAAGTGCCGGTTCAGCGCGTTCATTCAGGGGGCGTCGGATCTGCCCGCCCATCTTCAGGAACGCGGCATCGACACCGTGGTGATCACCGGCGTGGCGACGCATGTGTGCTGCGAGTCCACCGCGCGCGATGCGATGATGCTGAACTATCAGACGCTGTTCGTCTCGGACGGCTGCGCGGCGTTCTCGGATGCCGATCACAACGGCGCGCTGAACGCCCTGATCCAGAGCTTTTGCGACGTTCAGGACACCGATCAGGTGATCCGCACCCTTACGGCGGGGGTGAAGGACGCAGCGGCGGCGGCGGAATAGGCCCTCGGCCGCCGGGCCTTGGCGGGGCCGGGGGGCTGCGTGTAAACTGCCCCGGTGCGCGCCCCGGATGGCGCGGGCGTTCCGGGGAGGGAACCGATGTCCCAGCGTGTGCCGCGCTACGAAACGCTCAGCCTCGATCTGGCGCATCAGATCGCTGCGGGGAGGCTGCCGGTCGGTGCCACTCTGCCGCCGGAGCGTCAGATGGCGCACGATCTCGGGGTCAGCCGCTCGACCGTGCGCGAGGCGCTGCGCCGGCTGGAGATGCGCGGTCTGATCAGCCGCCGGCAGGGCGCGGGAACGGTGGTGCTGCGCACGGCGGGCAGCACCTACACGATGCAGCTTCATTCCCTCGAAACCTTTTCGCTTTACGATCTCGACGAGACCCGTCTCGAGATCCTCGGGCTTTCGGCGGCGGAGCCGGAGGATGTCGCCCGGCTCGGTCTTGCGCAGGATGGCCTTGCGCGGGATGGCGAGTGGTTTCGCTGCGAGATGCTGCGCCGCCATATCGCGACGGGGCGGCCCGCCGCCTATACCCATGCCTTCCTGAGAGCCGAATTCCGTCCGATCTTCGACGATCCGCAGATCGGGGCGGAACCGTTCTACCGCATCATCCGCCGGATGTTCGGCACCGATGTCCGCGATGCCACGGTCGAATTTTTCGCCGCCACCGCGCCGGCGGGCGCGCGCCGCTATTTCGCCCCGGACCTGCCCGCGACCGAGGTCGTTCCGGCGATCCGGCTGATCCGCAGCTTCTTCGAGGCCGGGGGGCGGTTGTGTCAGCGCTCTGAAACCTGGCATTGCGGCCCGTCGGGCGCCTTCCGCACCGAGATCCGCCTCCCCGACTGAACGGCCGGCCGCGGCGGGATTACAGCTGCTGCCCGGGCGGCACCGGCAGGGCGAAGACATGCGCGGGCTCGGCGCTGTGCGGACGGGGTTTGCGCACCGCCGAAGTCACCTGCGCAGCATGGGTCCATGACGCATGAAGCGCAGAGCGCAACTCTGCATCGGGGCTCAGCCCGGAGCGTCTGATCAGGGTGTCGACCTCGCTGTCGCTCAGCGTGGCGGTCATGTTGGGATCTGTCGTCATGGGAAATCTTTCTGTATCGGTAGGTTGCAGGGAATTACACGGCGGGGGCCGCTGCCCATGGCGAGGGGTGCAGCGGGTTGGCATGGCGTGCGCGCCAGGCGGTCGCCTGCTCATAGGCGTGACCGGCGGCGAGGACTCCGGCTTCGTCGAACGGATGGCCGACGATCTGCAGACCGAACGGCAGCCCGGCCGGGGAAAAGCCGTTGCACACCGACAGTGCGGGCGAGCCGGTGACGTTGAACGGCTGGACATACAGCGGGCGCTCCAACATGGCGTGGGTCGACTGGCCGCGCATCGGCGGGGCGCCGCCGGGCAGGGTGGGCAGCACGCACAGATCGGCCCCGGACATGGCGCGGGCGAATTCCGCGCTCAGCTCGCGGCGGCGGCGCTGCGCCTGCAGGTAATCGGCGGCGGTGTAGAACGCGCCGAGGGTGATGCGCTCGCGCGCGAAGCGGCCATAGTCTCCGGGCCGCGTCTTCAGGTTGATCTCGTGCCCGGTATAGGATTCCGAGCGCGAGATGACCGTCTGACAGGCAACGTAATCTTGCAGCGGCGACAGCCGGATCCCGGTCACCGTCGCCCCGAGGCTGCGCAGCACGCCAAGGGCCTCCTCGAAGGCGGCGAGACAATCGGCATCGGCGGGGCTGTCGGTCTCGAAGAAATGCCGCGGCACGACGATGCGCTTGCCGCGGATGCCCTGCGCCAGCGCCGTCGTGTAATCGGGCACCGCCGCCCGCGCCGAGGCCGGATCCAGCGGATCGTGACCGGCGATCTCTTGCAGCATCAGCGCGCAGTCTTCGGTGGTCCAGCACATCGGCCCTGCGTGATCGAGGCTCCAGGCGAGCGGGATCACCCCCCGGCGGCTGACCCGGCCATAGGTCGGCTTCAGCCCGGCGATGCCGCAGCGTGCCGCCGGAATGCGGATCGAGCCGCCGGTATCCGTGCCCATCCCCGCGATCACCATCCCCGTCGCAACCGCCGCCCCGGTCCCCGAGGACGAGCCGCCCGGGTCGTGATCGCTGTTCCACGGGTTGGTGGCCGGCGGCCAGGGCAGATCGAAACTCGGCCCGCCGATGGCGAATTCCCAGGTCGACAGCTTGCCGAGGCTGACGGTCCCCGCCTGACGCAGGCGGGTGACGGTGGTGGCGTCCTCGGCGGGGATGTTGTCTTCCAGCACCTTGCTGTGGGCGGTGGTCAGCACACCTTGCGTGTCATAGATGTCCTTCAGCCCGATCGGGATGCCGTGCAGCGGGCTGCGCGGGCGGCCGGCATCGAGCTCGGCTTGCAGGGTGCGGGCCTCGGCGCGGGCTGTCTCGATGGTGCGGGTGACGAAGGCGTGGACGGTGTCTTCGTAGGCCGCGACGCGGCTCAGGCAGGCCTCGACCAGTTCGGGCACCGAGATTTCCCTTCCGCTCAGCATCCTGCGGGCCTGGGCGATGGTCGGCACCGCGGTATCGGGTAACGTCATGATCTGTCCTTCCCTTGCGCCAGAAAGCTGGCCGTTTGTCGAATGTCAGGCGATGCCGATCCCGTTCAGCATCGCGAAAATCGCCGTCATCACCGCCGGCAGCCGCGCCAGATCGAGCCCGTCGAGCGCCGCGCGGAACGCCGGGTTCGACGTCAGGGCCATCCCCATCGCCACCGAGGCCGAGAACAGCGCCATCTCGTTGCCGAGTCCGTTCAGGCTGGCGCGCAGCACGGGTTTCAGCCCGGGCAGGGCCGCGCGATGGGCGATCAGCGCGAAGGCCAGCACCGCCAGCGGGGCCGTCAGGATAATCGTGTCCATGGCCGGCATCGCGCTGAGCAGGTTCACCGCCGCCAGCACCGCCGAAGCCCCCAGCACCGGCACGGCCACGGAACCGAGCCCGGGCGCGATCCGGCGCAGACCGCTGAATGCGCCGCGCCCCATCGACAACGCCAGCCCGATCAGCGCCAGCCCCATGCCGCACAGGATCGCCTGCCACAGCGGCACCTGCGGAAAGCCATGTACGGCAAATCCCATGCCGACGGTGAACGGCGTCCACAGCACCGCAAGGCTGACCCCGCGCAGCGCCACCCGTGCCGCTTGCGTGCGCAGGCGCAGCTCGCCCATCTGATCGGCCGGCGGCATCACGATGGCGAAGGCGCCCATCGTCACCACCGCGCCGATCACATGACCGACGACCAGCAGCGAATCGCTGCGCGCCTGCGGCGGCAGATCGCGGTGTCGTGCCTCGATCCGGCTCAGGGTGCCGCCGCGCTCCAGCGCCCACCGGATCATCGCGATCGCCGGGAAGCAGCCCATGAACACCAGCGCGGTATCGAGGCCCGACAGCGCTGCCGATACCGGCGAGCCGCTGGCCAGACACAGCCCCGTCACCCCCAGACAGGCCAGCACGATCCACCGGGTGCCGCGCCCGACCTGAGGCAGCGTCAGCACCAGATATCCACCGAGCAGCCCCATCGCGGCATATCGCAGCCCGGCGACCGGCCACAGGATGTGCTGGATACATTGCACCCACATCGCCGCCCCGAGAACCGCGATCGCCCCCTGAACCAGGCGCTCGCGCCAGCCCGGAGAAGGCACGCCGCTGACGGTCACCGGGGCTGCCCCGCAGAGGTCTCCGCTTCCGGATCGCGGCAGCGCACCGCATGGCCCGGGCTCAGCGGCGCCAGAGCGGGCATGGCGGCGCGACATGCCGGAGCGGTGCGGGCACAGCGCTCGGCGAAGGCGCAGCCCTCGGGCAGGTGCGCCAGGTTGGGCGGCGCGCCCGGGATGGTCTGGATATGATCGCCCCGGCGCTGGCCGTGGATCGTCGCCGCCAGCAGGCCGTGCGTGTAGGGGTGGCGCGGGCTGCGGATGATGTCGCGGGTCGGTGCCATCTCGACGAAGCGGCCGGCATACATCACCCCGATGCGGTCCGAGACCTCCTGCGCCACGCCGATGTCATGGGTGACGAAAATCACCGCCATATCCATCTCGCGTTGCAATTCGCGCAACAGCAACAGGATCTGAATCTGCAC
>NZ_JFZB01000025.1 GCF_000740785.1 Paenirhodobacter enshiensis | reverse complement strand
GCGCCACGCCGATGTCATGGGTGACGAAAATCACCGCCATATCCATCTCGCGTTGCAATTCGCGCAACAGCAACAGGATCTGAATCTGCACCGTCACGTCGAGGGCCGTCGTCGGCTCGTCGGCCAGCAGCACTTTCGGCCGGCAGGCCAGCGCGAGGGCGATCATCACCCGCTGACGCATCCCGCCCGACATCTCGTGCGGGTAGTTGCTCAGCCGCGATTTCGCCGAGGGGATGGCGACGCGCTCGAACAGCTCCAGCGCGCGGGCGCGGGCCTCGGTCTCGGACAGGCCTTCGTGGGCGCGGATCGCCTCGGTGATCTGGCGCCCGACGGTGAACACCGGATCGAAGGCGGTCATCGGCTCCTGAAACACCATCGCGATATCGCGTCCCCGGATCGGGCGCAGCGCCCGCGGCCCGAGGCCGAGAATGTCGCGCCCGAGTAGCCGGATCTGGCCGCGATGCTCGGTCCGGCGCGGAAACAGCCCCATCAGCGAGCGCAGCATCACCGACTTGCCGGAACCGGATTCGCCCAGCACTCCCAGCACCTCGCCGCGCTTCAGGCTGAAATCGACCCCGTTCACCACCGAGACCCGCTCCTTGCGACTGCCGAAGGCGACGTGCAGATCCTCGACCTCAAGAACCGTGTCGGCGGCCGGAACCGGGGCGGGCGTTGCACTCTGGTTCATTGCGCGATCTCCTTCAGACGGGCACCGGTGCCGGCGCGGCTGTGACCGGAGGCGGGGTTTTCCATGTGACAGGCGACGGTGTGGCCCGCCCCGTCCTGCACGGGCTGCACTTCGGGGGCGGTGGTGGCGCACAGGGTTTCGGCGAAGGGACAGCGGGTGCGGAACCGGCAGCCCGAAGGCGGGTCGATCGGGTTCGGCGGGTCGCCGCTGATCGGGGCGGCGGTGGTGCGCCGGTCGGGATCGAGGCTCGGGATCGAGGCCAGCAGCGCCTGCGTGTAGGGGTGGCGGGCATTGTCCCAGATCTGGTCGACGCTGCCGGTCTCGACCACCCGGCCGAGATACATCACCGCGATCCGGTCCGAGATGTAGCGCACCACGTTCAGATCGTGACTGACGAAGATATAGGTCAGATCGAACCTCTCCTGCAGCTCGATCAGCAGTTGCAGCACCTGCGCCTCGACCGATTTGTCGAGCGCCGAGACCGCCTCGTCGAGGATCACCATCCGCGGTTCCACCGCGAGGGCGCGGGCGATGTTGACGCGCTGGCGCTGACCGCCAGACAGCTCGTGCGGGTAGCGGCGCGCGAACATCGCCGCGGCCAGCCCCACCTGATCGAGCAGCCCGCGCGAGCGCGCGAGCGCCTCGTCGCGGCCGACGCCGTTCATCATCGGGGCGAAGGCGATGGCATCCTCGATCGTCATGCGCGGATTGAGCGAGGAAAAGCTGTCCTGAAACACCATCTGCATGTTGCGCCGCAGCGCCTGCACCGTCAGCCCGGTATGTTCGGACAGCGGATCGCCGTCGAAGATCATCTCGCCGCTGTCGGGTTCGATCAGGTGCATGATGAGGCGGCTGAGCGTGGACTTGCCACAGCCCGATTCACCGACCACGCCGAGGATTTCGCCCTTCATCACGGTCAGCGACACGCCGTCGACCGCCTGCACATGGCCGACGGTGCGGTTCAGCACGCCCTTGCGGATCGGAAAATGCTTCTTGTAGTCCTTCAGGATCAGCATCGGCTGCGCCGGGCCGCCGCGGTCGCGCGGCATGTCCGAGATGCGCAGCGCGCGGGCGGAAGGATCGTTGCGGGTCATGGCCTTGGTCCTCACAGCTTGAGACGCACATCCATCGCGCTGCGCAGCCCGTCGGAGATCAGGTTGAAGCACATGGACGTGAGGAAGATCAGCACCCCCGGCAGCGCGGCGAGGAGCGGGTCGATGTAGATCATCTGGCGCAGGCTGTTCAGCATCAGCCCCCATTCGGCCGCCGGCGCCGAGACGCCAAGCCCGAGAAAGCTGAGCCCCGCCGCCAGGATGATCGCCAGCGACACCAGCGACGTCGCATAGACCAGGATCGGGGCGAGAACGTTGGGCAGCACCTGATATCGCATCAGTGCGAAGGGCCGCGCCCCGGAGGCCCGGGCGGCCTCGACGAAATCCAGGCTGCGCACCTGCGTGGTGACCGATTCCGAGATCCGGATGATCGGCGGGATGAACACCAGCGTCAGCGAGACCAGCGTGTTGAACAGCCCCGTGCCCAGCATCCCGCAGATCGCGATGGCCAGCAGGATCGAGGGGAAGGCGTAGAAGATGTCCGTCACCCGCATGATGACCGAATTGACCGGCCCGCCGAAGAACCCGGCGCTGATGCCCAGAAATCCGCCCACCGCCAGCGCGATCGCCACCGGCACGATCCCCGAGGTCAGCGACAGCCGCCCGCCATACAGCAGCCGCGACAGCATGTCCCGGCCGGTCTCGTCGGTGCCCAGAAGATGGCCGGCGAAGCCCACCGGCTTCATCCGCTGGGTGATCTTGCCCATGAACGGGTCATAGGGCGCCAGCAGCGGCGCGAAGATCGCCGAAAGCACGATCAGCACCAGCACAGCGGCGGCGATCAGCGTCACGGGGTCGCGCATCAGCCGCTTGCGCACCAGCGTCCAGTATCCGGGCGACTGGCTCGGCACGGCGTTCAGACGGCCGGCGACGGCGGGGAACTCCGATGCGGTATCCTTGACGGAGCGGTTCATGAAGGTTTCCTTTCCATCTGGCCGGTCGCGCCTGTGGCTGGGGCCGGCATCCGGGGGGAGAAGGCGAAGGCGCTCAGCGGCGGATGCGCGGGTCGATCAGCGCCTGCGCCACGTCGACGACGAGGTTCAGCAGCACGAAGAACGCCGCGAGCACGAGGATCGTGCCCTGCATCACCGGAATGTCGCGCCGGAAGATCGCGAGGTTCAGCAGATTGCCCGACCCCGGCCAGTTGAACACCGTCTCGACGAGGATCGAGCCACCGAGCAGATAGCCGAACTGCAACCCCATCACCGCGAGCGTCGCCGGCGCGGCATTCTTCAGGATATGGCCGAGAACGGAGCGGCTCCACAGCCCCTTGGCGTTGAGCGTGTTGACGAACTCCTGGCTCATCACCTCGAGGACGGCGGCCCGCACCACGCGCGAGACCACGCCCATCGGAATGAGCGACAGGGTGATCACCGGCAGGACCATGGATTTCAGGCCTTCGACGGTGCTGGGCAGGGTGTCGAACTGCATCCCCTGCGCCGGCAGCCAGTTCAGCTCGACCGAGAAGATCACCACCAGCACGATGGCGAACCAGTAATGCGGCAGGCTTACCCCGGTGATCGAGACCATCGAGAGCGCCTTGTCAGCCGCTTTGCCGTTGTTCAGCGCCGCCGTGACGCCGAAGAAGATCCCGAGCCCGAAGCCCAGCACCGCCGCCGGGATCGCCAGAACGAACGTGTTGCCGAGCGCGTCGAACAGCGTCGCGGCCACCGGTGTGCTGTCGAAGATCGACACCCCCAGATCGCCGTGCAGCAGCATCCACAGCCAGCGCAGGTATTGCTGCCACAAGGGCTTGTCGAAGCCGTATTCGGCTTTCATCTTCTCGATCAGATCTTTCGGTGCGTCCGAGGGCAGCATCAGATCGAGGGCGTTTCCCGGGATCATCTGGACCATCAGGAAAACGAGGATCGACACACCGAGCAGGATCGGAATGGCCTGCAACAGACGGCGGATCGTGAAAGACAGCATGGGGAATATCCTTTGCCGGTCCTGAAACGTCGGAAAGCGGCGGCGGGCAGCGCCGTCCTGGGCGGAAAGCCCCCCGCGGGAGGGGCTTTCCTGGGGGGGGGTCACTCCATCGAGACGGAGGTCAGATCCTGAAACCACGACTGGGCGGGGCGGAAGCCCTTGACCTTCTTCGTCATCGCCCGCGGGTTCATGTCATGCACGACATAAAGCCAGGCCGCGTCATCGGTGATCAGCTCGTTGACCTGCCGGGCATAGGCGTCGCGCCTGGCCGGATCGAACTCCAGTTCCATCTTGTCGAGGACCGCATCGACCTCGGGGTTGGAATACTGACCCCAGTTGCTGGAAACCGGGGCCTTGTTCTTCGAATGGAAGAACTTCGCCAGCCAGCTCGGATCCGAGGTCGCGAAGGAGACGTTGATCGCGTTCGCCCCCATCGTCGGCGCGCTGCCCGGCGCATTGCGCAGCGCCACCAGCAGCGTGCCCCATTCCGTGGTCTCAAGGTCGATGTCGATCCCCACCTCGGCCAGATTCTGCTGGATGAATTCGTTCATCTGCACCGGCTGCATCTGCCCCGACCCCGAGGTCGAGGTCAGGATCTTCGCCTTGAGCGGATGATCGGGGCCATAGCCGGCCTCTTTCAGCAGCGCGCGCGCCTTGTCGGGATCGTAGGTATAATCGTTCTTCGGATGGCCGAACAGCGGATGGTCCGGGGTATACCAGCCCTTTGCCGGGATCGCCGTGCCGTTGAGCATCTGCACCAGACCGTCGCGGTCGATGGCATAATTCGCCGCCTGCCGCACCCGCACGTCATGGAAGGGCGAGCCCTCGGACACGTCCCATTCCCAGGGCCAGTCATGCGGATAGACGCCGGTGACCACGTTGAACCCGGCCGATTTCAGGCTGGGGATCGCGTCGGGGGGCGGCACCTCGATCCAGTCGACCTGACCGGAGCGCAGCGCGGCCAGACGCGTCGTCGCCTCCGGCATCGGCAGCAGCACCACCTTGTCGAGCTTCGGCACGCGCGCGGGGTTCCAGTAGGCGTCGTTGCGCGCGAGTTCCACCGAGACCCGCGGCGTCACCTTGGTGATCCTGAACGGCCCGGTCCCGGCCGGAGCCTGGGCGAATTTCGCCCAGTCGTTGCCGGCGGCGGCAAAGGCTGCGGGGCTTGCAATCAGCGTGTAGCAGATGATGTAGGGGAAGTAGGAGGCCGGATATTTGGTGTCGATCTCGACGGTATAGTCGTCGATCTTCTTCCAGCTCTTCATCAGCGGGTTGCGCCCGCGGGTGATCGCCGAGCCGTTCGCGTCGAACTGCGGCGACTTGTCGTCGAAGAAGCGGTCGAGGTTCCAGATCACCGCATCGGCATTGAAATCCGACCCGTCATGGAACTTCACGCCCTTGCGCAGATGAAAGGTCCAGCGGGTCTGATCGGCCGGGTCCACCTCCCAGCTTTCGGCCAGACCGGGGCGCAGATCGGCGGGTTTGCTCGGGTCGCTCAGATCCCAGTCGATCAGCGGCTCGAATACGGTATAGCCGAGGAAGCGCATCCCCTCGAAGCCGTTGTTGGGCATCCCCGTCGTGGTGGGCACATCCGCCGCCGTCATCGCGATGCGCAGCGTCCCCCCATCGGCCCAGGCCCCGCCCGAGCCGAGCATCGTCCCCAGCAGAAGCCCTGCCACCGCGCCTTTCAAGCTGAATTTCATCTGTTCGGTCCCTGTCCGGTGAGTGTTCTGCCTCAAGTGAGCGGCATCGCCGGCGGGACTGTCAAAGGTCCGGACCAAATGGATTTATGATTTGCGGCCAATGTCTGTTTTTTTGACGCGCCGCCTGCCGGATCGCGGGAATTTTAGTCGAAACACGTCGTTGTGATGGCGAATCAGGGGGTATCCGAAGCCTGAACCGGTGCGGGGCATGTCTGGAAAGGCCGCAATACGGCCTTGAAATCAAAGGAAAAGGGGCGGTCTCGTCCCTTTTCGGGGCCGCCGGGGCGGCGGTGACGATCCGTCTCAGGCGGTGGCAAGCACCCGCGCGTTGTCACGCACCGACTGCTCCGTGACAGAGATGCCGAGGCCCGGGCCCTGCGGCACGATCACATGACCGGCCTGGTTCGGGATGCGCTGTTCCAGAACGTCCTCGGTCAGCACATGGTGCGGCATGTAGAACTCGCAGCCGAGCGACATGTTCGGCATCGCCGCGATGAACTGCGTGCCGGCGGCAAGCGCGATCCCGCCCTCCCACAGCGTGCCGCCATAGCCCGGAATCCGCGCGGTCGCGGCGATGGCCAGCAGGCCCTGCGCCTTGAGCAGTCCGCCCGCCTTCATCAGCTTGACCGAGATCGCATCGGCCGCCCCCAGCCGGATCAGCTCCATCAGGTCATGGGCGTCGAAACAGCTCTCGTCGGCGAGGATCGGCACGCCGAGCGCGGTGCGGAACTCGGCAAGCGCGCGCAGCGCGTCGCGCGGCACCGGCTGTTCGATGAAGGTCGGTGCGAAGGCGGCGACATCGCGCAGCACCCTGAGCGCGCCGAACGGCTGCAACGCCTGATTGTAATCGAGCCGCAGGTCGATCGTATCGCCGAAACGCGCCCGCATCCGGCTCAGGTGATCCATGTCGGTGGCATGAGGCTTCACCCCGGTCTTCACCTTGAAGATCGTGTTGCCGGCGGGGACCATCTCCTCCATCCGGCGCATGTCGGCCTCGAAATCCGGATCGGCGATGGAGAAGCTCAGCGGGATGCGCTCGCGCACCCGCCCGCCCAGAAGCTCGGCCACCGACAGGTCCGAGCGCTTGCCGAGGATGTCGAACATCGCGGTCTCGACGGCGAGCTTCGCCTCGCCATGGCCGACCATGCGCCGGTCCATCGCCGCCATCGCGCCGCGGATGTTCGACAAGGGCCAGCCGATCGCCACCTCGCGCAGATAGATGTCGAGCGCGGCATAGGCCGCCTCGGCGGTGCCGGTGAAGACCTCCCACGGCGCCGCCTCGCCCCAGCCGGTCACGCCCTCGGCCGAGGTCAGTTGCAGCAGCACGCGCTTGACCGTGCCTTTCACGTCGCCCACGCCCTGCTGACGGGCCATCATGATCGGGCTTTCGATCAGCCAGATCTTCATCGCGGCGATGCGGTCGCCGCCGGGTGCCGTGGGGTCCACGGTGTCCGTCATCGCTGTCTCCGAAAGAAAGGCCCCGCCGTCCCGGGGAAGGCGGGGCGCAGATGTGTCACCCGGAATGCGCGCCGATCAGATGCTGAAGCCCGGCGGGAAGTCGCTTTCCTTCACGCCGACCAGCGCCATGTTGCGCACGATGGCCTCCTTGACGAAGCCGCTCTCGCGCTGCTTGCCGATCCAGTCGCTGACGAATTCCTGCCAGGACTTGTCGTCCTCGCGCCGGAAACCGGCGTTCGAGGTGGTGGCATCGAAGGGCGCGGGGATCACCAGATCGCCGATCGCCGGCACCTTGGCCTTCAGCGCCAGCGAAAGGATCAGCGCCAGACATTGCGCATCCGCCCGCCCGGCCTGAAGTGCGGTGGTGGCGTCGCTTTGCGTCTTCAGCCGGGTGATCGTCGCCTTCGGGCAGTTGCGCGTCGCCGCCGCATCGTTCGACGAGCCGGCATCGACCGAGATCCGGATTTCGGGCTTGTCGAAATCGGCCCAGGTGGTGCCCGTCAGGCCCTTGCGGGCGACCAGCGTGAAGGCGTTGTTGAACACCGGGACGGAGAAGTCGATGACCTCCTTGCGCGCGGGCGTCGGGTTCAGCCCGAAAAACACGTCGAGCTTGTTCGCCTGCAGATCCAGCACCGAGTTCCCCCAGGTGGTTTCCGCCAGCTCCATCTTCAGCCCGAGGTCGTCGGCGAGCTTCTGGCAGATGTCGACATAGAAGCCGCGCCATTTGCCGGTTGCCAGATCGCGCTGGTAATAGGGCACGCCGTCGGGCACGCCCGCGACGCGCAGCACGCCCGAGGCCTTGACCCGCTGAAGCGAGCTTTCCGCCGCGATGGCGGGCAGGCCGAGGCTGGCGGCGCCGACGGCGGCACCGGCCAGCGTGGCGAAGGTGCGGCGGGTGATCTTGCGGATGGTCATTCGTCTCTCCGTTGGAAGGGGCGGGCCGGCGAGGGTGCCGATCCCGGATCTGCCGGCCGTTTCGGCCTGTTTTTCATGGGTCTTCCCACCGTTTCGGGCAGGGATACGATGGAAAGGATGCGCTGCCTCCGGGGGAATGCAAACCGATGAAATGTGCCTCTCGCATGAATTTTCATCATGCCTGGGGCGGCGTTCCTTCAGGGCAGCATCAGCCCGCCGTCGACATGGATCACCTGCCCGGTGATGTGGCGCGCACCGGGCGAGAGCAGATGGCACACCGTGTCGGCGATATCCTCGGGCAGGCCGAGGCGGCGGTTCGGCGTGATCGCGGCCGAGCGTGCCATCGCCTCGGTCGAGGTCGCGGCATGGCCCTGCGCATCCTTGCGCACGAATCCGGGCGCCACGCAATTCACCGTCACGCCCTCGGGGCCCAGCTCGACGGCGAGCGATTTCGCCAGCGCCTCGAGCGCCGCCTTCGCCGCCGCGGTGGCCGGAAACAGCATGTCGTTCGTGCCGTAAAGATGCGCGACGAAGGAACTCAGCGCCACAACCCGCCCGCGGTCCGAGGCCCTCAGCGCCGGCAGCGCCGCCTGCGTCAGCCGGAAGAAGGCGAGCGGCATCAGCGCGAAGGCGCGGGTCAGATCCACGTCGGTCAGATCGGCATAAGCCGATTTCTGCGCCCGCCCGGCATTCGCGACGATCTGGTCGAGCCCGCCGAACCGCTCCCTCGTCGCCGCGATCAGCGCCGCGGGCACTGACGGATCGGTCAGATCGCCGAGGATCGTCTCGACCGTCGCGCCTTTCGCGCGCGCCTCGGCCGCGACGGCATCGAGCCCTTCGGCATTGCGCCCGGTGTGCAGCATGAGCGCATATCCGGGCGCGGCGAGGGCGCGCGCGATGGCCGCGCCGATGCCGCTTGCCGCGCCGGTGATCAGAACGATGGTATCGCGGCTCATGCGCCGGCTCCTGCGGCATGGTGAAAGTGGCTCAGGAAAGCGCGGGTGGCCTCTTCGGCGGGGTGGTCGATCACCTGCCGCGCCGGGCCGCTCTCGACGACATAGCCGTCGCGCATGAAGATCACCGTATCGGCGACTTCGCGGGCGAAGGCCATCTCGTGCGTGACCAGAAGCATGGTCATCCCCTCGGTCGCGAGCTGCTTCATCACCGCCAGAACCTCGGCCACGCGCTCCGGGTCGAGGGCCGAGGTCGCCTCGTCGAACAGCATCACATCGGGTTTCATGGCGAGCGCGCGGGCGATCGCCACGCGCTGCTTCTGCCCGCCCGACAGCTGCTCGGGCATCGCCTCCGCCCGGTCGGCAAGGCCCACCTTGGCCAGCAACTCGCGCGCGAGCGCCCGGGCCTCGGGCTTCTTCATGCGCTGAACGGTCACCGGCCCTTCCATCACATTCGCCTCGGCGCTCATGTGCGGGAACAGGTTGAAGTTCTGGAACACCATGCCGGTGCGGGCGCGAAACGCCGCAAGCTCGCGGTCGCGCGGCATCCGCTGCCCGGCGGTGAAGTCGATGCGGCTCGCGCCCACGCGGATATACCCGCTGTCGGGCAGCGTCAGCAGGTTGAGCGTGCGCAGCAGCGTCGACTTGCCGGACCCCGACGGCCCGATCAGCGCCACGACCCCGCCCTTCGGCACCTCGAGCGAGATGTCGCGCAACACCGCATGAGTGCCGAAGGATTTCTTCAGACCGACCACTTCGATCATCGTGGTGATGGAATTCGACATCTTACATCCTCCGGCCGGCTCAGCGGCTCATCCGCGCTTCGAGAAGCGCCGCGCCACGGGTCAGCGGCAGCAGCAAGATGAAATAGATCACCGCTACCATCGTGTAGGTTTCAAGCGGCCGATAGGTCGCCGAGGTGATCAGCTGGCCCTGATACAACAGATCGGGCACCGCCAGCACCGACAGAAGCGAGGTGTTCTTCAGCTGCAACACGGTCTGGTTGACCAGAGGCGGCACCATGCGCCGGAACGCCTGCGGCAGCACGATGCGCCGCATCAGCGCCCCGATCCGCATCCCGAGCGCGCGCCCCGCATCCCACTGCCCCGCGTCGATCGAGATGATGCCGCCGCGGATGATCTCGGCGTAGAACGATCCGCCATACATCGTCAGCGTGATGAAGGCCGCGACCGGCGGCGACAGGTTCACCCCGATCAGGATCGGCAGCGCGTAATAGCACCACACCAGCTGCACCAGAACCGGGGTGCAGCGAAACAGCTCGCTGATCGCCAGCAGCGGCCAGGCGAGCCAGCGGATCCCGCTCAGCCGCGCGAGCGCGATGATGCAGCCGACTGTCAGCCCGGACACCGCCGTCAGCACGGTGAACCCGAGCGTATACAGCGCGCCCTGCCAGATCAGCGTCTTGTATTCCAGCAAGAAGCTGAAATCCCACTGGTAGTTCACGGCACTCTCCTGTCGGTGCGCCCCTGCGGGCATTATTGTTGTATCGAGGATGACCGAAACCGGCCCCCGGGGACAATTCCGAAAACTGCGGACGGCATGAACGAAACTCATGGCGCGTGAAAACCGGGCGCGGGCGGGGCGATTTCCCCTCGCACTTCGGGTGCGAAAGGGGCAGGTCTTGGACAGATGCCGCAGGAGAGACCCGTGACCTATTCGCTCGATGACATTCGCCGCTGGACCACTGAAACCCTTATCTCGTCAAAGGTGCGGGCGGACAATGCCGCCTCGGTCGCCGAGGCGCTGGTCGCGGCCGAGGCCTCGGGGCAGGGCGGGCACGGGCTGCGCCGGATCCCGGCCTATACCGCGCAGGCGCGTGCCGGCAAGGTCGACGGTTTCGCCACGCCGGTGGCCGAGACGGTGCGTCCGGGCGTTCTGCGCATCGACGCGGGGCTTGGCTTCGCCTATCCGGCGCTCGATCTGGCGGTCGGGAAGCTGCCGGCGATGGCGCGCGAATATGGCATCGCCGCCGCCTCGATCTTCCGCTCGCATCACGCGGGCGTCATGGGGCTGACGGTCGAGCGGCTGGCCGATCAGGGGCTGGTCGCGCTGATGGTGGCCCATGCGCCCGCCTGCATGGCGCCGTGGGGCGGGCGCAAGCCGGTGTTCGGCACAAATCCCGTGGCCTTCGCCGCCCCGGTGATCGGCGAGGAGCCGATGGTGATCGACCTCGCGCTCTCGAAGGTCGCGCGCGGCAAGGTGATGGCGGCGCGCCAGAAGGGCGAGGCGATCCCGGACGACTGGGCGCTCGACATCGACGGGCAGCCGACGACGGATGCGGCGCGCGCGATGGCGGGCACGATGATGCCGCTCGGCGGCGCGAAGGGCGCGGCGCTCGCGCTGATGGTCGAGACGATGGCGACGGCGATGACGGGGGCGAATTTCTCGACCGAGGCGTCTTCGCTCTTCGACGACAAGGGCCCGGCGCCGGCGCTCGGTCAGATGCTGATCGTGATCGACCCCGAGGCGACGGGCGGCGTGCGCGCGCTCTCTCGCATCGCGGCGCTCGCCCGCACCATCGAGGACGAGCCGGGCGCGCGTCTGCCCGGCCGCCGCGGTCAGGGCCTGCGCGCGAAGGCGCTGAAAGAGGGCATCGAGATCGCCCCCGAGGTTCTCGCGATGATCCGGCCCGAAACGGCGCAGGCCTGAGTTTCAGGCCCCCCCGAACGACGAAGGGCGCCCGCGAGGGCGCCCGTTTTTCTTTGCTCGATGGCGGCGAGAGCTTACAGCCCGCCGATGTGCATCGCCTTGGTTTCGAGATATTCCTCGATCCCTTCGAGGCCGCCTTCGCGACCGAGGCCCGAGGTCTTGACCCCGCCGAAGGGCGCGACTTCGGTCGACACGCCGCCGCTGTTCAGCCCGATCAGGCCGAATTCCAGCGCTTCGCCGACGCGGAAGGCGCGGGCGAGATCGCGGGTGTAGAAATACGCCGCCAGCCCGAAGGGCGTGCTGTTGGCGACCCCGATGGCCTCTTCCTCGGTCTCGAAGCGGAAGATCGGCGCGACCGGGCCGAAGGTCTCCTCGGAGGCGAGCTGCATCGCCACCGTCGCGCCGGTCAGCACCACCGGATCGGCATATTGCCCGTCGAGGTTGCGCGCCACGGTCGCCCGTTCGGCGCCCTTCGAGATCGCGTCATCGACATGGCGGTTGATCTTGTCGAGCGCGGCCATGTTGATCATCGGCCCGATGTCGGTGTCCGCTTCCGTGCCCGGCCCGACCTTCAGCGCATCGACGCGCGCGGCCAGACGCGCGACGAAAGCGTCATGGATGCCCGACTGAACCAGCAGACGGTTGGCGCACACGCAGGTCTGCCCGCCGTTGCGGAACTTCGACGCCATCGCGCCCTCGACCGCCTGATCCAGATCGGCATCGTCGAACACGATGAACGGCGCGTTGCCGCCGAGTTCCAGCGACAGCCGCTTCACCGTCGGCGCGCACTGACCCATCAGCAGCGCGCCGACGCGGGTCGAGCCGGTGAACGACAGCTTGCGCACCGCCGGCGAGGCGGTCAGCACGCCGCCGATTTCTTCGGGGCGGCCGGTCAGGATGTTGATGACGCCCGCCGGGATCCCGGCCTTTTCCGCCAGCACGCCGAGCGCGATGGCCGAATAGGGCGTGAAATCCGAGGGCTTGATGACCACGGTGCAGCCCGCCGCCAGCGCCGGGGCGACCTTGCGGGTGATCATCGCGTTCGGGAAGTTCCACGGCGTGATGATCGCGCACACGCCGACCGGCTGCTTCATCGTCAGGATGCGGCGGTCCGGGGTCGGCGAGGGGATGGTGCGGCCATAGATCCGGCGCGCTTCCTCGGCGAACCATTTGACGAAGCTCGCGCCATAGCGGATCTCGCCCACGGCTTCGGAGAGGGGCTTGCCCTGTTCCTCGGTCAGGATGGCGGCGAGGTCGGCCTCGTGCTCGACCATCAGGTCGAACCAGCGCATCAGCATCTGGGCGCGCTCGGCGTGGGTGCGCGCCTTCCAGGCGAGCATCGCGGTTTCCGCGGCGGCGATGGCGGCTTCGGTCTCGGCGGCGGTGCAATCGGGCATGTGGCCCATGATCGCGCCGGTCGCGGGATTGGTCACGCCCATGTCGGGGCGCGCGATCCACTGGCCGTCGATCAGAGCGGCCTCGCGGAACAGGGTGGGATCGGACAGTTTCATCTCAGGCCTCCAGCGCGGTCAGGACCGCGGTCGTGATGGCATCGGTGGAATGGCTGCCGGGGCGGGTGCCGACGCCGGTGGCGGTGGCGGCCTCGATCGCGGTCAGGATCGCTTCGGCGGCGGCTTTCTCGCCCAGATGGTCGAGCATCATCGCCACCGACCAGATCGCGGCGATCGGGTTGGCGATGTTCTTGCCCGCGATGTCGGGGGCGGAACCGTGCACCGGCTCGAACATCGAGGGCGCCGAGCGATCGGGGCAGATATTGGCCGAGGCCGCGAAGCCAAGCCCCCCCTGGATCGCCGCGCCGAGGTCGGTCAGGATGTCGCCGAACAGGTTCGAGGCGACGATCACGTCGAGGCTTTCGGGCGCCATCACCATCTTCGCGGCCATCGCGTCGATATGGGTGTGGGTCACCTCGACCTCGGGATATTCCTTCGCGAGCTGATCGGTCACCTCGTCCCAGAACACCATCGAATATTTCTGCGCGTTCGACTTGGTGACCGAGGTCAGCTTCCTGCGCCGGCGCATCGCGCTCTCGAAGCCGAAGCGCAGGATGCGCTCGACGCCCGCGCGGGTGAAGATCGCGGTCTCGACGGCGACTTCATCGGGCGTGCCCTGATGCACGCGGCCGCCGGCGCCGGAATATTCGCCCTCGGTGTTCTCGCGGATGCACAGGATGTCGAAGCCCCCGGCCTTCAGCGGGCCTTCGACGCCCTTGAGCAAGCGATGCGGGCGGATGTTGGCATATTGGCGGAACGCCTTGCGGATCGGCAGCAGCAGACCGTGCAGCGAGACCGAATCCGGCACCGTCTTCGGCCAGCCCACGGCGCCGAGGTAGATCGCATCGAACGGGCGCAGCTGCGCGATGCCGTCGGCGGGCATCATCTCGCCGGTCTTCAGGTAATAGTCGCACGACCAGGGGAATTCCGTCGTCTTCAGCGCGAAGCCGAAGCGCGCCGCGGCCGCATCGGCGACCCTGGCCTTCAGCTCGGCGACCGAGGCGGCGATGATCGCGGCCGGATCCTGGCCCACCGGGTTGCGGTAGACGTAATGCGACGAGATCTTGTGCTGCCAGTCGAACGGCACGCCGAAGCCGGTGTGAAAGCCCGGCAGCGCCGTCAGGCCCGAAGCGGCCGTGGTCGAACCGTGATAGCCTTCCTGCATCGAGATGAACTGATCGCGCTTCGGCTGGCCCTTCGCATACCAGTAGTAGCGCACGAAGCGGATCGAGCTGTCGACCGAATCCGACCCGCCGAGGGCGAAATACACATGGTTCAGATCGCCCGGGGCGCGCTCGGTCAGCGCGACGGCCAGACGGATCGGCGCCTCGGCGCCCATGTCGAAATACCCCGTCGCATAGGGCAGGGTGCGCATCTGCTCGGCCGCGGCCTGAACCACGCTCTCGTGACCGTAACCGGCGTTGACGCACCACAGGCCGGCGAAACCGTCGATCAGCTCCTTGCCGGTCGCGTCGACCACCGTCGCGCCTTTGGCCGATTTCAGGATCTTCACACCCCGGGCCTCGTGGCCGCGCCAGGACGACACGGGATGGACGAGGTGCGCCTTGTCCAGTTCTTGCAGCGAATTTGACAACATCTTTGTTCTCCGGATGTCAGCCCAGGGCCTGGGAGGTCAGGGCACAGGTCATGAACTCTTTCGCCGCGGGCCGCGCCGGTCCGCAGTGCATGGTGATCCCGCCGCCGACCGGGGAAAGCCCCATGGCGGTCAGGAAATCGCTCAGCCCGCAGTCGGGCCGGGTATCGAGGCGCAGGAACCCGCCCGTCGCGGCCGAGGCCGCGATCAGCCCCCGCGCCGTCATGGCGTCGCGCGCCACCACCGGCCCGACGGTGCGGCCGCGGCCGAAATCGCGCACCGCGGCAAAGCCGGTGTCGCAGATGCGGATCGTGGCGATGTCGAACAGATTGCCCAGCATCGCAGAACGATCGGCGCCGGATGCGTCACGATCCATCGCCACGATCGCGGCCAGATCGTCGCGGGTAGCGATGCGCGGCGTGGCGAAACCCTCGGGCAGTGCCGGCACCTCGGTGACGATGCCCTGATGCTGCACGACCTCGCCGGTCGCGCGAAAGCCGAGCTTTTCGTAAAGCGGCAGCCCGTCCGCGGTGGCGACGAGGCTCATGCCCCGCCCGTTCGCCGCCGCGATCACCCGATCCATCATCCGCCGGCCAAGCCCGCGACCGCGCATCGCGGCATCGACGATGATCATGTTGATGGTGCAGAAATCGCCGAATTCGGAACAGAAGGCGGTGGCGACCACCTCGCCGTTCTCGATCCCGACGAAGCCCTTCGAGACCGCCGCGGTGAAGGCCCAGTCCCCGGGCCGATGCGGCCAGCCCGCCTGTTGCGACAGCCGCACCGCGCCCGGCAGATACTGCTGCGCGAAGGCTTCGATCCGGAGGGTCTGGTCTTGAGTTCGTTCGGTCATGGGCGGTGGTTCCTTGTCTTGCGGAAACGCTAGGACCGGAGGGCCGGCATAATGCACCGCATCCCCGGTCCGCGCGCTATTTCGCCCTGCGCCGCGTCCTGCGCACCGCAGGAAGTTGCGCGGCAGGGGGCCGCCTCAGGCGACGATGACGAAGATCTTGCGCAGCGTCTCGACCGTGCGCCAGGTGCCGGTGAAGCCCGGCTTCATCACGAAACTGTCGCCCGCGCGAAAGGTCAGGGTCTCGCCGCCGTCTTCGGCGATCTCCGCAACCCCTTCGAGGATATGGCAGAATTCAAAGCTCTCGCCCTTGATCGAGCGGGTGGTGCCGGGCGTCGCGCTCCAGATGCCGGTGCGGACCTCGCCCTCGCGCGAAACGTCGAGATCCCAGGTCCGGAACGAGGGATCGCCGGCGATCAGCTTCTCGGGCGCGGCTTTCGATTCGCGCGGCGCGAAGGCGGGAAGGGTGTCGATGCGAAGGATATTGGCCATGGAACTCTCCTGTTCTGGGCGGTGTGGGGCCGGGGGACGGCAGATCGTGCCATCCTCGCCGCCGCGCCCGCGCCGCGGCGGCCGAATGCGGCCGGCTTCCGGCAGGGAGTGCCGCACATGCCGCGAGATACGCAATTTCATGCGTCCGGAACGCGAAACCCGGCAACGATCGTCGGCGACACGGGTTCAGGATGGACCCCGACACGACCCATTCGACCGGCGCCGCCGGCACCCTACGGAGACAGACATGACCTTTCGCCCGAAATTCGTGACCTTCGATTGCCACGGCACGCTCATCAACTACGACATGGCCGGCGCCGCGCGTCGGATCTATGGCGAGATGCTCGACGACGCGAAGATGACGCAGTTCATCAGGAACTTCGCCGCCTACCGCCTCGACGAGGTTCTGGGCGCCTGGAAACCCTATGCCGATGTGGTGGCGAATTCGCTCGAACGCACCTGCAAGGCGAATGGCGTGACCTTCCGCGAGGAAGACGCGCTGCGCATCTATGAAGAGGTGCCGACCTGGGGCCCGCATCCGGACGTGCCCGCCGGCCTTGCGAAGGTCGCGAAGGAAATCCCGCTGGTCATCTTGTCGAACGCGATGAACAGTCAGATCATGTCGAACGTCGAAAAGCTGGGCGCGCCGTTCTGCAAGGTCATCACCGCCGAGGAAACCGGCACCTACAAGCCGCAGATGAACGGGTTCGAATACATGCTCGACGTGCTCGGCTGCGGCCCCGAGGACATCACGCATTGCTCCTCGTCGTTCCGCTACGACCTGATGACCGCCTACGATCTGGGCATCAAGTCGAAGGTCTGGGTGAACCGCGGCCACGAGCCGGCGAATCCCTACTACGAATACACCGAAATCAAGGATATCGGTGGCCTCGCGGGGGTGTTCGGCCTGTAAGCCGGACCTGAAGCCAAGAACGCCTTGGAGGGCGGAACGATGGAATTCACCTCTTACTGGCACGCCACGTCGACCCCCTTCGCGCATGGCGCCGAAGGCCCGGTCGAGGGCGCGTTCGATATCGCCATCGTCGGCGGCGGGTTCACCGGGCTGTCGGCGGCGCGGGTGCTGGCGAAGGCCGGCGCAAAGGTCGCGCTGCTCGAGGCCGAGACCGTGGGCTTCGGCGGCTCGGGTCGCAACGGGGGGCATCTGAACAACGGCCTCGCCCACAGCTACGGCGAGGCGAAGGCGCATCTGGGCGAAGAGATGGCGCGCCGGCTGTATCGCGCGCTCGACGATGCCGTCGACACGGTCGAGCAGATCGTGACCGAGGAAGGGATCGACTGCTCGTTCCGCCGCGCGGGCAAGCTGAAACTCGCCTCGAAACCCGGCCATGTCGCCGCTCTGCGCGCGAATTACGAGCTGGTGCATCGCGAGGTCGACCCCGACACCGCCTTCCTCGACCCCGAGGAGCTGCGCGCCGAGGTCGGCGAGGCGACGTTCCACGGCGCCATGCTGTCGAAGAAGGCCGGCATGATGCACATGGGCCGCTATGTGAACGGGCTGGCCGAGGCGGGTCACCGCTACGGCGCGACGATCTGGGAGCACGCCCCGGTCACCGGCCGGCACCGCGACGGGCAGGGCTGGCGCCTGACGACGCCGCGCGGCTCGCTCAAGGCGAAACAGGTCATTCTGGCGACCGGCGCCTATACCGCGGGCCCGTTCAGCTGGTTTCGCCGCCGTATCCTGTCGGTCGGCTCGTTCATCGTCGCAACCCGCCCCCTGACCGAGGCCGAGATCGCGATGACCATGCCGGGCAACCGCACCTGCGTGACCACGATGAACATCGGCAATTACTTCCGCCTCGCGCCCGACAACCGGCTGATCTGGGGCGGGCGGGCGCGGTTCTCGGCGAGTTCCGACCAGCGTTCGGACGCGAAATCGGGCGCGATCCTGCGCCGGTCGCTGGCGCAGACCTTCCCGCATCTCGCCGATGTGCCGCTGGATTACTGCTGGGGCGGCCTCGTCGACATGACCAAGGACCGCTATCCGCGCGCCGGCAGCCATGACGGGATGCTGTATTCCATGGGCTATTCCGGCCATGGCGCGCAGATGGCGAACCACATGGGGGTGATCCTCGCGAAGATGGCGATGGGCGATCAGAAGGCGAACCCGCTCGCCGGGCTCGACTGGCCGTCGATCCCGCTTTACTCGGGCAAGCCCTGGTTCCTGCCGATGGTGGGGATGTATTTCGAGCTCAAGGACATGGTGTCCTGACGGGCTCTCGGAACCGCCCCCCGGAGCCCGGGGGCGGTTCCCGCTTTCAGGCAGCGTCGCGGCGCAACAGATAGATGTCCATGATCCAGCCGTGGCGCGCGCGGGCCTCGGCGCGGGTGGCGACGATGCGCGGAGCGGTCTCGGAGAGCGGGCCGGAGAGGCGGATCTCCCCTTCCATGCCGGCGAAGGCCGACCACCAGATGCTTACCCCCTCGGGCGCGATGGCGCGAAAGGCGCAATCGCCGTCGAGCATGACGACCACGGTTTCCGCCCCCTCGGGCCAGCCGTCTTCGCGCAGCCGCCGCCCGGTGGTGACGGTGAAGGACCCGCCGACGGTGTTCAGCGCGATGCCATGGCCCGCGGTCAGCGCGGCGATGGCGGTGATGCCGGGGATCACCCGCACCGAGACCGGGCCGGGCAGCCGGCGCGCGATGCGCAGCGTGGAATCGTAAAGCGCGGGATCGCCCCAGACCAGAAACCCGGCCTTGCCGCCGCCGGGCAGGGCATCCGTCAGCACCCGTTGCCAGCACAGGGCGATGGCGTCGTGCCAGGCCTCGACGCCCGCACGGTAATCGGGCGCGGCGGCATCGCGCACCGGCAGGTCGAATTCGACGATGCGGGTTTCGGTCCCGCGCAGATGCTCGGCGCAGATCGCGCGGCGCAGCTCGGCCAGATCGTCCTTCGCGGCGCCCTTGCGCGGGATCGCGATCACGTCCTGCGCCCGCATCGCGTCGATCGCCTGCAAGCTCAGCGCCCGCGGGTTCCCCGGTCCGATGCCGATCAGGCTGAGTTCGATCATCGCATGTCCTCCGCGATCAGGTGAAAGAAGGTGCCGCTGGCTCGGCCGCGCACCGATCCGGTTTCGGCGACCGTCCGGCCCCCGGCGTCGGTGACCCGGGCGAGGGGGGCATCGGGTTGTTCGATGACGGTCGAGTAATGGAATTCGTGGCCGCGCAGCGCCGATCCCGCCGCCAGCCCCGGCATCGGGCTCAGCAGGTCGGCCACGCGATACCCGAGGTGCATCCGGCGCGCGGCGTAGGATGTGACCAGTCCAAGGAGCCCCGCCATCTCGTGCGCCACGCCCTCGGCGTCGATCAGCGCCGCGCCCATCGCCATATAGCCGCCGCATTCGCCATGCACCGGGCGGGTCTCGGCGAAATGGCGCAGGCCGGCCCTGAACCGCCCGGCCGCGGCAAGACGACCGGCGTGCAGCTCGGGATAGCCGCCGGGCAGCCAGCAGGCATCGGCGGCCGGGTCGGGCGCCTCGTCGGCCAAGGGCGAGAACGGCACGATCTCGGCCCCCGCGGCGCGCCAGCCGGCAAGGACATGCGGATAGGCGAAGGAAAACGCCGCGTCCTGCGCCAGCGCCACCCGCTGGCCGGGCGGTGGAAGCGCGCGGTGCGGGGTGTCGCCCGCCCGCGTCGGCCCGGCGGCCGCGACGAGCGCGTCGAGGTCCAGATGTTCGGCGATGAAATCGCCCGCCTCGCGGATCAGCGCCGCGATCTCGCTGTGTTCGCCCGCCTGAACGAGGCCAAGGTGCCGCTCGGGCAGCGCAATCCCGGCGCGGCGCGGCAGCGCGCCCAGAACCGGGATGCCGGCCTCGCTCATGCCGGCGCGCAACAGCGCCTCGTGCCGGGGCGAGGCGACGCGGTTCAGCACCACGCCCGCGATCGTCACCCCGGGCCGCAGGCGCGCGAAGCCAAGCGCCACCGCCGCCGCCGATTGCGCCTGCCCGCGGGTGTCGAGGACCAGAACCACCGGCCAGCCGAAGCGCGCGGCGATCTCGGCACTCGCGCCGGTGCCGGTGGCGCCGGGCCGCGCCACCCCGTCGAACAGCCCCATCGAGCCCTCGGCGAGCACCAGATCCGCGCCCGCGGCACCCCGCACCAGCGCGTCGAGCTGCCCCCCCGCCATCGCCCAGCCGTCGAGATTGACCGACGCCCGCCCCGAGGCCGCCAGATGAAACCCCGGGTCGATGTAATCCGGCCCGCATTTGAACGGCTGCACCGCGATCCCCCGCCGCCCGAGCGCATCGAGAAGACCGAGCATCACCGTGGTCTTGCCGCTGCCCGAAGCCGGGGCGGAGATCACCAGACCGGGGGGCAGCGCGCTCATTCGGTGCCTGCCGGGAAGCGCGGATCGGTGCCGACCGGGCGGAACCGGCGGTCGTAATCGCCGGCATACAGGCGGCTTTCGTCGAACCCCTCGGCGGCGAGCGCGCGGCCCACCACGATCAGCGCGGTGCGGCCGCGCTCGGCCCCGCAGGCCCCGGCGATGGTGTCGAGGGTGGCGCGCACCACGCGCTGATCGGGCCAGCTCGCGCGCCAGACCACCGCCACCGGGCAATCGCCGCCGAGGATCGGGGCGAGCCGCGCGACCACATCGTCGAGCACATGCACCGACAGATGCACCGCAAGCGTCGCCCCGGTCGCCGCGAAGGCTTCGAGCGTCTCGCCCCCGGGCATGGCGGAGGCCCGCCCGCCGGTGCGCGTCAGCACCAGCGATTGCGCGACGCCGGGCAAGGTCATCTCGGCCGCAAGCGCCGCACTCGCGGCGGCGAAGGCGGGCACGCCGGGCGTCACGTCGAAGGGGATCCCTTCGGCGCGCAGGCGGCGCAGCTGCTCTCCCATCGCCGACCAGACCGACAGATCGCCCGAATGCAGCCGCGCGACATCCTGACCGGCGGTATGCGCGGCGCGGATCTCGGCCACGATCTCGTCAAGCGACAGGGGCGCGGTGTTGACGATCCGCGCGCCCGGCGGGCAATGGGCGAGCAGCGCCTCGGGCACCAGCGATCCGGCGTAAAGGCAGACCGGCGAGGCCGCGATCAGGTCGCGCCCGCGCAGGGTGATGAGGTCGGCGGCGCCGGGGCCCGCACCGATGAAATGAACGGTCATGAGGGGTCTCCGATGGCGATGGCGGCGGTTGCGGTGCGGTCGGTCGAGGACAGGCGCGCGACGGTAAGCCGCGCGCCCGGGCCCGCGGCGGCAAGCGCCGCGGCCTCGGCGACCGATCCGGTGCCGTAGCGGGCTTCGACGCGGGGCGAGCGGGTGGGCGTGTCGATGCCGGCCAGCGCCGCGGCCGCCACCGCGATCAGCGGCAGGCCGAGGCTCGCGACCAGCGCGCGGATCTGCACCGCCTGCGCCTTGTCCGCGGGGGTGGCGAGCGCGTCGACCGACGCGCCGGCGGCGGCCTCGGCGCGCGTCAGAACCTCGGCCAGCGCGGCGATGGGGGCGAGGGCGCGAAATCCGATCCCGGCGACGATCATCGGGCGAGGCTCCATTGCACGATCGGGCGGGCGCGCTGCCAGCCGGTCAGCCGGCCGAGAGGGGCGGCCGAGGCGATCTCGATCCGCTCAAGCGTGCCGCCGTGGCGCAGATAGAGAGCACTCAGCAGCGCTTCGCTTTCGAGCGTCACGGCATTCGCGACAAGCCGCCCGCCCGGCCGCAGCCTGGCGAGCGCGGCGGCGATGGTCGCCTCGGACCCGCCGCCGCCGATGAACACGGCATCGGGATCGGGCAGATCCGCCAGCGCCTCGGGGGCGGTGCCGGCGACGGGCGCGATCCGGTCGCTCAGCCCGAATTTCGCGGCATTGCGGCGGATGAACCCGAGCCGCTCCGCCTTCGGTTCCAGCGCGATGGCCCGCGCGCCCGGTGCCATCCGCGCCCATTCGACGGCCACCGTGCCCGATCCCGCGCCGATGTCCCACAGGAGTTCGTTCGGCCGCGGCGCCAGCGCCGAAACGGTCAGCGCCCGCACCACGCGCTTGGTCATCGTGCCGTCGCTTTCGAACAGATCGTCGGCGAGGCCGGCAGAGGCGGGGATCGCCGCATGACCAGACAGCGCCACGGCAACCGCGACCGGGGCGGCGATGTCCCCGGGCAGGGGGGCATCGGCGCGCGCCTCGCGCAGGCGCTCGCGCGGGCCGCCAAGCGCCTCCATGATCCACAGGGTCGAGGCGCCGAAGCCCTGCGCGCTCAGCCAATGCGCAAGCTCCGCGGGCGCATGGCCGTCGCGCATCAGGCAGATCGCGCGCACCCCCCGGCCGAGATGCGGCAACAGACGCTCGAACGGAGCGGCATGAAGGCCGAGGCAGACGGTTTCCTCGATCCGCCAGCCAAGTCGCGCCGCCGCAAGGGAAAATGTCGAGACGGCCGGAAAGGCGCGCCATTCGCCGGGCGCCAGATGGCGCGCGAGCGAGCCGCCCGCCCCATGCCAGAACGGATCTCCCGAGGCCAGAACCGCCACCTTGCGGCCGCGCAGGGCCAGCACCGGCTGCACCGAGAACGGCACCGGCCAGTCGCGCCCGCGCGCGCCGACGGCCGCCAGCGCCAGATGCCGCGGCGCGCCGAACACCGTTTCCGCGGCGTCAAGCGCGGTACGGCTTGCGGCCGGCAGCCCGTTGGGGCCATCTTCGCCCAGACCGATGATCGACAACCAGGGATCAGCCATGACGCGCACCCTTCTTCTCGGCGGCACCAGCGAGGCAAGCCGCCTCGCCGAGGCGCTCGCCGCCCGCGGCGCAGATGCCGTATTCTCCTATGCGGGCCGCGTCGCCACCCCCGCGCCGCAGCCCCTGCCCACCCGCATCGGCGGTTTCGGCGGGGTCGAGGGGCTCGTCGATTACATCCGGCGCGAAGGCATCACCCGGATCGTCGACGCAACGCATCCGTTCGCCGCCTCGATCAGCCGCAACGCCATCGCGGCCGCAGCGCTGACCCATACGCCGCTGATCGGGCTGGAGCGCGCGCCCTGGGTGCCCGAGCCCGCCGATCTGTGGCTGAGTATGCCCGACCTCGCCGCGGCCGCCGCCTATCTGCCGCAGGCTTCGCAGCGGGTGTTTCTGGCGATCGGGCGCCAGCACCTCGACGCTTTCGCCGTCGCGCCGCAGCACAGCTATCTTCTGCGCCTCGTCGATCCGCCCGAAGGGCCCTTGCCGCTGGCCACTGCCGAAGCGGTGATCGCGCGCGGGCCGTTCACCCTCGAAGGCGACCGCGATCTGCTGATCCGCCACCGCATCGACTGGATCGTGACGAAGAACTCGGGCGGCGAGGGCGCGCGCGCGAAGCTGATGGCGGCGCGCGAATTGCGCCTGCCGGTGCTGATGGTGCAGCGCCCCGAGCTGCCGCCCCGCAAGGTTCTGGGCAGCGTGCGCGAGGTTCTCGACTGGCTCGATCATTCCGCCCCTCTCACACCCGGCACCTGACGCGGGGTGTAGACGAAGCGACCGACCTGCCGCGTCATCGAATTGCCGACGATCACCACGGTGCGCATGTCGGCCATCCCGGCCCGCGCCTCGGCGAGCGGCAGCGTCAGCAACTGCTCTCCGGGCTTCGAGACGTCGCGCGCGAAGGAGATCGGCCGTTCGCCCCCCAGTTCCTCACGCAGCACATCGAGGACGCGGCCGAAGCCCTCGGGGCGCGCGCGCGAGCGGGGATTGTAGAAAGCCATCGCGAAATCGCCGCGCGCCGCCATGCGAAGGCGATGCTCGATCACCGCCCAGGGCTTCAGATTGTCGCTCAGGTTGATCGCGCAGAAATCGTGACCGAGCGGCGCGCCGAGCCGCGCGGCCGCCGCCAGCATCGCCGTGATGCCGGGCAGGATGCGGATGTCGAGGTCGTGCCATTCGGCCGGCCCGTCCTCCAGTGCCTCGAACAGGGCCGAGGCCATGGCGAAGACCCCCGGATCGCCCGAGGACACCACCGCCACCTTGCGCCCCCGCGCCGCGAGGTCGAGCGCGAAGCTCGCCCGTTCGACCTCGACCCGGTTGTCGGAGCCATGCAGCCGCTGGCCCGCGCGCAGGGCCACGCGGGCGACATAGGGGCCGTAACCGACGATATCCGTCGCCTCGATCAGCGCCGCCGTCACCTCGGGGGTGATGAGTTCTTCCGCGCCGGGGCCGAGGCCCGCGACGACAAGCTGCCCGCTCATGGCCGCCGCCCCTGGCCGTGGATCACGGCGGTCGAGAAATAGGGGGCCTCGCTCACCTCGGCGAGGCGGTGGATCTGCTGCTCGGGCATGGTGCCGCGCACGATCAGCCAGGCGGCATCGAGCTTGCCGGCCGCCGCCAGCGCGCGTTTCAGCTTCGCCAGATTGCGGCCGATCTTCATCACCACCAGCGCATCGGTATCGCGCGCGCGCCGGGTCAGCTCGTCCTCGGTCAGCGTCGCGGGCAGCACGGTCAGCACGTCGTCCCCCCAGGTGATCGGCGTGCCCGTCGCGGTCCAGCACCCCGACATGCCGGAGATGCCGGGGATCACCTCGACCTCGGCGCGCCCGTTCAGCCGGCTGTGCAGGTGCATGAAAGAGCCGTAGAGGAAGGGGTCGCCCTCGCACAGCACGGCGACATCCTCGGTCTCGGCGAGGGTGGCGAGGCGGTCGCTCCACGCGTCGTAGAACTGCGCCAGAAGCCGGGAATATTCCGGGTCGGACAGCGGGATCTCGGTCGTGACGGGGTATTCCATCGGGTATTCGGCGGCGCCCTCGGCAAGCAACCCCTCGACGATGCGGCGCGCATTGCCACGCGCGCCGCGCTTGCAGAAATAGGCGACGTGGCGCGTGCGGCCAAGCGTGCGCCAGGCCTCGACGCTCATCAGCCGCGGATCGCCGGGCCCGAGGCCGACGCAGATCACCCTGGCCATCGTCTCACTCCTTCCGGCTGGCAAGCGCGTTGATCGCCGCCACCGTGATCGCAGAACCGCCGAGCCGCCCTTTGACGATCAGCGACGGCGCGGGCAGCGCGGCGATCAGCGCATCCTTCGATTCCGCCGCACCGACGAAGCCGACCGGGCAACCGACGATCGCCGCCGGGCGCGGGCAGGCCGGGTCTTCGAGCATTTCAAGGAGGTGAAACAGCGCCGTCGGCGCATTGCCGATGGCGACCACGGCACCTTCGAGGTCGGGGCGCCACAGCTCCAGCGCGGCGGCCGAGCGCGTGGTGCCAAGCCGCGCGGCCAGCGCCGGAACCCCGGGATCGGACAGCGTGCAGATCACCCGGTTGCCGGCGGGCAGGCGGGCGCGGGTGATGCCCTCGGACACCATGCGCGCATCGCACAGCACCGGGGCGCCGGCGATCAGCGCGCCGCGCGCCGCCGCCGCCATGCCCGGCGAGAAGACGATATCGCGCTCCAGCCCGACCATCCCGGCGGCATGGATCATCCGCACCGCGACGGGTTCCTCGTCCGGCGAGAACCGGCCGAGATCGGCCTCGGCGCGGATCGTGGCGAAGCTCTGCCGGTAGATCGCGGCGCCGTCCTTTTCATAATCGTAGGGCATCGAAGGGGCTTTCACTCAACAGGAGTCAGAAATGGGTCAACAGGCGCGGATCGGCGAGAAGCGCGGCGGGGCTGAGCCCGCGGCGGAGCGGCGGGTCCGCGGCGCGGCCCCCGGCGATCAGATCGAAGCGGTCGGGCGCGGTGGCGGTCAGCGTCAGCGCCTCGGGCGCGGGATGGGCGCAACCCTTGGCGCAGCCCGAGACATGCAGCCCCCGCCCGGCCGGGACCATCGGCGCCAGCGCGCGGGCGAGGTCTCGGGTCGCGGCGCGGGCCTGCGGGCATTCGGGCGCACCCGGACAGACCGAGACCCGCAGCCGCGGATCGGCCG
This sequence comes from Paenirhodobacter enshiensis, assembly GCF_000740785.1. Taxonomy (GTDB): domain Bacteria; phylum Pseudomonadota; class Alphaproteobacteria; order Rhodobacterales; family Rhodobacteraceae; genus Rhodobacter; species Rhodobacter enshiensis. The sequence goes on along the minus strand of NZ_JFZB01000025.1, from coordinate 34,891 downwards.
GATCGCGGATCAGCCGCTCGTTCAGCGCGCGGCCGAGATCGGGGATCGCGCGCACCCCCGCGATCAGCACCATCCGCCAGGGCGTCAGCCGCAGCGACCCGAGCGCCGCCAGCGCGTCGAGCGCATCGGCGCTCAGCCGGCCGAACTCGGGCGCGATCAGGAAGCCTTCGGCACAGGGACCGGGCGGCGGCACCGGGCGCGAAGGGGCGGCGGGGGCGCTGCGCCACTCCTCGGGCGGCAGCACGCCGCGCGCGATCAGCGCCGCCATCCGGCCGCGATGGCCCTGAACGCCCCCCGCCGCGATGAACCACCGCGCGAGGTCGAGCGCCGCCCCGGCAGCGGTCTCGGCGCTGACCGGGCGGCCCATGCTCAGCCCCTCGGCGCGGCAGATCGGGCCGGCGGGCGTCGCCTCGATCCGGATGTCGGCGGGCGCGGCGCCGAGCACCGGCCGCCCCCCGCCGCAATCGACCGCGAAGCCGAACTTGCCGGGCAGATCGGGGGCGTCGGGGGCACGCAGCCGCGCGGCGAGATCGGCCGCGATCCGGGCGGAAATGTCGTCGCTATATATATAAGGAGTGACGAGGATGTTGCGCCGCGCCTCTGCCTCGGGCGTGGGGTCGAGAAGCGCCAGCGCCTGAAGCGCGGCGATCAGGGGGGGATGCGCCTCGGGGCGGACGCCGCGCAGTTGCAGATTGGCCCGCGCGGAAAGGTCGATCAGCCCGTTGCCGTAGCGGCGCGACAGATCGGCGATGGCATGGGCGGTCTCGGGCGACAGCCGCCCGGCGGGCAGGCGCAGCCGCACCACCAGCCCATCGCCCGATGCCATCGGACGCAAAGCACCGGGGCACCAGCCGCGCACGGCGAAATCCGGGGTCATGTCCTGTCCTCCGCCGCGAGCGCATCGAGCTGCGCGCCGGTCGAGTTGCGCCGGCTGGCCCACAGCCCGGCCGCGCGCAGCTGCTGAAACCGGGCGATCATCGCGGCAAGCGCGGCGGGGTTCTCGCGGCCGAGGAACGCGCGCAGATCGTCGCGCGCCAGCGTCGCCTGAAAGAACGCGTCGAACAGATGCGGGCCGACGACGCCGCCCAGATGCGCGAAGGCCGCGAGGTGATCGAGGGTCGCGGCGATCTCGGCCCCGCCGCGAAAGCCGTGGCGCATCATCGCCTCGATCCAGTCCGGATTGGCGGCGCGGGCATGAAGGGTGCGGGCGACCTCCTCGGCGAGCGTGCGGGCGCGCGGCGCCTCGGGCCGGGTGGCGTCGAGGTGGTAAAGCGCGGGCGCCGGCCGGCCGATCCGCGCCATCGCGGCGGCGAAACCGGCCTCATGCGCGGCATAGTCGGACGCCATCAACAGATCGGACTCGGGCAGATCCTGCGGATGGATGAAACCGTCGGCGGCCGAGAGCTGGCGTTCCAGCGCCGCCCGATCCGCCGCGATGGAGCCATCGGCCGCGATGGCATGGGCGGAGGCGGCGAGCCAGGCCTCGCCGGCGGCAAGGCGCGCCTCGGGGGTGAAATCGTCGGTCTCGGGCATCGCGAGGCCGTAACTGCCCGGGCGCGGCCCGAACACCCGCGGGCCCGCGCGGCGATAGGGGTTATCGGCCTCGTCACGTTCGGCGAGCGCCGCGACAGCCTGCCCGAACATCTGCGCCAGCCCCGGGAACACGTCGCGAAACAGCCCCGACACCCGCAGCGTCACGTCGATCCGCGGCCGGTTCAGCAGGGCCGGCGGGATGATCTCGAACCCGGTCACGCGCGCGCCATCGTCCTGCCAGCGCGGGCTGAGACCGGCGAGATGCAGCGCCATCGCGAATTCCTCGCCCGCCGTGCGCATCGTGGCCGAGCCCCACAGATCGACGACCAGCCCCTTCGGCCAGTCGCCATGATCTTGCAGATGCCGGCGCAACAGCTCTTCGGCCAGACGCACGCCCTGCGCGTGCGCCGCGCGCGAGGGCACGGCGCGCGGATCGGTGGTGAACAGGTTCCTCCCCGTCGGCATCACATCCGTCCGGCCGCGATTGGGTGAACCAGAGGGGCCCGCCGCGACGCGCCGCCCGGCAAGCGCGCGGTGCAGCCCCGCCCGTTCCTCGGCGCCGCAAGCGCCGGTGCCGAAGACATGCAGCCCGTCGGGGTAATGCGATTCCTTGATGTCGCAGACGAAACGGTCGATGCGCGGGATCGCCTCGGCGGCGCTGGCACCGGGGGGGATGTCGAGATCGGCCTCGACGCCGCGGCCCTGCGCCTCGGCGCGGATCGCGGCGATCAGCCGGTCGCGCCGCGCGGGATCGAGCCCGTCCGCCGTCGAATATTCATCGAGCAACCGTTCGAGCGCCCCGAAATCCTCGGGCAGCCGGCTTTGCCCGAGCGGCGGCGGCATGTGGCCGAGCGTCACCGCCCCGATCCGGCGCTTGGCCTGCGCGGCCTCGCCGGGGTCGTTGACGATGAACGGATAGATCACCGGAAGGGCGCCGGTCAGCGCCTCGGGCCAGCAGGCGTCCGACAGCGCCACCGCCTTGCCCGGCAGCCATTCGAGCGTGCCATGCGCGCCCACATGCACCAGCGCATCGGCCTGCGTCTGCAACCACAGGTAGAACGCGACATAGGCATGACGCGGCACGCGCGAAAGGTCGTGATAGTCGTCGCCGCGGGTCTTCGGCCGGCCGCGCTCGGGCTGCAGCGCGACGAGGCCCGCGCGACTTTTCAGGGCGCGAAACCGGAAGGTGCCGTCCGGGCAATCGGGGTCGTCCTCGGGGGCGCCCCAGGCGGTTGCCAGATCGTCGCGCAGGGCCCGGGGCAGGCGCGACAGGGCGGCATGATATTCGCCCGCCGGCCAGCGCAGATCGGCCGAGATCAGCCGCTGTGCAAGCCCGGCCTCCGGCCCGATGGGATAGCCTGCGGCGGAAAGATCGGCGAGCATCGCCTCGGCCGAAGCAAGGGCATCGAGACCCACGGCATGGGCGATCTGATCGTCGCGGCCGGGATAGGTCGAGAGCACCAGCGCCACGCGCCGGCCGGCCGGTGGCAGGGCGGAGAGCCGGTGCCAGCCCGCGATGCGGGCGGCGATGGCGGCGATGCGCTCGGGCTCGGCCGCGTGGATCTGGCGCGCGATCTGCAGCTGCGGATCGCGCGGAGTGGCGGCTTTGAAACTTGCCACGCCGACGAAGATGCGGCCGTCGACCTCGGGCAAAACCACGTGCATCGCGAGATCGGCGGGCGAAAGGCCGCGGCTGCTTTCGGCCCAGGCCGGGCGCGGCGCGGTCGAAAGCGCCACCTGAAACACCGGGCAGCCGGGCGCGTCGAGGGGCGATGTGCCCCCGTCCCCCTGCGCCGAGAAGGCGGTCAGATTGACGATGGCCGCGGGCGCGAGACGGGTAAGTTCCTCCGCGATCCAGCGTGCAGCCGCCGGATGCTTCAGCGAGGGCGCGAACAGGCCGATGGCCGAGAACCCCTGCGCCTCAAGCGCCGCGATCAGCGCATCGACCGGGGCGAGGTCCGCCGCCGCGAGATAGGCGCGGTAGAACGCCACCACGGCAAGCGGCCGGCCCGGCGCGGCCGCGGGCGGGGCACAGGGGCCGGTGCAGGGACGGTAGAAACCGAACTCGGGGAGCGCGGGCGGCAGATCCGGGGCGGAAAGCGGCACACCGGCGGCCTCGGCCAGAAGGCACAGCGCGGCCTCGGCCGCCGCGGCGCCGCCCGCATCGCACAGCGTGGACAGACGGCGCAACAGCGCCACCGGCACCGTCGAGGCGGCATCGAGGCGTGCATCGACCCGCCCGTCGGCCGGCAGAACGGCCAGCGCGATGCCCTGCCGGCGCGCCAGATCCTGCACGCTCGCCAGCCCATAGGGCCAGTAGCTCTCGCCGCCGATCAGCCGCAGCAGAATGCCCTTCGCCCGCGGCAGGGTGCGGTCGAGATAGGTATCGACCGACAGCGGATGGCGCAGCGCCGCGAGGTTCGCCAGCCGCACCTGCGGCAGATCGCCCCCGCGCGCCCGCAGCCGGTTCCAGCCCGCCGCGAAAGCCCCGAGATCGCTGTCCGAGAACGACAGCACCGCGAGATCCGCGCCATCCTGCCCCAGATCCTGCGGCACGTCGGCCTCTTCGAGCCCGTGGCTTTCGCGGAAGACGATGTGCATCGCGCCGCCTCAGGCCCCCAGAACGGCGCGGATCGCCGGTTCGTCGAGGCGGTCATGCTCGGCGATCACCACGAGTTCGGTAACGCGCGGACGCGCGCCCCAGGGCTCGTCATACTGGCTGCGCAGACGCGGGCCCACGGCTTGCAGCAGCATCCGCATCGGCTTGCCGGTCACCGCGACATAGCCCTTCACCCGCAGCACGTCCTGCTCGCGCGCCAGACGCTCGATGGCGGCCTCCAGCGCCTTCGGGTCGTCCACCTCGCCGAGCGTCACCGTCATCGAGGCGAAATCGTCATGGTGATGATCGGCCAGCCCGTCGTGATGCGAGGGGCGGGCGGCGAGATCGTCCTCGGCCGCGGCCTCGAGCCCGAGGATCACCCGCGCGTCGACCGCACCGTCGACCACCGACAGGACCGGGATCGGGCGCGGCGCCTCGGCACGGACTGCGGCGCGGGCGCGGTCGAGATCGGCGGCGCCGACCAGATCGGCCTTGGTCAGCAGCACGAGATCGGCACAGGCGATCTGATCCTCGAACACCTCGGAGAGCGGGGTCTCGTGGTCGAGGCTGCCATCGGCGGCGCGCTGCGCATCGACGGCGGCCGGGTCCGGGGCGAAACGGCCTGCGGCCACCGCCTCGGCATCGGCGAGCGCGATCACCCCGTCGACCGTCACCCGAGAGCGGATCGGCGGCCAGTCGAAGGCCTTCAGCAGCGGCTTCGGCAGCGCGAGGCCCGAGGTCTCGACCAGGATGTGATCGGGCGGGACGGGCAGCGCCAGAAGCTGCTCGATCGCCGGGATGAACTCGTCGGCGACGGTGCAGCAGATGCAGCCGTTCGCCAGTTCCACGATGCCCTCGACCGGGCAGTTCTCGTCGGCGCAGGATTTCAGGATCGCGCCGTCGACGCCGGTGGTGCCGAATTCGTTGACCAGCACGGCGAGGCGGCGGCCCTTCGGATGGGCCATCAGATGGCGGATCAGCGTGGTCTTGCCAGAGCCCAGAAAGCCGGTGATGACGGTGACGGGGATTTTCTTCAGATCGGACATCGGAGGTTCCTTCAGCTTTCGGACGGGCGCGGGGATCAGACGGCTTGCGGCGGCAGCCGCGCGACGGAGCGTTTTCGGAAGATCTCGGGGCGTTCGCGCCAGGGCACGAGCCCGTCCGCGGTCGCGCCGTAGCGCGCCGCCCCGGCGAGGATCTCGGGCGCGTCGACGGCCGGGTCCATTTCGGCGTAAACGTAGCTCCACCGCTCTGCCCCGCCCGACAGCGCCACGGCGCAGCCGCGCGAACAGGCCGAGAGGCATTCGACCGGGCGCAGCGTGACGCCTTCGGGGCAAGGGAGCGCAGACAACGCCGCGTAAAGCCGCGCGCCCGGACAGGCGTCCGGCCCGGAAACCTCCGGTTCGCCGGCCACGCGCCGGCAGGTGGTGCAGATCATCAGGGACACCCCGCCCATCGTCGTCTTCCCGCTCGGGGACGCACAGGGGGAGGACAGGCGAGTGCACGGGGGCCGCGAACGGCAGGGTGCGCAAGCCGGCCGCGACACACCCCGTTCGCCCGTTACATCATCGTGCTGGCAGGTCTCCCGGCTTGCGGAGTCGAGGGCCTGAGGCCCCTGCGCCCCGCCCGCCTTCCCGGCCCCGAAGGGTCAGTGGCATCGGACGGAACTCTCCGGTCACGGTCGCGGGGGCGGCTGCTTGGGGCCTTGACGGCCTGTCGCATTCCCTTTTCACCTGTCATCGACAGGAACCAGCGAGGCCCAAGTGACGTCACGCTCACCGCCTTGTCAAGTCTGCCGCCACGGCACCCGCTTTCCGACCCCGAGGACCCCGATGAGCCAGACCGACCCCTCCGAAGACGCCCGCCACGCCGCGAAAATGGTGAAAATCAAGGCCGCGCGTGACCGGATGATGGCGACGAAACAGGGCGAGAAGGGGCTGATCATCGTCCATACCGGCAAGGGCAAGGGCAAGAGTTCGTCAGGCTTCGGGATGATCCTGCGCGCCATCGCGCATCAGATGCCCTGCGCCGTCGTGCAGTTCATCAAGGGCGGCTGGGACACCGGCGAACGGCGCCTGATCGAGGCGCATTTCCCCGATCTGTGCCAGTTCCACGCCATGGGCGAGGGCTTCACCTGGGAGACGCAGGACCGCGCCCGCGACATCGCCGCCGCCGGACGCGGCTGGGAAATGGCGAAACGGCTGATCCGCGACGAGGCGATTCGGATGGTTCTGCTCGACGAGATCAACATCGCGCTGCGCTACGGCTACCTCGATGCGGAGGCGGTTCTGAGCTTCCTCAGGGACGAAAAACCGCCCCTGACGCATGTCATTCTGACCGGGCGCAACGCCTTGCCGGAATTGATCGAATTGGCCGATCTGGTGACCGAGATGACGCTGGTGAAACACCCGTTCCGCGACGGCATCAAGGCACAACCGGGGGTTGAGTTCTGACCGATCTGCTTCAGGCCCTCGCGGAAAAAAATTTTCTGCCACCGCAGATCATTGAAATAAAACGATAAAAATATCGTCCGGAAATACCGATTCTGGCGCCGCATCGGGGGGCAACTGAGCGGCGGGCTTGATTTAGTGCGAATCCTCTCCGACAAATCCGGCCGGGGAGGACCGTCAGAACCCGCGTCGCGACCCCGTGACCGGGCCCGGATTTGGGCTGAGAAACGTTCTGACCGGCAGGGCTTTGGCCCGGTCCGCGATCCCGCCAACCGCCGTCCGCGCGACGGCAAGGAGAACGCGACATGCACATCGAACCCGGCATCGTTTCCGGTGCCAAGATCTTCCTGAGCTATGCCACAGCCGCCGGCGCCGGACTGGTCACGCTGAAGGCCGCGGTCGAGGCGGTGCGGGTGCAGGGCCTCGGCTCGCTGGTGGCGCGCTCGGCCATCGCGACCGCGGCGGTGTTCAGCTTTTTCGAGCTGATGCCGCACTATCCGGTCGGCGTGTCCGAGGTGCATCTGATCCTCGGCTCGACGCTGTTTCTGATCCTCGGGCTGGCGCCGGCGGCGATCGGGCTGGCGATGGGGCTGCTGATTCAGGGGCTGTTCTTCGCGCCCTTCGATCTGCCGCAATACGGGATGAACGTGACCACGTTGCTGATGCCGCTGTTCGGGCTGCGGCTGCTGGCGGGGCGCCTGATCGCGCCGGGCACCGCCTATGTCGATCTGAAATACCGTCAGGCGCTGGCGCTTTCGACGGCCTATCAGGGCGGCATCGTCGCCTGGGTGGCGTTCTGGGCGATCTACGGTCAGGGCCTGGCCGAAGTCACGCAGGTGATGACCTTCGGCGCGGCCTACATGACGGTCATTCTGCTCGAACCGCTGGTCGATCTGGCGGTGCTGGCGGTGGCGAAGCGTGCCCATGCGCTGAAGGGCTCGGGGCTGGTGACGCGGCGCCTTTACGTCTGATCCGACCAATCTGCCGGGCAACCGATTTCCCGGCAGATTTTCATTTTACGCCAATGGCTTCTATAGATTGAGCAAGCCCTCGACATCCAGATGCGCGGCCAGATGCGCGGCCAGCCGGTCGAGGGTATCGTCCACGCCCTGCGCATAGGACTGAGGGCCCGCCTGCACGCCGAAGCCCGCCAGGAAGGCGCGCCGGAAATCGTCTTCGGCGAACATGCCGTGCAGGTAACTGCCGGTCACCTTGCCATCGGCCGAAACCGCGCCTTCGGGCGCCGGGCCGATGCGGGCGAAGGGGCGGGCGCGGTCCGGTCCGTCGCTGCGGCCGATGTGGATCTCGTAGCCGCGGATCGGCGCGCCGGTCGCGACATGGGTGCCCTCGATCCGGGTCAGGCGCTTGTCGGCGACCATCACCGTCTCGATGTCGAGAAGGCCGAGGCCGGCCTCCTCGCCCGCCGGGCCTTCGAGGCCCTCCGGATCGCGGATCACCCGGCCAAGCATCTGATATCCTCCGCAAATTCCCAGCACGTGCCCACCGCGCCGCAGATGCGCCGCAAGGTCGATGTCCCAGCCCTGCGCACGCAGGAACGCCAGATCGCCGCGCGTCGATTTCGTGCCCGGCACGATGACCAGATCGGCATCTCCCGGAACCGGCTGACCGGGCACGATCATGCTCAGATCGACGCCCGGATCGGCGTGCAACGGGTCCAGATCGTCGAAATTCGCGATCCGCGACAGCGTCAGGCACACCACCTTCAGCCCCCGTCCCGCGCTGCGCCGCGGCAGGTCGAGCGCATCCTCGGCCGGCAGAAGCGCGGCTTGCGGGAAATACGGCACCACGCCGAAACCGCGCCAGCCGGTGCGCTCGGCGATCAGCCGATAGCCATCGTCGAACAATCGCGGATCGCCGCGGAACTTGTTGACGATGAAGCCTTTTATCAGCGCCGCATCGGCGGGGTCCAGCACCGCCTGCGTGCCGACGAGCTGCGCGATCACGCCGCCGCGGTCGATGTCGCCGGCCAGAACCACCGGCACGCCCGCCGCGCGGGCAAAGCCCATGTTGGCGATGTCGCCCGCGCGCAGGTTGACTTCGGCCGGGCTGCCCGCGCCCTCGACGATCACCAGATCGTGGCGCGCCGAAAGCCTCGCGAAACTCTCCAGAACCGCGCCCATCAGCTTCGGTTTCAGCGCGACGTAATCGCGCGCCCCGGTCGTCGCGACGCGCCGGCCCTGCACCACGACCTGCGAACCCGTGTCGGTCTCGGGCTTCAGCAGCACGGGGTTCATGTCGCACAGGGGCTCGATCCCGGCGGCCAGCGCCTGCAACGCCTGCGCCCGGCCGATCTCGCCGCCATCGGCGGTGACGGCGGCATTGTTCGACATGTTCTGCGGCTTGAACGGCGCGACGGAGAGCCCGCGGTTGCGCGCCCACCGGCACAGCCCCGCCACCAGCAGCGACTTGCCCACATTCGAGCCCGTCCCCTGAATCATCACCGCGCGCGCCATCCGTCCCCCCGGGTCGTCTTGCCCAAGACCTAAGGCAGCGCGGCGCGCCCGGCCAGCCCCGCTTTCGCGCTTGATCCCGCCGGGGCGCTGCCGCACGCTTCGGCCGAAACCTTCGGGAGGGCGCGATGGACCTGATCTTGCGCAATGTCCGCATCGGACATCAGGGAACGGTGGCGGATATCGCGCTCGACGCCGGGCGGATCGCGGCCATCGGGCCGGGGCTGTCGCTGCCCGCGACGGCCGAGCATGACGGCGAGGGGCTGTTCGCCTGCGCCGGGTTCTCGGACAGCCATGTTCACCTCGACAAGGCCTGTATTCTGGACCGCTGCACCATCCATGACGGCACCTTGTCCGAGGCCATCCGCGAGACCGCCCGCGCCAAGGCCGGTTTCACCGAGGCAGACGTTCACACCCGCGCGCGCAGCGTGATCGAACGGGCGATCTCGCATGGCACGATGCGGATGCGCAGCTTCGTCGAGGTCGATCCGCGCGCCGGGCTGCGCAGCCTGACGGCGCTGTTGCGGCTGCGCGAGGAGTATCGCTTCGCCCTAGATCTGCAGCTGTGCGCCTTCGCCCAGGAAGGCCTGACGCAGGAGCCAGAGACCCTGACCCTGCTGCACCAAGCGCTGGAGATGGGCGCGGATCTGGTCGGCGGTTGCCCCTATGCCGACCCCGACCCCGTGGCGCATGTGAAGGCGATCTTCGATCTGGCGCAGGCGTTCGACGTGGACGCGGATTTCCACCTCGATTTCGACCTCGACCCCGCGCATACCGACCTTCCCGCCGTGCTGCGCGAGACCGAGGCGCGCGGCTGGGGCGGGCGGGTGACGATCGGCCATGTGACCAACCTGTCGGCGATGGGGCCCGAGCGTCTGGCCGAGGTCGCGGCCGATCTCGCGCGCGCGGGCATCGCGGTGACGGCACTGCCGGCGACGGATCTGTTCCTGAACGGGCGCGGCGCGGACCGTCTGGTGCCGCGCGGCGTCGCGCCGGTGCATCGGCTGCATCAGGCCGGCGTGCGCACCGCGCTGGCCACGAACAACGTGATGAACCCGTTCACGCCCTATGGCGATGCCTCGCTGCTGCGGATGGCCAATCTCTATGCCAATGTCGCGCAGCTCTCGCGCCCCGAGGATCTGGCGGCCGCCTTCGCCATGGTCTCGGACGGGGCGGCGGCGGCGATGGGGATGAGCGCCGCGCTGACGACCGGCGCGCCCGCCGACATCGTGCTGATCGAGGCCGCATCGCCCGCCGATGCCATCGCCCGGATCGGGCGGGTGCGCTGCGGCTGGAAGCGCGGGCGGATGAGCTTCGACAACGGCCGCAGCCGGATCTTCGCCCCCGATGCCGGGACCCCATGATCGCGCTGCAAGATGACCGGATCGGCGGTCTTTCTCACGACTTCCGGAAGCTCGACAGGACGTTCACCGGGCTGGATCGCCACAAGGCCAGGATTTCCGTCTCCGCGCATTGAGACAAGGGCGGCCCGCCCGTGGCGGGCCGCGACGGTGGCGATTTCCCGATCCGGGCCGCCCGGTCAGAGGACCGGTGTGTCGAGATCGGCCGAGGTCCTGGCATGGGCCAGCATACTCGCGATCAGCGGGCGGGTGTCGCCGCGCCGGCTCTGGAAGGAATAGGCCATCGGGGTCAGCGCGATGGCCTCCTTTGCGGGGCGCAGCAGGCCGCGCCGGAAATAGCTTTCGGCAATCGCGCAGGGCAGGATGCCGACCCCGACCGACAGCACCAGCATTCCCGCGATCGACCACCAGTTGTTGCAATCGAGCCGCTGCACCTGCGTCACCTGCGCCGCGGTCAGCCAGTCGTCGATCAGCCGCGTGGTTCCGGCCGAAGGCGGCAGCGCGACCAGAGGAACCCCGGCCGACAGCAGCCCGGCGATGCTCCGCCCCGGCTCGAACCCCGGCGCGCGGGCCCAGACGAACCGGCCCTCGGTGATCTTCTGCGACACGATGCTGCTGCGCGACGAGCGCCCCGCCACCACCGCGAAATCGAGTTCGCCGCGCCCGATGCGCTCTTCGAGGACATTGCCCACGCTGATGAACGGCGCGAGCTGAAGTTTCGGATGCGCCGCCTTCACCCGCGCGATGAAGGCGGGCAGCCATGTCACCGCCCCGAGTTCGCCCACCCCGAACACGCAACGCCCGGTCAGCACCGCCTCGGCCGAGACCTCGCGGCGCAGCGTGGTGGACAGCTCCAGCAATTCGACCGCGCGCGGCAGCAGCCGTTCGCCGGCCTCGGTCAGCACCGCCTTCTGGCCCGAGCGGTCGAACAGCACGACCCCGAGCGAAGCCTCGAGTTCGCCGATCCGCTTCGACAGCGACGACAGCGCCAGATGCAGCCGCTCGGCCGCGATCGCGAAACTGGCGCTGGTGGCGCAAAGGTAAAAGGCTTCGAGCTGCTTCAGCGTCATCGGCGGAACTCCGGGCGGGGGCTGTTTCATCTTCGCTTTTAGCGAATATCACGCTTCGATATATCTCTCTTTTTTTCAATATGTATCTCTGGCACTGCCATTTTCCGGGGCATCCGTCGGTGGGATGCGAAGGAGGGATCATGGCAATCAGGCGTGTCGCCGTCGTCGGCGGCGGGATCAACGGGCTGGCGGTGGCGCGGCAGATGCTGCTCGATCATCCGGGGATCGCACTCACGGTCTTCGAGAAGGAAGAGGCCGTCGCCCGGCATCAGTCGAGCCACAATTCGGGCGTCGTTCATGCCGGTCTGTATTACGAGCCGGGTGGCCTGAAGGCGCGCCTGTGCACCCGCGGGGCGCAGCTCGTGCGCAGCTATTGCGCCGAGAACGATCTGCCGTTCGACGAATGCGGCAAGGTTGTGGTGGCCCTCGGGGCCGAGGAAATTCCGCGCCTCGAAGCGATCTTCGCCAAGGCGACGGCCAATGGCGTTCCCGATGTGCGGCTGATCGGGCCCGAGGAGCTGCGCGAGATCGAGCCGAACAGCGTCGGGATCCGGGCGCTGCATTCGCCGCATACCGCCATCGTCTCTTATGGTGCCATCGCCGGCAAGATCGCCGAAGAGGTGATCCGGCGCGGCGGGATCATCCGCACCTCGGCAGCGGTCACCCGCCTCGACGAGCGGCCGCAGGGCGTGTTCGTGATGGGCCGCGACGGGGCGTTCGACGACCGGCCCTTCGATCTGGTGGTCACCTGTTCGGGGCTGCAGTCCGACCGCCTGGCCGAGGCCTCGGGGGACGAGGCAGACCCGCGCATCGTGCCCTTCTTCGGCCAGTATTACGTGATCGACCCGGCCTTCCGCAGCCATGTGCGGGGCCTGATCTACCCGGTCCCGGACCCGAAATTCCCGTTTCTCGGCGTGCATTTCACCAAGCGGATCGACGGCGAGATGACCATCGGGCCGAATGCCTTCATCTCGTTCGGGCGCGAGAATTACTCGGGCCGGGCGGTCGATCTGCGCGACGTTCTCGACTTCGCGACTTATCCGGGGCTGTGGAAATTCGCCGCCCGCAACGGCGCGGCGACGCTGCGCGAGCTGAAGACGGTGATGAGCGCGAAGGTCTTCGTCGGCGAGGCGGCGAAATACGTGCCCTCGCTGGCGGCGGTGGGCGTGAAGCCCGCGGTGCGCGGGATCCGGGCGCAGGCGATGACCCGGGACGGCAGGCTGGTGGACGATTTCGTGATCCGCCGCCGCGGCCGGGTGACCCATATCCGCAACGCGCCCTCGCCCGGGGCCACGTCATCGCTGGCCATCGCCGAATACATCGTGCGCGAGGTTCTCGCGCTCGAATGACCGACAAGATCAACTGGAGGAGGATTGATCGTCATGACCGTTGATACCCCGTCGCCGGAAACGGCCGCCGAGGCGAAAAAGCGCAACCGCAAGGTGGCCCTCGCCACGGTGGTGGGCTCCATGCTCGAATGGTACGATTTCTATCTTTACGCCACGATGGCTTCCATCGTGTTCTCGAAGGTGTTCTTCGACAAGAGCGACCCGAAGACCGCGACGCTCGCGGCGTTCTCGACCTTTGCCATCGGTTTCGTCGCCCGTCCGGTCGGCGGCATCCTGTTCGGCTATCTGGGCGACCGTCTGGGCCGCAAGAAGATGCTGGCCGTGACCTTCACGCTGATGGGCGTGTGCACGGCGGCAATCGGGCTGATCCCGGGCTATGAGACCATCGGGGTGCTGGCGCCCGCCCTGCTGGTGGTGCTGCGCATCGTGCAGGGTCTGGGGGCGGGGGCGGAACTCGCGGGGGCTGCCGTCACCTCTTACGAACACGCCAGCGAGGGACGCAAGGGACGGCAGGGGGCCTGGCCGGCACTCGGTCTCAATCTCGGTCTGCTGCTGTCGTCGCTGACGATCTACCTGCTGACCTGGGGGGGCGATACGTTCTTGCAAAACGGCGGCTGGCGGATTCCGTTCCTGCTGAGCTTCGCGCTGGTCTTCGTCGGGATCTGGGTGCGCACCAGCCTGCCCGAGACCCCGGAATATGCCCGCAAGGCCCAAACCGAGGCGCGCCGGGCCTCGCTGAAAGAGCTGTTCCGCACCTGCTGGCGCAGTGTCCTCGTCGTGTTCGTGCTGGCGATCGGCTACAATTCGGTGAGCTATATCTTCAAGACCTTCTCGCTCGCCTATCTGACCCAGTTCAAGGGGGTGACGGCGCATGTCACCTCGCTGTCGGTGACGCTGGCGAGCATGGTGGCGATTTTCGCGGTGCCCACCTTCGGCTGGCTGTGCGACCGGTTCAGCAGCCGCAAGGTGCTGATCGTCGGCGGCATCCTGTCGGCGCTGTTCGCGCAGCCGTTCCTGACGCTGCTCGGGACGGCGCAGACAGGTTATATCTATCTGGCGCTGATCGTCGGGACGGGCCTTCTGGCGCCGATGATGTTCGCGCCGCAGGGATCGTTCCTCAGCCGTCAGTTCCCGGTGCATGTGCGCTCGACCGGCGTCGGCACCTCGCGCGAGATAGGGACGGCGATCGCCGGCGGTCTGGCGCCGCTCGGAGCGCTGGCGATGGTGGCGCAGTCGCCGACCCACGCGACCGGGGGCGTCGTGGCGATCCTGGTGATCTCGGGGCTTCTGGTCAGCGTGGCCGCGCTTTTCGATCAGGGGCGCCGGTTCACGTCGGGCAAGAACTGATCGCTGCACCTGCCATCTGACCCGCCTGCCATGCAATCCGCGGGCCGCCGGACGATCCGGCGGCCGGCTAGGCCGGTCGATACCAGCGCCCGTCCGCGCCCTTGTTCAGGATCGGCGTCGCGAAGCAGCCCAGAACCGTGTCCGTCCAGCCGCGATAGGGGGTCTCGGGATCGTCGCGCCAGCGCTCGGATTGCAGCATCGCCGCCGCCGTCGCGACCGGGCGCACGCCGATACCGTCAAGCAGCGACAACCCCGCCCGGATCGACCGGCCCGAGGAAATCACGTCGTCGATCAGCACCACGCGCCGTCCCTGCAACAGGGGCAACATGCGCGGATCGACGTAAAGCCGTTTCGCCTGCCCGGGCGTGGTGATCGACGACAAGGGCACCGAAAGCGCCTCGTCATACCAGAACTTGCGCGAGGTGCCGAGCGGCACATACCGCCCATGCCCCAGCCGCCGCGCCACCGCCGAGGCCAGCGTCAACCCGAGCGTCGGCAACCCGGCGATAACATCCGCCTGAAACGGCCGGAGTTTTTCCACCAGCGTCTCGACCAGCGCGTCGAGCACCGCGAAACTCGCCTGATTGACGATCAGCGAGGCGAGCGCATGTTCCCCATCGCCGAGCGGGCGGATCGGCAACAGGATCTGCCGCCCGTCGGGCAGCGCGGCGGGGTAGAAGCCGTCGTGACCGCCCCCGGTCGGGAACTGGCCGGCGGGGAAGATCTCTTGCCAGAAATCGTGCGGTTGCATGTCAGGCCTCGGTTTTCTCGGGCGCCAGCTCGCGCTCGACCAGACGGGTCCAGTAGCGCACGCCCGGCCCGATGGCGGCATCGTTGAAATCATAGGCGCCATTGTGGTGCAGCGCGCCCTCGACCGCCGGCCCGTTGCCGAGCCAGACATAGCAGCCCGGCGCCTCGGCCGCGAAATCGGCGAAATCGTCGCCCGCGGTCGAGGGCGGAAAGGCCGTGCGCACCTTCGCGCCGAACACGTCGCGCGCCGCGCCGAGCGCGCGCGCCGTCGCGTCCGGGTCGTTGATGACCGGCGGGATGCGGCGGATGTAGGTGTATTCGGCCGCGATGCCGGCCATCGCCGCAGCACCATGGGCCAGACGGCCGATCCCGGCCTCCAGCTGGTCGCGGACATGGGGGTCATAGGCGCGGGCGGTGCCGCCGATCTCGATGGTTTCGGGGATGACGTTCAGCGCCTCGGGGTTGCCGGCGCGGATCGCGCAGGCGCTGACCACGGCGGGTTGCAACGGATCGACATCGCGGCCCGGAATGGTCTGCAACGCCGCCAGAAACGCCGCCAGCGCCGGCATCGGATCGTGGCCCAGATGCGGCTTCGCGCCATGGGTGCCGGTGCCCTTCAGCGTCACCCGCCAGCTGTCCGAGGACGCAAGCTGCGGCCCCTCGACCACGGCGATCTCGTCGGTGGCAAGGCCCGGCATGTTGTGCAGACCGTAGACCGCATCGCAGGGAAACAGCTTGAACAGCCCGTCCTTCACCATGCGGCGCGCGCCGCCCCGGCCTTCCTCGGCCGGCTGGAAGATGAAATGCACCGTGCCCGAGAAGCTGCGCGATTTCGCCAAGGCCCGCGCCGCGCCGATCAGCAAGGCGGTGTGCCCGTCATGGCCGCAGGCGTGCATCTTGCCCGGCGCGGTCGAGCGGTAGGGCCGATCGACCAGTTCCGGCATCGCCAGCGCATCCATGTCGGCGCGCAGCCCGATCCGGCGCGTGCCATTGCCGATCTGCAAGGTGCCGACGACGCCGGTGCCGCCAAGGCCGCGATGGACCTCGATCCCGGCTTCGGCCAGCAGGCCCGCCACGATGTCAGAGGTGCGCTCTTCCTCGAAGCCAAGCTCGGGATGGGCATGGAGATCGTGGCGCAGCGCGGTCAGGAATGCCAGATCGTCGTCGATGAAATTCTCTGCGATGCTGTCGCTCATGTCGGCTCTCAGCCCTTTCGATGATCGGTGTCGGGATAGACCGCGAGGATGGGCGAAGCGAGAAGCGTGCCCCTCTCCACATCCGCGATGCCGCGGTCGGTCTGATGGGGGCCGGCGTTGCACGCGAGCGTCGCGCCGAAGCAGGCCTTGAAGATCAGGTAAGGCGGCTGCCAGTCGACGATGCGGTCCATCGCGGCGCGCAGTTTTGCGAAATCATGCGCGACATCGGCCAGCGCCGCGTCCGACACGAGGCCCGAGACAGGGAGTGCCAGCCGTGCCAGCACCTCGCCGCCCGAGACCGCCGCCATGCCGCCGCCCATCGCGATGACGGTGTTGGCGGCCAGCGCCAGATCCTCGGGCGTGGCGCCGAACAGCGTCAGGTTGTGGCTGTCATGCGAGACCGTGGTGGCGAAGCCGCCGCGCCACGCGCCCCAGCCGCGCAGGAACCCGACCCGCGGGCGCGGATCGGCGAGGCCGTGGCGGTGGATGACGGAGATCAGCGTCGCGCCCTCGGGGGGCATGACGCGGCCGTCGCGGATTTCGGTTTCGGCCTCGCCCCAGCGGGTGAAGCGGGGCTGGTCGATGGTGGCGACGCGGGCGCGCGCGCCCTCGGCCGGAAGGGTGAAATCGTCAGGGCTCAGCGGGGCGAGGTGAACCGAGCGGGTGAAGCCCGCAGGCGGGGGCAGGTCGGGGACAGGGCGGGCCAGCGCGCCATCTTCGGCCACCACCGCGCCATTCGCGATGACGAGATCGGCGGCGAAGCCGCTCAGATCGGCGAAGACGGCAATGTCCGCGCGCCGCCCCGCCGCGATCAGGCCGAGGTCGTCGCGCCCGAGCCGGCGCGCACCGTTCAGCGTCGCCGCCTGCAACGCCCATTCGGGCGCCATCCCGTAGCGCACCAGCCGGCGCACCACATCGTCGAGCCCGCCTGCGCTCAGCAGATCGTCGGGGAACACGTCGTCGGTGCACAGCGTCACCGTCTGCGGCAACCGGCCGAGGCGGTTCAGCGCCGCGACGAATTCGGGCAGCAGATGATCGTGCGAGCCGCGCATCTCGATGGTCAGACCGGCGCGCAGCTTCTCCATCAGATCCCCGGCCGAGGTCAGCTCGTGATCCGAACTGACCCCCGCCGCCATGAAGGCCTGAAGGTCCGGCCCGCTCAGCCCGCGGGCATGACCGCAGACGGGCTTTCCGGCCTGAAGCCCGGCGTGGACGATGCCGCTCATCCGCGGCCTGCCGTCGATCACGTCGCGCATGGTCATGACCTCGGCGATGCCGCCGATCTCGGGGCGGGCGAGGATCTGCGCGACGGTCGCGGCGTCGAAATCCGCCCCGCCCCGTTCGAGACCGGGGGCCGAGGGCACGCAGGACGGCGCCAGCACCACGAAGCGCAGACCGAGATCGCGGGTCGCCGCGATGGCGTAATCGACGCCCGCCAGCCCGTGGACATTGCCGAATTCATGCGGATCCCAGGCGACCGTGGTCACCCCGCGCGCCAGCACCGCACGGGCATAGGTCGCGGGCGTCACCATCGAGCTTTCGACATGCATATGCGTGTCGATCAGCCCGGGAGACACGAAGGCGCCGGCCAGGTCGATCGCCCGCGCGGCATCCGCGCGCGTGCCCGGCGTGTGGACCGAGGCGATCAGCGCGCCGCAGATGCCGATGTCGGCGGGGCGGCGTTCGCCCGTCGCCATGTCGATGACAATGCCGTTCGTCAGCAGCAGATCGAAGGGCGCCGCGCCCCGGGCGGCGGCCGTCGCGCGCAGCCGCAGCGCCGGATCGGCGAGGTCCATCGGTTGGGAGAGCGCGCTCATTTGGCGGCCTCGGCGCTCAGGGTGTCAAGGATCAGCGCGCGGATCGCCGCCATGTCGCCGCCCTCGGCGAAGCGGGCGTTGAACGGCGCGCGGCCGGGGCGGGTCTCGACCACGGTGCGGCCGCGGGTCAGCGTGCCGGCGCATTCGACGTCGATGCGCGCCTCGCGCAGGGTGACGAGGTCGGGGCGCATGAACACCGCCGCCGCCGCCGGGTCGTAAAGCGCCATCGCCGGCCGGCCGCGCGACAGCGCGATGTCGACGAAACCGCCGAACAGATCGGCGAGAAGCGCGGCGTTGCGCCCGCCCGCGCGGGCGATGGGCGCGACGGTCTCGGACCCGGCCAAAATCCGGCGGCAGAAGTCGAGATCGACCATCACCGCGCCTTTCACGCGGGCGAAGACGATGGCCGCGGCCTCGGGGTCGGCAAGGGCGTTGAACTCGGCCGAGGCGGTGTGATTGCCCATGCCGAGCCCGCCGCCCATCCACACCAGATCGTCGATCCGCGCCGCGAGATCGGGGCGCGCCAGAACCAGCGTGGCGATATTGGTCAGCGGCCCGAGCGCGAGGATCCGGCGCGGCGCAGACGCCGTTTCAAGCCAGCGGCACAGCGCAAGAAACGCGTTGCCCGTGGCGACGGCAGGGGCGTCGGGCAGCGTCGCGCCGCGCGTCGGGATGCCGGTTTCGCCGAGGATCGCCTGTGCCGTTTCCGTCCGGCCGAGCACCGGACCCGCCGCGCCCAGGTGCATCGGCATCCGCCAGGCGAAGGCCCGCGCCGCCCCGGCCGCGTTACGCGCGACCTGCGCAAGCGGCGCATTGCCGAACACCAGCGAAATGCCGTCGACATCCGCGCCCTGATGCAGCGTCACCAGAACGGCGGCGATGTCGTCAAAGCCCATGTCGGTGTCGATCCAGATCCCGCTCATGTCACTCGGCCCGGCGCAGCGCGGCCGCCGTCGCGACCGGCAGATCGAAGCGCACCGTCGCGCCCAGATCATGGGCCGGCAAGGCGGCGTCGACCTCGGCCTTCACCGGGCCGAGGGGGGTGTCGAGCAGATACTCCCGCGCGCTGCCGGCGAAGGACGAGGACAGCACCGTGCCCTCGAACCGCCCCTCGCCGAAGGTCACGGCGCGCGGCCGCCAGGCGAGCGCCGCCGCCCCCGCGGGCGCATCCGGCACCGGCACGGGTTCGCCCTTCGTCACCATCGCGCCGTCCTTCAGCGCGAAGATCGTCTCGAAGCCGACGAAATCCGCGACGAAGGCGGATTCGGGGCGGTTGTAGATGTCCTCGGGCGTGCCGATCTGCTCGATCGCGCCGTTGCGCATCACGACGATGCGGTCGGCCAAGGCCAGCGCCTCGATCTGGTCATGGGTCACGAAGATCATCGTCAGCCCGGTCTTCTTCTGCACGCGCTGGAGCTCGGTCCGCATCTCCAGCCGCAACCGCGCGTCGAGGTTGGACAAGGGCTCGTCCAGCATCAGAACCTTCGGCTCCATCACCATGGACCGCGCGAGCGCCACGCGCTGCTGCTGCCCGCCCGACATGTCGGGCGTCTTGCGCTGCGCGAAAGGCGTCAGCCCGACCGAGGCGATGGCCGCCATCACCTTGTCTTCGAGCGCCTTGCCCGACATCCCCTTGAGCCGCAGCCCGAAGGCCACGTTCTCGAACACCGTCAGATGCGGGAACAGCGCATAGGACTGGAACACCAGACCGACCTCGCGCCGGTTCGCGGCGACGCGGGTGATGTCGCGCCCGTCGAGCGTGATCTGACCCGCGCGCACCGGCATCAGCCCGGCGATGGCGCGCATCGTCGTGGTCTTGCCGCAGCCCGAGGGGCCGAGCAGCGCGATCAGCTCGCCGCGGTGGATGTCGAGGTTCAGCCCCTCGACGGCGGGGGTCTTGCCATAGGCGAGCGTCAGCCCGTCGAGGCGCAGGAAGGACATGTCAGACATAGCGGGAGAACCCCAGAAAACGTTCGGCCAGAAGCACGATGCCGATGGACAGGAAGGCGAGAAGCGAGGACAGCGCCGCGATGGAAGGATCGAACACGATCTCCATGTAACCGAGCATGTCGATGGGCAGCGTGCGCACCCCCGGACCCGACAGGAACAGCGACACCGGCACCTGATTGAAGCTGGTGACGAAGCCGAGGATGAAGGCCGCGAGGATCCCGCCGCGGATATTGGGCAGCACCACCCGCACGAAGGCCCCGATCCGCGAGGCGCCGAGGATCACCGCCGCCTCCTCCATGTCGGAACGCAGGTTCGCGAGGCTCGCCGAGACGACGCGCACCGCATAGGGCAGGATCAGCGCGGTATGGGCGAGAAACAGCGCGAGCAGGATCGGCACCCCGGCCGGAATGACGAAGTAGCGCAGCAGCGCGAGGCCCACCACGATGCCCGGCACCACGATCGGCAGCGAGACCATGAAGCGCACGGTTTCCGCGCCGGGCAGCCGGTAGCGCGACATCGCATAGGCCGCCGGAATACCGAGGATCAGCGCCGCCAGCGTGCCGCCGATGGCGAGAAACAGCGAGGTGCCGAAACTTTGCCGGAAGCTCTCGACGGTGAAGACCTTGGCGATCCATTTGAACGAGAAGCCCTGCGGCGGGAAGGCCAGCGTCTCGCCCGCCGAGAAGGAGGCCGCGACGATGATGATGAACGGCCCGATCAGGAACAGCAGCACGAGGCCGAGGGTGAGGGGGGCAAGAATGTTCCGGGTCATTTTCCGCTCCTCGCGGTGGCGATGCGGCGCAGCAGGATATTCGCCGAGAAGCTCATCGCGATCAGCAGGAAGGCGATGACCGAGGCGGCGGGGAAGTTGCTGGCGACGGTGACCTGCTGGTAAAGCAGCGTCTCCAGCATCAGCACCTTGGAACCGCCGAGGATCGCGGGCGTGATATAGGCGGTGAGCGATCCGGTGAACACCAGCGTGCCGCCCACGATCAGCCCCTCGCGCGTCAAGGGCAGGATGATCTTGACGAAGACCTGCAACCAGTTCGCCCCGAGGATGCGCGCCGCCGGCACCGCGTCCTTCGGCAGGTTCTCCAGCGCGCTGACCAGCGAGATGATCATCAGCGGCAGGAACAGTTGCAACAGCCCGAGGAACACCGCCGTCTCGGTGAACAGGAAGCGGATCGGCGCGTCGGTCAGCCCGACGAATTTCAGCGCCTCGTTGACGATGCCGGTGCGCCCGAGGATCACGATCCAGGCATAGGTGCGCGCCACCGGCGAAATCATCATCGGCAACACCACGAGGCCGATCATCCGCCCCTTCGTGCCCGCGGGCATCGAGACGATGGCATAGGCCGTCGCGTAACCGATCACCGCCGCCGTCGCCGTGACCATAAGCCCGAGCTTCAGCGTGCGCAGAAAGATCTTCTGGTTCAGCGGCTCGGAAAAGAACTGCACATAGGCCGAGAGCGACCAGCCGCCCGGGCCATGCAGCCCCTCGGAGAGCAGCAGGCCCACCGGCACCAGAAAGACGATGGCGGCGAAGACCGCCGCCGGAAGGGCAAGCGCATAGGCTTCGGCCCGGTTGTGGAACATGTGCCAACCTTTCGGTCTGGAGCTTTCGGTCCGGGGTGCGGGACGGGCCCCGCACGGATCATGTCGGTTGTCCGTTTCCGCCCGTTCCGTGATGGAAGAACGGGCGGAAACGGATGCCGCCGTCCGGACGGGGAGGTTTCCGGGCAGCGGCAGGCCGGAGCCCGGAGAGGGCGCCGGCTTTGGGCAGGGCGTCGCGGACCGGGCCGGTTACTGGCCGACCTTGGCGTTCCACTCGGCAAGCCAGGCGTCGCGGTTGTCGAGCGCCACGGCCGCGGGGATCAGCTTCAGGTTCTTCGCGGTGTCCTCGCCATAGGTGATGTTGTTCGCCACCGCGTCCGAAACCTTGACTTCGGCGTTGGCGGGGCTGTCGATCATCGCCTCGGCGATCTTGGTCTGCACCTCGGTCGAGAGCCAGTAATCCATGAACTGAAGCGCCAGATCCCGGTTCTTGCCGCCCTTGGTCAGCACCATCACGTTCATGCCGCCGGTCTGGCCTTCCTTCGGCGTCGCCCAGCCAAGCGGCAGATCGAGCTTCGCGAACGGCGCCCAGGAGAACCGCCCGATCGGCGCGGCCCAGATCTCTTCTTGCTGCATCAGCTGCACGAGCTGCGAGGACTTCACGTAGAAGGTGACGATGTCGTCCTTCTTGTCGGCGATGGCGGCGATGGGCGCCTTCAGATCCGGCGCGGTCTGGCCGAGCGCGGTGCCCAGCATGAACAGCGCGGGCGGGCCCTGATTGGTGGTGATGTTCGGCCAGGCCACGTGCGAGGCATATTCCGGCTTCAGCAGATCCGCCCAGGAGGTGATCTTCATCTTGTCGGTGCGGTAGACGATGGAGGTCGCGTAGAACGTGTAACCCACGCTCTTGCCGTCGCCGTTCGGATCCTTGGCGATGTCGTAAAGCTTGCCGTAGTTCGACAATTTCGAGGTGTCGATGGTGTCGATCAGCCCGGCGCGGCTTGCCTGAAGGGCGTCGGTCGTCGAGATCACCGCCATGTCGACCACCGGGGCGGCCTTGTTGGCCTCCATCTTGGCCAGACGCTCGACGCTGTTGCCGGTCTCGACGACCAGCTTGCAGCCGCATTTCTCCTCGAAGGGCTTGTAGAGGATCTGGTTATACTCGTCCTGCGCGAAGGCGTAGACCGAGATCGTCAGCGTCTTCTCCTGAGCCTGAGCCGCGCCGCCGACCCCGAGGGTCAGCGCCATGGCCGAGCTGAGCACGGTGTGCCATTTCATGTGGGGAAACCTCCGTTGGAATCGTTCTGGTTCGGACCGGTCCGCGCCGGGACCGGATGGGCAGGCTGCGCGTTGGCGGCATCGGGGCGGGCGGTGCTCTGGCGCGCGATCAGGCGCATCGGCACGCGGTCGGGGCGGCCCGGCAGCGGGCGCACCGGGCCGCGCGGGCCGCTGTCGGTGCCGATGGCGGCGACCAGCGCCTCGACCGCGACGGTCGCGATGGTCGCCATGTCCATCTGGAGCGTGGTCAGCGACGGACGCACCACCGCCGACCAGACCAGATCGTCGAAGCCGGTCACGCTCATCGCCTCGGGCACCGCGATGCCGGCGCCAAGAACCTCGGTCAGGGCGCGCAACGCCGTCAGATCTGAGACCGTCGCGCAGGCGGTGAACCCGCGCCGGGCATAGTCCGCCAGGCCGAGCGCGCAGCCCTTGCCATGCGCGGCCTCGATCTTCTCGACCCAGATCACCTCGCTGTGCACTTCCGCACCGAGGCACGACCGCATCCCTCCGATCCGATCATTCTGCACATTCGAGGCCGGGTTGTTGCCGACGATCAGGATCTTGCGATGCCCGAGGGACAGCAGATGCTCCATCACCAGTTGCCCGCCCTGCCAGTGGTCGGCCGAGACCGTGTTGCCCGGCGTCGAGGGCGAGTCGATCACCGCGACCGGAATGCCGATGTCGGCCACCCGCGTGCCGCGGCGCAGCACGATGGCCACCCCGTCGACGCCGCGTTCCAGAAGCCGGCCAATCACCTGCGTCTGGGTGGCGACGTCATTGCGCGAATCGGCGATGAGAATGCCGTAGCCCGCCGCCGCCGCCGCACTTTCGATGGCCTGGGCGATCTGCGGAAACAACGGGTTGGCGATGTCGGGCAGCACCAGCCCCAGCACCTGCGAGCGCCCCGTGCGCAGCGCGCGCCCCGCCATGCGCGGCACGTAACCCACTTCCGCCGCCACCTCGCGGATACGTCCGGCCAGCTCGGGCGAGACCCGGCCCTTGCCCGCCAGCGCATTCGACACCGAGGCAACCGACACGCCAAGCCGGGTGGCAATCAGACTCATGCTGGGTCGGAAATGGGTCATGCCGGACGGGAGAAAAGTTGATTAAACGTTTAATCTCGATTTAGGCGATCGCTGCCGGCTTGTCGATGGGGTTTCGTCGCCTTATCCGGTCGCCATCCCGGCGAAACCCGCCGCAATCCCCTGCACCCGACCTGCCCGCGGGCCCCGCTCACCGAAAACACGCTTTGTATAATCTTTGTATTTGCCGTTTCGGGCCGAGCGTGTAGGCTGCCCGAATAATCAGATTCGAATCGCAATCGAGCCGATCAACCAAGGGAGATATCCATGAAATTCACCGTCGCTTTCAGCGGCCTGGTTCTTGCTGCCGGCCTCGCGCTGCCCGCCCATGCGGATATGCTCGACGATGTGATCTCGTCGGGCACGCTGCGCTGTGCGGTGGTCCTCGACTTCCCGCCGATGGGGATGCGCGACAAGGACAACAAGCCCGCGGGCTTCGATGTCGACTATTGCAACGACCTCGCAAAGGCGCTCGGCGTGAAGGCCGAGATGGTCGAGACCACCTTCCCCGAGCGTATCCCCGCACTGATGTCGGGCAAGGTCGATGTCGGTGTCGCCTCCACCTCGGACACGCTCGAACGCGCCAAGACCGTCGGCATGTCGGTTCCCTATTACGCCTTTGAAGATGCCGTCGTCGCCAACGAGAAATCGGGCATCAAGACCTGGGAAGACATGAAGGGCAAGACCGTCGGCGCGACCGCCGGCACCTATGAGGCGATCTGGCTCGAGGGCAAGGTCAAGGAATGGGGCACCGGCACCTTCCGCCCGTATCAGTCGCAGGCGGATGTGTTCCTCGCGCTCAGCCAGGGGCAGATCGACGCCACCGTCGCCACCACCGAAGTCGCCAATTCGAACATCAAGTCGGGCAACTTCCCCGGTCTGGTGAACGCCGGCAAGACCCCGATGGTGCCCGATTACGTGTCGCTGTTCACCCGTCGCGACGAATACGGCTTCATCAATTACATGAACCTGTTCATCAACCAGCAGGTCCGCACCGGCCGCTATGCCGAGCTGTATCACAAGTGGATCGGCGACGGCGAGCCGGCCGATCTGACGATCCACGGCGTCTATCGCTGAGCCCCGGACCCGCGGCGCCGCCTGAACGGGCGGCGCCGTTTCCGGGCTGACGCCAGACACGGGGCGATCATGTTTCATTACACATTCCACTGGAACCAGGCGTTCCAGAAGCTGCCGCAGATGCTGGACGGCGCGCTGGTCACGGTCGAGATCGCACTGGCGTCGATGGTGCTCGGCATCGTGTTCGCGGTGCTGCTGACGGGGGCGCGGCTGTCGGGATGGCGCACGCTGTCCGCACTCGCCACCGGCTGGGTCGAGATCGCGCGCAACACCCCGGCACTGTTCCAGATCTACATGGCGCATTTCGGGCTGGGCAGCTTCGGCATCCATCTGAGCCCGTTCACCTCGCTGCTGATCGGCATCACCTTCAACAACGCCGGCTATCTGGCCGAGAACTTCCGCGGCGCGCTGAAGGCGATCCCCGAGACCCAGACCCGCGCCGGGCGCTCGCTCGGGATGACGGGGGTGCAGGCGTTCGGCTGGATCGTGCTGCCGCAGATGCTGCGCATCTCGTTCCTGCCGATGACCAATCAGATGGTCTGGGCGGTTCTGATGACCTCGCTCGGGGTGACGGTGGGGATGAACACCGACCTTTACGGCGTGACCCAGGCGCTGAACGCCATCAGCTTCCGCACCTTCGAGCTGTTCGCCATCGCCGCGGCGATCTTCTACGCGATCACCAAGATCATCACCTTCGGCGCCCGGCTTTTGGCCGCGCGGCTGTTCCGTTACTGAGGGGGCAGACATGTTCAACACATCCCTCGGGATCGACGATCTGATCTTTCTCGCGCAGGGCGCGGGGATGACGATCCTCGTCACCGCCATCGCGGTGGCGATCGGCACGGTGCTCGGCATCGCGTTTGGCATCTTCCGCTATCAGGCGGGGCCGGTTCTCGCGGCGCCGGTGACCTTCGTGCTGGATCTGTTCCGTTCGATCCCGCTGCTGATCCAGCTGGTGCTGGCCAATGCCTTCATCGGCACGGTGCTGCGGCTGAAGATGTCGGGCTTCACCGTCGCCTGTGCGGTGCTGTCGCTTTACACCGCCGCCTATTGCGCCGAGATCGTGCGCGGCGGCATTCAGGCGGTGCCGTCGAACACGCGCCGCGCCGCGCGCTCTCTGGGCATGAGCTGGTTTCAGGACATGACCCATATCGTGCTGCCGCTGGCGACGCGGATCGCGCTGCCGTCATGGATCGGGCTCGCGCTCGGCGTGATGAAGGATTCGGCGCTGGTCTATGTGGTGCAGGTGACGGAGCTGCTGAAATCGACGCAGATCCTCATCACCCGCCTGCAGGAGCCGCTGTTCCTGCTGCTGATCTGCGGCGCGTTCTACTTCATCATCAGCTTCCCCATCGCCCGGTTCGGCGGGTATCTCGAAAAACGGTGGTCCAATGATTGAGATCGAGAAAGTCCGGAAATCCTTCGGCCAGCTCGAGGTGCTGAAAGGCATCGACCTGACGGTGAAGAACGGCGAGGTCGTCACCATCATCGGCGGCTCGGGTTCCGGCAAGTCGACGCTGCTGACCTGCATCAACGGTCTAGAGCCGATCGATTCCGGTTCCATCAAGGTCGACGGCCAGGATGTGCATGACAAGCGCACCAACCTCAACAAGCTGCGCGAGAAGATCGGCATCGTGTTCCAGCAGTGGAACGCCTTCCCGCATCTGACGGTGCTGGAAAACGTCACCCTCGCGCCGCGCAAGGTGCTGAAGATGAGCAAGGCCGAAGCCGAGGAGATCGCCGTGCGCCAGCTGCGTCACGTCGGTCTGGGCGAGAAGCTGTCGACCTATCCCGGCCGGCTGTCGGGGGGCCAGCAACAGCGCATGGCGATCGCCCGCGCGCTGGCGATGTCGCCCGAATACATGCTGTTCGACGAGGTGACCTCGGCGCTCGATCCGCAGCTGGTGGGCGAGGTGCTCGACACGCTGCGGATGCTGGCCTCCGAGGGGATGACCATGATCTGCGTCACCCACGAGATGAAGTTCGCCCGCGAGGTCTCGGACCGGGTGGCGTTCTTCCACAAGGGCGTCATGGCCGAGATCGCCCCCCCCGAAGAGCTGTTCGGCGCCCCGAAGACGGCCGAGCTGCAGCAGTTCCTGGCGGCGACGCATTGACCCCGGCGCCGGGCGAGGGCACTGCGCAGGGGGCGGGGGTCTCGGTGCTGCCCGGCACCGCGGCGGGGCCGGTGATCGCCAGCCCCGAACCGCTGAGCTTCTGGGGCGGCGTCGATCCCGCGACGGCACGGGTGATCGACGTGCACCACCCGTTGCGGGGCCGCTGCCTGAGCGGGGCGGTGCTGGCGATGCCGTCGTCGCGGGGGTCGTGCACCGGCTCGGGGGTGCTTCTCGACATGGTGCTGAACGGGCGCGGCCCGGCGGCACTGGTGTTTTGCGAGGGGGAGGACGTCCTCACCCTCGGTGCGCTGATCGCGGCCGAGATGTTCGGCCAGCGGCTGGCGGTGGTGCGGCTGACGCCCGATGTCTTCGCCCGGCTGAGCGCCGCCCCCGAGGCCCGCATCACGCCGGACGAAATCGCCTTCGGGTCCGAAGTCTGGCCGCTGCACAGACCCGACAGCCTCCCGCTCTGGCTGAGCGACGCCGACCGCGCGATGCACGACGGGGCGCAGGGTGCGGCGACGGCGCAGGCGATGCGCATCGTCTGCGCGATGGCGCGCCAGCAGGGCGCGCGCCGGCTGATCGACGTCACTCAGGGCCATGTCGACGGCTGCATCTATGCCAGCCCCGCAAATCTGACCTTCGCCGAGACGATGGCCGGCCTCGGCGCCCGGGTGCGGGTGCCGACGACGATGAACGCGATCTCGGTCGACCGGCGCAACTGGCAGGCACAGGGCGTGGCGCCCGATTTCTGCGGCCCGGCGGCGCGGCTCGCGGATGCGTATGTTCGCATGGGCTGCCAGCCCAGTTTCACCTGCGCGCCCTATCTTCTCGACACCGCACCGGCCGAGGGCGAGGCCATCGCCTGGGCGGAATCGAATGCGGTGATCTATGCCAACAGCGTTCTGGGGGCGCGCACGGCGAAGCACCCGGATTTCCTCGATCTGTGCATCGCGATCACCGGGCGCGCCCCGCTGTCGGGGGTCTACCTCGACGAGAACCGCGACGCGACGCGGATCGTGACGGTCGAGGCCCCCGAAACGGTGGACGACGCGTTCTGGCCGCTGGTGGGCTATCTCGCGGGCAAGGCGGCGCCCGACCGCATCCCGCTGCTGCGCGGGCTGGCGCATCTGTCGCCCTCGCGCGACGATCTGAAAGCGCTGTGCGCGGCGTTCGGCACCACCTCGGCCGCGCCGATGCTGCATGTCGAGGGCGTCACCCCCGAGGCCCAGCTTCTGTCGCCCGCCGCCGATACCGCGGTCCTCGACCGCGCGGCGATGCGGGCCGGCTGGCACAGCCTGAACGCCGAAACAGAGACCGTCGATCTGATCGCCATCGGCAGCCCGCACGCCGCGCTCGCCGAGTGCCGGGCGCTGGCGCGGGCGCTCGACGGGCGGCGCGTCGCGGTGTCGACCATCGTCACCGCCGGGCGTGCGGTGATCGCCCAGGCTCAGGCCGAGGGCACGCTCGGCGCACTGGAACGTTCGGGCGTGCAGGTGCTGCCCGATCTGTGCTGGTGCTCGATCTCGGAGCCGCTGTTCCCGCCCGGGGCGCGCGCGCTGATGACCAATTCCGGCAAATATGCCCATTACGGCCCCGGCCTGTCCGGGCGCGCGGTGCGCTTCGGCCCGATCGCCGCCTGCGCCGAGGCCGCGCTGAGCGGCCGCGCGCCACACCGCCTGCCGGACTGGCTGACGGCGGAGCGGACAACACAGCAATAGCCGAGCCGGCTGGATCAACGCCCGGCATCCCCCTATGGTCGCCCGAAAGCGACCCACCCGGCCGACCGACGAAACCGCGCGCACCCCCCCCCTCGCGCGCATCGCGCAAAGGAAACACGCGACCATGGCGAAGCGCAGCGACACCCCCGCGGAGGAAACCCAGCCCGAGCGCAAGCGCGGCTCCGGTGCCCAGCATGTCTACGAGGTGTTGCGCCGCGATATCCTGAACCTGACCCTGCCGCCGGGCAGCCTGATCGACGAGGTGCAGCTGTCCGAGCGGCTGAACATGTCGCGCACCCCGATCCGCGAGGCGCTGGTGCGGCTGGCGAGCGAGGGGCTGGTCAGCACGCTGCCGAACCGCTCGACCGTGGTGTCGAACATCGACTTTCTGAACCTGCACACCTTCTTCGACGCGCTGACGCTGATGTATCGCGTCACTACCCGGCTGGCGGCGGAAAACCACACCGAAGCCGACATGGCGAAGATCCGGGCCTGTCAGGCGGCGTTCTCGCACGCCGTCGACACCCAGGACGCGCAGGAGATGATCTCGACCAACCGCGACTTCCACGCCGCCATCGCCGAGGCCGGCCGCAACCCCTATTTCACCGGCCTGTTCTGCCGGCTGCTGGACGAGGGGCGGCGCCTGCTGCGGCTGTATTACCTGTCGTTCGACGACCGGCTGCCGCATCGCTACGTGGTCGAACATGACGAGATGATCGCCGCCATCGAGGCACGCGATGTCGCGCTGTGCGACCGGCTCGGGCGCACCCATGCCGACCAGATCGTCGCCCAGATCCAGCAGATGATCGCCCGCGACCGGCGCCACGACATCCCCCTCTGAACGCGCGAAACGAGGGGTCGCGAAACCGGCATCGGGCGGCGCGGAATTTTTGTCGACAACTAAAATACAAGTGATATTAAATCAGCAGACACAAGATTCGAACGGCCCCCCACGCGGCCCTTCCCAACAGGAGAACATCATGGATTCGACGATCTTCACCGGCTGCATCCCGGCGCTGATGACCCCGTGCAAGGCCGACCGCACCCCCGATTTCGACGCTCTCGTCAGCAAGGCACGCGAACTGGTCGCGGCGGGCATGTCGGCGGTGGTCTACTGCGGCTCGATGGGCGACTGGCCGCTGCTGACCGATGCCGAGCGGATGCAGGGCGTCGAGGCGCTGGTGAACGCCGGGATCAAGGTGATCGTCGGCACCGGCGCGATCAACACGAAATCCGCCGTGGCGCTGGCCGCCCATGCGCAGAAGGTCGGCGCGAAGGGTCTGATGGTGATCCCGCGGGTTCTGTCGCGCGGTCCCGTGATCGCGGCGCAGAAGGCGCATTTCGAGGCCATCCTCGCCGCCGCGCCGGACCTTCCGGCGGTGATCTACAACAGCCCCTATTACGGCTTCGCCACCCGCGCCGATCTGTTCTTCGCGCTGCGCGCGAAGCATCCGAACCTGATCGGCTTCAAGGAATTCGGCGGCGCCGACGACATGACCTACGCGGCGCAGGCGATCACCTCGCGCGATGACGAGGTGTCGCTGATGATCGGCGTCGACACCTGCGTGTTCCACGGCTTCGTCAACTGCGGCGCGGCCGGCGCGATCACCGGCATCGGCAACGTCCTGCCGGCCGAGGTGCTGCATCTGTGCGCCCTGTGCGAGGCCGCCGCGAAGGGCGATGTCGACGCCCGCGTGCGCGCGCAGGAACTGGAAGCCGCGCTCGCGGTGCTGTCGGCGGTCGATGCCGGTCCGGATCTTGTCTTGTATTTCAAATACATGATGGTTCTGAAGGGCGATGCCGAATACACGCTGCACTTCAACGAGACCGACGTTCTCAGCGACAGCCAGAAGGGCTTCATCGCCAAGCAGCTGGCGCTGTTCGACACCTGGTATGCCAGCTGGAGCAAGCTGCCGGGCGCCGTTCAGGCCTGCAAGCGCTGATCGCGGCCACCGGGGGAGACAGACCATGCTGAACGGACAACACCTGATCGCGGGAACCTGGGTCGGTGCCGGGGACAGCTTTCTGTCCTCCCCCGCCACCGGCCCGGCGCAGCGCTTCGCCGAGGGCACGCCCGCGCTGATCGCTGAGGCCTGCGAGGCGGCCGAGGACGCCTTCTGGAGCTATGCCGACACCGCGCGCAGCACCCGCGCCACCTTCCTGCGCACCATCGCCGAAGAGATCGAGGCCCGGGGCCCCGCCCTGACCGAAATCGCGCATGACGAATCCGGCCTGCCGGTGGCCCGCCTCGAAGGCGAGCGCGGCCGCACCACGGCTCAGTTGCGCCTGTTCGCCGACGAGATCGAGGCGGGCGATTACCTCGACCGCCGCACCGATCCGGCGCTGCCCGACCGCAAGCCCCTGCCCCGCCCGGAACTGCGGCTGATCCAGCGTCCCATCGGCCCGGTCGCGGTATTCGGCGCGTCGAACTTCCCGCTCGCCTTCTCGGTGGCGGGGGGCGATACGGCCTCGGCGCTGGCGGCGGGCTGCCCGGTCGTCGTCAAGGGCCACCCCGCCCATCCCGGCACCGGCGAGATCGTCGCCGACGCGATCCGCGCCGCGGTGGTGCGTTGCGGCCTGCATCCCGGGGTGTTCTCGATGGTGCAGGGCAGCACGACGGCCATCGGCGCGGCGCTGGTCACCCATCCGCTGATCCGCGCCGTCGGCTTCACCGGCAGCCTCGCCGGCGGCCGGGCGCTGTTCGATCTGTGCATGAAACGCCCCGAGCCGATCCCGTTCTTCGGCGAGCTCGGCTCCGTCAACCCGATGTTCCTGCTGCCCGGCGCGCTCGCCGGTGACGGGGCGCAGACGCTCGGTTCCGGCTGGGCGGCCTCGCTCACCGCCGGGGCGGGGCAGTTCTGCACCAATCCCGGCATCGCCGTCGTGCCCGAGGGCGATGCGGGCGATGCCTTCGTCGCCGCCTCCGTGGCCGCGCTGGCCGGGGTCGGGCCGCAGGTCATGCTGACCGACGGCATAGCCGCCGCCTGCCGCGCCGGCATCGACCGGCTGGCCCACAGCAACGCCGCGCGCACCCTGATGGCGCCGCAGACCGCCGGGCGCAACGCGCTGCCCGCGCTGTTCGAAACCGACTGCGCCGGCTTCCTCGCCGATGCGACGCTTGGCCACGAGGTGTTCGGCCCCGTCGGTCTCGTCGTGCGGGTGCGCGACGAGGCGGAAATGCTGAATCTCGCGCGCGGGCTGGAAGGTCAGCTGACCGCCACGATGCACATGACGCAGGCAGATACCGCGCAGGCCGGCCAGCTGCGCCGGATTCTGGAGCGCAAGGCCGGTCGCGTGCTGGTCAACGGCTTCCCGACGGGGGTAGAAGTGGCCTCGGCCATGGTTCACGGCGGGCCCTATCCGGCCTCGACGAATTTCGGGGCGACCTCGGTGGGGACGATGGCGATCCGTCGTTTCCTGCGCCCGGTCTGCTACCAGAACATGCCGGCCGCCATTCTGCCAGAGGATCTGCAATGAGCGATGTTGTCACCACCGATGTGCTTGTGATCGGGGCCGGGGTCATCGGACTTTCGGCCGCGCTCGCGGCCCAGGAACGCGGGTTTTCGGTGACGGTGGTCGACCGCGAGGGGCCGGCCGCCGGCGCCTCGGCGGGCAATGCCGGCGCCTTCGCTTTCACCGACATCTTCCCCCTCGCCTCGCCGAAGATCTTCCTGAAGGCGCCGAAATGGCTGCTCGATCCGCTCGGACCGCTGAGCCTGCCGCCGGCCTATGCGGTGCAGATGCTGCCATGGCTGATGCGCTTCGTGCGCGCCTGCGCGCCCGACCGGGTAGCGGCCTCGGCGAAGGCGCAGACCGCGATGATGGATCTGTCGAAAGCGGAACTCGAGGGCTTCCTGTCCAGCACCGGCACGCTCGGGATGCTGCGCAAGGATGGCAACCTCGAGGTCTACGAGGGCGAGGCGCAGTTCCGCGCAAGCCTTCCGGGCTGGGAGGCCCGCGCCCGCCACGGCATCGAGTTCACCCATATGAGCGCGGCCGAGATGGAAGCGGTGCAGCCCGGCATCGCGCCGCGCTTCACCCACGGCACCTTCACCCCCGGATGGTATTCCATCGCCGATCCGAAGCTTTACACTCTCGCGCTGGCCGAGCGGTTCCGCGCGCAGGGCGGCCAGCTGCTCACCGCCGAGATCGGCGCCCTGAAACCGACCGAAACCGGGGTCGAGGCGATCGCCGCCGACCGGGTGCTGCTGCGCGCCTCGAAGGTCGTTCTGGCGGCGGGGGCGTTCTCGCACCGCATCGCGCGCAGTCTGGGCGAGAAGATCCCGCTTCAGACCGAACGGGGCTACAACACCACGCTGCCCGCGGATGCCTTCGATCTGCGCTGTCAGGTGACCTTCGGCGGCCATGGCTTCGTGGTGTCGCGGCTTTCCACCGGGGTGCGCGTCGGCGGTGCGGTCGAACTCGGCGGGCTGGAGCTGAAACCGAACTTCAAACGCTCCGAGGCGATGCTGACAAAGGCCGCGGCCTTCCTGCCGGGGCTGAAGACCGGAGGCGGCGTGCAGTGGATGGGGTTCCGTCCGTCGCTGCCCGACAGCCTGCCCGCACTCGGGTTCGCCAAGGCGAGCCGGCGGGTGGTCTATGCTTTCGGGCACGGCCACCTCGGGCTGACGCAATCGGCGGGCACCGCACGGGTGGTGGCAGATCTGCTCAGCGGTGCGACGCCGCCCATCGACCTTTCCCCGTTCTCGCCGCAGCGCTTCTGAACCGCGCTTCCGAGCCCCGATCCCTTCCCTGTTCTGAGCGGGCCGACGCCCGCGGAGGTATATCCGATGTCCGTTCACACCTTCACCTGCATTGACGGCCACACCTGCGGCAATCCGGTGCGTCTGGTCGCCGGCGGCGGCCCGCTGCTCGCCGGCGCGACGATGCTGGAAAAGCGCGCCCATTTCCTGCGCGAATTCGACTGGATCCGCACCGGCCTGATGTTCGAGCCGCGCGGCCATGACATGATGTCGGGCACCATCCTTTACCCGCCGACCCGGCCCGACTGTCAGGTTGCCGTGCTGTTCATCGAGACCTCGGGTTGCCTGCCGATGTGCGGTCACGGCACCATCGGCACCATCACCATGGGCATCGAGAACGGGCTGATCACGCCGCGCGAACCGGGCAAGCTGTCGATCGAGGTGCCGGCCGGCAAGGTCGATATCGAATACCGTCAGGAGGGCCGCTTCGTCGAGGAAGTGCGTCTGACCAACGTGCCGGCCTATCTGGCGGCCGAGGGGCTGACCGCCGAGGTCGAGGGGATGGGCGAGATCGTCTTCGATGTCGCCTATGGCGGCAATTTCTATGCCATCGTCGAGGAGCAGAAGAATTATCGCGACATGGCCGATTACACCGCGGCCGAGCTGATCGAATACGGCAACCGGCTGCGCGACGCCATCGCGGCGAAATACGAGTTCGTCCACCCGCTCTACCCCGAGATCAACGGCGTCCACCACATCCAGTGGACCGGCAAGCCGACGCAGCCGGGCGCGCACGGGCGCAACGCGGTTCTGTATGGCGACAAGGCCATCGACCGCAGCCCCTGCGGCACCGGCACCTCGGCCCGGATCGCGCAGCGTGCGGCCAAGGGGCTGCTCTCGGTGGGCGAAGAGTTCTGGCACGAATCGATCATCGGCTCGGTGTTCAAGGGCCGGGTCGAGGCGGCGGTGACGGTGGGCGATTTCGCCGGCGTCATCCCCTCGGTCGCCGGATGGGCGCGCCAGACCGGGTTCAACACCATCATGATCGACGACCGCGACCCCTTCGCCCATGGCTTCGTGGTGAAGTGATCCGGGCCGGGGGTTATCCCACGGTTTGATGGTGCGTGAGCTCCTCCCCGGAAATCGGACCGTGACGGAAACTGCGATCTGACGTTTTCCTGGTCTCCGGGGACAAGGAGATCAGGAATGCGGAGCTGTATCGACCCAGCGGAAAGAGCTGGCTGCGGAAATCTGAACAGCCGGGATAAGTGGATTTTCTGCGCAACAGCGGCATGATGCTGCGAGCGAGGAGAAGACTATGGCAAGACGACCGCGCCGGAACCACAGCCCGGCATTCAAGGCGAAAGTGGCGGTGGCTGCGATCAAGGGCGAGAAGACGCTGATCGAGCTGGCGCAGGATTTCGACGTTCATCCGAACCAGATCAAGCAGTGGCGGGACCAGTTGC
>NZ_JFZB01000024.1 GCF_000740785.1 Paenirhodobacter enshiensis | reverse complement strand
GCAGGTTCAAATCCTGCCCCCGCAACCAACGATAATTGCGAAATCTCCGTAGGCCCCGCCGCGGAGGTTTTTGCATTCTTATTCCCATTCCGCCGAGATCGTCTGTTGCGCCCTCCCGCAACCAACGATCCCTGCGATAGCAGGTTGTCAAAAGCCTCGGCCTCCGAAAGGAAGTCGGGGTTTTTCTTTCCTGCAGCAAAGCGCAGGATGGCACCCAGATCTCCACGCAGCACAATGGCAAGTTCGCCGTCCTCCGGGATAAGGGTCACCTGATCCACAAGGGAACGAAACACCTCGGCAGCTTGTGCTCGCTCTTCTTCGCGTTGGAGATTCTCATAGAGCTGGCCGATCCGATCCTGGTAGATCTGCGCCATGTTCGGGTGCAGCAAGGGCGGAGGCTCGTCGGCATTGGCCAAGAGTTCGGTTAGTTCGGCTTTGCGCGTCTCAAGCTTCTCGGCCTTGTCCTTCAGCTTGGCTGGCGGAAATCCCTGCAAAATGGCATCTACCATTTTGTCCAGCTCCCGATCAGTGCGCTCCAGCTCACTCTTCCATACTTCCAGATCAGCTCCGCGTTCCATGCGAAGGCGGTTTACCTCCTTTGTGAACTCGGTACAGAATTCCTTAAACAGTTCAGGTTCCATCAGATGCTTCCTGAGGCCGTTCAGAATGGAAGCCTCTAGTGCATCGCGTCGGATGTTCACTCGGTTGTCACAAGTGCCCTTGTTGCGGGCCGTTGAGCACCCCATGAGGTCTTTCGAGATCATCGAGTATCCCCCTCCGCAGCAGCCGCATTTTATCAGCCCCCCGAACAGGTGCTTTGGGCGACGCCGGTTGTTCATAGGGTTTGAACTCTTCTCGGATTTGTCAAAGGCAAGGCTGGCTTGCCGCGCCTTCACGGCATCCCATAGGGACCGGTCAATGAATGCGAGCTCCGGCACCTCCTGAACGACCCATTCGCTCTCCGGGTTTGGGCGCGAGACGCGCTTGCCGGTATCCGGATCCTTCATGTAGCGCAGGCGATTCCAGACCAGCTTGCCGATATAGAGCTCATTGTTCAGGATACCTGTGCCACGCTTGGGGTTTCCGTGGATTGTGGATGGCCCCCATTCTTTGCCTTGCGGCCCAGGGACGCCCTCACGATTCAGCGTCATGGCAATGGCGCGGGAGGACTTGCCTTCAAGATAATCCTTGAAGATGCGCTGGATGATGCCTGCCTCGGCGGTGTTGATCTCCCGGTGACCGCGCTCGTCCGGATCGGCGGTGCGTACGACGTTATATCCGTAGCAGAGACCGCCTCCGGATTTTCCGCTCTCAACCCGGCCGCGCAGGCCACGGCGAGTCTTGTCGGCGAGATCCTTGAGGAACAGCGCGTTCATTGTACCCTTAAGGCCGACATGCAGATGCGTGACCTCGCCTTCGGAAAGGGTAACGAGCTTCACATCAGCATAGGACATGCGCTTGAAGATACCGGCGATATCTTCTTGGTCCCGGGAGAGTCGGTCCATCGCCTCTGCGAGGATCACGTTGAAGCGGCCGTGTGTGGCATCGGAGATTAGGGCCTGAATGCCCGGACGGAGCAGTGAGGCGCCCGAGATTGCATGGTCCGAGTATTCCTCG
This sequence comes from Paenirhodobacter enshiensis, assembly GCF_000740785.1. Lineage (GTDB taxonomy): Bacteria > Pseudomonadota > Alphaproteobacteria > Rhodobacterales > Rhodobacteraceae > Rhodobacter > Rhodobacter enshiensis. The sequence goes on along the minus strand of NZ_JFZB01000024.1, from coordinate 7,181 downwards.
ACGATCTGCCAGCCCTGCTTCTCGGCGTAGAGCCGACACATCCGGAACTGATCTGCGATCGAGGCGTCGCGCTGATTGTCGGACGAATAGCGAGCGTAGAGCGCGACCTTCATACGGCGGCCTCCTTACTTGGGGAGGCGGTCCTGTTCAGAATGGGCCGTCTCGGCGTTGACAAAGTCGCGGGCGGCCTGACGGGCCAAGAGGCGGACCAGATCGCGGAGGCGGGCATCAGGCTCGGCGCCCGCGAGACACGCGGCGTCGGTGTCCGCCGCTTCGACGGAGAGATGCAGCGTCTCCGCTTTGGTTTGTCGCTGTCGTGCCAAGAGGTCGCCATCCGTTTCTCGCGCGTAGAGGTGCGCAAGACAAAGATTGACATTTCGAAGTGATCTCTCAAGGGAAAATAGTATGGAATAACAGCGTGTTGGCGGTGTCTCCGGCGCATTGCGTCGTGCCGGATCGTAGAAACGGATATAGCCTCGTCGTGAATAACGGCGGGCAAAATCTCTATTGTCTGTTTGATCGCGATGTACATCTAACCCATGCTGCCTTGACGTCGGACCCTGTGGCACATTCCGGGCTCGCGTCCATCTTGGCGTGGCTGCTTGCTCATCGGCACGGCAGTTGAAAAGCCAATGTTTCTTGGTATATATATCCTGATATAGCATGGAGATCGGCGATGAGCAACGCTGCACAGAAACGAGCGATCAAGAATTACCGCGCGCGCCTGACACAGCGCGGCTTCAAGCGTTTCGAAGTCATGGCTCTCGAGTCCGACCGCGAACTGATCCGCTCGCTTGCTCGCCGTTTGGCCGAAGAGGGGCCGGAAGCGGAAGAGGCGCGCGCCGCGGTGAAAGCTGTTGTGGCGGAGGAGCCGCCGAAGCCCGGCAATATTCTGACCGCCTTGCGCCGTTCGCCCCTGGTTGGAGCTGAAGTCGATCTCTCGCGCCCGCGCGATGAAGGGCGAAGGGCCGATCTGTGAGCCGTTATCTTCTAGACACCAACATCATCAGCAATATCGTCAAGCCGAAGCCATCTGAGTCTCTGATGAAATGGATGGCAGCTCAGCGGGATGAAGACCTCTTCATCGCATCGCTGACCATAGCCGAAATCCGACGCGGCATTCTGGAAAAACCACGTGGCAAGAAGCGCGATGCACTTGATGCTTGGTTTTCAGGGCCGGAGGGCCCGCAGGAGTTGTTCATGGACCGAATCTTGGCCTTTGACGACAAGGCTGCCTTGATATGGGCACGACTTATGGCGGACGGGACATCTGCGGGCCGCCCACGGAGCACGTTGGATGTGATTATCGCCGCCGTCGCGGGAGCCAACGATTGCGTGGTGGTAACAGAAAACGAAAAAGATTTCTCCGATATCCAGTTCATCAACCCGTTACGCGGTACTGACTGATGTGCTGCCGGAACGATGAATGCGCGGGAGGCCGACATGGCTGAAACACAGATTGAATGGACAGATGCCACGTGGAATCCGGTCGCGGGGTGTTCGATCGTTACAGCCGGCTGCACCCATTGTTACGCGATGGAAATGGCCAAGCGGCTCGAAGCGATGGGTGTCCAGAAATATGCAGGACTAACTCGCAAGACGGGTCGGAGGACCGTTTGGAATGGAGTCGTGCGTGAGGATCGGCAGGCACTGACGATTCCCCACAGATGGCGCAAGCCCCGAAAGATCTTCGTTAACTCGATGAGTGACCTCTTCCATGACCAGGTGACTGATGAATTCATATTGGACGTTTGGCAAGTCATGCGTGAAACGCCACGCCATAACTACCAGATTCTGACCAAGCGTCCCGAGCGTATGGCAGAGTTGGTCAGCGGCCGCATCGGAGAGGTCCTGCCCAACGTTTGGCTTGGTACGAGCATCGAAAACGCTGAAGTCGTTGATCGCATCGAAGACCTCCGCCGGTCACCTGCAGCGATCCGCTTCATTTCTTTTGAGCCGCTGATTGGTGCCGTTGGCGCAATTGATCTTCAGGATATTCACTGGGCGATTGTGGGCGGCGAAAGCGGAAAGTCCGCCCGTCCCATTCGCGAAGAATGGATTGATGAAATACATGCCCAATGCCTTACGGCAGGGACGGCATTTTTCTTTAAACAGTGGGGAACTTGGGGCAAGGACAACAAGAAGCGCTCGAAGAAGGCCAACGGGCGAGAATATCGTGGACGCACCTGGGACGAAATGCCTGCCGCCCCGCAAGCGGTTGTGTAAGAGTTTAGAGATAGGCGGGGAGGCAACATGGTAGAAAAACGATACGAATGGGCAGATGGCGCGAAGCTCGAAGAGCATTCGCGGCGCAAACACAAGATTCTTCGTGAGTACGTCTTTGATTATCTTACCGTTCGCTGCAAATTACCCCAACAGGAACGTTTCAGGCTTGCAATAGTCGATGGTTTTGCTGGTGGGGGGCGTTACCAGTGCGGAACGCCCGGGTCCCCGCTGATTTTCATTGAAGAACTCAGGCGCGCGACTGAAGCGGTCAACACACAGCGGGCGGCGCAAGGTTTGGGCGCTATTGAGGTCGAGTGTCTTCTCATTTTTAATGATGCCAGTCGGGATGCGATCGAACTATTGAAGACCCATGTCGCGCCACTGCAGGCAGATATCGCGGAAACATGCCCGAAGCTGCATCTTCGCGTGGAGTACCTGAATGAGTTCTTCGAGAAAGCTTACCCGAAAACCAGGGCGTTGCTGGAGCAGGGCCGTTATCGAAGCGTATTGTTCAACTTAGACCAGTGCGGGGATAGCCACGTCGAGCGTGACACGATCGTCGACATCATGCGGACCTATCCAGCGGCTGAGATCTTCTACACGTTCATGATCAGTTCTCTGTTGGCCTTTTTGAAAAAGGACCAACCAGATCAACTCACTGCCCGACTGGACTATCTTGGGCTCAAGACCGCCGATATCGGTGAACTGAACGGGGTCATGAGTAAGAATGACTGGCTCGGCACGGCTGAAAAAATCGTTTTTGACGTCTTCCGGAGATGCGCTCCCTATGTAAGCCCGTTCTCGATTAATAACCCTGGTGGCTGGCGGTATTGGCTCATTCACTTCGCCAACGCTTGCCGTGCGCGGCAGGTCTACAACAACATCCTGCATGACAATGCAACGATGCAGGCACATTTCGGTCGGTCCGGCCTCAATATGCTGTCTTATGATCCGCGGCATGACGAAGGCATGCTCTATCTGTTCGACAGTAATGCCCGTGCGTCCGCGAAGAGCCAACTCCTGGGAGATATTCCGCGTCTTGTGACTGAGACTGGTGATGCGATGCCCGTCATGGATTTCTACGAGAGCATCTACAACGTCACGCCTGCTCACGCCGATGACATTCATACGGCGATTATCGAGAACCCGGATCTTGAAGTCATTACACCTGCAGGCGGTGAGCGACGGAAAGCAAACACGATTGGGGTCAATGATGTCATCAAGGTGAAGACACAGCGCAGCTTCTTCCCGATGTTCCTCGATGCCGGTGCGAACGGAAAGCGTCGCAAAAGATGAGCGCCAGCGAAGGCCAAGACCCTGAATGGCGTGAATTCGAGCGTTTGGTTGCGCGAATAGAGGCTGATGCAGACCCCGGAAATGTGACTGTTAACTCTCCTGATCGTATCAGATGTAAGATTACAGGTCAGCTACGAGAGGTCGACGCAAGTATCCGTACGCGGATTGGAACCGCCGAAGTCCTTTTGACGATCGAGTGTCGGCGAAGGACTGCAATTCAGGATGTCACCTGGATCGAGCAACTGGCCGCGAAGAAAAAGGCGATTGGTGCAGATCGTACGATCGCGGTGAGTGCGTCTGGTTTCACCGACAGTGCCCGGAAGGTCGCCGAGCAAAGCGGTGTTTCTCTTCGAGAGCTCTCGGAAATCGCGAGTGAGGATGTCAATTCATTGCTGAAGGTAGACTTCGTGCTCTTCTGGCACAAAGCGTGCGCCATTTCACGAGTCGGTATTCGAAAATTTCGCTCGCTCGATTGGAAGATGCCAGAGCCGTCGGATGTTGACTGTACGCTACCCGAGGATACGGGTAAGCATCCGCCGAAGGCCGCAGCCGTGCTATATTGATCAGAGGCTTCTGGGTGCGGCTTTTGGTTTGCGTGGCTTTGGTGCCCATTTTTTGGCGAGGCGCTCGAAGTTGTCGAGGATATGGCCGATCTCTGCCTCGTCGGGGTCGAACTTTCCCCCATACCATTCCAGCATCCGGTCGTGCTCTTCGTGTTCAGGGTCGGCCATGGCTTCGAGGAAGTCGGCGTAGCCCGGGAAGCCACCCACATCTTCAGGGGGACAAGCACCGATGGCCCTGACAAGGCGTGGGTAGTCTGCACCCGGCATGGCATCATCGATTTTCTCGACCTTGATCACATGGTGCCAGTTGTCGCCAAAGTCGTAGATGTAATGGATGGTCTTGGTCCCGACATCTTCGAGCACGTCAAGCAGGCTGGTTTTGTTGGCGGGCAGCGGGCCATCGTAATAGCCGTCAGGATCGGGCACCCCCCAGCCGACGCCACCAGCCCGGAACTCATAGAGGTGACTGTCAGTCCATCCCATGGCGGCCTGGATCACCTCGTGCAGGCGGTTCAGCTTGATCTTGAGTGGCACATCGAAGCGTCGCAGCACCTGAGGTTCGACGTCGGACAGTGTGACCTTGAGGCGCGCGACCAATGTCATGCGGCAATCCTCTTCAAATCTGTTGTCGTCTTCCAATTCCAGGGCAGCAATTCAAGCACCCGTGACGCGGGCATATCCGGCAGCCGCGCCAAGACATCGGCCATCCAAGCCTGCGGATCGATGTCGTTCATATTTGCCGTGACGATGAGGGTATACATAAAGGCCGCCCTGTCACCACCGCGCTCGGACCCTGCAAATAGCCATGACTTTCTGCCCAACGCGATGCCGCGCAGGGCGCGTTCGGCAGCATTGTTCGTCAGGCAGAGGCGGCCGTCATCAAGGAATGCGGTGAAGGCTTCCCAGCGACCTGCGCCGTCGAGCATGTAATTGATCGCCTTGGCGACAGGGTTGTGCTTTGACATCCGGGCCCGCTCGGCCCGCATCCAGTCATGCAGATCGTTGACCAGCGGCACAACCCGCTGCTGGCGGACCTCGTGACGCGCTGCGGCTGACAGGCCGTTAATCTCACGCTCGATGGCAAAGATCGCATCAATCCGCGTCACAGCGTCCAGCGCGATGGGCGAGATTTCCTCTGCCACCTTTTTGCCCTTACGGGCGATGGCCTTGATATCGGCCAATTCAAAAAACTTGCGTCTTGCATGGCTCCAACACAGCGCAGAACGCACCGGACCTGGACTGCGATCTGCCAGATACAGGTCATTGTAGCCGCCATAGACGTCCGATTGCAGCACGCCATGCCATCCAGTCAGATGCCGGGTTGGATGCTCCTTGCGACGATCTGTCGAGAACTTGAAGAGGGCGGCAGGTGGCGCACCCCCATCCCAAGGACGGTCATCGCGCACGTAGGTCCAGAGCCGCGCCGTCTTAGTGCCGCCGCGGGCCAGCAGCGGCACGGTCGTGTCATCGCCATGCAGACGGCCGCCGTCCAGCACGTGACGCTCGATTAGCGCATGGATCGGGGCCAGTGCCACACAGGCATGACCGATCAGATCAGCCAGAGTGGACAGGCTAAGCTCAATCCCCTCCCGTGCGATCCGTTCGGATTGCCGGTTCAATGGCTGGTGCTGTCCATATTTGTCAAAAGTGATCATCGCGATCAACTGCGGCCCTGCCCAACCGCGCGGAATGGCGTGGAACGGGGCCGGCGGCTGGCTGATCTTTTCGCAGGCCCGGCAGGTGAACTTCTCCCGCACTGTCTGGACCACCTTCCACTGGCGGGGGATCACTTCAAGCGTCTCGGTGATGTCTTCGCCCATCTTCACGATCCGGTCGGAACCACAGCAGGTGCAGCTGGTCGGCGCCTCGACCACAACACGCTCACGCGGCAGATGGTCTGGAAAGGGTTTGCGCACCGGTTTACGCCGCGTGAAGGCGCGCACCGTGCTGGTCGTGTCCGCAGCAGCGGCCACTTCAGCCGCCAGCGCATCCTCGGTGGCAGCTGCTTCCAATTCTTCAAGCTGCAATTCCAGCTGATCAATCAGCCGTGCGCGACGCTCGGAGGAGATGCCGTATTTGTCCCGCCGCAGCTTGGCAATCTCCAGCTTCAATTCCTTGATCATCGCTTCAGTGCAGGATGCCAAGGCGCGGGCCTGCGCCAATTCGGCTTCCGCCGCCTGTGCGCGGGCGTGTGCAGCCTCAGCCGAGGCAGTCTGCGCAGCAAGTGCGGCGCGCAATTCGGCGATTTGCAAGGCGGCATCTGACATGGCAGATGCCTATCATGAACACGGCGAAAGGCCAATAAAAACAGGCGCTGCTGTGCAAATTATCCAGCCCTTTCAGGCCTTTGCGTCCAGCGCGGGTTCCTCCAGTCGATCCCTTCCAGAAGATAGCCGAGCTGGGCTGCGGAGATCGCTACCGCCGTGCCACCCTGGCTCACAGGCCAAATAAACTTGCCTGCCTCGAGGCGTTTCACATACAGCGACATGCCGACCCCATCATGCCACAGCAATTTTACCAGATCACCTTTGCGACCCCGGAAGCAAAAGATCTCACCCGCATGCGGATCACGCCCAAGACCCTGCTGGACCGCCAAAGCCAAGGTGTTCATTCCACGCCGCATGTCCGTCACGCCACCTGCAATCCACACCTTCGCGCCAGCCGGAAACGCAATCATGGCCGCACCATCAAGCCATTGAGCAGATGCGCAGCAGCCTCCATGTCAAAGCCGGAGGGGATCGTCACACGACACCGAGGGCCAAGGTCGATCGTCAATACAGGCGCTGGCGGCGCTGGAACATCATCAGGGCCAGAACAGTCTGCTACCTGAAGGACGCGCAAAAATTGCGGCATAGCCCCAAGCAGCCCATGCTTGTGCCTATATCGCCAATCGTAAAGCTGTGATCGCGAAATATCATGGCGCCGCGCGACCTCAGCCAAAGTCACGCCACCGCCATGACTTTCCTCAACGATGCGGATTTTCTCGTCATCCGTCCAACGCCGACGACGGCCGGTATCAGAGACCGACAAAACTTGAATACGGCGAGTGTCTTCGTGTGCGTCCATGAGGACACTCGATAAACGTTCAGCCCGCTC
>NZ_JFZB01000023.1 GCF_000740785.1 Paenirhodobacter enshiensis | reverse complement strand
GACGGCCGGTATCAGAGACCGACAAAACTTGAATACGGCGAGTGTCTTCGTGTGCGTCCATGAGGACACTCGATAAACGTTCAGCCCGCTCAACAGCCAGACGGCCCTCCGCGAATGCTTACGGATACGGACCCTTTCGCATCCATCTTTCGTAACGACGAGACCGGCGCGGCCTGGTCTTTGAACGATCTTTGGCTCCAGCTTCAGGAGGCAACTGATCCGTTTGAAGGCATAGAAAGGGCCCAGTCACCCGTTTTCCGAACGGTGTGCTTTCCCTATCCCGGCGAGGTGACCGTCACGACTCCCGACGGACCCGTTCGGTTGGGAGACGTGATACTCACCGTTGCTCTCTGGGTAGAGGCAGAACACATTCCTTTCGATGAGGCCAACAGGGTCGAGTATTCATCCGGCGATATCGATGCCATCCAGCGCGTAGAATTTTCTTCGCAGCGGCGGATGGGAAAGAATCAGCGCATCTCCTTGCAGCTGCCTAAGCACTCTGAAAGTATTAGTGACCTAAGAGCAGGATATCTTCAGCCTTCCAACGAAAAATAGCGGAAATTATCTCGTAGGTTCTCCTCTACGTGTTGGCCCGTGGCCAGCGCAGTTTCCCACGGCCGACGCGCAACGCTTCCACCAACCTAGTATTGCCCGTCAGCCGCCCCGAGAACAGGCTGGGCTTCGGATCAAGTGCCGATTTCTTGAATGCCGCCACCCGCTGATAGTCAGGCGTCGCCATCCAGGTCCGCCCATCTCCATCGTCTGTGACAATCCGATAGAGGCCGGCAGGTGGGGCGGTCGCGGTGTCGAGCAGGCGCTTGTAGTGTTCGACCGACCATTTCTGAATGCCGCCACTCAGGGCCTCCGTTCGGAACCGCGCCCATAGTGCTGCCGTGTCGGGGGGCGGCCAATCACCAGCATCGGTGTAAGCTGTGATCTCGTCGGATTCGAGCCAGGCCCTCATCTCCGCGGGCGTGACGAAGGCTGGCTCGGCATCCTCGATTGCCGCCATGGCTGCGCGCCGTGATGGAAGGCCCGCGCGGATCAGCATCGACATCATGAATTGTGGAACGCCGGTTTCGACCGCTGCTGCGGCGCCCCCCACCACTGTTTCTGGAGACCAGCCGAGGGACATGCGGCGGGTACGAACAGCTTCCAAGGCCCAGACCAAACGATAGGTGAAGGCCTCTTCGACAGCCCGCATGTTCTGAGGCCCAATATTGGCGACATCGTCGCCAGACACCCAACGGCGCAGGATGTCCTTCCAATTGGTCGGTAGCGCGTTCGTCTTGTCGGGAATGAAAGGCCGCATGAACAACAAGCGTTCCCCGAGACCACAGAGGGCGTCGACAAGTTCGTCGACATCGCCACTCAGCGCAGCAGCGTCGGCTTGATCGAGGAGATCGGCCAATTCGTCTGCCATGGCATCAATGGCGAGCCCAGCCTCGAGCCCGACACCCATCGCGAAATGTCCACGCCGCGCATCCGTTGTAGTGGACTTCCATATGAGTTCAGCGCGCGCCTCGAACACCTTCTTGTGCAATGGCGCGATGTCCTCGTCCTCTCGGGCTATCTGGCGGGCCCAGAGCGACCCTTTGAGCGCCTCGTCCAAGAGCGTTGGCAGATCCGCCCGGTCGGCGTCCAGCGCTTCGATCAATCCGAAAACAGTCGCATCGAGGCGTTCAACGATTTGCGAAAGCGGTTCCTCGTCGATGGTCTCCCCCTCGTCATCACCGCCTTCATCTTCACCGCCATCTGCGTCATATTCCGCGCCGGCCGCCAAGCGCTCGGCGACTGCGGCTTCCTCCGCTGGCGATCTCCAGGCTTCGCGGGCGTTGGCGAGATATTCCCATGCGTCATCGCGCTCCAGAACGCCTTCACGAGCCAGGCGCTCAAGGATCTCTGCGACGATTTGGATGAGGCCGCTCTTCAGTGTGCGGGCCTTGGCGGAGGCAACCAACTCACGCCACTCTCTTTCTCGCCATCTGATCTTGTCGAACATCACGTGAACGATGAGGCCTTCGACGTCCACGAAAGCGCGGCCGGCTCGCCCGGCGACATTTGCGAACTCCTCGCCTTTGATCTTCTCGCCTCTGCGGACCAGATACGGCACCAGCATAACTGCAGCGTTGAGATTGAGGCCTTGGGAGAGCGTCGGCGATGCAACGATGACCTTCAAGACGCCCTCGGACAGCAGCGTTTCCAATTCGCGCAGGAATGGGCTCGGAAGCCGACCGTGATGGATCGCGACGCCTACCTTCAGACTGGCAACGGCGGGGTGGTCTTCTCCCAACCACTCCTTGCCGACCTCAAGAGCGCGGGCAATCGGTGCCTCATCCTCCAGCAGTGAGCCCAAATATCCACGCTTGCAGAGGTCCACGACTTGTTTGCCGAAGCCTTCGACCCAATTGGCTTGGGTTGAAAAGATCAGCGTCCTCTTTCCTTGGCCGGCGAACTCCCATGCAGCGAACAAGGTGAGATGCGACGTCTTGCGTGGGTAGGGTAATTTTTCTTTGCCTCTAGCCGGTTTCTGCACGACAAATTTATCGATGAACGGACCATTGCGATTCAGATCGAGGCGAAGCAGTGCGTCTTGGCCCCGCCAAGTAAGCGTGCCAAATCGTTGTCGGGTCGGACGCCAGTCTGAGAGCACCGGCGCGCCGGGTTCGTCGGAGCGTATCCATGCCGTAAGATCGTCTAGCTCTTCGCCGCTGGGCAGGATGGCGGACAGACAGACAATCCTACGGCTCTCCGCGTCCGTGCGCCGAAGCAGGCGTTGGACCAGCGTCTCATAACGGATTTCACGCTCGCTCGGACCAATCATGTGGCCTTCGTCGAGGACGATGAGACCGACATCGTCTATCAGAGATGGGTCGCTTCGCAGTGCGAAGTCGAGCTTCTCAGGTGTCGCGATGATGATTTCGCGAGTGCGCAATGCGTCTTCATCGCCTGCCGAAAGGCCGCTGGCACCGTAAAGTGAGGAGACGCTGAAGCCGAGAGGCGCGAAGGTTTTTCTGAAGGATCGCTCGGTTTGTGCGGACAGCGCGCGCAGCGGCGTGACAATCAGTACCCGGCGCGCCGACGAAAGGGTCATCAACGCTGCAATCTCGGCCACTCGCGTTTTACCTGCGCTGGTTGGTAAGGCGACAACCAGATCGTCCGTGACGTCGGTGGAGCGCCGGGCTGCTTCGCGCTGCGATGGCCACAACTCCACCTCGGAAGTTTTGCGAGCATAGAGCGATGAGATGAATAGCCTGCGCAGGTCCGGGTATTTTTCCTCCGTTCCTTCCGGTGGCTCGGTCGGCAGATTTTCGTGCAGGGAATGCTGCCACAGGTCATCGATAAGGTGACGACAGAGGTTCGAGATCCACCACAGGGGGACATTCTCCGCATTGTCTGCAAGACTGACCGCGACGTCGAGCAATGCCCTTGCTGTCTCGATCGGCTCGGTTTCGCCCGTCTCAAGCGCGAAATCAAAATACGCCAGCGCCCGGCAGATCGTCGTGTTGAGGATGGTCGACAGAGCTTCATCGACATCGGGCTCTTCACCCCGCAGAGCCTCCGCGATCTGCTCATCCTTGTGATCGTCGTTGTCCAGCCAATCGCGAACGAAGCCGCGCAATTGGCCGAGATCGCGCAGGATCAGATGTTGGATCGCTGTTTCGCCGGGTGAGGTGTTCAGGTCGCCCGCGGTCTCGTTGAAGAGCGAATAGGCAACGGCTGAAAATCCGGCGAGATGATAGGCTGCGGCAGCGATGGTGCGGCGGAAGCCTCGATCATGCGATTCCGGATCACCATTGCGAACAAGAGCTTCGAAGGCATTGGCGGAGCGCTCGAACGCCTTGCTGGTCAGGTCCGAGGTGCCGGCCTGAGCACGAAGCGCCATTGCGCCCCTAAGCAGGGCGAAGCCGTGTTCCGCAAGATCCGTTTCGATCGTCGCGCCGAGCGGCGGCGCATTCGGCGGCAGTACACCGTTTTCGCGCATCAGCGACCATGCCGCGCCGCGATACAGGAGGCGTCCGAGGATGCCATCGACGGTCGCGTCCGTCAGGAAAGTTGTCAACTCGTCAATCGTCTCCAAGATCTTCCGCCTCCTGGTACATGGCCGCGATGAAGTCCTGGTGGTCTTTGACGTGAATGTTCACGACATACTGGTCTCGATTGGTGCCGGTCGCCTCGAGATCCTGTTTCAACGAAGCGTGTGGACCGTTGCCCGATATAGTGAAAAGCATGTGATCGATGCGATCCGCCCGGAGAGACTTCAGGCCCACCTCGTCGCGAAGGCTGCGGCCCAGTGCGTTGTCGTCCGGGTCGTTGCTTTCCAGCAGGCGGTTTGCAACGAACAGCAGCGAGTCCGGCGTACACCGACCGCTATCGCGGTTGAGCACCTTGCGCGCGCTCGTGACCGTGGCCTTACCGAGCACCTTGTTGCTTTTGGCTTCGCCTTTCAGGAGCCAGAGCTTCTCGCCTTTACTGTCATACCCGGCACCGATGAAATCATCTCCGCGCATGGCCATGTTGCGCCCGTCCTTGTAGCGGAGACGGCGCACGGGGACACGCAGGCCAATCTCCTCCTCGACGAGCTCAGTCGCGAGAATTTCGCCGAGATCGCCCGAACGACCCTTGGACGTCTGAGGCATCGCCTCGCTGAGGATCTCGGCGGCGACCTTGTATCCGAGCCGGTCCACGTCCTCCGCAATGCGTTCCAGTCGGTCGTAATGCGAACGGATCGTTTCAGCCAAGTCCCCTTGGATTTCATCGCGGCCACCATGCTTCTCGACATAGGTCCAGTAGTACTTGCGTTTGTCTTTTTCTCTCGTGGCGTCGCACCACCTCTCATACAGGCTCACGGAGGCCTCCCACGATCATTGCATCGCGAAGGTTGATCAGTCGGCAATCTTTGCACATCCGCTCAACTCCACAGACAGGACAATGGCGCCGCAGCCAGCCGGTCACCAAATGGCACAACATCCGTGCTGTCATACAGCACGGTGCCAAAAGCAAAGCGGTCTCCGCAGGCTTCGGCCAAGGCGCGCAGCCCAGCGAAATCGCCGGACTTGACCGTGGCGCTCGCTTTCACCTCGATGCCGGCGATCTTGCCGTCGTCACGCTCCAGCACGATGTCGACCTCGCGCATGTCGCGATCGCGGAAGTGATAGGGTGTCAGTCGCAGGTCCGAGGCTGTCGTCAGCTTGAGCACTTCCGAGAACACGAAGCTTTCCAGCAGGGCGCCGAACGTCCCGCGATCCGCCTTCACCCTGTCGAAGGTCAGACCCCGCGTGCTCGCCAGCAGGCCGGAATCGAGGAAATGTAGCTTCGGTGTTTTGACGATGCGCTTCAGCGCGTTGGTGAACCAGGGCTGCAGCGTCGCGATCAGAAAGACCTGTTCGAGCAGCCCGACGTAGCGCTGTCCCGTCTTGTGGCTGACATTGATGCTGGCTCCGAACTGCGAATAGTTGACCAATTGGCTGGAATGCTCGGCCAGCAACCGCACGAATTTCGGGAGCTCGGTCAGCTTCTCGACCTCTGCGATGTCCCTGAGATCGCGGGTGAGAACCGACGTGAGATAGGATCGCGCCCAGTCCTGCCGGCGCCGCTCGCTCTCACGGGCGATCGCCTCGGGAAAGCCGCCGAGCAGGACGGAGTGGACGAGATCGTCGCCGACGATCGCTTTGCTTGGCTTTTGCAGCTTTCCCTCGAAGAGACGCTCCAGAAAGGTCGGCGTCCTGCCCTCGATCTCGGCCCGTGCCAGCGGCAGCATCTCGAGCGTTTCCATCCGGCCGGCGAGACTATCGGCGACCCGTGGCAAGGTCAGCACATTCGCTGAGCCCGTGAGGAGAAATCGGCCCGGACGATAGTCCTCGTCGACCGTCTTCTTGATCGCCAACAGCAGGTCGGGCGCGCGCTGAATCTCGTCGATGATGGCCCGATCCAGTCCCCGGATGAATCCGGCCGAATCGGACCGCGCAGCCTCCAGCACGGTCTGGTCGTCCAGCGTGATATAGGTGCGGCCGGCTTCCCCCATTTTCTTGACGAGCGTGGTTTTGCCAGCCCGCCGTGGCCCTACAATGAGAACCACGGGCGTATCTGAAAGGGCTTCCTCCGCCCGGCGCTCTACAAACCGCTTGAACATCCCGTCCCCTAGCCTCCGATAATTGGAACTATCTATCTCGGCTGATTGGGAGTCAATGGGCCGCTAATTGGAACCAAGAGGGTCGCGATCTGGAAGGGGTTAGGAGGGGAAAGCCTTCCCCCTGGTCGGCACTGGCGTTACCGACATACCCCCATCAGCGGGGAGACCCCGCAACGCCCCCTGAGAGGTAAAGTGCGGGCGGGTTTTCCGTGACGGGTTGAGGGCTGGAAGAGGGTCTTCCGGCGCCCGTCGCGGAGATCATCCCGATGGCCAGAGAGCATCGCGCGGCCCGCAAGGGCGGAACGCGCACCAACCTTTACGACGACATCACCGACAAGATCATCGCAGAGCTGGAGGAGGGGCGGCTGCCCTGGGTCCAGCCTTGGGGAACGGCGGCGGCGAAGGCGCCGCTCGCCATGCCGCGGAACGCGGCGACCGCCCGGCAGTATTCCGGGATCAATGTCCTGATCCTCTGGGGTGCTGTCATCCAGCACGGCTATCCGACCCAGCACTGGCTGACCTTCCGCCAGGCGCTGTCGCTCGGCGGCAATGTCCGCAAGGGCGAGCGCGGGACGACAGTCGTCTATGCCGACCGGTTCACGCCGGAGGACGAGAAACGGCGGGCGCAGGAAACTGGCGAAGAACCCGGCAGCATCCCTTTCCTCAAGCGCTTCACCGTGTTCAACGCTGCGCAATGCGAGGGTTTACCCAACGACATCGCCGTCGAGGCACCGCCACCGCCGCCCGGGCTGATCGAGCCGCGGGTCGAGGAACTGATCGCCGCGACTGGTATCGACTTCCGGATCGGCGGGAACCGCGCCTTCTATGTCCCCGCGCTCGATTATGTTCAGGTGCCACCTCCGCAGGCCTATTTCGAACCGATCAACTGGCACCGGACCGCCCTGCACGAGATGGGGCACGCGACAGGACATACCTCACGGTTGGGGCGGGACTTCTCGGGCGGTTTCGGTACGAAGAAATACGCCTTCGAGGAGCTGATCGCCGAGATTTCGAGCGCGTTCTGTTGCGCCTCGCTCGGGATCGTCCCGACTGTGCGCCACGCCGATTACATCGGCTCCTGGCTGGAGGTGATGCGCGAGGATTCCCGCGCGATCGTCCGCGCCGCCTCGCAGGCCAGCAAGGCGGCCGACTGGCTCCTGGCCCATCTGCCCGACGACAGCACCGATGTTGAGCGGCAGACCCCGACGGAAGGGAGGGCCGCGGCATGATCCTCCTGACCGACACACAGCGTGACCGTTTGCTGGCGAATGGCCGCGATCGCGATCAGGATCACATTCCGGTCGTAAAATTCTTCAATCCCTTCGGCGCCGGTGTCTGGCTTGCGACCGAGCTCGACGAGGACGGCGACATCATGTTTGGCCTGGCCGACATTGGCTACCCGGAGCTTGGCTCCTGGAGCCTCAACGAACTGCGTGCCATTCGGCTGCCCTTCGGCATGGGTATCGAGCGGGATCTGCTGTTCACGGGGGATTTCCCGATCTCGGTCTGGGCCAAGGCCGCCCGCGATGCCGGCAGCATTCGCGATACCGAGCGCCTGCTTTATCGCTCGGGCCGTCTGCCAGGCGGGACACGCCTCGACACGGAGTCCCCGCGTTCCTGAGGGGTTCTGCAGGTTCCGCGCCGCGCTCTTCGAAGGAAGAGGGCGGCACTTCTCCTCGTGACGCGGTGAAAGTTCGGCGCCCGGCCGACTGCCCGTTGGAGAACAGGACCATGACACTAAACATGAGAACATCCGCCATCGAACCGCAGCCGCTCCGGTTCTCGGCCCAGGAGCAGGCCGTGGTCTATGAAGCCCGGCAGATCCTGCTGCGCCATCTCAACCAGAACCCTGTCCTGTCCTCCTGGCAGGCGGTGCTCGACTATTGCGCCCTCACCATCAGGGGCGATGTGGAGCGCTTCCATGTCCTCTATCTCGACCGCCGGAACCGGCTGATCTCAGACGAGTGCCTTGCCACCGGCACGGTCGATCATGTCCCGGTCTATCCCCGGGAGGTGCTGCGGCACTGCCTGGCGCTCAATGCCTCGGCGCTGATCATCGTCCACAATCATCCGGCCGGCGATCCCGAGCCCTCAGCCGCCGACCTCGCGATGACCAAGGAAATCCGAAACGCCTGTGTGTCCCTGGGGGTGATACTGCACGACCACATCATCACCGGGGCTGGCCGGGAGACCAGTCTGCGTGCCCGCGGCGAGCTCTGATGGGTCTGCGCGTTCATCCGCGGCTCGGCCATGAGAGGGAAAGGAGGGTGGGGGTTTCGTGACGGGCTGGTTGCCGGAGAGAGAGGCTCCCCGGCGTCCGTCATGGAGACCCTGACATGGCCACTGCCACGCAGAAGATCACCCTGTCGTCTTCGCGCGACATCCCCTTCAACAAGCTGGTGCTCAGCCAGTCCAACGTCCGGCGCGTGAAAGCCGGTATCTCGGTCGAGGAACTGGCCGAGTCCATCGCCCGCCGCGGGCTGATCCAGTCCCTGCATGTCCGGCCCGAGCTCGACGCCGAGGGGCAGGAAACCGGCCTCTTCGAAGTGCCGGCTGGCGGCCGCCGCTATCGTGCGCTGGAGCTTTTGGTCAAACAGAAGCGCCTCAACAAGACCGTGCCGGTGCCCTGTATCGTCTCGGACGCCAGTGACGACATCCTGATCGACGAGGTGTCGCTGGCCGAAAATATCGAGCGCGCGCCGCTGCATCCGCTCGACCAGTTCCGCGCTTTCCAGGTCCTTCGCGAGAAGGGAATGAGCGAGGAGGAAATCGCCGCCGCCTTCTTCGTCGACGCAAAGGTGGTGAAGCAGCGTCTGCGCCTCGTTTCGGTCTCGCCGGCGCTGCTCGAGACCTATGCGGAGGACGGCATGACGCTGGAACAGCTCATGGCCTTTACAATCTCCGACGACCATGCCCGGCAGGAACAGGTCTGGGCGGCGATCAAGGACAGCTGGCAGAAGGAGCCTTACACGATCCGGCGTATGCTGACCGAGACCACGGTGCGGGCCTCCGACAAGCGGGCGCTCTTCGTCGGCATCGAGGCCTATGAGGCGGCGGGCGGCTATGTGCTGCGCGATCTCTTCCAGCAGGACGATGGCGGCTGGCTCCAGGATCCGGTGCTGCTCGACCGGCTGGCGGCCGAGAAGCTGAAGGCCGAAGCGGAGACCATCGCCGCCGAGGGCTGGAAGTGGATCGAGGTCGCCGTGGACTTCCCCTATGGTCATACCAGCGGCTTGCGCCGTCTGGCCGGCACCACCATCGACCTGACTGACGAGGAGCGTGCCGAGCGCGAGAAGCTCCGCGACGAGTTCGACGCGCTGGAGGCGGAATATGCCGAGGCCGACGAGTTCACCGACGAGGTCGATGCGCGCCTCGGCGAGATCGAGGAAGCGCTGGACGCCTTGGAATCCCGGCCGATGGTCTACGACGCAGACCAGATGGCCCGTGCCGGTGTCTTCGTCAGCATCCGCCATGACGGCCATCTTGCCGTCGAGCGCGGTTATGTCCGCCCCGAAGACGAGGAGGTGGAAGGTCACGAGGGCGATGACGCCGATGGTGCATCTGCCGAAGGCGACGAAGACGGCAGCGTCCGGCGCGCCGTCATCACCGTAGGCGGGGGCGCGCCGGAGACCGAGGAGGACGACGAGGTCGAGACCATCCGGCCTCTGCCCGATCGCCTGGTCAGCGAACTGACCGCGCATCGCACGCTGGCGCTGCGGGATGCGGTGGCGTGCAACCCGCATGTGGCGATGACGGCGATGCTGCATCGGCTGGTCACCGATTGCTTCCTGCCGCATTCCACCAGGGGGTGCCTTGAGGCTCATGTCCGGGAAGTTCATTTCCCGGCACAAGCCGACGACCTCGGCGAAAGCATCTCGGCGCGCGCCATTACCGACCGCCACGAACGCTGGGGCGATCACATCCCGGCCGACGATGCGGCGCTCTGGGACTGGCTGGCCGATCAGGACGACGACACCCGGATGGAGTTGCTCGCCCATTGCGTCAGTTTCGGCGTCAACGCCTTGCACGAGAAGCCCAACCCCTATGGCGGCATGGGCGTCAGCCAGCACGGGCTCGATGTGCGCCTGTCCCAGGCCGACCGGCTGGCGCGGGAAACGGGCCTCGACATGGTGGCGGTGGGCTGGCGGCCGACCGTCGGCAACTATCTCGGCCGCGTGACCAAGCCGCGGATCATCGAGGCGGTGCGCGAGGGCGCCGGCGAGCGGGCCGCCCAGCTCATCGACCATCTGAAGAAGAGCGACATGGCCAAGGAGGCCGAGCGTCTGCTGGCCGAAACCGGCTGGTTGCCGGAGCCGCTGCGCCTGGTGGACCCCGATGCCGAGGTCGATGCGGATGCCGGGATCGACGCCGAGGCCAACGATCTGCCCGAGTTCCTCGCCGGAGACGGCGAAGAGGACGAAGCCGCCGGGGACGAAGACCCGCAGAGGATGGTCGCCGCGGAATGATCCTCACGCGGGGCGGTCCCGATCGCCCCGCAGTTCTTTCCTCAGCTTCAGGACGTCCCCATGACTTTCAAACGCGACACGGCCACTCGGCGCATCGTCTTTTCCTATCTCGTCCCTGTGCATGTCGAGGTTGAGGACGGCATCGTCGCCGATGTTGTCGTCATCGACGAAACCCCGATCCGCGATCCCACGCTGATCGAAGGTGACGGCGACCTGCTTGCCAAGGCCGTCACCGACGCCAATGACGGACAGGCATGGCCGTCCTGGCGCTTCGGCTACTGATCCCGCTTTCCGTTTCCGCAACTCGCCCGGTCCTCGTGACCGGGTTTTTTCTTTGGAAAACCCTGATGCCCGCAATGATCGATATCGACCGGATATTCCGTGAAAACCACGCCAGTCCGCCATCCGAGCGCACGCTGCCCTGGGAGGAAACCCGCGATGGCATCACCGTGGTGGTGGAGCCGAAACCGCATTGGGCGGAGGACATGCGCGCCTTTCGTCTCGAAGCCTGCGCATATTGCCGCTACGCCGATTGGACCGCGAACGGCGGTCATGCCCGGTTCTACGGTCATATCGACACCAGCGGTGACGACGTGATGATGACCGCGCGTGCGATGATCGCCTGCGAGATCGCCGATGGGCTCTGGGACTGAAGGCCTGTCCTCGTCTGACGATAGCCGCCACCGTCTTCCCGTCATCGGCCTCCATGGTTCCGGTTCCAGCTGCACGACGGTGCCGCTCATCATGTTCGGCATCGGTGTCCGCCCCCGTCCTCGAACACGCTCCTGATGCCAGCGCGGCGGCAAGGCTGGCCGGACGGGGCATCTGCAAGGGGGTATCCGGCGCCTGTCGGATGCAAGACACCACCCTCGCTTCCATTCGCTAACCTTGGTCTGATCCGTCTCTTTGACATTCAACCCCGGAGGGGTCGGCTTACGCATACGTGCCGCCCTCGGGGATTCGGAAACAGTCCGAACGCCCGAGGGTGAGTGCAGATTCGGTCAGACACGTCGGGCGCCTGTCGCGCGGGGGATGGTCCCCCGCCTCCAGAGACAGGAGCCAATCCCGATGTCCTATGCAGATGCCACCGCTTTCGCCGCCAGCCTTGCCACCACTCTGATGGTCGTGATCGTCGTGTTTCAGGCCGGGGACGGAACCCACGGCGCCATGCCCGCCGACGAGTTTGACGGCGATGAGGACATGGTGAAGCTGGAACTGGATCCATGGGCCTGAGGCGCGAAAGCGTCTCACCCCAAACGGCCCGAGCGCGGAGACCCGCGCTTCGGGCCTTCAGTGCCTCTCGATGGTCCCCCATCGTCGGCAGCGGAACCGGGAACAAGCCCGGTCAGAGAGGAAGAGTCCGGGCCTTTCGGCCGTGACGGGTTGAGGGCTGGAGAGAGAGGCTCACCGGCGCCCGTCATGGAGTGATCCCGATGACCTTTGCCCGTTCCCAAACCTTCCGCTCCATCGGCCAGATTCTGGCGGCCGATGTTCTGCCCGCGCTTTATCGGTCGCAAAAGCTGCCGCTGCGCATCTCTTGCCTCGGCGTCGCCAGCTATGACGCCAGTGATGCGGCGAGTAGCTTTGACCGCGTGATCCCGCTTGGGGAGTGCCCGTCACCGGAGGAGGCCATCCAGGCCGCAGCCTTGCGCCTGTCGCGCGGTGATATTTGCACGGGGCCGAATAGCTTTCCGTATTTCCAGCCGCGCATCATGCTCATTCAGGACCGCGATCAGCGCCTGGTCCTCGCCGGCGCAATCCGCGGCGGCATTATCCTCTGGCAACAGCCGGTCGCATCCGATGCCGAGGCACGCAGGATCGTGACCAAGGCCAGCCGACTGCGCGGCATGGCATTCCGAGCCTCCGAGCCAGGTGATGCGAGACGGCTGCGTTACCGCGCCGCTGCGCAGGAGGCACGGTTGGTTGATCCCTTCTGGCGCGAGATCGCGGCCGATCTGCTCCGCCTGCCGCAGGCCGCCTGAGCTTCACCCTTTCCATCCCATTTGGCTCGGTTCCACGCCAGGCCATGTGATGCCCGGAGACCATCATGGCCGACTATTTCACCCATTTCTCCTGCCTGCTTGACGTGGGCACCCCCGAGCGGGCCGCCCGCGCGCTCGATCTCTACAATGCGCTCTCGGATGAGAATGCCGCTGGGGATCCGCCTTCGGACGGGTTTCTGCTTTCCATTCAACCCGAGCATGGCGGAACCCGGCTCTGGATGCGCGATGATGGCACCGGCGATCCCGAGCATGTCATCCAATTCGTCAAACGCTGCGCGAAGGAGTTCGGGCTGACCGGCCTCTGGGGAATGCAATACACCTTATGCCGAATTCGGCATAAGGCGTATTATGCCGGGATCGGGATTATGCCGCATGGCCAGTGCCCCGGCTTGAGAACGTTGGCCTTGGCCATGCGGTCATTCGGCATATTCAGAGCGACTCGAGGAAGGCCAGCAGCTGATCGTCTGGTCGGTATCGGCTGGATTTGACCCCCGGTGCAGTCACCTGTCGGAGCGCATTTTCCTTTAGACGCATATCCGCGTGGATGTAGATCTGGGTGGTTTCCACGGATTCATGGCCGAGCCAAAGCGCGATGACCGCTTGGTCGACACCGCTATGCAATAGTTCCATCGCGGTGCTGTGGCGGAGCGTGTGCGGTGTAACGCGCTTCCCCTCAAGGCTTGGACAGGTCTGCGCCGCCTTGGCGCAGTATTTTCGGACCAGATGCTCAAGTGCGTCGCGACTGAGACGGTCTCCGCGGATCGAGGGGAACAGCGGACCTTCGCTATCCTTGCGATCACGGATCCAGCCCGCGATCAATCTGGCCGTATCGCGGCGTAAGGGCGTCCGCCGGTCTTTTCGGCCTTTCCCAAGACATTTAACATGGGCACCGGTCCCGAAGACCACGTCGTTGCAGTTCAGATTGACCAACTCTGAAGCCCGCAGCCCAGTTTGGAGAGCGAGCAGCAGCAAAGCGTGATCCCTGCGCCCCACCCAAGTGGCGCGGTCGGGCGAGCCGAGCAATGCCGCGATTTCGTCGGCATCGAGGAACGTCACCGCCCTTTTTTCTTGGCGTTTGTTCGGCATGGCCAGAATGCGTTGGCAGTGATGCAACAACACTGGCTCCGTCATCGCAACATACCGGAAGAAGGACCGGATCGCCGCGAGCCGGGCATTTCGAGACCGGACAGCGTTGCCGCGGGACCCTTCGACATGGATGAGGAAGTTCGCCACCATGTCGGCATCGATATCGCCAACTTCCAGCCTCGTTGGGGCTTTGCCGCTGCGGGCTCCGGCATAGCGGATCAGCAGGCGGAAGGTGTCGCGATACGATGCGATGGTATGACGGCTTGCTTCCATCTGGACGCACAAGCGATCTGTGAAGAAGCGCTGCAGCAAGGCTGGGAATGTCGCGGTCCTCATTACGACTCCTCCGCCGCAGAACTCTCGCCGATCCGTGCCGAGGCCAGTTCGAGAAGCTCGGGCACGGCCTGAAGGTACCAGTAGGTGTCCCTTGGCCCCTCATGCCCGAGGTAGGTCGTCAGCTTGTGCATTTCGCGCGCAGCATCATGTCCGGCGCGATACCAGCCTGTGATCGTCCGGACGGCAAAGGTGTGCCGAAGATCGTGGATGCGCGGTGGCCTTCCGGGCATGGGCTTGGCCCATGTACCCCGCATGCCGATGCTCTGACAGACACGAACAAAGTTTGCCCGCGCCCAGCAATAGTCGGGTCGTTCGCCTTTGCAATTCACGAAGAGCGGTTCCGAGTGTCGTTCGAGCAGTCGATCCCTTTCGGTACAGTAGTTCTTCAGTCTCACCGCGACATCCGGATCGATTGGAAGGATTCGTTCCTTGCCATTCTTGCCGTTCTTTATGTGGAGCAACTGCCTCTCGGCATCGAAGTCTGCCGTGTCGAGCGCCAAGGCCTCTGCAACGCGCATGCCCGTGATAGCGATCAGACCATAGAGCATCGCGCAGGTCAGCCCGCGCAGCCCGTAGATCGACGGCAATTCCCGCGCCGCCCCGATGATCTGGGCGAGTTCGGTATCGCTGTAGATGTACGGCGCGGACCGACTGACTCGTCCTGGCACGAACCCCCTCGGTGGAGGATCTTCGTGCCGATCATCCATACCGTGCAGCCATAGAGCAAATTGACGGACCGCGCTGAACCTACTGGCCTTGGTCCCGCTACTGGCAGGTCGCAGTCCATCCATCCATTCGAGCAGCAGCTCTTTTGTGACGAACTCTTTTCCGGCTTTGTCCACGAAGGTGGCAAAGCTGCGCAGGCGCAACTCGTCTGCTTTCAGTTTGGCGCCAAACATCCGGCGGAGATTGAGATATCGATCAAGCTCGGCGTGCAGGGTCATTGCTTTGCCTCCCCTGCGGGCCAAGGTTGGGCAACAGAACGAAGGTTTGCGATGTCGAGCTTCGCATAGATCATCGTCGTCGCGCGCGACTTGTGGCGCAGAACATCGCCCACCTCGTGCAGGGCTACGCCAGAGCGAACCATCCGAGTTGCGAGGCTGTGGCGAAGCACATGCGATCCGAGATACCGAGCAGGCATCTCGATCTTCAGTGCTGCGCAGGCCCGGGCAAGGATTTTGCTGACGATGCGGCTGTCCTTGAACCCGAGATAGGGGGCATAGGACCTGACAAAAAGAACGCGCGTTACGGTCGATGGTCGGGCATCGCGCAGGTAAGCGCTGATTGCGGCGCCGACATCTTCCGGAAGCGGGAGACGGTCACGCCGTTTGCCCTTTCCTCGGACGAGCAGCTCTCCCGCTCGCCAGTCGATGTCATCGATCTCTATCGCCATGACTTCGGGCACACGCAGGCCGAGCCGGGCCATCAGCAGGAACATGGCATAGTCACGAACGCCATAGCTGGACTCTCGCCGGACCCACTCAAGGATGGCCTCGATGTCTGTCGGCGGCAGATACCTGGGAAGTCGGTTGTTCTGGATGCGATGTACCTTCGGCACAGTCGACGACAGATTGGTTACGGTCAGGCCCCGGGCAAACAGGTACTGGAAGAAGCAGCGCAGATGGGATGCCGGCGTCCGCGCCATCGACAGACCCTTCCCCTTCTGGATGTGTTCGAGGAACGCAACGATGTCTTGGTGCCTGATCGCCGAAGGGTCAGGCACTGTTTCGCCAAACCGGTGGTCCAAGAAGCGGACGGCATATCGCTTGACATGATAAACTGAACTCGGACTCAGGCCGCGTTGCCCGAGCAGGAAGCCTTCCAGGTCATCCAGCAGCTTGTCCTTTGCAATTTGGGCAGCAGATACAGGTGGCGGAATCGCAACGCCGATGCTGATGAGGTGGAGGACGAACCGTCTGACCAAGTTCGGGATCCTGACCGCGTTCATTCGATCAAATGGAACCTGCCGGGCATGGCGATCGGCGATTTCCAGCGTCAATGACGTCGGCTCAACACCATGGGCCTCCAGAACCCGGCCAAACCGTCGAAGCTGGAAGCGATAGTTAGACAGCGCCCGACGCTGCATGTGCGTCGGCGCGAGGCTCTCCTCGAACGAACTGATGTACGGGTCGAGGCAGGTTGGTTGGACTTTCTTGGCCATGGCTTTCTCCATGTTGCTGGCGCAACAAGGATTATGCCGAACGCGTTGGCACGAAACTGAGGGTTCAGGACCATGAAGCCGGTCAGCCACACCCTATAATCATTGGCTGGTGTGGTCATATGGCAAGTCAATGCTTCTCGTCGACTGGAGGGCCATGCGGCATAATCCCGATCCCGGCATAATACGCCAACACCTGCTCGAAGCCGCGTGTGGACGGGTTCGGTGGAGGCGCCCATGTGCTCGACCTCGCCACCGGAGAGACTGTGGACTGGTTCTACACGGACGGCTGGCTTGCCATCGTGCTGGACGGAGGCAATCCCTATGCCTGATATTATCGAAATCCCCGTCTATCGCCTCAACGAGTTGTGCGGGGACGCGAAGGACAAGGCCCGCGCCTGGTATCGTGAAGGCGGCTTCGACCATGACTGGTACGATGCGGTCTTTGAGGATTTCCAGCGCGTCGCCGAAATCCTAGGGCTGAACCTCAAGACCCGAACCGTCCGGTTGATGGGCGGCGGCACACGGCAAGACCCCTGCATCTGGTTCCGGGGCTTCTGGAGCCAGGGCGATGGTGCCTGCTTCGAAACTTTCTATGCCTACCGCAAGGGCGCGCCGCGCCGGATCAGGGAATACGCGCCGCAGGACACCGAGTTGCACCGCATCGCCGATGCCCTGCAGGCGGTCCAGCGACGCAATTTCTACCAGCTTCGCGCCGAAGCCACCCATCGCGGCCATTATTACCATGAGTATTGTATGGCGATTTCGGTCGAGCGTGACAGCCCGAGTTGGCAGGATATGACCGCCGACGCCGAGGACACCGTAAGCGAGGCGTTGCGCGATCTCGCCCGCTGGCTCTACCGCCAGCTCGAGCGCGAATACGACTATTTGTCCTCGGATGAAGTCGTCGATGAGACCATCATCGCCAACGACTACACCTTCACTGACGCCGGACGCCGCTTCGGCTGATCTCGACAAGCGCTCCACCATCGGGTCGGGCCGGTTTTTTTGTGTCACCGTTTCCAGAGTCAGGGAGGTGCCGGGAGGGGTTGAGTCCGGGTGGTTGAGAGAGAGCGCCGTCCGGGCTTGTCCCTTCAGCTCTCTGAGGATCTCCGACATGAACATCTCGTCTCCCGTGACCGATCCGGTCACGCCGCTGGCGGCCGCGCCCGCGATCCTGGCTGCCGCCAATCTCCTCCTTCCCCATCTCGAACGCGGCCAGCGCGTCGATACCGCGGACCTCCGCAGCGCCATGGAAACCGCTTTCGGAGCCTCCGACGCCAGTGGCGCCTGGGACTGGAAGCTCGCCTATGAGGCCGGCGAGGTGGCCACGGTGCTGTTCCTGCGCAAATACGGAAAGGCGCTGTTCCGCAAAGTCGCCTCTCCGGTTTCCCGGCTCGATGCTCTGACGAAGATCGCGGGGTTGTTGCCGACGCAGACCCGGCGCTCCGAGGAAAGCCAGAGCTTCCAGCAGTTCAGCACACCTCTGCCTCTCGGCCTTGCCGCGCTGGCGGCGGCCGCGATCACACCTGATGACGTGGTGCTGGAACCCTCGGCGGGCACCGGCCTTATGACGATCCTCGCCCAGAGCGTCGGCGGCTCGCTGATCCTCAACGAACTCACCGAGACCCGCGCCGATCTTCTCTCGTCCCTCTTTCCGGCCTTTCCCGTCACCCGGTTCGACGCCGCCCAGATCGACGACTATCTGCCCACGGACGCCATGCCGTCCGTGGTTCTGATGAACCCACCTTTCTCGGTCATGGCCAATGTCGAGGGACGGATGGCGGATGCTACGTATCGTCATGTCGCCTCGGCGTTGGCCCGTCTCACCCCCGGCGGGCGGTTGGTCACGATCACCGGCGCGAATTTCGGACCGGAAGCCAAGGCTTGGCGCGACGCCTTCATACGCCTGCAGGACCGCGGCCGCGTGGTCTTCACCGCGGCCATCGACGGAGCGGTCTTCGCAAGGCATGGCACCAGCATCGACACGCGGCTGACGGTGATCGACAAGCTGCCCGCCGACGATCCGTCAGTCTTCCCGGCCTCGGCAGGAACCGCACCCGACGTTGTCACGCTGCTCGGCTGGATCGAAAGCCAGCTTCCGCTGCGTTTGCCGGTGTCGCTGCCGAAAGTCGCTTCTCCCGTGCCGGCGGCTGCCCCGAAGACCGTGCGCGGTTATCTTGCTCGCGCCACAGCGTCCCGACTCGCCGCTGCACCAGCGTCCGATCCCGAGGGGGTGGAGCTCGAGTATGAGACCGTGGACTGGGCGCCGCCCGAGGGCGCGCGCTTGTCGGACGCGATCTATGAGGAATATGCGCTGCAATCGCTGCGCATCCCCGGCGCCGAGCCGCACCCGACCAGGCTGGTGCAATCCGCTGCCATGGCCTCGGTCGCGCCGCCAAAGCCGTCCTACCGGCCCATGCTGCCGTCCGACATCCGCACCCGACTGTCGGACGCCCAGCTTGAAACGGTGATCTATGCCGGCGAAGCCCATGCCGATCATCTGGCTGGCGCCTGGATGGTGGATGAGCATCTCGACACTGTGAGCGCCGCGCCAGAGGATGCTGCCGGATCGATCCGCTTTCGACGGGGCTTCATGCTCGGTGACGGAACCGGTGCTGGCAAGGGGCGCCAGTCGGCTGGCATCATCCTCGACAACTGGCTGCGCGGCCGCCGCAAGGCGGTCTGGATCTCCAAATCCGATAAGCTGATCGAGGATGCGCAACGCGACTGGTCGGCGCTCGGCATGGAACGACTGCTGGTCACACCGCTCTCGCGCTTCCCTCAAGGCGCAAAGATCACGCTCTCGGAAGGCATCCTGTTTACCACCTATGCCACGCTGCGCTCCGATGACCGGGGCGAGAAGGTTTCGCGCGTCAAGCAGATCGTCGAATGGTTGAGCTCCGATTTCGATGGGGTCATCATCTTCGACGAGAGCCATGCCATGCAGAATGCCGGTGGCGGCAAGGGAGACCGCGGCGATATCGCCGCCAGCCAGCAGGGACGCGCAGGCCTGCGGCTCCAGCATTCCATGCCGGATGCGCGCGTGGTCTATGTCTCGGCGACAGGAGCCACGACCGTTCACAATCTGGCCTATGCGCAGCGTCTCGGACTCTGGGGGGGCGAGGATTTTCCGTTCCAGACCCGCGCGGAGTTCGTCGAGGCGATCGAGGCCGGCGGCGTGGCAGCCATGGAGGTGCTCGCCCGCGATTTGCGTTCTCTCGGCCTCTATACCGCGCGCTCGCTCTCCTACGACGGCGTCGAATACGAACTGGTCGAGCACAAGCTCACCGAAGAGCAGCGCCGCATCTATGATGCTTACGCGGCCGCGTTCGCCGTCATTCACAACAATCTCGACGCGGCGATGGAGGCGGCCAATATCACCGGCAGTGAAGGCACGTTGAACCGCCAGGCCAAATCCGCCGCGCGGTCGGCCTTCGAGAGCACCAAGCAGCGCTTCTTCGGCCATCTGCTGACCTCGATGAAAACCCCGACACTGATCCGCTCGATCGATGCCGATCTTGCGGCGGGCCATGCCGCCGTCATACAGATCGTCTCAACTGGCGAGGCGCTGATGGAACGGCGGCTGGCGGAGATCCAGACCGACGAATGGAACGATATTTCCGTCGATGTCACTCCACGGGAATATGTCGGCACGTATTTGCAGCATTCCTTCCCTGTGCAGCTCTACGAGCCCTTCACTGACAGCGAAGGAAATCTGTCCTCGCGACCCGTGTTCCGGGACGGTCAGCCGGTCGAGAGTCGCGAGGCTGTCGCCCGGCGCGACGAGATGCTCGAACAGCTCGGCTCGCTGCCGCCGGTTCCGGGCGCGCTCGACCAGATCGTCCAGCGCTTTGGCACCGACCTGGTGGCGGAGGTCACGGGCCGGTCGCGCCGCATCGTGCGAAAGGGCGAAGGCGCATCGGCCCGCCTGGTCGTCGAGAACCGCGCGCCCTCCGCCAACCTTGCCGAAACTTCGGCCTTCATGGATGACCAGAAGCGCATTCTGGTCTTCTCGGATGCGGGGGGCACCGGGCGCAGCTATCATGCGGACCTTTTGGCGCGGAACCAGCGCCTGCGGGTGCACTACCTGCTGGAGCCGGGCTGGAAGGCCAATGCCGCCATTCAGGGGCTCGGGCGCACCAACCGCACCAATCAGGCGCAACCACCGCTCTTCCGGCCCATCGCCACGGATGTGAAGGCCGAGAAGCGGTTCCTCAGCACGATCGCCCGTCGTCTCGACACGCTGGGTGCGATCACGCGCGGGCAGCGCCAGACCGGCGGCCAAGGCCTGTTCCGGCCCGAGGATAATCTGGAATCCGCCTATGCCCGCGATGCGCTGCGCCAGCTCTATCTGCTGATTGTGCGCGGCAAGGTCGAGGGCTGCTCGCTGGAGAGGTTTGAATCCGCCACCGGACTGAGGCTGATGGATGCGAACGGCATCAAGGACGACCTGCCGCCGATCACGACCTTCCTCAATCGCCTGCTGGCTCTGACCCTCGAGTTGCAGGGCATCCTGTTCTCGGCCTTCGAGCAGCTTCTGCAGGCCCGGATCGACGGAGCGATTGCATCCGGCACCTATGACATGGGGCTGGAGACGCTGCGCGCAGAGAGCTTCATCGTCACCGACCGGCAGGTGATCCACACCCATCCGGGTACTGGCGCGGAAACGCGGCTGCTGACCCTGACCGAGCGCAAGCGCAATCAGCCGGTCACGCTGGATGCGGCGCTGGCGGAGCTGGATGATCCGCTGGCGAAGCTGCTCACCAACGAGCGGTCGGGCCGCGCCGCCGTGCAGATCCCAACCACCAGCGTGATGCTTGATGACGGCGAGATCGAGCGCCGCGTGCGCCTGATCCGGCCGATGGAAGCGATGAATTTGCCCGCGCGGGCGATGGGCGAAACCCACTGGATCGAGGCCGACCATGCCGACTTCGCCACGGCCTGGAACTCGGAGCTGGAGGAAGTGCCGGAGTTCACCGACAGCATCCTGTATATGGTGACCGGGCTTCTGCTGCCGATCTGGAAGCGGCTGCCACAGGAGACCTCCCGGGTCTATCGGCTCCAGACCGACGAGGGCGAGCGCATCATTGGTCGCCGTGTCTCGCCCGCATGGGCAGCAAATGCCGCTACCAGCGGCGTCGCAACCACCATCACGCCGGACGAGGCCTACACGGCACTCATCGAGGGCCGGACGATCTTCGATTTGGCCGAGGGACTGCAACTACGCCGGTCCCGTGTCATGGGCGCGAACCGGATCGAGCTCACCGGCTTCACCGATACCATGCGCGATCGGCTGCGCGCCTATGGGCTCTTCAGCGAGATCATTTCCTGGAAACTTCGCTTCTTCGTGCCGGTCGGGGAAGCCGGGCCGGAGATCATCGGCAGACTGCTCGACCATTTCCCGGTCGAGCGCATCTCCGAGCGGGAGGCCGCGTGATGGCACGTCTCAACGCTTCCGAGCTGGCGCAGCGTCTCGGCCGAGAGGCCGAGGCTGTTTGCCGCCACTATCTCTCGAACGGGCGCAAACAGGGCAATTACTGGCAGGTCGGCGATGTGCAGAACAGTCCCGGCCGCTCCATGTTCGTCCGTCTGACCGGGCCGGAATCGGGCAAGGGCGCGGCCGGCAAATGGACCGATGCGCAGAGCGGGGAACATGGCGATCTGCTCGACGTGATCGGCGAAAGCCTCGGCCTTATCGATTTTGCTGACGTTGCCGAGGAAGCCCGCCGCTTCCTCAGCCTGCCGCATCCCGAACCGGAGCCACAGTCCCGCAAGTTCCGAACACCGCCGGTACCATCCGGATCGTCCGAAGCGGCACGCCGCCTCTGGCACATGACCCGGCCATTGATCGGCAGCCTCGCGGAGACGTATTTGCGCGGTCGCGGCATTACGGATTTACGCGGAACCGAAAATCTGCGTTCCCATCCGACCTGCTACTGGCGGCCGGAGGGCGGCGGCCCAACCGAAACCTGGCCGGCCATGATCGCCGCAGTCACCGACCTCGATGGCAGGATCACCGGCGTACACCGCACATGGCTCGCCCCTGACGGTTCCGGCAAGGCACCTGTCGATCCGCCGAGGAAGGCGATGGGAGACCTGCTGGGAAATGCCGTCCGGTTTGGGGAGGCGCAGGATGTCATGGCAGCGGGCGAGGGGATCGAGACCATCCTCTCGCTGCGGCAGGCATTGCCGATCATGCCGATGGTCTCCGCACTCTCGGCCGGACATCTCGCTGCTGTCCTGTTCCCGCCGCATCTGCGCAGGCTCTATATCGTCCGCGACAACGATCCGGCAGGCGACGCCGCACGGGACAGCGTGGTGGACCGGGCCATCGAGGCCGGGATCGAGGCCATCACGCTTTCGCCCATGCAGGGAGATTTCAACGACGATCTCGTGAGCCTCGGCCTGGAGGCGCTTCGGGCGCAGATCCGGGTGCAGATCGCTCCTGAGGACGTCAGCCGTTTCATGTCGCGCGCACCATAGCCAGAGAGGGCCGTGATCGGGGATAACCGATCCCGCCATGGGCAAGGGATTGCTGCACCTCGGCAAGAGACCCGCGCCTTGGCCTTCTTGAGAGGGCGAGCGGCCCACAAACGCTCCGGCCCGGCAATGGCGGCGCCCGACTGATTTCCGTCGGCGGCCCGCCACCCCACGCGACAGGTCGCGTGGGGACCCCGTCTCCCCCGCCTTTACAGCGCGAAGCAAATCAGCCGGGCTTTGCCATCAAGGCCCCCGCAAAGAGCTCGGGCTGCCAGGCCGGAGCGCCCGTGGGCTCGTCGTCGCCATGAAGGCCGCGACGGTCGCGGTCCAGCCGAAGGACACATCCCATGTATGCCCATGACGAATTCGAACCCGATCACAGCACGTCTCCCACCGGCCATGTCATCGAAGAGCTCGAACTCTATGGCTACCGTCCCGCCGAGGGCGAGGCCGATCCCCGGATCACGCCCGAGGACACCGCCATCCAGGGCGCGGTTGCCGACATCTTCGATGCCCTGATCTCCACCATGGCCGACACCAGCCTCGATTTCGACCTAGACGAGATCATGTGGTCCACGGTCAACACCTTCCACCGCGCCGTCGAGCGGATCGAACGCAAACTCGATGACAACGAGCAGGCCCAGAAGCGCCTTCAGCGCGAACAGGACGGAAGCGAGGTCAAATCCGTCCAGTTGGAGACCCTGATCGGTATCGGCCAGAGCCTGATCGAGCGCCGCGACAGCATGGAGACTTTCCGCGAGACCGCCGCCGACCTCTACCTGCGCACCACCGGCACGCCCTGGTCGCCGCGCTCCGGCTCACGCGTCAACCATCGCGAGATGACCTCAGCCATGATCGACAGCCGCGACTTCATCGCCGCCAAGCGACGGGCCGACACCGAGGTGCTCGTGCCCTCCGGGCCGAAGATCGCCTTCTCGGGCGGCGACACCACCGATCACCGCACGATCTGGGCCAGGCTCGATCAGGTGCACGCCAAGCACCCCGACATGGTGCTTCTGCACGGCGGCAGCCCGAAAGGCGCCGAACGCATCGCGGCCACCTGGGCCAACAACCGCAAGGTGCCGCAGGTCGCCTTCAAGCCCGACTGGACGAAACACGCCAAGGCCGCGCCCTTCAAGCGCAACGACCGGATGCTCGGCACGATGCCGATCGGGGTCATCGTCTTCCCCGGCACCGGAATTCAGGAAAACCTCGCCGACAAGGCCCGCAAGATGGGCATCCCGGTCTACCGCCTGGCGGCGGGCAGCACGTGAGCGCTGCCAGCCATTCGTCGACACCATGCCCGGCAGAACTCTCGCCATGCCGTGCAGTTTCATGCTATGTTCGCCTTGCGCCATGGTGGTGGTGGAAGGCGCGACCGTTCCAAGCCATACGGGAGACTCCACCATGATCGTTCTCGGAATCCTTGCATCTTTCGCGGCCATTGCGGGCCTGTGCTGGTTGGTGTTCAACCTCGCGGTCTTCGCCCTGCCGTTCCTCGTCGGACTTCATACCGGCATCTGGGCCTATGGAACCGGCGCAGGCTGGCTCGGTGCAATCCTCGTCGGCGGCTTCGCCGCCGGCCTGACGCTCGCCATCGGCCAGGCGCTGATCATGCTCGTGCGCCCGCTCTGGGCGCGGTTTGTCATCGCGCTGATCTTTGTGGTGCCCGCCGTCTTGGCCGGGTTCTACGCGACCCTCGGAATCACCAGGGCCATGATGCCTTCCGAGACATGGCAGATGATTTTCGCCGTCATCGGCGCTGGCGCTGTTGGCGTTTCCGCCTTCCTCCGCATTGCCGGTATGGCCGCCGACTCTTCGGACAGTTCTCCCGTGGGCGCCTGACACTGCCGACGATCCGATGAGGCGGGACCGGAGCGGCGCTGGAATGCCATCCCGATCGTCAGGATGCCGGAATGGGGCTATGTGCGGATCGGATTGAGGCTCGCGTCGCGGCCCGTGGCCGTGCGGTGGAGGGGGCGGACCGTTCAAGCGGCAAACCGCACCTGTGATCGGGGGGGACACGCCGGTCGAGGCGCATGGAGAACGACGCGCATGGCCTGTCGCGGGTAAGCGAACCCGCCGGTGAATAGCCGGTTAGGATGACGGGCATCCGCGGTCGCCATCGTCTCCGTTCCTTGCCCGTCCCATGTCCGCTCCATACGGCCCTTTCAATGGCCTGATCTGGCCGAATACCGGCTGTGCCTCGACCGGCTTGGCGCAACAGCGCCGCCATAACTTTCTTCCCCTGGGCTGCGCCCATTCCGCGCGAGACAAGAAAGTTCTGCCTGTGCTGTCCAGCCCCCGGCAAAGCGGGGGTGCGCCGCCAGTCGTCTCCGGCCTGTCGATCGCCATCGGGCCGCAATGGTGCGGACCCGTAAACTGAAAACGGAGACTTAAAATGGCGACCATCGGCACCTTCAAGAAGACCGGCTCGAACGAATTCACCGGCGAAATCGTCACCCTCAGCGTTCAGGCCAAAGGCGTGCGCATCGTCCCCGATACCCGCGCCACCGGCGATAACGCCCCCAGCCACCGGGTCCTGGTGGGCCGCGCCGAGATCGGCGCCGCCTGGTCCAAGCGCTCGGGCGAGGGCCGCGACTATCTGGGCCTCAAGCTGGACGATCCGAGCTTCACCGCCCCGATCTACGCCAACCTCTTCGACGACGAAGACGGCGAGAGCTACGCGCTGATCTGGTCCCGCCCCAACGGTCGCCGCGGAGAATAACGCCGCCGCGAGGCCCCGGCCGAAAGGCCGGGGCCGACCGCCGAACAGGGCAACCGAATCAGTTCCCGAAATTTCCGGTGCCAAAGCGGAATCGCGATGTAAACACGTCAGAATTTTGGTGGTGAATTTCTGTGATGCGACTATAATAGTCGTAGTTCTGGCGCGCGCGCCGGGTCGGATGGGAGGTGATCTGCATGATCACCGCCCGACAATCGCGGGCCGCGCGTGCGCTTCTTGGATGGACACAGGAGCAGCTTGCGGATGAGGCCCGGGTATCTTTGACCGCGCTCAAGCGCCTTGAGTCCGAAAGCGGGCTCGAGGTCTACGAGACCACGCGCGATCAGGTTCGACGAGCGTTCGAAGCGAATGGCATTCTGCTCCTGAACTCCGACCAGGGGATTGGAGTGATGCATGTGCAGGCGAAGGCTGTCGCTAAGAGCTGACTATTCCGGCAGGTTTCGCCGTGAACGGAATTGCGCTATTGCCGTGCTCACGAAAACGTCAACCTTCTGTGCTAGGGTTGTACAGAAGCCGCAGTGGGGATGCGTGTGACGATCAGCAGCTTGCAGGATGTGCCGCCGCAGGGGGCCGTGGTGACGGAATATGACCGCCGTCACATGGCGCAGTATATGCGTTTGCTTGATGCTGCAGGCGAGGGCGCGAGCTGGCAGGAGGCGGCGCAGATCATCCTGGGCCTCGATACGCAGAAAGAGCCGGAACGGGCGCGTTTGGTTCACGACGCCCATCTTGAACGCGCACACTGGCTGAGTTCTGAGGGCTATCGGCAATTGGCGGCGGGGCGAACCAGCTGAGAAGGTGATGCGTCCCACGCATCACCTGATGCATTGCGGCGGACTTCCCAAGTGATTGATCTCTCGGAATCCTTTCCTGAAATCAACCCAAGGGAGAGGCGATGCCATGCAACCCGACCGCTCGAATTGGCGTGACCAGGCAGCCTATGACTATCTCGATGATCTGGCCGCGCCGGAACTCGGCTGGGAGTGCCTGCGCCGCAATCCCGAATATCAAGATGACTATGCAGAACTTGCAGGGGGACCACCTGAGAGGGCTGACCTGAGGTATCAGGTCGGCCGTCGATGGGGTCTGTGCTTTCCCGATACGGCCCGGTCTGAGCGCGACTGTCGCCGAGATATTCTGGCGCCCCGAAATCGATACCAGCGCCGTGATCCTCGCGGTCGCCCCCGAGGCACTCGCAGGAGAGACTGGCGCGCCCGGCGATGAGATAGTTGCCCCGAAGGGCAGGGCATCCCCGATTGGCAAGCACCTGCGCCACAGGCTGCCGGACGGAACATACCTGCATCTCGTCGCTCCCCTGAAAGACCGTGGTCGGCTTGTGGCCACCGTTCCTCTCGGCCTCGAGGGGCTCGACCGCATCGAAGCAATCCAGCGGCTCCTGGCGGACCAGCACCGCCGCCGATCAATCCCCCGCGACACCCGCCTGACCGCGCAGCAGAAAGCGCGCCTGCGGCGTGTCCTTCAAGCCTCCGACGCCGCCTTCCATGGCGCGACCCAGAAGCAAATCGCCGAGGTCCTCTTCCGGACCGGTCGCCTGGACCGCGATGAATGGCAGGTCTCCTCGGCCCGCTTTGCCGTCTCCAGCCTCCTTCGCGAGGGGCGTGACCTGATCGCTGGCGGCTATCGCAAGCTCCTTCGCCACCAGCGCCGCCTCTAGGTCGGCGATCCCGCGCCGCGGTGTGCGGATTTACCCCTGCTACCTTCCCACTGCATCTGACCGGACGCGCTTCGCCATCGTGACCGTCATCAGCCGCTGTTTCGCGGCACTGGTCACACACAGTAGGGAGACGCCCGATGTCCGCCATCTCAACCGAACTTCCCCCGCGCTATCTGCGCACCAAAGAAGCCGCCCAGTTCCTGAGCCTGTCGGCTCGGACGCTGGAGAAGCACCGGACCTATGGTACCGGTCCCGCCTACCACAAGCTGGGCGGACGCGTGGTCTATGCTATCGAGGACCTGCAGGCCTGGGTCGGACGCGGCGCTGTCACCTCGACTTCCGACCCGCGCGGGCAGGTGCTGCCAGCGAAACGCCACACGCTCCCGAACCTCCCGCAGCCCGGTCGCTTCGTGCGCTGACCTGGGGCGACACCTTCATGACCGATGGACGCAGACCCCGTTCCGAGCGTGGACAGCTCGATCTGTTCCGCGCGCTGCCCGGGGATTTCGCCCCAAGAGATGCGCAAGACCTCATGGCCTATCCCTTTTTCTCCCTCGCCAAATCCAAACGGGTCGCACCGATCGACTTTGCCGCTGGCAGCGTCAGCATACGGGTCGAAGCGGTTCCCGATCACGGTATGGCCACGATCTGGGATGCCGACATCCTGATCTGGGCGGCGAGCCAGATCGTCGAGGCGCGTGACGCGGGGCTGCGCACCTCCCGTCTGATGGGGGCCACCCCATATGAGATCCTCACCTATGTTGGTCGCGGAACCAGTGCGCGGGACTATCAGCGCCTGAAGGCGGCGCTGGATCGTCTGCAGTCGACGACGATCTCCACCTCGATCCGGCAGCCGGCGGAAGGACGTCGCCATCGCTTCTCCTGGATCAACGAATGGCAGGAGCGCAGCGACAGGGAGGGGCGCCCGGACGGCATCGAGCTGATCGTGCCCGACTGGTTTTACCAGGCCGTGCTCGACAGTGCGCTGATCCTCACCATCGACCGGGCGTATTTCGAGCTGACCGGCGGGCTAGACCGTTGGCTCTATCGCCTCGTGCGCAAGCATGGTGGCCGGCAACGGGACGGTTGGCGTTTCGATTTCCATCATCTTCACCAGAAATCCGGGGCGCTGTCCTCCTTCAAGCGGTTTGCCTTCGAGCTTCGCGACATCATCCGGCGGCAACCGCTGCCGGGCTACACGCTCTTTCTGGAGACAGAGGTTGGCGGCCGCAAGCTGCTGGCTTTCGAGCCCGCGCCGGGCTGTGGAAAACCTGTGAATGGACTCGTGCTATCGGGAACCCGGGCTATCGTGCTATCGGGAACCGGAGGCTCGTGCTATCAGGAACCCAAACAGGGGTTAACGTACCGAAACGAAATAGGAAATCGCGCCCTTAACTTAGAGTCTAACAAAGAGTCTAACTTTGAAGAGCGCGCGCGTGATGTGGAAAACCTCATCCGTGCCACCGCAAAAAGCCTCAGCCAGGCCGGTAAGACGAAGGCAGCCGTCGCCCCATCGGTGCTGCGACCGGCTTCCGATCAGGGTGTTGCAGCAGCCTCCGATCATCCAGATACGCCCCGCCTTCCTCTCGAATTGCCGGGAGGTGGCAAATGATCATCGCTCTGCTCAATCAGAAGGGTGGCGTCGGCAAGACGACGCTGGCGCTCCATATTGCTGGTGAATTGGCGATGCAGGGCAAGCGTGTCACCCTGATCGATGCCGACCCGCAAGGCTCCGCCCTGGACTGGTCGCAGCAACGCGCCCGCGAAGGTCTGCCGCGGCTCTTCGGCACCCTCGGCCTGGCCCGTGACACCCTACACCGCGAAGTCCCCGAACTTGCCCGCACAGTCGATCATGTCGTTATTGATGGCCCACCGCGTGTTGCCGGGCTCATGCGCTCAGCGCTGCTCACCGCCGATCTGGTGCTGATCCCGGTACAGCCCTCGCCATTCGATGGCTGGGCCTCTGCCGAGATGTTGTCCCTCCTTGCGGAGGCCCGCATTTATCGGCCGGAACTTGTCGCCCGCTTCCTGCTCAACCGCTGCGGCGCGCGCACCGTCATCGCCCGGGACACCGCCGAGGCGCTGGCGGATCACAATCCTCCTGTGCTTGCCAGCACGATTGGTCAGCGCGTCGTCTTTGCAGATGCGGCGCAAACCGGTCGGCTCGCCAGTGACATCGACCGTCAATCGCATGCTGCCCGAGAGATCGCGGCGCTGACGTCTGAGATCGGGCGCCTCGGTCTTGGGAAGGTGGCGGTATGAGCGGGCGCAATGACAAGCGTGGTTTCGCCGCGCGGCCAGTCGATGCCGAGACCTGGATCAAGGCTGGCGAGGCGCCATCCGCACACGGTCGCGCGGCGGCGATCTATACGGCCCGACTCACCATCGACATCACCCCGGACCTGCGCGGTCGCATCAAGGTCGCAGCTTTCAGCCGCGGCGTCACTGTCGCTGACATGCTGCGCGAGTTGCTCAGGCGCGAATACCCGGAACCCGAAGGAGAACCTCAATGACCGGCTTTGTGATCCCCGGCGTGACCGAAGACGGACCGTTCGACGACCATTCCCGCGGCGAGCTGACGCGCGTGGAACTGACCTGGGTGGAGAAGCGGATCGAGTTCTGGATCAGGTTCGGCCAGGAGGCCGGAACGCAGATCCTCGACCGCAGTCGCCGCATCGTCTTCTTCTGTCCCGGTGCCGTGTTTGGCTTCGTCCGTTGGGCGGCGAATGACTACGGCACCGTTGTCTCGCGCATCGACATCGTGCGCACGATCGCGCCTGGTAGCGCCTGTCAGACGCTGCCCTTCGTGCGTCCCGGTGGCGAGATTTTGTTGAAGATCGAAGGCTGGCCCAAGGTCGAAGAGGTCCTGCGCCATATCGATGCAATCGAGGGTTTCGGCATCGACCCTGCCGAGGTCGATCCCGACCACTGGCGTCATGTCGGGCACTGGATGAAGGCGGGCGAAGCGCCGCGCGCCTATACGGCAGAGCGCCATGGAGCGTGGCTCCGGCGTCAGGAGGTGAGCTCCGGTTCGCGCGGCGTGTCAAAAGCTCCGGTGGAGCTTTCGAAGGGGCGAACGCAATGACCCGTGTCCGCTACATCATGGTGACGGTTGCGGCGCTCGCCGCCGTCATCGCCGGCAGCATTCCGACTGCGCCACGGCTGGTTTGGAACGCCTCGGCCAGCGTGCCGATTGGTTTCTACACCATCGCGCCGGTGGACCGGCTCGCGGTGCCAGATCTGGTCGTGGTCATGCCGCCCGAACCCTTTGCAGGTTTCATGGTCGCGCGCGGCTATGTCGGTCGCGATGTGCCGATCCTGAAGCACGTCATCGGGCTGCCGGGGCAACGGGTCTGCCGCGCCGGCGCCGCGATCACCGTCGATGGCAGACACCTGGGGGTGGCGCGAGAGCGCGACAGCCAAGGCCGTGATCTTCCCGTCTGGCAGGGCTGCCGCACCATTGCCGAGGGCGAGGTTTTCCTGATGAACCCGGCGGTCTCTGACAGCTTCGATGGCCGATATTTCGGTCCGTTCCCCACCTCGGCCGTGATCGGCCGGGCCAGTCCGCTGTTCACCGATGAGGGTGGCGATGGCCGCCTCGTCTGGCACGCGCCGGAGCGGTGACGGCGCGTCCATCGCGGGACGTGCAAACGGCCTGCCTCCCATTCACCGCGTGAGGAAGGAGCTTCCAATGCCACAGATCGGCCAATTCACACGCACCCCGTCCGGCTATTCCGGACAGCTTCGCACGCTCTCGCTCGACCTGGAGCTGACCTTTGTTCCAACCGATAACGTCGATACCGAGAAGGCTCCTGCCTATCGCATCCATCTCGGTGACGAGGATGGTCCGGAGGTTGGTGCGGGCTGGAAACATACCGGCGAAACCGCAGGGGCGTTCGTTTCGGTCCTGCTCGATGATCCGGTTTTCCTGCATCCGATCCGCGCCCGCCTGTTCCAGTCGGATGAGGAGGGCAGGGAGTGGGGGTTGCACTGGACCCGCCCGAAGAAGCGCGATGAGCAGGACTGACGATGATCGCGTCCTGCACCCGTCCCGCCTCGGGGAGAGGTGGCATCTGCCACCGCATGCTCCTCCTTCTTCTTTCCGGCCTCTTCCTCCCGGTCGTCGCCACGCAACCGCTGATGGCGCAAACCGATGTGCCCGAACACGCAATTGCCGCGCATCCCTACGCCGCCCATATTGCCGAGGCGTCGCAGCGCTTCGGCATTCCGACGACCTGGATCATGGCCGTGATGCGGGCAGAAAGCGCGGGTGATCTTCGCGCGGTTTCATCCGCTGGCGCGATGGGGCTGATGCAGGTCATGCCCGACACCTGGGCCGGCCTGCGCATCCGTCATGGCCTCGGCCATGATCCCTTCAAGCCGCGTGACAACATCCTCGCGGGAACGGCCTATCTGCGCGAGATGTGGGATCGCTATGGCAATGTCGCGGCGATGCTGGCGGCCTATAATGCCGGTCCCGCCCGCTACGACGAGTTCCGCTTGGCGGATCGTCCGCTGCCCGCCGAGACGCGCGCCTATGTCGCCGCGCTTGTGCCCGTTCTGCTTAGCGACCGGCCGTTGGGCGACACTGTTGCTGCAGCCCGGCCGCGCGATTGGCGTGAAGCGGCGCTCTTCATCAGCCGCGAGGACGGGACCTCTGCGATCGCTCTTGTGCCGCCTCACCGGACGATCGGTGGCGCTCCTTCACCCGTCCCGGCGGTGCCGCAGGCGGGCATCGCCCCGCAGGCCGAGGGCCTCTTCGTCAGGCGAGAAACTGGTGAGGCCCGGCCATGACCCGCGCGACGACACTTCGCATTCCGTCGTGCTCTGGCGTGTCTTGGAGGGCGCGAGGGGTGACGAGAGGCACCACGACCGAAGGATGGCGAGATAAAAAGGCGCACGGTGCGCGACGCTCGGGCGGTTGTTTTTGCAGGGATTTCTGGCGCGTTTCGCACCGTGCGGCGCTGGTCCGCACTGTGCGCTTCGCCGTTATCTTGTTGTTTTTATTTTCTGTTTTACACGGTGCAGGCTTGACCCATGGCCGATGACAGCGAGTTCCGTATCCGCCCGGGGCGCATTCGCTCAACCCGCGCACAGCAGGCGCGTCCCTTCATCGCCCAGGCATTGGCGGCGGCGCAGAAGGCCGGTGGGCGGGTTTCGCGTTCGGGTAAGGTCACCTCCGGCAACCGCTCGCACTTTGGCCGGGGACAACGCGCCAGCATTCAGGCCAATCGCATGCTCACCGGGCGGTCGCGCAATGTCGTAATCAAAACCCGCGTGGTGCGTCACACGGCGCGCTCTGCACCTCTCGCGGCGCATCTGAACTATCTCGGCCGTGACGGTGTGACCCGTGACGGGGAAAAGGCGCATCTCTTCGGCCCCGAGGGGGATGACATGGACGCCCGCGCGTTCGCCGAACGCTGCAAGGATGACCGGCACCATTTTCGCTTCATTGTCTCGCCCGAGGATGCCGTCGAGATGATCGACCTGCGCGAGCATGCCCGCGAGTTGATGGCGCAGATGGAGAAGGATCTCGGCACCAGGCTGGACTGGGTCGCGGTCGATCACTGGAACACCGACAACCCCCATACCCATATCATCCTGCGCGGCCGCATGGATGACGGCCAGGACCTGGTGATCTCGCGGGATTACATCAAAGAGGGGATGCGCGCCCGCGCTCAGGATCTCGTCACACAGGAACTCGGCCCGCGCACCGACATCGAGATTCACCGCAATCTGGAACGGCAGGTCGAGGCCGAGCGCTGGACCCAAATCGACCGGCAGCTTGTCCGCGATGCCGGCAAGTCTGGTGTCGTCGATCTCGCGCCCCATGCCGACCGACCACAGGACGAGTTCCAGACGCTGAAGGTCGGCCGGCTTCGCACCCTCGAAGTCCTCGGGGTTGCCGATCAGATCGGCCCGGCGCAATGGGTGATCCGGCCCGAGGCCGAGACGGTCCTGCGCGAGCTGGGTGAGCGCGGCGATATCATCAAGCGCATGCACCGCGCCCTGACCGAACGTGGGATCGAGCGCGGCTCAGGCAGCTATGTCCTCGCCGGTGAAAGCCTCGACGTTCCTGTCATCGGTCGTCTGGTCGAGCGGGGCCTCGATGACGAGTTGAAGGGCACCGCCTATGCTGTCGTCGACGGCGTGGACGGGCGCAGTCATCACATCAGGC
This sequence comes from Paenirhodobacter enshiensis, assembly GCF_000740785.1. GTDB lineage: Bacteria > Pseudomonadota > Alphaproteobacteria > Rhodobacterales > Rhodobacteraceae > Rhodobacter > Rhodobacter enshiensis. The sequence goes on along the minus strand of NZ_JFZB01000023.1, from coordinate 35,190 downwards.
TCTCGCATCTGGATGCCGCCGGCGACAGTCCTCCGGGTTCCATCGTCGAGCTTCGGGCCTGGGAGGATGCACAAGGCACGCGCCGTGTGGCGCTTGCCGTTCGTTCCGATCTCGATCTCGGCGCGCAGGTGGGGGCTTCGGGCGCGACCTGGCTAGACCGGCAGGCCATCGCCCGCGATCCGATTGCGCTGTCCGACAGCGGCTTCGGAGCCGAGGTCCGTCAGGCCATGGATGAGCGCGCCGAGACCCTGATCGGGGAGGGCTTTGCCGAGCGGCAGGGCGGGCGGGTCGTCTTTGCCCGTCGTCTCCTCACCACCCTGCGCCAGCGCGAGGTCGATGCCCTCGGCGAGAAGCTCGCGGCCGAGGCCGGGCTGCCGTTCAACCGCGCTGGCAGCGGGGAGTATGTCGCCGGTTCCTATCGCCAGCGCTTCGCGCTCGCCTCCGGCCGTTACGCGATGATTGATGACGGGCTCGGCTTCCAACTCGTGACCTGGTCGCCCTCTCTCGACAAACAGATCGGCCGTCATGTCTCCGGCGTCGCCCGCGACGATGGCGGGGTCGATTGGGACTTCGGTCGCAAGCGAGGCCTCGGCCTCTGACATCACCCGGAAAGGAGCACCGCCCATGTCCGCCACAAAAATCCTCTGGGGACAGATCTCCATCGTCTTCCTGATCATCCTCGCGACCACCTGGGGCGCGACGCAGTATGTCGCCTGGAGCCTCGGCTATCAGGCCCAGCTTGGCCCGCCCTGGTTCGAGATATTCGGGACGCCGGTCTATTATCCGCCGGCAATCTTCTGGTGGTGGTACTTCTATGAAGCCTATGCGCCGACGATATTCACCAAGGGCGGCCTCATCGCGGCATCGGGTGGCTTCATCGCTATCGCCGTCGCGATCGGGATGTCGGTCTGGCGGGCGCGGGAGGCTCGAGGCGTCGCAACCTATGGTTCGGCGCGATGGGCGGAACGGCCCGAGATCCAGGCGGCGGGGCTGCTCGATCCCGATGGTGTCGTGCTGGGCCGTTACGATCAGGACTACCTGCGCCATGACGGGCCGGAGCATGTATTGTGCTTCGCGCCGACCCGATCCGGCAAGGGCGTTGGTCTGGTGGTGCCGTCACTTCTGACCTGGCCCGGCTCCGCCATCGTCCATGACATCAAGGGCGAGAACTGGCAGCTGACCTCGGGTTTCCGGGCCCAGCATGGCCGTGTGCTGCTCTTCGATCCGACCAATCCGAAATCCTCTGCCTACAATCCGCTCCTTGAGGTGCGCCGCGGCGAATGGGAGGTGCGGGACGTCCAGAACATCGCCGATATCCTCGTTGATCCGGAAGGCAGCCTCGACAAGCGCAACCATTGGGAAAAGACCTCGCATTCGCTGCTGGTCGGCGCGATCCTGCATGTCCTCTATGCCGAACCCGACAAGACGCTGGCAGGCGTCGCCAAATTCCTGTCCGATCCGAAACGTCCGGTGGATTCCACGCTCCGGGCGATGATGAAGACCCCGCATCTGGGCGAGGCGGGACCGCATCCGGTCGTTGCCAGCGCCGCGCGCGAGCTGAGGAACAAGTCCGAGAACGAGAGATCAGGCGTGTTGTCGACCGCCATGTCGTTCCTTGGCCTTTACCGCGATCCGGTGGTGGCCGAGGTCACGCGCCGCTGCGACTGGCGGATCAGTGATATCGTCGGCGGCGAAGAGCCGACCACCCTTTACCTCGTCGTGCCGCCCTCCGACATCAATCGCACAAAGCCGCTGATGCGCCTGCTGCTCAATCAGGTCGGTCGGCGTCTGACCGAGGATCTGCAGGCCAATGCCGGGCGGCATCGGCTGCTCCTGATGCTCGACGAGTTTCCGGCGCTCGGGCGACTGGATTTCTTCGAGACGGCCCTGGCTTTCATGGCAGGCTATGGCCTGAAGAGCTTCCTGATCGCGCAGTCGCTGAACCAGATCGAAAAAGCCTATGGGCCGAACAATTCGATCCTCGACAACTGCCATGTGCGGGTCAGCTTTGCGACGAATGACGAACGCACCGCGAAGCGGGTGTCGGACGCGCTCGGGACCGCGACCGAGATGAAGGCGATGAAGAACTATGCCGGGCACCGGCTGTCGCCCTGGCTCGGCCATCTGATGGTGTCACGCTCTGAGACCGCCCGCCAGTTGCTCACCCCGGGCGAGATCATGCAGCTTCCGCCGAACGAAGAGATCGTCATGGTCGCGGGCATCCCGCCGATCAAGGCGAAGAAGGCGCGGTATTTCGAAGATGCACGGTTCCGCGAGCGGCTATTGCCGCCGCCGGTCCTCACACAATCACCGCATCCACGCCCCGATGACTGGATGAGCCTGCCGATCCCGGCACGATCGGCAGGGACGGATGATCCGATGCCGGGGGAGGCCGAGGACGAAGATCCGACAGAATCCGAGCGGAGGCTGCAACCGGAACTCAACCGCGTGAAGCCGGTCGAAAAGAAGAAGCCCATCGAGAACGAGTTCGAGGCCGGTCTCGGCGATGATATCGACGAGGAGGCGGTTCAGAACCGGCGCATGGTCCGCCATGTTCAGAGCATCGCCCGCCAGGTCTCGATGGACCCCAGCGATGGCATGGATCTCTAGCGCGATGGCCATCCGTCCGAAGAAGCGCAAGTTCACCGTCTATCTCGACCCGGAGGTCGAGAAGGCCCTGTCGGATTTTGCCGCGCGACGGGATCGGTCTCAGTCGATGATCGCGGAAGCGGCCATCGCGTCCTTTTTGTCGCCCGATGATGCCGAGCGGAGGGAGGCCGTTGTCGCCAGGCGCCTTGATCAGATTGATCGCCGTCTTGCCCGCGTCGAACGTGATGTCGGGATCTCGGTCGAGACCATGGCGGTATTCATCCGCTTCTGGCTTGCGACGACGCCGGCACTGCCGGAGCCCGCTGCGAAAGCTGCCCGAAGCAAGGTGAGCGAGCGGTATGAGGCGTTCATCGCCGCTCTCGGCCGGCGGCTTGCTCAAGGGCCAAAGCTCCGACAGGAGGTGTCGGATGACGTGCAGGGTACAGACCAAGCAGGTGGGGCGTAAGGTCTGATCGGTGGGTTTCAGTGTTTACCCGCATGCTCTTTCTCGTTGCCTACACCTACTTTGCCAGAGCGATTACCGTCGCCCCTGTGCAGACCAGCGTGGTCCCCAGCATCACCAGCGGCAGGTTCAGGTCGCACCATTCGGCAAAGGCGATGGCCCCGACCAGCACTGCCACCAGCGCGTTACTGTTGGTCAGGGGCGCAACCACCGAAACCGGGAGTTTCAGCACCGCCATGCCCCAGGCCATGCAGGCGATGGCCAAGGTCCAGCTCGCCCTCATGGCCATGGCAAAACCCATGGCCGGAAACCCGGGCAGTGGTGCGCCCTTGAGGAACACGGTGCCCCAGCCGAGAGCGGCGACGGTGCTGCCCACCAGCACCAGATTGACCGGGATCGGGGCACCGGCGCCGATGCTCGCCCGCATCAGCACCTTTCCCAACCCCAGGCAGATGATGGGGATCACCCCACCCAAGAGAAATCCTGCGGGCGTCATGCCGGCTCAGCCCGGGAAATGTTCGACATGGGTTTCGGCAGTGCGGCCGAAATAGACCACGCGCCGCCCGAGGAAGGAGACGATGTAACCCGCGCAACCGGCCGCCCGCGCCTTTTCGCTGAAGGCGGCGTAGCTGTAATCGGCGGGGTTGGCCTGTGCCCAGCGGACAAGGCGTACCATCTCGCCCGCATCGAATTCGGCACCGACTACGCCCGAGGCCTGCGGCATGTCCAGCACCACACTGTCGCCGTCTGGAAGATAGAAGATCTGCGTGTTGCGGCGATAGTCGACCATGTAGCCCTCGAAGCCGGCAGCGATCAGCCTGCCCACGATCTCGGGGAAGCTGAGGCTGCCGTCATGCGCGGCATGCAGGCAGGTTTCGGCAATAGAAGTTCGCTCCGCGTCCATGGCGGTTCCTTTCTTGTTTGCAGAGGTCAGGTCAGGCCCGGCGGGTCAGTCCAGCGGGGGCCTGGTCAATCCTCGCCTCTCGACAAAGGTTTGCAGGATCCGGTTCAGCGCCTCGCGGTCCTCGCCGGTCAGCACGCCGAAATATTCGGCGTCATTCGCATCGGCCATCGCGGCCAGAGCCGGAACCTTGGCCCGGCCTTCGGGCGTCAGCGACAGGATCTGCCCGCGCCCGCCGGCTTCGGCCCGAAGAACCAGCCCCTTGGCCACCAGCCGGTCCGCCAGCTTGCTGATCGCGCCGCGGGTCTCCCCATCCGGTCGGCCAGCGTGGTGGGCGCGGTGCCGTCCTCATCGAACAGCGCCCGCATGAAGGACCATTCGGCGACCGTCACGCCCTCGGCCGCGACCTTGCGGGCAAAACCCTGCGACACGGCGTTCGACTCCTTGCGCGGCAAGATGGTCGTGAAGCGCATCGGCATCGTCACTGCCGAACCACAGGGCGACGCCATGTCCGAGCGTCGAGACGGCGCTCAGATCGACCAGGGGGCTGCGGATTGCGAAGGGGATCGGCTGCGTGTCAAAGACCACTGCACCGGGGGGAGAGAAGGCCCCAGGCTTCAGGCCGACGGCGTTGGAATAAAAGTCGCGGGCTGCATCGAGATCTGCGACCTGAATGCTGATGAAGTCGGGGCCGATGAGATGAGGCATGAGAGTTGTCCTGAACTGGAAGGTATGCGATATGTCAGGAGGCTGACACAATATAAGGCGACTGATATATCCAGTAGCACCCGGCGCGGTGAGATAGCCGATCAGGCTTTCGCCCCGCATGACACTGTCGGCTATGCCCTCAAGCGCGCGCAGCACGCGATGCGTCTGCACATGGACCGGCATCTCAGACATCTAGGGCTGAACGCCTCGACCTACTCGGTGCTGTGCAGCATCGCAGAGGAACCGGGCGCATCGAACGCGAGGCTGGCCCGTCGCGCTTTCGTGACGCCGCAGACCATGCAGGCCATGCTGGTCAAGCTTGCCGAGGTGGAACTGATCGAGCGCACCCCGGATGATGGCCATGGACGCATCCAGCGCACGTTACTGACCCCGAAGGGTCAATCGGTGCTTTCCGAGGCGCATGTGGCTGCCCGGACCTCTGAACAATTGGCGAGGGATGCGGCGGGTGCAGACACGATTGCCGTATTGATACGCATCGCCGAGGCGCTGTCCTGACAACCAGACCTCGATCCTGTGCATGACCGCCCCGTCCGCATAGCTACATCATGAACCGAATCTAAGCCGAAATTGGTCGACGAGCAGCGAAGCGCTTTTTCGGTGCTCACCGCCGTTCTCCTGTATTTACGCGCCACGCTACTACGCTGTCCGAAACTTGTTGAAATACCCTCCTTTGGCCCTCTTTTAGTCATCCCCATTCGGGGAATGTCTCCAGCCTCCCCGGCGGAACGGGGACGAGATGGCAGGCTACATTCACAAACCGGCAGTGGTGGACCGCGGCGCGCGCATGCTCCGGACGGCGCTCGGGCCTGCCATCTCAACCTTTCTGCAAGACCCTTCCGTGGTCGAGGTCATGCTGAACCCGGATGGCCGGATCTGGGTGGATCGGCTGGCCGAGGGGCTGGCCGATACAGGGGAGGTGCTGTCGCCTGCCGATGGCGAACGCATCGTGCGGCTGGTTGCCCATCATGTCGGCGTCGAGGTCCATGCCCGCAGCCCGCGTGTCTCTGCTGAACTGCCGGAAACGGGTGAGCGCTTCGAGGGTCTGCTTCCCCCTGTGGTAGCCGCACCGGCCTTCGCCATCCGCAAACCCGCCGTCGCGGTTTTCACGCTGGATGACTATGTGGCCGTCGGCATCATGTCTGCGGGTCATGCCGCAGCCCTTCGCCGCGCGGTTGCAGCCCGCGCCAATATCCTGGTGGCGGGCGGCACCTCCACCGGCAAGACCACGCTGACCAATGCGCTGCTCGCCGAGGTCGCGAAGACCCAGGACCGCGTCGTCATCATCGAGGATACGCGCGAGTTGCAATGCGCCGCACCGAACCTCGTCGCCATGCGCACCAAAGACGGCGTTGCCTCTCTTTCTGAACTGGTGCGGGCCTCTCTGCGCCTGCGCCCGGATCGTATTCCCGTTGGCGAAGTAAGGGGAGCCGAGGCCCTCGACCTCCTCAAGGCCTGGGGCACCGGCCATCCCGGCGGCATCGGCACCATCCATGCGGGTTCCGGCATCGGTGCGCTGCGCCGCCTCGAACAACTCATCCAGGAAGCCGTCGTCACCGTGCCGCGTGCCCTGATCGCCGAGACCATCGACCTCGTGGTCGTTCTCACGGGTCGGGGCTCTGCCCGCCGGCTTGCGGAACTCGCCTCCGTCGAAGGCCTCGGTGCCGACGGCGACTACCGGATCTCTTCCGCCTTTTCTGATCCCACCACCACTCCCAGCACAGGAGACTCTCAATGATCCGTCGCGCCTTCCGTATCCGCCAGCATGTCGCAACTGCGGCCGCCTTCGTCTGGTCGAGCCTCATGACCGCCCCGGCCTTTGCCGCAGGGTCCTCCATGCCCTGGGAGGCCCCATTGCAATCGATCCTGCAATCCGTCGAGGGTCCTGTCGCCAAGATCGTCGCGGTGATCATCATCATCGTCACCGGCCTGACTCTGGCCTTCGGCGACACCGGCGGCGGGTTCCGGCGGCTGATCCAGATCGTCTTCGGCATCTCCATCGCCTTCGCGGCCAGTTCCTTCTTCCTCAGCTTCTTCAGCTTCGGTGGCGGGGCGCTGATCTGATGGCTGTGAGCTTCGAGGCCCTCGACGCGGTGCCCGGATTCAGCGTCCCTGTGCATCGCGCCCTGACCGAACCGATCCTGCTCGGTGGTGCGCCGCGCTCAGTCGCCATCCTGAATGGCACGCTGGCCGGCGCGGTCGGCCTCGGCCTGCAGCTCTGGCTCGTCGGCATCCTGATCTGGGCCGTAGGTCATATCGCCGCCGTCTGGGCCGCCAAGCGCGATCCGCTCTTCGTCGAGGTGGCGCGCCGCCATCTGCGTATCCCCGGCCATCTTTCGGTGTGAGGCCCCCGCCATGATGAATCTTGCAGAATACCGCCGCACAGCATCCCGCCTCGCCGACTATTTGCCCTGGGTGGCGCTGGTCGGGGAGGGGGCGGTCCTCAACAAGGACGGGTCATTCCAGCGGACCGCGAAGTTTCGTGGTCCGGATCTGGATTCTGCCGTGGCGGCGGAACTGGTTGCAGTGGCCGGGCGGTTGAACAACGCCTTCCGCCGTCTCGGCTCGGGCTGGGCCATCTTCGTCGAAGCACAGCGGACAGAGGCCGCGACCTATCCGGCAGGCCGGTTTCCCGATCCGGCCTCCGCGCTGGTGGACGCCGAGCGGAAAGCCGATTTCGAGGAGGAAGGCAGCCATTTCGTCTCGGGCTATTTTCTCACCTTCCTCTGGCTCCCGCCTGCCGAGGAATCCGCCCGCTCGGAATCCTGGCTTTACGAGGGTCGTGAGACCTCGGGAGTGACCCCCTGGGAACAGGTACGCGGCTTCATCGACCGCACCGACCGCGTGCTGGCGTTGCTTGATGGCTTCATGCCGGAATGCCGCTGGCTCGATGATGCGGGCACGCTAACCTATCTTCATTCCACCATCTCGACCAATCGGCATCGCGTCTGCGTGCCGGAAACCCCAGTCTATCTCGATGCGCTGCTGGCCGATCAGCCGCTGACCGGCGGGCTGGAACCGCGTCTGGGCAACCAGCACCTGCGGATTCTGACCATCACCGGGTTTCCGGGCACGACCACGCCCGGCCTGCTCGACGAGATGAACCGGCTCGCCTTTCCCTATCGCTGGTCCACCCGCGCCATTCTGATGGACAAGACCGACGCGACGAAACTCCTGACCAAGATCCGTCGGCAGTGGTTCGCTAAACGCAAGTCCATCGCCGCGATCCTCAAGGAGGTGATGACCAACGAGCAATCCGCGCTGGTCGATACCGATGCGGCGAACAAGTCCGCTGACGCCGACATGGCCCTGCAGGAGCTCGGCGCGGACCTGGCGGGCATGGCCTATGTGACGGCCACCATCACGGTCTGGGATGAAGATGCCCGCCGTGCCGACGAAAAACTGCGGCTTGTCGAGAAGATCGTCCAGTCCCGCGACTTCAGCGTCATGGTCGAGACGGTCAATGCCGTCGACGCCTGGCTCGGCAGCCTGCCGGGGCATGCCTATGCCAATGTCCGCCAACCCCCGGTCTCGACGCTCAACCTTGCCCATATGGTGCCCTCCAGCGCGGTATGGGCGGGGCCGGAACGGGACGATCACTTCAACGGGCCTCCGCTTCTATATGGCCGCACGGAAGGTTCGACCCCGTTCCGCTTCTCTCTCCATGTCGGAGATGTCGGGCATACGCTTGTTGTCGGCCCGACCGGCGCTGGAAAATCTGTACTGCTGGCGCTGATGGCGCTCCAGTTCCGCCGCTACGCGCGCAGCCAGATCTTCGCCTTCGATTTCGGGGGCTCGATCCGCGCCTCGGCCCTTGCCATGGGTGGCGACTGGCACGATCTCGGCGGCGAGCTGACCGATGCGGCGGAAGCCTGGGTTTCCCTGCAACCGCTGGCCCGGATCGTTGATGTTGCAGAGCGCGCCTGGGCCGCTGACTGGATCGTCGCGATCCTGATGCGCGAAAACATCCAGATCACGCCTGAGGTGAAGGAGCATCTCTGGACGGCGCTGACCTCGCTGGCCTCTGCCCCGATCGGGGAGCGCACCATCACCGGCCTTGCCGTCTTGCTGCAATCCAATGACCTGAAGCAGGCCCTGCGCGCCTATTGCGTCGGCGGACCCTATGGCAGGCTGCTCGATGCTGAGGTCGAACATCTCGGCACCGCCGATGTTCAGGCCTTCGAGATCGAGGGGCTGGTCGGCACCGGCGCGGCACCGGCGGTCTTGTCTTACCTGTTCCACCGCATCGGCGACCGGCTCGACGGCCGGCCGACGCTCCTGATCATCGACGAGGGCTGGCTGGCGCTAGATGATGACGGCTTCGCGGGCCAACTCCGCGAGTGGTTGAAAACACTCCGCAAAAAGAACGCCAGCGTCATCTTCGCCACGCAGAGCCTGTCCGATATCGACGGCAGCAATATCGCCCCGGCGATCATCGAGTCCTGCCCGACCCGGCTCCTTCTGCCCAACGAGCGCGCCATCGAGCCGCAAATCACTGCGATCTATCGCCGCTTCGGGCTGAACGACCGGCAGATCGAGATTCTGGCGCGGGCCACGCCGAAGAGGGACTATTACTGCCAATCGCGTCGCGGCAACCGGCTTTTCGATCTCGGCCTGTCGGAGGTTGGCCTCGCGCTCTGTGCCGCCTCCTCCAAATCAGACCAGACGATGATCGCCGACATTCTCGCAACCCATGGGCGCGATGGCTTTCTCGACGCCTGGCTGCGCGCGCGCGGCGTTGATTGGGCGGCCGACCTGATCCCGAACGTCACCAACCTCGCGGATGACCCCGAGGAGACCGCCCCCGTCACGATCCTTGATGACGGGTTCAACTTCATCTTGGAAGAAGAGGAGATCGACCCATGACCCGCAACGCGCGGCCGATCCTGCGCATGGCCAACGCAACCGCTCTCGCCCTGACGCTTGCCGCATCGCTGGCACTCGCTCCGGTGTTCACGACGCCGGCCCATGCCTTCTTCGGGGGCTTTGGCCGGATCGTCTACGACCCGACCAACCATGCGGAGAACCTGCTGACCGCCGCGCGGACGCTGGAGCAGATCAACAATCAGATCACCTCGCTCCAGAATGAGGCGCAGATGCTGATCAACCAGGCCCGGAACCTTGCGAGCCTGCCCTACAACTCGCTTCAGGCATTGCAGCAGAATGTGAACCGCACCCAGCAGCTTCTCGGACAGGCCCAGAACATCGCATTCGACGTGCAGAACATCGACCAGATGTTCCAGCAGGATTACGGCAATCTGTCGCTGACCGCGACCGACACCCAGATGATCGCGGATGCGCGCAGCCGCTGGGAAAACACCGTGGGCGGCTTGCAGGATGCGATGCGGGTGCAGGCTGGTGTCGTCGGCAATATCGACAGCAACCGTGCCGAGATGGCGGCGCTGGTCGGCGAAAGCCAGGGTGCTACCGGCGCACTGCAAGCCACGCAGGCCGGGAACCAGCTGCTTGCGCTCCAGTCGCAGCAGCTCTCGGACCTGATCGCGGTGATCTCGGCCAATGGTCGAGCCGAAGCCCTGATGGAAGCCGAGCGTGCGACCGCCGCCGAGCAAGGCCGCATTCAGCGCGAGCGCTTCCTGACGCCGGGCACGGGCTACCAGCCCGGCAACGCCCGCATGTTCAACTGACAGCGGGAGGGCAGGGCATGGAAGGGAAGGTGCTGGCCAGGATTGCAGCCATCGTGTTCGTCGCGGTCGCGATCACGGCAGCAATCATCGAGATGACGCGCGAGGAAATCCCCGCCCCAGTACCTTCTGCCCCTGCACTTCAAGCACCCGCCGATCCGCTTCGGCTGGAATTGCGACGCTGCCAGGAACTGGGCGAGGCGGCAGCCAATGACGAGGATTGCCTGGGCGTCTGGGCCGAGACCCGTGACCGCTTTCTCCGTCGGACACCCGCGCAGCCGACACCTGCCCAACCAGGCGCTGGCCCGATTGGGGGGCTGTAATCATGGGCGGAACCGGGGTCATCGACAGCTTTCTCGGCATCTTCACCAGCTATATCGACTCGGGTTTCGGCCTGCTGGGTGGCGAGGTCGCCTTCATCGCCACAACGCTGATCGTCATCGATGTGACGCTCGCGGCGCTGTTCTGGGCCTGGGGTGCCGATGACGACATCCTGGCCCGCCTCGTGAAGAAAACCATCTTCGTCGGGGTCTTCGCCTATATCATCTCCAACTGGAACAATCTCGCCCGGATCGTCTTCGAGAGCTTCGCCGGTCTCGGCCTCATGGCCTCCGGCACCGGGTTCTCGGCGGCTGATCTCCTGCGTCCGGGTCGTGTCGCCCAGATCGGCCTCGACGCCGGGCGGCCGCTGCTCGACTCCATCTCCGACCTGATGGGCTGGATCGCGGTCTTTGAGAATCTGGTGCAGATCCTCTGCCTGTTCTTCGCCTGGGCGCTTGTGATCCTCGCCTTCTTCATTCTCGCCGTACAGCTCTTCGTCACGCTGATAGAGTTTAAGCTGACCACGCTCGCGGGCTTCGTGCTGATCCCCTTCGGCCTCTTCGGCAAGACCGCCTTCATGGCCGAGCGGGTGCTGGGCAATGTCGTCTCCAGCGGCATCAAGGTGCTGGTGCTGGCCGTGATCATCGGCATCGGCTCGACCCTGTTCGGCCAGTTCACCGCCGGGTTCGGTGGCGCGACACCGACCATCGACGACGCCATGGCCATCGTGCTGGCGGCCCTTTCCCTTCTCGGTCTCGGCATCTTCGGACCCGGCATCGCCTCCGGTCTTGTCTCTGGTGGTCCCCAGCTGAGCGCCGGCGCTGCTGTCGGAACCGGCCTCGCAGTTGGCGGGGCTGCCGTTGCCGCTGGCGGCGCGACCATGCTGGCCGCCCGGGGCGGCGGCGCTGCCCTTTCCGGTGGTGCGGCCCTGGCACGTGGCGGGGCCTCTGCCGCTGGCGCCGCATCCTCTGCCTATACCCTGGGATCGATGGGCGCGTCCGGCGGTGCGGGTGTTGCTGCGGGTCTCGGTGGTGTTGCCCGGGCCGGCGCGTCGGCCGCCGTATCGCCCCTGAAACGTGCCGCCTCCAGTTCCGCCGAGAGCGTCAAATCCAGCCATGCGGGAGGGGTGCGGGGCGGGTTCGCCGCCACCGGCGGCATCACCTCGATGGGAACTGTTGGTGGCGCGCCATCCGCACCCGATGCCCCGGCCCCAGCCGGTGGCCCGCCCGCCTGGGCACAGCTCATGCAGCGCAGCCGCGCCTTGAGCCAAGGCGTCAGGGTCGCCGCCCATGCCGTCCGGTCCGGCGACAGCCGTGGCGGCGGTTCCTCGATCAGCCTTTCCGAAAGTGACCGCATATGAACATTTTCAAACGTCCATCCACCCATTTCGGCAAGGTGCCGCAACCAGAGACGCCCTATCAGAAGGCCGCACAGGTCTGGGATGAACGCATCGGCTCGGCCCGGGTTCAGGCCCGTAACTGGCGCTATATGGCCTTCGGCTGCCTGATCCTCTCGGCCGGTTTCGCCTCGGCGCTGGTCTGGCAATCGGCGCGCGGGACCGTGGTGCCCTGGGTGGTGCAGGTCGACGCTCTCGGCCAGGCCCAAACCGTCGCACCTGCCACCGCCGACTATCGTCCGACCGATCCGCAAATCGCCTTCCACCTCGGCCGCTTCATCGAGCAAGTCCGGGCAATCCCGGCGGACGCCATCATCGTGCGCCAGAACTGGCTGCGCGCCTATGAGTTCACCACGGATCGAGGCGCGGCGGCGCTCAACGAACATGCCCGCACAAATGATCCCTTCACCCGCGTCGGTCGCCAGCAGGTAGCGGTCGAGGTCTCCTCGGTCATCCGGGCCTCGCCGGACAGTTTCCGCGTTGCCTGGACCGAGCGGCATTTCGAGAGCGGCCAGCTATCCACCACTGAGCGCTGGACCGCGATCCTGACCATCGTGATCCAGACCCCGCGGGACGCCGAGCGGCTGCGCGCCAATCCGCTCGGGATCTACGTCAACGCAATATCATGGTCGCGGGAGATGAGCCAATGACCCCGGTGCTGTCTTGCAAAGCCGCAGTTCCGACTTTCCGTAAACCCGCTGTTGCGGCTATGCTGCTGTCCGCCTGCCTGCTGGCGGGATGTGCCACGAGCCGGGTGCCGCAGTTCAGCTATGATGACGATGTGCCGCCGACGGCCACGGTGCCGGCCGCTGTGGCGGACGAGAGACCCCGGCCCCTGCATGTGCCGCCAGCTTGGACGGTGGCGCGCGGCGGCACCGCCGCCGGCACGCCGGATGGTCGGGTCGGGAATGCCAATGCGGCTGCCCGGGTCGAGCCGCGCCGCGAAGGCTATTACAACGCCATCCAGATCTATCCCTGGAGCGAAGGTGCGCTCTATCAGGTTTATGCCGCAGTCGGGCAGATCACCACGATTGCACTGGAGCCGGGCGAGAGCCTGACCGGGGCAGGGCCGATCGCCGCTGGCGATACCGCCCGCTGGGTTATTGGCGATACCGAGAGCGGCAGTGGGGCGAACCGCCGGGTCCAGATCCTCGTCAAGCCGACACGGCCCGATATATCCACCAACCTCGTCATCACCACTGACCGCCGCATCTATATGATCGAACTGCGCGCCCGGGAGGCGCTCTACATGCCTGCCGTGGCCTGGTCCTATCCCGCACCGCCGCCGGGCCAGCGTCCAATTGTGCCGGCTGCTCCGGTCATTCCGGCCGAGTCCGCCCGCAACTATCGCTACGGTTTGCAGCTTCCGGGCGAGAGCCCGCCATGGCGGCCGGTTGCCGTCTTCGACGATGGTCGCCGCGTCTATGTCGTCTTCCCGCGCGGGATCGTTCACGGCGAGATGCCACCGTTGTTTGTGCTGGGCAGCGATGGCGAGCCGCACATCGTCAACACCCGTGTCCATCAGAACGTCCTGATCGTGGACCGCCTGTTCGGCGCGGCCGAACTGCGTCTTGGCAGCGGCAATCGCCAGCAGGTCGTCAGGATCGTCCGTATCGAACCGACGCAGGCTGAGGCCGCGACATCTGCGCCAACGGCGGGAGGATCGCCTACATGAGCGAGAACGCCACCTCATCCATGCGGCTACGTGCCGAAGCCCCCCGCGTCACCCGTCTGTCGCGCAAGATGCTGGCGGGCGTTGGTGCCGTTGCCTTGCTCGGCATCGGCGGCGCGCTGATCTACGCCCTTCAGACCCGCGATGCGGGGCAGGGCGGTGGGGAGCTCTATTCGACCGAAAATCGCCCGACAGCCGATGGTCTCGCTGGCCTGCCACGCGACTATACCGGCCCTGTTCTTGGGCCGGCATTACCCGGCGATCTCGGGCGACCGATCCTGGAGGCGCAGAGCCGGGGGCAGCCGGTTGTTCCTCCACCCATCACCACCCCGACAGTCGATCCGGAGGAACAACGCCGTCTTGCCGAGGAAGAAGCCGCCCGGCTGAGCAATGTGTTCTTCCAGATCGGCCCGCGGGCTAGTGCCGCAACGGGACCCGGGGCGCTCGGGCTTGGAGGGCTCGACGTCGGAGGAGCTGCCGGGCCGCTGGATCGCGCGAGCGCCTTCCTCGGAGGCTCGGTGGATCGTCAGACCACTTCCCCGGATCGAGTCGCCCCGCCAGCATCGCCCTACATCCTTCAGGCCGGGGCCGTCATCCCGGCCGCGCTGATCACCGGCATCCGCTCGGATCTTCCTGGCCAGATCACCGCGCAGGTGACGGAAAACGTCTATGACAGCCCCACCGGGGCGCTGCTCCTGATCCCGCAAGGTACCCGCATCATCGGCCAGTATAATGACGATGTGTCCTTCGGCCAGCGCCGGGTTCTGCTGGTCTGGAACCGGCTGATCCTCCCCGGTGGCCGGTCGATCGTTCTTGAGCGCCTGCCGGGCGCGGATGCCAGCGGCTACGCGGGCCTTGAAGATGGTGTCGATTACCATTGGTGGGATCTGATGCGGGCGGCGGGCCTGTCCACGCTGCTCGCAGTAGGGTCCGAGCTCGCCTCTAGCGATGAGGACCGGCTGGTCCGCGCCATCCGCGATGGCGCTCAGGATACCATCAATCAGGCAGGCCAGCAGATCGTGCAAAGACAGTTGCAGGTCGCGCCCACGCTGACCATCCGGCCCGGCTTTCCGGTCAGGATAATCGTGACGCGCGATCTTGTATTCGAACCGGCAGGAGGTTGACCATGACCAAGCTGAAACTCGGGCCGCTTTCCGACGACAAGCCAGTCAAATTGACGGTGGAACTGCCGGCAGAACTGCACCGAAGCCTTGTAGAATACGGCCGCCTACTGGCCGATCCCGGGTCTCCTCCGGTCGAGCCGATACGACTGGTCATCCCGATGCTGGAACGTTTCATCGCGACGGATCGCGGCTTTGCTAAGGCGCGGCGTTCTGGTCCGGCAACTAAAGGGTCGGTCTGACGGCTATCATCTTCGCAAGGCTGAGCAGTCGCCTGAATGCGGGGTTGTCGTTGTTGGCTGACCAGACGGCCGAAAATGAAAGGATCTCGTCGATGATTGGGCGGTAGCTCACACCGGGGAACTTCGCGACGGTCATCGCCTCACATACCAGTGTCAGGCCTCTTCCTAGCGCAACCAAGGCCAAAAGATTGTCCAGTCCGACTGATTGTACCTCAATGCAGGGCCTTTCACCTGCACCCGCCAACTCGCGCACGAGATGGGCGTGAACCTCGTCCCCCGGTGGGATGGCGCTGACGATAAAGTTCTCACGAATCAAATTGCACCATGCCAATGAATCGCAGGTTGCGAGGGGGTGGCAATCTGGCATGGCAACGAAGACATGCTCAGACCATAACTGCGTGCGCTCACAATCGGACCAATCTCGCTCCCCTGCGAGGAATGCGACATCGAGGCGCAAACGTCGGATCGCGGCAACATGCTCATAGGCAGCTCCGTCGATCATCTCGATCCGCACATTTCTGTGGCGCTCACCATATCTTCGTAACAAGTCGGTGAGAAAGCCCGAAGCAGTCGAGGAATAGATGCCGATCCTCACGCAGCCGCTCTCGCCTCGACCCGCAGCGGAAACATCGTGGGCACCTTCGCCAACCATCCTGAGAGTATTACGGGCGGTATTGAGGAACTGCTGTCCCGCAAAAGTCTGGGATACACCCCATGTGTGTCGATGAAATAGGGAGGCGCCGATCTGATCTTCGAGTTCGGCTATACATCTGCTAATCGCCGATTGTGACAATCCGAGCGCGGCCCCTGCTTTTCTGAAGCTGCCATGCTCCGCTGCGGCAACGAAATGGCGAAGATGACGCAGCTCAATATAGTTGTGGAGCCCATAAACTTTTTCCTTCATATCGCATCGGAACTCCAGAAGCACAGCAAGCCAAAACTAAGATGCCTACTGCATCAAAAACCACTTTTATGAATAGGGTGACCAAGGGCAACGCTGCTGAGAAATGGCAAGCAATCAGGATCAGAAAAATTCCTGTCACCGCCCTCTCCTGTTTGCACTTGCGATACTGAGCTTTTATCCATCGCCTCAGCAGAAAAAACTATCGTCATAGTCTTCCGCCAGATAGGATGGCAGCACCGACCACCATGCAGATTATTATTTGATATTTGCATGCCAGGCATTCGTCGAAATTTCATCGAAGCTGACGGACACAGACGCACTGTTATTGCACCTCGGTATTGTCGATTCAGACCCGCTTCAACAGGTGCTGATGGTTGACGACCTGACCCGCATTTCAGGTTGCTGGGGGAGAAATAGTTGTTGATCGCGCGCTGCGCGGTCTTCGGCAGATAGAACTTGCCTTCGTGCAGCCTCTCCATCGGATCGGCAGGCGTGGTGTCGATGATCTTGATATCGACGGTGCGGTCGGGCACCGAATCCGGCACCGTCTCAAGCACGCGGATGCGGGCGATCTGGGCCACTGCGTCGTTTAGGCGTTCCACATGCTGGATGTTCCGCATTGTGGAGACGTCGATCCCCCGCTCCACCAGTTTCTGCACGTCGAGATAGCGTTTCGGATGCCGCGAGCCAGGCGCGTTGGTATGGGTAAGTTCATCCATCAGAACCAGCGGGCGCGCAGGGGCGGTGATCGCATCGAGGTCCATCTCGTCTAGCTTCTGTCCCCGGTAGTCGATGATCCGCTGCGCAATCACATTAAGGCCCTCGACCAGTGAGGTGGTTTCCGCGCGGCCATGCTTTCCCATACACCGATCACCACATCCAAGCCATCTGCATGCAGCGGGCGCCCTGATTGCACCATCTCCCACGCCTTTCAGGCATCCGAAGCAGCGCCTAGGAAAACCTTCATCTGCCCGCACACTTCTTGTGCTGCTTTCTCCACAAGCGCATTGGGCGAGGGGCGATTGTCGTCGCTGACCGCATCCGGCATCGGGGGACATATCCTTAAGGTTTCGCAAAGGTTTCGCAGCACTAGCCGTTTCGACCACTCATGAACGGGACGGGCAAGATCACTGGCCTGTCTTCGTCGCTCAGTTTTCTACATTCCCGCATAGGAATGCGAGGTGGCACGAACCCGTCGAATATAAAAATTCTATAAAGACAAGGCTGATGTCGGCAGGAATTTGCCGGAGAATGGTGCGCCTAGGTGCGATTGAGCGATCTGGGTCCGTTTGGAGCCGAAACCGCCCAACCGCCTCTTGGGATCACTTCTAATCCTTCGCTATGTCACTGTCCGGTCCCTCTGCTACAGCCACATGGGTTCGCCAGGGATTTGGAAATAGCTCTTCCGCCATTTCGATCCGTTCATCCGGCAGGCAATAGACCTGCATCGGTTGCCGATCACTCTGGCGTAGCGCGCAGTCGATTGCCCGGGCCCGGTCGTGGAAATTACCATCGACCAGGCCCAGTCGATCGCGCAGAAGCCAGCGGCCCTGCCGGTCCTTGCCGATCGCAAAGCGGAAACCTTCGGGCGGCCGGTGTTCCTCGCGCATGGTGTAGCTCTTAGCGTTTCCCGTCCTCACAGCCCGACGAACCAAGCAAAGATCCCGGCAGAGCCTAGGGCCCCGATCAGAGCGCCCAAGCCTATCCAAGCGCTGCGAGACCGCGTGTTGGCGGTTGCAACTTTGGTGCGCACAGGGGCGCGCGCTGCGCTCGTATCCGCCTGCCCCTGACGTATCTGGTCCTGAGCCTGGTGATAATAGTAGCCGAGCCGTCCATACATGATCGGTTCCTCTTCGTTTTCTCACCGCGCGACAAATTGCGTGGCCGAGGACGATCCTGTGCCAAGTTGGCGTTTTCTTTCGATTGGCAGAAACCGTCTAAGACATCAGCTCGCCATAGGAATTTCCGGCGAAGTCATAGTCCTACAGTCAAGCGCTTCGTGGGCGACAAGGTGCATGATGCCGACTTGTTTCTGGATGGCCTCAAGGACCGTGGCATTCGCCTCTGCATCTCGCCTCGGAAGAAGTGCAAAAAACCGGCCAGATACAACAAGCGGCCCTTCTGGAAGCGATATCACATCGAGAATGACTTCGGCCGTCTGACGGACGGGCGCGGCATTGCTATCCGCTATGAGCGATGCGGTGACATCTTCCTCAATACAATCATCCTCGCCGCAATCATCATCTTCTGGATCTGAAATTAGTAGGCAGGGAACCTAGTCCATTCATCCCTCGCTTTCGAGACCTTGAATCAGAAATCAACCGGTGTGGAAACCACGAATATCCACAGACCATAGTCCAGAATCCTACGCGTCGCTTATGAGATCGCCTCCGCCGCCATCTCGAAGCCCTATGTCGCCGCCGCTAGTTTTCCCGGACCTGTAAACAGCACGAGGACATATCATGCTGCGATACAACACAAAGGGGGAGGATGCGCGTCCCGTACTGCATCGTTGCCTCCCATCCGGACAGGCGGAGGCCCTGAAAGTAGTGGCAAAGCCGCAGGAAAAGGAGAGCTTTTCAGGGGTCTGGTGCCCGCTCGTAACCCCTTTTCGGGACGGCGAGGTGGATCACGACGCGCTTGGGGCAATCGCACTCTGTCTGGCGCAAAGTGGAGTGCAGGGGTTCGTAGCGGCGGGGCAAACCGGAGAGATCGAGAGCCTTTCGCTGCGGGAAAGGCTCTGCATCGCGGAAACCGTGATCGAGGCGACTTCGGGCGCGGTGCCGGTGCTTGTCGGTATCCACGACGGCGATGCATGCGCAACGGCGCGCGAGGTCGCGCAGTTCCACCTGCCGGTTGCGGGCTTTGTCCTGTCTGTGCCCGAACAAACCCGCCCAGGACGCAACAGGCTGATGGATCACTTCCTCTCGGCGGCGGACGCGACCGACAAACCGCTCGTGCTGTCTGACCGACACAGTCGCGGCGACCATGGGCTGACGCCCGATATCCTGACCCGGCTGTTTCGGACCGGCCGCTTTCCAGCGGTCGTGCTGGAAGGCAAGGCGCTGGAAAACCTGTCGCCCCTCAGCGAAATGAACGGACCGCGCATCCTTTGTGGCAGCGAGGACTGGTTCTTTGTCGCCCTTCAGGTCGGCGCACATGGCGGCGTATTGCCCATGGCTAATGTCGTCGCCTGCGCCCTCTGCGAAACCTATGACCTGTTCGTATCGGGGCGGCTGGACGAAGCTTGGACAACATACCGATCGCTGCGCGGGCTCAGCCAGCGATTTGCCGGAGCAACCCGCATCTCGACTCTGAAAACGGCGATGGCATTCGACTATCCGCTGACTGCCGACGTGCGTGCGCCCCTGCCCAGCATCGAGCTTGGCGCGCAGTGGCGCATCCGGTTGGAACTGCGTGAATTTCATGACGGCAATCGCGCCGCCTGACCTGCTGGCACTGCCGGCGTGACCTGCGGTGCCTCAATCCTTCTCATCAACCACCAGAGAACCGGTTCCATGACGGACAAACCCCTGCAATTCGTGATCCCGACCTATCGCCTGCGTGACGTGGGCGAGACCGTCGAGGCCTATGACGAGAATTTCCGACGATCGGGGCAGACAGCGCCAATCTATGTCTTCGACGATTCCTCGAAAGCCAGCCATGGCAAGTATTTCGAGCTTCTCGAACGGACGAAGACGCATAACGAGCTGTTCTACATCGGTCCCGATGAGAAAGAGGAATTCATCTCCTACATCTGCAAGCGGCTGCGCGACCGCAAGCTGGACATGCTGGTGCGCAACCTGTTTCGTCCCTCCTACGGTGGAAACCGGAACTTCACGCTGATGTATTCGCTGGGCGAACATATGGTCAGCGCGGACGACGACATGCGCCCCTATGCGCTGATCGAGGATAGCCCGGAGAGCCTTGGCGAACATGAGATCAGCCGCGGCAAGCTGATCTCACGCGGCGCCAACGGCCATACGCGCAAGTCGTTCGATATCCTGCAGTCCTTCCGCGACATCCTGGGCAAGACGGTCTCAGAGGCCCCGCCGAACTATGAACGCGGCGAATTCCTCAGCGACACCGCAATGGACCTGGAGAACAATACGTCTCTCGGCCTTGCGCGGGAGAATTCGCTGTTCCTGCAAGAAGGAAAGGTCTCGAGGAACGCCATCGTCAAGATGGCCCAGACCTTCCGCACTGGCACGAACGACATCGACGCGGCCGACTACATCGACCTCTTCATCGAGGACAACGACCGCCAGGATGCCGAGGCACTGAACGACCACTATGTGCTGGTGAACTTCCGCCCATGCGTGACCACTCTGAACTGGCGCATGGACTGCGGCGTGGCAGGCTATGACAACACTACAGGCTTGCCGCCCTTCTTTCCGACCCGCTTGCGGTTCGAGGACTATATCTACCGGCTCTGGATCCAGCAGCCCGGCTTTGCCGCTGCGCATGTGGATTCTGCCCAGACCCACATAAAGAACAATTACATGCGTGCCCCGCTGGCCGCCGAACTGCTGAACGAATCGATCTGTTCGCTGCTGAAGCAGAAGATCCGCACCACGATTCGCAAGATCGATGAGACCGGCATCGGTTTCGACTACGACGGATCGGTCAGCATCGAAGACAGCCAGACGATGCTCGACGCCGTGCGGCGGCTGCATGCCAAGGTTCAGAATGCCGAAGATGCGGCGCAGAGCGACGAGCGCCGACGGGCGCTGGCGCATTTTGCTGCCACGCTGGAGCGCACCTTCTATGACTTCGAACCCGATTTCTTCCAGCAGAATGTCAGCCGCATCGTTGATGACGAGGTGCGCCTGATCCGTTCGTCCCTGGAAATCTGGCCCACGCTTCTGGAGATCGTCTACTTCCGCAAGAGCTGTCACGCCCTGCCCATGCATCGGGTGAAGCAGGGCGTTGCGACGCTGCGTAGGCCGGTTGAAAGCACCAAACCGGCGTTCCGCACGGAAAAGGTGGTCGCCGCGCAATAGGCGCCATTCCTATTTCCTGAACGCGGCTCCCGCATCGAATTCATATGCGGGGGCATGCCAGAAACACTGATACCGATTTCGGCATGGGCAAGGCATGATTTTCCAAACGATGGCCTCTCGCGATGGATCAAGGCACCCCTCCGCCGTGCTCTGGGTGTATCTTGCCTCCGACTATCAGTGGTACCTCCATATCGAAGGTCGTCGCGATGATACTCGCTACCCGGATCGGGCGATGGCGATGGCAGCAGCCCGTGCATATGGTTTGATGCGAGGGGGGTATCGTCTCTACTTCCAGATGAAAAACGGCCGCGTCTCACTGGAGATGCTGAGCCCCTCCGGTGGTATGACGATGGACGATGGCGCCTCGTGATACACAATCCCAATCAAATCCTTCTGCAGGTGGACTGTGACAACACGGGGGAACTGTTCCATCCTGCCGCTGCGTTTGCGGCCGATGCGGCAGGGTTGCCACGAGACAGGGTTCTTGAAGGGCCGCTTTGGCGCGAGTCGCTCGGCCCGACCGCGATCGGGCAATCCGTCGCGCTTCCCCATGCAAGGGTTGATCATGCGCCGGCGCCGATTGCGCTGTTGCTGCATCTTCGTCGCCCTGTTGCTTTCGATGCCGAAGACCGAACGGCGGTGGATATTGTCTTCACCCTTCTCTTCCCGGCGGAGCAGCAGCGCGAAGTGTTTTCGACTTTGCGATGGGCTGCTGCAATCCTGAGCAGGGCCGAGGTGCAGCGCGCGATCCGCCGAGGCCAGGATCGCCAAGGTGTCCATGCCTACCTGACCTCCGCTTTCACTATCGGCGTGAGATAGGGTTCGCTCCGGGGCCGCCGGCCAATCCAGAGCAAGCACTCGGAGCGCGTCGTCATCGCCCGCAGGCGGTCCAGCACCTGTGGCTCGCGGCACCATCGGGCAACGGGCGAGATGAGCGCGTGGTGATCGCCCTCCTTGCCGGGCGGGGTTAGCAGTAGGACGATCGCGTCGAGGGGTTGATCGTCCGTCGCGTCCGAACGGTATCCTTATAAGTTTCCTATTTCTTAGCCCTTCCTCCCCAATCGAAACCCTCATGCCTTTTGCGCGATCTCGGGAACGTGAGCGTTCGGTCCCCACGCGGGTGCCCTGCGCCCCGATCGCAATCTTGCGGGCGTCGGACCCGCAACCGGAAAGGATGGGGTATGGTTGTTGAATATGTCCTGGGTGGTGGCGTGACACTCTTTGTCACTCTCTATCTGATCTACGCGCTTTTGCATCCCGAACGCTTCTGAGCGCAGAATCTCGGAGAGCAGCGTGATGGGTTGGCTGATCGTCAAGGCGAGGGCGCGCTGGCAGCACTATGCACAAAAGCGGGAGCTACCGGGGACCGATCTGATCCTCGGCGCAATCCTTGTTTGTGGCGTACTGCTGCTGGTTGTCTTTGCTGCCCTGCGCTTGGCGGGCCTGCACTAGCCGCCCGCGCCTCGTTATCAGAAAAAACCAATACTGGAGTCTCTGATGAGCCAGTCGAAACCAGCGGGCATGTTCGACGCCCGCATTCTTGGGCCCGCTTTTCGCGGTGCCTTTAAAAAACTCGATCCACGGGTGCTTGCAAAGAACCCGGTCATGTTCGTCGTGGCCGTGGTCTCGGTGCTTTGTACCGTTCTCTTTCTGAAGGACCTGGTGACCGGAGCAGAGGGACTCGGCTTTTCGTTCCAGATCATTTTGTGGCTGTGGTTCACGCTTCTGTTTGCGAACTTTGCGGAAGCTGTCGCCGAAGGCCGCGGGAAGGCACAGGCCGCGTCGCTCCGGCAGACCCGAACGGACGCCAGTGCAAAGCTTCTGGCAGGTACGGATGCTACCCAATGGCGCGATGTGCCTGGTGAAAGTCTGAAGGTCGGCGATATTGTTCTGGTCGAGGCGGGCGACATCATCCCCTCGGACGGTGAGGTGGTCGAAGGTGTGGCCTCGGTCAACGAGGCTGCAATCACCGGCGAATCCGCCCCGGTGATCCGTGAATCCGGTGGCGACCGTTCGGCCGTTACCGGCGGCACTCAGGTGTTGTCCGACTGGATCAAGGTGCGCATCTCTGCCGCGGCTGGTTCCACCTTCATCGACCGGATGATCGCGCTGGTCGAAGGCGCCGAACGGCAGAAGACCCCGAACGAGATCGCACTGAATGTGCTTCTTGCCGGTCTTACCCTGATTTTCGTCATGGCGACCGCGACCATCCCGGCCTTCGCCTCTTACGCGGGTGGTCATGTGCCGGTCATCGTGCTGGTGGCGCTATTCGTGACACTGATCCCGACCACCATCGGGGCGCTGGTTTCGGCCATCGGCATCGCCGGCATGGACCGGCTGGTGCGGTTCAACGTGTTGGCCATGTCGGGCCGTGCGGTCGAGGCTGCGGGCGATGTCGACACGCTCCTTCTCGACAAGACCGGCACCATCACGCTGGGCAACCGTCAGGCGACCGAGTTCCGCCCGGTAAGGGGTGTGACGGAGCAGGAGCTGGCGGATGCGGCGCAACTGGCTTCGCTGGCCGACGAGACCCCCGAGGGTCGCTCGATCGTCGTTCTGGCGAAGGAGAAATATGGCATCCGGGCGCGCGACATGCAGAGCCTTGGCGCCACCTTCGTGCCGTTCACCGCGCAAAGCCGGATGTCTGGCGTCGATTTCGACGGCACGGCGATCCGCAAGGGTGCTGTCGATGCGGTTCTGAAACACGTCGATCTGGCCGGGGCCGCCGGCGTTTCGCCCAAGGTTTCGACCGAGAAGAAGCGCGAGATCCAATTCATCGCGGACGGAATTGCCAAGGCAGGCGGCACGCCGCTCGCAGTAGTCAGAAACGGTCAGCTTCTGGGCGTGGTCTACCTGAAAGACATCGTCAAGGGTGGCATCCGCGAGCGCTTCGCCGAACTGCGGCAGATGGGGATCCGCACGGTGATGATCACCGGCGACAACCCGATGACCGCCGCCGCAATTGCGGCCGAAGCAGGTGTTGACGATTTCCTCGCCGAGGCAACGCCTGAGAACAAGCTGGACCTGATCCGTCAGGAGCAGGCCAAAGGTAAGCTGGTCGCCATGTGCGGCGACGGCACAAACGACGCGCCAGCTCTGGCCCAGGCCGATGTCGGCGTTGCGATGAACACCGGCACCGTGGCCGCGCGCGAGGCGGGGAACATGGTCGATCTGGACAGCGATCCGACCAAGCTGATCGAGATCGTGGGCATCGGAAAACAGCTTCTGATGACGCGCGGATCGCTCACGACCTTCTCGATCGCAAACGATGTGGCGAAGTACTTTGCAATCGTCCCCGCGATGTTCGTCACGCTCTACCCCGGGCTTGAGGCGTTGAACATCATGGGGTTGACCAGCCCGCAGAGCGCGATCCTGTCGGCGATCATTTTCAACGCGCTGATCATCGTCGCGCTGATCCCGCTTGCGCTGAAAGGCGTGACCTACCGGGCGATCGGCGCCAATGCGCTCTTGCGCCGCAATCTCTTCATCTACGGCCTGGGCGGGCTGGTGGTTCCCTTCATCGGCATCAAGCTGATTGACGTGATCATCTCCGCCGTCGGCCTCGTGTAACGGAGGCACGGGAAAAATGGTGCTTTTCTATCTTCTTCTCGGTCTGGCGGCATTCGGGGTGCTGATCCTGATGACCAATGCCATCGACCGTTCGTGATCCGGGGGTGCTGAGATGATAACGGCAATTCTCTTCGTTCTCATGGTGGTCGGGGGCACGGCGCTTTTGTCCTGGCCACTGGGACGATACATGAAATGGGCCATGGATCCGGCAGCGCCAAGTGCCGGTCTGGCGGGCAACAAGACCCGCGCCTTCCAGCTTGTTGCTGGGCCGCTGGCCCGGCAGGAGCAGAACTGGAAATCCTATGTCTTTGCGATGTTGATGTTCAACATCGTCATGTTCACAGTGATCTATCTGATCCAGACCTTCCAGGGCGCGCTGCCCTTCAACCCGGACGGTATGGGGACGGTCTCGCCGGACCTGATGTTCAATACGGCGGCGTCGTTCACCACGAATACGAACCTCCAGCACTATTCGGGTGAAAGCACCTACAGCTATTTCACCCAGCTGGGCGGGATCATGTGGCTGCAGTTCGTCTCGGCTGCCACCGGCATTGCGGCGCTTACAGCTCTGGCGCGCGGGCTGGCGGGCAGAGGCCTCGGCAATTTCTTCGTCGACCTGCAACGTGCCAGCTTCCTCGTGCTGCTGCCTGTGGCACTGGTCTATGCTACCGCACTGGTTCTGGGGGGCCTGCCAATGACCTTCGAGGGTTCTGCGATTGCGACCACTTTGGAAGGGGTTCAGCAGACCATCGCGCGTGGCCCGGTAGCGGCTTTCGTGACAATCAAACAGCTTGGCACCAATGGCGGTGGCTTCTTCGGCCCCAACTCGACCCATCCATTGGAGAACCCCACCTTCTGGACCAACGTCATCCAGATGACGGCGCTGATCATCATTCCGATGGCCTGCGTCTGGATGTTCGCCCGCATCGTCGGCCGCATCAAACATGGCTTTGTCATCTTTGCGGTCATGCTGGCCTTCGTGTTGATCAAGGTCAGCGGTTCGGTCGCCTTTGAGACAGCACCGACCCAGGCCTTCACCGACCTCGCGATCACCCAGGATGTCGGCAACCTCGAAGGCAAGGAACTACGCTTTGGTGCAAATGGTGGGCCGCTCTGGGCAGTGCTGACGACGGCCACCTCGAATGGCTCGGTGGGCTCGATGCATGACAGTCTCAATCCGATGACTGGCCTGATGCCGATGGTCGGCATGTGGCTGAACGAGAGCTTTGGCGGTGTTGGCGTCGGCATGATCAACATGTTCCTCTACATCGTGGTCGCCGTCTTTGTGGCCGGCATGATGATCGGGCGGACACCGGAGTATCTGGGCTGGCGGATCGAGGCCAAGGAGGTGAAGCTGTCGCTCTTTGCGCTGCTGGCGCATGGTGCGATGATCCTAGTGGGGACCGCGATCTTTGCTGCCACGCCCTGGGGAGCGGATACGCTCAACAACATCGGGCCGCATGGCTTCTCTGAAATTCTCTACGAGTTCACCTCTTCGGCGGCGAACAACGGGTCGGGTTTCGAGGGGCTGGGCGACAACACGGTGCCATGGAACATTGCCACGGGTCTCGTGATGTTGTTTGCACGGTTCATTCCGATCATCCTGCCGCTGGCGATTGTGGGTTCCCTGGCCGCAAAACGGCGGGCGTCGGAATCGTCGGGCACGCTCAGCGTTGAAGGCGGCGTTTTCGCCACCATGCTCGCGGTGACGGTGATCGTGGTCGGTGCGCTGACCTTCTTCCCGGCGGCCACGCTGGGGCCGATCGCCGAACACTTTATGTTCATGAACTGAGAAAGGGGAACGTGATGCTGAAATCCCTTATTGCCTCGCTGCGCGTATCGGTTGCCACCATGGCGATCTGCGTGGTGGGCTATGCGGGTGTGGTCTGGACTATCGGCCAGACCTTCACCCCCTTCACCGCCAATGGCTGGCTTCTGACCAATGAGGCGGGCGACGTGATCGGGTCGCGCCAGGTGGCGCAAGCCTTCACCACGCCCGGCTACTTCTGGCCGCGTCCTTCGGCGGTGGACTACAACGGTGCGGGCGCGGGCGGTTCGAACAAATCGCCGACCAGCACCGAGGTTCATGATCGCGGCGTCGAACTTGTTGCCGCCTATGGCGCAACACCCGACAATCCGCTGCCTGCCGATCTGGCGGCGGCATCGGGTGCGGGGCTTGATCCCCATATCTCGGAGGCGGGTGCGCTCTATCAGGTCGCCCGCGTTGCCGAAGCACGTGGATTGGCTGTTCCGGTTCTGGAAAACCTGGTGCGTAGCCACAGCGCGCTGCCGGGTGGCGTGTTCGGAACCGGCCGTATCGTGAATGTGCTGGACCTGAACATCGCGCTCGACCAGCTTTGAGCCATGACGCGCGCCGGTTCGCCGGCGCGCGTTCAACGACAGGAACCGAACCATGCCAGATCCCGGCCAAGACGAGGATATCCGCCCGTCACCCGATGCGCTGCTCGAACGCGCCCGCCAAGAAACGCGTGGGCGCTTCAAGATCTTTCTTGGCGCTGCGCCCGGAGTCGGCAAGACCTATGAGATGCTGCAATCGGGCCGCAATCGCCGCCGTGAGGGCACCGATGTGGTGATCGGTGTGGTCGAGACCCACGGTCGCGCCGAGACCCGTGCCATGACCATGGGGTTCGAGACCATCCCTCGTCAGGAAATTAACTATCGTGGCCAGAGGCTGGAGGAGATGGATCTTGACGCGATTCTCGCTCGCAAGCCCGCTCTGGTTCTGGTCGACGAGTTGGCCCATACCAATGCGCCGGGCTCTCGCCACCCGAAACGCTATCTTGATGTGCTGGAGCTTCTGGAAAGCGGCATCGACGTCTATTCGACACTGAACATCCAGCATGTTGAAAGCCTGAACGATGTGGTCGCCAAGATCACCCGCATCCGGGTGCGCGAGACGGTGCCGGATTCGGTGATCGACCGCGCCGATGATATCGAGATCATCGACATCACGCCTGACGACCTGATCAAGCGCTTGCACGAGGGCAAGGTCTATCTGCCGAAGACAGCCAGCCGTGCGATCAAGAATTACTTCCAGCCAGGCAATCTTACGGCACTTCGCGAGCTGGCATTGCGGCGCACAGCGCAGCGGGTAGACCAGCAACTTCTCCATCACATGCAGGCCAATGCGATCCGGGGCAACTGGCCTTCGGGCGACCGCTTTCTGGTCTGTGTCAATGAAAGCGCCCGCGCGCCCGAACTGGTGCGCTATGCCAAGCGCCAGGCCGACCGGATGCGTGGTCCCTGGACGGTCATCCATATCGAGGTGCCGAAATCTGCGGGCTTGTCCGATGCCGAGAAGGACAGTGTCGCCGCCACCATGCGGCTGGCCGAGCAACTCGGGGCAGAAACGGTCACTCTCCCGGGGCAGGATGTTGCCCGTGATGTGCTGGTCTACGCAAATTCTAACAATTTCAATCATATCATCATCGGGCGGGTGGAGCAGTCACGTTGGCGAGAATGGTTCGAGCCTTCGGTTTCCGCTGATTTGATCCGGGGCGCGGGCGATATCAGCGTCCATGTGATTTCCGGGCGCGAACCTGCAGCAGCTGCCCCAAGGCGTGCGCTCGCAATGGATCGGGGGCCTTTCTCTATCCGGCCCTATCTCTTTGCCACCGGATATGTCGGCGTGGCGCTGGCCCTTGGCCATCTGCTTTCGCAGGCGCTGGATGTCCGCAATATCGCCATCGTGTTCCTGATGGCGGTTCTGGCCTCTGCCGCCACCGCCGGCAGATGGCCCGCGATCTACGCCTCGGTGCTGGCGGCGCTGGTGTTCAACTTCTTCTACCTCGATCCGCTCTACACCTTCACCATCCGTGACCCCGAAAGCGTCGTGGCCCTGTTCTTCTTCTTCGGCGCGGCTCTTGTCACCTCAAACCTGACGGCGCGGGTCCATGCCCAGGCATCGGCAGCGCGGGCCCGGGCCCGCACCACAGAAAGCCTGTTTCTGTTTTCCAAACGTCTTGCGGTGGCCGGAACGCTGGATGATGTGCTCTGGGTGTCGGTCAACCAGATTGCCTCAATGTTGAACCTGCACACGGTGATCCTGCTGCCCGAGGGCAGCACGGTTGCGGTGCGCGCGGGCTTTCCACCAGATGACACGCTGGCTGACCGCGACATCGCCGCCGCCCATTGGGCTTGGGAGCACAACCGCCCCGCCGGCCGTGGCGCCGAAACGCTGCCGGGGGCCAAGCGGCTTTACCTGCCCTTGCGCACCGGGCGCAGGACAATCGGCGTCATGGGCCTCGATAGCGAGAAGCCCGGGCCCCTTCTCACCCCCGACCAGCAGCGTCTTTACGATGCTCTGGCCGATCTGGCCGCGCTTGCGATCGAGCGTATCCAGCTGGTTGATGATCTCGACCGTGCCCGGATGGCCGCCGAGGCCGACCGGCTGCGCTCGGCCCTGCTGACATCGGTCAGCCATGACCTTCGCACGCCGCTTGCCGGGATCAAGGGAGCGGCCGGGACTTTGCGCGACTATTACACAGCCATGCCGGAGGCGGATCGCAACGATTTGCTTCAGACCATCGAGCAGGAAACCGACAGGCTGAGCCGCTTCATTGGAAATCTGCTGGACATGACCCGGATCGAGACCGGGCTGACCGAACCGAACGCGGCACTGGTGGATATTGACGAGATCATCGGAGCGACGCTGACTCGGGCTCGGCCGGTTCTGGAAGGCCACAAGGTCAGGGTTTCGGTGCTGCCCGATCTGCCGATGTTACGCCTCGACCCGGTCTTGACGGAACAGGTTCTGTTCAACCTTCTGGACAATGCTGCTAAGTACGCCCCCCATGGCAGCGAGATCGGTCTTGATGCCTGGCGCGATGGCGGCGCGGTGGTGCTTCAGCTTCGCGACGAGGGGCCGGGCATCCCGCCACGCGACACCGAGCGCATCTTCGACATGTTCTACCGGGTGCGCAAACTCGATCATGTGCAGGCAGGCACCGGGCTTGGCCTAGCGATCTGCCGCGGCTTTACCGAGGCCATGGGCGGCACCATCACCGCCGCCAACCGCCGCGACCGCAGCGGTGCGGTATTTACCATTCGGTTTCCCGTTCCGGTCGCCGAAACACAAAAGACCGAGGAGGAGACATGACGCAGGGCGCCGTGAAAATCCTGATTGTCGATGACGAGCAACCGATCCGCAAACTCTTGCGCGTGGGGTTGAGTGCTGAGGGCTTCCAGATCATCGAGGCCCGCAATGCGCGTGAGGCAGATGAGCTGGTTGCGGCTGAAAAGCCCGATCTGGCGATCCTCGATCTCGGACTGCCGGACCGTTCTGGTCATGAGATCCTGCATGGCTGGCGCGAGCGATTGATCGAGCTGCCGGTGGTGGTTCTGTCTTCACGGACCGATGAGACGGGGATCGTACAGGCCCTTGAACTTGGTGCCGATGACTACATGACCAAACCCTTCGGGATGAAAGAACTTGCCGCCAGGATACGGGTGGCCTTACGCCACCGGCTGGCCCAGCAAGGCGAGCGTCCGGTCTTTCTGACCGGGGGCGGCACGCTGAGCGTCGATCTGGTGCGCCGTATCGTTCAGGTCGACGGCGAGGAGGTGAAACTCTCGCCCAAGGAATATGACATCCTGCGCATCCTCGTGCAGCATGCGGGCAAGGTGATTACGCATCAGCATCTCCTGCGCGAGGTCTGGGGTGAGGTGACCGATATCCAGTATCTGCGCGTTTACGTGCGGCAGTTGCGCCAGAAGCTGAATGACAGCCCTGATGCGCCGCGGTTCATCATGACGGAAACCGGCGTGGGCTACCGGATGCGCGAGGCAGACCTCGTCTGATGGCCTGAAGGGCCGCCACGGCGAGCGGCAAGAACCGGCTCCCGCTGTGGTACTGAACAACCGACGGAAACGACATGATGAAGATCACTGACACGCTCGGCGCAGGAGATGTCCTGCTGATTGACGCCCTATCGGTAAAGGAGGAGCTGCTTGGACTGATCGGTGCCCACTTTGCAGGGGTAACAGGTCTGGAACGGGACGACATTGCCGAAGCCCTGGCCAAGCGGGAATCGCTCGGTACCACGGGCCTTGGCGACGGGATCGCCGTTCCCCATGCGCCGATCGCTGGCCTTGATACAGCATGTCTTACCTTCGTGCGGCTGGGCAGCCCGCTAGCCTTTGACGCGGTCGATGGCGCGGGTGTCGATCTGGTCTGCGCAATCCTGTTTCCTGATTCGGATCAGCCAGCCGGACTGAAACTTCTGGCCTGTGTTGCACGCACTTTGCGCCGCCCTGACGTGGCGAAAGAGCTGCGCAAGGCCACAACTGCAGACGAGATCATCACCGCATTGGCAATCGAAGCGCTCCCCCCTCCGACCGAGCTCTGAATAAGGCTGTTCGCGCGACCATGCAGAGGATGTAAGCGTAGCTCTCGGTCGGAGCTTAGCGCCTCGGCCGAGGCCAAAAGGGGCGGAAGGCCGAATGTGAACTTGCAGCATTGCAGTCGCAGAAAATGGCTTTAGCGACCAGTCGCCACCCCGCCGCTCTATAGCGGCAGTTGGCAGGACGAGCTGAGTTTGCAAAGTTGCGTGTCATAGGCCCGGTTCTCGACATGCCCATCCTAATGCGGACTGGTAAACGGCCTTGGACTTCTCCTGGAACTGGTCGCACCTATCCGGCATGCCGACGGGATCATTTCCAGCTAAACCCAGCGAGCGCCATGCCTGCGAGCGCACAGCCAGTCAGCACTGTCACCGGACCAAGCTTGAACCCGAACACCGCCACAATCGCGGCAAGAACCAGCCCCGCAGCCGCCAGATTGATCGACGGCCAGACGGGCACATCGAGGTTTAGGCCGAAGGCGGCGATCGTCCTCACCTCATCGAAAACCACATGAAGCCCAAACCAGACAGCGAGGTTCAGGATGACGCCGACCACAGCTGCGGTGATGGCGGTCAGCGCGGCCGTTAGAACCGCATTGTCTCGCAGGCGCTCGATGAAGGGGGCGCCAAGGAAGATCCATAGGAAGCAGGGCGTGAATGTTACCCACGTGGTCAGCAGCCCGCCAAGCGTGCCAGCCGCGAGCGGTGACAGGCCAGTTTCCTCGCGGAAGGCGCCCACGAAGCCCACGAACTGCGTAACCATGATCAGCGGCCCCGGCGTCGTCTCCGCCATGCCGAGGCCGTCCAGCATCTCGCCGGGAGCGAGCCAGCCGAAGTTCTGCACCGCCTCCTGCGCGACATAGGTCAGCACAGCGTAGGCGCCGCCGAAAGTCACCACCGCCATGACGCTGAAGAAACCCGCGATCTGCGAAAACACGTTCTCCGGCCCGAGGGCCGCGAACAACAGCGCCACAGGGGCAAGCCAGAGGACGAGGAAGACGCCGGAAATCCGAAAAGCCCACCCGCGGTTGACCTGCGTGTGATCCGGCGATTCCTCACCCAGCAGGGTGTCGGCGTCGTCGACTTGCACCTTGCCGACCTTGCCGTGTCCGCCGCCGCCATAGAATATGGGCAGGCCCGCACGCGCGCCGAAGAGCCCGATCAGGCCAGCAGCGAGGATGATGAGCGGGAACGGCATGGCGAAGCCGAAGATCGCCACGAAGGAGGCGGCGGCGATGGCGACCATCGCCCCGTTCTTGAGCGCACGCGAGCCGATGCGAATGACCGCCTGCACCACGATGGCCAGCACCGCGGCCTTGAGCCCGAAGAACAGCGCCTCGACCGGGCCGACATTGCCGAAGAGCGCGTAAATCCAGCTCAGCGCCATGATCGCCGCGACGCCGGGCAGCACGAACAGGACGCCCGCGATGATGCCGCCGAGCGTGCGGTGCATCAGCCAGCCGATGTAGACGGCGAGCTGCATTGCCTCCGGCCCCGGCAGGAGCATGCAGTAGTTGAGCGCATGGAGGAACCGTTTCTCGCCCAGCCACCGCTGCTCCTCGACGAGGATCCGGTGCATGAGCGCGATCTGCCCGGCCGGACCGCCGAAGCTCAGGAGGCCGATGCGGGCCCAGATGCGGGTGGCCGCGGCCAGCGTGGGGTATGTGCGGTCCTGCATCAGTCTGCCTTCGGCTTGTTGGTGGGCCAGTTGTGGGTCTCATCGGTAGCGTCCCGCGTCCAGCGAAAGAAGGCGTCGTAAAGCAGCATCCCGGCCTCCAGCTGCTCCAGATCGTCGGAATACATCCGCGACAGGCCGAGTGATGCGGCAAGCAGACCGGCCGCCTCGGGCGCGAGGTCGAGCCGGGCGGTATCGGCGCCGCGCACGATTGTCGCGAGCTGGTCGAGCGCGGGAATGCTCAGACCGAACTCGGCCAGCATAACGTCGAAAGTGCAAAGGTCGTCCCGGTGGCTCCAGAACACGCCTTCGATGTCGAAGGGCGACGCGTTGTAGCGTTCGGCAACGCCCACCACCTCGGCG
Organism: Paenirhodobacter enshiensis; assembly: GCF_000740785.1. Lineage (GTDB taxonomy): Bacteria > Pseudomonadota > Alphaproteobacteria > Rhodobacterales > Rhodobacteraceae > Rhodobacter > Rhodobacter enshiensis. Next base: position 2,240 of record NZ_JFZB01000023.1, on the reverse strand, counting down.
GGCGCCACGAACAGGATGATCGCGCGGGGGTCGAGAAAGCGCCGAATCAGCCAGGGGCAAGCGATGCGGTCGATCTTGGGGCGCGAGCGGGTGACCCAGATGGTACGGCCGTGCGCGTCGCGCGCGGGCAACTTGGCCGGATCGATTAGCGGCAGACCGGCCGAGCGCCAGGCCTCGAACCCGCCCTCGAGATACTCCGACGCGCAGCCTTCGGCGCGCAGCCATGCGGCCGTCCCCTGACTGCGCCGATGGCCGCCCTGGCAGACAGCGATGGACGGCTGGCCGCCCAGTTGGGGAGCAAGGGCGGTCAGCGACTGGTCGTCGGCCCGGGTCGCGCCGGGGAGCAATCGCGGATCAGCGGCGAAATCGTCCTCGGACCGCACGTCGAGGAGGAGCGGTGCGCGTGGAGTCCCGATGATACGGGCAAGCTTGTCGGATGAAATGGCATTGGGCGCAGGCATGTGCGTTCCTCCGTCGCCGGGGTTGAACAGGAACGCGATCTTCGGCTGGCGCCTCGTGGGGAGCTCGCAATCCCCATGCTGACAATTTCGTAAGAATCTTTCGCGATGTCAATCATATGAACCTGTTCAGCATTTCTACGATCGCGCTCGACTGGCAGCTTCAGATTCTATTGGGCTTGGCTACCACGTCTTGAGGTGGAGCGTCCGCTGAGACGCTCCCCTCCCAGATATCAGGTCAATCATACACAATCATCATGGGTGATAGTCCCAATCTGCAGGGAGGGGCCTTTCATGCACGAGCGGCTCGCTCAGCGGCGGTCTGCTGCCGGTTTCTTGGATAGCAGGTTAAGTCTATCCGACGACGCCGACGAGCTAGCGCGAAACCTGCGGCGAATAGACTCCACAATCGCCGCGATTTTTGCGGGGATTTCCATTGCTCATGCGGCGTTTGCCGTCCATAATCACCGCATAAGGAGCGGTGATTATGATCTATATCCATCAGCAGGCTGAATGGCCAAGCTTCACATGGGCAGGTGACAGCATCAGCACAACCTTGGCTGCGGTTCGTCACAGGCAGGGCCGTCTGGTCGGACGGATGGAGGCGCTCGGCTTCGACCTGCAAGCTGAAGCCGTCCTTCGGACACTGACAGAGGACGTCCTGAAGTCCAGCGAGATCGAGGGCGAGAGCCTCGACAAGCAGCAAGTGCGCTCCTCCATTGCCCGGCGCCTCGGTATGGAGATCGGTGCGCTTGCGCCTGTCGATCGCGATGTCGAGGGTGTGGTCGAGATGATGCTGGATGCCACGCAGAACTATGCGGCGCCCCTCACCGTGGAGCGGCTCTTCGGCTGGCATGCCGCGCTGTTCCCGACTGGGCGCAGCGGGATGACCCGGATCGCTGTCGGCGCATGGCGCCCGCCGGAGGTCGGACCGATGCAGGTCGTTTCTGGCCCTTATGGACGTGAACGGGTGCATTTCGAAGCGCCGGAGGCAGAACGCTTGCCGGGCGAGATGGCGGCGTTCCTGGATTGGTTCGAGCGACGCGATGGCACGGATCCCGTCATCCGCGCGGCCATCGCCCATCTCTGGTTCGTGACGATCCATCCGTTCGAGGATGGGAATGGCCGTATCGCTCGCGCTATCGCCGATATGGCTCTGGCCCGATCTGAGGGGAGTTCGCAGCGATTCTACAGCATGTCGGCTCAGATCCGGCGCGAGCGGGCCGAATACTACGCGATGCTGGAGAGAACGCAAAAGGGCGGGTTGGACATCACCGGATGGCTCGACTGGTTCCTCGGATGCCTGGACCGGGCCTTCGATGGCACCGAAGAGGTTCTGCGCCACGTCCTGCACAAGGCACGCTTTTGGGAGGCCATGGCGGGCGAGATCTTCAGCGAGCGTCAGCGCGCGGTGATCAACCGGCTGCTGGATGGTTTTGAGGGAAAACTGACATCATCGAAATGGGCCAAGCTTACCAAGGTTTCCTCCGACACGGCGCTGCGCGACATCACGGACCTTGTTGATCGGCGGGTGCTTGAGAAGGAAAACGCCGGTGGCCGCAGCTCGAGCTACAGGTTGGTTGAGCCAACGCGGGGCTGGAGGGTGAAGGCCACCTAAACGGTTTGGGCTTGTATGGATAGCAAGTTTGCGAGCGCTCAAAGAGCGATTTTCAAAGCTGCGCAATAGGTTATATTATGCTGCAAGTTTGGGGATTTGGCGTTCGACCAATCGCAAGTATCGTTGGCTGCGCGCCCCCGCAACCAACGTTTCCGACTCGAAAG
>NZ_JFZB01000022.1 GCF_000740785.1 Paenirhodobacter enshiensis | reverse complement strand
TCGGCCCTATACTTGCCCGACTCCAGTTTCCTGATGCTCGCCATGCGTAATCCGTGCGTGAAATATGCGTAAACCGCGCGCGGAAACCTGCGGAAATGGCAGGAAAAGATCAAGCCCCGTAGGGCATGACCTTGAATAACATCCTGATTTTGCACGCATAGACGCGAAACCCGGAAATCCATGGTGCGGGACAAGGGACTCGAACCCTCACGCCTTGCGGCGGCGGCACCTAAAGCCGCTGCGTCTACCATTTCGCCAATCCCGCACGAATGTTTCTGTGATTACGCAGGGCGTGGCATCTTGGCAAGCGGCTCTCCTTGCTTGTGACGAAAAGGGGGCTCTGCCCCCGGCGGAGAAGAAAGGGGGCTCTGCCCCCTCGGGCCTGCGGCCCTCACCCCCGGGATATTTTCGGAAAGATGAAAGCAGAAGGGGGCGCGGCCCGGAAAGTCAGCCGGCCAGAACCTTGCGGAAGCGGATCAGCGTGATCGCGAGAGAGACCGAAGCCATTGCCGCCATCGCCAGCATCTGCCCCCAGACCAGCGCAAACCCGGCGCCGCGGTAGAGCACCGACTGGGTGAAGGCGACGAAATGCACCGCCGGGTTGACGAACTGCATCGCGGCGCGCAGCCAGTCGGGCTGCGATTCGGCCGGGGTCATGCCGCCCGAGAGCAGGATGATCACCACGATCGTCGGGATCACCAGCAGCCCATATTGCCCCATGTTCTTCGTGAAGGTCGACAGCAGCAGTCCGAGGCTGGCGGCCGCGATGACATAGATCGCGGTGCCCATCGCGAACAGCACCAGAGAGCCCGCCACCGGCACGCCCAGCATCAGCTGCACCACCACGTTCAGCGCGAAGATCGCCGCGACCAGAATCACCGCGCCGTTCGCCAGGATCTTCGACAGCACGATCTCGTGCGGGCGGACCGGCATGACGAGGACATGCTCGATCGTGCCATGCTCGCGCTCGCGGATCAGCGAGGCACCGGCGAGGATCAGCGTCAGGATGGTGATCGAGTTCATCAGCTGCATCACCGAAGCGAACCAGCGCGAGGTGAGATTCGGGTTGAACCGGTTCGAGAAGATCACGTTGACCAGCGAGGTGCTGGTGCTGTGGGTGAAGCGGGCGATCTCGCCGGCGAGGAGCTGCTGCATGAACGAGGCGCCGTTGCCGGCATGGGCGACGGCGGTCGCGTCGACATCGAGGTTGAGCGTCACGTTTCGCCCGGCGAGCAGGTCTTTCTCGAAATCCGGCGGAATGGTGAGCACGAGGATGTATTGCCCCTGCACCTGCGCCGCTTCGGCTGCGGCGGGGGAGAGGACCGGGGGTTCGCGGAACATCGGCGGGCGGATCGCGCCGATCAGCCGCGAGGAGAGCTGACTGTGATCCTCGTCGACCACGGCGACGGAGAGGTCGCGGATCTCGGTCGAGATGGCATCGGCGACGATATAGGTGGCGACGGTGAAGACGAAGACGATCAGCGTCAGCATCACCGTGTCGCGCCGGATCGCGCGCAGCTCCTTGAGGGTCAGGTTGAGGATCGTGCCGAGCGAGCGTTTCAGCGACATGTCTCAGGCCTCCTGCTTGCGCAAGAACAGCGTGGCGGCGACCAGATAGGCGAGGCCGAAGCCCGCCAGCACCGCGACATTCGGCCCGGCCTCGGGCCAGCCGTAGCCCTTCACGAAGGCGCCGACGCTGACGTGCTGGAACCATGAGCCGGGGAAGATCTGTCCGATCAGATGCGGCACGGGGGCGAGCGAGGACACCGGCACGATGAGCCCCGAGAAGTTCATCGCCGGGATGATCGTCGCCACCGCCGTCGCGAACACCGCCGCGACCTGGCTGGAGGTGAACGTCGAAATCAGCTGTCCGAAGCCGGTGGTGGCGATCACGTAGACCAGCGAAGCGGTGGCCAGCATCGGCAGGCTGCCGGTGAAGGGCACGCGAAATACCGTCAGCCCCATCAGAAACAGCACCCAGAACGCCCCCCAGGAGATTGCGATATAGGGCAGCTGCTTGCCGATCAGGAATTCGAGCCGCGTGATCGGAGTCGAACGGAAATTTGCGATGGTGCCGGATTCGACCTCGCGCACCACGCCGATGGCGGCCATCACCGCCGGGATCAGCAGCAAGATCATCATCAGGATCGAGGGGACCATGGCGTTCGCGCTCTTGAACGCCTGATTGAAGCGGTAGCGGCTGACGATGCTGACCGGGCTGGCGCTGCCGCCCTGCTCCTCGATCACCCGGGTCTGATAGGCCGAAAGCAGGCCGAGCGCGTAACCGCGCGCGGTCTCGGCGCGGAAGGTCATGGCGCCGTCGAACCACAGCGAGACCTCGGGCGTGCGGCCGGCGGCCAGATCCCTGCCGAAGCCGCTCGGGATTTCGAGGGCCACGGTGGTGCTGCCGTCGCCCATCTGCGTATCGAGCTCATCATGGCTGGTCAGCGGCGGGCCGGCGGCAAATTGCCGGATCGAGGTGAACTGTTCGGTGAGTGCGCGGCTTTGTGCCGTCCGGTCAAGATCGAGCACCGCGAAGCGCAGCCGGTTCACGTCGAAGGAAATGCCGAAGCCCACCGTCAGCAGCAAGATCACCGGCCCGGCGAGGGCGAAGAACAGCCGGATCGGATCGCGCATCAGTTCCAGCGCCTCGCGCCAAGTATAGGCCCACAGCCGCGTTGCCGCGCGCTGCACGAGCGAGGTCTCGACCCGGCGTTCCGTAGTCAGTGCGGCGCTGTCGGTCGCGGTGTCGGTCGTTCCGGCCCGGCCTATCTCGTCCTCGAGATAGGCGATGAAGGCCTCTTCCAGCGTCGCAGCGTGGCGCCGTTCGGTCAGCTCGGCCGGGGTGCCGACGGCCAGCACGCGGCCCGCGTGCATCAGCGAGATCCGGTCGCAGCGCGCCGCCTCGTTCATGAAATGGGTCGAGATGAAGATCGTCACGCCCTTGTCGCGCGCGAGCGAGATCAGGATGCGCCAGAACCCGTCGCGCGCCACCGGATCGACGCCCGAGGTCGGCTCGTCGAGGATCAGGATGCGCGGCTCGTGGATCGTGGCGACGGCGAGCTGCAAGCGCTGCCGCATCCCGAGGGGCAGCGCGTCGGGCAGGGCGTCGGCGACCTCGGTCAGCTCGAATTCCTTCAGCACCTCGGCGACGCGGGGGGCCTGCCGCGCGGCGGGGATTTCGTAAAGCCTTGCGTGCAGTGCGAGGTTCTGGCGCACCGTCAGCTCAGTATACAGCGAGAAGCTTTGCGACATGTAGCCGATGCGCAGCCGCGACTGCATGTCGGAATTCGTCAGCTCTTCGCCGAACAGGCGGGTCTCGCCCTCGGTCGGCGTCAGGAGGCCGGTCATCATCTTCATCGTCGTCGACTTGCCGCAGCCGTTCGAGCCGAGGAAGCCGAAGATTTCGCCCTCGGGGATCTCGAAGCTGACGTTGTCGACCGCGGTGAAACTGCCGAAACGCATGGTCAGATCGTGCGCCTCGATCGCCGGGACCTTGCCGGGGGTCTCGATGCGCGGGCGCAGCACCACGGGCTTGTGGGCGGCGCGCTCGGCTTCGGGCAGAAGCGCGATGAACGCGGCGTCGAGCGTGTCCTCGCCCGCTTGCGCCCGCAGCTCGGCCGGGCTGCCCGAGGCGATCACCTTGCCGCCGTCCATCGCGGCGAGCCAGTCGAAACGCTCGGCCTCTTCCATGTAGGCGGTGGCGGTGATCACGCTCATCCCCGGCATCCGGGCGCGGATCGAGTCGATCAGCTCCCAGAACTGGCGCCGCGACAGCGGGTCGACGCCGGTCGTCGGCTCGTCGAGGATCAGCAGTTCCGGATCGTGGATCAGCGCGCAGCACAGCGCGAGCTTTTGCTTCATCCCGCCCGAGAGCTTGCCCGCCGGCCGCGCGAGAAACGGATCGAGCCCGGTCGCCGCGGTCAGCATCCGGATGCGGGCCTCGCGCTCGGCGGGTTTCTGGCCGAACAGCCGGCCGAAGAAATCGAGGTTCTCATGCACGCTGAGCGTCGGGTAGAGGTTCCGCCCCAACCCCTGCGGCATGTAGGCGATGCGCGGCGCGTTGGCGGCGCGGTCCTTCGCGCCCGCCATGTCGCGCCCGAGCGCCGAGATCGTTCCCGTTTGCAGCCGCCGCACCCCCGCGACCAGCGCGAGCAGCGTCGACTTGCCCACCCCGTCCGGCCCGATCAGCCCCGCCATGCAGCCCGCCGGGATCTGCAGGCTGACCGCATCGAGCGCGGCGACCTTGCCGTAACGATGGCTGACCCCGTTCAGTTCCGCCGCGAATTCCATCGCGCGCCTATTGCGGCAGCTTGACGGTCAGGTTGGCGGGCCACCGGGCCGCCGGATCGTTGCGTACATAGCCCATGCCGCGCACGCCCACCTTCACATATTGCTGAAATTTCTCCAGCAGTTCCTTGGGGATAGACAGCTTGACGCGGAACACCAGCTTGGCGCGTTCCTCGGCGGTCTCGACGCTTTTCGGGGTGAACTGCGCCTCGGGCGAGATGAAGGTCACCCTGGCCGGGATCACGTATTGCGGGATCGCGTCGAAGATCAGCCGCGCGTCGTCGTCGCTCGACAGCGTGGCGACGGTATCGGCGGGCAGGTAAAGGTTCATGTAGACATCGGTGAGGTCGAGCAGCGTTACCACCGGCGTTCCGGCCGCGATCACTTCGCCGGGTTCGTGCAGCCGGTATTCGACCCGGCCGGCCAGCGGCGCGCGGATCGTCAGATCGTCGAGTGCGACCTGAATCGCCTGCACATTGGCCTGAGCCGAGGCGATCAGCGCATCCGCGGCCGAGACCTGCGCCGTCGCGCTGGCAAGCCCCGCCTGTGCCGCCTTCAGTCCATTCGTCGCATCGTCGAGCGTCTGTTTCGCCGCGATCCCGCCCACCTGAAGGGCCGTGGTGCGCTGGAATGTGGTCTCGGCATAGGAGAGCGCGCTTTCCGCCTGCTGCACCGCGGCCCCGGCCTGTTCCTTCGAGGCCTTGGCCTGCAGCACCGAGGCTTCCGCAGCGGCGAGCTTCGCCTGAACGTCGCGGTCGTCGATGGTGGCGATCACCTGGCCTGCGGTGACCACATCGCCTTCATGCACCGTCACCGTGGCGATGCGCCCGGCGTATTTCGAGGCGACATCGACGCTTTGCGCCTCCAGCCGGCCGTTCGAGGAGGCAATCCCCTCATCGGCCGATTTCAGTCCGAGCGTCACCAGAAGGTTCGAGAACACCCCTTCCGCCAGCACCGGCGCCGGCAGCATGGCCCCCGTCGCGATCAGCGCGGCCGCCAGAGCTGTGCGCGCAAGCGGCGGAACACGAAGGGAATTATCACGGGGCATCACGGGTCTCCTGTGCCACGGGTGCAATCCGGCGCAGGTTCGGCCGCAACGGGGGGGAAGTCAACGGCAGGAATCCCTGCCGTCGGGTGAGGTTACGCGTCCGGAGCGTCTCCGCCCCGCCGGCCCATCCGGCGCAGCGCGCGAAACAGCGCGAAGAGAAGGGTCAGCGTGCCGCTCATCGCCTCGGCCCGCGCGCCGATGCCGGTCAGCCGCTCGACCGCGACGGCGGTGCGCTCTCGCGCCTCGACCTCCATCTGTTCGAGCGCGTCGAGTTCCGTCGAGCGCGGCGTGCTGCCGGCATAGATGCCGGCGACGGCCGCGATCAGCAGCCAGCCGGCCCCGGCGATCGCCGCCGCCCCGATCGGCCCCATCCACAGCCGCAATCCCATGTAGGCCGCCGCCGTGCCGAAGCCGAGCGCGACCAGCGCCGCGAGCGCCGCCACCACGCCCGCCACCACGCGCCGCAGTGCAAGCTGCAACAGCACCTGCCGGCGCAGCCAGGCGATGCGGCCATAGGTCCGGGCGGTTTCGAGGGTCTGCATTCCGGTCTCCCGTCGGGGGTCAGCGCCGCTTGTGGCTCAGCGACAGGCCGAGCGCGACCCCGAGGCCAAGCGCCGCCATCGCCGTCGCCAGCGGATATTTCGCGGGGATCTCGGCGGCCTTCTCGCCGACCGGGCCGAGCATCGCATTCAGCTCGTCGCGCAGCGCGCCGAGCTTCTCGCGGATGTCGCCCAACGGGTCGCCGTCGGGGCCGGTTTCCTTGTCGGGGTCGATCTCTTCGGCCAGCTCTTCCAGATCGGTCTTGGCCTTGCGCGCGGCCTTGGCCTCGGCAGCTTTCAGGGCCTTGCGCAGTTCGGCAATCTCGTCTTGCACGTTCATGGCAGTTCTCCTGTCAGTTCGACTGAGGTTTCACGATACCGCCGAAACGGCAATCCGGCCAGAGACTTGTTCGGCCGGCCGGATTGCTCCTTCGCGAGGGGCTCAGCGCGCGCACAGGGTGATGAGCACCGCGATCTCGGCGATCTGCTGCGAGGCGCCGAGCACGTCGCCGGTCTGCCCGCCGATCCGGGCCTTCGCGATCAGCGCGAGTGCGGTGACCGCAAGCGCCGCCAGCACCGCCGCGGCGAACCCTTGCGCGAAGACCACCAGCGGCACCAGGCCGATGACGAAGGCCGCCGCCACGCGCAGCCCGTCGACCTCGGCGGCTGCATGGCCAAGCCCGTCGGCGCGCGCCGGTTCCAGCCAGGCCATCAGTGCGACCGGGGCGACGCGGCTGGCCATCGCGGCGACGATCAGCGCGGTCGCGGGCTCCGGCACCGCGGCCAGCGCCGCCCACCGCAGCCCGACCGACAGCACGATCCCGAGCGCACCATAGGAGCCGATGCGCGAATCGCGCATGATCTCCAGCCGGCGGGCGCGGTCGTATCCGCCCCAGAAGCCGTCACACAGATCGGCGATGCCGTCCTCGTGCAACCCGCCGGTCAGCGCGATCTGCGTCGCGAGCGCGAGCCCCGCCGCCACCGTCGCGGGCAGCCCCGCGGCGAGCGCGAGGCTCATCACCGCAGCGGCCACGACCCCCACCGCCAGACCGGCGAGCGGGAAGGCCCAGGCGGCGTCCGCGAAGCGCGGCGCGGGCTCGGGCAGGCGCCCGGCCGGCAGCCGGCTGAGCAGCATCAGCGCCAGACGTGCCTCGGCGAGCCGGCTCATTTGTCGCTGACCCCGGCCTCGCCGAAGGTCGCCATGCCGTTGTGACACGCCAGCGCCGCGCGCAGGATGCCAAGCGCCAGCGCCGCGCCGGAGCCTTCGCCGAGCCGCATCCCGAGGTTGAGGATCGGCTCCTTGCCCATCGCGTCGAGCAGCCTGCGGTGACCGGGTTCGACCGAGACGTGCCCGACGAGGCAGTGATCCAGAAGCGCCGGCGCCGCGCCGAACAGCGGCGCCGCGGCCGAGGTGCAGATGAACCCGTCGAGGATCACCGGGATGCCGCGGCTGCGCGCGGCCAGCGTCGCGCCGCAGATCGCCGCCTGCTCGCGCCCGCCGAGCGCGGCGAGGATCCCCATCGCATCCTTGCCGCCATGCAGCGCCAGACCGCGTTCGATGGCGTCGATCTTGCGCTTCACGCCGGCGTCGTCCGAACCGGTGCCGCGCCCGACCCAGCCTGCGACCGGCCCGCCGAACAGCGCCGCCGCCACCGCCGAGGCGATGGTCGAATTGCCGATGCCCATCTCGCCGAGGATCAGCACATCGGCATCCGCCCGCACCGCCGCCGCGCCGCGGTTCATCGCGTCGAGGGTCTCGGCCTCGGTCATCGCCGGGCCTTGGGTGAAATCGGCGGTCGGGCGGTCGAGGTCCAGCTCCACCGCGTCGAGCTCCGCCCCGGTCACGGCGCAGATCTGGTTGATCGAGGCACCGCCCGCGCGGTAATTCGCCACCATCTGCGCGGTGACTTCCTGCGGATAGGGGTTCACGCCCTGCGCGCAGATGCCGTGATTGCCGGCGAAGACGATGGCCTGGGCGAGCGCGATCTCGGGCCGCGCGGTGGCGCGCCAGCCGGCCATGAACACCGCCAGCTCCTCCAGCCGGCCGAGCGAGCCCGGCGGCTTCGTCAGGCTGTTCTGACGCGCGAGCGCGGCCTTGCGCGCGGCTTCGTCGGCCTTCGGCAGGCTTGCCGCCAGCGCGGGAACTTCGGACAGGGACGAGATACGGAAATCCATCATTTCACCTTCAGGGGAAGGCCCGCGACGGCGAGGATCACCTCATCCGCCACCTTGGCCACATCTTGGTTCATCAGCCCGGCGGCATCGCGAAACCGTCGGGCCAGCGCATTGTCGGGAACGATGCCGAGGCCCACTTCGTTGCTGACCAGAACCACCGGCGCGCTTTGCCGCGCGAGGGTGGCGGTGAGGCGCTCCGTCTCGGCGCGCCAGTCGCGCTCGGCAAGCATCAGATTGGTCAGCCACAGGGTCAGGCAATCGACGAGGCGGGGCGTGCCGTCGCTGGCCGCGATCGCCGCCGGCAGATCGAGGGGTTCGGAGACCGTGCGCCACTCCGGCCCGCGGCGGGCCTGATGGCGGGCGATGCGCTCTGCCATCTCGTCGTCTAGGGCCTGAGCCGTGGCGATGTAGGTGGCGGGCGCGCCGAACCCTAGGGTTCGCTCCTCGGCGATGGCGCTCTTGCCAGAACGCACCCCGCCGGTGACGAGGATCGTATGCCTCATCGGATCTCCCCTTGTTCCCCGCCCCGGTTCAAAGCAGAAAAGGGACCGCGAAGACAAGGAGAAACGGCGATGGCGACGGAGCTGATCGTGATCCGGCACGCGCCTGCGCTGGACGAGGGGCGGGTGGCCGGAAGGCGTGACGTTGCGGCCGCGCTGCCCGACGTCACAGCGCTGGCCGGGCGGATCGGGGCGGTCGACGGCGTTCTTGCCTCGCCGGCACGGCGCTGCATCGAGACGGCGCGCGCCCTCTGGCCCGGTCGCGCCATCGCCGAGGACGCGGCCCTGTGGGAGCAGGATTTCGGCGACTGGGAAGACATGCCGCGCACCGATCTGCCCGACCTCGGACCGCTGAGCGCCGCTGAGCTGGCGGCTCATGCGCCGCCGGGTGGCGAGAGTTTCGCCGCGATGTGCGCCCGCGTGGCGCCGGCGCTCGACCGGATCGGGGCGCTTGGCGGGCGGCGGGCGGTCGTGGCCCATGCCGGCACGGTGCGCGCGGCGCTCGCGCTCGCCACAGGCTCGGTGCCGGGCGCGCTGGCGTTTCAGGTGGCGCCCCTGTCGCTCAGCCGGTTTCTGTGGCTCGGCGCCGGGCAATGGGCGGTGATCGGGGTGAACGGATGAGTTTCGCGCTGATGATGCTGGTCGCGATGGCGGTCGATCTGTGCTTCGGCTGGCCCGATGCGCTGTTTCGCCGGATCGGCCATCCGGTGACATGGCTCGGCGCGCTGATCTCGGCGCTGGAGGGGCGGCTGAACCGCCGTCGCCGGCCGGCGGGCGTGGCGGTGGCGCTGATCGTGATCGGCCTCGCGGCGGGGATCGGGGCGCTTCTTCAGGCGCTGTTGCCGGAGGGCTGGCCCGGCGTGCTGATCGGCGGGGTTCTGGCCTGGCCGCTGGTCGCGGTGCGCTCGATGCACGATCACGTGGCGCGGGTGGCCGGGCCGCTGATCGCGGGCGATCTGGCGGGCGCGCGGGCCGCCGTCGCGATGATCGTCGGCCGCAATCCCGAGACGCTCGACACGGCGGGCGTGGCGCGCGCGGCGCTGGAAAGCCTGGCCGAGAATACCTCGGACGGGATCGTGGCGCCCCTGTTCTGGGGCGCGGTCGCGGGGCTGCCGGGCATCGCCGCCTACAAGGCGATCAACACGCTCGATTCGATGATCGGGCATCGCAACGCCCGGTTCGAGGCCTTCGGCTGGGCCTCGGCGCGGATTGACGACGTGGCGAACCTGATCCCCGCGCGGCTGAGCGGGGTGCTCTTCGCGCTGGCCTCGGGGCGGGGCTGCGGGCGGGCGCTGCGCATCATGTGGCGCGACGCGCGCCATCACCGCTCGCCCAACGCCGGCTGGCCCGAGGCGGCGCTGGCCGGCGGACTGGGCGTGCGGCTCTCGGGGCCGCGGATCTATGGCGGCACGGTCTCGGACGAGCCCTGGCTGAACCCCGGTGCGCCGGATCCGACCCCGGTGGATCTGAACCGGGGGCTTGTGCATTATCGCCGGGCGATCGCATGGATCGCCCTGCTTCTGGCGCTCGGTGCGTCGATCGGAGGATGACGGCAGATGACAGCTCAACACGATGGCGCGGGCGGTTTCGTCTCTTTCGTCTCGGCCGGGCCGGGCGATCCGGAGCTTCTGACGATCAAGGCCGCCGACCGGCTTCGCCGCGCCGATGTGGTGCTTTATGACGATCTGGCCTCGGGGCCGGTGCTCGATCTGGCGGGGCCGGGGGCGGAGAGGATCGCCGTCGGCAAGCGGGCCGGGCGCCCCTCGGCCCGGCAAGAGCATGTGAACGCGCTGCTGGTCGAACATGCGCGCGCCGGGCGGCGGGTGGTGCGGCTGAAATCGGGCGATGCCGGGATCTTCGGCCGGCTGGAGGAAGAGCTTCACGCCGTCACCGCGGCGGGGCTGCCGTTCGAGATCGTGCCGGGCGTGCCATCGGCCTGCGCGGCGGCGGCGGCGGCGGGGATGCCGCTGACCCGGCGACTGACCGCGCGGCGGCTGCAATTCGTCACCGGCGCCGATGTCACGGGCGGCTTGCCCGGCGATCTGAACTGGCCCGCGCTCGCCGATGCCCATGCGACGACGGTGGTGTTCATGGGCCAGCGCACCTTCACCGTTTTCGCGCGCGGGCTGATCGCGCACGGTCTGCCGCCCGAAACGCCCGCCATGCTCGCGACCGCGGTGGCCCATGCCGAGCAGAGCTTCGAGCGCAGCACCGTCGCGGACCTTGCCGCGCAGCTCGACGGCGTGAAGGCGGAGCTGCCGGCGCTGATCTTCTACGGCGCGCTCGAGGCTCCGGAGGCCTGAACGGGATATGAAAAGGGGCGGCCGAAGCCGCCCCTTTCTGAACTTTGTCTCTGAGACCAGGCTCAGCCAAACGTCTTGAAGCGGTCAGCGTCGTCGATGAAGGTCTTCGCGGCCGGTTCCGCCGAGGCGACGCCGAACGGCATCTGCGCGCGCAGCTTCCACGCGGCGGGCACGCCCCAGGTCGCGGCGATCTCGGCATCGGGGAGGGGGTTGTAGTGCTGCAGGCTGGCACCGATCCCGGCCTCGGACAGCGCCGTCCAGACCGCGAGCTGCGCCATGCCGCCCGACTGCTCCGAGAAGATCGGGAAGTTGTCGGCGTAAAGCGGGAAGTTCTTCTTCAGCGATTCGACGGTGTCCATGTCCTCGAAGAACAGCACGGTGCCGGCGCCGGCGGCGAAAGCGTCCATCTTCTGGTTGGTCGATGCGAAGGCCTCGGCCGGGACGATCTTGCGCAGCGCCTCGCGCACGATGTTCCACAGCTTCACGCTTTCGGCGCCGAACAGGATGACGGCGCGAGAGCTCTGCGAGTTGAACGCCGAGGGCGTCAGCCGCATCGCGTCGCGGATCAGCGTGTCCACCTCGGCGGTGGGCATCGGCAGGGTGTTGGTCAGCGCGTAATGCGTGCGGCGCTTGGCCAGAACTTCGATTTCACGGTTCGACATGAGAAAATGTCCTGATCTGCATGACAAAATGGCGCTCCGGGTCCGGATGGTGTCCGGTTCTCCCGTGCGGATGAGTTGTGCCTATATGAAGAGATGAGTCGTGTGAACTCTGCCTTTGTGCACAACCGTTCCGTCGCTTGCCCACCATCGCGGGCGACCTGCGCGAGGGGGGGCGGAAGGGGCTTGCCCCGGCCCCGGCAAAGGGATCACAACATCCCGAAGCGATCACGAGATGAGGAGGCCGGCCATGGACGCCGCCAGCAAGAAAACCGCCCTGAGGATGATCCCCTACGGGCTTTACGTGATGACCGCGCGCGCCGCGGATGGCGCGCTGTCGGCCGCGACGGTCAACTGGGTCACCCAGACCGCGTTCGAGCCGCCGCTCCTCGCCGTCGCGGTGAAGGCCGATTCCGGCATCCATGCCGTGGTCAGCGAGACCGGCAGCTTCGCGCTGAACATGCTCGGCAAGGGCCAGCAGGGCGCGGCCTTCGCCTTCTTCAAGCCCGCGAAGGTCGAGGGCAACACGATCTCGGGCGAGCCGTTCCACCCCGGCGAGACCGGCGCCCCGATCCTCGAAAGCGTGCCCGCCGCCGTCGAATGCAAGGTGGTGGAGACCGTCGCGCTCGGCGATCACCATGTCTTCGTGGTCGAGGTGGTGGCCGCCCATCTGAACAAGGACATCGAGGGCCGCCCGGACGATGCCATCCTCGCGATGCGCGACCTCGGCGAGAAAGTGTTCTACGGCGGCTGAGGCGCCCGCGATCTTCAGACGGTGGGCACCACGGTGCCCCCGTCGACAATCGACGTTCATCGCAACCGTCAGGTATCTGGACATGGGAATTTTCGAACGTTGGCTGACGCTGTGGGTCGCGCTGTGCATCGTGGCAGGTATCGGCCTCGGCACGCTGCTGCCCGGTCTGTTCGGCGCGCTGGCCGGGGTTGAATATGCCTCGGTCAATCTGGTGGTGGCGGTGCTGGTCTGGGCGATGGTCTATCCGATGATGATCGCCATCGACTTCGGCGCGCTGCGCGACGTGGGCAAGCGGCCGAAGGGTCTGATCGTCACGCTCACGGTGAACTGGCTGGTCAAGCCCTTCACCATGGCGGGGCTCGGGGTGCTGTTCATCGGTCATCTGTTTTCGGGCTGGATCGAGCCCGCCCGCGCGCCCGAATACATCGCCGGTCTGATCCTGCTCGGGGCCGCGCCCTGCACCGCGATGGTTTTCGTGTGGTCGCAGCTCAGCCGGGGCGATCCGAATTACACGCTGGTGCAGGTCTCGGTGAACGATCTGATCATGGTGGTGGCCTATGCGCCCATCGTGGCCTTCCTGCTGGGCGTGACCGAGATTTCGGTGCCCTGGCCGACGCTGATCCTGTCGGTTCTGCTTTACATCGTGATCCCGCTGATCGCCGGCACGCTGACCCGACGCGCGCTGATCCGACACGGCGGGCGCGCCGCGGTCGCGGCCTTCACGGCGCGGATCAAGCCGGCCTCAATGCTCGGTCTGCTGCTGACGGTGGTGCTGCTGTTCGGCTTTCAGGGGCCGATGATCGTCGCGCAGCCGCTGCTGATCGCGCTGATCGCGGTGCCGATCGTGATCCAGTCCTACGGCATCTTCGCGCTCAGCTACGCCTGGGCCCGGGCATGGCGCCTGCCGCATGGGATCGCCGCGCCCTGCGCGCTGATCGGCACCTCGAACTTCTTCGAGCTGGCGGTGGCGGTCGCCATCGGCCTGTTCGGGCTGAACTCGGGTGCGGCGCTTGCCACCGTTGTGGGGGTGCTCGTCGAAGTGCCGGTGATGTTGTCGCTCGTCGCCATCGCGAACCGCACGCGCGACAGGTTCCCGGCCTGACCTCAGGCGCGGCGCAACGTGCCTTCAAGCGGCACCGCTTCGCGCAGCGTGTTCGAGATCGTGCCGTATTTCAGGATGTTGCGGTGCAGAAGATCCAGCCGCTGATCGCTCTCGGGGCTGTCGACGACGATTTCATAGCGGATCAGCGTCAGCTTCGGCGGCGCGTCCTGGCGCACCGCTTCGAGCGCGATCTCCACCCCGTCGATGTGGAACTGCAGCATCGGCGTCACCCGCTCGATGCCCTTGAGCATACACGCCGCCAGTGCCGACAACAGCAGCTCGACCGGGTTCATCGCATCGCGTCGGCCTGAAAGGTCGGTGTCCAGCGTGATCTTCGCGTCCTTGGCCATGGCAAGGCTGCCATGGGCGTCGACACGACGTGCGTGAACCTTGTAGTCCATTCACTGCTCTCCTTTTGCGCCGGGCCGACCCTCTGTCCGGGGGCGCGTTCCCACCGCTGCCACTATAACGACGAACAATGGCGACGCACGGAGATTTCGTCTGTCCGTTCCGCGGTATGCCCGATGCGCGCGAGGGGCTTACATGCCGCGGATCGCCGTGCGCACCCGATCGAGCAACATTTCCGCCGCGTGCGACATCCGCCGTTCGCGCGGGCGCAAGATCATGTAAGGCTCCACCGTCACCAGCCGGTTCAGGTCCAGCCGGCGAAACCCCGCCGAGACCGGCGGATCGAGCATCAGCTCCATCACCTCTTGTGACATCGGCGCGATGGCGTCGGAATCGCGCAAAAGCGCCACGATCACCAAAAGCGACGAGGCCGAGATCACGTTGCCGGGCGACGCCAGCCCCTCGTCATGGAATACGCTTTCCAGCGCGCGGCGAATCGGCAGGCCGCGTTCTTGCAAAATCCACGGGAAATCGCTGAGCGCGCGCAGCGACACCGGCCCCTGACCGAGCATCGGATGCCCGTCGCGCACCATCAGACGCACGATTTCGTCGCGGGCGGGCTCGATTTCGAAACCGCGGTCGTCGAAGCCGGCGGGCAGCCGCGCGAGCGCGAAATCGAGGTCTCCGCGTCCGAGCGCCTGGACCAGCGCCTGCGAGGGCGCCACCTCGACCGTGACGTCGACGCGCGGCGCGCGCGCCTTCAGCCAGTGGATCGCGGGAACCAGCTCGCCGATTGCCGGGCCGGTCACCGCACCGACCCGCACCGTGCCGCCCCTGCCTTCGCCAAGCTCCCGGAATTCCGCGCAAAGTTGCGCGTGATCGTCGAGGATGCGGCGCGCGTGATGCACGATCAGCGCCCCCGCGGGCGTCGGTTCCATGCCCTTCGGCAGACGCTCGAACAGCACCGTGCCGATACGGTCCTCGATATCGGCGAGCATCCGCGACGCCGCCGGCTGGGTCATCGCACAGGCCTGCGCGGCGCGCTGCAACTGACCGCTGTCGGCGATCTCGACCAGAAGGCGGCTTTGCACCGGGCGCATGTTGTCGAGAAAATCGGCCATGTTGCATACCATCAGTGTTATGCAGATAAGCCATACTGATATTTGCGTGACATGCAATCCTCGGATTAATGTGGCCCACCTGCTGGGAGGCGGGGACCGGGGCGGGAGGCCCCCTAGGGAGGACGACATGAAGATTTGGAAACTGGCTGGCGCCTTTGCCGTCAGCGCGTTTGCCTTGTCGGGTGCGGCCCTTGCCGCCGACAAGGGTTACATCGGCATCTCGATGCCGACGAAATCCTCGGCGCGCTGGATCGGCGACGGCGACAACATGGTCAAGCAGTTCCAGGCCGAGGGCTACAAGACCGATCTGCAATATGCCGAGGACGATATCCCGAACCAGCTCGCCCAGATCGAGAACATGATCACCAAGGGCGTCAACGTTCTGGTCATCGCCTCGATCGACGGCACCACGCTGTCGAACGCGCTGGAGGATGCCAAGGCCTCGGGGGTCAAGGTTATCGCTTATGACCGTCTGATCCGCGGCAGTGCGAACGTCGACTATTACGCCACCTTCGACAACTTCCAGGTCGGCGTGATTCAGGCGAAATCGCTCGTCGCCGGGCTGAAGGAGCGCTTCCCCGACGTCCATCCGTGGAACGTCGAGCTGTTCGGCGGCTCGCCCGACGACAACAACGCGTATTTCTTCTACAACGGCGCGATGTCGGTGCTGCAGCCGATGATCGACAAGGGCGAGATCGCCATCCCCTCGGGCCAGACCGGCATGGACAAGGTCGGCACGCTGCGGTGGGACGGGGCCGTCGCGCAATCGCGGATGGATAACATCCTGTCGGCCAATTACACGCAAAAGCATGTCGAGGGTGTGCTCTCGCCCTATGACGGGCTGTCGATCGGGATCATCTCCTCGCTCAAGGGCGTTGGCTATGGCTCGGGCGATCTGAAGATGCCGATCGTCACCGGCCAGGATGCCGAAGTCCCCTCGGTCAAGGCGATCATCCGCGGCGATCAGTATTCCTCGGTGTTCAAGGACACCCGCGAACTCGCCAAGGCGACGGTGAGCATGGTCGATGCGATGCTGTCGAACAAGACGCCCGAGGTCAACGATACCAAGACCTACAACAACGGCGTCAAGGTGGTTCCGGCCTACCTGCTGCAACCGCAGGAAGTCGACAAGTCGAACTACAAGAAGGTCGTGATCGATTCGGGTTACTACACCCCCGATCAGCTGAAGTGATCCGGGCCGCCCGGTCCCTGCGGCCGGGCATCCCCAACTCCGTCACCGCCACCGGCCGGCCGCGCGAGCCATCGCGCGCCGGACACGTGAACCCCGCCCGCCGCACGCCTGACCGCGCGCGGGCGCCAGTCAGGGCATGTCATGACCACCATCCTCGAGATGCGCGACATCACCAAGGAATTCCCCGGCGTCAAGGCGCTCGACCGGGTGAACCTGTCTGTCGCCAAAGGCGAGATCCACGCCATCTGCGGCGAGAACGGCGCCGGCAAGTCGACGCTGATGAAGGTGCTTTCGGGCGTCTATCCGGCCGGAAGCTATGACGGCGAAATCCATTACGACGGCGATCTGGCGCAGTTCCGCACGCTCAACGACAGCGAGGCGCGCGGCATCGTCATCATCCATCAGGAACTCGCGCTGATCCCGCAGCTGTCGATCGCCGAGAACATCTTCCTGGGCAACGAACGCGCCCGCAACGGCGTCATCGACTGGAACGAGACCTATCGGCGCACCGAGGAACTGTTGCGCAAGGTGGGCCTGCGCGAGTCTCCGGGCACCATCGTCGACACCATCGGCGTCGGCAAGCAGCAGCTCGTCGAGATCGCCAAGGCATTGTCCAAGGACGTGAAACTCCTGATCCTCGACGAGCCCACGGCGGCGCTGCAGGAGAACGACAGCCGCAAGCTCCTCGATCTGATGCTGGAGCTGAAGGCGCAGGGCGTCACCTCGATCATCATCAGCCACAAGCTGAACGAGGTGCGCTATGTCGCCGATACCGTCACCGTGATCCGCGACGGCACCACGGTGTCGCGCCTCGACGCCAAGGGGCTGAGCGAGGACAAGATCGTGCATGACATGGTCGGGCGCGACATGTCGAACCGCTATCCCGAGCGCATCCCCGCGCCTGGCGAGACGGTGCTCGAAGTCCGCGACTGGTCGGTCTGGCACCCCGATCAGGCCGAGCGCAAGGTGATCGACGCCGTCTCCTTCCATGTCCGCGCGGGCGAGGTCGTGGGCATCGCCGGTCTGATGGGATCGGGGCGCACCGAGCTTGCGATGTCGCTGTTCGGCCGCAGCTGGGGGCGCAACATCTCGGGCGAGGCGCTTCTGCACGGCAAGCCGGTCGATCTGTCCACCGTCTCGGGCGCCATCGCGGCGGGCATGGCCTACGTGACCGAGGACCGCAAGCATCTCGGGCTGATCCTCGAGGAATCGATCCGCTTCAACACCACGTTGTCGAACCTCAAGGGGGTTTCGGCGGGCGGCGTGCTGAACGAGGGCGAGGAAACCCGCGTGGCGGAACGTTACCGCGCCCAGATGGCCACCCGCACGCCGAGCGTGATGCAGAAGGTCGGCAACCTCTCGGGCGGCAATCAGCAGAAGGTCGTTCTGGCCAAGTGGCTGTTCACCGAACCCGAGGTGCTGATCCTCGACGAGCCGACCCGCGGCATCGACGTCGGCGCGAAATACGAAATCTACACCATCATCAACGCGCTCGCGGCGCAGGGAAAGGCCGTGATCATGATCTCGTCGGAGATGCCGGAACTCCTGGGCATGTGCGACCGGATCTACGTCATGAACGAAGGGGCTTTCGTGGGCGAGCTTGCCGCCGCCGAGGCCAGCCAGGAGCGCATCATGTCGCTCATTGTCACGGAGTGAGGAAATGACGATGCAATCCGTCGAGACATCCACCGGCGGCGGCGAGATCCGCGCCTATCTGAAGGCCCATATGCGCGATTACGGGCTGTTGCTCGCGCTGATCGCGATCATGGTGTTCTTCCAGCTGGTGACCGGCGGCACGCTGATGCGGCCGGTGAACATCACCAACCTGTTCTTGCAAAACAGCTACATCATCATCATGGCGCTCGGGATGCTGATCGTCATCGTGTCGGGCAACATCGACCTGTCGGTGGGCTCGGTCATGGGCTTCGTCGGCGCCTTCGCCGCGGTGATGATCGTCGAGTTGCACATGCCGGTCTCGCTGACCATCGCGGCCTCGCTGCTGATGGGGGCGGCGATCGGCGCGGCGCAGGGCTACTGGATCGCCTATTGGAAGATCCCTTCGTTCATCGTCACTCTCGCCGGGATGCTGGTGTTCCGCGGCGCCTCGCTTTGGCTGCTCGACGGTCAGTCGGTCGGCCCGTTCCCGCCCTCGTTTCAGCTGATGTCGACGGGCTTCATCCCCGACATCGTGCCCGACACGCTGTCGCAGCCGCTCGCCGCGATCTTCGGTCTGGTGAAGATCAACGTGCTGTGCATGGGCTTCGGGATCGCCGCCTCGGTCGCGCTGGTGTGGATGGGGCTGCGGGCCCGGGCGCGTGAAGCCGCCTATGGCATCGTCGGCGAGCCGGTGAACTTCTTCTGGCTGCGCACGCTGGTGGTGATCGGCGCGATCCTGTTCCTGTGCTTCAAGCTCGCCACCTTCCGCGGTCTGCCGAACGTGTTCATCTCGATGGGGCTGCTGACGGTGCTCTATGCCTTCGTCACCCAGAACACGACCATCGGGCGGCGGATCTACGCGCTCGGCGGCAACGAGAAGGCGGCGAAGCTGTCGGGCATCAAGACCGAGCGTCTGACCTTCCTCGCCTTCGTCAACATGGGGGTTCTGGCGGCCTTCGCCGGTCTGATCTTCGCCGCGCGGCTGAACACCGCGACGCCGAAAGGCGGCTACGGGCTCGAACTCGACGTGATCGCGGCGGTGTTCATCGGCGGCGCCTCGGCGTCGGGGGGCACCGGCAAGGTGATCGGCGCGGTCGTCGGCGCCTTCATTATGGGCGTGATGAACAACGGCATGTCGATCATGGGCATCGGCATCGACTACCAGCAGATGATCAAGGGGCTCGTGCTGCTCTCGGCGGTCATCTTCGACGTCTACAACAAGAGAAAGCAGGCCTGACATGTTCCTCAGTCAGTTGAAAACGGGCGGCGTCGTCGTGCGCGAGGGCGAGAGCGCCCGGCTGATCCCCGGCGCCACGATCTTCGGCCTCGCCTCCGAGGCGATCGCGCAGGGTGCGGGTCTGGCCGACACGATCCCCGCGGGCGGCGAGAGCGTCGATCTTCCGGCGCTCGCGGCCGAGGGCAAGCTCGACGTGCCGGTGCGTCACCCCGAACCCGCGCGGATGTTCCTGTGCGGCACCGGGCTGACGCATACGGGCTCGGCCTCGACGCGCAATTCGATGCACGCCAAGGCGGCCGAGCATGTCTCGGACTCGATGAAGATGTTCCAGATGGGGATGGAGGGTGGCAAGCCCGCCCCCGGCACCGCCGGCGTGCAGCCCGAATGGTTCTACAAGGGCCCCGGCACCGAGGCCGTGGCGCCGGGCGATCCGCTGGTCTCGCCGGGCTTCGCGCTCGACGGCGGCGAGGAGCCGGAGATCGCCGGCTTCTACCTGATCGGCGCCGACGGCACGCCCTGGCGCATCGGTTTCAGCCTGGCGAACGAATTCTCGGACCATGTGACCGAGAAGATGAACTACCTCTATCTCGCGCATTCCAAATTGCGTCCCGCGGCCTTCGGCCCCGAGCTGCTGGTGGGGCCGCTTCCCGCCCATGTCGAGGGGCGCTCGCGCATCCTTCGCGGCGGCGAGGTGATCTTCGACAAGCCCTTCCTGTCGGGCGAGGACAACATGTCCCACACCATCGCCAACCTCGAACACCACCATTTCAAATACGCGCCGTTCCGCCGGCCGGGCGACCTGCATGTCCACATGTTCGGCACCGCCACGCTCAGCTTCGCCGACGGCATCCAGCCCCGCGATGGCGACGTGTTCGAGATCAGCTCGCCGCAATTCGGGCTGGCGCTGAAAAATCCGCTGCGCACGGCGCCCGACATCGGGTTCGCCGCCGTGAAGAGCCTGTAAGACCGGAGACGCCGAGATGACCGCCAGCACCTTCAAGCCCGCCCCATGGCCGCGCCAGCTGCGTTCGCAACACTGGTATGGGGGCAATTCGCGCGACACGATCTATCACCGCGGCTGGCTGAAGAACCAGGGCTACCCGCACGATCTGTTCGACGGCCGCCCGATCATCGGCATCCTCAACACCTGGTCCGAGCTGACGCCGTGCAACGGCCATCTGCGCGAACTGGCCGAGAAGGTGAAGGCGGGCGTGTGGGAGGCCGGCGGCTTCCCGGTCGAGGTGCCGGTATTCTCGGCCTCCGAGAATACCTTCCGGCCGACGGCGATGATGTTTCGCAACCTCGCAGCGCTGGCCATCGAGGAGACGATCCGCGGTCAGCCGATGGACGGCTGCGTGCTGCTGGTGGGCTGCGACAAGACCACGCCGTCCCTGATGATGGCGGCGGCGAGCTGCGACGTGCCCTCCATCGTGGTGACCGGCGGGCCGATGCTGAACGGCTATTTCCGCGGCGAGCGCGTCGGCTCGGGCACGCATCTGTGGAAGTTCTCCGAGATGGTGAAGGCCGGCGAGATGACCCAGGACGAGTTCCTCGAGGCCGAGGCCTCGATGTCGCGCTCGACCGGCACCTGCAACACCATGGGCACGGCGTCGACCATGGCCTCGATGGCCGAGGCGCTTGGCATGGCGCTGTCGGGCAATGCCGCGATCCCCGCCGTCGACAGCCGCCGCCGGGTGATGGCGCAGATGTCGGGCCGGCGCATCGTGCAGATGGTGAAGGACGACCTGAAACCCTCGGACATCATGACGAAACAGGCGTTCGAGAACGCGATCCGCACCAATGGCGCGATCGGCGGGTCGACCAATGCGGTGATCCATCTGCTGGCGCTGGCCGGCCGGGTGGGCGTCGATCTGACGCTCGACGACTGGGACCGTTGCGGGCGCGACGTGGCGACCATCGTCAACCTGATGCCCTCGGGCAAGTATCTGATGGAAGAGTTCTTCTATGCCGGCGGTCTGCCCGTCGTCATCAAGCGCCTCGGCGAGGCGGGGCTGTTGCATGGGGATGCGCTGACGGTCTCGGGCCGCGCGATCTGGGACGAGGTCAAGGACGTGCGGAACTGGAACGAGGACGTGATCCTGCCGGCCGACCGCCCGCTGACCGAACACGGCGGCATCGCGGTGCTGAAAGGCAATCTGGCGCCGCGCGGTGCGGTGCTGAAGCCCTCGGCCGCATCCGAGCATCTGATGGTGCACCGCGGCCGCGCCGTCGTGTTCGAGGACATCGACGACTACAAGGCGAAGATCGAGGACGAGGCGCTCGACATCGACGAGACCTGCGTGATGGTGCTGAAGAACTGCGGCCCGAAGGGGTATCCCGGCATGGCCGAGGTCGGCAACATGGGCCTGCCGCCCAAGGTGCTGCGCAAAGGGATCACCGACATGGTGCGGATCTCGGACGCGCGGATGTCGGGCACGGCCTATGGCACGGTGGTTCTGCACACCTCGCCCGAGGCGGCGGCGGGCGGACCGCTCGCGGTGGTGCGCGACGGCGACATGATCGAGCTCGACGTGCCGAACCGGCGGCTGCATCTCGACATTCCCGAGGAGGAACTCGCCGCCCGCCTCGCCGCCTGGACGCCCGGTCATGCGACGGCCGAAAGCGGTTACGCCTGGCTGCATCAGACCCATGTCGAGGGGGCCGATACCGGCGCGGACCTCGACTTCCTGAAGGGGTGCCGCGGCAACCCCGTGGGCAAGGACAGCCACTGAGCGCTGTCGCCGCACCCGGACGGCGATCCCTTGTCCCGAAGGCCTGCGCCCGTCCCATCCGCGGGCGCAGGCTCCTGACACATGGCCCTTCGGACGGGCCGAGCGACCTGCGCGAAAGGACATTCCGATGGCATTCACCCCGACCGGCAAGCACCTGATCCTCGGCACCTGGCACGATGGGGCGGGCAGCTTCATGTCGTCGCCCGCGCAGGGCGAGCCGATGACGGTGCAGCTCGGCTCCGCCGATCTGATCGCGCGCGCGGCCGAAGCGGCCGAGGAAGCCTTCCTCTCCTACGGCTACAGCCCGCGCGAGGACCGCGCCCGCTTCCTCGAAGCCATCGCCGAGGAGATCGAGGCCCGCGGCCCCGAGATCACCGCCATCGCCTGCGCCGAATCCGGCCTGCCCGCCGCCCGGATCGAGGGCGAGCGCGGCCGCACCACCGGCCAGTTGCGCCTGTTCGCCGCCCATATCCGCAAGGGCGATTATCTCGACCGCCGCCACGATCCGGCGCTGCCCGGGCGCAAGCCGCTCGCCCGCCCCGACCTGCGGATGATCGAGCGTCCGATCGGCCCGGTCGCTGTGTTCGGCGCCTCGAACTTCCCGCTCGCCTTCTCGGTCGCGGGGGGCGATACCGCCTCGGCGCTCGCGGCCGGCTGCCCGGTGGTGGTCAAGGGCCACGAGGCGCATCCCGGCACTTCGGAAATCGTCGCCTGCGCCATCGCCGCCGCCATCGAACGCTGCGGCGTGGCGCCGGGCGTGTTCTCGCTCGTCCAGGGCGGCACGCGCGAGGTCAGCGCCGCCCTCGTCACCCATCCGCTGATCCGCGCCGTGGGCTTCACCGGATCGCTCGGCGCCGGGCGGGCGCTGTTCGATCTGTGTGCCGCCCGGCCCGAGCCGATCCCGTTCTTCGGCGAACTCGGCTCGGTCAACCCGATGTTCCTGCTGCCCGAGGCGATGTCGGCGCGCGCCGTCGCCATCGGCTCCGGCTGGGCCGGATCGCTGAGCATGGGCGCGGGCCAGTTCTGCACCAATCCCGGCATCGCCATCGCCCGCTCCGATCAGGCCGAACCTATGATCGAGGCGGCGGTGGCGGCGCTTGCCTCGGTCGGGGCGCAGACCATGCTGACCGAGGGCATGGCCGAGGCCTACCGGCGCGGCACCGATCGCATCGCGGCGCAACCGGGTGTCACCCGGCTGTTCGGTCGCCCGACCAATGACCGCAGCGCCAAGCCCTATCTGTTCCACGTCGCGGCCGAGGATTTCATCGCCAATCCGGTGCTCTCCGAAGAGGTGTTCGGCCCGGTCGGCCTGCTGGTCACGGTCTCCTCGGAGGCGCAGATGATCGCGCTGGCGAATGGTTTCGCCGGCCAGCTGACAGCGACGCTGCACATGGATGCGGGCGACAGCGCGCTTGCCCGCCGGCTCTTGCCGATCCTCGAACGCAAGGCCGGCCGCGTGATGGCGAACGGCTTCCCGACGGGGGTCGAGGTCTGCGACAGCATGGTGCATGGCGGGCCTTATCCGGCCTCGACGAACTTCGGCGCGACCTCGGTCGGCACGCTGGCGATCCGGCGGTTTTTGCGCGCGGTCTGCTATCAGAACATCGCCATCGAGCTGCTGCCGGAGGATCTGCGGTGAGCGCCGCCCCCGCTGTCCGCCCCGCCCCCTCTGGTCGTCCCGACTGGATCGCGGTCGACTGGGGCACGTCGAACCTGCGCGTCTATGCGATGGCGGATGACGGCCGGGTGCTGGCCGAGGCCGCATCTTCGGCGGGCATGGCCGGCCTCGCCCCCGAGGGGTTCGAGCCGGAACTGCTGCGGCTGATCGGCGGCTGGCTCGGCGGGCGCGATGCCGCCAACCCGATGCCGGTCGTCGTCTGCGGCATGGCGGGCGCGCGCGGCGCCTGGATCGAGGCACCCTATCGCGCCACGCCTTGCCCGCCCGTCGTCGCGGGCGAGACCGTCACCGTGCCGACCCTGCGCCGCGACATCGCCGTCGAGATCGTGCCCGGCCTGTGCCAGCGCGCCCCCGCCGACGTGATGCGCGGCGAGGAAACCCAGATCGCCGGATTCCTTGCGTCCGAACCGGGCTTCGCGGGCCTGCTGATCCTGCCCGGGACGCATTCTAAACATGTGCGCCTCGGGGGCGGGCAGGTTCTGGGCTTCGCGACCCACATGACCGGAGAGGTCTTCGCCGCGCTCAGCAATCACACCGTGCTCAGCCGCACGCTCGGCACGGCGGCCGAGGAAGACGAAGCGGCGTTCGACGAGGGGCTGGCGACCGGACGGGCGGGCGGGGCGCTCGGCGCGCTGTTTGCGCTGCGGGCCGGGGCGCTGCTCGACGGGCTATCCGCCGGGGTGGCGCGGTCGCGGCTCTCGGGGCTGCTGCTCGGCGCGGAGCTTTCCGGTATCGCGCCCGGAACCGGGGTCGTGGTGATCGGCTCGGGCGCGCTGGCCCGGCGCTACGGCCATGCACTGGCCGCTCAGGGTGTCGATGCGCGGCTCTCGGACGGGGGGGAACTCGCTCGCCGTGGGCTGGCGCTCGCCCGCAGACCCATCGCAACCGCAACGGAGGAGCGCCGATGACACGCAATCTGATCGCCATCCTGCGCGGCATCACGCCGCAAGAGGCGCTGCCCTGCGCCGCCGCTCTGGTCGAGGCCGGCATCACCCGGATCGAGGTGCCGCTGAATTCCCCCGAACCGCTGCGTTCCATCGCGGCGATGGCCCATGCCTATTCCGACCGGCCCGAGATCGAGATCGGCGCCGGCACCGTGCTGAGCGCGACCGATGTCGCGGCCGTCCATTCGGCCGGCGGGCGGATGATCGTCTCGCCCAATGTCGACACGTCGGTGATCCGGGCGGCGGTGGCCTCGGGCATGAGCTGCTGGCCGGGCTTCTTCACCCCGACCGAGGCTTTCGCGGCCCTTGCCGCCGGCGCCACCGGGCTGAAGCTGTTTCCGGGCGCGCTTGCCGGTCCCGTGGGGCTGAAGGCGATCCGCGCCGTGCTGCCGAAGGGCACGCAGGTCTATGCCGTGGGCGGCGCCGGGCCGGAGAATTTCGGCGCGTGGCTGGCGGCGAGTGCCGACGGTTTCGGCATCGGCACCGCGCTTTACACCCCGGGCCTTGCCCTCGATGCGCTGGCGGAGCGTGCGAAGAGGATCGTCCTCGCCTACGATGCGGCGGTGGAGGGCAAGACATGACGCTGCTCGACGAACGGATCTGCGCCCTTGGCGAGGGCGCGCTTTGGCACCCCGACCGGCAGGAACTGTTCTGGTTCGACATCACCGGCCGGCGTCTGCTGTCGCGTCGCCCGAACGGCGGCGGGCGGGAATGGGCGCTGTCCGAGATGTGCTCGGCCGCGGCGCGGATCGACCGTGACCGGCTGCTGATCGCGTCCGAGACCGCGCTCTCGGTCTTCGACATCGAGGCCGGGCGGATCGTGCGCCGTCTCGCCTGGCTCGAGGCCGGAGAGACCGGCAACCGCTCGAACGACGGGCGCGCCGATCCCTGGGGCGGGTTCTGGATCGGCACCATGGGCAAGGCGGCCGAACCCGGCGCGGGGGCGATCTATCGCTGCTTCGGCGGGCGGGTCGAGCGGCTGGTCGAGAGCGTCACCATCCCGAACGCGATCTGCTTTTCGCCCGACCGACGCCATGCCTATTACGCCGATACCGCGCTCGGCCAGATCTTCCGCGTGCGCCTCGATGCCGAGGGCTGGCCGATGGGCGCGGGCGAGCTGTTCATCGACCTCGGCCTCCTCGGCTTCGCGCCCGACGGGGCGGTGACGCTGAACGACGGATCGCTGATGGTCGCGCTCTGGGGCGAGGGGGCGGTGCTGATGATCTCGGCCGATGGTGCGGCGGGGGCGCGCATCCCGCTGCCCGCGCCGCATCTCACCTGCCCGGCGATGGGCGGGGCCGATTTCTCGACGCTGTTCTGCACCTCGGCGACCGAGGGCCTCTCGGCCGAAGACCTCGCGCGCGCGCCGCTTTCGGGCGCCACCTTCCGCCGCGATACCCCGTTTCGTGGCCGGCCCGAGCCGGCCTTCGACCTGACCCCGTTCGGAGACCCCGCATGACCCATTCTTCCGCCTCGCGTCAGCCGGTCGCGCTTGGCCTCGTCGGCCTCGGCACCATCGCGCGCAATCAGCATCTGCCCTCGCTGGCCGCTGTGCCGGCGTTCCGCCTTGCCGCCATCGCCAGCCGCAACGCCACGCTCGACACGCTGCCGGGCTATCCCGACATCGACGCGCTGCTCGCGGCCGAACCGGAGGTCACCGCGGTCTCGCTCTGCACCCCGCCGCAGGGCCGGTTCGAGCAGGCGGCGAGCGCGATCGGCGCCGGCCGTCACGTGATGCTGGAAAAGCCGCCCGGCGCGAGCGTGAGCGAGGTCGAGGCGCTTGCCGCCATGGCGCGGGCGAAAGGCGTGACGCTGTTTGCCACCTGGCATTCGCGCGCCGCCGCCGCGGTCGAGGAAGCCCGCCGTCTGCTCGCTAACCGCAAGATTTCGCGGGTGGAGATCACCTGGAAGGAAGACGTGCGCCACTGGCATCCCGGTCAGGACTGGATCTGGCAGCCGGGCGGCCTCGGCGTCTTCGATCCGGGGATCAACGCGCTTTCGGTGGTGACGCGGATCCTGCCCTCGGCGCTGCATCCGGTCAGTGCGGTGCTCGACGTGCCCGAGAACCGTCAGGCGCCGATCGCCGCACGGCTGAGCATGGTGACCGCCGATGGCGCCCCGGTCGAGGCCGAATTCGACTGGCGTCAGACCGGGCCGCAGACCTGGGACATCCGCGTCGAGAGCGACGGCCCCGAAATCTTGCTGCGCATGGGCGGGGCGGAACTCCATGTCGCCGGTGAGAAGATCATCGCCGCCGCCGACGAGGAATATCGCCGCCTCTACGCCCGCTTCGCCGAGCTGATCGCGACCGGCGCCTCGGAGGTGGACCTCAGCCCGCTGCAACTGGTGGCAGACGCCTTCCTTCTGGCCGAGCGGCGCACCGTCGCGCCGTTCCACGACCCGGCCCTGCCCGGCTGAGCGCCCCCGATGCGCGAGGTTTTCGGATACATGCCGGACGGGCGCGCGGTCGAGGCGGTGAACCTGCGCGCGGGCCGGGCCTCGGCGCGGGTGATCGCCTTCGGCGCGGCGCTGCAATCGCTGTGCCTGCCCGACCGTGATGGAGAGGTCGATGACATCGTTCTCGGCCATGACGATGTTCAGGGCTACCTCGACCATCGCGGTTTCTTCGGCGCGACGGTGGGGCGTGTCGCGAACCGCATCGCGGGGGGGCGCTTCACCCTCGACGGGCGCGAGGTGGCGTTGCCGCGAAACGAGCCCGGCGCCACCCTGCATGGCGGCCCCGAGGGGTTCGACCGCCGGCTGTGGCAGATCGGGGCGAGCGATGCGCAGTCGGCCGAGCTGTCGCTGGTCTCGCCCGACGGCGATCAGGGCTTTCCGGGCAGGTTGGCCGTTCGGGTGCGCTACCGGCTGGAGGATCGCCCCGAGGGCCCGCGCTTGGAGATCGTGCACGAGGCCACCACCGATGCCCCCACCCCCGTCGCGCTGACCCATCACAGCTTCTTCGCCCTTGCCGGGGGGCGCGCACTCGCCGAGCGTCCGCGTTCGGCGCTCGGATACGAGCTGACGGTGCCCGCCGCGCGCTATCTGCCGGTCGATGATTGCCTCATTCCGATGGCACCGGCCTCGGTGCAGTCGACGCCCTTCGATTTTCGCACCGGCCGGCGGCCGGTGACGGCGCTGCGCGCCCATGCCATCGCGGGCTATGACCATACGCTGTGCCTCGATGGCGGGCCGGTGCGCCTTGCCGATCCGGTGTCGGGGCGGGTCATGATGCTTGAAACCGATCAGCCGGGATTGCAGGTCTATACCGGGAATTTCCTTGACGGATTGGTGAGGGGCAAGGGCGGGCGCGCCTATGCTGCCCATGACGCAATCTGTCTGGAGCCGCAAAGCTGGCCCAATGCGGTGAACATGCCGCCCGACTGGGGCGGCGGCGATATCGTGCTGCGACCGGGAACGGTGTATCGCAACCGCATGGCCTTTGCCTTCGCCGTGTCGCGCTGACCCGGGTTTCCCTGTCGTGCGGCCTGCAGACGGATGACCCGGTGCGAGGGGTGGGCGCTTTGCGTTCCCGGGGCGGTCCGGGTCTTCCCGCGCGATCAGTCCACCGGGCGGATCAGCTTGCGCTCCAGCACCCGCAGAACCTGCGAAAGATCGTGACCGCGCTTCAGGATATGACCGTCCATGCCGATGACGGCATACATGCCCTGCCGGTTGCGCAGGGCCGGGCGTTTCTCGATCCGGTAGACCGGGGTTTCGGCGGTGCGGCGGAACACGGCGAAGACCGCGACCTCGCGCAGGAAGCTCAGCCCGTAGTCGCGCCACTCGCCCGCCGCCACCATCCGCCCGTAAAGGCCGAGGATCGTTCCCAGCTCATGCCTGTCGAAGGCCACCGTCTCGGGCGGCCCGGGCTGCGGAAAGGGGGTGGGCGTCTGTGCCGTCATGACAAAATGGTGACACCGCCCGCCCCGCAGATCAAGCCCCGTGCGTGCCCGGCGCCGGGCAAAGGAAAACCCCCGCCCGGGGTGACCGGACGGGGGCGAAAGGTTTCCGGCCCTGCGGCCTTCGCGATCAACCGCAGTCGATGTTGAAGACGTTGCCGTTCTGGTCGAGGCGGAACACGACCCGCTCGGGGTTGTAGATCTGCGGCTCGATCCCGCGCCATTCGACGACGCTGACCGGCTGGCTGATATGCGCCGCCTGAATCGCCGCGCCGGGCTGGCCCAGAAGCGCGCTGTATTTCTTGTTGCCGCAGGTGTCGGGCGAGCGCTGTTCGAGCGCGCCTTCCTGCTGCACGGCGGGGGTCATGTAAGGCGTCGGAACGGGTTCCGACGGGGCCTTGTCTTGGGTCGTGCTCTGGCAGCCGGCCAACATGGCCGCGCCAAGCGCGATTGCGGTAAAGCGGATCATCATCTCGCACCCATTCTGTGTTCGAACGGCTGAATGTCTCGGGTTTCGTCTGTCGTTCTAACCGGCTGCGCCGCGAATGGAAACCCGCTTCGGGAGAAACCCGGGGCGCGGATCGACACACGAATTGGCCCGAGGGGCCGCATGACTTGCAAGACGCAACAATCCCCGTCCGCCTCGCGATGTCAACCCGCAAAGGCTTTCGGTCGCGCAGCCGTGTCCGTGCCTGCGGCCCCCCGGGGGATCAGCGCTCCGTGTGCCGCTGGCCGAGGTAGGCCCGAAGCACCGGCGGCGGGGCGTTGAGCAACGCCTCCGTCGGTTGCGGCGGCAAGGCGCGCCCCTCGGCGACGAGGATCGTCTCGGGGCAGAGTGCGCGGGCATCGGCGGGATCGTGGCTGACCATCAGGACGGTGGTGCCCTTTTCGGCGGCCATCCCGGCGACCAGCGCCAGCATCTCGTCCTTCAGTGCCGGGCCGAGCGCGGCGAAAGGCTCGTCGAGCAGCAGCATCGGCCGGCCGCGCAGCAGCGCGCGCGCCAGCGCCACCCGCGATTGCTGCCCGCCCGACAGCTCGGCCGGGCGGCGCGCCGCCATCCCGGCGAGGCCCACCTTGTCGAGCACGCCCCCGATCCGCACCTTGTCCCCGGCCGACAGCCGCAGCCGCGGGTCGATCCCGAGGCCGAGGTTCTGCCCGACCGTCAGATGCGGAAACAGGTTCTGGTCCTGAAACAGGATCGACAGCGGGCGTTCGCCCGGCGGCAGCGCGCCGATGTCGGTGCCCGCCCACAGGATGCGCCCGGCGCTGGGCGGCAGGAAGCCCGCGATCGCCGACAGCAGCGTCGTTTTGCCCGCGCCCGAGGGACCGATCAGCGCGACCCGCGCACCGGCCGGGATGGCGAGCGTCGCGCTCAGCCGGAAGTCGCCCTGACGCAACTCCAGCCCCTCCAGTTGCAGCCCCGCGAATTTAGGCCCGTCACATGTCATCTGAACGCCGTCCGATCCGGTCGAGACCATAGAACAACCCGAGCGTGATCGCGGTCAGCACCGTTGCCGCCCCCGCCGCCAGGTTCTGGTGATAAGAGCCCATCATCGCATAGATCGCCATCGGCAGGGTCTGCTGATGGCCGTCCGAAAACAGCGTGATCACCCCGAGATCGCCCATCGAGAACGCCGCCGCCAGCCCCGCCGCGAAGCCGAGCGGCCGGGCGAGCCGCGGCAGCGTCAGAAACCGCAGCCGCGCCCAGCTCCGCAGCCCGAGCGAAGCCGCGAGCCGGTCGTAATCCGCGGCCAGCCGTTTCGCCTCGGGCAGCAGGACGCGCAGCGCGAAGGGCAGGCTCATCAACGCGTTGGCGATCAGCGTCACCGGCAAAGCCAGCATGGCGGGCGGGGCGAGCGGGCGCAGCACGATGAACAGCCCGGTTCCGAAGACGAGCGACGACACCGCCATCGGCAGCATCCCCGCAGCTTCGGCCCATTTCCTGCCCGCCGTGGCGAGGGTGAGCGCGAGCGCCACCGTCAGCACGGTGGACCCCGCCGCCACCGCAAGCGACACCGCCGTCGCGTGCCAGACCGAGGCCGGAAGGCGCGGGATCTGCCCCGCTCCGCCCGTCAGCACCGTCGCGAGCGGCACCAGCAGGAAGACCGCGATCAGCGCGATCACCGTCGCGTCCTTGGCCGTGCGCAGGCGGCCCGTCGGGATCAGCCGCTCGCCCGCCCGGTCGAGGCCCGCTCCGAAGGCCGGCGGCGCCGTCACCGCCGCCGCGAGGCCGAGCGCGATCAGCGTTACCGCCACCTGAGCGAGCGCCAGCGCCGCCGCCCGGCCAAGATCGGCGTCATAGCGGAACGCCTGAAAGATCGCGAGTTCGAGCGTCGTCGCCCGCGGCCCGCCGCCGAGGATCAGCGCCACCGCGAAAGAGGTCAGGCACACGAGGAAGATCGCCAGAAAGGCGCCGGGCAGCACCTGACGCAGCATCGGCCGCTCCAGATGGCGGGCCACCTCGGCCGGACCGAAGCCGAGAGAGGCGGCGAGGCGCATCCTCTCGGACGGGATCGCCTGCCAGCCGTGCAAGATCATGCGCACCGCGAGCGGCAGGTTGAAAAACACATGCGCGAGGATCACCCCATGCGCGCCATAGATCCCGACCGACGGCAGGCCGAGCGCGCCGAGCGCCTCGTTCACCAGCCCCTTGCGGCCGAACACCGTCAGCAGCGCCGTCACCGCGACGATCGAGGGCAGCACGAACGGCGCCCCCATCAGCGCGACCAGCGCGGTGCGTCCGGGAAACCGGCGCCGGTTCAGCGCCCGCGCCGCCGGCACCGCCAGCGCGCAGGACACCGCAGCCGAAACCGCCGCCTGCCACAGCGTGAACCACAGCGCTTCGAGATCGGCGGGCGAAGGGGCGCGCAGCCCCCCCGCCGTCATCGTGACCGCCCCAAGCGGCACGAGGATCAGGGCCGCGACGATCAGGGCGGCGCTTCCCCCGGCAAGGGGAAACGCCACCGGGATCCGGGCCTCGATCCGGGGGCCGCTCACTTGCGGAAGGCCTGACGCCATTCCTCGATCGCCGGAGCGCGCAGGGCCTCGGCCGCCTCGGGGGTGAGGAACAGGGTCTTCTCGGCCTTCGGCAGGGCCTCGAACTCGGGCGGCAGGAAGCCGGGCTTCATCACCGCCGGATAGGACCAGTTGCCGACGCCGATCATGCCCTGGAAGTCATCCGACAGCAGGTAATCCATGAACTTCTGCGCGAGCTCCGGGTGCTTCGTGCCCTTCAGCTGCGCGGCGGTCTCGGCGAGGAAATAGTTTCCCTCGGTGAAGATCGCGGCGGCCTTGGTGTCGTCCTTTTCCTCGATGATGTGATAGGCGGGCGAGGTGGTGAAGCTCAGCACCATGTCGGCCTCGCCCTTGGTGAAGAGCGAATAGGCCTCGGACCAGCCCGGCGCCACGGTCAGCACCTTCGGGGCGAGCTTCGCCCAGGCCTCGGGGGCCTTGTCGCCATAGACCGATTTCACCCACAGCAGCAGCGCCAGACCCGAGAGCGAGGTGCGCGGATCCTCGATGGCGATCTTGTAGGCGTCATCGGGGGCGTTCAGCAGATCGGCGAAGGATTTCGGCGGGTTCTTCACCTTGGTCTTGTCGTAGACGAAGGCGGTCTCGGACCAGTCGAAGGGCAGGAAGGTGTCGTCGGTCCAGGCGACCGGCAGGGTCAGGCGCGACAGATCCTCGCGATGGGGCGCGAACAGGCCGGTGTCCTTCGCGCGCTGCATCACGTCGGCGGTGAAGCCCACCACCACATCGGCCGGGGTCTTGTCGCCCTCGAGCAGGATGCGCGGCAGCACGTCGACGCCCACGACCTTGACGTCGCAGCCGCAGGTCTTCTCGAAGCCCTCGGCCATCTTCTGGCCCGGCCCCCATTCGCCGGCGAAATATTCCGGCGCATAGACCGTCAGGACGGGCTTTTCATCGGCCAGCGCGGGGGCGGCGGCCAGAAGAAATCCCGCAAGCATCAGAGTTTTTCTCATCGGTGTCTCCACTTCATTCGACTCTGGCCTGCAGGCGGAGCGGAGCCGGGGAGAGTTCCCGGATACCTTCCCTCCGCCGGCATTAACCGGTTCAGGTTCAACGGGTCCGCTTGCGCATCTCAGCCGGGGCGCGTGAAACGCCCCCCGGCACCCCGAGGTAGCGCAGACCATAGGCGATGGCGCCCTCCGTGCAAGGGGAAACCGCCTGTGGGAAACCGCTTGAGCGACGGCCCGCCCCCCGCTATGCGGGACACAAGATTGGAGGGCGCGCCCATGAGCTACAACACCTTCGGACATCTGTTTCGGGTCACCACCTGGGGCGAAAGCCACGGGCCCGCTCTGGGCGCGACGGTCGACGGCTGCCCGCCGGGCGTGGAGATCGACGAGGGCTTCCTGCAGGTCTTCCTCGACCGGCGCCGGCCCGGTCAGTCGAAGATGACCACCCAGCGGCAGGAGCCCGACCGGGTGAAGATCCTGTCGGGCGTGTTCGAGGGGCGCAGCACCGGCACGCCCATTCAGCTGATGATCGAGAACACCGATCAGCGCAGCCGCGATTATGGCGAGATCGCCCGGCAATTCCGTCCGGGGCACGCCGATGTCACCTACTGGCAGAAATACGGCATCCGCGACTATCGCGGCGGCGGGCGCTCCTCGGCGCGCGAGACGGCGGCGCGGGTCGCGGCGGGCGGGGTCGCGCAGGCGGTGCTGAAGGCCCTGGCGCCCGGGCTGCGGATCACCGGCTACATGGTGCAGATGGGCGAGAAGCACATCGACCCGGCCCGGTTCGACCGCGACGAGATCCTGAACAACCCGTTCTTCATCCCGGATGCGGCCGCGGTGACGGAATGGACCGACTATCTCGAGGCGATCCGCAAGGGTCAGAACTCGGTGGGCGCGATGATCGAGCTGGTGGTCGAAGGCTGCCCGCCCGGCCTCGGCGCGCCGATCTATGCCAAGATGGACAGCGAGCTTGCCGCCGCGATCATGACGATCAACGCGGTCAAGGGCGTCGAGTTCGGCGAGGGCATGGCGGCCGCGGCGCTGACCGGCACCGAGAACGCCGACGAGATGCGCATGGGCCCGGATGGGCCGGTCTATCTGTCGAACCATGCCGGCGGCATTCTGGGCGGCATCACCACCGGCCAGCCGATCGTGCTGCGCTTCGCGGTCAAGCCGACCTCCTCGATCCTGACGCCGCGCCGCTCGGTCGATGTGGCGGGCAACGAGGTCGAGGTGATCACCAAGGGCCGGCACGACCCCTGCGTCGGCATCCGCGCCGTGCCGGTGGCCGAGGCGATGGTGGCTTGCGTGATCCTCGATCAGCTGCTGATGGACCGCGGCCAGACCGGCGGCATCCGCGGCGAGATCGGCTGATTTCGCGTCCGCGCAGAGCGATGTGGCGCGCATGTGATCGCGCACCGCCTTGCCGAAACTGAACTGACGGGTTTATTCTCGACCGATCAGGCGGGGGGCGATATGGCCGAGGTGAAGGGCACTACGATCCGGCGCGGACGCAAGTTCGGGCAGGTTCTGGAAGGCGCGCGGATGGTCTTCCTGCGTGATGGCTATGAAGGTGCCTCGGTCGACGCGATCGCGCAGCAGGCCGGCGTGTCGAAGGCGACGCTTTACAGCTATTTCCCCGACAAGCGGCTGCTGTTTCTGGAAGCGAGCAAAAGCGAATGCGCCCGCCAGACCGAGGAGGCGCAGCAGACGCTCAGCCCCGAGACCCCGGCGCCCGAGATGCTGCGTTTCGTCGCGGAAAAGATCATCGAGTTCATCAGTTCCGACTTCGGTCAGGCGCTGTTTCGTATCGGCGTGGCGGAGGCAGCGCGCTTCCCCGAAATCGGGCGCGAGTTCTATCAGTCCGGCCCGATGTTGCTGCGCGAGCGGCTGGGGGAATATCTGCGTGCCGCCGCCGAACGCGGCGAGCTGGCGATCGGGGATTTCGATCTGGCGGCGGATCAGTTCGCGTCGCTGTGCTGCGCCGATATTCAGGACCGGCTGCTCTATGGTGTGAGCCGTCGCATCAGCAAGGCCGAGGCGAAACGGGTGATAGATGCGGCGCTGGAGATGTTTCTGGCGCGCTATGGGGTGCGCGCGGAGTGACCGGGCGGCTTGCCTGAAAGCGGTTTTCCCGTGGCGGCGCGCGTCGGGGGCTCTGCCCCCGCGCTGCGGCTGTGCCGCAGCTTCCCCCGGGATATTTATGGAAAGCCGAAAGGGTCAGAGGCGGCGCACTTTTGCCCCCTGACCGGCGCCTTCGATGGCGTAGCGATCAGGCAGTTGCTTGATGCAGGTTGGCCAGCGACCGTATTCTGAGATTCGAAAGTCGGGCGCTCGCCGGCGTGCTTCGGCATTGATCGCGTTCAGAGCGATGGTCGCTCCGGGTTTTGTCAGGACCAGAGCCAGAACGGCTTCGACGCTGTCAGCTTTCGCCGGCTTGGGCTGCTGCTTCGGCGATGGGGTGGGAGCGGCCGCCTCCTGAGGTTTTGGGGGCGCGGGTGTGGGCTGTGTCGGCGCGGTCGGCAGGGCGACTGATTTCCACGCTGCGGCGCGCAGCCGGGCGGGAACCTCGCCGGGGGCGATGCACAGCAGCGGGATGCGGCGTTCGCGCAGGTAAAGCGCGAGCGGCGCGTAATCCTGATCGCGCGACACGAGAACGATCCCCGCGGCCCCGCCGCGCAGCACCAGATCGAGCGCATCGACGGTCAGCGCGATATCGGTGGTGTTCTTGCCGCCGCCCGAATCGACGCAGCGCAGCCCCGGCACCATCCGCCAGCCCGGCACGCGGGCCGTATCGGCATGAACCCGCATCACCGGCAGCTCCCCGGCGGTGCGGGCGACCTCCATGATCTTCGGGAAGTCATCTGGTGAGACGTGATCGCCGTCGATCAGCAGGGCGAAGGAGGGGGCGGGAACGCTTTCGGACATCATCGGGGGGACTCGTTAACAAGAAGATGCGTTGAAACAGGGAAGCGTGGGGAAACAGGGAAGCGTGGGGAAACAGGAGCGTGCCGGCGGCGTCGCGGAAATTGCGGGTCGCCGGTGTCGGGGTCAGTCCGGCGCCAGCATGTAGCCGAGGCCGCGCACGGTCTGCAGATAGCGCGGCTCGCGCGGGTCGGGCTCGATCTTGCGGCGCAGGCGGGTGATCTGCACGTCGATGGCGCGGTCGCCCGTCGCCTCCTCGCCGCTCGCCGAGCGGTCGCGGCCGAGTTCGTCGATCAGATCGGTGCGGCTGACCACCTCGCCCGCGCGGGTGGCGAAGATGCGCATCAGCGCGGCCTCGGTCGCGGTCAGGCGCACGGCGCTGTCGCCCGACCACAGCTCGCCCCGGTCCTGATCGTAGCGCAGCGCGCCGAGTGTCAGGTATTTCGGCCCGGCCTGAACGCTTTCGGGCACCCGGCGCAGGATGGCGTTGATGCGCAGCAGCAGCTCCTTCGGCTCGAACGGTTTCGGCAGGTAGTCGTCGGCGCCGGCCTCCAGCCCCTCGATCCGCTCATGGGTCTCGCCGCGCGCGGTCAGCAGCAGGATCGGCGTGTGCAGACGGTGCGCCCTGAGATCGCGGGTCAGGCTCAGCCCGTCCTCGCCCGGCATCATCACGTCGAGCACGATCATGTTGAACTCGAGCCCCGCCAGCAGCCGCCGCGCATGGGCCGCGTCGCGCGCAGCCGTCACCAGAAAGCCGTTCCGCATCAGGAACTTCTGCAACAGGCTGCGGATCCGCTCGTCATCGTCGACGATCAGCAGATGCGGCGCGTTCTGGGCGGCGACCATCAGACGTTGTCCTTCAGCATCTGGTAATGGCGGCGCATGTCCGGGTCCATCATCGCCTCCAGCACCTGACGGAAGCCCGCCACGGCCTGCGGCCCGGCCGAGCGATAGGCGGCACGCATCCGCTCGCGCTGCGCGCCGGAGAGTTCGCGCTCCAGCACCTCGCCGCGCTCGGTCAGATACAGGTGGCGGGCGCGCTTGTCGCGCTTGCCGATGCGGCTCTCGACCAGGCCGTCCTCGATCAGCGTGCGCAGCACCCGGTTCAGCGATTGCTTGGTCACGCCGAGAACCGACAGCAACGTCGTCACCGTCAGGCCCTGTTCGCGGTTGATGAAGTGGATGGCGCGGTGATGCGCCCGGCCATAGCCGTATTTTTCCAGGATCCGGTCCGGGTCCGAGGTGAAGCCGCGATAGGCGAAGAACATCGCCTCGATGCCGCGCCGCAGCTGTTCGTCGGTCAGGAAGAGCAGGGATTCGCCGCCCTGGGTGCCGCTGTCTGCCATGAAGTCCTCTTGCGTTCAGGCGATTTTAGGGCAGCGGTTCTGACTTTCCAAGCGTTGATCCGGTGCGAGGACGCGGTTTGACACCGCCCGTGGGGCGACTAGACTGCGCGCCAACACGAGGAGCCCCCGAATGTCCGAAACGGCCGCGACCGGCTATCAGGTTCTTGCCCGGAAATACCGCCCTGCGACCTTCGCCGATCTGATCGGGCAGGAGGACATGGTCCGCACGCTGAAGAACGCCTTCGCGGCCGACCGGATCGCGCAGGCCTTCATCCTCACCGGCATCCGCGGCACCGGCAAGACCACCACCGCGCGCATCGTCGCCAAGGGGCTGAACTGCATCGGCGCCGACGGCAAGGGCGGGCCGACGACCGAACCCTGCGGTGTGTGCGAGCATTGCCGCGCCATCTCCGAAGGGCGCCATGTCGACGTGATCGAGATGGACGGCGCGTCGCAGACCAAGGTCGACGACATCCGTAACAACGTGCTCGACAGCGTGCATTACGCGCCCACCTCGGCGCGCTACAAGGTCTACATCATCGACGAAGTGCACATGCTGTCGAACTCGGCGTTCAACGCGCTGCTCAAGACGCTGGAAGAGCCGCCGGCGCATGTGAAATTCATCTTCGCCACCACCGAGATCCGCAAGGTTCCGGTCACCGTGCTGTCGCGCTGCCAGCGGTTCGACCTGCGCCGGATCGAGCCCGAGGTGATGATGGCCCATCTGGCGAAGATCGCGGGGCTGGAAGGCGCGCAGATCGCGATGGATGCGCTCGCGCTCATCACCCGCGCGGCCGAGGGCTCGGTGCGCGATGCGATGTCGCTGCTCGATCAGGCGATCGCGCATGGCGCGGGCGAGACGACGGCCGATCAGGTGCGTGCGATGCTCGGCCTCGCCGACCGGGGGCGGGTGCTCGATCTGTTCGACATGGTGCTGAAGGGCGATGCGGCCGGCGCCCTCGACGAGCTGTCGCGGCAATATTCCGACGGTGCCGATCCCATCGCGGTGCTGCGCGATCTGGCCGAGATCACCCATTGGGTTTCCGTCATCAAGATCACGCCCGAGGCCGCCGAGGACCCGACCGTGCCCCCCGACGAGCGCACCCGCGGTCAGGCGCTGGCGGCGGCGATCCCGATGCGGGTGCTCAGCCGGCTGTGGCAGATGCTGCTCAAGGCGATCGAAGAGGTCTCGGCCGCGCCGAACGCGATGATGGCGGCCGAGATGGCGCTGATCCGCATGACCCATGTCGCCGATCTGCCCGACCCCGAGACGTTGTTGCGCAAGGTGCAGCAGGGGCTGGCCTCGGGGGCGGGGCGCGGTCCCGGTCAGGGCGGCGGCAGCGCCGGGGGGCCGACGGCCTGGGCGGGTGCGACGACGCGCGCAATGCTCGACGGTCCGCCGCTCAGCCGTGCAGCGGTGGGCGGGGCGACGCTGGCCGTGGCGCAGACCGCGGCCGCGCTCGCCCGATATGCGCGCTTCGAGGATGTGCTCGAACTGATCCACCGGATGCGCGACGTGAAACTCCTCGTCGATGTCGAACGCGGGGTGAAGCTCGTTCATTACGCGCCGGGCCGGATCGAATTCGAACCCGCGCCCGAGGCGCCACGCGACCTTGCCGCCACGCTCGCGCAGCGGCTGCAGGGCTGGACCGGCGCCCGCTGGGGCGTGTCGGTGGTCTCGGAAGGCGGCGCGCCGACCATCGCCGCGACCCGCGAGGCCGCGACCCGCGAAGCCGAGGCGGAGGCGCTCGAACGCAATGCCGTCGTGCAGGCGATCTTCGCGGCCTTCCCCGAGGCGAGCTTCGAGGAGATCGCCCTCGCGCGCGATCTGATGGCCGAACGCCAGGCCGAGGCCCTGCCCGAGGTCGAGGACGAATGGGACCCGTTCGAGGACGGCTGATCCCGCTCCCCCTTGTATCTTTCATCTTTCCACAAATATCCCGGGGGGAGGCTCGTCAGAGCCGGGGGGCAGAGCCCCCCTTCTTCCGCGACAGAAAACCGACCCAAGGAGACAGGCATGTTCAAGGGACTGGGCCAGCTCGGCGACATGGCGAAGATGATGAAAGCCGCACAGGACATGCAGGAACGCATGGCCCGGCTGCAGGACGATCTCGGCCGCATCGTCGTGACCGGCGAGGCGGGCGCGGGTCTCGTCACCGCCTCGGCCTCGGCGCGCGGCGAGCTGACGGGGCTGTCGATCGACCCTTCGATCCTCGTCGCCTCGGAAAAGGTCATGGTCGAGGATCTGATCCTCGCCGCGATCAAGGATGCGCAGGCCCGCGCCAGGACCCGCGCCGAGCAGGAGCAGCGCCGCCTGCTGAGCGAGATGGGCCTGCCCGCCGACATGCCGCTGCCGCCGGTCTGATCCAGCGATGTCGGACGCCGAAGGCGATATCGAGGCACTGATCCGCCTGATGGCGCGACTGCCGGGGTTCGGGCCGCGCTCGGCCCGGCGTGCGGTGCTGCATCTGCTGCGCAAGCGCGACGGGCTGATGGCACCGCTCGGCGAGATGATGAGCCATGTCGCCGAAACCGTGCACGATTGCCCGGTCTGCGGCAATGTCACCCTGGCCGAGACCTGCGCGATCTGCGCCGACCCCGCCCGCGCCGGGCGCGAAATCTGCGTGGTCGAGGATGTCGCGGCACTCTGGGCGATGGAGCGCGGCGGCTCCTTCGGCGGGCGCTATCACGTGCTCGGCGGCGTGCTCAGCGCGCTCGACGCCATCGGCCCCGAAGAACTCGGCATTCCGAAACTGCTCGAACGCGTGCGCGGCGAGGGGGTGTCGGAGGTGATCCTCGCCCTCAATGCCACGGTCGACGGCCAGACCACGGCGCATTACATCGCCGAGGCGCTCGACGGCAGCGGGGTGCGGGTCACGTCTCTCGCGCAGGGCGTGCCGATCGGGGGCGAGCTCGAT
Organism: Paenirhodobacter enshiensis; assembly: GCF_000740785.1. Classification (GTDB taxonomy): domain Bacteria; phylum Pseudomonadota; class Alphaproteobacteria; order Rhodobacterales; family Rhodobacteraceae; genus Rhodobacter; species Rhodobacter enshiensis. Next base: position 46,047 of record NZ_JFZB01000022.1, on the reverse strand, counting down.
TACCTCGACGACGGGACGATCTCGGCGGCGCTGCGGGCGCGGCGGGCGTTCTGACGTCGGGTTTCGGGGCCAGATGCCGCCGGTTTCAGCGAAACCGCGCGCCCGGGGCCCGGAACGGGCGTGCAGGCGTTGATCTGAAAGCGGTGCGAAGGTATCACCGGAAAAACGAACACGAGGACATCGAGCAGCGATGAACCGGCTCTATCACGTCGCCCTTTCCCCCTTTTGCCGCAAGGTCCGCCTGACGCTGGCGGAAAAACGGATCGAGGTCGAGCTGGTCGAGGAGAAATACTGGGACCCGAGCCCGGATTTCCTGCGTCGCAATCCGGCCGGCAAGGTGCCGATCCTGAAGATCGACAACCGCTTCCTGCCGGAAAGCCAGGCGATCTGCGAATACATCGACGAGATCCATCCGACCCCGGCCCTGATGCCGCGCGACCGCGAGGCGCGCTACGAGGTGCGCCGTCTTTGCGCCTGGTTCGACGACAAGTTCAACGCCGAGGTCACCCGCAAGGTGATGGGCGAGCGGGTCTGGAAGAAGATCATGAAGAAGGGTTACCCCGACAGCAAGACCATCAAGGAAGGGCTGTCGGCGATCAAGTATCACCTCGATTACATGGGGTGGCTGCTCGATCAGCGCAGGTGGCTCGCCGGCGATCAGATGACGCTTGCCGATTTCGCGGCCGCCGCGCATCTGAGCTGTCTCGATTATATCTCGGACGTGGACTGGAACCGGCAGGCGGCGGTGAAGGACTGGTATGCCAAGATCAAGTCGCGGCCGGCGTTCCGGTCCTTGCTGCAAGACCAGCTGCCGGGGCTGCCGCCCGCGCCGCAATATGCCGAGCTGGATTTCTGATCCCGGCCGGGCGCGGGGGGCCGTCTGCCCCCCGGACCCCCCGAGGATATTTTCGGAAAGCCGAAAGGAACGGGCGTGCAGGATCTGAAGACACGCCTGATCGAGCGGGCCCTGGCCGAGGGGTTCTCGAAGGCGCGGGTGACGCGGCCCGATGCGATCCCCGAGGCGATGGGGCGGCTGCGTGCCTTTCTCGATGCCGGGATGCAGGGAGAGATGGGCTGGATGGCCGAGCGCGTGGCCTGGCGCGGCGATCCGGCGGCGCTGTGGCCCGAGGCGCGCTCGGTCGTGATGCTGGCCGAGGTCTATACCCCCGAGAGCGATCCGCGCGCCGCGACCCGGATGGCCGGGCATGGCGCGATCAGCGTCTATGCGCAGGGCAAGGATTATCATGATCTGGTGAAGCGCCGGCTGAAGCGGGTCGGGCGCTGGCTTCTGGATGCCGCGAAGGCCGAAGGGCTGGGCGAGGGGGCGGAGATCAAGGTCTTCGTCGATACCGCGCCGGTGATGGAAAAGCCTCTGGCTCAGGCGGCGGGGCTTGGTTGGCAGGGCAAGCATACCAACCTTCTGGCGCGCGATCTGGGCAACTGGTTCTTTCTCGGCGCGATCTTCACCACGCTCGATCTGGCGCCCGACGCGTCTGAGGTCAGCCATTGCGGCAACTGCCGGGCCTGCCTCGACGCCTGTCCGACGGGGGCGTTTCCGGCGCCCTATCGCCTCGATCCGCGGCGCTGCGTCTCTTATCTGACGATCGAGCATTCCGGCCCGGTCGATCCCGGGTTGCGGGCGCTGATGGGCAACCGGATCTACGGTTGCGACGATTGTCTTGCGGCCTGTCCGTGGAACAAGTTCGCCGCCGAGGCGCGCGAGATCGGCTATGCCGCGCGGCACGGGGCGCCGCCGCTCGCGGAGCTGGCGGTGCTGGACGATGCCGGATTTCGGGCACGTTTCGCCGGATCGCCGATCAAACGCATCGGGCGCGGGCGGATGGTGCGCAATGTCCTTTACGCCATCGGCAATTCGGGCGATGGGGGACTGCTGGCGCTGGCGCGCGGGCTGTGCGGGGACGCGGACCCGGTGGTGGCCGACGCCGCCCGCTGGGCCGTCGCGCGGCTGGCGCCGGACGCGGGCAAAGCGAACCACGGCATCGGAGACGCATGACATGACCCCGGACATCGTTCCCGCCCCTTCGGCCCTGCGCGGGATCGGTCTGAAGGTGGGATCGGTCGCGCTGTTCTGCGCGATGGCGGCGCTGCTGAAGGCGGTGTCGGACGAGGTGCCGGCGGGCGAGATGGTGTTCTTCCGTTCGGCCTTCGGGATCGTGCCGATTCTCGTCGCGCTGTGGGTCTCGGGCGAGCTGTTCGAGGGGCTGCGCACCAACCGTCCGATCCTGCATGTGCGACGCGGCGTGATGGGAACGGCCTCGATGGCGTTCAACTTCCTTGCGCTGGCCAATCTGCCGCTGCCGGAGGCGACGGTGCTCGGTTATGCGGCACCGATCCTCGTCGTGATCTTCGCCGCGCTGTTGCTGGGAGAGCGGATCCGTCTGGTGCGGATCTCGGCGGTGGTGCTGGGGATGATCGGGGTGCTCGTGGTGCTGTGGCCGCAGCTGGGGGGCGGGGGTGGCTCGGCCCGGGGGGCGGCCTATGCGCTGTGCTCGGCGACGCTCGGGGCGCTGGTGGCGATCCAGATCCGGATGATGGTGGGCACCGAGCGCGCCTCGGCCATCGTGTTCTGGTTCTCGCTGACGGCGACGGTGCTGTCCTTGCTGACGCTGCCCTTCGGCTGGGTGATGCCGACGCCCGCTCAGGCGCTGTGTCTGGTGCTGGCGGGGCTGGTCGGGGGGACGGCGCAGATCCTGATGACCTCGGCCTATCGCTATGCCGATGCCTCGCTGATCGCGCCGTTCGAATATGTCTCGATCCTGATCGCGCTGGTGCTGGGCTATGTGTTCTTCGCCGAGGTGCCGAGCTGGTGGACACTCGGCGGTTCGGCAATCGTCGTCACCGCCGGGGTGATCATCATCATGCGCGAGCGTCAGCTTGGCCATCGGCGGCAGGCGAACCGCCCGCTCGAGCACTGATTACCAGCCGGGGCGACGCGCCGGGCCCTGTTCCACGAGCGCCACATCCTGTTCGGTCTTCAGAAGCGCGCCGTGCAGCACCGGCAGCGGATGCGCCGGATCGCGGGCGAGCGCCTCGGCCGACAGCCCGGCCGCGACCAGCAGCCTGAGCCAGTCGAGCATCTCCGAGGTCGAGGGTTTCTTCTTCAGCCCGGGTGTCTGACGCAGGTCGAGGAACCGGGCGAGGGCCGCGCTCAGCAGCTGGTCTTCGAGGTCGGGGAAATGCACGCGGACGATGGCGCGGAGCGTCTCGGCATCGGGGAAGCGGATGTAGTGGAAGAAGCAGCGGCGCAGGAAGGCGTCGGGCAATTCCTTCTCGTTGTTCGAGGTGATGATGACCACCGGGCGGTGCCGGGCGCGGATGGTCTCGCCGGTCTCGTAGACGTGGAACTCCATCCGGTCGAGTTCCTGCAGCAGATCGTTCGGGAATTCGAGGTCGGCCTTGTCGATCTCGTCGATCAGCAGGACGGTGCGGGTCTCTGCCTCGAAGGCCTGCCACAGCTTGCCCTTGCGCAGGTAGTTGCGCACGTCCGACACCCTGGGATCGCCAAGCTGACTGTCGCGCAGCCGGCTGACGGCATCGTATTCGTAAAGCCCCTGCTGGGCGCGCGTCGTCGATTTCACCGTCCATTCGATCAGATCGAGCCCGAGCGCCGCCGCCACCTGCCGCGCGAGTTCGGTCTTGCCGGTGCCGGGCTCGCCCTTGACCAGAAGCGGGCGTTCCAGCGTCACCGCGGCATTCACCGCGACGATCAGCTCTTCCGGGGCGACATAGGATTCGGTCGACTGGAAACGCAAGGTTCTGTGCTCCGTTCATGTTGTGCCGCAAAACGTAGCGTTTCGCCGGATTCGCCGCAACCGCCGGCGGCAGCGACGTTGCGGGCGCGCCACAGTGTCGGAAAGCAGACGTGACAAGCCATGCCCCTTGCTATAAGGGGTGGCCCGAAAGAGTTGCCGGCATCGTTACCGCCGGCCCGACCGATGGGTGAAGCATGAGGGCAGACATGAAGGCCGAAATCTTCCTACCGGATGACTACCACCCCGCCGAGGACGAGCCGTTCATGAACGACCGTCAGCTCGAATATTTCCGGCGCAAGCTGCTTGCGTGGAAGGCGGAACTTCTCGAACAATCGGCCGAGACGCTGGAAGGGCTCGCGGAATCGGCGCGCAACGTCCCCGATCTGGCCGACCGCGCCAGCGAAGAGACGGACCGCGCGCTGGAATTGCGCACCCGCGACCGTCAGCGCAAGCTGGTCGCCAAGATCGACGCTGCGCTGCGCCGCATCGAGAATGGCGAATACGGCTATTGCGAGATCACCGGCGAGCCGATCAGCCTGAAGCGTCTCGATGCCCGTCCGATCGCCACGATGACCCTCGAGGCGCAGGAAAAGCACGAGCGCCGCGAGCGGATCCACCGCGACGACTGAGCCGCGGATCCCGTCGGGGAAGCGGCGCGGGGTTGATCCCGCGCAAGGACAATTCGCACCGGCGCCCTGATGGTGCCGGTGTTTTCATGTCGGGGGCGAGATGCTGATCGGTCGCAAGGTGACGGTTCTGGGGGCCGGGGTGGCGGGGCTCGCGGTGGCGCGGGCGCTGGCACTGCGCGGTGCTGCGGTGACGGTTCTGGAACAGGCCGAGGCGATCCGCGAGGTCGGCGCGGGGTTGCAGATCTCGCCCAACGGCGCGCGGGTGCTGCGCGCGCTCGGCCTCGGGGGGGCATTCGAGGCGGCAGGGCCGCGCGTCGGTGCGGTGGTGCTGCGCGATGGGGTGACGGGCGGTCAGGTCGCACGGCTGCCGATGGCGCGGCTGCGCCCGGATGCCGAATACCGGGTGCTGCATCGTGCCCGGCTGATCGACCTGCTGGCCGAGGGCGCGCGCGCCGCCGGCGCCGAGATCCGTCTGCTGCAAAAGGTCGAGACCGTCGATCTGGGCGATCACCCGCCGCGACTGGTGACGGCGCAGGGCGCCGAGATCGAGACCGACCTGCTGATCGGCGCGGATGGGTTGCATTCCAAGGTTTACACGGCTCTGAACGGCGCGGTCAGCCCGTTCTTCACCCATCAGGTCGCCTGGCGGGCGCTGATCCCGTGCGAGCCGGGTGCTCCGGCGGAATCCGAGGTCTTCATGGGCGCCGGCCGGCATCTGGTCAGCTATCCGCTGGGTCAGGGGCTGCGCAATATCGTCGCCGTCGAAGAGCGCACCCGCTGGGTCGATGAGGGCTGGAACCTGCGCGAGGATCCGCTGACCCTGCGTGCCGCCTTCGAGGAGTTTTGCCCGCGCGTGCAGGACTGGCTCGCGCAGGTCGATGAACCCTATCTGTGGGGGCTGTTCCGCCATCCGGTCGCGACGCGCTGGTTCGGCAAGGGGGCGGCGATCCTGGGTGATGCAGCGCATCCGACGCTGCCATTCCTCGCACAGGGCGCGAACATGGCGCTGGAAGATGCCTGGGTGCTGGCCGAGATGCTTGCCCGCACCCCGGACGAGACCGAGGCCCTTGCCGCCTATCAGGCGCTGCGCGAGCCGCGCTGCACCGCGATCGTCGATGCGGCCAGCCGGAATGCGCGCAACTTCCATCTTTCGGGGCTGCCGCGCGCCATCGGTCACATGGGGCTTCGGGCGATTTCGCGTCTGGCTCCGGGCAAGCTGGTCGGTCGCTATGACTGGATCTATGGCTGCGATGTGACGGCGCAGTAGGGGGCTCTGCCCCCGTCTCCTTCGGAGACTCCCCCGGGATATTTGGGGAAAGCCGAAAGAAGGAGCGCCGCGCTTGCCTTTCGCGTCGCCCCAAATATCCCGGGGGTGAGGGCCGCAGGCCCGAGGGGGCAGAGCCCCCTCTCTTTCCTGTATGCGGGGCAGAGCCCCCTTCCGACCGGGACGAAGCGCGCGGCGCTCAGGCGTCGAGCTCGATCCAGACCGGCACGTGATCCGAAGGCTTGTCGCGGCCGCGGATCTCCTTGTCGATGCCCACGTCGCTCAGCAGATCGGCGGCCTGCGGGCTGAGCAGCAGATGGTCGATGCGGATGCCGTTGTTGCGCGGCCAGGCGCCGGCCTGATAATCCCAGAACGAATAGATCCCGGGATCCGTCATCCGCGCGCGGACAGCGTCGGTGTAGCCCAGGTTCAGGATCCGGCGGAATGCGGCGCGGCTTTGCGGCAGGGCGAGCGCATCCTCGCGCCAGCTCTCGGGCTTCGCGGCGTCCTCGTCCTGCGGGATGATGTTGTAATCGCCCAGCATCACCACCGGCTCCTCGCTGCGCAGCAGCTCCGCCGCGCGCAGACGCATCCGCTCCATCCAGGCGAGCTTGTAGTCGTATTTCGGTCCCGGCGCCGGGTTGCCGTTCGGCAGATAGAGGCCGCACAGCCGCACCGCGCGCTTGCCCACCACCGTGGCCTCGATCCAGCGCGCCTGATCGTCTCTGTCGTCGCCGGGCAGGCCGCGGCGCACGTCTTCGAGCCCTATCCGGCTCAGCAGTGCCACGCCGTTGAAGCTCTTTTGTCCGAAGGTCTCGATGGTATAGCCGAGGCCGTCGAAGATCTCGTGCGGGAAGGCCTCGTCGGTCGACTTGATCTCCTGCAGCGCGACGACATCGGGTTCGGCCTCGCGCAGCCAGTCGACGAGGGCCTCGGCGCGGGCCTTGATGCCGTTGATGTTGAAGGTGGCGATCTTCATGGGGGCCCTCCGGTCTTTTCCCGGTTCTAGGCGGAAAGACCGCCCGGAGCAATTGATGGCCGGGGCAATTGATGGCCGGGGCAATCGAGGGGGGGCTCACTCCTCGAACATGTCGCGGCTGACCAGCAGCTTGTCGATGCGTGCCCCGTCCATGTCGATGACCTCGAAGCGCCAGCCCTCGGCATGGAGCACGTCGCCCTGTTGCGGCAGCCGCGCCAGCCGGTCGATCACGAAGCCCGCCGCGGTATCGTAGGCGCCGTCCGCATCGCGGATGTGCAGCCGTGCCGCCAGCTCGTCCGCCGGAACCCAGCCGGACACCAGGATCGAACCGTCCTCGCGGTCCTGAAACGCCGGCTCGTCGTCTTCCGGGTCGAAGAACCGCCCGGTGATGCCTTCGAGAACGTCCATCGTGGTGATGATGCCCTCGAAATGGCCGAATTCGTCATAGACCAGCACCATCTGGATGCCTTCGGAGCGCATCTTCTCGATCACCAGCGCGGCGCGGGCCTGATCCATCACTACCGGCACCGCCCGCACGATTGCGCGCAGCGACCCGTTCGGCGCGAGCGCGAGCGCCTCGCGCGAAACGATCACGCCGAGGATGTCGTTCTCGTCGCCATCGTGCACCGGCAGGCGGTCGTAATTCGACTTTCGGATCTGCTCGATCAGCTCGGCGCGGGGGCGCGACAGGTCGAGCACCTCGACCTCGCGCCGGCGCGTCATCAGCGACGAAGCGCGCCGGTCTGCGACCCGCATCACCCCGGTCAGCATGTCGCGTTCGCCCGGCGCGAAGACGCCCGCGCCCTCGGCCTCGTCGAGGGTGAAGGCGACCTCCTCATCGGTCATCGCGGCGCCCGGGCGCGGCGTCTGGCCCAGAAGCCGCAGCACGATCCTCCCCGACAGATCGAGAAACCACACCACCGGCGTCGCCGCCACCGCGATCAGCCGCATCGCCGGGGCGACGCGTGCCGCCACCGCTTCGGGATTGCTCAGCGCTATCTGCTTGGGCACCAGCTCGCCCAGAATCAGCTGTGCATAGGTGATCAGCGCGATGACCCCGCCCACGCCGAGCGTCTCGGCGAGCGTTTCGCTCAGCCCCCGGGCCTGCAGGGCCTGCGCCAGCCGCACCCCGAGCGTCGAGCCCGAGACCGCACCGGCGAGCACCCCGACCAGCGTGATTCCGATCTGCACCGAGGACAGGAATTTTCCGGGTGTCTCGCGCAGCTTCAGCGCCGCGCGGGCGCCGCGCCGGCCACTGTCGGCCAGCATCTTCAGCCGCGCCTCGCGCGAGGAGACGATGGCGAGTTCAGACATGGCAAGCGCCCCGTTCGTCACGGTCAGGACGACGAGGATCAGGATTTCAACGAACATATGGGGGCAGGGTCCGGAAAAGGGGACGGTATGATCTCAGATCGAGAAGCTGATGCCGCAGCCGCAGCTCGATGTCGCGTTCGGATTGTCGATCACGAAGCGCGCGCCGATCAGTTCCTCGGTGAAGTCGATGGTGGCATTTTCCAGAAACGGCAGCGACACCGGATCGATCAGCACCTTCTGGCCCTCGCCCTCCAGCACGATGTCGTCGCCCGCGGTGGTCTCCTCGAGGCGGATGTCATACTGGAAACCAGAGCAGCCGCCCCCCTCGACCGCGATGCGCAGGGCACGCGGCGCACCCTCATGGGCGGCGTTGATCTCGGCCAGGCGGGCAAAGGCACGCGGCGTAACGGTGGGCGGAAGCAGCATCGGACCAATTCGGTGACTTCGGGGCCTGTAAAATCCCCGTCTCTCCGATATAGGTGGGGAAAGACGTGCCGACAAGACGAGGTTCCCTTGTTGCAACCCTATGCCTGCCACCCGGAGGCCAGCCGTGGTCGTCTGTTCCCCGAGGCGCTTTCGACCTTCCGGTCTCCGTTCCAGCGCGACCGCGACCGGATCATCCATTCCTCGGCATTCCGCCGGCTGAAGCACAAGACCCAGGTCTTCGTCGAGCATGAGGGCGATTATTACCGCACCCGCATGACCCACACGATCGAGGTGGCGCAGGTCGCGCGCACCATCGCCGCGACGCTCGGTCTGAACACCGATCTGGCCGAGGCGGTGGCGCTCGCCCATGATCTCGGCCATCCGCCGTTCGGTCATACCGGCGAGGACGCACTGGCCGTTCTGATGCGCGACTATGGCGGGTTCGATCACAATGCGCAGGCGCTGCGCATCGTCACCCGGTTGGAACGCCATTATGCCGATTTCGACGGGCTGAACCTGACGTGGGAGACGCTTGAGGGCATCGCCAAGCACAACGGCCCCGTCGATCCGCCCTGGAGCTATGCCCTCGCCGAGGTCAACGCGATGTGGGATCTGGAGCTGACCACCCATGCCTCGGCCGAGGCACAGGTGGCCGCGGTGGCCGACGATTGCGCCTACAATCACCACGATCTGCACGACGGGCTGCGCGCCGGGTTGTTCACCGATGCCGATCTGTGCGAGCTGCCGGTGATCGGCGCCTGCTATGCCGAGGTCGACCGCCGCTATCCCGGGCTCGATCCGATGCGGCGCCGTCACGAGGCGCTGCGCCGGGTATTCGGCACGATGGTCGAGGACGTGATCGCGGTGGCGCAGAACCGGTTGCGCGCGCTGGAACCGCGCTCGGTCGACGAGATCCGCCACATGGACGGGCCGATCATCCGGTTTTCCAAACCGCTTTACCAAAACCTGAAGGCGATCAAGGCCTTCCTGTTCGAGCGCATGTATCGCGCCCCCTCGGTCATCATCGAGCGCCGGCGCGTCACCGCGATGGTGCAGGCGCTGTTTCCGCTGTTTCTCGATCATCCCGATCTGCTGCCCGAGGACTGGCAGGGCGATGTCGCGCAGGCGCTTGCCGCCGGGGCCCCCCGCACCGAGCTGGCGCGGGTGGTCCTCGATTATGTCGCGGGCATGACCGACCGGTTCTGCATCCAGGAATATTACCGCCTCATCAGTCCCGAGGATCCGGCGGTCTGATCCGGTCCGGACTTCCGCAAACGCAATGTTAACGAAACCGGCGCAGCATGGACTGCGCCGGTTTCGCTTTGGCGGGGCGGAGGGATGTCGGACAGTCGAAAGGGGCGAGATGATCGGATCGGAGCGGCCCGGTGGGCCTGGAGTGGCGGGGGGGCTGCGTCTGGTCGTGGCGCTGGTCGTCGGGCTGTGCGGGGCCTGGTGGGTGGGGCCTGCGGCGGCAGGGCTGATCGGCGATGTGGAGGCGGTGACGCTGCGCGTGGGCGAGCGTGCGGTGATCGGCGGGGTGACCGGCCCTTGCGGGCGATTGCCGAACCGTGCTGCGCTGCGCGGCGCGGTGACGCGCACAGGCAGCATCGGTTTCGGCGCCGAAGGGCTGCGCAAGGCGAGGGGCTGCGGGGGGCCGACCCCGGCGATCGAGGTGCTGTTCACAGCCGAGCGCCCGGGAACCGAGACGCTGCGCGTGCTCGGCCGCAAGATCGGGGTGCGGGTGACGCCGTGAGGGTGATGGCATGACACTGTAACGCTATGGGGCCGGATCGCTGTGGCCCCGGATCGGAGGATCCGGGGAAAGGGTCTGGGGCTGTGCCGGGGTTTACGCCGGCGGCAGCGGTGCGCCGGTGTCGAGGCCGGCCTCCATCGCCTCGCTCCGTGCGGCCTCGATGCGGGCGCGCAGGTTCTCGTCCTCGATGTTCTGACTCCAGATCCCGGTCAGGGCATGGCGCACGCGGGCAGAGCGGCGGGCCTGATCTTCGATCCGGTCGATGACATCGGCACCGTGGGTGCAGATCAGCTCTTCCAGCGGGCCGGCCGCCAGCAGGCCGACCTGCCAGGCATTGCTGGCCTTGCGCAGCGCCCTCAGGCAGAAGGCCAGCAGCACCTCGGGATGGGCATCGAGCTCGAAGACGCAGAGGTCCGACCACGAGGCCTCCTCGGGATCGCCGTCGTCGGAGAGATGCTCGGCCAGCCACAGATCGGCCAGCGCCTCGACGCTGTGCACATCTTCGGGCGCACCGGCGGCCTCGCACAGGCGGGTGACCAGATCGGGGGGGAGGGGAGTGGTGTGGGAGGTTGTCATCTGGGGTCCGCAGGTTTCATCGCATCTGGGCTGAAGATCGGGTCGGCGGTTCGGTATTGCAAGGTGCGCGGCGCCCCGGCGGCGGGAGAAGCCGGATCTCCCCCCTTTCGGGGCCGGCTTGTCGCCGGTTCGGACTGTCCCGCTGGCCGACAGGCAGGTGGAACGGTCAGGCAGTTCAAATGTCTCGATGCGCAGGCTGCCTGACGTTCGCTCGCTAGTCCTTCGGATCGCGGTCTTGCCACTGGTCGTTTGCCGGGCGGCTCGGAACCGCCCGGACGGCGGCATCAGACCATCAGTTCCTTGGTCGCGGTCAGCTTGATCCCGGGATAGTCGCGGATCACCCGGTCGATGTCCCATTGCAGGCGGGTCAGGAACACGGTGTCGCCGTCGTTGTCATGGGCGATGAACTGCTTGTTGTCCTCGACCATCTTTTCGACCACGTCCTTCGGCCCCTGCACCCAGCGGGCCGAGGTGAATTGCGACGCCTCGAAGCGCACCGGGATGCCGTATTCGATCTCGATCCGGCTGGCCAGAACGTCGAACTGCAGCGCGCCGACCACGCCCACCACGAAGCCCGAGCCGATCGACGGCTTGAACACCTTGGCCGCGCCTTCCTCGGCGAATTGCATCAGCGCCTTCTCGAGGTGCTTGGCCTTCATCGGATCGGTCGAGCGCACACCCTGCAGCAGTTCCGGCGCGAAGGACGGAATACCGGTGAAGCGCAGCACCTCGCCCTCGGTCAGCGCATCGCCGATGCGCAGCTGGCCGTGGTTCGGAATGCCGATGATGTCGCCCGCCCAGGCCTCTTCCGCGAGTTCCCGGTCCGAGGCCAGGAACAGCACCGGGCTGGTCACCGACATCGGCTTCTTCGAGCGCACGTGCAGCAGTTTCATGCCGCGCTCGAAATGGCCCGAGGCCAGCCGCACGAAGGCCACGCGGTCGCGGTGCTTCGGGTCCATGTTGGCCTGAACCTTGAACACGAAGCCGGTCACGTGGGGTTCGTCCGGGGCGACGGTGCGCTCGGCCGCGGGCTGCGGCTGCGGCTCCGGCCCATAGGTGCCGATGCCGTCCATCAGCTCCTTCACGCCGAAGGAGTTGATCGCCGAGCCGAACCAGATCGGCGTCATCGACCCTTCGAGGAACCGCTCGCGGTCGAAGGCGGGCAGCAGCTCGCGCGCCATCGCCACCTCCTCGCGCAGCTTCGCCAGCATGTCGGCCGGGATATGCTGTTCCATCCGCGGATCGTCGAGGCCGTTGATCTCGACCGATTCGGCGACGCGGTTGCGGTCGGCGCGGTCCATGATCTCGAGCCGGTCGTTGAGCAGGTCATAGCAGCCCAGGAACTCGCGCCCCGAGCCGATCGGCCAGGAGGCGGGCGAGACGTCGATCGCCAGATGTTCCTGAATCTCGTCGATGATCTCGAAGGTGTCGCGGGCCTCTCGGTCCATCTTGTTGCAGAAGGTCACGATCGGCAGATCGCGCAGCCGGCACACCTCGAACAGCTTGCGGGTCTGGCTCTCGACGCCCTTCGCCCCGTCGATCACCATCACCGCGGTATCGACCGCGGTCAGCGTGCGATAGGTATCCTCGGAGAAGTCCGAGTGTCCGGGCGTGTCGACGAGGTTGAAGCGGAACTGCTTGAAATCGAACGACATCGCCGAGGCCGAGACCGAGATCCCGCGGTCCTGCTCCAGCTTCATGAAGTCCGAGCGCGTGCGCCGTGCCTCGCCCTTGGCGCGGACCTGGCCGGCCATCTGGATCGCCCCGCCGAAAAGCAGGAACTTTTCGGTCAGCGTGGTCTTGCCGGCGTCGGGGTGCGCGATGATCGCGAAGGTCCGGCGGCGGGCGATTTCGGGGGGCAGGGGGGCATGGTGCGTCATGGCTGCTGCATTTACCGCGCGCCGGGGCTTACGGCAAGCGTCGCTCAGCGGTGACGCGCGAGGCCGTGTCGGCGCAGCACTTGCGGGGCGGTGGGGGCGACCTTCGTTCCGGCATCTGTCAGAGGGCCAAGTGTCAGGGGTGCAGGCCGCGGCTCGGGAACCACGCGGCTGACGTGCAGGAAGTCACGCATCCATCCGCCATCGACCCGCTCTTCCGAGGCGATCAGAGTAAAATCGGTTCGCGGCGGCACCGGGGCCAGGGGCAGGGCCAGAAGCCGCCCGGATGCGGCGTGGCGAATCATCAGCACGGCAATCTCGGCGCCCGACTGGCTCATCAGCAGGTGGCGCCCCGCCGGGATCAGCCTGTCTCCTTCCGAACCGAGCGCAGTGTCGCGGGCGATGACGGGGCCGGGAGTGCCGGGCTGCATCCGCACCGGCAACGGAAGCGCCGCCCCGGTCCCCGGCAGAAGCCGGTAGATATCGCCGATCCGGCTGATCCCGGGCAGATCCAGCGCCTCGCCCATGCACACCCCCATCGAGACGTTCAGCGCCCGGGCGTCGAACGGCTCGATGCGCCGCACGTAGCTGATCTGTTCGCCGGGAATCTGCATGTTTCTCTCTGGCCGGATTGCGGAGGTCGGTCCCATCATGAACCTCGTGGGTAAATCGACCATGTATGACAGCGGATCAATAGGCACGATTGCGCATGAGACACCCGGTCGCGGGGCTTGACCCGGCCCGGTCGCGTGTTAGCCATGAGCGGCAAAAGGGAGAAGTGACATGGATCTTGGGATCGCAGGAAAGCGCGCCATCGTCTGCGCCGGGTCGCGCGGGCTGGGGCGGGGCTGCGCCGAGGCGCTCGCCGGGGCCGGCGTCGACATCGTGCTGAACGCTCGCGGCGCCGAAGCGCTCGGGCAGACCGCACATGAGATCGCTGCCGCGACCGGCGTCAGCGTGATCCCCGTCGCCGCCGATATCACCACCGCCGAGGGCCGTGCCCGCGTCCTCGAAGCGGCCGGTTCCGTCGATATCCTCGTCAACAACGCCGGCGGCCCGCCCCCGGGCCTGTGGAGCGACTGGAGCCGCGACGACTTCATCTCGGCGCTCGATGCCAACATGCTGGCGCCGATCGCGATGATGCAGGCGGTTTTGCCGGGCATGATCGAACGCGGCTGGGGCCGGGTGGTCAACATCACCTCGGCGGCGGTGCGTTCGCCGATCGCGCAGCTCGGTCTGTCGAACACGGCACGCACCGGGCTGACCGGCTTCGTCGCGGGCACGTCGCGTCAGGTCGCGGGCCAGGGCGTGGTGATAAACAACCTGCTGCCGGGGCTCCATGCAACGGACCGGGCGGTCTCGCTCGACACGGCGGCGGCGAAAGCGCAGGGCATCACGGTCGAGGCCGCCGCCGCGCGCCGTGCCGCGAGCATCCCCGTCGGCCGCTACGGCACGACCGAGGAATTCGGCGCCACCTGTGCCTTCCTGTGCTCGCGCTACGCCGGGTTCATCGTCGGGCAGAACATCATGCTCGACGGCGGCGCAGCGAATATCTCGATCTGATCGCGAAGGCTGCCTGACGGCCGGGGCTGCGGGTTTGCCTTTCGATTCGCCTCAAATATCCCGGGGGAAGCCCGCAGGGCGTGGGGGCAGAGCCCCCATCCCGTCCGCGGTCGCAGCGCGCTTGCGCCCGGGCAGTTCCTCCATGACGGCGCGACGCGCGGCGGGGCCCATCACGCCCCATCGGGCAATCTCGTCGAGGCTGCGAAAGCAACCCTCGCACAGCCCGGTCGTGTCCGAGATCCGGCACACCCCGGTGCAGGGGCTGTCGATCTTCGCGCCGTTCCCGCTCATTCCGCCCGGCCGAGGTTTTCCAGCCGGTCGAGCACGCCTTGCAAGATGAATCCAGCCGCGACGGAATCGACCAGCTCGGCGCGGCGCTTGCGCGACAGATCGGCCTCCAGCATCGCGCGATGGGCGGCGACGGTCGACAGCCGCTCGTCCCAGAAAGTGATCGGCAGCTGGGTCAGCTTCTCGAAATTGCGGGCGAAGGCGCGGCTCGACTGACAGCGCGGCCCTTCGGTTCCGTCCATGTTGATCGGCAGGCCCAGCACGAAGCCCACGGTCTCGCGCTCGCCCGCCATGCGCAGCACCTCGGCCGCGTCGAGGGTGAATTTCTCGCGCCGCACCGTATGCATCGGCGTCGCCACCGTGCGCCGGATGTCCGAGACGGCAACGCCGATGGTCTTGGTCCCCAGATCCAGCCCGACGAGCGCCCCGTGGCGGGGCAGGGCGGTGGCGAATTCGGCGATGTCGGTCACGATCATGGGGCGGTCTCCGGTCGGTCCGCCACGGGTGCGGGGTCGGTTTCGGGTGAGGGGCGATAGTCGGGCACGCCGGCCGCCGCCGCAAGCGCCCCGATATCGCGCCGGACGGTGGCAAGCCATGGCGAATCGGCAGGCGCATCGCCCGGAAACCGCCGCCACAGCGCAAAAGCCAGATCGGGGCGGTCGTTTTGCGCCCACATCAGCCCGAGGTGATACAGCGCGCTGCCATTCCCGGGGGCCAGACGCAGCGCCTCGGTGAAGGCGGCCTCGGCCTCCGCGGTGACGAGACCGCCCGCCGCCGCGACCTCGATCTCGCCAAGGCCGGCATGATCCTCGGCACTCCCCCGGGCGGCGATCAGCGCGCGCTGCGCCACCTCGGCGCGGGCGTATTGACCAAGCGCCGCCTCGCTGCGCGCGAGCAGGCCGAGTCCGCGCAGATCAAGGGGCCGTGCCGCGACCGTTGCCCGCAACGCCTCGATCAGCGCGAGGTCGTGGCCCGCAGGCGCCGGCACCGGACGCATCTGTGCGGCCATCGCCTCGGCCTCCGTCTGATCCGGCCGGCTGTCGTAGAGCCGCTGCGCCGCGGCGAGGCGTTCGGCCATCGGCCGGTCCGCCATCCCGGGCGCGCCGATGTGCAGATACAGCCCCACTCCGGCCAGCAACCCTGCCGCGATGAGACCAAGGGCAAGCCATCGTGCCGCCGCGGGTGTCGCATTCGGCCCTGTCACCCGGTCCCCGGCCAGCATCCGCCGCGCGAGGCGCCGCCGCGCCTGAAGTGCCGCCGCCGGGCTCAGCAGTCCGCGCGCCCGGTCGCGGCGCAGCGCATCAAGCTGCGCGCGCCACGCCTGCCCCTCGTCGCGTCGCGATTCGGCCGGCTCCTCCCGCCACAGCGCCTGCGCGAGGCCTGCGGCCACCAGGGCGACCAGTGCCGCCGCCATCAGCGCGAATGCCATGACTTCTCCCTTTCGTCTGAGGGACATTAGCGGGTCTCCGTCCTCTCCCGCCAGCCCCGCCGCGTTTCCCCGCCCGTGCGCTCCACGACACGCATGTCGCTTTTTTCCCGCCGATGCCGTTTCGGGTGTGCTGTCCGGGGCCGCGATGGGGCATGGTCGCGGCTTATCCGGGCGCTTCGGCCCGACACGGAATGCGCCCAAGGGGGGTCCATGAGACGCTATTCGATCTTTGCCATCGCGCGCGAGGCGATGCGCTACCACTCCGGTTGGGAACGTGCCTGGCGCGCCCCCGAGCCGAAGAAGCGCTATGACGTGATCGTCGTCGGCGCGGGCGGCCACGGCCTCGCGACGGCCTATTATCTCGGCAAGGTTCACGGCATCAAGAATGTCGCGATCATCGAGAAGGGCTGGCTCGGCGGCGGCAACTCGGGGCGCAACACCACGATCATCCGCTCGAACTACCTGCAGGATGCCTCGGCCGCGATCTTCGAGAAGGCGCTGCAGCTCTATGAGGGCCTCGCGAAGGATCTGAACTACAACGTCATGTTCAGCCCGCGTGGCCTGCTGATGCTGGCGCAGTCCGAGCACGAGGTCCGCGGCTACAAGCGCACCGTCTACGCCAACGCCCTGCAGGGCATCGAGACCGAATGGATCTCGCGCGAGCAGGTCAAGGATCTGGTGCCGATCATCAACATCGACGGGCCGCGCTATCCGGTCCTCGGTGCGCTCTATCAGGCGCGCGGCGGCACCGGCCGTCACGATGCGGTCAACTGGGGCTATGCGCGCGCCTGCGACGCGATGGGCATGGACATCATCCAGCAATGCGAAGTCACCGGCATCCGCACCGAGAACGGCGAGGTCCGCGGCGTCGACACCACCAAGGGCTCGATCGACTGCGGCAAGCTCGCGGTGGTGGTCTCGGGTCACTCGGGCGTCCTGGCCGAGATGGCGGGCTTCCGTATGCCGATCGAGAGCTGCCCGCTCCAGGCCTGGGTGTCGGAACCGATCAAGCCGGTGATCGACGTGGTGGTGATGGCGAACCTCGTGCATTGCTACATCAGCCAGTCCGACAAGGGCGAGCTGGTGCTCGGCGGCGGCATCGACCATCCGAACAACTATTCGCAGCGCGGCTCCTGGTATACGCTCGAGGAAACCACCCGCGCCCTGGTCGAGACCTATCCGATCATCTCGCGGCTGAAGATGCTGCGCCAGTGGGGCGGCATCATGGACATCACCGGCGATCACTCGCCGATCATCTCGAAGACGCCGGTGCGCAACATGTTCATGGACTGCGGCTGGGGCACCGGCGGGTTCAAGGCGATCCCGGGCTCGGGCTGGGCGATGGCGGAGCTGGTGGCGAAGGGCGAACCCGGCCCGCTCGCCGCGCCGTTCAGCCTCGAGCGCTTCCGCGAGGGCCGCTTCATCGACGAATCCGTCGCCGCGGGGGTCGCGCACTGATGACCCTTTCGATTCGCCAAAAATATCCTGCGGGGGTCCGGGGGCGCAAAGCCCCCGGCGCCCGGCCCATGAAAGCGCGCTGACATGCAGATCATCCCCTGTCCCTACTGCGGCGTCGAAGCCGAGGAGACCGAGCTCACCTATGGCCACGAGGCGCATCTCAAGCGCGTCGGCCCGGACTCGGATGCCGCGGATTTCGAAGCCTACATGTTCACCCGCAAGAACCCCAAGGGCGTGCATTTCGAGCGCTGGCGTCACAGCAACGGCTGCGGCAAGTGGTTCCTCGCCGCGCGCCACACCGTGACGCTCGAGGTCTTCGGCACCTATCCCGCGCAGACCACCGAACCCCCGGCAGAGCTGGTCGAGAAGATCAAGGCGAAATGCCCCGAATGGAAGGGCTGGAAATGAGCACCCGTCTCGCAACCGGCGGTCGTCTGATCGACCGTTCGAAATCCCTCACCTTCACCTTCGACGGCAAGCCGATGCGCGGCTTCCAGGGCGATACGCTGGCGGCCGCGCTGCTCGCCGGCGGTCAGGTCCTGCTCGGCCGGTCGTTCAAGTATCACCGCCCGCGCGGCCTGCTGGCCTCGGGCGCGGAAGAGCCGAACGCGCTGGTCAATCTCGGCCGCAACGCGCGTCAGGAACCCGATCAGCGCGTCACCATGACCGAGCTGTTCGACGGCCTCGAAGCCAGCAGCCAGAACCGCTGGCCGTCGCTCGCCTTCGACATCGGCGCGATCAACGACAAGCTCTACAAGATGTTCCCGGCCGGGTTCTACTACAAGACCTTCATGATCTCGCTCGGGGCATGGGCCAAGGTGTTCGAGCCGGTGATCCGCCGCGCCGCGGGCCTCGGCAATGCCGCGAAAGAGGCCGACCCGGATCGTTACGAGCAGGCCTATGCCTTCTGCGACGTGCTGGTCGCGGGTGGCGGTGTCGCGGGCCTCGCCGCGGCGCTCTCCGAAGGGCGTGCCGGCAAGCGCGTGATCCTGATGGAGATGACCGCGCATTGGGGCGGCCGTGCCCCGGTCGACGGCGGTCTGATCGACGGTCTGAGCCCGGACGACTGGATCGCGAAGACCCTCGCCGAGCTGCGCACCCTGCCGAACGTGCGGCTGATGGAGCGCACGATGGTCGCGGGTATGCACCTGCACGGCTCGATCATCGCCTATGAGCGCGTCGCCGACCACACGCCGGGCGACGGCCGTCCGCGCCACCGCCTGTGGCGGGTGCGTCCGGGCATCACCATCAACGCCGCCGGCGCGACCGAGCGTCCGCTCGCCTTCGCCGGCAATGACGTGCCGGGCGTGATGCTGGCCTCGGCGGTGCGCGATTACATCGTCAACTGGGCGGTCAGCCCGGGCGACCGCGTGGTCGTCGTGGCGAACAACGACGACGCTTACCGCACCGCTCTGGCGGTTCTCGACGCCGGGCTTTCGGTGCCGGCGGTGATCGACGCGCGTGACAACGTCACCGGCGTTCTGCCGATGCAGGTCAAGGCGCGCGGCGTGCGCATCCTCGAAGGCCGCGGCATCGCCAGGGTTCTGGGGCGCACCGGCGTCACCGGCGTGGCGATCTGCGCTCAGGCCGGCGAAGGCGGGGTGATCGAGACCCTGCCGTGCGATTGCGTCGCGATGTCGGGCGGCTGGTCGCCGAACGTCCATCTGTGGTCGCATGTCGGCGGCAAGCTGTCGTGGGATGCCGATGCGGCGCTGTTCCGCCCCGACGCCACCCGTCCGCCGACCGGGCGCGACGGCGGGCCGATCGCGGCTTCGGTCGGCGCGGCGAACGGTCTGCTGACCCTCGACGCCATCGCCGCCGAGGCGGGCATGTCCGCCGAGGTCGAACCCGAGGCGCCGCTCGCCCCGGTCTGGATCATGCCGGCCGGCGCCACCCAGGCGCTGCGCTACAAGTCCTTCCTCGACTTCCAGAACGACGTGAAGGTCTCGGACGTCGAACTCGCGGCGCGCGAAGGCTATACCTCGGTCGAGCATACCAAGCGCTACACCACGCTCGGCATGGCCTCGGATCAGGGCAAGTCGAGCAACATCAACGGTCTGGCGATCCTGTCGGATGCGCTCGGCCAGACCATCCCGGAAACCGGCACCACCACCTTCCGTCCGCCCTACAACCCGATCAGCTTCGGCGCGATGGCCGGCGAGGCGCGTGGCGAGCTGTTCCAGCCGCGTCGCCGCACCGCGATGCAGGACTGGCATGAGGCGCAGCATTATCACTGGGAGCCGGTGGGCTTCTGGCGCCGCCCCTATTGCTATCCGAAGGCCGGCGAGAGCCACCGCGACGCGGTGAACCGCGAGATCGTGAACACCCGCACCAATGTGGGCGTGCTCGATGCCTCGACGCTCGGCAAGATCCTGGTGAAGGGACCGGACGCGGGCAAGTTCCTCGACATGATGTATACCAACATGATGTCGACGCTGCCGGTGGGCAAATGCCGCTACGGTCTGATGTGCAACGAGAACGGCTTCCTCAGCGATGACGGTGTCGTGGTGCGTCTGTCGGAAGACAGCTGGCTGTGCCACACCACCTCGGGCGGTGCGGACCGGATCCATGCCCATATGGAAGACTGGCTGCAATGCGAGTGGTGGGACTGGAAGGTCTGGACCGCCAATCTGACCGAGCAATATGCCCAGATCGCCGTGGTCGGCCCGAAGGCGCGCAAGGTGCTCGAGGCGCTCGGTGGCATGGACGTGTCGAAGGCCGCGCTGCCCTTCATGGGCTGGGCCGAGGGCACGCTCGCCGGGCTGCCGGTGCGGGTCTACCGGATCTCGTTCTCGGGCGAACTCAGCTACGAGATCGCGGTGCCCGCCAACATGGGCGCGGCGCTGTGGGACAAGGTGATCGCGGCCGGCAAGGCCTTCGGGATGATGCCCTACGGCACCGAGGCGCTGCATGTCATGCGCGCCGAGAAGGGCTTCATCATGATCGGCGACGAGACCGACGGCACGGTGATCCCGCAAGATCTCGGCCTCGGCTGGGCGATCTCGAAGAAGAAGGCGGATTACATCGGCAAGCGGGCGCAGCAGCGTTCGTTCATGGTGGCGCCGGACCGCTGGCAGCTGGTCGGGCTGGAAACGCTCGACGGTTCGGTGCTGCCCGATGGCGCCTATGCCACGGCCGAGGGCTTCAACGCCAACGGTCAGCGCAACACGCAGGGCCGGGTGACGTCGAGCTATTACTCGCCGACGCTGAAGAAGGGCATCGCGATGGGCCTCGTGCCGAACGGGCCGGCGCGGATGGGCGAGGTGCTGGAGTTCCCGGCCGGGGACAAGCTGTTCAGGGCGCGGATCGTCGATCCCTGCTTCTACGACAAGGAAGGGGAGAAGTCCGATGTCTGAGGCGGTTTCCGCACTGAAGGGCGAAAGCCATACGGGCTTCGCCACCGTTGCCGAGGCCGGTCTGACCGGCATGGTGACGATCCGGGCCGATCTCGGCTCGAAGACGCTCGCCGATGCGCTCGGTCCGATGGGGCTGAGCGTGCCGGGGCTGCGCGGGGTCGTGGCTGCGGATGGGCGGTCGCTCGCCTGGATGAGCCCGGACGAGCTGATGCTGTTTTGCGGCTATGACGAGGCGCCGAAGATCGCGGCCGATCTGACCGCGGCCTTCGGGGGGGAGCATTCCCTCGTGGTGAACGTGTCCGACATGCGCTCGCTGTTCGTGGTCAGCGGAGCGAAGGGCGACGAGGTGCTGATGAAGCTGTGCCCCGTCGACATGGCGACCTTGCCGCAGATGGAGATGCGCCGCACCCGTGCCGCGCAGACCGGCGTGGCGTTCTGGCGCTCGGGCCCCGGGGAGATCCGTCTGATCTGCTTCCGCTCGGTCGCGGGCTACATGATGGGGCTGCTCGAAGTCTCTTCGCGTCGCGGTGGCGAGATCTTCTGAGGGGATTGCCCGGCCGATCCGTGGACGGGGGCTCTGCCCCCGCGCCCTTCGGGCTTCCCCCGGGATATTTGCGGCGAATCGAAAGGGGCAGGTAACTCTTTGTTAACTGCCCTGCAGTATGACTGAACGCACGGTACAGGCGGGGACGCCGATGACCGAGCGAAGCGAAAGGGCCCGGTTCTCCTTGGGAGAGCCGGGCTTCCTTGTCTTTCGATTCGCCGCAAATATCCCGGGGGTGAGGGCCGCAGGCCCGAGGGGGCAGAGCCCCCTTAGACCCGCCACGATGGAAAGGCCGCGCGCGTCGGGCTATGAAGGGCCGACTGCACGGAGGAACCGGCCATGACATTGCTTTTGCACACCGGCGGCACCATCGGAATGCGTCCCGGCCCCCACGGCTTGACCCCCGCCCCCGGCGTGGTCGAGGCAGCCGTCGGCGCCCGCGCCCAGGTGATTGCCCTCGATCCGCTGATCGACAGCGCCGAGATTTCGGCCCGGCACTGGAACCGCCTGCTCGATCTCATCGAAGCCGAGGCTGGCCCTGTCGTTATCACCCATGGCACGGACACCATGGCCTATACCGGCGCGGCGCTCAGCCAGGCGCTGGCGGGCTGGCCGCATCCGGTGGTGCTGACCGGCTCGATGCACCCGCTCGGCACGATGGGGGGCGACGCCGAGGGCAATCTCGATCTCGCGCTCGGGGTCCGGCCCGGGGCAGGGGTGTGGCTTGCCTTCGCCGGGCGGTTGCTGCCGGCGGCAGGGCTGGTGAAGACCGAAAGTCAGGCTGACGACGCCTTCCGCGCCACGCCGCAGCCGGCCGAGGCCGGCCCCTGGCGCCGTCGCCGGTTCGCAGCGGCACGGCTGGCAGTGCTGACCGTTTCCCCCGGTATGCCCGCCGCGATGCTGGAGGCGGCGCTCGGCACGCTCGACGGGGCAGTGCTGCGGGTATTCGGGGCGGGCACCATCCCCTCGGACCCGGAGCTGGCGGAGGTTCTGGCGCGCGCGGTCGCGACCGGGCGGCGTCTGCGCGCGGTCAGTGCCTGCGAGAACGGCGGGCTTGCGCCAGGCGCCTATGCGGCCGGGGCCCCGCTGTGGCGCGCGGGTGTCGCGAACGGCGGCACCGAGACCGCCGAGGCCGCGCTGATCCGGCTGTGGCTGGCGCTGTCCTGAAGAGGGCCGTTGCCGCCCGTTCCATGAAAACGGCGACCATGCGCACCCGCATCGGCACCGGACGGGCCGGGGCTGCCGATGGACGCGACACACTGCGATTGCCGTCGAGAGAACCGCGCGCAGGATTCGGAATGACGAAATGAAAAAGGCCGCCCTTTCGGAACGGCCTTTTCTGAACCCCAAGGTCTGGCAGATCTTACTTGATCTTGCCTTCCTTGTATTCGACATGCTTGCGGGCGACCGGATCGTATTTGTTCACGGTCATCTTTTCGGTCATGGTGCGGGCATTCTTCTTGGTCACATAGAAGTGCCCGGTGCCCGCCGTCGAGTTCAGACGGATCTTGATCGTCGTCGGCTTCGCCATTTCTGTTCTCCTACAGTCAGGCACCGACCGACGTCTGCGCCCGCGAATTTCTCAAGTGCTGCCTTTTACTGTCGCACCCATCGGAGTCAACAGCCAAACCGCCTCGGCGCGCATTTTTCCTGTGCATTTCCCTCGTGTCGCGACGGAACCGGGTCTCAGGCGGCTGGCTTGCCCATGTCGCCGTGGATCCGCGCCACCGTCGCGGCCGGCAGACGCAGCGCCGCGGCGAGTTGCAGCAGGAAACGCCGCTCCGGCTCCGAATCGACGGAAATCGCCATCAGCGCCGCCGAATAGACCGCCTCGGCCTGCTGCGCGGGAACCTCGGCGGCAAGGGCGACCGGATCGACCGGGCGCGACATCTCGGCGTCGACAAAGGCGATTTCGGCATCCGAGGCATCGGCGAGGTGATCGAGAATGCTGGCCCGTTCGTCCGGGTCCACGGTGCCATCGGCGCGCGCCGCCTGGATCATCGCGCGGATCATCAGCCGCGCCTGCTCCTCGGCGATGCCATGGCCGGCGATTCCGCCGGTCAGCGCGTGCAGCATGTCCCCAAGCCCCTGGGTGCCCGCCTGCGAGGCGGCGGCCATGGTCTCGCGCAGCCGCGCGGCCCGCGCCTCAGCGGTTTCCGCTGCGTCCGCCGCCCCGGTGCCGAAGCGGGCGAACAGATCGCGCAGAGTGTCGCGCCCGCCTGCGACGCCCATCTTCTCGGCGTAGCCGCCGACCCGGTCGGCCACGCCGCCCGGCTCGCCGGCTTTGCGCAGCGCATCCTTGACACCGTCGAGGCCGCCGATCTCGCGATATTTCTCGACCCCGCGGGCGGCGGCGAAGCCCACGGCCAGCGTGGCCAGCGTCTTGACGAAACTCATGCCCGGTTCTCCTCGTGAAATCCGTCCCCGAGATATGGGGAGGCCGCGCGGAATTTCACCCGGGGGCGGAGAAAATCGGCCGTTGCCCCGGGCGGAGCGGGCCGCGGAGGGCCCGACGGGGCCGATTCGACCCCGGCGAAGAGGAGAAAATTGCGCGGACAGCCTGTAAGCCGGATTTTGTCCGGGGATTTCTCCCCTGGATGACCATTCCTCTGGACGAACGCTCGCGCGCCGCCTCAAGCCGCCAACCCGGATCTCTCGGGGCGAAGCTCCCCTGCCCTTGAGGGGCGCGAGATCCCTATTCGGCGTTGCTCCCGGTGGGGCTTGCCGTGCCGGTCCTGTTGCCAGTCCCGCGGTGGGCTCTTACCCCACCGTTTCACCCTTGCCGCGGTCGAGACCGTGGCGGTCTGTTCTCTGTGGCGCTTTCCCTGGGGTTACCCCCGCCGGACGTTATCCGGCACCGTTGCTTCATGGAGTCCGGACTTTCCTCGGCCCTCCAGCTGTCTGCCGAAACAGAGCTATGGAGCGCCGCGGTCATCCGGCCATCCGCGCGACCCCGCAGATAGGCGCGGCGCGCGTCTGCGTCAACTGAAGAAAGGAAAGGGGCCGGATGCGAGCAGGGAGAGCACTGCCCCGCCGGGCAGCAAGGGGGCTCTGCCCCCTCGGGCCTGCGGCCCTCACCCCCGGGATATTTGCGGCGAATCGAAAGGGGCGAGGCGGTTCTTGCACCTTGCACACCGGGACTTGAGCGCGAAGCGGCTGGATCACCGCGGCCGCTTGCGTCTAAGGAGGAGAAGACAGCGAACCCTTGACCGGGACAGCCAGCACGGGGGAAGACATGGCGCGCCATCCGACGAAACAGGCGGACAACCGGCCGCAATCGCGCGATATCGGCGCGCTGCGCGGGCTGTGGCCGTTCATCCGGCCATATCGGGCGATGGCGGCGGGCGCGCTGCTGGCGCTGGTGCTGACGGCGGCGATCAGCCTGATCCTGCCGGTGGCGGTGCGCCGGGTGGTCGACGGATTCGGGCAGGGGGGCACGCTGCTCGATCAGTATTTCGAGGCGGCGCTGGCGATCGCGGCGGCGCTCGCTCTCGGGACCGCGGCGCGCTACTGGCTGGTCACCCGCTTCGGCGAGCGCGTCGTTGCCGATATTCGCAAGGCGGTGTTCGATCGGGTGCTGTCGATGTCGCCCGCCTTCTTCGAGCGCATTCTGACCGGCGAGATCATCTCGCGCATCACCACCGATACCACGCTGATTCTGTCGGTGATCGGCTCTTCTGTCTCGGTGGCGCTGCGCAATGCGCTGATCCTGATCGGCGGGCTGGGGATGCTGATGGTGACCTCGGCCAAGCTGACCGGGCTGGTACTGTTGCTGGTGCCGGCGGTGATCGTGCCGATCGTGGTGCTGGGGCGGCGGCTGCGCGGGCTGAGCCGGGAGAATCAGGACTGGATCGCGGCGTCCTCGGGCACGGCGTCCGAGGCACTGCTGGCGGCGCAGACGGTGCAGGCCTTCACCCATGAGGATCTGACGCGACGGGATTTCGCGCGGGTGACGGAAAAGAGTTTCGACGCCGCGCAGCGCCGGATCGGGCTGCGGGCGCTGATGACAGCGATCGTGATCATGCTGGTGTTCTCGGGCGTCGTGGGCGTGTTGTGGGTGGGCGCGCGCGACGTGCGCGCGGGCGCCATGACCGTGGGGGCGCTGGTGCAGTTCGTGATCTACGCGGTGCTGGTCGCGGGCTCGGTGGGGGCGTTGTCCGAGATCTGGGGCGAGATCCAGCGCGCCGCAGGTGCCACGGAACGTCTGATGGAACTGTTGCGGGCCGAGGACAGCGTGCGCGATCCCGTCGATCCCGTCGCGCTGCCACGGCCTGCCGCGGGGGCTATCCGCTTCGAGAACGTTCGGTTTCATTATCCGTCGCGGCCGGGGGTGGCGGCGCTCGACGGGGTGGATCTGACGATCCGCCCGGGCGAGACGGTGGCGCTCGTCGGTCCGTCGGGGGCGGGCAAGACCACGATGATCCAGCTGATCCAGCGGTTCTGGGATCCGCTGTCGGGCACGGTGTCGATCGACGGGATTGATCTGCGTCGCATGGCGCGCGCCGATTTCCGCCGCGCCATCGCGCTGGTGCCGCAGGATCCGGCGATCTTCGCCATGTCGGCGCGCGACAACATCCGCTTCGGCCGGCCGGAGGCGAGCGACGCCGAGGTCGAGGCGGCCGCGCGCGCCGCCCATGCCTGGGACTTCCTGAGCGAACTGCCCGAGGGGCCAGACACCTTCG
Organism: Paenirhodobacter enshiensis; assembly: GCF_000740785.1. Lineage (GTDB taxonomy): Bacteria > Pseudomonadota > Alphaproteobacteria > Rhodobacterales > Rhodobacteraceae > Rhodobacter > Rhodobacter enshiensis. The sequence continues at coordinate 20,136 of NZ_JFZB01000022.1, read as the reverse complement.
TCGGCGAGCGTGGGGTGATGCTGTCGGGCGGGCAGAAACAGCGAATCGCTATTGCCCGGGCGATTTTGCGCGATGCGCCGATCCTGTTGCTCGACGAGGCGACATCGGCGCTCGATGCGGGGTCCGAGCGGGCGGTGCAGCAGGCGGTCGAACGGCTGTCCTGCGGGCGCACGACCGTGGTCGTGGCGCACCGGCTGGCGACGGTGAAGCGCGCGGACCGGATCGTGGTGTTCGATCGCGGCCGGATCGTCGCCGAGGGCACGCATGACGAGCTGGTGGCGCAGAACGGCCTGTATGCCGAACTCGCCCGGCTGCAATTCGCCGCCGGCTAGGACATCGCTAACTTTGTCGCGGGGTTTTGCTGGCCCTGGCGCGAACAAGGCGCTAGGCCTGTGGCCGAAGACGCGCCGACAGGAGAGACGACCGTGACGAAGTGCCTTTGGCTGGCCCTGGCCCTGGTGGCCGCCGCCTGCACGAAACCCGCCGCACCGGAATACGAGGCGACTTCGGCCCCCGCGCCGGTTTTGCCCAGGCATGTGGTCTGGACCGACGGGCATCACCCCGTCGCAGTGTCCTCGAGCGGTGCGGCGCAGTGTCTGACCACCTCTCCGGCCGAGGCGGCCCGGGCCCTTGCCCAGACCAATGCGGTGCGCGCTCAGGCCGGGTTGGGGGCGCTGCGCACCAACGCGCGACTGCAGGCCGCAGCCGAGGCCCATGCCTGCGACATGGCGCGCCGGGGCACGATGACCCATGTCGGGTCGACCACATCGGGGCCGGCGGCGCGGGTCAAGGCGCAGGGGTATCGCCCGAGTATCACCGCCGAGAACATCGCGGCGGGCGCGGCCGGGGTCTTCGACCTCGATGGCACGCTGGCGCAATGGTCGGCCTCGCCGGGGCACCGCGCGAACATCGTGTTGCCGATGATGCGCGAATACGGCGTGGGCGAGGCGCTCTCGGCCGACGGCAAGACCGCGTTCTGGGCGGCAGTCTATTCCGACCCGCGCTGAGGGACGGACGGTGCGTCACAGGCGATTTCGGACGGGGTGACGGAAGTCGGCAGAGCGTCTGAAGACGGGGCGCTTGAAATCGCGGTCGTGACCGCGTAGACGGGCCGGGTCGCGACGAAGAGGACTCACATGGCAAATCCCGTTCAGTTCCTGCAGCAGGTGCGCTCGGAAGTCGGCAAGATCACCTGGCCCTCGCGGCGCGAGGTGTTCCTGACCACGATCATGGTCCTCGTCCTGGCGACGCTCACGGCGGTGTTCTTCTCGCTCGTCGACTGGGTGATCCGGCTCGGCGTGCAGCTGGTCGTCGGCGGCTGAGGCCTTTCGGGCGCGGAAATCCTCCTTGAAATCAAGGGGCGAGGGCGCTAAAGGGGCAAGACTTTTCCCGACCCGCAGGTGACGATTCGCCGCTTGCGGGTGTGTCGCTTTGCGGCGGTGCGGAAGATCGTGCGGGCAAAGCCCGTGAATTCGTTGGATATTCGGCCAACCGGCCGGGGTGAAGAGGCAGACGGCATGGCGAAGCGGTGGTATTCGGTGAGCGTTCTCTCGAACTTCGAGAAGAAGGTCGCCGAGCAGATCAAGCAGAGCGTGGCGGAGAAGGGCCTCGAGGATCAGATCGAGGAAGTCCTGGTTCCGACCGAGGAAGTGATCGAGATCCGCCGCGGCAAGAAGGTCACGTCGGAACGGCGTTTCATGCCGGGCTACGTGCTCGTGCGCATGGAGCTGACCGACCGCTCCTATCATCTGATCAACTCGACCAACCGGGTGACCGGCTTTCTCGGTCCGCAGGGGCGCCCGACGCCGATGCGCGATGCCGAGGTGAACCGGATGCTGAACCGCACGACCGAGACCGGCGAGGCTGCCGCTCCGCGCAACCTGATCCGCTTCGAGGTCGGCGAGAGCGTGAGCGTGACGGACGGTCCGTTCGAGGGGTTCTCGGGTATGGTCGAGGAAGTCGACGACGCGGCGGGCCGCCTGAAGGTCACCGTCTCGATCTTCGGCCGGCCGACGCCGGTCGAGCTGGAATTCACTCAGGTGTCGAAAGTCGCCTGAGGGGTGCTGCGGGGGGTGCAAGCCTGACCGCTAAACTTGGCCGCCGGATGGTCCCGCGGTCACAGTGACAAGGAGAGGCCAGATGGCCAAGAAAGTTATCGGGCAGCTGAAGCTGCAGATCAAAGCGGGGCAGGCCAATCCGTCCCCGCCCGTCGGCCCGGCACTGGGTCAGCGCGGTATCAACATCATGGAATTCTGCAAGGCGTTCAACGCCAAGACGCAGGATCAGGAGCCGGGCTCGCCGGTTCCGGTGGTGATCACCTACTACGCCGACAAGTCGTTCACCTTCGAGACCAAGACCTCGCCGGCATCGTTCATGCTGAAGAAGGCCGCCGGTCTGAAGCCCGTCGGCAAGCGTAACCGCCCGAAGGGGTCGGAGAAGCCCGGCCAGGTCGTCGCCGGCACCGTCACCGCCGCGCAGATCCGCCAGATCGCCGAAGCGAAGATGAAAGACCTGAACGCGAACTCGGTCGAGGCCGCGATGCAGATCATTCTGGGCTCGGCTCGTTCGGCCGGTATCGAGGTTAAGGGGTAAGTCATGGCGAAGCTGGGTAAACGCACGGTCGCCGCGCGCGCCGCTTTCGACGGCAAGGCGAACCTCTCGGTCGAAGAGGCGGTGAAGCTGGTCAAGGCCAATGCCACCGCGAAGTTCGACGAGACGCTCGAAATCGCCATGAACCTGGGTGTCGACCCGCGTTACGCCGACCAGATGGTCCGCGGCGTGGTTCAGCTGCCGAACGGCACGGGCAAGGTCGTCCGCGTCGCCGTTTTCGCGCGCAACGCGAAGGCTGACGAGGCGAAGGCCGCCGGTGCCGACATCGTCGGCGCGGAAGACCTGATGGAGACCATCCAGTCGGGCAAGATCGAGTTCGATCGCTGCATCGCGACGCCGGACATGATGCCGATCGTCGGCCGTCTGGGCAAGATCCTCGGGCCGCGCAACCTGATGCCGAACCCGAAGGTCGGCACGGTGACCATGGACGTGGCGGCTGCGGTCGCTGCTGCCAAGGGTGGCGAAGTGCAGTTCAAGGTCGAGAAGGCCGGCGTGATCCACGGCGGTATCGGCAAGGTCTCGTTCACCGAGGACAAGCTGGCCGAGAACGTTCGCGCCTTCGTCGAGGCTGTCGTCAAGGCGAAGCCGACCGGCGCCAAGGGAACCTACCTGAAGAAGGTCTCGATCTCCTCGACCATGGGTCCGGGCGTGACGCTGGACCTCGCTTCGACCGCGAAGTGATGTGATCGACGATCGGAGCCTTGGGGTTCCGAATCGGAAAGGGCGGGGCCGTTGGCTCCGCCCTTTTGCTGTCTGTGGAGCTGGCTTTTCCGCTGCGCTGGCGGTGTGAAGGGGGCTCTGCCCCCTCGGGCCTGCGGCCCTCACCCCCGGGATATTTGGGGCAAAGCGAAAGCAGGGTGCGTCCCTGGCGGGCCAGGCGTGCGGGCGCGGGCGGCGGCGCCGGAGGGGTGGCGTCCCCGGGGCGCGCGGGCCTCGGGGTTCCGGCGGTGAAGGGCGGGAATCTAGGGGCTTGGCAAGGCGGAGAACAGGGCCTATAGACACCGCCTGTGGTCTGCCCGTGATTCTTCGCGGGTTTTCCGCGTCGTCCGAGACGGTGGGTGTCGCAAGACTTAATATCCTGCCTGAGATGGGAACTGAGAATACCTCCGGGGCTCGCCTCGGGCGATCTTCTCGGGACCGTCAATCGGACCCGGCCTCTGGCACACGCCAGAGGACAATGAGAGCCGGGGGGAAACCCCCAAACTTGGAGTGTAACCGTGGATAGAGCCCAGAAAGAGAAAGTGGTCGAGGAACTCGGCCAGATCTTCGCAAGCTCTGGCGTCGTAGTGGTTGCCCACTACGCCGGTATGACGGTTGCTCAGATGCAGGACCTCCGCGCGAAGATGCGCGAAGTCGGGGGTTCTGTTCGCGTTGCCAAGAACACGCTCGCCAAGATCGCCCTGGAAGGCAAGCCCTGCGAAAGCATGGGCAATCTTCTGTCGGGTATGACCGTTCTCGCCTTCTCCGACGATCCTGTGGCTGCTGCCAAGGTCGCGGACGCGTACGCCAAGACGAACGACAAGTTCGTCATCCTCGGCGGCGCGATGGGCGACACGGCTCTGGATGTTGCCGGTGTCAAGGCCGTCGCCCAGATGCCGTCGCGTGAGGAGCTTATCGCTTCGATCGTCGGCTGCATTGGTGCTCCTGCCTCGAACATCGCCGGTGCCATCGGCGCGCCTGCTTCGAACATCGCGGGCATCCTCAAGACGCTTGAGGAGCGGGAAGCCGCCTGAAGCAATCATCTGCCGGCGTCGTAACGATACGACGTTGGAAACCCTATATCGGAATGGAACGGAAAAATGGCCGATCTCAAAGCCCTTGCTGAGCAGATTGTTAACCTGACCCTGCTCGAAGCCCAGGAACTGAAGACCATCCTGAAGGATGAATATGGCATCGAACCGGCTGCCGGCGGTGCTGTCATGGTCGCTGGCCCGGCTGCTGCCGCGGCTGAAGCTGCCGAAGAAAAGACCGAGTTCGACGTCGTCCTCGTGGACGCCGGTGCGAACAAGATCAACGTGATCAAGGAAGTTCGCGCGATCACCGGTCTCGGCCTGAAGGAAGCCAAGGACCTCGTCGAGGCCGGTGGCAAGGTCAAGGAAGCGGCTGCCAAGGCCGACGCCGAAGACATCAAGAAGAAGCTCGAAGCGGCTGGCGCCAAGGTCGAGCTCAAGTAATCCGGACGGATGCGTTCGCATCCGACCAGATGATCTCAGGGCTGGCTCCGGTTTCCGGGGCCAGCTTTAGCTGTCTCGGAGAGGACTTTTCCCGCAAGGGGCGTCCGAAAGTCTTCTCCAAGGCGGCGATGCGGTTCGGGAGCCTTCCGGTGGGACGGGGGGCAGGTATGGAACCGCGCCCCTTCATTCGCCTGCGGCGCGCACCGGGCCCCGACGTTGCGCACCCGCGAAGAGACGAAAGGTCACGACAAGCATGGCTCACGCTTACGTTGGTCAGAAGCGCATCCGCCGCTTTTACGGTAAAATCCGCGAAGTCCTGGAAATGCCGAACCTCATCGAGGTTCAGAAGGCCTCCTACGATCTGTTCCTGAGATCGGGCGACGGGGACAAGCCGCAGGATGGCGAAGGCCTGCAGGGCGTGTTCCAGTCGGTCTTCCCGATCAAGGATTTCACTGACACCGCGGTTCTCGAATTCGTCAAATACGAGCTGGAGAAGCCGAAGTTCGACGTCGAGGAGTGCATGCAGCGCGACCTGACCTATTCGGCTCCGCTGAAGGTCACGCTGCGCCTGATCGTGTTCGATGTCGACGAGAACACCGGCGCGCGTTCGGTCAAGGACATCAAGGAGCAGGACGTCTACATGGGCGACATGCCCCTGATGACGCAGACCGGCACCTTCATCGTCAACGGCACCGAGCGGGTGATCGTGTCGCAGATGCACCGCTCGCCGGGCGTGTTCTTCGACCATGACCGCGGCAAGACGCATTCCTCGGGCAAGCTCTTGTTCGCCTGCCGCATCATTCCCTATCGCGGCTCGTGGCTCGATTTCGAATTCGACGCGAAGGACCTGGTGTTCGCGCGCATCGACCGTCGCCGCAAGCTGCCGGTGACCACGCTGCTCTATGCCCTCGGCATGGATCAGGAAAGCATCATGGATGCTTACTACAACACCGTCACCTTCCGCGCCGAGGGCAAGCGTGGCTGGGTGACGAAGTTCTTCCCCGAGCGCGTGCGCGGCACCCGTCCCACCTATGACCTGATCGACGCCGCCACCGGCGAGGTGATCCTCGAAGCCGGCGAGAAGGCCACGCCGCGCATGGTCAAGAAATGGGCCGAGGACGGCAAGGTCTCGGAGCTGCTGGTTCCGTTCGATCGCATCCTCGACCGCTATGTCGCCAAGGATATCGTCAACGACAAGACCGGCTTCATCTATGTCGAGGCCGGCGACGAGCTGACCGCGGAATACGACAAGGAAGGCCAGCTGGTCGGCGGCACGGTCAAGACGCTGCTCGACAACGGCATCACCGAGGTTCCGGTGCTCGACATCGACAACATCTCGGTCGGTCCCTACATCCGCAACACCATGGCTGCGGACAAGAACTGGAACCGCGAGACCGCGCTGATGGACATCTACCGGGTCATGCGCCCGGGTGAGCCGCCGACTGTCGAGGCTGCCTCGACCATGTTCGACGGCATGTTCTTCGACACCGAGCGCTATGACCTCTCGGCCGTCGGCCGCGTGAAGATGAACATGCGCCTCGACCTCGACGCGCCCGACACGCAGCGCACGCTGCGCAAGGACGACATCATCGCCTGCATCAAGGGCCTGGTGGAACTGCGCGACGGCAAGGGCGAGATCGACGACATCGACCACCTCGGCAACCGCCGCGTGCGCTCGGTCGGCGAGCTGATGGAAAATCAGTATCGCGTCGGCCTGCTGCGCATGGATCGCGCGATCAAGGAACGCATGTCCTCGGTCGAGATCGACACGGTGATGCCGCAGGATCTGATCAACGCGAAGCCCGCGGCCGCCGCGGTGCGCGAGTTCTTCGGCTCCTCGCAGCTCTCGCAGTTCATGGACCAGACCAACCCGCTGTCCGAAGTGACGCACAAGCGTCGCCTCTCGGCCCTCGGGCCGGGCGGTCTGACCCGCGAGCGCGCTGGCTTCGAGGTTCGCGACGTTCATCCCACCCACTACGGCCGCATGTGCCCGATCGAAACGCCCGAAGGTCAGAACATCGGTCTGATCAACTCGCTGGCGACCTTCGCGCGGGTCAACAAGTATGGCTTCATCGAGACCCCCTATCGCAAGGTCATCGACGGCAAGGTCACCGACGAGGTGGTCTACATGTCGGCGACCGAGGAAATGCGCCACACCATCGCCCAGGCCAACGCGGCCCTGGACGCCGAGGGCCGTTTCACCGACGAGCTGGTCTCCACCCGTCAGGCCGGCGAGTTCATGCTGAACCCGCCCGAAGCCATCGACCTGATCGACGTGTCGCCGAAGCAGCTGGTTTCGGTCGGTGCGGCGCTCATCCCGTTCCTTGAAAACGACGACGCCAACCGCGCTCTGATGGGTGCGAACATGCAGCGTCAGGCGGTTCCGCTGATCCGCGCCGAGGCTCCCTTCGTGGGCACCGGCATGGAAGCGGCCGTGGCGCGCGACTCGGGCGCGGCGATGATGGCGAAGCGTGGCGGTATCGTCGACCAGGTCGACGCGCAGCGTATCGTTATCCGTGCGACCGAGGATCTCGGCACCGGCGATGCCGGCGTCGACATCTATCGTCTGCGCAAGTTCAAGCGTTCGAACCAGTCCTCGACCATCAACCAGCGCCCGATCGTCAAGGTCGGCGAGCAGGTCATGAAGAACCAGGTCATTGCTGACGGTCCCTCGACCGATCACGGCGAACTGGCGCTCGGCCGGAACGTGATCGTCGCGTTCATGCCGTGGAACGGTTACAACTACGAGGACTCGGTTCTCGTGTCGGAGCGCATCCACCACGATGACGTCTACACCTCGATCCACATCGAGGAGTTCGAGGTCGCTGCGCGCGATACCAAGCTCGGGCCGGAAGAGATCACCCGCGACATCCCGAACGTCGGCGAGGAAGCCCTGCGCAACCTCGACGAGGCCGGTATCGTCTACATCGGCGCCGAAGTCGGCCCGGGCGATATTCTCGTGGGCAAGATCACCCCGAAGGGCGAAAGCCCGATGACCCCGGAAGAAAAGCTGCTGCGCGCGATCTTCGGCGAAAAGGCCTCGGATGTGCGCGACACCTCGCTGCGGATGCCTCCGGGCGGCTACGGAACCATCGTCGAAGTGCGCGTGTTCAACCGCCACGGCGTCGACAAGGACGAGCGCGCGCTGCAGATCGAGCGTGAGGAAGTCGAACGTCTGTCGCGCGACCGCGACGACGAGCTGGCGATCATCGAGCGCAACATCTACGCCCGTCTGCGTCAGCTGATCATCGGCAAGACCGCGGTGAAGGGTCCGAAGGGCATCAAGGCCGGTTCCGAGATCACCACCGATCTGCTCGCCAGCCTGTCGAAGGGCCAGTGGTGGCAGCTCGCTCTGGAGAACGAGGCCGACGCCAAGGAAGTCGAGGCTCTGAACGACCAGTTCGACGCGCAGAAGCGCGCGATCGAGCTGCGCTTCGAGGACAAGGTCGAGAAGGTTCGCGCCGGTGACGATCTGCCTCCGGGCGTGATGAAGATGGTCAAGGTCTTCGTCGCCCAGAAGCGCAAGGTTCAGGCCGGCGACAAGATGGCCGGTCGCCACGGTAACAAGGGTGTCGTGTCGCGCATCTGCCCGATGGAAGACATGCCTTACCTGGCCGACGGCACTCCGGTCGACATCTGCCTCAACCCGCTCGGCGTGCCGTCGCGTATGAACGTCGGGCAAATTCTCGAAACCCACATGGGCTGGGCCGCGCGCGGTCTGGGCCTGCGGATCGACGAGGCGCTGAAGGACTATCGCAAGACGCATGACATCGCCCCGGTTCAGGACGCGATGCTCTATGCCTACGGCGACAAGACCTATCACGAGACGTTCGACACCATGGACGAGGATCGTTTCCTCGAATGTGCCGAGAACGTGCGCACCGGCGTTCCGATCGCCACCCCGGTCTTCGACGGGGCGAAGGAAGCGGACATCAACGACGCGCTGACCCGCGCGGGCTTCGACACTTCGGGCCAGACCGACGTCTATGACGGCCGGACCGGCGAGAAGTTCAACCGCAAGGTCACGGTGGGCATCAAGTATTACCTGAAGCTGCACCACCTCGTCGACGACAAGATGCACGCCCGTTCGACCGGTCCGTATTCGCTCGTCACGCAGCAGCCTCTGGGCGGCAAGGCGCAGTTCGGTGGCCAACGTCTCGGCGAGATGGAGGTCTGGGCGCTGGAAGCCTACGGCGCCGCTTACGTCCTGCAGGAAATGCTGACGGTGAAGTCGGATGACGTGGCGGGCCGCACCAAGGTCTACGAGTCGATCGTCAAGGGCGAGGACAACTTCGAGGCGGGCGTGCCCGAATCGTTCAACGTTCTCGTCAAAGAGGTCCGGGGCCTCGGCCTCAACATGGAACTCCTGGACTCGGAGGAAGAGGAGTGAGCGCCACGGCGCTCTCTCCCCACTCTGACCTCATTCAAGGAATTATCTGATGAACCAGGAACTGACGAACAACCCGTTCAACCCGATGACCCCGGCCAAGGCCTTTGACGAGATCAAGATCTCGCTGGCCTCGCCGGAGCGCATCCTGTCGTGGTCCTATGGCGAAATCAAAAAGCCCGAGACCATCAATTACCGCACCTTCAAGCCCGAGCGCGACGGCCTGTTCTGTGCCCGCATCTTCGGGCCGATCAAGGATTACGAGTGCCTGTGCGGCAAGTACAAGCGCATGAAGTATCGCGGCGTCGTGTGCGAGAAGTGCGGCGTCGAAGTGACGCTGCAGAAGGTGCGCCGCGAACGCATGGGGCATATCGAGCTCGCCGCGCCCTGCGCCCATATCTGGTTCCTCAAGTCGCTGCCCTCGCGCATCGGCCTGATGCTGGACATGACGCTGCGTGACCTTGAACGCATCCTGTATTTCGAGAACTACGTCGTCATCGAGCCGGGTCTGACCGATCTTACCTACGGTCAGCTGATGACCGAAGACGAGTTCATGGACGCGCAGGACAACTTCGGCGCCGACGCCTTCACCGCCAACATCGGTGCCGAGGCGATCCGCGAGATGCTGTCCGCCATCGACCTCGAGGCGCTGGCCGAACAGCTGCGCGAAGAGCTGAAGGAAGCCACGGGCGAGCTGAAGCCGAAGAAGATCATCAAGCGCCTGAAGGTCGTCGAATCCTTCCTGGAATCGGGCAACCGTCCGGAATGGATGATCCTGACCGTCCTGCCGGTGATCCCGCCGGAGCTGCGCCCGCTGGTGCCGCTCGACGGTGGCCGCTTCGCGACCTCGGATCTGAACGACCTGTATCGCCGCGTCATCAACCGCAACAACCGTCTGAAGCGGCTGATCGAGCTGCGTGCGCCCGACATCATCGTGCGCAACGAAAAGCGGATGCTGCAGGAATCGGTCGATGCGCTGTTCGACAACGGCCGTCGCGGCCGCGTCATCACGGGCACCAACAAGCGCCCGCTGAAGTCGCTCTCCGACATGCTCAAGGGCAAGCAGGGCCGGTTCCGTCAGAACCTGCTCGGCAAGCGCGTCGACTTCTCCGGCCGTTCGGTCATCGTGACCGGCCCGGAGCTGAAGCTGCATCAGTGCGGCCTGCCGAAGAAGATGGCGCTCGAACTGTTCAAGCCGTTCATCTATTCGCGCCTCGAGGCCAAGGGCCTGTCGAGCACCGTGAAGCAGGCGAAGAAGCTGGTCGAGAAAGAGCGTCCCGAGGTCTGGGATATCCTGGATGAAGTCATCCGCGAACATCCGGTGTTCCTGAACCGCGCGCCGACGCTGCACCGTCTGGGTTTCCAGGCGTTCGAGCCGACGCTGATCGAAGGCAAGGCGATCCAGCTGCACCCGCTGGTCTGCTCGGCGTTCAACGCCGACTTCGACGGTGACCAAATGGCCGTGCACGTGCCGCTCTCGCTGGAAGCCCAGCTGGAAGCGCGCGTGCTGATGATGTCGACCAACAACGTTCTGTCGCCCGCCAACGGCGCGCCGATCATCGTTCCGTCGCAAGACATGGTTCTCGGCATCTATTACGCCACCATGATGCGCAAGGGCATGGTCGGCGAAGGCTCGATCTTCGGCTCGCTCGACGAGATCGAATACGCGCTGGCCGCGGGTGCGGTGCATCTGCACTCGAAGATCACCGCGCGGATCAAGCAGATCGACGAAGAGGGCAACGAGGTCTGGAAGCGCTACGAGACCACGCCCGGCCGGATGCGTCTTGGCGCGCTGCTGCCGCTGAACGCCAAGGCTCCGTTCGATCTGGTGAACCGTCTTCTGCGGAAGAAGGACATCCAGAGCGTCATCGACACCGTCTACCGCTACTGCGGCCAGAAGGAATCGGTGATCTTCTGTGACCAGATCATGTCGATGGGCTTCAAGCAGGCCTGCCTTGCCGGCATTTCGTTCGGCAAGGACGACATGGTCATCGCCGACAACAAGTGGGAAATCGTCGACGCGACCAAGGCTCAGGTCAAGGACTTCGAGCAGCAGTACATGGACGGCCTGATCACTCAGGGCGAAAAGTACAACAAGGTCGTCGATGCCTGGTCGAAGTGCAACGACAAGGTCACCGAGGCGATGATGAAGACCATCTCCGCCCCGAAGTTCGACGAGAACGGCGCCGAGATGGAACCGAACTCGGTTTACATGATGGCCCACTCCGGTGCCCGTGGCTCGGTCACGCAGATGAAGCAGCTCGGCGGTATGCGCGGCCTGATGGCCAAGCCGAACGGCGAGATCATCGAGACGCCGATCATCTCGAACTTCAAGGAAGGTCTGACCGTTCTTGAATACTTCAACTCGACCCACGGCGCCCGTAAGGGTCTGTCGGATACCGCTCTGAAGACGGCGAACTCGGGTTACCTGACCCGTCGTCTGGTCGACGTGGCGCAGGACTGCATCGTGCGTCAGCACGACTGCGGCACCGAGCACGCGATCACCGCGACTGCGGCCGTCAACGACGGCGAAGTCGTGGCGAAGCTGAGCGAGCGCGTTCTGGGCCGCGTGGCCGCCGAGGATGTCCTCGTTCCGGGCACCGACGACGTGATCGTGCGCAAGAACGAGCTGATCGACGAACGCAAGGCCGACCTGATCGAGACCAACCAGATCCAGTCCGTGCGCATCCGCTCGGCGCTGACCTGCGAGGCCGAGGAAGGCGTCTGCGCGCTGTGCTACGGCCGCGACCTCGCGCGCGGCACGCTGGTCAACCAGGGCGAGGCGGTGGGTATCATCGCCGCGCAGTCGATCGGCGAGCCGGGAACGCAGCTGACCATGCGGACCTTCCACATCGGCGGCGTCGCCCAGGGCGGCCAGCAGTCGTTCCAGGAAGCGTCGCAGGAAGGCAAGATCGAGTTCCGCAACGCGAACCTTCTGGTCGCGGAGAACGGCGATCAGATCGTCATGGGCCGCAGCATGCAGATCGCCATCGTCGACGATCACGGCGTGGAGCGGGTGTCCTACAAGCTCAGCTACGGCTCGAAGCTGCACGTCAAGGATGGCGAGCAGGTCAAGCGCGGCACCAAGCTGTTCGAATGGGACCCCTACACCCTGCCGATCATCGCCGAGAAGTCGGGCCGCGTGAAGTTCGTCGACCTGGTGACCGGTATCTCGGTCAAGGAAGACACCGACGATGCGACCGGCATGACCCAGAAGATCGTGACCGACTGGCGCACCGCGCCCAAGGGCAACGATCTGAAGCCGGAGATCCTGATCGTCGGCGAAGATGGCGAACCGATGCGCAACGAGGCCGGTCACCCGGTCACCTACACGATGTCGGTCGACGCCATTCTCTCGGTCGAAGACGGTCATGACATCAAGGCCGGCGACGTGGTCGCCCGTATTCCGCGCGAAGGTGCGAAGACGAAGGACATCACCGGCGGTCTGCCGCGCGTGGCCGAACTCTTCGAAGCCCGTCGTCCGAAGGACCACGCGATCATCGCGGAAGTCGACGGCTACGTGCACTTCGGCAAGGACTACAAGAACAAGCGCCGGATCACGATCGAGCCGTCGCAGGCAGGTCTGGAGCCGGTTGAATACATGGTGCCGAAAGGCAAGCACATCCCGGTGCAGGAAGGCGACTTCGTGCAGAAGGGTGACTACATCATGGACGGCAACCCGGCGCCGCACGACATCCTGCGCATCATGGGGGTCGAGGCTCTGGCCGACTACCTCATCAACGAGGTGCAGGACGTCTATCGACTGCAGGGCGTGAAGATCAACGACAAGCACATCGAGGTGATCGTTCGCCAGATGCTGCAGAAGATCGAGATCACGGACTCGGGCGAGACGACGCTGCTCAAGGGCGAAAACGTCGACAAGCACGAGTTCGACGAGGAGAACCGCAAGGTCGAAGCCCGTGGCGGTCGCCCGGCGCAGGGCCAGCCGGTGCTGCTCGGCATCACCAAGGCCTCGCTGCAGACGCGTTCGTTCATCTCGGCTGCGTCCTTCCAGGAGACCACCCGCGTGCTGACCGAGGCCTCGACCCAGGGCAAGCGCGACAAGCTGGTCGGTCTGAAGGAGAACGTGATCGTCGGCCGTCTGATCCCGGCCGGCACGGGCGGCGCCACCAGCCGCGTGCGCAAGATCGCGACCGAGCGCGACAGCAAGGTGATCGAGGAACGCCGTGCGGAGGCCGCAGCGGCCGCCGCGCTCGCCGCCCCGGTCGAGGCTGCCGCGTCGGATACGCCGGAAGGCGAACTCTGATCCTTCCTTCGGCCCCTTCCGGGGCCGAAGACCCTTTCCAGCGCCCCTGCACGGATGTCGTGCGGGGGCGTTTTCATGTTCCCGCCCGCGACTTCACGGCCCGGTGACGTTCGCGTGTGGCGCCGTTTACAAGCGCCCGGCGGGCAGGTAATCAGTGGCAGCCTGCAACGGGGGCCCGAGGAGGCCGCATCATGACCGAAGTTTCCATCGTGATCCCGGCCCGGAACGAGGCCAGCAACATCGAGACGCTGCTCGACGGGATCGAGGCGGCGCTCGCCGGGCGCGATTTCGAAATCGTGGTGGTCGACGACGCCTCGGATGACGGGATGGCGGCGATTCTTTCGGCGCGGCTTGCGCGGTCGCCGGTGCTGCGGGTGCTGCGCCATGACGTCGCGGGCGGGCAGTCGGCGGCGGTGCATTCGGGCGTGCGCGCGGCGCGCGGCACGATCTGTGCGACACTCGACGGCGACGGACAGAACCCGCCCGAGGAACTGCCGCGTCTGATCGCTCCGCTTCTGGCCGAGGGCGCCGAGGCCGTCGGTCTCGTCGCTGGCCAGCGCGTCGGGCGGCAGGATACGCTGTCGAAGAAGCTCGCCTCGCGGTTCGCCAATGCGCTGCGGCAGAAGGTGCTGAACGATCATACCCGCGACACCGGCTGCGGGCTGAAGGCGTTCCGGCGCGAGGCCTTCCTGGCACTGCCCTATTTCAATCACATGCACCGCTATCTTCCGGCGCTGTTCGCGCGCGATGGCTGGCAGGTGGCGCATGTCGATGTCAGCCATCGCGCCCGGGGCGGCGGCAGCTCGCATTACAACAATCTTCAGCGCGGACTGGTCGGCGCGGTCGATCTGCTGGGCGTGGCCTGGCTGATCCGCCGCCGCAAGACCGCGCGCCCGACCGAGGTGTCCAGATGACCGCCTGGCTTGAACGCGTCCTGCATGTCTCGAGCATGACCGAACTGTGGTGGGTCGTGTTCGGCTTTGCCGCGCAGCTGATGTTCACCGCACGCTTTCTGTTGCAGTGGATCGCCTCCGAACGGGCGAAGGACTCGGTGATGCCGGTGGCATTTTGGTATTTCTCGCTCGCGGGCGGGGTGATGCTGCTGTCCTACGCGGTCTATCGTGCCGATCCGGTGTTCATCCTGGGCCAGTCGCTCGGGGTGGTGATCTACGCGCGCAACCTCTGGCTGATCCATGCCAAGCGCCGCGCGGGCTGAGCCGGGCTGGCTGCGGCCGGCGCTGGCGCTGGTCGGCTGTGTCACGTTGGCCCGGCTGATCGCGCTCGGTTTCGACCGCACCGACCTGTTCGTCGACGAGACGCAATACTGGCTCTGGGGCCGGAACCTCGATTTCGGCTATTATTCCAAGCCGCCGCTGATCGGCTGGCTGATCCGCGCGGTGACGGAACTGGCGGGCTCGGCCTCGCCGTTCTGGGTGCGGATGCCGGGGGCGGTGCTGCACGGGGCGACGGCGCTGATCCTCGGGGCGCTGGCGGCGCGTGTCGCGGGCCGCTCCGCGGCGATCTGGACCGCGGCGCTTTATGTGACGCTGCCCTTCGTCGCGCTCGGTTCGGTGATGATCTCGACCGATACGGTGATGGCGCCGTTCTTCGCCGCTGCGCTGCTGTTCTTCTGGCGCGCGGGCGAGGGGCGTCTGGCGCGCGATGCGGCGTTCGCGGGCGCCTGCGCGGGCGCAGCTTTCATGGCGAAATATGCCGCCGTCTATGTGCTGATCGGGGCCGCGCTGGCTGCGGCCCTCGTGCCCGAGCGGCGGATCGGCTGGCGCAACACGGCGATCTTGCTGATCGCTTTCGTCGCGGTGATCTCTCCCAACCTGATCTGGAACGTCGCGCATCAGTTCCTGACGGTGCGCCATACGGTCGACGATAACGTCGGGCTCGGACAGAACGGGGCAGGGGGGCTGCACTGGGGCGAGCTGGCGGCGTTCCTCGGGGCGCAGTTCGGCGTGTTCGGCCCGGTAGCGATGGTGGCGCTGTTGATTGGGCTGTTCCGGCGCGACGGGCGGGCGCGGGCGCTCGGTCTGCTGGCGCTGCCGCCGCTCGTCGCCGTCTGCGCCGAGGCGCTCCTGAACCGTGCCTATGCCAACTGGGCGATTTCCGCCTTCTTCGCGGGCACCGTGCTTGCGGTGATCGTGCTGCCGCGGTGGGGGCGGTGGACGGCGCTGGCGCTCAATCTGGTCGTGGCGGTGGCGATCCCGGCGCTGACGGTTCTGGCGCCCTGGCCCGAGATGAACGGCAAGCCCCTGCTGAATCGCTGGCTTGGCCGCGCCGAGCTGAGCCAGCGCATCCTTGCCCTCGCCATCGCGGACGGAGTGCCGGTCTATTCCGAGGACCGCGATATTCTGGCCGATCTGTTCTACACCGGCCGCGATTCCGGGGTGACGATCTATGCGCCGCGCCCCGAGGGGCGCCCTGCCAATTACTACGAGCAGACCTATCCCCTCCCGGAGGGCTACACCGGGCCCTTGCTGGCGATCCGGCGCACGCCGGTCCATTGCGGGGGCGTGCCGATGCCGCCGGCCGCGATCCTGAACGGATCCGGCACCTGGAGCGGCAAGAACGTGACCCCCTATCTGATCGGCGGAGATTGCCTTGCTGCTGCCCCGGATTGATTTTCTGAAGACCGGACTGGCGCTGGCGCTTGGCTGGGGCGTCGCGTTTGCGCTGTTTCGCGGCTGGCCCGGGATCGACCTCGCGGTTTCGGGGCTGTTCTGGTCGCCCGAAGCCGGGTTCGGCGTGCTGCAAAACCCGCTCTGGGAGGCGCTGCGCAACGGCTTGTGGGATCTGGAGATCGCTCTGGCCGTCGCGGCCTTCGCGCTGATGGTGGCTGCATGGATGCGCGGGCGTGCGGTGGCGGGGCTGCCGGTGCGGGCGACGGGCTTCATCGTGGCGTTGTTCGCCCTTGGCCCCGGGGTTCTGGTCAACGGCCTGTTCAAGAGCTTCGCCGGGCGCGCCCGCCCCGCGACGGTGACCGAGTTCGGCGGCGACCGGCTGTTCACCCCTGCCGGCACTTTCGCCGATCAGTGCAGCCGCAACTGTTCCTTCCCCTCGGGCGAGGTCTCTTCGGTCGTCGCGATGGCGGTGGCGCTGTGGCTGATCGCGGCACTGCCCGGGGCAATGCCGGTCCGGGGGCGCAGGGCGCTGCGGATCTTCGCGGTCGTGGCGGCGCTGTTCGTCATCGCGCAGCGGATCGTCGCGGGGCGACACTTCCTGTCGGATACGGTGTTCGCGGCGCTGATGGTGCTGACGCTGGCCTGGGGACTCTATGCACTCGTCTCGGGGCGGTTCGCGCACGCCCGCCGCGGCTGAGCCCAACCGGCCTGGTCCCGGGCCGGAGCCCTTGTTGACAAAGGGTCCGACTCCTCCTATAGCCCGACCACTTGCCGGGCGGAGTCTGCCCTGCGAGGCCTTCTTTCTGGAATGGTCCGGGCCGATTTTCCCGGATTTCCTCTGGGATTTCGGCGCATCCGATTCGCCTTCGGGGAATACGGGTGCAGTTTTGGCGTTCCGCGATACGCGCGGTTCGTCGTCGAGAAGCGGCGCATCTCAAACGGGCAACCGGGCGAGGATGCGAGTATTGACAGGTAAAAACGGGGAACCGAATGCCTACCATCCAGCAGCTGATCCGCAAACCGCGGCAGCCCAAGGTGACGCGATCCAAGTCGCAGCACCTTCAGCAGTGCCCGCAGAAGCGCGGCGTCTGCACGCGCGTCTACACCACGACGCCGAAGAAACCGAACTCGGCTATGCGTAAGGTCGCCAAGGTGCGCCTGACGAACGGCTTCGAGGTCATTTCCTACATCCCGGGCGAAAAGCACAACCTGCAGGAGCACTCGGTCGTGCTCATCCGCGGCGGCCGTGTGAAGGACCTTCCCGGTGTGCGCTACCACATCCTGCGCGGTGTTCTGGATACCCAGGGCGTCAAGGATCGTCGTCAGCGTCGTTCGAAGTACGGCGCGAAGCGTCCGAAGTAGGAGATTGCCACATGTCTCGTCGTCACTCCGCTGAGAAGCGCGAAGTTCTGCCCGACGCCAAGTATGGCGATCGCGTGCTGAGCAAATTCATGAACAACCTGATGATCGACGGCAAGAAGTCGGTCGCAGAGCGTATCGTCTATTCGGCCCTCGAACGTGTCGAAGGCAAGCTGAAGCGCGAGCCCGTGGAAGTCTTCCACGAGGCCCTCGACAACGTGAAGCCGGCCGTCGAAGTCCGGTCGCGTCGCGTCGGCGGTGCCACCTATCAGGTGCCGGTCGAAGTGCGTCCGACCCGTCGCGAAGCGCTGGCGATCCGCTGGGTCATCGCCGCCGCCAAGAAGCGCAACGAGCACACCATGGAAGAGCGCCTGGCCGGCGAGCTTCTGGATGCGGTGAACTCGCGCGGCGCCGCCGTGAAGAAGCGGGAAGACACCCATAAGATGGCCGACGCCAACAAGGCGTTCAGCCACTACCGCTGGTAAGGGAAGGAGCCCCTCATGGCACGCGAATATCCGCTGGAGCTCTATCGCAACTTCGGGATCATGGCCCACATCGATGCGGGCAAGACCACGACGACGGAGCGCATCCTCTACTACACCGGAAAGTCCCACAAGATCGGCGAGGTCCACGACGGCGCCGCGACGATGGACTGGATGGAGCAGGAGCAGGAACGCGGTATCACCATCACCTCGGCTGCGACGACCACCTTCTGGCAGCGCACCGAGACCGGCACCCATGAGGGGCCGAAATACCGCTTCAACATCATCGACACCCCCGGACACGTGGACTTCACCATCGAAGTCGAACGTTCGCTGGCGGTGCTCGACGGTGCTGTGTGTCTGCTCGATGCCAACGCCGGCGTCGAGCCGCAGACCGAAACCGTCTGGCGTCAGGCCGACCGCTACAAGGTTCCGCGGATCGTCTACGTCAACAAGATGGACAAGATCGGCGCGGACTTCTTCAACTGCGTCAAGATGATCAAGGATCGCACCGGTGCGACCCCCGCCCCGATCGCTCTGCCGATCGGCGCCGAGGACAAGCTGGAAGGCATCGTTGACCTCGTCACCATGGACGAGTGGGTGTGGAAGGGTGAAGACCTCGGCGCGAGCTGGGTTCGTGAGCCGATCCGCGACGAGCTGAAGGATGTCGCCGACGAATGGCGCGCCAAGCTGGTCGAACTCGCCGTCGAGCAGGACGACGCGGCGATGGAAGCCTACCTCGAAGGCACCGAGCCCGACGAAGAGAGCCTGCGCAAGCTGATCCGCAAGGGCACGCTGGCCATGGCCTTCGTTCCGGTCCTCGCCGGTTCGTCGTTCAAGAACAAGGGCGTGCAGCCGATGCTGAACGCCGTGGTCGACTACCTGCCGAGCCCGCTCGACGTGCCGGCCTATGTCGGCTTCGCTCCGGGCGACGAGACGGAAACCCGTAACATCGTGCGTCATCCGGCGGACGAAGAGCCCTTCTCGGCTCTGGCGTTCAAGATCATGAACGACCCCTTCGTGGGCTCGCTGACCTTCACGCGTATCTACTCGGGCGTCCTCAAGAAGGGCGATTCGATCCTGAACGCGACGAAGGGCAAGAAAGAGCGCATCGGCCGCATGATGATGATGCACGCCATCAACCGCGAGGAAATCGAAGAAGCCTTCGCGGGCGACATCATCGCGCTGGCCGGCCTGAAGGAAACGACCACGGGCGACACCCTGTGCGACGTGGCCAAGCCGGTCGTCCTGGAAACCATGACCTTCCCCGAGCCGGTGATCGAGATCGCCGTCGAGCCGAAGTCGAAGGCTGACCAGGAAAAGATGGGTCTGGCGCTGGCGCGTCTGGCTGCCGAGGATCCGTCGTTCCGCGTCGAGACCAACTTCGAATCGGGTCAGACGATCATGAAGGGGATGGGCGAGCTTCACCTCGACATTCTCGTCGATCGGATGAAGCGCGAGTTCAAGGTCGAGGCGAACATCGGTGCGCCGCAGGTGGCTTACCGCGAGACCATCTCGCGCGAAGCCGAGATCGACTACACGCACAAGAAGCAGACCGGCGGTACCGGCCAGTTCGCGCGCGTGAAGCTGGTCATCACCCCGACGGAACCGGGCGAGGGTTACTCGTTCGAATCCAAGATCGTCGGCGGTGCGGTTCCGAAGGAATACATCCCGGGCGTCGAAAAGGGCATCAAGTCGGTCATGGACTCGGGTCCGCTGGCTGGCTTCCCGGTGATCGACTTCAAGGTCGCGCTGATCGACGGTGCGTTCCATGACGTCGACTCCTCGGTGCTGGCGTTCGAAATCGCGACCCGTGCGGCGATGCGCGAAGGCCTGAAGAAGGCCGGTGCGAAGCTGCTCGAGCCGATCATGAAGGTCGAAGTGGTGACCCCGGAAGAATACACCGGCGGCATCATCGGCGACCTGACGTCGCGTCGCGGCATGGTTCAGGGTCAGGACACCCGCGGCAACGCGAACGTGATCCACGCCTTCGTGCCGCTCGCGAACATGTTCGGCTACATCAACAACCTGCGGTCGATGTCCTCGGGCCGCGCGGTCTTCACGATGATCTTCGATCACTACGAAGCCGTGCCGCAGAACATCTCGGACGAGATCCAGAAGAAATACGCGTAAGCCCGACGGCGCCGGGGCGACCCGGCGCCTGACGCTACGCGCTAGGAACATCAGGAGGCCATTATGGCAAAGGCAAAGTACGAACGGACGAAAC
>NZ_JFZB01000021.1 GCF_000740785.1 Paenirhodobacter enshiensis | reverse complement strand
GGAACCTGTTCAGATCAACCGAACCACCTCAGCTTGATGAATATGAGTATGTTCATCGAATGGATAGCGGATCGCCGACCAATCATCTTGCTCAGCCCAAACCAAGCTGTCGCCAGAAATCGCGAGAACCAGCAGTAACAAGGCCGTCGCAATAAAGTTAAGAAGGTCGACAAAGCGAGGGCGAAGCATAGTCGCCCATGCAAGCCGATCCCACACCATCACTGTGGCCCTTTCAAACGAGACCTGTTGATCAGGTCAAGCAGGCTCTCCAACTCAACCCCGTACTCGTTCGGCTCATACGTCGGCAATATGCCTTCCATCATAAACTCTGCATTGATCAGATCACAAAGAATATCAATTTCGGAAAAAGTCGCTGCTCCCTTTTCAAGATTATCGAAAGCCGACACATTCTTTCCTGCGTCTTTAAGACGTAGGTCTCTCAAAATTTCCTTCTGTCTGTCAGTTAACGCCAGCTTCATTTTCCAACACCTGCGGCACTTGTTCCCCACGTAGTGACTGCATTACCTTGTGGATTGACTACCACTGTTGCGTCTTGCCCGACATATCTAAAAGTCGGCCCATATTTGCTCGGGACATACTGAATAGCCGTTGGGTTCAAGAATGCATCATCGATTGCCGCTTGGCTAACACCTATCCCACCGTCTCGACCAGCAATCTGTTGGAGGGCATGATCCGAATAACTTGAGATTGAAGTTGGGGCTCGTACACCAGCAGCTTCCTCGGCGGAGAGTTGCATACTAAGCCTAGCCCCATTTACTGAGCTTGCTGCTCCCCCCTTTGTGGCTACCGTAACAACCTTAGCCCCACCGACTTCCGTCAGGTTATTGGTGAGGACGGTTGACGGAGATGATATTACACAGACGCCTTCTGTGGCGCAACTGGTGAGATTGGTAACTTCTGATGTTAACAATCCAGCCCTGCAGACAGAGTTTGCAAGACAGGCTGCGGCAACTTCCGGAGTGAACAGCACCGCTCCTGCAACGGCAATGACGCCAACGGCAGCCAAAGCACTTTTTTGTTCCGCCTCACTCCAGCCGGCCTCGCAGACCGCGTCGTCAATTCCGGCGCAACTGGTCTGAACCCACTCACCATGGAGTTTTGTGCTGCCATGAAGAGCGCTTTCTATATAGGTCTGTGCTGCCTCCCCCGGCTGAACAGCCCCGCTTAGTTCACTCCAGTAACTTGCGTAATTTTCGGTGATATAGTCCCAACCAGTGGTCGCGATATTGTTCAAGGCGCTATTGACGCAGGCGATGCTGTCGCCGCAAATCTCTGCGAGATTCTTATCTCGCAGGTCCGATATCTGCTCATATTTTTCAAAGATTGCTGAGGGATCATCGCAATATCCATCGTTTGCATCTTCACAAGCTTCGATTTCGGCAAGCAGAGCCGCCTGATCCTCGTGTGTGAGGTAGTTGTTCTCAACTAATGAGGCAGCGATGTTTCCGGCAAGGGAAACGTTTTGGGCGTCACCACCCGAGGTGAAATATCCGGTGATTCCCCCAAGGAGCTGAGCTGTGGAAGTGACGTTCGCAGACCAGGTGCTGTAGGCATCGTCGTAATCTTCGTCCGAATCGTAGTTGGCCCTGTCTGGGGTGGTTCCACTGAGTGTTCCGCTATAAATCGCCGCGGCTGCCGCTCCGGCTGTGCCAGCAGAACAGGCCCCCCCTTCGGCTTCGGCGACAACACAGCCGAGAGCCGCATGCGCGAGCACATGGCCAAGAGAGCCTTCGCCACCATGGATTGAATTGCCGTCTGCATCGACGAACTCGCTGCCAATCTCCGTCTGTAAGGCTGCAGCGGCACTGTTAATAGCCGAAGTTCCGAGCGTGGTCGCGAAGCTGTCCCAGAAATCCGTATCATAAATAGCCGAGGAGAGGCCTGAGGAAATGGCGCTATCAAGACCGCTTTTTATAAGCGTCGTGTAAGAGAGCTGACCGTTACCAAAGTTTGAGATCAGATTCTGACCGTAGATAGTTTTTGATCCGACGGCCTCGGATCCCAAAATATAGTTGTCAGCCAAACTTTGAAGTTCGGACGTCAGTCCTGCGAACGCAGCATCAGTGATGATGTCGTCAAGATCGAAATTACCCGTGAGGGCAACTTCCGTGGCGCTGGTGATGGCACTCGAGGTGACAGCCGCCTGCC
>NZ_JFZB01000020.1 GCF_000740785.1 Paenirhodobacter enshiensis | reverse complement strand
TCAGTGATGATGTCGTCAAGATCGAAATTACCCGTGAGGGCAACTTCCGTGGCGCTGGTGATGGCACTCGAGGTGACAGCCGCCTGCCAACCGGTCAGGTCGAGATTGAGCCAGCCCCCCGGCCCAACGGCGAAGGAGGCCGCGATTGCGACCAAAGCTCCGAATGCCGGGTTCATGGACGTTGTGCTGTCGTAGGAATACGCGTCCGTGAGGCCCTGAACGGCAAGTGCGGCGGCCTTGCCTTGCAGATCATCCGGAAGCGTGTCGATCCAGGCGCCAACAGAGGCGGCGGTTCCTGCGATGCCCTCGGAAGAGGACAGAGTGACAGCCCCATCGCTGTCCGTTCCGGCACGCACACTTGTGCCTGTGAGGCCTGTGACGCCCTTGAGGTCGGTCTGAGCACCGGAGAGCAAGGCGTATGCAGCACTTTCCCGGTCCCAGCTTTCGGTCGTCAATGTGCGCGTGACACCGTTGTCCGACTGGCTTTGGCTATAGCCCTGATCGCTATCGACGAGAGCGCTCAGCACCAGCTTGCCCGAGCCGGGGCTGATGGTGAGGGTTCCGGTCCGGGCGGTATAGGATCCGCCCTGCAAGGTGATATCCCCGGTCGCGGTCACCATCGAAAGATCGGCGTCGGCGAGAAGATCGGAACCGGAAAGCTCGGTGCTGTATTGGCTCGTCGTGCTATAATTATTGATCAGCCCACCGAGCCAACTCGAGCTTTTGTGGCTGTAGCTCTCGTGAACATCGGCATAGGCCCCCGAGAGGATGGTGCCGCTGGCGCTGAGGCCAATGCTGCCCGTGGCGTCGATATCGGCACCGGCAAGAGTAATGTCGGTGCCCGAGATTTTCACATCGGACCCGCTGAGCGTCGAGCCGATATGGGTGATGTCCGTCGAAGAGGTGACCTTCGTGGTCTTCTTGAAGAGTGACGACTTCTTGCTTTGGCTCTCGCTGATGGCGATGTCGGTCGCGGCGGCGACTGTGACCGTTCCCGTGGCGAGAAGGCTGAGGGTTCCCTCTGCCGTGAGGGCGGCGCCTGCGACGGTAAGGTCGCCCGCCCCTGATCCTGCGACAAGGGAGCCGTCGGAATCGAAGACAAGGCCCGCAGCGAGGGTAAGATCGCCACCACTTGTGACCGAACTCAGCACATTGCTGACCACGGTCGAACTGGAACTCGTCTTCCCCACCTTCTGCGAGGAACTGTTGGTCAAGGTTTCGGGAAGAATATTAAGTTCATTTCCCGCAACGATGAGAACGCCATCTTCCCCGGACAGGGTCGACCCTGTCACGTCGACATCGTTACCCGCGATGATCTGGAGTGTTCCCGAGGCGGAAACGCTGGCAGCCGTCGCGGTCGCGACGGTCTGACTGCCGACGACAACCTGTGTCACGATGTGACGATCTTCGTCGCCATCCCTGGTCCAGCGGGGATTCGAGCTTATCTGGGTTGCGACAATGTCAGAGGTGACGCTGGACGTTTCTGCGCTGATGATGATGTCGTTTGCC
This sequence comes from Paenirhodobacter enshiensis, assembly GCF_000740785.1. Taxonomy (GTDB): domain Bacteria; phylum Pseudomonadota; class Alphaproteobacteria; order Rhodobacterales; family Rhodobacteraceae; genus Rhodobacter; species Rhodobacter enshiensis. The sequence continues at coordinate 82,610 of NZ_JFZB01000020.1, read as the reverse complement.
GCCGAATACACGATGTTCTGTGCCGTGATCGACGTGCCGATCTGACGGATGTCATTCCCGGCAATGGCCGTAAAATCTCCGGAAAAGTCGCGGGAAACATCAATCAGCACGTCACCGCCGTTGGCCTCCAACGCCATGCTGTCGGTCGAGATGTCGGAGAAGGTGCTCAGAGAGAGATCGCCCGTGGCGGTCGTGACGGAGACTCTGCTTGCGCTGCCCTGAACGCCTGATGCGTTCAGGGTCGTTGCCGAGATTGCAATCGCGCCAGAGGATACGACCGTTCCGCCGGTGAGGGTGACGGTGTCGCCAGCTACGGTCAGAGAGACGGCTCCGGATTGGCTGGCTGCGGTATTGGTCGCGGTGAAGTAGTCCTGATCACGATAGGCGGTGATCGCATCAAGGGTTGCAGACCGATCGGACAAGGCTGACAAAGCCGCTGACTGGTCCGCGAAAATCGTATCGAGCGTCGCTGTGGATACGGAGACGGTGCCACCGAGCACGCTGTCCCGATCGAATCCCGAGGTTGCAGACAGGAACGTATAGGGAGCAGATTCGCCCGACAGATCGTCCTTCGTAAACCGGGTTTGCGCCGATGCGACACCAGAGGTTGTGGTCGTCGTTTGCGCCGGGGTGAACGAGGTGGACAGGACGGAGCCATTCCAGTCGAAATCCGTTCCCTGCAGCGCGCCTGGATCTGTCGATACCGAATTCGCGCTCGCCGTTCCGGTGGCGGAAACACCTGTCGTGGAAAAGAGCGAGGCGGCTGCGGAGGACAGCGCTCCGCCTGAGACAGAGCTTCCCGAGCTCGACACAGCCCCGCCGGAGACGGAGGAAGTTGTGACATCGGCTGTTGGCGTGCCAGCGACGGAGCTGCGGCTGGCCCCGGGGTTGGTAGCCCCGGACATGCCCGAGGCTCCGGGACCGTCATAGGTGCTTCCCGTGAACGAAGACGCTCCGGCGTCGCTCGCACCGTTACCGGCTACAGAAGAAAGGTTCGCGTCCGTGGCAGCTCCCGAGAAGGAGGTGAGGCCAGGCCCCGCCCCCCCCGCAGCAGAGGAAAGCGCCAGCCCTGTGGCCGTGACGCCGGAGAGAAGCGCTGCGCGGGCGCGCGAAACCAGGCTGGTTCCGGGGTTGGCTGCGGACGCTGTCGCGGCATTCGTGTCACCCGGCGCGGATATCTGCCTGGAGCCGCTGTTTCCCCGGTCTGGTGTGACTGCCGTGTCTGTGCCGGGTCCTGAGTTCAGAGAGGCGTCAAAGACGACCGGATCGACTGCGGCGATCGTATCCCCGAATGAGACACGATCCGCAACCGTTCCCGAATAACCGGCCTGAATCAAACCGCTGCTTTCAAGATCGCCATCGGCTGAGACGAGAGCACTTCCGCCAGCACGAATTGTGCTGTTGACGCGGCCGTCCGTACGAGTCTCGAGGAGTTGGGTCGCTTCGCCGGAAAGCGTTGAGGACGTGATCACATGATCACCCGTCCACGTTCCGGAATATCTGATCGTCTTACTGTAAAGATACTCCTTGTGCTGTCGGCAAAGGGGGCCAGATCGGCCACCTGTCGTCCCGCGCCCAGTGCCACCAGAACCTGGCCGATGGCATGGCCGCGAATGCGTTCCACCTGCGAGGCGATCAGCCGCACCCGTCCGCCCGCCGCGGCCCCGATGGCCGCCAGATCGGGCGTTCTGCTGCCGGAAAACCGCAATTCGGCCAGGGTTTCATCGCCCGCCCGCCAGGTGGCGCGCAGCCGGTCGGCCAGATCCTCGGGCAGGCCGGTCTCGAGCGGTTGCAGCAGGGCGCACGTGGCTTCGTGCTGCGGGGTGCCGAACACCTGCCAGACCGGCCCCTGTTCCACGGTCTCGCCCTTCTCCACCACCACCACGCGGTCGCAAATCTCGCGGATCACGCTCATCTCATGGGTGATGAGGACGATCGTCAGCCCCAGCCGGCGGTTGATGTCGCGCAGCAGCCGCAGGATGGAGACCGTCGTTTCCGGATCCAGCGCCGAGGTTGCCTCGTCGCACAGCAGGATTTCGGGACGGCTCACCAGCGCCCGGGCGATGCCCACACGCTGCTTTTGCCCGCCCGACAACCGCGAGGGATAGGTCTCGCCCTTGCCGTCCAGTCCGACCAGCGTCAGAACCTGATCCACCCGGATGCGGATCTCGTCCGCCGGAACCCCGGCGACGCGCAGCGGCAAAGCGACGTTTTCACGCACCGTCTTGGCCGACAACAGATTGAAATGCTGAAAGATCATTCCGATCCTGCGGCGCAGGTCCACCAACTCGCCCGCGCTCAGCTGCGCGATGTCCTGCCCGTCGATCAGCACCCGGCCGGCGGTGGGGCTTTCCAGCCGGTTTATGGTGCGCAGCAGACTGGATTTCCCCGCGCCCGACCGGCCGATGATGCCGAAGATCTCGCCCGCTTCGATGTTCAGCGTGATGTCGCGCAGCGCCGTCACCTCGCCCGCGGACGAGCGATAGACCTTGCCGAGGTTCTCGAAGACGACGGTGCCCGCCCTGCGCTGCGCCACCGTTGCCCCGGTGGTCAGCGTGCCGGCCAATGCAAGAGCCTGGGTCATTTTCCCTCCCATGCCAGAATGTAAAGCTTGTCGCTGTTGGCGAAGGACTTGTGGATCTGATCCCTGACCTTCTGGCTGTGCTGGAACACGTCGATGAAGGCGCGGATGCGCGGATCGTCCTTGTTGTCCTGACGCGAGACGAAGTTGACCGCGAACTTGCGGTCCTCGATGCCGGAATAGATCAGCGCGCTGGCGGGATCGAAGGTGCCCGCGGCGACGATGAAATGCGGATAGCCCTGCGCCAGATCCACGTCTCCGGTGATCCGCACCAGCTGCGGGCCCTCGACCTCGGTGAATTTCAGATGGCGCGGGTTCTCGGCGATGTCATCGACCGTGCCCAGAAACCCCACGCCGTCGCGCAGCTTGATGAGCCCGGCCTTTTGCAGCAGCAGCAACCCGCGCCCCTGATTGACCGGATCGTTCGCGATGGCGACCGAGCCACCGTCGGGGATTTCGTCGAAGCTCTTGTGCCTGAGCGAATACAGCCCAAGGTTGGCCAGAATGCCGGGCGCGACGGCGGCGAAATGATAACCGCCCTGCTTCTCGGCATTTTCCATGAAAGGCACGTGCTGGAAGAAGTTCAGGTCGATGTCGCCCGCCGCCAGCGCCACGTTGGGCGTGGTCCAGTCGCTGAACTCGACCACCTCGACATCGAGGCCACGAGCCTTCGCCTCTTCGGCGGCGACGATCGCGGCATCGCTGTAAGCGCCCGGCACGACGCCGATCTTCAGCGGTGCCGCCTGCGCGGCCGCGGCAGTCAGCACGAACAGGGCAGAGATTGCCAGTGTTTTCAGTTTCATGGTGATTTCCCGATTATTTGAGCCAGGGCAGGGAGTAGAGCGCGGGGTTATGCGCGTAGCCGGCCGCGATGGTGTCGCGCACCGCCGGAGAGGTCTGGTAGATCTGGATGAAGCGCTGCAGATCGGGGTCGTCGCGGCGATCGGGACGGGTCACGAAACGGATGGCGAAATACGCGTCCCCGGCGCCCGAGAACAGCAGCGCCCGGCCCGCGATGTCGGCCAGACCGGCGTTGACGTAATGGGACGGATAGCCCTGCGCCAGATCCACATCCGACAGGGCCCGCACCAGCTGCGGCCCCTCGATCTCGACGATGTTCAGCTTTCTGGGGTTGCCGGTAATGTCATCCAGCGTGCCTTGCGCCCCCACGCCATCGCGCAGCGCGATCAGGCCCGCCGTTTGCAGCAATGCCAGCCCGCGCCCCTGATTGACCGGATCGCTGGCCACCGCCACCCGGGCGCCCTGAGACACCTGGTCGATGGACGTATATTTGCTGGAATACAGCCCGATATTGGGCAGGATTCCCACCCCGACCGACACCAGCCCGTAACCGGTTTCGCGGTTGGCATTGTCCAGAAATGCCTGATGCTGGAAATAATTCGCGTCCAGATCCCCGTTCGCCAGTGCCACGTTGGGCGTGGTCCAGTCGCTGAATTCGACCACCTTGACGTCCAGTCCCTGGCTGCGTGGCGGCGGTTTCGACGGAATCGGCCAGCGCGCCGGGCGTCACACCGATGGTCAGCGCCAGCCCCGGTTGCCCCGCCAGCATCAGCCCGAGGCCAAGGCACAGTGTTCGGATCATGATGAATTCCTTGCTCTTCGTCACGGCGCGACACGCGCGGCCTGCGTTAAAGTCGATCAGTTTGATCGTCTTTTAACGCTAATGCGGAACTCATCTTTTTGCCATTTCGTAGATGCCCGCCGAAACAGAGGGCTGTTTCTCCGAACACCGGCACGGGGGGCAATTTTTGCTCTGCCCGCTGCAAACCGGCCCCTTCCGAAGCGGGGGGCGCCGCTTTGCCGGGCCTGACGCGTGCGGCGGAGAACGCATGACCATGCGCTCGCCGTCCGGCTTACCGAAATCGGGGGCGAACTGGTCGATTGTCAGGACAGCCACGGAAAGGAGAGAAGAGAACCCGGCGGACGTCAGTCCTGATCTGGCCTTGCGGTCCGAATGTGATCCGGATGAGCCATGCCGCATAACACCCCGGTGCTTTGCGCAAGCACCAGCCGCCGCCTGACGGGAAATCCACACCAGGAGGCCTCGATGAGCGCCGGGAAATTCGAAACCCTCCGGCCCACAAGATGGTCACATTGCCGATCTGGCCGAAGCCTTGCCCATGACCGCGGCACGAGGGTTTCCGAGACCGGGGACGGCCTCGCTTTCGATACAGTTAAAATTCATTACAGATGGATAAGGCGTAAATCCTCATAATTTCACCAATATGCGGGTCACATGAAAAATACGCGACCATGTCATATATTCGCGATAAGGAACAATTATCAAATCCTTTACGAAGCGGCCGCCGCCGGCCCGGAGGACAGCGTCAACACCCGCTGTGGAACGCCCCTGCGGTCCGGCCCCGGTCACGCCACCGAAGAGCCGGACCAGCCGCTCTAGACCGCCAGAAACCTCTCGACGCGGGCCGCATCAATCCCGCTGCGCGGCGCATCGTGCACGAATTCGCCGTTCTCGATCACCATCACCCGGTCTGCCACGTCGAGCGCGAAGCTCAGCACCTGTTCAGAAACCACGATGGTCAGCCCGCGCTCGTCGCGGATGCGCCGGAGCGTGCGCGCCATCTCGCGGATGATCGAGGGCTGGATCCCCTCGGTCGGCTCGTCGAGCAGCAGAACCTTCGGGTTCGAGGCCAGCGCCCGCGCGATGGCCAGCTGCTGCTGCTGGCCGCCCGACAGGTTGCCGCCGCGCCGCCGGCGCATCTCCAGCAGCACCGGGAACAGCTCGTAAAGTGCCGCGGGCACCTCGCGCGATCCGGTGACGGTCAGCCCGGTGCGGATGTTTTCCTCGACCGTCATCGCCGAGAAGATCATCCGCCCCTGCGGCACATAGCCGAGCCCGTCCGCCACCCGCTCATGCGGGCTGAGCGCGGTGACCTCGGTCGTGTCGACCTCGATCGTGCCGCTGCGCGCCGCCACCAGCCCGATCAGCGTCTTCATCAGCGTGGTCTTGCCCATGCCGTTGCGGCCCATGATCGCCACGATCTCGCCCTGCGGCACGGTGAAATCCAGCCCGTGCAGCACCTCGCTTTGCCCGTAAGAGGCGCGCAGATTCTCAACTTTCAGCATGATGCTCTCCTCAATGGCCCAGATAGACGTCGATGACCTTCGGATCGGCCTGCACATGCGCCATCGAGCCCTCGGCCAGCAGCTTGCCCTGATGCAGCACCGTCACCCGCGTGGCGATGTCGGCCACGAATTTCATGTCATGCTCGATCACGATCACCGACCGGTCAGAGACGATGCGGTTGAGCAACTCCGCGGTCTTCACCCGCTCGGCCACCGACATGCCGGCGACCGGCTCGTCGAGCATCAGAAGCTCCGGGTCCTGGATCAGCAGCATCCCGATCTCCAGCCATTGCTTCTGCCCGTGGCTGAGAAACGCCGCCTTCTCGTCGAGCGCATCGGCGAGGAAGATCGTGCGGGCGATCTCGGCGATGCGGTCCATGACCTCGCCATCGCGCCGGAACGCCAGCGCACCCCAGACGCTGTGTCCGCGCGGATAAGAGATTTCGAGGTTCTCCAGCACCGTCAGATCCTCGTAGACCGAGGGGGTCTGAAACTTGCGCCCGACCCCGGCGTGCACGATCTGGTCCTCGCGCATCTTCAGCAGGTCGCGGCCCTTGAACAGCACCGTGCCGCCGCTCGCCCTGGTGCGGCCGCAGATCAGATCGAGAACGGTGGTCTTGCCCGCCCCGTTCGGCCCGATGATGACCCGGCATTCGTTCGGCGCGATATACAGGTTCAGCCCGTCGACCGCGCGGAACCCGTCGAAGGAGACGGTCAGATCCTCGACCGTCAGAATCTGCTGTGGATTGACATAAGCCATCGTGTCACCTCATTCCGCGGGGGTGGTGGATTTGCTCTCGCCGCGGGCGAGAAGCCGGGCCAGAACCGGCGCGACATGCGTCGTCCAGATCCCCGCGAGACCGTTCGGGAACACCAGCACCACCGCGATGAACAGCGCGCCGAGGCCGAACTGCCACAGCTCGGGGAAGGTTTCGGAGAAGGCGGTCTTCGCCCAGTTGACGAGAAGCGTGCCCCAGACCGCGCCGATCAGCGAGTTGCGCCCGCCCACGGCACAGAAGATCACCATCTCGATCGAGGGCACGATGCCGACGAAGGTGGGCGACATGAAGCCGACCTGCAGGGTGAACATCGCCCCGCCGATGGCGGCGAAGGCGGCGCCGACGCAGAAGATGAAGATCTTCAGCGAGGCGACGTCATAGCCCGAGAAGCGCACCCGGTCCTCCTGATCGCGCATCGCGATGAGCAGCCGGCCGAGCTTGGATCGGCGGATGAGCTGCGCGATGGCGAGGCAGACGAACAGCAGTGCCGCGTTGACGAAATACAGCACCTCCTTGGCGCCGTCGGGGCGGATGTCCCAGCCCTTCAGCGTGCGCAGATCGGTGATGCCGTTGACGCCGCCGGTATAGCCCTGCTGGCCGATAATCAGGATCGTCAGGATCGCCGCGATGGCCTGGGTGATGATCGAGAAATACACCCCGCCCACCCGGCGCCGGAACATCGCCGTGCCGATCACGAAGGCGAAGAAGACCGGCACCGCCACCACCGCCACCAGCGAGAAGCCGAGCGAATGGAACGGCTGCCACCACAGCGGCAACTGGGTGATCTGGTTCCAGTCCATGAAATCCGGGATGCCGGGGGTGGACTGGATCTTCGTCGCCTCGGGGGTCGAGGCCTCGAGTTTGAGGAACATCGCGAGCGCATAGCCTCCGAGCCCGAAGAACACCCCCTGTCCGAGGCTGAGGATCCCCCCCGCCCCCCAGCACAGCACCAGCCCCACCGCGACGAAGGCATAGGTCAGATACTTGCCGAACATGTTGAGCCGGAACGGATCGAGCACCAGCGGCAGGACCACGAAGATGAACAGCGCCAGCACCACGGTTCCGGCCAGCTCGGTGCGGTTCAGGAAGGCGCCGGTCCGGCCTTCCGTCGAAGGAGAAAGAAGCGACATCGCGGGCCTCGTCATTTGCGGAGTTTGAGAGCGAACAGCCCCTGCGGGCGCACCATCACGATGATGACCACGGTGAGCAGGGTCAGCACCTTGGCGGTCGAGCCGGAGAGGAAGAATTCAAGGATCGACTGTCCCTGACTGATCGAGAAGGCCGAGACGATGGTGCCGAGCAGATTGCCCGCGCCGCCGAACACCACCACGAGGAAGGTATCGACGATGTAAAGCTGCCCCGCCGTCGGCCCGGTCGAACCGATCATCGTGAAGGCCGCCCCCGCCACCCCGGCGACACCGCAGCCGACACCGAAGGTCAGCCGGTCGGTGCGCGCGGTATTGATGCCGACCGCATCGGCCATGGCGCGGTTCGCCACCACGGCGCGCACCTGCAACCCCCAGCCCGAGCGATACATCAGCACATAGATCGCCACCGAGATGCCGATCGCCAGCACCATCACGAACAGCCCGTTGATCGGGATCTCGATCGTATCGGTGAGGGTGAGCGAGCCCATCATCCATTGCGGGATCTCGACGCCGACCTCGCGCGCGCCGAAGACCGTGCGGTAAAGCTGCTGCAAGATCAGCGACACGCCCCAGGTGGCCAGCAGCGTATCGAGCGGACGCTTGTAGAGATGGCGGATCAGCAGCCATTCGACCGCCATCCCGAGACCTCCCGACGCGATGAAGGCAAGGATCATCGCCACGAAGAAATACAGGCCGAACAATCCGGGCAGGAAGGCCGCGAACAGCTTCGAGGTCAGATAGGTCACATAGGCGCCGAGGATCATGAACTCGCCATGCGCCATGTTGATGACCCCCATCTGGCCGAAGATGATGGCCAGACCGAGGGCCATCAGCACATAGACGGAGAACAGGATCAGTCCGGCGAAGCCCTGCATGGCGAAGATCGACATCAGGTCGCCCCAGCTGTAATCGGCGAACATCGTCACCTCCTTGGGAACGGGCTTGGAAACGGGGGAAAAGCGCCGGGTGCGGGGGGCACCCGGCGTTCAGTCGGCGCGAGGCCCGAAGGCCCCGGCGGTGGGAAGGAAAGCCGCCGGACGGGCCGGCGGGGGATGCGGACTGGCCTGAAGCCACCGGCCGCGGCGGGTCGGCAGGCAGGGGCGACACGGGCCGCGCCCTGCCCCGGGTTCATCGTCCGCCGGGTCTCACTGGCCGGGTCTTACTGGCCGGGTCTTACTGGCCGGGTCTTACTGATAGCCGGCCGGGAACGGGTTCGGCTCGACCAGATCGGGGGTTTCCCACACCACGTCATACTGACCGTCGGCCAGCGCGCGGCCGACGCGGGTCTTCGACCACAGATGGTGGTTCTCGTGGATCTTGACATACCCCTCGGGGGCGGTGGTCAGCTCGATGCCGGGGCTCGCGGCGATCACCTTCTCGACGTCGAACGAGCCCGCCTTCTCGACCGCGGCCTTCCACAGCCAGGGGCCGAGATAGGCCGCCTGGGTCACGTCGCCGATCACCATGTCCTGACCCCACATCGCCTTGAACGCCTTCACGAAAGCCTCGTTGTTGGGGTTCTTCAGCGACTGGAAGTATTTCATGCAGGCATAGGCGCCCTCGATGTTCTCGCCGCCGATGCCGCGGATTTCGTCCTCGGTCACCGAGATCGTCAGCAACAGCGGCTTTTCCTTCGTCAGGTCGATGCCCGCGGCCTTGAGCTGCTTGTAGAACGCCACGTTCGAGCCGCCGACGACGATGGCATAGATCACATCGGGCTTCTTCAGCTTGATCTTGTTGATGACCGAGTTGAACTGCGTGTGCCCGAGCGGATAATACTCCTCGCCCACCACTTCGAGGCCGAGCTTGTCCTCGATATGCTTGCGCGCGATCTTGTTCGAGGTGCGCGGCCAGATGTAATCCGAACCGAGCAGATAGAAGCTCCTGGCGCCCTTGGTCTTGGTCACCCAGTCGAGGCCGGCGATGATCTGCTGCGTCGCTTCCTGCCCGTCGTAGAAGACGTTGTGCGACTGCTCAAGCCCCTCGTAGAAGGTCGGATAGTAGAGGATGCCGTTGTATTGCTCGAACACCGGCAGCACCGCCTTGCGCGAGGCCGAGGTCCAGCAGCCCATGACCGAACAGACCTTGTCGTCGACCAGAAGCTTCTTCGCCTTCTCGGCGAAGGTCGGCCAGTCGGAGGCGCCGTCTTCCTGCACCACCTTGATCTTGCGCCCGAGCACGCCGCCCTGGGCGTTGATCTGCTCGACCGCGAGCTTCTCGGCCTGCACCGATCCGGTCTCGGAAATCGCCATGGTGCCGGTGACCGAATGCAGGATGCCGATGGTGGCCTCGGTGTCGGTCACGGCAAGGCCCGTGGTGTTCACCGCGGCGGTCGGATAATCGGCCGCGCGCAGGTTCTTGGGCAGGAACAGCGTGGCACCGAGAGCCGATGCCCCCGCGAGAAAGCCGCGACGCGACGGCGCGGCGAAAGCGGGCGGAAGGGAAATCTTTCGAGACATGGATGCGGGTCCTCGATCTGACGGGTGATGACGGTTGAAGCGGGCCGCGGGCCGCTGTGGCCATGCCCTGCCCCGAACCTGCGCCCCGGACCCCCCGGCGGGACATACGTCAAATAACGTATTCATCTGCGCGGTTTTCCCCTTACTGTCGGCCCCCAACGACAAAGGACCGGCCGCGAAACCCGCCCCGCCGACGCGGGGACACGGGGCGAATTCCGGGCACCGACAAGGGGCGCCGCACGCCCCGCTTCAGGGATGGCACAGACGATGATCCGGGCTTTTCAGGCCAGCGGCGAGAGACGGCATTACAACCGTTGGGTCGCCAATGAGACGATGGAGGATTTCGCGTTGCGCTTCACCGCGCGGCGCGCCCGGCGCTGGACGATGACGCGGGTGGTGAATACCGCGCTCGGCTCGATCTCGTTTCTCGCGCTCGAGGCGATCGGGGCCGGCATCACGCTGAACTGGGGTTTTCACAACGCTCTGGCCGCCATCGCCATCGCCGGGCTGATCATGCTGATCACCAGCCTGCCGATCTCGTATTACGCGGCGCGCTACGGCATCGACATCGACCTGCTGACGCGCGGCGCGGGGTTCGGCTATCTCGGCTCCACCCTCACCTCGCTGGTCTACGCCGGCTTCACCTTCATCTTCTTCGCGCTCGAGGCCTCGATTCTGGCGATGGCGCTCGATCTGGTGTTCGGGCTGCCGCCGGGGATCGGCTATCTGGTCTCGGCGCTGGCGGTGATCCCCTTCGTGGCCTATGGCTTCTCGAAGATCTCGCTGTTCCAGAACCTGACACAACCGTTCTGGGTGGTGCTGAACCTGCTGCCCTTCGTGCTGCTGGCCTTTTCGGGCTATGACCTCGACATCTGGACCGGGTTTCGCGGCCGCGCCGAGATCGACCCGCAGGGCAACGAGGTGCCCGCGCTGGTGGCCTTCGGCTCGGCCTCGGGGGTGGTGCTGGCGCTGATCGCGCAGATCGGCGAACAGGTCGATTTCCTGCGCTTCCTGCCGGAACCGAAGACCCGCGCCGAGACCCGCAAATGGTGGCTTTCGGTGATCGCGGGCGGGCCGGGCTGGGTGGTTCTCGGCGCGCTGAAGATGCTGGCGGGGTCGTGGCTCATCAGCTTCGCGGTGACGCAGGGCAGCGTGTCGCACGATATCCACATGCTGGACCCGACCGCGCTTTATCATGCCGCGCTGGCCGAGGTGATCCCCTCGCCGGGCGTCGCGCTTGCGCTGACCGGGGCGCTGGTGATCCTGTCGCAGATGAAGATCAACGTCACCAACGCCTATGCCGGCTCCATCGCCTGGTCTAACTTCTTCTCGCGCATCACTCATGCGCATCCCGGCCGGGTGGTCTGGCTGGTGTTCAACGTCGCCATCGCCGTGCTGCTGATGGAGCTTGGCGTCTTCGCCGCCATCGAGACCACCCTGTCGCTTTATGCCCATGTGGCACTGGCCTGGATCGGGGCGCTGTTCGCCGATCTGACGATCGACAAACCCCTCGGCCTGTCGCCGCGCGGGATCGAGTTCCGCCGCGCCCATCTCTATGACGTCAATCCGGTCGGCATGGGGGCGATGGTCGGGGCGGCGGCGCTGTCGCTGATCGCCCATGCCGGGGCGTTCGGTCCGGCGGCGGCGGCATTGTCGCCCTTCGTCGCCCTCGGCGCGGCGGTGGTCTTCGCACCCGCGATCGCACTCGCCACCCGCAGCCGGTTCTACATCGCCAGACCCGCGCCCGACATGGCGCATCAGCTGATCGAATGCAGCATCTGCCAGTATCGCTTCGACCCCGAGGACATGACCGATTGCCCGTTCCACGAGGCGCCGATCTGTTCGCTGTGCTGCACGCTCGACGCCTCCTGCGGCGACCGCTGCCGCCCCCATGCCACCTTGCCCGCGATGATCGGGGCCGCCAGCGCGCCGCTGTTGCCCGCGGGCGCAAGGGGGGTGATGACCGGTCGCTTCGCCCGCTTCACCCTTGCCACCGCGACAATCTCGGGCGGGATCGGGGCGCTGTTGTGGTGGATGCACCGCGCCGCCGGGGGCGCGCAGCTCGATGCGCTGCTCGCCGTCACCTTCGCCACGGCGGCAATCGTCACCGCGGTGGTGGTCTGGCTGTTCCTGCTGTCGCGCGAGGCCCGCTGTGCCGCCCAGCAGGACAGCGAACGCCAGACCGCGCGGCTGATGCGCGAGATCCGCGCCCACGAGCGCACCGACCTCGCCCTGCAATCGGCCAGGGACCGCGCCGAGGACGCCAACCGCGCCAAGACACGCTACATGGCCGGGCTGAGCCACGAGCTGCGCACCCCCCTCAACGCGATCTACGGTTTCGCGCAGATCCTCGAGGCGGACCGCTCCCTCTCGGCGCAGCAGCGCGACGGGGTGCGCGCGATCCGGCGCGGCAGCGAGCATCTGGCCGGGCTGATCGAGGGGCTTCTCGACATCTCGAAGATCGAGGCGGGGCGGCTCGAACTGAACCGCGTCCGGGTCTGCCTGCCCGATCTGCTGCACCAGATCGTCGAAATCTTCGAGGAAACCGCGCGCGAGAGCGGCATCGGCTTCGTCGTCAGCTATCGCTCCGCCCTGCCCGATTGGGTGATGGTCGACGAAAAGCGCCTGCGGCAGGTGCTGATCAACCTGCTCGCCAATGCCTTCCGCTACACCGAGAAGGGCGAGGTCCGTCTGCGCATCTCGTGGCGCAATCAGGTCGCCCGGATCGAGGTCGAGGATACCGGCATCGGCATCGCCCCCGAGGATCTGGAACGGATCTGGCAACCGTTCGAGCGCGGCCGCGGGGTGAAACAGCGCGGCTCTGGCCTCGGGCTGACGATCACCCGGTTGCTCGTCGACATCATGGGCGGCGAGATCCGGCTGGCCAGCACGCCGGGCCGGGGCAGTCTGTTCACCTTGCAGATCTATCTTGCCTCGGTGCCGGCGCTTGCGGCAGAGCCCCCCTTGCCGGGGGCGGTGCAAGGCGCGGCACGGGCCTCTTGCGCCGCGCGGCCCGCCCTGCCGGACCCCGCGGCACGGCCCCCCGCCCCGGAGCGGACCGCGCCGGCGCATTACCTCGGCCGGACCTGCACCGTCGCGATCGTCGACGATGACGAGGTGCACCTGACCTTGATGAAACATTACCTCGGCGATCACGGCTTCAACGCGATTTCCCTGCCTTCGGCCGAGGCCGCGCAGGAGCTGATCGCGCAAGGCGACCTTGCCCCGGATCTGTTCCTGATCGACATCGACATGCCGGGGATGAACGGCTGGCATCTGATCCGCTGGTTGCGCACCAACGGCCACCGCGCGACGCCGGTGGTGGTGCTGTCGGGCCATGCGATGGAGGCGGACCCCGGCCCCGGCGAGATCGCGCTGCACGATGCCTTCATCGCGAAGCCCTGCATCCTCGACGATCTTCTCGCCCGGATCGACGATCTGTTGCGGCTCGACCGGCGCAGCGCCGGGGGGCTGACCGAAGAAGATGCGCCGCCCCCTGCCGGGGGGTCGCCGGACCGCCCCTCCCCCGCCCCCCGCACAGCCGAGGCGCCTGCCCCCGATCGGTCCGCTCCGGTCATGCTGGCCGCCGATACTCTGGCGCGGCTGCGCAGCCTGGCCGCCGGTGCGCGCCTGCTGCCGCTGCGCGATGCCCTCGACAGGTTCGAACTGCCCGCCGCCCTGCGCCGCAAGCTGCGCGCAGCCCTTCTCGAGGCCGATTTCGAAAGGATTCTCCATGAACTCGATGCCTGCGACCCGTCCCTTCAGCCGGCCGGAGCCCCCGATGAGCCCTGAGCCAGGCCATTACGTCGCATTGATCGTCGACGACGATCCTTCGGCGCTGCTGATGGTGTCCGAGGCGCTCGAAGGCGCCGGGATCGTCGCCGTCGCCGCCCGGGACGGAACGGCGGCGCTGCAACTGCTCGGCCGGGTGCGGCCCGACGTGATCTTGCTCGATGCGGTGATGCCCGGCCTCGACGGGTTCGAGACCTGCCGGCGCCTGCGCGAGCCACCGCATTCGGTCACCGCGCCGGTGATCTTCATGACCGGGCTGAGCCAGCCCGAACATATCCTGCGCGGGCTGCACGCGGGCGGCGTCGATTACGTGACGAAGCCGCTCAACCTCGAAGAGCTGATCGCGAGGCTGAGCGTGCATCTGGCGAATGCGCGGATGCTCGACAGCGCGCGGCGCGCGCTCGATGCCTGCGGCCGCGCGGTGGCGGCGTTCCGGCCGGACGGGGCACTGTCCTGGGCCTCGCCGCGCGCCGCGGAACTGCTCGCAAGCGTGCCCGGAGACCGGCTGATGACGGCCGGACGGGCCAGCGGCGCATTGCTCGACTGGCTGAAGGAGCTGCCCGAAACCCCCCTGTCGCAATCGCGCCGGCTGAGCGCGGGCCCCCTCGAACTCAGTTGCCTCGGCCCCGGGGCCGGCGGCGAGATCCAGTTCTCGATCTTCGACCGCTCCGGCCAGAGCCGCGAAGACATGCTGGCCGGCCGCTTCGGTCTGACCGAACGCGAGGCTCAGGTGCTGTTCTGGCTGACCCTCGGCAAGACCAACACCGACATCGGCACGATCCTCGGCCTCAGCGGGCGGACGGTGAACAAGCACCTCGAACAGGTCTTCCTGAAGATGGGGGTGGAGAACCGCACCGCCGCCGCGGTGCTGGCCGACCGGGCGATGAACGGCAACTGAGCCCGGGACTACGTCGAATGACGTAGCCGGTGGGGGCGGGTGACGCATATCGCGCCCCCGCCGGCGCTTTCACAATGCCCCTGCCGATACGTTGAATGGCAGATAGTCCCAACAGGAGAACTGAACATGGGCAGCACCGGAAGTGTGAGCGCCTGGGAAGAGGCGCTTCTCGTCGCAATGATCCAGTATCCGGTCCCGGTCATCAAGGGACCGCAGGATATTCAGGTGCAGGTCGATCAGATCTGCAAGGCCCTTGCCTCGACGAAGGCGGGGTATCCGGATCTCGACCTGATCGTCTTTCCCGAATATTCCACTCAGGGCCTGAACACCGCGATCTGGACCTATGACGAGATGCTCCTGACGCTCGACTCGCCCGAGATTGCGCAGTTCCGCAAGGCCTGCGCCGACAACAAGGTCTGGGCGGTGTTCTCGCTGATGGAGAAGAACGAGGACCCGGCGAAACCGCCCTACAACACCGCCATCATCGTCAATGCCGAGGGCGAGATTGCATTGCATTACCGCAAGCTTCAGCCCTGGGTGCCGATCGAGCCGTGGTCGCCGGGCAATCTCGGGATGCCGGTGTGCGACGGGCCGAAGGGATCGAAGCTCGCGGTGTGCATCTGCCACGACGGCATGTTCCCCGAACTCGCGCGCGAAGCGGCCTACAAGGGCGCCAACGTCTACATCCGCATCTCGGGCTATTCGACCCAGGTCAACGATCAGTGGATCTGGACCAACCAGAGCAATGCCTGGCAAAACCTGATGTATACGATTTCGGTCAACCTCGCGGGCTATGACGGCGTGTTCTACTATTTCGGCGAGGGCACGGTGTGCAACTATGACGGCAACGTCATCCAGCAGGGCCACCGCAACCCCTGGGAAATCGTCACCGCCGAGCTGTTCCCCCGCCTTGCCGACAAGGCGCGCGAGAACTGGGCGCTGGAGAACAACATCTTCAACCTCGGCTGCCGCGCCTATGTCGGCAAGCCGGGCGGCGAGACGGCGAACTATCTCACCTGGGTCGAGGATCTGGCCAGGGGCGAATACAAGCTGCCCTGGGACAACAAGGTGAAGATCCGCGATGGCTGGAAGTATTATCCCGACGGCGTGAAGCTCGGCCCGCTTCCGAAGTGACGCCAACGCGCTAAGCTGAACCAAGCCGGGCCCTGCGGGGCCCGGTTGCCGTTTGGAGCACCGGGCCCCGGGGCAGAGAGATGGCAGATCCGGGCGGCAGATGCTGCCTGATGGCGCCGCTGCCTCAGTAAACGATATTTTTCAATATGTTATGCGATATAAGGTGACGTGCGCCGCTACCTTAACGCCTCCGATCCGGCGCGCCCGTGATCGAACTCCCCCTCTGCCAGAGAGCGCTGCCCCAGACGGTCTTCGGGACGGCCACCGGGTGTCCGACACGCCGTCTGGCCCATTTTCCCCGGAGTTGACAGCTGTCAACTTCATGCCGCGCGCCGGTTCGTCGGGGCGAGAAGCGCCATGATCATCGGGCCTGGCGTGAACTGCCCAAGGCGCGCCTGCGCTGTCAGATGCCGCAGATAGCCGCCGGGATTTCGCACGCTCTCGATACGTTGCAGCAGCGCAGCCATGACGATCGCCGCAACGGGAGAGGTCATGGCCGCCTCGGCCTCGGCCCAGACATCGGCAGCGATCCCGGCCATGGGATGAACGTGCCGCGCCGCACGCACCAGATCCGCCGTGCTCCGGATCGGAGCTGGCGCGTAAAGCGCGATATCGGGGCAGGCCTTCAGCACGATTGTCAGCGGCAGGTCCGGTGCCTTCTCGCCCTGCCCTGCGGTCTGTGCTTGTGCTTCATCGCGCGATTCAGAATCAAGGTGATAGGTATTTTGATTCAGATGGTGCCGCTCATTCTGGCTGTCATTGCCGTCCGGAATCGCCGTTTCCACGGGTTCGGGAAGGGCGGCGCGGGCGCGTTCCAGCAGGGCGCGGGCAAGTCCGTTCAGTCGCACCAGAAGGGTCAGTTCCGGCTTGCGGCGCAGCGCGGTGCGCAGGGTCTCGATCTCGGCGTCCAGCGCTTCGTCCGGGGCGATCTGCGCTTCGGCGAGGGCGAAGGTGCGCAGCTTGGCGATGTCGCGCAGCATGACGACGACCGCTTCGCGCATCAGCCGCAGACGGCGGGCCTCGGCCTCGGTGCTTTCGGCGGCGGCCAGGATCGCCCCGGCCTGCACCAGCAGCGGGCGCAGCGAGAAGCCGTAGGCGTGCAGCAGCTCGCCCCTGCCCGCCCGTGTCGCGTAGCGCTTGCCGTTCGGGCTGTCATGGCGCGCGATCAGACCGGCACCGACCAGCCGCGCGATATGCCGGCGCAGCGTGCTTTCAGCCATGCCATGCGCCCGCGCGCCAAGCGTGGCGTTCGACGGGAACACGATCAGACCGCCCTCGTCCGACAGATCGCGCCGCGGCAGAAAGCTGAGCAGCGCGTTCAGCACCGTCAGATCTCGGTCGCCGATGCCATAGGCTGCCCGCGCTGTGCGCAACGCGTCGAACAGCTGCCATTTGTCGATGGATTCGAGAGGGGCGGGGGCCTCGGCCAGC
The DNA here is from genome assembly GCF_000740785.1 of Paenirhodobacter enshiensis. Lineage (GTDB taxonomy): Bacteria > Pseudomonadota > Alphaproteobacteria > Rhodobacterales > Rhodobacteraceae > Rhodobacter > Rhodobacter enshiensis. The sequence continues at coordinate 65,280 of NZ_JFZB01000020.1, read as the reverse complement.
CGCTGCGCGGTCAGCAGGCCACAATCGACCGCCCGCCGCCCGAAAGGCGTCGCTGAAATCTGCTCCATGACGGTTCACAAGGCAAAATTCCTCCGGCCACCGCCGAGACGGTGTTGACAGTGAAGCGCGAGGTGCCATATCCATGAGGTGCTAAATCTGGAATGGGCCTCTCGGGATGTCATGTCCTGGGGGGCTTTTCAGTTTTCTGCCGTATCGTGCCTCCTGTTGTTGAACGTGCCTCGGGGTTCAGTCCTTCCGGCCCCATCTTGCGTGGAGCGCGGGAAGTTCGGAAATCAGCCAGTCCTCGAAGCCGCGGTCTAGCTTCTTCTCGAACTGCAGGGTCAGCCGGCCGGCCTTGCGCTCGATCCGGGCGAGGGGGATGCCGTTTTCAGAGCGAACCATCTCAGGGGCGGCCTTCTGGCGTGGGGCGGCGGTGGGGCGGGGGCCACGCGCGCGGCGCAACGCTTCCTCGAACCGGCTGTCCGATGGCCCTCCCACGGTATTCACCAGGGCAACGATCTCATCGGTGTCGAGCGCGCTCGCCTCGATCGCGTCGGCGAGCGCAAGCCAGCGGTCGCGCCCGACCGAAGGCGCCGCGCCGATTGCCACGATCAGCGCTTCGGGAACCCGGTCGGTGACCGACAACAGACGTGAAATCAACGTCTTGTCCATGCTCAGCGTGTCGCCGACGATCTTGCGGTCATAGCCGGCAGCAGTCATCTGGCGGGCGAAATTCGCCTTCTCGATGAAGCTCAGATCGCGGCGCGCGGTGTTTTCCTGACCCTGCGCCAGCAACAGGTCCCGGTCGTCGAGCTGGCGCAGCAGCGCCTTGACCGGCCGGCCGAGTTCGCGCAACGCAAGCACCCGGCGCCGGCCGTAGACGATCTGATACCGCCCTTCCTCGGTCGGGTGAGGGCGCACCAGAACCGGCACCTGCTGGCCGTATTCGGCGATCGAGTCGCGCAGCGCCGCGTCCTCGGCATCGTCGCTGTCGAGCCGGTCCTGCATCCCGCCCGCGTCGATCAGCGTCGGGTCGATCTCGATCAGCGCGCGGGCCTGCAGATCGGCGACCGAGCGCGAGATGGCCCCGATGGCCCCCTTGGAAAACCGCGGCCGGCCGGGATCGAGCGGCGATTCGGATGCGTGTTCGGGCGCAGCCGATGCGCCCGTCATCAACCCGTCGAGCAGGTGTTTGCGTGCCATCAGCGGGCCTCCTTATGCACCGGGGTGCGGCCCCAGGCTTCCTGGATCAGATCCTCGATCTCGCCGTTGACCGCGTTCAGGCTTTCCATCGCGCGCTCGTAAGTGCTTCTGGTAAAAGCAGATTTCTCGATCTCATAGAGGGTCTGCTTGGTGATCCCGGCGTCCGAGATGGCGGTGGATTTCAGCACCGCGTTGTTCAGCACATGGTCGCCGAACAGGCTGCGCATGAAGCTGACCATCTGGTTTTGCGGCCCGTCTCCGGGCTCGTATCGGGTGACCACGTAGCGCAGCCAGTCGTAATCCATGTTGCCGCCCGCATCCGCCACCACCCCCAGAAGGTTCGAGGTCATCAGCAGGAACTGGCACATCGACATCACGTCGAGCATCTGCGGATGCACCGTCACCAGCACCGCCGTTGCCGCCGACAGGGCCGCCATCGTGATGAATCCAAGCTGCGGCGGGCAGTCCATGATGACCAGATCGTAATCCGCTTCGACCTCGGCGAGCTTTTCGGAGATCCGGGTAAAGAACATCTGGCCCGAGCGTCCGGAGAGGACGCGCGGCGTGTCATGCTCGAACTCCATCAGGTCGAGATTGCCGGGAATCAGGTCGAGATTGGTGAAATAGGTGCGCCGGATGACCGAGGCGAGGGGCACCGGATCCTCGTAGCGAATCGCGTCGTAAAGCGTGCCGCCGTCGAGCAGATCGAACTCGGGCTGAAAACCGTGCAGCGCCGACAGAGAGGCCTGCGGGTCGAGGTCGATCGCCAGAACGCGATAACCGTCGAGCGCGCATTTCTGCGCCAGATGCGCCGCCGTCGTGGTCTTGCCCGAGCCGCCCTTGAAGTTGATGACGGTGATAACCTGCAGATGGTCGCGGCTGCCATCCGCATGGGTGCGCCGGCCGGGCAGATAGGTCCCGGGCGTTTTTGCCCCGGATTCCAGCAGCTTGCGCAGCTCCATGATATCGTCTGGCGTATAGAGGCGGCGCCCGCCGGGCCCGGTTTCGGGCTGCGGGCCGCGCCCGTCGAGGCTGAGCTTGCGCAGATAGGCGTCCTTCACCCCCAGAAGATCGGCGACCTCGCCCGAGGTGAACCGGCGCAACTGCTTGTGCGCATCGGGTGGAAACAGCTGCGCGCGATGGGCCAGAAGCCGCTCTGAAAGCTTCGCCGCATGGTCTCCGACCAGCCGGTCGATCCGGTGTTCTGCCATCTGTGCTGCCCTCTGCCGCCGCCGCGTTTGTTACGCTGTTTGGCGATTATTTCACTGTTGTGCGTAAATGAATGCGACAGATTGGCGAGTCTGGCAAGCGATTCTGCGCGTGCAGGGCGTGGGCGGCGGGTGCGACGGCTGCGGGGCAGGGGCACATTAGCGCCCCGAACCGGCCGCGGCGAGGCTATTTCAGCGCGCCCTTCTCCCGCACCAGATGCGACAGCAGATCCTGCGCCGGTGCGCTCAGCGGTTCGTTGCGGCGGTGAAACGCCAGAATGGCGATGGGCGGCATGTCGACGATCGGGCGCGAGACCACGCCTTGCATCGCATATTCCCGCGCGGTCATCGCATCCACGATCCCGACCCCGCCGCAGGCCCGCACCATGTCGCAGACATTGGCGCAAAACGGCACCACGCAGGCCGGATCGTAACTCAGCCCCTGCGCCTCGAAGGCGGCGCGGATCGTCGCGCCCATCGGCGACCAGTCCGCATTGTAGCACACCAGAGGATGCGCCGCGATCATCGCGCAGAACAGCTCGCGCTCGCGCGCGAGCGGGTGGCCCTGACCCAGCACCGCGACCAGAGAACTGTTGCCGATGCCATGCGACTGGAATTCGGCCTTCGGCGGAAAGGCCATCTGCAGGCCGATGTCGGCGGTGCCGCGGCGCAGGTCTTCTTCGGGCGAGTTCACCCGCAGGATCAGCCGCCGCTTCCAGTTCATGTAGCCCGCCCGCTTCAGGATCGGGCCGAGGAACCCCTCGACCAGCGCCGGCGTTGCCGAAATCGCGACCGGGCGGGCGGCCTGATTGCGCAGCGCGGGCAGACGCTCGCGCACCTGGGCGTAGGTGCTGAAGATCGGGGCGGACAGCGCGAACAGCTCGTTCGCCTCGCGCGTCGGTTCCAGCCGGTTGCCGCTGCGGTGAAACAGCGAGATGCCCAGATTCGCCTCAAGCCGTTTCAGCTGCGCGCTGACGCCGGGTTGCGAAATCCCCAGCAGCCGCGCCGTTTCCGTCGTGGTGCCCACCCGCATCAGCGTGCCGAACAGTTCCATCTCGCGCAGGTTCATTATCAGCATCCTGATAGTAACACGTTTATTTATTATTATTCCTCGAAGTCGCGCCTGTCTAACCTTTCCGTCAGACGACAGCCGGCATTCCGATCGGCGTCGCGCATCGCACAACAGGCGAGGATGGAACGACAATGACCAGACTGACTTTCCGCGCGTTGCTTCTGGCAAGCACGCTGAGCTGCGCCGCCTTCGGCGCTCAGGCCGAGACCCTGCGCGTCGCGATGGGCTACGATCCCGTCAGCCTCGACCCGATCGCGACGAGCGACAACGGCTCGATCTGGACGCAGCTGTTGATCTTCGACACGCTGGTGCGCCCCGACGCGAGCGGCGAAAAGCTGGAACCCGGCCTCGCCGAAAGCTGGACGGTTTCGGACGACGGGCTGACGATCAGCTTCGCGCTGCGCGATGCGAAATTCTCCGACGGCACGCCGGTGACGGCCGAGGACGTGAAATTCTCGATCGAGCGGGCGGCGTCCAAGGAATCGAGCTGGGGCCGGTTCTACCGCCCGATCACCAGCTTCGACATTCCCGATCCGCATCACATCGTGATGCACCTCGCCCAGCCGTTCACCCCGGCGTTCAACAACCTCGCGCTGTTCGCCGCCGCGATCCTGCCCAAGGCCCAGGTCGAGGCGAAGGGCGCCGCCTTCTTCGATGCCCCGGTGGGCTCCGGCCCGTTCGTGCTCAGGCAATGGACCCGCGGCGCCTCGATCGAGCTGACGAAGAACCCCTATTACTGGCAGAAGGGCAAGCCCGCGGTCGACGAGGCGGTGCTTGAGGTGGTCACCGAGCCCTCGGCCCGCGTCATCAAGCTGGAGGCGGGCGAGGTGGATGTCGCGCTCGATCCGCCGCTCAACCAGCTCAAGGAGCTGAAGGCGAAACCCGGCATCACCACCGGCGAGGTCATTCCCTACCGGGCCGATTTCGTGCAGCTGAATACGCGCTACGCGCCGCTCGGCAACGAGAAGGTGCGTCAGGCGCTGAACTACGCCATCGACAAGAGCGCGCTGATCAAGGGCGTGCTCTATGGCGAGGGCAAGCCCGCCGCCTCGGCGATGCCGGTGATGGCCTATGCCGACCCGGATCTGAAGCCTTATCCCTACGATCCGGCGAAGGCGAAGGCGCTTTTGGCCGAAGCGGGCTATCCCGACGGGTTCGAGGCCGAGATGCTGGTCAACTCGGGCATCGCGACGCAGCGCAACACCGCCATCGCGCTGCAGGCGATGCTTGCCCAGGTCGGTGTGAAGCTGAAGATCCAGATGCTGGAAAACGGCACGCAATGGTCGACGACGAAAGCCGGCAACTATCAGATGTCGCTCAGCTACGCGACTTCGGACACGATCGACCCCGATCAGATCATCGGCTTCGTCGCCGTCAACCCCGAGCGCGCCAACGCCTATCACACCGAATGGAAGAACGAGCGGCTGAACGAACTCTACGCTCAGGAGCGCCAGACGGTGAACGGCCCGGAACGCGGCGCGATGTTCAGGGAGATGATCCAGATCCTGCATGACGGCGCGCCGTTCATCTATCTGTATCACCCCGCGACCGCCTGGGCGGAGAAGGATTACGTCAAGGGCTTTTCGGTCCTGCCGACGTCGAACTTCCGGCTCGAAGACGTGACGATCCAGAAGTGAGTTCCCCTGCCGGCGCGTGCCTCCCGGTCGCGCCGGTCCTCTGGCCCGCCCCTTTCTTCACGGGGGCGGGCACTTTTCCTGCGATCCCGGACGGTTCATGATACAGGTCATTCTCAAGCGGCTTCTCATGCTGATCCCGGTTCTGATCGGGATCACGCTGATCGGCTTCATGCTGTTGCAGGTGATGCCGGGCGATCCGGCCTCGCGCGCGATGGGCACCCGCGCCAGCCCCGAAGAGCTTGCCGCGATGCGCCGGCTCTGGGGTCTCGATCAACCCCTTTGGGTGCAATACCTTTACTTCCTGCGCGACTGCGTGACCGGCAGTTTCGGCGTGTCGATCTTCCACAAGGTGCCGGTGATTGCGCTGGTGGCGGAACGGCTGCCCTTCACCCTCGGCATCGTCGCCTATTCGACGCTGATCGCGCTGGTCGTGGCGCTGCCCTTCGCGATCCTCGCCGCGCTGAAGCGGGGCACGGCGGTGGACGGGGCGATCCGTCAGGTCTTCGTCGCGCTGATCGCGATGCCGCCGTTCTGGCTGTGCTATGTGCTGATCCTGTGGCTGGCGCTCGGTCAGGGGTGGTTTCCGACGGGCGGCGTGGGGCAGGGGGTTGTTCAGAACATCTACCGGCTGTTCCTGCCCGCGCTGGTGGTCGGGCTGTCGACCGCGGCCCTGATCCAGCAAAGCCTGCGCGCCGCGCTGATCGACACGCTCAAGGCCGATTACGTCGACACCGCCCGCGCCAAGGGCCTGACCGGGGCGCAGGTGTTCTTGCGCCACGTGCTGCCCAACAGCCTGATCTCGACGATCTCGATCATCGGCGTGCGGGTCAGCTGGATCATCGGCGGCACCGTGGTGGTCGAGAAGATCTTCTCGGTCCCCGGCCTTGGAAGCCTGCTGATCGACGCCATCGTCGCGCGCGATCTGCCGGTGATCCGCGGGCTGACGGTGTTCTTCGCCATCCTCGTGGTGATCGTGAACCTGATCACCGACATCTGTTACGCGCTGGCCGATCCGCGCGTGCGACTGGAGTAAGCCCTTGCTTGTCCTGAAAAACCTGTTGCGCAGCCGGGCGGGTGCCGTGGGCGTGGCGATGCTCGCCCTGATGCTTGCGGGCGCGGCGCTGGTGCCGGTGCTGTCTCCGTGGGACGGATATGCGCTCGATTTCGGCGCGGCGATGCAGCCGCCCTCGCTCAGCCACTGGTTCGGCACCGACAATTTCGGCCGCGATATTCTGACCCGCGTGCTGACCGGCGCGCTCTTCGATCTGCGCATCGCGGTGATCTGCGTGTTCGGCCCGATGGCCTTCGGCACGCTCGTCGGTCTGGTCGCGGGCTATTTCGGCGGCCGGGTCGATGCGGCGCTGATGCGGCTGACGGATGTGGTCTGGGCGTTTCCGTTCTACGTGCTGGTCCTCGCCATCGTCGGCGTTCTGGGCCCGAGCGAGGCGAACCTCTACATCGCCTTCTTCGTGGTGAACTGGATCGGCTATGCCCGCATCGTGCGCGGCGAGACCATCCTGATCGCCCGCCTCGAATATATCGAGGCGACGCGGGTCCTGCGCTTCGGCACGTTCCGGGTGCTGTTGCGCCACATCCTGCCCAATGCCGTCACCCCGGCGCTGGTCTATGCGATGTCGGATGTGGTGCTGACGGTGCAGGCGGTGGCGGCGCTGTCGTTCTTCGGCCTCGGCGTGCAGCCGCCGGCGCCCGAATGGGGCATCCTGATCGTCGAAAGCATTGATTACATGCGTGAAGCGCCGTGGATGACGCTGTTTCCCGGCCTCGCCATCGTGTGGATCGGCATCGCCTTCTCGCTGATGGGCGAGGGGCTGTCGACCGCCCTCAAGCCGAAGGGATAAGCCATGAGCCTGCTGTCCATCCGCGACCTGCGCACCGAATTCACCACCCCCGCCGGGATCGTGCGCGCGGTCGATGGCGTCGGCTTCGACGTCGCCCCGGGCGAGATCTTCGGCATCGTCGGCGAATCCGGCTGCGGCAAGTCGGCCACGTGCCGCTCGATCCTGCGGCTGTTCGGCGGCGCGCCGGCGCGTGTCGCGGGCGGTCAGATCCTGCTCGACGGCGTGGGCGACCTGGCCGCGATGCCCGAACGCGCGATGGCGCGGGTGCGTGGGCGCGATGTCGCCTTCATCTTCCAGGATCCGCTGACCGCGCTGAATCCGACGATGCGCATCGGCCGCCAGATCGCCGAGGTGATCGTGCGTCACCGCAAGATCGGCCGCGCCGAGGCCCGCGCCGCCGCGCTCGATCTCTTGCGCGACGTGCAGGTGACCTCGCCCGAGCGCCGCCTCGACGCCTATCCGCACGAGCTGTCGGGCGGGCTGCGTCAGCGGGTGGTGATCGCGATGGCGCTGGCGCTCAGCCCGCGGCTGATCATCGCCGACGAGCCGACGACCGCCCTCGACGTCACCGTTCAGGACCAGATCCTGCGCCTGTTGCGCGCGCGCCGCGACAGCGCGGGGACGGCGATCATCCTGATCACCCATGACCTCGGCGTGGTGTCGCAGGTCTGCGACCGGGTGGCGGTGATGTATGCCGGCCGCATCGTCGAGACCGGCCCGGTGCGCGAGGTGCTGGACCGCCCGGCGCACCCCTACACCCGCGCGCTGATCGCCGCCTTGCCGGGGCAGGCCGCGCGCGACGCCGATCTCACCCCGATCGAGGGCAGCCCGCCCGGCCTGATCGCGCCGCCGCCCGGCTGCCGGTTCGCGCCGCGCTGCCGCCTCGCCCGGCCGGACTGCGCCCTGGGCGCGCCGCCCGCGTTGCGCGCCCGCACGCCCGGCCATCTCGATGCCTGCATCCTGTCGGAGGTTCCCGATGTCCTTGCTTGAATTCTCGGGCGTCGCGCGCCGCTTTCCGCTGCGGCGCAGCCTCGCCGACCGGCTGGCGCGTCGTCCGGCCGCCGCCCTTCATGCCGTGCGCGGCGTCGATCTGGCCGTCGAAAAGGGCGAGATCCTCGGTATCGTCGGCGAATCCGGCTGCGGGAAAAGCACGCTCGCCCGGATCGGCGTCGGGCTGCAACCGGCGAACGCGGGCGAGGTCCGTTTCGAGGGCGCGCCGCTTGCCGGCCCCGACCCGCGCGGCCGCATCCAGATGGTGTTTCAGGACCCCTATTCCTCGCTCGACCCGCGCATGACCATCGGCGCGCAGCTTCTGGAGGTCGTCGGCCATTACCGCCCGGGGCTGAGCGCGGCGGAGCGCAAGGCCGCCGTCGCCTCGGTGCTTCAGGCCGTCAGCCTGCCCGCCGAAATCGCGGCGCGCTTCCCGCACGCGCTCTCGGGCGGGCAGCGTCAGCGCGTCTCGATCGCCCGCGCGCTGTGCCCCGAGCCCGAGGTTCTGGTGGCGGACGAGCCGGTCTCGGCGCTCGATGCCTCGGTTCAGGCGCAGATCATCAACCTGTTGCGCCGGCTGAACCGCGAGCGCGGCCTGACCATCGTGTTCATCAGCCATGACATGAACGTGGTGCGTTACCTGTGCGACCGGGTGGCGGTGATGTATCTGGGCGAGATCGTCGAGCTGAACGACAGCGCCCGGCTGTTCGCGGCCCCCGCCCATCCCTACACCCGCGCCCTGATCGCGGCGGTGCCCGATCTGCGCGCCCCGGCCGCGGGTGGCGCCCCGATCCGCGGCGAAGTGCCCGATCCCTTCGCCGTCATCCCCGGCTGCCGCTTCGCGCCGCGCTGTCCGCTTGCCGATACCGCCTGCGCGGCGGTGCAGGCGCTCCATCCGGTGCCGCCCGCGGGGCTGGTGCGCTGCTGCAAGGCCTGAACCCCGAAACCGCCCGAGAATTTCCGAAAACGAAAGCGATATCATGTTCTTCCCTGACTCCCCCGACTGGACCCAGCGTTGCGAGGCCCTGGTTCAGCGCCTGATCGGACGGTTCAGCCCCGAGGGGCTCGACCCGGCCGCCTTCGGTCTGGTGGCGCTGCGCGAAGGGGCGAGCCCCGCGGGGTTCGCGCATCGCGGCGACTGGCGCTGTTACCCGTGCAGTCTGGTCAAGGCGTTCCACCTCGTCCATGTGCTCAACCGCATCGAGGCCGGCGCCATCGCCGAGCATGACGATCTGATCCGCGCGATGCACGACATGATCACCTGGTCGTCGAACACCGCGACGAATTACATCATCGACCTGATCACCGGCACCACCGGCGACACGCTGCTCGATCCGGCGGAATTCGCTGAGTGGCGCGACCGGCGCGAGGGGCTGAACCGCTTCTTCCTGGCGCTCGGCTGGGGCGAATTCGCGGGCTGCAACATCACGCAAAAGCTGATGGACGACACCCGTTACGGCCGCGAGGCGCAATATGCCGGCCGCGACGGGCATTACCTGAACGCGCTGACGCCCTTGGCCGCCGCGCGGCTGTTTTCCGAGCTGTTCACCGGCGCGGTGCCGCTTTCCGACGGCGCGCGCGCCCGCGCTCAGGCGCATCTGCTGCGCGACCGGGCGTCGGAAAACGCCGCGCTGCCGCATTTCCAGGTGGCCGATTACCTCGGCGGCGGAATGCCCCCCGAGGCCACGATCTGGAGCAAGGCCGGCCGCAATTCCTGGACCGGCGATCCGCGCGCGTCCTACTACAAGCACGACCTGATCCGCGTCGCGATGCCGGGGCAGGCGCCGGTGACGCTGTGCCTGATGACGCAGGGCAAGACGATCTGCGAGGACCGGCCGGACCTGTTCCCGCAGATCGGCGCCGAGATCGCGGCGGCGCTTCTCGACTGAGCCGTTCAGGCGCCCGGCGGGCCGTCTGCCGGGCGCTCATGGCGAAACAGCCGCGCGATCTGGCGGCCGATGTCCTCGGGGCTCAGCCGCCCGGCGCGATACCAGCCCGAGACATTGTTCAGAAGCGTCAGCAGCAGCAGCCGATAAACGTCGCGGTCGATGTCGTCGGCCAGCGGAAGATCGGCGATCAGCCGGGCATAGATCGCCTCGATCGCGTCGCGCTGCGGCACCAGCCGGGCGCGGACCTCGGCGGGCAGGACGCGCATCTCGTTCATCATCGGCATGGTCAGCGACTGCGGATCGAGCTGGATTTCCAGCATCGTGACACAGGCGAGGGTCAGCCGCTCCCACGGGTCGCTTGCCCCGGCAATGGCCGCGGTCAGACGGCGCGCACCCATCCGCAGCGCGATCTCGTGGATGCGCACGAACAGCTCTTCCTTCGAGCGGATGTAGTAGTAAAGCGAGCCCCCGAGCAGCCCGACCTTCTCGCCGATGTCGCGCACCGATGTCGCGGCATAACCCTTTTCGGCAAACAGGGCGGCGGCGGCCTCCAGCACTTCGCGGTGCCGTTCGGTGATCTCCTCATCGCCGAGGTCCAGCCGGTAATCAGCGGAAATCGCATGGGATTCCGGGGAAGGCCCCGGGGAAGGGCGGGGGGGCTTGGTCATCGGCGTCTCTCCGGGTTCGGGCCCCTGTGTAGCCTGTCGCGGCCGAAAGCGGAACCCGGCGCGGAAATAGTGTTTGTAAAATGTAACGAGCGTTTGGTAGGCTCCGAGTCGCGGAGCGCCGTGAGGAGACGGCACCGCCCGGGGAGGACAGATGACAGACATTCGCAAGGCCGTCGTGATCGGCGCCGGCGTCATGGGTGCGGGCATCGCCGCGCATCTCGCCAATGCCGGCACCGAGGTGGTGCTTCTCGACATAGACGCCGAGCGCGCCCGCGCCGGCATCGCCCGCCAGCTCGCCGCCGGCGGCTTCATGCAGGCCGATTTCGCCGCCCGCGTGCGGCCCGGCGCGACCGATGACGACATCGGCCTGATCGCGGATGCCGACTGGATCGTCGAGGCAGTGGCGGAGCGGCTGGACATCAAGCAGGGCCTCTATCGTGCGATCGAGGCGCGGCGCCGGCCGGGCTCCATCGTGTCATCGAACACCTCGACGATCCCACTCGCGGCGCTGGTGGCGGGCCTGCCCGAGACCTTCGCGCGCGATTTTCTCATCACGCATTTCTTCAACCCGCCGCGGCGGATGCGGCTTCTGGAGCTGGTCTCCGGCCCGGTGACGCGCGCCGATGCGGTGGCGACGCTGGCGCAGTTCGGCGCGGTGTCGCTTGGCAAGCAGGTGGTGCGCTGCAACGACACGCCGGGCTTCATCGCCAACCGGATCGGCAATTACTGGATGGTGCTGGCGCAGAACGAGGCCATCGCGCGCGGTCTGGCGCCCGAGGATGCCGATGCCGTCCTCGGCCGTCCGTTCGGCATTCCGCCCACGGGCATCTTCGGGCTGCTCGATCTGGTCGGGATCGACCTGATGCCGATGGTGCTGCGCTCGTTGCAGGCGGCGCTGCCGGCGACGGACCCGATCAATGCCTGCGAGGCGGAACCGGCGCTGATCGCGCAGATGATCGCGGCCGGCCGCACCGGGCGCAAGGCGGGGGCGGGGTTCACCCGGCTCTCGGCCGACCGGCGCAGCCGCGAGACGCTGGATCTGACGACCGGCGCCTATCGCCCGGCGCGCCCGGCGGCCACCCTGCCCGCAAGCGATCCGCGCGCGTTGATGGACAGCGACACGCCGCTTGGCGCCTATGCGGCCGCGGTGATGGTGCGCACGCTCGGCTATGCCGCCGCGCTCGTCCCCGAGATCGCCGATACCCCCGATGCCGTCGATGCCGCGATGCGCACCGGCTACGGCTGGCGCGAGGGGCCGTTCGAGATGATCGACCGCCTCGGCGCCGGCTGGCTGGCGGAGCGTCTGTCGGGGCATCTGGACACCGTGCCGCCCTATCTGCGCCTCGCCGCGACGGCGGGCGGGTTCTACGGCACCGAGGCCGGGCGCCGCACCGTTCTGTTGCCCGACGGGCAGCGCCGCGCGCTTGCCCTCCCCGAGGGCGAGATCACGCTTGCCGCGCTGTCGCTCGCCCGTCCGCCCGTCGCCCGCTGGGAGGCGGGGGCGCTGTGGGATCTGGGCGAGGGCGTCGCGGGGTTCGAGATCCGCAGCAAGGCGAATGCCATCGGCGAAACGGTTCTCGATGCGATCGGGGCCGCGCTCGACCGGGTGGGGGGCGATTTCGCGGCGCTGGTGATCGGCTCGGATGCGGCGGCGTTCAGCGTCGGCGCGGATCTGCGCGCGGTGCTGGCGATGGCCGACGATCCGGCGCAGGTCCGGGATTTCATCGCGCGCGGTCAGAACGTGCTGATGCGGCTGCGTCAGGCGCCCGTGCCGGTGGTCGCGGCGGCGGCCGGCCCCGCCCTTGGCGGCGGCTGCGAGATCTGCCTGCATTCGGATGCCGTTCAGGCCCATGCCGAGCTGTCGATGGGCCTTGTCGAGGCGAAGGTCGGGCTGGTTCCGGCCTGGGGCGGCAGCACGACGGTGTTGCACCGCACCGGCGACGCCGCGCAGGCGCTGCGCCTGCTGATCGGGGCGCAGGCCTCGGGCAGCGCCTTCGGGGCGCGTCCGGTGCTGTTGCGCCCGACCGACGCCATCACCATGAACCGCGACCGGCTGCTTGCCGATGCGCGCGCCCGCGCGCTGGCCCTCGTGCCGGGCTACCGCCCGCCGGCCGCATCCGCGCCCCTGCCCGCGACAGAGCGGGGCGCGCTGCAAACCGTGCTCGACGGGCTGGAGCTTGCCCCCCACGACCGCCGCATCGGCGCGGCACTGATCGACATTCTCGCACCCGGCGGCTCGGAGGAGGAGCTGCGGGCGCGCGAACGCGAGGCCTTCGTCGGGCTGATCGCGATGCCCGCCACGCGCGAGCGGATGCAGCACATGCTCGCCACCGGCAAGCCGCTGCGCAACTGAGAATTGCATAAGGGAGGAGACCCCATGCTTGGACAGATGATGACCACGCCGTTGCTGATTTCGGCGATCCTGCGGCACGCCGAGGCCTTTCACGGCGATGCCGAGATCGTCTCGCGCAGCGTCGAGGGCCCGGTGCACCGCTACACCTATGCCGAGATGGCCGGGCGCGCGAAGCAGGTGGCGAATGCGCTCGCCGGGCTGGGGCTTGCCCCGGGCGACCGGGTGGGCACGCTGGCGTGGAACGGCTATCGCCATGTCGAACTCTATTACGGCGTCTCGGGGGCGGGGATGGTGTGCCACACCATCAACCCGCGCCTGTTCCAAGACCAGATCGAGTTCATCATCCGCGATGCCGGCGACAAGGTGCTGTTCGCCGATCTGACCTTCGTGCCGATCCTCGAAAGCCTGGCCGAGACGCTGCGCGGCCTGAAGGCGGTGGTGATCCTGACCGACCGGGCGCATATGCCGGCCTCGGACAAGCTCGATCTGATCTGTTACGAAGAGCTGATCGGCGCCGCGCCGGCATCCTTCGACTGGCCCGAGATCGACGAGAACACCGCCTCGGGGCTGTGCTATACCTCGGGCACCTCGGGGGCGCCGAAGGGGGTGCTTTACAGCCACCGCTCCAGCGTGCTGCACGCGATGTCCTCGGCGATGCCGGACGTGCTGGGGATCTCGGCGCGCGATACGATCTGCCCGGTGGTGCCGATGTTCCACGTCAACGCCTGGGGCATCCCCTATTCGGCGCTGATCACCGGTGCGAAACTGGTGCTGCCGGGGGCGAAGCTCGACGGTGCCAGCCTGCACGAGCTGTTCGAAACCGAGGGCGTCACCGTCACCGCGGGCGTGCCCACGGTGTGGATGGGGCTGCTCGACTGGATCGACGCGCATGGGGCGCATTTCACCACGCTGCGTCAGGCGGTGATCGGCGGATCCGCCCCGGCGCCGGCGCTGATCACGCGCTTCGGCGACAAGGGGGTGACGGTGCGCCAGGCCTGGGGCATGACCGAGACAAGCCCGATCGGGCTGACCTGCACCCTCAAGCCGCGCCACGACGCCCTGCCCGAGCCCGAGCGCCTCGCCCTTCAGGCGAAGCAGGGCCGCCCGGTCTTCGGCATGGAATTCCGCATCGAGGGCCCGGACGGCCAGGAGGTTCCGCGCGACGGCACCAGCTGCGGCGCGATGCTGGTGCGCGGCCCCTGGGTGGCCGCGTCCTACTTCAACGCCGAACCCGGGGCGGCGCATCAGGGCGGCTGGTTCGACACCGGCGACGTGGTGACGATGGACGCCGACGGCTATGTCCAGATCGTCGACCGCACCAAGGATGTGGTGAAATCGGGCGGCGAATGGATCAGCTCGATCGAACTCGAGAACATCGCCCAGGCCCATCCCGCGATTCAGGAAGCCGCCGTCGTCGCCCGCCCCGATCCGAAATGGAGCGAGCGCCCCGTCCTCGTCGTGCAGCTGCGCCCCGGCGCCACGCTCACCCGCGGCGAGATGCAGGCCTTCTACGCCGACAAGACCTCGAAATGGAGCATCCCGGACGATGTGGTGATCGTCGACGCGCTGCCCCATACCGCGACGGGCAAGTTGCTGAAGATGAAGATCCGCGACATGGTGCGCGAGCGCTTCGCCGAGAAGGAGGGCGAGGGGATCTTCGGCTGACCCCACGCGCCCCGGCGCCCTCCGCTTCCCGCGCGCCGCGAGACCGGCGCGCCTTTCCCCTCCCCCGAAAACCGAACCGCCGGAGGCATCCTCGACGATGCCCCCGGCGCCTTTCCTTTCGATTCGCCTTAAATATCCCGGGGGTGAGGGCCGCGAGGCCCGAGGGGGCAGAGCCCCCTCCCTTTCCCCCATATGCGAAGCGGAACCCCCGTCAGCCCGCCTTCGCGCCCACCAGATCCAGCGCGACATCGACGATCATATCCTCCTGCCCGCCGACCATCCTGCGCCGGCCAAGCTCGATCAGGATCTCGCGCGCGTCGATGTCGTAAAGTTTCGAGGCCGTCTCGGCATGGCGCAGGAAGCTCGAATAGACCCCGGCATAGCCGAGCGACATGCTCTCGCGGTCGACCCGCACGGGGCGGTCCTGCAGCGGCCGCACCAGATCGTCGGCGGCATCCATCAGCCCATACAGATCGCAGCCGGTCGCGATCCCCATCCGGTCGAGCACCGCGATCAGCGCTTCGAGCGGCGCATTCCCCGCCCCCGCGCCCATCCCGGCAAGCGAGGCATCGACCCGCACCGCCCCCGCCTCGATCCCCGCGACCGCATTCGCCACCCCGAGCGTCAGGTTGTGATGGGTGTGAACGCCGATCTCGGTCTCGGGGCGCAGCCCCGCCCGCAGCACGGCGACGCGCTCGGCATATTGCGCGGGCAGCAGCGCGCCGGCCGAATCCGTCACATAGACGCATTCGGCGCCATAGCTTTCCATCAGCTTCGCCTGCTCCAGAAGCTGTTCCGGCCCGGCCATATGCGCCATCATCAGAAAGCCCACGGTGTCCATGCCAAGGGCGCGCGCCGCCTCGATATGCTGGCGCGAGACATCGGCCTCGGTGCAATGCGTGGCGACGCGGACCGAGCGCGCTCCGGCGGCATGGGCCTCTTTCAGGTCATGCACGGTGCCGATGCCGGGGATCAGCAGGACGGTGGGCACCGCATGGGTGCAGACCTCGGCCACCGCGGCGATCCATTCGGCATCGTCATGGGCGCCGAAACCATAGGTGAAGGTCGATCCTGCCAGCCCGTCGCCATGGGTGATCTCGATCGCGTCGACATGCGCGGCATCGAGGGCGCGGGCGATCTCGCGCGCCTGATCGAGGCTGTAGCGATGCCGGATCGCGTGCATCCCGTCGCGCAGCGTGACGTCCTGGACATAGATCTTGTCGGGGTTCGGGCGGGTCATTCCGCGGCCTCCTGTGCAAGGGTTCGCGCGGCCCAGTGATCGGCACTGACGAGGGCCGCGGATGTCATGATGTCGAGGTTGCCGGCATAGGCGGGCAGGTAATGCGCCGCCCCCTCGACCTCGAGGAAGATCGTGGTCTTCAGCCCGCTCACCGCGCCGATGCCGGGCACGCGCACCGGGGCATTGTCGCCGATCCGCTCGAACTGGACCCGCTGTTTCAGCCGGTAGCCCGGCACATAGGCCTGCACCCGCGCCGCCATCTCGGCGACCGAGGCCTCGATCGCCTCGGGGGTGGCGCCTTGCGACAGCACGATCACCGTGTCGCGCATCATCAGCGGCGGATCGGCCGGGTTGAGGATGATGATCGCCCGGCCGCGCTCCGCCCCGCCCAGAAGCTCGATCGCCTTCGAGGTGGTTTCGGTGAATTCGTCGATATTGGCGCGGGTGCCGGGGCCGGCGGATTTCGACGAGATCGAGGCGACGATCTCGCCATAGATCGTGCGCGTCGAGACCCGCGCGACCGCATGAACCATCGGGATCGTCGCCTGACCGCCACAGGTGACCATGTTGACGTTCGGCTCGTCGATGTTGGCGTCGCCGTTGATCGCCGGAATGGTGAACGGGCCGATCGCGGCCGGGGTCAGGTCGATCACCTTCTTGCCGTCGGCGCGCAGGATCGC
Organism: Paenirhodobacter enshiensis; assembly: GCF_000740785.1. Lineage (GTDB taxonomy): Bacteria > Pseudomonadota > Alphaproteobacteria > Rhodobacterales > Rhodobacteraceae > Rhodobacter > Rhodobacter enshiensis. The sequence goes on along the minus strand of NZ_JFZB01000020.1, from coordinate 48,816 downwards.
GTCATTGTGCCGGTGCGCGCCCGCCGAGGTGGCGTCGAACACCACCTGGATCTCCTTGTAGACCGGCAGCCGGGTCAGCCCCTCGATGCCCTCGGCGGTGGTGGCGATGCCCATCCGCGCCGCCCGCGCCAGCCCGTCCGAGGCCGGGTCGATCCCCACCATCGCGCCCATTTCCAGATTTTTCGAATTGCGCATGATCTTGATCATCAGATCCGAGCCGATATTGCCCGATCCGATGATGGCGCATTTCACCTTTGACATGCTCTTGCGTCCTTTCCTCAGGCGGCCACCGCAACCAGGCGGCCGAGTTTGTCGTTGTCCTCCAGCAGTTCCGTGCTGGGGCCGTCGTGAACGATCCGTCCGCGGTCGAGCACCATCGCCCGCGCCGTCATCGACAGCGCGAGGCGGGCGTGCTGCTCGACCACGATCACCGAAAGCCCGCTCTCGGCGATCAGCCGCCGGATCACCGCGGCCAGATCGTGCACGATGATCGGGGCCAGCCCCTCCATCGGCTCGTCGAGCAGCAGAAGCCGCGGATTGGTCATCAGCGCGCGGGCGATGGCGACCATCTGCTGCTCGCCCCCCGAAAGCTGGTTGCCCATGTTGGCGCGCCGCTCGGCGAGGCGGGGGAAGATGTCGTAGACGCGCGCAAGGTCGAACGGCCCCCTGCGCGCCACGGTGGTCAGATGTTCCTCCACGCTCAGCGAGGGGAACATCGCGCGCTCCTGCGGCACCCAGCCGATGCCGGCGCGGGCGCGGCGAAACGGCGGCGCGGCGGTGATGTCGGCGCCCGCGAAGCGCAGCCGCCCGCCCTGGCGCCGCGTCAGCCCGATGAGCGAGCGGATCAGCGTCGACTTGCCCACCCCGTTGCGGCCGAGAAGCGCCAGGCTTTCGCCCGGGCGCAGCGCGAAGCCGATATCGTTCAGCACGCGTGCCTCGCCATAGCCCGCGCACAGCCCTTCGACGGACAGAAGATCAGGCATCCTCGCCCTCCCCCAGATAGACCTCGCGCACGCGCGGGTCGGACATCACCCGATCGGGCGCGCCTTCGGTCAGCACGCGCCCGGCGACCAGAACCGTGATCCGGTCCGCGAACCGGCGCACCAGCTCCATGTCGTGTTCGATGAACAGGATCGACACGTCGGAGGGGAGCGCCGCGATGACCGAGAAGATCTCGGTGCTTTCGCCGGCGGGGATGCCGGCGGCCGGTTCGTCGAGCAGCAGGATCCGCGGTTTCGTGGCCAGCGCGAGCGCGATCTCCACCAGCCGTTGCTTGCCATAGGCGAGGGTGCGCACCGCCTCGCCCGCCTGCGCCCCGAGGCCGAGATCGCGGATCAGATCCATCGCCTCGGGGATCTCGGCGCGGTAGGTCTTCAGCGGCCGATACCAGTTCAGCGTCTCGCGCCGGCGTTCGAGGATGGCGAGCAGCACGCTTTCCAGCACCGTCAGCCCCGGAAACAGGGTGTTGATCTGGAAGGTGCGGGCGATGCCGCGCGCGACGCGCGCCTCCTGCGGCAGGTGGGTGATTTCCTCGCCGTTCAGCCAGACCGAGCCCGCGCTTGGCGTCAGAACCCCGGTCAGCATGTTGATGAAGGTGGTCTTGCCCGCGCCGTTCGGCCCGATCAGCGCGTGACGCGCGCCCACCGGCAGGCGGAAGTCGATGTCGCTGTTGGCCGCGAAGCTGCCCCAGCGACGCCCGAGCCCGCGGGTTTCGAGCGCGATGCCCGCTTCGGGAGACAGGATAGAGGTGTCCTTCATCGCGATCCCCTCCCGAACCGGCCGCGCAGCGCGGGCAGGCGGAACAGCGCGCCCACGATGCCGCCGCGCGCGAACAGCACCGCCGCCATCAGCATCGCGCCCATCCAGAACTCCCAGTAAACCGGGTTCAGATCGGCGAGATATTCCCTGGCGATCATGAACAGCGCCGTGCCGATCAGCGCGCCATACAGCCGCCCCGACCCGCCGAGCACCAGCATCACCAGGAAATCCGCCGCCCGCGTGACCGACAGCGCATCGACGCCGACGAATTGCGTGGTCTGCGCCAGCAGCCCGCCCGCGATCCCGGCGATGCCCGCCGAGAAGGTGAAGGCGATGCGCAGCCGCCCGTCGACCGAAGCGCCGAGCGCGGGCATCCGCGCGCTGCCCTCGCGGATCGCGGCGAGCGACAGCCCGTAGGGCGAGGACACCACGAAGCGCAGATAGACGAAGACCGCGAGGCAGACCGCATAGGCATACCACCACGCCGTCCGGCCGTAGAAATCGAAGGCGAACAGCCCGAGGATCGGGTCCATCCCGATCCCCGACAGCCCGTCGACGCCGCCGGTGACGGCGCTCGCCTGATTGGCGATCTCATAGACCACCAGCCCGATGCCGAGGGTTACCATCAGCCGCGTCAGATCCTTGCCGCGCACGACGAGGAAACTCGACACGAAGCCCGCGACGAGCGCCACCGCCCCGGCGGCGAGAAGCCCGCTCAGCGGTTCGCGCCAGCCATGCACCGCCAGCAGCCCCGCGGTATAGGCGCCGATGCCGAAGAACGCCGCATGGCCGAGCGAGACGATCCCCGCATAGCCCAGCACCAGATCGAGGCCGAGCACCGCGACCGCGTAGGTCATGATAGTCACCCCGAGCGCGAGGTGATCGGGGAACAGGAAATAGGCCGCGGCCGGCAACAGCCAGACGAACAGCTCGAACGCGCGGGGGCGGGGGCTCGCCAGCCGGGCGATGGCGGCGGGCTCCGGCGCCGCGGCGCGGGGGGTCACGACAGTCGCGTCGGTCATGCGCGCCTCCTGACGAGGATGGAAAGGGGCAGACGGGACAGGCTCGGCCGGCCGAGGCCCAGCCCCTTCGGGAAGGCCAGCAACAGCACGATCATCAGCACGTAGATGATGAAGGCGCCGGCCTGCGGCAGGTAATATTTCCCCGCCACGTCGCACACCCCGAGAAGCATCGACGCGACGAGCGGCCCCGACAGCGTGCCGGCCCCGCCGACCACCACCACGAGCAGGAAATAGACCATGTATTTCAGCGCGAAACCCGGATCGAGGCCAAGCACCTCGACCCCGAGCGCGCCGCCAAGCCCCGCCATCCCGGTGCCGAGGCCGAAGCACAGGCTGAACACCAGCCCGACGTTCAGCCCGAGGCCCTCGGCCGCGTCGCGGTTGTCGACGGCGGCGCGCACCTGGGCGCCGAAGCGGGTGCGCGTCATCAGCAGCCCGAGGCCCGCGCTCAGCACCACCACGGCGCCGATCAGGAACAGCCGGTAGCGGCCGAGGTCGACCCCCATCACCTGAACCTGCCCCTGAAGCGCGGCGGGCAGGCTCACGCTCTGCTGCGCCGAGCCGAACAGATAGGTCGCCGCCGCGATCGAGGAGAACACGAACCCCACCGTGAACAGCACCTGATCGAGATGCGAGGCGCGGTAGAGATGGCGAAACAGCACCCGCTCGGCGATCAGCCCGGCAAGGCCCGCCACCGCGAAGGCCAAGGGCAGCGTCGCGAGGAACGGCATCCCGAACCGGTGCGAGAACCACACGCTCGCATAGCCGCCGATCATCGCGAAGGCACCATGCGCGAGGTTGATGAAATTCATCAGCCCCATGGTGATCGACAGCCCGATGCTGACGAGGAACAACAAGCTGCCATAGGCGAGCCCGTCGAAGAGAAGGCCGGGAAGAGCGTTCATCCGGCCCTCCTAATGCGCGGCCGCGGTATCGCGGCTTTCGGGGAATTCGTGGATCTCGACGTTCATCAGCCGCTCGCCCACGCGCTCGACCTTGCGGACATAGACGGTCTGAACGATGTCGCGGGTCGCGGCGTCGATCCGGATCGGGCCGCGCGGGCTTTCGAAGCTCGCGCCCGCGAGCGCGCCCGCCAGCGCCGGGCCGGAGGCATCGCCCCCCGTCTTCTCGAGCCCGAGATACAGCGCCGCCATCCCGTCATAAGCCGAGACCGACAGGAAATTCGGCCATTTGTCCTGCGGGTAGTCGGCGAGGTAGCTGGCGACGAATTCGGTGTTCATCGCCGAGGGATGTGCCATCGAGTAATGCCCCGTCGTCACCACCCCGAGGCCCGCGTCCCCGGTCTGCATGATCGTCAGCTCGTCGGTCAGATCGCCGGTGCCGAGCATGGTGATCCCCTGCGCGGCGAGGCCGCGCTGGTCGAATTCCTTGATGAAGCCGATCGCGGCCTCGCCGGGGGGCAGCCAGGCGAAGACGGCATCGGGCTTCGCGTCCTTGATGCGCTGCACGAAGGGGGCGAAATCGGGGTTCTGCGCCGGCACCCGGAGCGAGCCCGAGACCTTGCCGCCCCCGGCCTCGACGCCGCGGATGAAGGCCGCCTCGGCATCGTGGCCGGCGGTGACATCGGCGACGACGGTATAGATCGAGCGGAAGCCCTGCCCGGCGGCATAGCGCCCGGCGGGTTCGGTGATCTGCGGCAGGGTCTGGCCGACGCGGATCATGTAGGGGCTGGCCGCGGTGATCCCCGAGGACGAGGCGTTCATCACGATCATCGCCTTGCGCGCCTCTTTCGCCATCGGTGCCGCCGCCATCGCCGAGGCGGTGAAGGTGAAGCCCGCCAGCACATCCACCTTGTCGCGCACGATCAGGTCCTGCACCGCGCGCCGCGCCCGGTCGGGGGCGATGCCGCCGTCGTCCTTGACGACCAGTTCGATGGTCTTGCCGGCCACGCTGGTGCCGTGCTGCTTCAGAAACAGCGCGATGCCGTTCTGCATCTGCCGGCCGTATTGGCTGAACGGGCCCGACAGCGGCAGCAGCACGCCGACCTTGACGGTATCGGCAGCGGCGGCTGCGGGGCCGGCACTCGGCATCGCGGCGAGGGTAGCGATGGCGGTGCAACCCGCCAGGAACGAACGTCGGATCATGTGAACCTCCCCTTCATGATCTGGTGACGGACGGGCGCGGCGTCCTCCCCACCGCGCCAGTCCTGAATTTTCGGGGCCCGGATCGTGCGGGCCCGCAGCCTCAGGCGGGGCCGAAGCTCGCCCGGACCGAGCCGAGCCCGGCGATCTCGGCCTCGACCCTGTCGCCGGGCCGAATGGGCGCCATCGGGCCGAGCGCGCCGGTCAGGATCAGATCCCCCGCACCGAGCGGCGTGCCGAGGGCCGCCATCTTGCGCGCAAGCCACAGCGCCGCGTTCAGCGGATGGCCGAGGCAGGCCGCGCCCGTGCCCGTCGACACCTCGGTGCCGTTGCAGCGCATCGTCATCGGCAGCAGTTTCAGATCGAGCCCGGTCAGCGGCACCGGCACCCCACCCAGCACCACCATGCTCGACGAGGCATTGTCGGCCACCGTATCGTTGAACCGGATGTCCCAGTTCGCGATGCGCGAGCCCACCACCTCGATCGCCGGCAGGGCGAAATCGACGGCGCGGATCAGCTCGATCAGCGTGGTATCGGGGCGGGGCAGGGCGGTCTTCAGCACCAGCGCCACCTCGGCCTCGGCCTTGGGCTGCATCAGCCGGGCGAAGGGAATTTCCTCGTCGTCGCCATAGAGGGTATCGGCGAAGATCGCGCCGAAATCCGGCTGATCGACGCCGAGCTGCGCCTGCACCGCCTTCGCGGTCAGCCCGATCTTGCGCCCGATCACCCGCCGGCCCAGGGCGATCTGATGGTCGATGTTCGCCTGCTGCACGGCATAGGCGGTGGCGCCGCCGTCATCGGGCATCCGCGGGCGCAGCGGCGCGACGGCGATGCCGCTTTCCTCGGCGGTGCGCAGTTCGGCGGCAAGGGTGGCGACAAGGGTGGCGTCGGTCATCTGGGGTCTCCGGTCGGGCAAGAGGTCAGGGGTCATTCCGCGGCCACGAGGCCGGCGGCGGCGGTGGCGGGCGTGGCAAGCGGCACGCTGCCCGCCTCGGCCCGCGGCCAGCCAAGCGCCCGGGCGAGGGCTTGCGAGGTTTCGCTCACCGCAAGCGGCGTCGAGGTCGCGCCGACCACCCGGTCGGGGCGCAGGAACACCACCGAGTCGGGCTGCGCGCCGAACCAGTCCTTCAGCCGGCCCTGCACATCGCCGAGCTGCACCACCCCCTCCATCGGGTCGGTGCGGAAGCCGAGTTCCGGGTCCGGCGCGGCGCCGAGCTGCACCTCGGGCTTGACGCAGACGAACACCGCGCCAAGCGCGCGCCACATCGCCAGCTGCGCGGGCTTCATGTATTGCACCGGGTTCGCCCCCCAGGCGAGGATCGCGAAATTCGGCCCGATGACATCGTCGAGCCGCTTCACCTCGCCCGCGATGGTGCAGACCTTCGGCTGGATGAACAGCTTGCCGACGGGGCTGGTCTCGGGGTGGCCGGGGGCGGGCACGATGGCGCCGGCGCGGAACCGCGGCATCGGCTTGAACCGCATCTCGAGCAGGTAGCGCTTGACCGACGGCACCAGGTTCAGCACCCGCGTCAGCCCGTCGCGCAGCGTGTTCAGCACCGGCCAGGGCGGGTTGAACACCTTGCCCACCAGCACCGACAGGTCGATCATCGCCTTGGCGTGGTCGCGCCGCTCGGCCTGATAGGTATCGAGAAGCGCCTCGCCGAGCGCGCCCTTCACCACCATCGCGAGCTTCCATCCGAGGTTCGCCGCGTCGCGGATGCCGCTGTTGTAGCCCTGGCCCTGCCACACCGGCATGATATGGGCCGCGTCGCCCGCCAGCAGCACCCGCCCGACGCGGAACCGGCTCGCGAGGCGGGCGTTGTGGTTGTAGATGCGCTGGCGGATGATCTTCGCCTCTTCCGGCCGGTCGAGCACCCGGCCCAGCATCTCGCGCATCACCTCGGGGCGGCTGAAATGGCTTTCGTCCTCGCCCTTCAGCACCATGAATTCGAACCGGCGCACCCCGTGCGGCAGCGCGGCCGAGACATAGGCGCGCCGGTTGTCCGAGCCGAGATAGATGTTCGGCGTGCCGATCGGGTCATTCTCGACGTCGATCACGATCCACTGGTTCGGCGCGGTCTCGCCGTCGAAGCTCAGCCCGAGGGCGCCGCGCACCGGGCTGCTGCCGCCATCGGCGCCGACCATGTAATCGGCTTCGACGACATAGCGCCCCTCGGGGCCCTCAAGGGTGGCGCGCACCGCCGAGGCATCCTGTTCCAGCGCGACGAAGCGGGTGGAGAACCGCGCCTCCACCTGCGGGAAGCGCGACAGCCCCTCGAACAGGATGCGGTCGGCCTGCGGCTGGATGAAGGCATTGCGCCGCGGCCAGCCGAATTCATCGGTGCGCGGCTCGATCGAGGCCCAGCACCGCCCCGAGGCGGTCAGGAACCGCATCCAGTGCATCGGCGTGGTATGCGGCACGATCCGGTCGGCAAGGCCGATGCCCTGCATGGTGCGCAGCGCCTCGTCGTCGATGCCGATGGCGCGGGGGTAGTCGATCAGTTTCGGCAGCGCCTCGATCAGCAGGGTGCGCACGCCCTGGCCGCCAAGCGTATTGGCAAGCGTCAGCCCCACGGGGCCGGCGCCGACGATCAGCACCTGGGTGCGATGGACCGGCAGGGCGGCAGTCTGAGAAGCGTTCGGGGGCGTGGAATGGGGCAGGTTCGCGGACGACATGGCTGGAATCCTGAATTTTCTGAAAATCTGGACAAGCCGGGCGTGAGGCACGACAGGACCGTCGTTCGCCGCGCACTGTGGGGCGAACCGGGCCGCCGGATGCCGGCGTCAGGCAGGGATGGAACGGGAAGGGGCGGCGGCGCTCAGGCGGAGCCGCCGGGGCGCCGGGGCGCGGGACATGCCGCTGCGATATGACCGTTCGTCATGGGGGTCTCCTCCTCGATGGTGGGGCGCGAAGCGGCCTCCGTCCCGCCGCGTCACGCTGCAACCAGCTAGCAACGGTCTTGCCAAACAGACAATCGGCATGTCAGCTTTGTGCACATAGTGCACGAAATGACAGAGGACGGGCCCATGTCGGACGAGGGAGAGTCGCCTTACAAGACGGTGCAGGGCCTCAGCCGCGGGCTGGCGGTGCTGCGCGCGCTGAACCAGGCGGAAGGCGGATGGGCGAGTGTGCGAGAGCTGAGCCTCGCCACCGGCATTCACCGCACCACGGTGCGCAGGCTGTTGGAAACATTGCAAAACGAGGGGGTCTTGCGGCGTTCGACCTCGGATGACAGTTACCGGCTGACCCATGAGGTGAAGGCGCTGAGCGAGGGGTTCCTCGAAGAGGAATGGATCTCGCAATATGCCGCGCCGGTGCTGGGCGAGCTGATGCACAAGGTGGTCTGGCCGTCGGATTTCGCCACGCTCGACGGTATCGCGATGCGGGTGCGCGAGACGACGCATCGTTACAGCCCGCTGTCGTTTCACAAGGTCACGGTGCGCCGGCGGCTGGTGCTGAGCCAGACCGCGATGGGACGGGCCTATCTGGCCTTCTGCCCCGAGGCGGAGCGGGCGGAGCTTCTCGACCGGCTGCAGGCCGGGGGCGAGCCGATGGTGCAGGGCGAGGGCCGCGCGGCGTTCGAGACGCTGCTCGATCAGACCCGCGAGGCGGGCCATGCCTTCAACAACGGCGAATGGGCGAACGAGCGCAAGATCCTCGCGCTGGCGGTGCCGGTGTTCCATGCCGGCCGGGTCGCGGGCTGCATCAATGTGGTGACGCTGCGCTCGGCCCTGACGCTGAGCGAGGCACGCCGCAAGTATCTGGCGCCGCTCCATGCCGCGGCGCGCAAGATCGAGGGCTATCTGGATCAGGCCTGAAGGCGCCGTGGGAACGAGGGGGGAAAATGGCGAAGGGGGCGGTCTCCCGCCCCCCGGTTCCGGTTTCGTCGGCGCGATCAGCCGGCCGCGACCAGCTTCGGGCGCGGATGCTGCGGCAGATACAGCCCGGCGCACCCCGTGGTGTCGCGCCCGCGCGAGCCGGGGCGGGTGTCGATCGGATCGCCATACCAGGTCATGCCTTCGGGGAAGGCCTCGGGCTGCCATTCGATCGCTTCCCAATCCGGGTCGAAGATCAGATAGCCGCCGGCGTAGATCTCGACCCGGTGGTCCGAGCCGGGATCGTGGATGTAAAGATACATCGCCTGCCCGATGCCATGCTTGCCCGGCCCGACGCCATAGGAGACATCGAGGTCGCGCAGCGTGTCGGCCGCGCTCAGCACGTCCGAGAAATCCTGCAGGTTGAACGCGACATGGTGCAACTGCGCGGTCTTGCCGGCGGCATTCGCCACCATCGCAAGGTCGTGCACCTGCGGCGTCACCGACATCCACGAGGCCAGCACGGTATCGCGCCGGTCGGCCAGATGGGCGAATTCGCGGCGCTTGAACCCCAGCGTGTCGCGCACCCACCGCTCGGCCTGATTGATCGTGTCGGGCGAGGTCTGGACGTTGAAATGGTCGATCCGCCGCACCCCGAGCCCGCGCCGCTTCGAGCTGTTCGACGGCAGACGCGAGCGCATCGCCTCGGGCGCGAGGGGCTTTTCCATGTCGTAATACAGTTCGAACGGATGCTGGCTGCCGGGCACGAGGAAACGCACCGCGGTGCCGCGGCCGCGCTCGGTGCCGGCGGGGACTTCGAGGGTCTCGATGCCCTGACGGGCGAGTTCCTCTGCGAACAGCTCCACGTCCTGCGGGCGCTTCACCCGGAAGCTGAAGGCGTTGACGATGTTCTCGTCCTGCTCGGTCAGCACCAGCGAGTGGTGGCCAAGCTCCTGATAACACCGCAGATACGAGACATTGCCGTCGCGCTCGACCTCTTCCATCCCGAGGGTGTCGCGGAAGAAGAACAGCGACTTTTCGAGGTCGCGGGTGCCGAGGTTGACGGTGCCGCACTGGGCGATCTGCGGGCCGGGGTCGAAACGGTCGGAAAAGCGGGTCATGGGGTCCTCCTCATCTGGCGGCGGCCGGGCATGGGGGCGCGGCCGGCCGGCCGCGGCAGGGCGGCGGCCGCCGTCCCTGAACGGCGCGTCGGGTCTTTGTTCGGGGTGCGGCGAGCGAACCGGACGGTTCCGGCCTCCCTGATCGCCACGACCCTGTGCTAGCAAGCCGGCCGGTTCGCGGGCAACTGCGGCGTGGCATCGGTGCACCTGGTGCACAGCGCCTTGCCGGGCGGGCGGCGCGACAGCGTGCATTTGCTGGCCCGGCCGGGCCTCTGCGGTCGAACGGTGCACCTGGTGCACGCTCCGGACGGCGGGTTTGCCACCGCTCGCGCGGCGGCGCTAGCTGGAACCCGAGCGGCAGGAGGAGAGCCGCACCCCACCGCCATCGCGCGCCGGTATCCGCAGGGCCGGATACAACCGCCCGCGCGCTGGCCCATCGAGGAGACCCGGATGAACCAGACCGCCCCCCATCGTGATTTCACCGAAGCGACCACCAGCCAGTTCTTCACCCTGCGCGAGGGCGAGACCGAGCTGCGGCTGCATTACAACGACTGCAACCCCGGCGAGGCCGCCGAGGCGGTGGTGATGCTGCACGGCTCGGGCCCCGGGGCGACGGGCTGGGCGAATTTCAACCGCAACATCGCGCCGCTGACCGCGGCCGGCTATCGGGTGATCTTGCTCGACTGTCCGGGCTGGGGGCAGAGCGACAGCATCGTCAACGCCGGCTCCCGCTCCGAGCTGAACGCGCGGATGCTGAAGGGGCTGGTCGATCGCCTCGGCCTCGATCGGGTGCATGTGATCGGCAATTCGATGGGCGGGCACAGCGCGGTGGCCTTTGCGCTCGCCTGGCCCGAGCGGGTCGGCAAGCTGATCCTGATGGGCGGCGGCACCGGGGGCGTCAGCTCTTTCGTGCCGATGCCGACCGAGGGGATCAAGCTGATCGGCGCGCTTTACCGCGATCCGACGATCGAGAACCTGCGCCGGATGATGAACGTCTTCGTCTACGATCCCGGCGATCTGACCGAAGAGCTGTTCGAGGCCCGTCTCGCCAATCTTCTGGCGCGGCGCGACCATCTGGAGAATTTCGTCAAGAGCTCGGCCGCCAATCCGAAGCAGTTCCCCGATGTCGGTCACCGTCTGGCCGAAATCGCGGCCGAGACGCTGATCGTATGGGGCCGCAACGACCGTTTCGTTCCGATGGAGGTCGGGTTGCGGCTGGTGGCGGGGATCCCGAACTCGCAGCTGCACGTGTTCAACAACTGCGGCCACTGGGTGCAGTGGGAGCACCACGAGACCTTCAACCGCCTGGTGCTGGATTTCCTGACGCACTGAGCGGTGGAAGAAGCCCGCCCGCGCAGCCCTTCCCGAAAGGGGCGCGGACGGGTTTTTCCGTCTGCGGCGCGCCCCCGGAAAAACTTATCGCTGCGATAGCTCTGGCCTATTTGCGCGCCCTGTCCGGATCGCGGAATGATTTCCCCGTCCGCGGGTGCAAGGCGCCGCCTCGCCCCGTGAAAACAAAAGAAGATCTTCGACCGACAAGGGGGAATTTCATGAAACGCATTCTGGCGGCCGTCGTCGCGAGTTTTCTGGCCGTGGCACCGGCTCTGGCCGATCCGGTCGCCGGCGGGCGGGCGAATGTCGTCATCCAGCCCGAACCGCCGAGCCTGATGCTCGGCCTCGTGCAGAACGCTCCGGCCCAGCAGGTGGCGGGCAACATCTACGAAGGGTTGCTGCGCTACGACACCAAACTGAACCCGATGCCCTCGCTGGCGAAAAGCTGGGAGGTTTCGGACGACGGGCTGACCTATACCTTCCACCTCCAGCACGGGGTGAAGTGGCACGACGGACAGCCGTTCTCGGCCGATGACGTGGTGTTCAGCGCCGACGTGTTCCTGCGCAAGACCCATCCGCGGTTCCGCGCCGTCCTTGATCACGTCGAGAGCATCACCGCCCCCGACGCCGATACCGTGGTGTTCCGGCTGAAATCGCCCTTCGGTCCGTTCCTGAACAGTTTCGAGGTCGGCTCGATGCCGATCGTGCCGAAGCACATCTACGAAGGCACCGATTTCGCCACCAACCCGGCCAACAACACCCCCATCGGCACCGGCCCGTTCAAGTTCGCCGAATGGGTCAAGGGCTCTTATATCAAGCTGGTGAAGAACCCCGATTACTGGGATCAGGGCAAGCCGTACCTCGATGAGGTTTACTGGCACGTGATCCCCGATGCCGCCTCGCGCGCGGTGGCCTACGAGACCGGACAGGTCGACATCCTGCCCGCCGGCTCGATCGAGAATTTCGACATCGACCGGGTGAAGGAGCTGCCCGATACCTGCATCACCCAGTCCGGCTGGGAGTTCTTCGGCCCGCAGTCCTGGGTGTGGCTGAACAACCGTCAGGGCCCGACCGCAAGCAAGGAATTCCGTCAGGCGATCATGTATGCGCTCGACCGCGAATTCATCCGCGATTCGCTGTTCAACGGTCTCGGGCAGATCCCGAACGGGCCCTTCGCCGGCTCCACGCGCTACAACGACACCGATCTGAAGCCCTGGCCCTACGATCCGAAGAAGGCGAAGGAGCTGGTCAAGGCCTCGGGCTACAAGGGCGAGGTGCTGAAGCTCGTGCCGATGCCCTATGGCGAGACCTGGATGCGCCTCGCCGAGGTCATCAAGCAGAACCTCGCCGATGTCGGGATCAAGGTCGAGATCGTCTCGACCGACGTGGCGGGCTGGAATCAGCATCTGTCGGACTGGGATTTCGATCTGTCGACGACCTATCTGTATCAGTATGGCGATCCGGCGCTCGGCGTCTCGCGCAGCTACGTGTCGGGCAACATCAAGAAGGGTTCGCCCTGGAACAACGTCGAGGGTTATTCCAACCCGAAGGTCGACGCGCTGTTCGACAAGGGCGCGGGCACCGTCGATCCGGCCGAACGCAAGGCCGCCTATGACGAGGTGCAGAAGATCCTCGTCGATGACGTGCCCAACGCCTGGCTTCTCGACATGGGGATGCCGACGATCAGCCGCTGCTCGGTCAAGGATCTCGTCACCACGGGCATCGGCCTGAACGACGGGTTCAAGAACGCCTGGATCCAGAAGTGACCCCGTTCCCCGGTGCGCCTGCCGCGCGCCGGGGACTTTCATGCGCGGAACGACATTCATGAAGATCGCTACCCGTATCGCCGCCCGGCTGGCCAAGGCAGCCGTGGTGCTGCTGGCCATTCTGGTGCTGAATTTCCTGCTGATCCATGCCGCGCCGGGCGATCCGGCGGTGGTGATGGCCGGCGAGGCCGGGGCCACCGACGACGTGTTCCTGGCGCAGCTGCGCGAGAAATTCGGCCTCGATCAGCCGCTTTACATGCAGCTTGGCAAATATGTCTGGGATGTGCTGCATCTCGATCTCGGCTTTTCCTATCGCCAGCAGATGCCGGTGTTCGATCTGCTGATGGACCGGCTTCCGGCCACGCTCTTGCTGACCGGATCGGCCTTCGCGGTGTCGCTGATCCTCGGCGTCGCGGCGGGGGTGCTGGCGGCGTCGCGGGTGGGCAAGTGGTCCGACACGCTGATCTCCACGGTGGCGCTGCTGTTTTACGCCACGCCGCTGTTCTGGGCGGCGCTGATGGGGGTGCTGCTGTTCTCGGTGGTGCTGGGCTGGCTGCCGCCCTTCGGCTACGAGACGGTTGGGTCGGGCTTCACGGGGATGCGCCGCGCGCTCGACATCGCGCAGCATCTGGCGCTGCCGGCGCTGTCGCTCGGTCTGTTCTTCATGGCGGTCTATTCGCGCATGACCCGGGCCTCGATGCTCGAGGTGGCGCAGCTCGATTTCGTCAAGACCGCGCGCGCGAAGGGGCTGTCGCGCGGCGTGATCGAGCGGCGTCATATCCTGCGCAACGCGCTGTTGCCGATCGTGACGCTGGCGGGGTTGCAGGCCGGCCAGCTGGTCGGCGGCGCGGTGCTGACCGAAACCGTCTTCGCCTGGCCCGGCATCGGCCGGCTGATGTTCGAGGCGCTGACACAGCGCGATTACAACGTGCTGCTCGGGGTGTTCTTCGTCTCGGCGGCGATGGTGATCGTGTTCAACCTGATCACCGATCTGATCTACGGGATCGTCGATCCCCGGATCCGCGCGCAGTGACCGCGGCGCAGTGACAGGGCAAGGAGATTTGCGATGAAAGATTTCTGGCACCGTTTCCGCGCCAACAAGGGCGGGATCGTCGGTCTGGTGCTGCTGGCGGCGATCGTGGCGGTCGCGCTGCTGGCGCCGATGCTGTTTCCGGGCAACCCGTGGAAGATGGTGGCACGCCCCTTCGTGCCGCCGTTCGAGGGGATGAAATTCCCGCTCGGCACCGATACGGTCGGGCGCAACGTGGCGGCGGGGCTTGCCTATGGCGGGCGGGTGTCGCTGCTGGTGGGGCTGGTCTCGACGCTCGCCGCGCTGCTGATCGGCATCCCGGTGGGGGCGCTCGCGGGCTATTTCGGCGGCCGCATCGACGACCTTCTGATGCGCGTGACCGAGTTCTTCCAGACCGTGCCGAGCTTCGCCCTCGCCATCGTGATCGTGGCGATCTTCCAGCCCTCGGTGGTGTCGATCACGCTTGCCATCGGCATCGTGTCCTGGCCGCCGGTGGCGCGGCTGGTGCGCGGCGAGGTGATGTCGCTGCGCCAGCGCGAATATATCGAGGCGGCGATCTTGCAGGGCCTGTCGACGCCGGCGATCATCTTGCGCCAGATCCTGCCCAACGCGGTCTCGCCGATCATCGTGATGGCCTCGCTGATGGTGGCCTCGGCGATCTTGCTGGAAAGCTCGCTGTCGTTTCTGGGGCTGGGCGATCCCAACCTGATGAGCTGGGGTTACATGATCGGCGCGGCGCGCACGGTGATCCGTCAGGCGTGGTGGCTGTCGCTGTTCCCGGGCGTGGCGATCGTGCTGACGGTGCTGGCGCTGAACCTGATCGGCGAAAGCCTGAATGACGCGCTGAACCCGCGCCTGTCGCGCCGGAGGAGCTGAGATGGACACCAATCCCACCCTGAGCATCGAGCATCTGACCGTCGATCTGCCCGAGGGCGCCGACCGGCCGCACGCGATCCGCGACGTCTCGTTGCAGCTGTGGCCGGGGCGCACGCTTTGCATCGTGGGCGAATCCGGCTCTGGCAAGTCGATGTCGGCGAATGCGGTCATGGGGCTGTTGCCCAAGGGCGTGAGCGTCGGCGCCGGCCGCATCCTGTTCGGCGGCCGCGACATCACCCATCTGAGCGAGGCGCAGTATCAGGACCTTCGCGGTCAGGGCATCGCGATGATCTTCCAGGAGCCGATGACCGCGCTCAACCCGCTGATGCGGATCGGCGCGCAGATCGCCGAGGTGTTCGAGGCCCACGGCCGCCTCGCGCCGTCCGAACGCGCGGCGCGGGCGCTGCACTTGCTGCGCGAGGTCGGCATCCCCGATCCCGAGCGCGCCCAGTTCGCCTATCCGTTCCAGCTCTCGGGCGGGCAGCGGCAGCGCGTGGTGATCGCGATGGCGCTGGCGCTGGAGCCGCGGGTGCTGATCGCGGATGAGCCGACGACCGCCCTCGATGTCACCACGCAGGCGCAGATCCTGCGCCTCATCAAGGACCTGCAGACCCGTCACGGGATGGCGGTGATGTTCGTCACCCATGATTTCGGCGTCGTGGCCGAGATCGCCGATGACGTCGCGGTGATCGAACTGGGCGAGCTGGTCGAGCAGGGCCCGGCCGAAAAGGTGCTGAAGGCGCCCGATCACCCCTATACCCGACGGCTGATCGCCGCGATCCCGACGGTCGAGTTCCGCGACGAACCGGCGCGCGCGGTGCCGCTGCTGCGGGTGCGCGATCTGGTCAAGGAATTCCGCACCGGGGCGCGGGTGGTGAAGGCGTCGGATCACGTCACGCTCGATCTGATGCGGGGCGAGACGCTGGGGATCGTGGGCGAATCCGGTTCCGGCAAGTCGACGCTCGGGCGCGCGATCGTGCAGCTCGTCAAACCCGATTCCGGCACGATCGAGATGGACGGCAAGGATATCTCGCATCTTCAGGGGCCGGCGCTGCGCGCGCATCGCAAGCGCATCCAGATGATCTTTCAAGATCCCTATGCCTCGCTCAATCCGCGCGCGCGCATCGGCCGCATCCTGACCGAGGGCCCCATCGCCCACGGCCGCCCCCGCGCCGAGGCCGAGGCCCGCGCGCGCGAGCTGCTGGCCCTCGTCGGGCTGAAGGACTCGGCGATGGAGCGTTTCCCGCACGAATTCTCGGGCGGTCAGCGCCAGCGCATCGGCATCGCCCGGGCGCTCGCGCTCGAACCCGAGATCATCGTCGCCGACGAGGCGGTCTCGGCGCTCGATGTCTCGGTTCAGGCGCAGGTGCTCGATCTGCTCGAGGATCTGAAGCGGCGGCTCGGTCTGACCTTGCTGTTCGTCACCCACGATCTGCGCGTCGCGGGCAAGATCTGCGACCGGATCGCGGTGATGCAGAAGGGGCGCGTGGTCGAGCTCGGATCCGTCGAACAGGTGTTCCGCCACCCGCGCGAGGCCTATACGCGCAGCCTGCTCGATGCCGCGCCGGGGCTGGAGGTGCAGCCATGAGCGATCTTCTGGCCGATCTGGCGCAGATCGTCGGCGCGGGTCATGTGCTGACGGGGGCGGAAACCGCGCCCTGGGACAGCGACTGGACCGGGCATTACCGCGGGGCGCCGCTGGCCGTGGTGCGCCCGGCCGACCGCGACGAGGTGGCGGCGGTGCTGCGCCTCGCGGCCGCGCAGGGCGTGGCGGTGGTGCCGGTTTCGGGCAACACCGGGCTGAACGGCGGGGCGCTCGGCGCGGGGGCGATCGCGCTGTCGCTCGGGCGGCTGAACCGGCTGCGCGAGATCCGCGCGGACGCGCGCATCGCGGTGGTCGAGGCCGGGGTGATCGTCGATGCGCTGAACGCGGCCGCGGCGGAACAGGGGCTGATGTTCCCGCTGTCCTTCGGTGCCTCGGGCTCGGCGATGATCGGCGGGGTGCTGTCGACCAATGCGGGCGGGGCGAATGTGCTGCGCTACGGCAATACCCGCGATCTGTGTCTCGGCGTCGAGGTGGTTCTGGCCGACGGCCGGGTGATGGATCTGATGACGGCGCTGCACAAGAACAACGCCGGCTTCGATCTGCGCGATCTGGTGATCGGCGCCGAGGGGCAGCTCGGCATCATCACCGCGGCGGTGCTGAAGCTGCATCCGCTGCCGGCGACGGTGGTCACCGCGATGGTGGCGATGGAGACGCTCGATCCCGCCTCGGGGCTGCTGAACGCGTTGCAGGATGCCTCGGGCAATGCCGTCGTCGCCTTCGAGTTCATGCCGCGCAGCTTCGTCGAGGGCTATCTGGAGATCGCCCCCGACAGCCGCGAACCCTTCGACGCCCCCCATCCCGTCAACCTGCTGGTCGAGCTTGCCGCGCCGCAGCCGGGCGAGGGGCCGGGCGCGGCGCTCGAATCCGTGCTGGCGGCGGCGATGGAGGCGGGCACCGTCACCGATGCGGTGATCGCCCAGAACGAGACGCAGCGGCGCCAGATGTGGGCCCGGCGCGAGGCGGCGGCGGAAATCTCGTTCCGCCGGAACCCGGTGATCGACACCGACATTGCCGTGCCGCGCGACCTGGTGGCGGACTACCTGCGCCGGATCGGGCCGCGTCTTCAGGCCCGCGATCCGGGCTGCGGGCTGATGTCGGTGGCGCATCTGGGCGACGGCAACATCCATTACACCTGCTATCCGACGCGCGACGACCCCGCCCTGATGGCCGATCTGCGCGCCGAGATCGACGCGCTGGCGATGGAGCTGAACGGCACCTTCTCGGCCGAGCACGGGGTGGGGCTGTCGAAGCTCGCCCCGATGGCGCGATACAAGGATCCGGTGGCGCTCGACGTGATGCGGGCGATCAAGGCGGCGCTGGACCCGCAGGGCATTCTCAATCCCGGCAAGACGCTTCCCCCCGCCGGGGCCAACAGGACAGGAGACTGACATGAAGGTCTTTTTCGACGAACGCCAGCGGCTGCACGATCCGCGCTTCCGGTTGCAGGACGGCAAGGTGGTGCTGAACCCCGACCGCCCCGACCGCGTGGCAGAGCTGTTGCGCGGCGCCCGGGCGGCGGGCCTGACGCCCGAGCCGAGCACCGATCACGGGATGGCGCCGCTCGCCGCGCTGCACACGCCGCGCTATCTGTCGTTCCTGCGCACGATCTATGACCGCCGGCTGGCCGAAGTGCCGGACCTCGCCGAGGTCGTGCCGGGCCGCATCGTCCCCGAGCGCGCCCGGGTCTACGGCTGGCAGACCGAGGCGCAGATCGGTTACCACAACACCGATACCTCCTGCCCGATCTCGGCGAAAAGCTGGGATGCGATCTACTGGTCGGCACAGACCGCGCTCAGCGGCGCCGACGAAATCCTGTCGGGCGCGCGCCGCGCCTATGCGCTGTCGCGCCCCTCGGGCCATCATGCCTATCGTGAGGTCGCGGGCGGGTTCTGCTTCCTCAACAACAGCGGCATCGCGGCGGAATATCTGCGCGCGCGCGGCCATCGCCCGGCGATCCTCGACATCGACGTGCATCACGGCAACGGCACGCAGGGGATCTTCTACGAACGCGACGACGTGCTGACGATCTCGCTGCATGTCGATCCCGAACAGTTCTACCCGTATTATTCCGGCGGCGCGCAGGAATGCGGCGCGGCGGCGGGGATCGGCTACAACCTGAACCTGCCGCTCGCGCGCGGCACCGATACCGAGGGCTATCTGGCCGCGCTCGACCGCGCACTCGATCAGATCGCCTGTTTCGGGGCCTCGGTCGTGGTGGTGGCGCAGGGGCTCGACGCGCATGAGGACGATCCGTTCCACGGCCTCGGCGTGACCACGGCGGGGTTCGCACGCATCGGCCGCGCCATCGCGGGCCTCGGCCTGCCGGTGCTGAGCGTGCAGGAAGGCGGTTACATGCAGCCGGGCCTGCACGCCAATCTGACCAGCCTGCTCGAAGGGCTGCAATCGGCCTGACCGGCGTTCGGGTTCGGGCTGGCCGCGTCCGGGGCATTGCTCCGGGCGCGGCTTCTGGCTGCCTGCCTCATGAGATAACCTTTTCGCATCATAGGCATAGCCTGCACCTATTTGCACTCTGGCGGCGCCGGTGCTTGTCTTCGGGTGACGGAGAGACCCCCTCCCGCCCGCTGCCTGCGCAAGGTGGCGACATCCGAAATTCCGAGCCCGAAGTTCCGAGGAGGTTTCCATGAGCTTTTCCCCCGATGCCCGCATCGACCTCGACCGCTACTGGTCCACGATCGAGCGTTCGGCCGAGATCGGCCCCGGCCGCGAGGGCGGTCTTGCCCGGCTGACGCTCACCGACAGCGACCGCGAGATGCGCGACCAGTTCGTCGCCTGGTGCGAAGACGCGGGCCTCACCGTCGAGATCGACGAGATGGGCACGATCTTCGGCCGGCGCGAGGGCACCGATCCGACCCTGCCGCCGGTCATCGTCGGCAGCCACCTCGACACCCAGATCAACGGCGGCCGGTTCGACGGCATCGTCGGCGTCCTCGGCGGGCTCGAGGTGATCCGCACGCTCAACGATCTGGGCCATGTCACCCGCCGCCCCATCGTCGTCGCCGACTGGACCAACGAGGAGGGCGCGCGCTTCTCGCCGCCGATGGTGGCCTCGGGGGTGTTCGTGGGCCGCTATGACGTGCAATGGGCGCACGATCTGGTCTCGGACGACGGGGCGCGCTTCGGCGACGAACTCGCCCGCATCGGCTACCGGGGCACGAAGCCCTGCCGCGCCGAACCCGGCGAGGTCGACGCCTATTTCGAGTTGCACATCGAACAGGGCCCGATCCTCGACGCCGAGGGGCGCGAGGTCGGCGTGGTCACCGGCGGCTATCCGAGCTACGGCATCCGCGTGCGCTTCGACGGCGAGACCGCCCATACCGGCCCGACGCCGATGGACCTGCGCCACAATGCGCTGATCGCGGGCGCCCGCTTCCTGACCGCGGTCGATGACATCGGCTGGGAGTTCGCGGTGCTCGACGGCAAGGCCACCGGCTCGCGCCTCGCCGCCTGGCCGAACAAGCCCGGCATCCTGTCCGAGACCGCGCAATGCGTCGCCGACGTGCGCCACCCCGACCCGATCACCGCCCGCGTCATGGCCGAGAAGATGCGCCGCGCCGCGCATGAGGCAGGCGCGCGCGCCGGCTGCTCGGTCACGGTCGAAGACGAATGGGCCTGGGGCGGCGACATCTTCGATCACGCCATGGTCGACGGCATCCGCGCCGAGGCGATCCGCCAGCGCTGGAACTGGCGCGACATCGAGGCCCAGGCCGGCCATGACGCCTATCACATGGCGATGCGCTTCCCGACGGCGATGATCTTCACCCCCTGCAAGGGCGGCATCACCCACAACAACAACGAAAGCTGCACCCCCGAGGATCTGCGCGCCGGTGCCAACCTGCTGCTGCACGCCGTGGTGCAGCGCGCCGACCGCTGAGGCGCGGCGCTACATCATCTCCGGGTAAAGGGTCAGAAGTTCCTCGATCAGGTCGATGAACTTCTGCTCCGGCGCGGTGGGCGGATTGGCGGGGCTGTAGACGAGGAACACGTCCGCCCCGAGCGGCCGGTCGGTCAGCCGCAGCGGCCACAGCTGCCCCGCCATGCGCTCGCCGCTGACCGAGGGCGCGGGCAGGATGCCGATGCCCAGCCCGGAGACGATCATCCGCTGCACCTCCTCGAGGTCATGGCTCGATCCGCTGATCCGGCTGCCAAGGCCGAGCCCCTCGCGCAGCATGATCATCGGCTCCAGCCCCATGCCCTCGGTGGCGCAGCTGAAGGCAACGAAGGGCTCTTGCTGCAACTCGTGGGCGCTGACCTCGGTGCGGCCGTAAAGCGGATGCTCGGCGCCGCAGAAGATGCCGAATTCCTCGCGGAACAGATGCCGGCAGGTCAGATTTATCAGCGGCTTGGTCAGCAGGCAGATGCCTAGGCCCGCCTTCTCGGCACCGATCCGGCGCACCGTCTCGGCCGAGTTCTGCACCTCGATCCGCCAGGTGATCGAGGGGTGGCGCTGATGATACAGCCGCAGCGCCTCGTCGAGCAGCGGCGAATGCAGATGGCTGATGACGCTCAGTCGCAGCTCACCGAAGTCCTCGTCATTGCCGTCCTCGCTCAGCACGCCGATCCGGTCGACGGCGCGCAGAATCTCGGCGCATTCCTGATAGATCTTCTCGCCGCGCAGGGTCAGCGCGAAATGCCGGCTGCCGCGGAAGATCAGCTGACAGCCAAGCTGTTCTTCCAGCTTCTGCAACGCCAGACTGACCGAGGGCTGGCTCATGTTCAGCCGCTTCGCGGCGCGCGTCAGCCCCTTTTCCTCGGCGATGACGCAAAAGCTGCGCAGCAGGTTCCAGTTCAGATCGGATGTGACAAGTCGCTTGGGCATGGCAGGGATCCTCGTGTCTCGCCCCGTCCTAGCATGGATTTGCCGGGGCGACGTATAGGTTTTATCTATCTTTCAGATCGTCAGGAACGGCAAATGCCTCCTCAGCGGGCGATATCGCGAAATGATCCCGTCGTATCGCGCTGCGCGGCCGGCCTCCTCTGGCCGGACTATAGGGCAGGGCTATGGATGTCGCGCGCGCCCCGTTTCTTTCGATTCGCCGCAAATATCCCGGGGGTGAGGGCCGCAGGCCCGAGGGGGCAGAGCCCCCTCACCTTCCTTCCTGTGGGGCAGAGCCCCCCTTTTCTCCGAATTTCCGGCCGTGCCATGCGCCCGATTGACAACCTTTCCGCCGCGCGCGATGGTGCCCCCACGTCAGGGGAGTCCCGCCAAGGGGACTGAGAGGCTGACAGGGGGCAACCCCGGTGAAGCGACCCTTTGAACCTGACCCAGTTGACACTGGCGTAGGAAGACCGAAGGGTTCCCCCCGCATCCTCATCAGATGCGCGGTCCTTTCGGGCCGCGATGGCCCGCTGCGCCGATGGGCGTCAGGGCCGGACGGCCCCTTTCTGCCGATTGTTCATCCGGGTCTCATCGCGAGAGGAGACCGACATGAAGAACCAGACCACCCCCGCCGCCGGCAAACCGCATGGCATCACCACCGGCCCGCTGCCCGGATCGCGCAAGGTCCATGCCGCCGGCACGCTGCACCCCGTCCGCGTGCCGATGCGCGAGATTGCCGTGACCGGCGAGGCCCCTTTGACCGTCTATGACAGCTCGGGCCCCTATACCGATCCGACGGCCTCCATCGACATCGCGGCGGGCCTGCCCGACAGCCGCGGCGACTGGCAGCTCAACCGCGGCGACGTCGCCCCGGTCGCGGCGCGTCCGGTGCATCCGGCCGACAACGGCTTCGCCACCGGCACCCGTCTGACCCCCGCCTTCCCGCGTAGGGTCGAGCCGCTCCGCGCCACCGGCGGCCGCGCCGTCACCCAGCTCGCCTATGCCCGCGCCGGCATCGTCACCCCCGAGATGGAATTCGTCGCGATTCGCGAAAACGAGGGCCGCACCATTGCCCGCATCCGCGACGGCGAGGCCTTCGGCGCCGCGATCCCCGATCTCGTCACCCCCGAATTCGTCCGCGCCGAGATCGCCGCCGGCCGCGCCATCATCCCCGCGAACATCAACCACCGCGAGCTGGAACCGGTCATCATCGGGCGCAACTTCAAGGTGAAGATCAACGCCAACATCGGCAATTCGGCCGTCACCTCGGGGATGGAGGAAGAGGTCGAGAAGATGGTCTGGGCGATCCGCTGGGGCGCGGATACGGTGATGGACCTCTCGACCGGGCGCAACATCCACAACATCCGCGACTGGATCTTGCGCAACTCGCCGGTGCCGATCGGGACGGTGCCGCTCTATCAGGCGCTCGAGAAGGTCGGCGGCATCGCCGAGGACCTCACGTGGGAGATCTTCCGCGACACGCTGATCGAGCAGGCCGAGCAGGGGGTGGATTATTTCACCATCCACGCCGGGCTCAGGCTGCACATGATCCCGATGACCGCGCGCCGCGTCACCGGGATCGTCTCGCGCGGCGGCTCGATCATGGCGAAATGGTGCCTGACGCATCACCGCGAGAGCTTCCTTTACGAGCATTTCGACGAGATCTGCGACATCTGCCGCGCCTATGACGTGTCGTTCAGCCTGGGCGACGGGCTGCGGCCGGGCTCCATCGCCGACGCCAATGACGAGGCCCAGTTCGCCGAGCTGCGCACTCTGGGCGAGCTGACCAAGATCGCCTGGGCCAAGGATTGTCAGGTGATGATCGAGGGCCCCGGCCATGTGCCGATGCACAAGATCAAGGCCAACATGGACGAGCAGCTGAAGCACTGCCACGAGGCGCCGTTCTACACCCTCGGGCCGCTGACCACCGACATTGCGCCGGGCTACGATCACATCACCTCGGCGATCGGCGCGGCGATGATCGGCTGGTTCGGCACGGCGATGCTGTGCTACGTCACGCCGAAGGAACACCTCGGCCTGCCCGACCGCGACGACGTGAAGACCGGCGTGATCACCTACAAGCTCGCCGCCCATGCGGCCGACCTCGCCAAGGGCCACCCGGGCGCGCAGGCGCGTGACGATGCGCTCAGCCGGGCGCGGTTCGATTTCCGCTGGCAGGATCAGTTCAACCTCGGCCTCGATCCCGATACCGCCCGTTCGATGCACGACGAGACCCTGCCCGCCGAGGCCCACAAGGTGGCGCATTTCTGCTCGATGTGCGGGCCGAAGTTCTGCTCGATGAAGATCAGTCAGGACATCCGCGCCGAGGCCGAGAAGCGCGCCGGCATGGAACAGATGGCCGACCGCTTCCGCGCCGCGGGCGAGATCTACATCCCGGCCGAAGAAGCGGAGGCGGCGAAATGATCTCGGTTCTGGGATCGGGGGTGGCGGGGCTGTGCGCCGCCACCGCGCTGACCGAGGCCGGCCACGCCGTCGAGCTGATCGCGCCCGGGGATGCGCCCGCGCCCGCCTCGCGGCTGGCGGGGGGGATGCTCGCGCCGTTCTGCGAGGGCGAGGCCGCGCCCGAAACCATCGTCGTTCAGGGTCAGGCCGCCATCGGCTGGTGGCGCGAGCATACGCAAAGCTTCGTCGCCAGGGGCACGCTGGTCGTGGCGCCGCCGCGCGACAGCGCTGAAATCGACCGTTTCGCCCGCGCGACGCGGGCGCATCGTCTGGTGGTGCCGGGCGAGATCGAACCGGATCTGGCCGGGCGCTTCTCGCGCGGGTTGTTTTTCGACACCGAAGCCCATGTCACGCCGCGCCGGGCGCTGGTTGAGCTGCGCGAGGGGCTGATCGCGCGCGGGGTGCGGGTGCATGGCGGCGCGCCCTCGGGGCGGCTGACCGTCGATTGCCGCGGGCTCGCCTCGGCCGATTGTCTTGCCGATCTGCGCGGCGTGCGCGGCGAGATGGTCGAGCTGTTCACCCGAGAGGTGCATCTCTCGCGCCCGGTGCGGCTCTTGCATCCGCGGTTTCCCTGCTACGTCGTGCCGCGCGGCGAGGGGCTGTTCATGCTCGGCGCGACGATGGTCGAGACGGCGGACGCCGGCCCGATCACCGCGCGCGCCGCGATGGAGCTGCTGTCCGCCGCCTATACCCTGCACCCGGCGTTTGCCGAGGCGGAGATCGTCGCCACCGGCTCGGGCCTGCGCCCGTCGTTTCCCGACAACATCCCGCGCCTGCGCCGCGAGGGCGACCGCATCCACATGAACGGCATGTATCGCCACGGCTTCCTGATGGCGCCGGTGCTGGCGATGGAGCTCGTGCGGATGATCGGAGGCATGGATGCAGGAGGCGGCGATGCAGATTGAACTGAACGGCACCCGCATCGAGACCGAGGCCCCCACGCTCGCCGCGCTGATCGCCGAGCGCGGGCTTGACCCCGCGGCGGTGGCGACCGCGCTCGATGGCGCTTTCGTCGCCCGTGCGGCGCGCGCGGGCGCGCCCCTGATCCCCGGCGCCCGCGTCGAGGTCCTCTCCCCCATGCAAGGCGGTTAGCCATGTTCTACGATGTCGATCTGCACAGCCGGCTGATGCTCGGCACGGCGCAATATCCGTCCCCCGCGGTCCTCGCCGCGGCGATAGAGGCCTCGGGCGCCGAGGTGATCACCGTCTCGCTGCGCCGCGAGGGCGCGGCGGGCCAGGCGTTTCGCGACCTCCTGCGCCAGAGCGGGCGGCGCATCCTGCCCAACACCGCCGGTTGCCACACCGCGCGCGAGGCGGTGACCACCGCGCAGATGGCGCGCGAGCTGTTCGGCACCCGCTGGATCAAGCTCGAGGTCATCGGCCATGCCGACACGCTGCAACCCGATCCCTTCGCGCTGCTCGAGGCGGCCCGCATCCTGTGCGCCGAGGGGTTCGAGGTCTTCCCCTACACCACCGAGGATCTGATCCTCGGCGAGCGGCTGATCGAGGCGGGCTGTCGCGTGCTGATGCCCTGGGGCGCGCCCATCGGCTCGGGTCAGGGGCTGCGCCACGAAGAGGCGCTGCGCAGCTATCGGGCGCATTTCGCGGGCGTTCCGGTGGTGATCGACGCCGGCATCGGCGCGCCGAGCCAGGCCGCCCGCGCGATGGAAATGGGCTTCGACGCGGTGTTGCTGAACACCGCCGTCGCACGCGCGACCGATCCCGTGGCCATGGCGCGCGCCTTCGGCACCGCCATCGCGGCCGGGCGGATGGCGTTCGAGGCCGGGCTGATGCCGCGCCGCGACATGGCCGTCGCCTCGACCCCGGCACTTGGTCTGGCCGATCTGGGCCCCGCGGATCTGGGGGAGGCGCTGGCATGATGGACCGCTTTTACCTGATCGTCGGCGATGTCAGCCGGATGGTTCCGCTGCTGCCTCTCGGGGTGAAGCTCGTTCAGCTGCGGCTGAAGGATCTGCCCGAGGCAGAGCTGCGCCGCCAGATCGCCGAGGCGAAGGCGCTGTGCGCCCGCTACGGCGCGCAGCTGGTGGTGAACGATCACTGGCAGATCGCCTGCGATCTCGGCTGCGATTTCGTCCATCTCGGGCAAGAGGACATGGACGCGGCCGATCTGCCCGCGCTCGCCCGCCGGGGCGTGCGTTACGGTCTTTCGACCCATGACGATGCGGAGCTGGAGCGTGCCCTTGCGGCCCGGCCCGCCTATGTCGCGCTCGGCCCGGTCTGGCCGACGCTGCTGAAGAAGATGAAATGGGCGCCGCAGGGGCTCGACAAGGTGCGGGACTGGAAGCGCCGCGCCGGGTCTGTGCCGCTCGTCGGCATCGGCGGTCTGACGCCCGCGCGCCTGCCCGCGCTGTTCGCCGCCGGTGCCGACAGTGCGGCCGTCGTCACCGACATCCAGCAGGCCGCCGACCCGGTGGCGCGCTGCCGCGAATGGATCGCCGCGACCCGCCCCGCACAGGTGCGCCCATGACCCGTTATGACCGCCAGACCGTCCTGCCCGAGGTCGGCGCCGAAGGGCAGCGCCGACTGGCGGCGGCGCGGGTGCTGGTCGTCGGGGCGGGGGGGCTCGGCTCCACCGTGCTGCCGCTGCTGGCGGGCGCGGGCGTCGGGCATCTGCGCATCGTCGATCACGACCGTGTCGAGGAGCACAACCTCCACCGCCAGACGCTGTACGAGATGGCCGACATCGGCCGCCCGAAAGCCGAGGTCGCGGCCGAAGCGCTCCGCCGCCGCAACCCCGAGATCGCGGTTTCGGCGTTGATCGCGCGGCTCGATCCGGTTCTCGCGCGGGCCGAGGTCGCCGCGGCCGATCTGGTGATCGACGCCGCCGACAGTTTCGCGGTCAGCTACGCGCTTTCGGATGTCTGCGAGGCGCAGGGCAAGCCCCTGATAACGGCCTCGGTTTCCGGCCGGCAGGGCTATGCGGGCGGGTTCTGCGCCGGGGCGCCGGGGCTGCGCGCGCTGTTTCCCGATCTGCCGATGCAGGCCCCCGATTGCGCCGGTGGCGGCGTGATGGGGCCGGCGGTCGCGATGCTCGGCGCGGTTCAGGCGCAGATGGCGCTTTCGGTGCTGCTCGGTCTCCGGCCCTCGGCGCTTGGCCAGATGCTGCGGCTCGATCTGGCAAGCTGGCATGCCTCGGGCTTCCGGTTCGACACCGCCCCCGCGCCCGAAGATCCCGGCCCCGAGGTTCTGGCGCTGTCCGAGATCGCGGCGGACGATCTGGTCGTCGACCTGCGTCACGACACCGCGGCCCCCGATCCCGCGCCCGCGCAGCGGGTGGTGTTCCTGTGCCGCACCGGGCTGCGCGCGTGGCGCGCGGCGCGCGCGCTGCAAGCGGCCGGGCACGCCCGCGTCGCCATCGTCGGGGACGGGGAATGAAGACGGTTCTGTTCGTCGGCGGGCTCGATTCCTCGGGCGGGGCGGGGCTGCTGCGCGATTGCGCCGCGGCGGCGGAATTCGGTGTGCGCACCAAGATCGCGGCGACGGCGGTGACCGCGCAGACCGACGGCGCGCTGAGTGCGCTTTACCCGGTGCCCGGTCCCGTCGTCGCGCGCCAGATCGAGGCTGCGGGCGCGGTCGATGCGGTCAAGGTCGGGATGCTGTCGATGGCGGGTGTGGTCTCGGCGCTCGACGGGGCGCTGAGCCGATATGCCGGGCCGGTGGTGCTCGATCCGGTGCTCGCCGCGTCTTCGGGGGCGTCGCTGCTGACCCTCGGCGGTATCGCGTTGCTGGTCGAGCGGGTGTTGCCGCGCGTCACCTTGCTGACCCCGAACCGGCCCGAGCTTGCGGTTCTGGCCTCGGCGCTTGGCGTTTCAGGCGCGGCGGAGGCCGAGATCGTCGCCGCGATCATGGCGCGCGGCACGGCGGCGGTTCTGGTGAAGGGCGGTCACGACAGCACGCCCGCACGCTGCGAGGACCGGCTGTATCTGCGTGCCTCCGCCGATCCCCTGCGCTTCGAAGGCCCGCGCCATCCGCTGTCGCTGCGCGGCACCGGCTGTCATCTGGCCTCGGCCATCGCCTCGGCGCTGGCCCTCGGGGCGGATCTGCCGGAGGCGGTGCGGCAGGGGCGGGCGAGCCTTGAGCGGCGGTTCCGCACCGAGATGGCCTCGCGGGCGGCCTGAGCGCCGCCCGCCGCCGGTGTCACTCGATCCGGCACAGCGCCGCGCCGAAGCCCACGGTGCTGCCCGCGCTCGCGACATGGCTCAGCCGGCCGGCGCGATGCGCCTCGATCGAGGTTTCCATCTTCATCGCCTCGATCACCGCGACGACATCGCCCGCGGCGACCTCGGCCCCGTCGGCGATCTTCCACAGCGTCAGCGTGCCCGCGACCGGGGCTGTCAGCGTCTCGGCCCCGGCGGGGGCCTGCGCGGCGACCTCGGCCGCGACCTGACCGGCCGGCGCCATGGCGAGAACGCCCGCGGGCAGGCCCAGCTCGTGGCGCTTGCCGTCGATCTCCACCGCGAAACGCAGCATCGGCGCGGCATCAGTGGGCGCCACGCGCTCATGTGCGGTGACCGAGGCCGCCAGCGTCTCGGCGAAATCGGTCTCGATCCAGCGGGTGTGAACGCGGAAATCGCCCTCGGGCGCGCGGAAATCGTCGGATGCCAGCACCGCACGGTCGAAGGGCAGGACGGAAGCCACGCCCTCGATGCGGAACTCGGCCAGCGCGCGGGCGGCGCGCTCCAGCGCCTCGGCCCGTGTCGCGCCGGTCACGATCAGTTTCGCCATCAGCGAATCGAAGCTCGCCGGCACGGTCGAACCCTGCCGCACGCCGCTGTCCACCCGAACGCCCGGACCCGAGGGGGCATCCCAGGCCTCGATCGGGCCCGGCGTCGGCAGGAAGCCGCGCGCCGGATCCTCGGCGTTGATGCGGAATTCTATCGCATGGCCGCGCGGCGCGGGCACGGAATCGTCGCTCAGCCGCGCGCCCTCGGCCACGCGGATCATCGCGCGCACGAGGTCGATGCCGGTGGTTTCCTCGGTCACGGGATGTTCGACCTGAAGCCGGGTGTTGACTTCGAGGAACGAGATCGTGCCGTTCGAGGACAGCAGATATTCGACCGTGCCCGCGCCCGAATAGCCGGCCGCGGCGCAGATCGCGCGTGCCGAATCCTGAATGCGGTGGCGCTGCTCGTCGGTCATGAAGGGGGCCGGCGCCTCCTCGACCAGCTTCTGGTTGCGGCGCTGCAACGAACAGTCGCGCGTGCCGATCACCTTCACCGTGCCGTGCCGGTCGGCGAGGATCTGCGCCTCGATATGGCGCGGCCGGTCGAGGAACTGCTCGATGAAGCATTCGCCGCGGCCGAAGGCGGCCTCGGCCTCGCGGGTGGCGGCGGCGAAGAGCTCCTCGACCTCATCGAGTTTCCACGCGACGCGCATGCCGCGCCCGCCGCCGCCGAAGGCCGCCTTGATAACGATGGGCAGGGGATGGCGGCGGGCGAAGGCCAGCGCCTCGGCGGCGGTCGCGACCGGGCCGGGGGTGCCCGCGACGAGCGGCGCGCCCACCGATTGCGCGATGCGCCGCGCCTCGATCTTGTCGCCGAGCGCCTCGATCACCTTCGGATCGGGGCCGACCCAGATCAGCCCGGCGTCGATCACGGCCTGCGCGAAATCGGCGCGTTCGGAGAGGAAGCCATAGCCCGGATGGACGGCATCGGCGCCCGCGGTCCGCGCGATTTCGACGATCTTCGCGCCGTTCAGATAGCTTTCGGCCGGCCGTTCGCCGCCAAGCGCGAAGGCCTGATCGGCCATGCGCACGAACAGCGCGTCGCGGTCGCTGTCGGCATAGACGGCGACGGTCTCGATCCCCTCGTCGCGGCACGCCCGGATCACCCGCACGGCGATCTCGCCGCGGTTGGCGATCAGGAGGCGGCGGATCGGGGTCAGGTCGGAGGGCTGGAACAGGGTCATTTGCGGGCCTCGGGAAGGATGGGGGTAAAGGCTTCGCCTGCGACGAAGCGGATGCGGGCGCCGGGCGGGATCTGCCCGGCGAGGCCGAGCGCCTCGGGGCGCAGCGTGGCGATGACCGGATAGCCGCCGGTCAGCGGGTGGTCGGCCAGAAACAGCACCGGCTGGCCGGCGTGGGGGATCTGGATCGCGCCGGTCTCGGTGCCCTCGGAGGGGAGTTCGCGCGCGTCCGGGCGGGTCAGCGCCTCGCCCTCCAGACGAATGCCGACGCGCGAACTGGCGGGGGTGACCAGCCAGTCCTGGGCGAGGAAATGCGCGATCTCGGCTTCGGTGAACCAGTCGGCGCGCGGGCCGAGGGTGACGGGGAGCGCCACGACCGCCCCCGCGCCGGGCAGCGCCGGGCCGGGTTCGGGCTCGCTGACGGCGGAGGCCGGACGATGGGCGAGGGCGAGGCGCGCCCCCGCCGTCACCGCAGCCGGGCCGACGCCCGCGAGCGTATCGGTGGACGCAGACCCCAGCACCGGCGCCACGGCATAACCGCCGCGCAGGGCCAGATAGCTGCGCATCCCGGCCTCGGGCGGGGCAATGCCGATCTCATCGCCCGGATCGAGGGCGAAGGGCGTGCCCTCGGCCAGCGTGCGACCGTCGAGCGTGATCCGCCCGGCGCCGGTGAGGGCGAGAACCATCGCCTCCCCGGCGCGCAGCCGCACCGGGCCTAGGGTGATTTCAAGCGCCGCCTCGCCCGGCCGGTTGCCGACCGCGCGGTTCGCCCGGTGCAGCGCTTCGAGGTCGAGCGCGCCAGAGCCCGAGACCCCCTGTCCGGTATGGCCCTTGCGGCCCTCGTCCTGAAACAGCATCGGGAAGGGCGCGGCGAGGACGCTCAGCCCGCCTTCGGTCAGGGGGGCGGTGACGGGCGCGGGGATCGCGGCGGAGGGGTGGACCTCGGCGGTGCGGGCGACGAAGCGGCAGCGCACGCCCGGGCGCAGGATCGCCGCCGGATCGCGGCTCAGATCCCACATCGGCACCTCGGTGCGCCCGATCAGCTGCCAGCCGCCGGGCGAATCCTTCGGGTAGATGCCGCAAAACCGCCCGGCGAGCGCGATGGAACCGGCGGGCAGGCGCGTGCGCGGCATCTGCCGGCGCGGCAGATCGAAACGCGCATCGTCGCAGGTCATATAGGCGAACCCGGGGGCGAAGCCGCAAAACGCCACCTGCCAGGTGGTGGCCTGATGGGCGGCGATGACCTCGGCCACGCTCAGCCCCATGTGGCGCGCGACATCGGCGAGGTCTTCGCCGTCGTAAAGCGCCGGAAGCTCCACCGTCTCGGTCGAGCGCGCGGCGGGTTTCGTGCCGGGGGCGGGGGCGCGGGCCATGACCTCGGCGGCGAGTGCGGCGTCTGCCGCGATGCCGGCTTCGGTGCGCAGCATCAGCGTGCGGGCGGCGGGCACGATCTCAGCCACGCCCGGAACCGGGCTCGCCTGAAGCGCGTCGAAGAGCGCGAGCGCCGCTTCGAGATCGTCGAGTTCGACCAGCAGCGCGCGCGGGCCGACGGGAAGGAAACGCATCGCCATCGCCTCAGACCTGCCAGTGGGTGTCGGGGATGTCGGTGACGAACATGTAGCCCGGCGCATGGGTGATCGCGAAGGGCGGTTTCGAGGCCATCACCGCCGCCTGAGGGGTGACGCCGCAGGCCCAGAACACCGGGATCTCGCCCGCGCGGATCTCGACCGGATCGCCGAAATCGGGGCGGGAGAGGTCGGCGATGCCAAGCGCCTCGGGCGCGCCGATATGGACGGGGGCGCCATGCACCGCGGGCGTGCGGCCCGAGATCATCGCGGCCTCGGCGACCCGGTCGGCCGGGATCGGCCGCATCGAGACGACCATCTGCCCGTGCAGCCGCCCGGCCGGACGGCAGGCGCGGTTGGTCAGATACATCGGCACGTTGCAGCCTTGCTCGATATGGCGCACGGAGATGCCGGCCTGCTGGAGCGGCGTTTCGAAGGTGAAGGAACAGCCGATCAGGAAGGTGACGAGGTCGGGAAGCTCCGCCCAATGGGCGGTGGCGTCGGTGGTCTCTTCGCTGAGCACGCCGTCGCGCCAGATCCGATAGGCCGGGATGTCGGTGCGCAGATCGGCGCCCTCGGCCAGCGCGGTCACATGGCTGCCCGGATCGGTCACGTCGAGGACCGGGCAGGGCTTCGGGTTGCGCTGCGCGTAAAGCAGGAAATCCCACGCCCAGTCCTTCGGCAGCGAGATCATGTTGCACTGGGTGAAGCCGGGCGCGACGCCGGCGGTGGGGGCCGACAGCCCCTGACGATAGGCGAGCCGCGCGGCGCGCGCGGTGGCAAGATCGGGCAGCAGGGTCATGCGCGGCGCTCCGTGAAGGACAGGATCTCGACGCCGTTCTCGACCAGGATGTCGCGGATGCCGCTCGCCATCGCCACGGCGCCGGCGCTGTCGCCATGCACGCAGATGCTGTCGGCGTGGAGCTTCAGGCTCGATCCGTCGATGGCCTCGATGGTGCCTTCGGTCGCCAGACGCAGCATCCGGCGCGCGACGGCCTCGGGGTCGTGCAGCACCGCACCCGGCTCGCGGCGCGAGACCAGCGTGCCCTGAGGGGTATAGGCGCGGTCGCCGAAGGCCTCGGCCACGGTGGCGAGGCCGGCCTCGGATGCCTGCGTCAGGATCGGCGCCCCGGCGAGGCCCATCAGGATCAGGGCGGGGTCGATCTCGCGGATCGCTTCGATCACCGCGGCGCCCTGACGGGCATCGGAGGCGATGGTGTTATACAGCGCGCCATGCGGTTTGACATAGCTGACGCGGGTGCCGGCGGCGCGGCACAGGCCCTGCAACGCGCCGATCTGATAGATCACGTCGGCGGTCAGCTCGGCCGCGGTGACGTCCATCGGCCGGCGGCCGAAACCGACGCGGTCGGGATAGGAGACATGCGCGCCGATGGCGACGCCGCGCGCGGCCGCCTCGCGCAGGGTGGCGAGGATGGATTTCGGATCGCCCGCATGGAAGCCGCAGGCGACATTCGCAGAGCTGACGATGCCCAGCATCGCTTCGTCGTCGCCCATGGTCCAGGCGCCGTAACCTTCGCCAAGGTCGCTGTTGAGGTCAATTCTCGCGGTCATCGTGCTCTCCTGCGCAGAGATGTGGAAAAGGGCGGGCCCGAAGGCCCGGCCCGGGATCGTTGCAGGGGCTTCAGAGCCCGATGAAGGCGAAGATCGTGCCGACCGACTTGTAGCCCATATACCAGGTCAGTGCACAGACCAGCGCGCTGAGCGCCAGCAGCCCGCGGTTGAACCGGTGCCCGCCCATCAGATCCGAGCGCGCGAAGCCGACATAGGTGAAGATCGTCAGACCGATCGGCAGGATCAGCCCGTTGAAGCCGCCGACGAACACCAGAATCGCCGCCGGCGCCGCGCCCATCGTCAGATAAACCGCGAGCGAGAGCGCGATGAACACCACGGTGGCGATGTTGCGGGTGCGCTCGGTCATCTTGCCGAAGACGTTGAGGAAGCTGACCGAGGTATAGGCCGCACCCACCACCGAGGTGATCGCCGCCGCCCACAGGATCACGCCGAAGATCCGCAGACCCCAGTCGCCGAGCACCGCCGCGAAGGCCTGCGCGGCCGGGTTGGCGGCCTTGCCCGAGAGATCGAGCGTCACGCCCGAGGCGACGACGCCGAGGATCGCGAGGAACAGCACGAAGCGCATCACGCCGGTGACCGCGATGCCGGTCAGCGCGGCGCGGGTGACCTCGGGCAGGATCTTCTCGCCGACGAGGCCCTTGTCGAGCAGCCGGTGCGCGCCCGAATAGGTGATGTAGCCGCCCACGGTGCCGCCGACGATGGTGGTGATGGTGGCGAAATCGACATTGCCCGGCATCACGGCCTGACGCAGTGCCTCGCCGACCGGCGGGTGCGAGACGAAGGCGACGATCAGTGTCATCGCGATCATCAGGATCCCGAGCCCGATCAGCGCGCGGTCGAGCAAAAGCCCCGCCCGGCGCGACAGGAACACCCCGATGGCCAGCAGCGCCGAGATTGCGCCGCCGATCTTCGGATCGAGGCCGAACATCGCGTTCATGCCCAGCCCGGCACCGGCGATGTTGCCGATGTTGAAGGCAAGCCCGCCCGCGACGATCATCACCGCGAGCAGATAGCCCGCGCCCGGGATCGCGGCATTCGCGGTCTCCGACGCGTTCTTGCCGGTCAGCGCGGTGATGCGCCAGATGTTCAGCTGCACCACGAAGTCGATGATGATCGAGGCGAGGATGGCGAAGGCGAAAGCCGAGCCGAGCTTCGCGGTGAAGGTCGCGGTCTGGGTGATGAAGCCCGGCCCGATGGCCGAGGTCGCCATCAGGAAGATCGCCGCGAGGAAGCCGCCCCGGAGGGCGGATTGCGCGGCGGTGGGGGACGATGCGCTCTCGGCCATCGGTCGTTCTCCTGTCGTGAAAGGGGGCGGGCGGCGCCCGCGGATTGTGGTGACAGCGCTAGCGATCCCGCAGTGAGATTACAATTCTAAGTGTATTGTTGAACAATTATGACAGTATCATCCATATATTTGCCAAAGCGCAAGGCGTCTGTCACGGGCCAAGCCCAAAATATCGGCAGTTTTGAAACAGGCCGACGGGATCGCAGGAGGGGATTCGTCCGGGGACGAGGGGGAATTCGGCCGACCGCATCTTGCTGCCGGGGGCGGGCTCGGTCATGATCGCGCGAGACCCGAGGAGCCTGTCTTGTCCGCCGAAACCGACCTTTCTCCCATCCTGCCGTCCGGTCTGGTCCCCAGCCTGGCAGAGCAGACCGCCGCACGGCTGCGCGAAAGCATCCTGAGCGGCGAGATCGGCCCCGGCGAACGGTTGTCCGAGGCGCGTCTGGCGGCGACGCTCGCGGTGTCGCGCAACACGCTGCGCGAGGTGTTCCGCCTGCTCACCCGCGAGGGGCTGTTGCATCACGAGCCGAACCGCGGCGTTTTCGTCGCGACGCCCTCGATGGCCTCGATCCTCGACATCTTTCGGGTCCGGCGGATGATCGAGGTGCCGGCGCTGGCTCAGGCCTGGCCGCGCCATGAGGGGATCGCGCGGATGCGCACGGCGGTCGAGCGCGCCGAGGCGCTGGCCGGGGTCGCCGACTGGCGTGCCGTCGGCACCGAAAACATCGCCTTTCACAACGCCATCGTCGCGCTGACCGACAGCCCGCGCCTGATCGCCTTCCACCGTCAGATCGCGGTCGAGCTGCGGCTGACCTTCGGCCTTCTCGACAGCCCCGAGATGCTGCACGCCCCCTATATCGCGCTCAACCGCGAGATCGTGGACCGTGCGGGGGCGGGCGACACGGCGGGGGCGGCGGTGCTTCTGGGCCATTATCTCGACCAGTCGGAGCGCACGATCATGGCCGCCTTCGCCCGCCTTGCCTGAGCGGCCCGGCCGGGTTCGACGTTCCGTTTTCCCCCACGTCCCGAGCGAATTCTTCCGGGCTCGCACCTCAGGGGTGCGTCTTGCGTGACAGCGCGGTTTCACAGCTGAAATGTGCGAAATCCCGCCACCATGGCGGAGCTTTTGGCGCTTCAGTGCCGGTCCGGGACGTTTCACACGCGGCCGGCCGGCCCTTCCGGGGTTTACCTGCCGGAATAATTTTCCTATCAACCGTCCGTGATGCCCCGTGATCGGGGCGTGTTATCCCGACCACAGGAGGTTCGAATGAAACTGCTTTCTCTCAGGACGCTTGCCGGGGCGGTTCTCGCCGTCGGCATGATGGCGCAGGGCGCGCTTGCGCAGGAAATGCACTTCTTCCGGATCGGCACCGGCGGCACGGCCGGCACCTATTACCCGATCGGCGGTCTGATCGCGAATGCGATCTCGAACCCGCCGGGCTCGCGTCCCTGCGATCAGGGCGGTTCGTGCGGCGTCCCGGGCCTGATCGCGACCGCGGTCGCCTCGAACGGGTCGGTGGGTAACGTCAACGCCATCGCCGGCGGCTCGCTCGAAGCCGGGTTCAGCCAGTCCGACGTTGCCTACTGGGCGCAGACCGGCACCGGCCTGTGGGACGGCAAGACCCCGGTCGAGAAGCTGCGCCTGATCGCCAACCTCTACCCCGAGAGCATCCATCTGATCGCCCGCAAGGACGCCGGGATCAAGACTGTCGCCGATCTGAAGGGCAAGAAGGTCTCGCTCGACGAGCCGGGCTCGGGCACGCTGGTCGACGCGAAGATCATCCTCTCGGCCTTCGGTCTGAGCGAAAAGGACGTGAAGCCCGAATATCTGAAGCCCGATCAGGCCGCCGACCGGATGCGCGATGGCGCGATGGACGCGTTCTTCTTCGTCGGCGGCTACCCGGCCGGCGCGATCGCCGAACTCGCCAGCCAGCATGACGTGACCATCGTCCCGATCGCCGGGCCGGAGATCGACAAGCTGCGCAAGGATTACAGCTTCTTCGCAGACGACATGATCCCGGCCGGCACCTACAAGGGCCAGACCGCCGACGTGCCGACGATTTCGGTGGGTGCGCAGCTGGTGACCTCGGCCGATCAGCCCGACGAACTCGTCTATGAGATCGTCAAGGCGCTGTTCAACCCGAACACCCAGAAGCTGCTGGCCGCCGGCCACGTCAAGGGCAAGATGATCACCCTCGACAACGCGGTGAAGGGGGCGGGCATCCCGTTCCACGCCGGCGCCGAGAAGTTCTACAAAGAAGCCGGCAAGCTGCAGTAATCCGGCCGAGCTATCGCGACGGGGGCGGTTCCATACGGGAACCCGCCCCCGTTTTCCGTTTCCGCATCTTCCGCACCGTTGCGAGGGCCCATGACAGAAACCACACCCCGCCATCTCAGCGACGCCGACCTGAAGGCGCTCGAAGAGGAATTCGACCCCGAAGCCCGGTTCCGCACCGTGACCCGCCCGGTGGCGATCCTGTCGGGCACGATCCTGTTCCTGCTGTCGTGCTATCATTTCTACACCGCCGGCTTCGGCATCCCGCGCGCGACGACGCATCGCGGGCTGCACATGGGCGTGTCGCTGTTCCTGATCTATCTCAGCTTCTCGGCCTTCGCCTCGGGGCGGGACAAGACGCCGCGCTTCGCGATCCTCGGGCTGCCGGTGCTGGACTGGGTGCTCGGCATCGCCGCCGCGGTCAGCAGCTTCTACGTCCCCTGGATCTATGACCAGCTCGCCTTCCGCGTCGGCAACCCGCTGCCCATCGATGTCATCATGGGCACCGTGCTGCTGATCACGCTGCTGGAGGCGGTGCGCCGCTCGATGGGCTGGCCGCTGCCGGTGATCGCGCTGCTGTTCATCGCTTACGCCTATTTCGGCAAGAGTATGCCGGGCATCTTCGTGCATCCCGGCGCCGACTGGCCGACGATCATCAACCACCTGTATCTGACGTCCCAGGGCATCTACGGCACCGCACTCGGGGTGATCGCGACCTATGTGTTCCACTTCGTGCTGTTCGGCGTGATGGCGCAGCGCATCGGGCTCGGCCAGCTGTTCATCGACCTCGCGACCGCGCTGACCGGGCGCTTCGCCGGCGGCCCGGCAAAGGTGTCGGTGGTGTCCTCGGCACTGCTCGGCTCGATCTCGGGCTCGTCCATCGCGAATACGGTGACGACGGGCGCACTGACCATCCCGGCGATGATCAAGATCGGCTTTCGCAAGCATTTCGCCGCCGCGGTCGAGGCCGCTTCCTCGACCGGCGGGCAGATCACGCCGCCGGTGATGGGCGCGGTCGCCTTCCTGATGGTCGAATACCTCAGCCTGCCGCTGCGCACGATCCTGATCGCCGCCATCGTCCCGGCCTTCATGCACTTCTTCGGCGTTCTGGTGCAGGTCCATCTCGAGGCGAAGCGCCTCGGCATCCGCGGCCTGCGCCAGGAAGAGCTGCCGAAGGCCCTCAAGGTGCTGCGCGAGGGGTGGCTGTCGACGATCCCGCTGATCCTGCTCGTGTGGATGCTGATGTCGGGGCGCACGCCGTTCCTGTCGGCGTTCTGGGCGATCGCGTCCTGCATCGCGGTCTACGTGATCCAGCGGGTGATGGCCTCGGGGCTGAAGGACGGTCTGATCGAGACCGCCCGCGGCGTGTTCGACGGCTTCGTCACGGGCGCGCGCCAGTCGCTGTCGGTGACGGCGGCGGCGGCGCTGGTGGGCGTGGTCATCGGTGTGGTCACGCTGACCGGCGTCGGCTTCAAGGTGGCGTTCATGGTCACCTCGATGGCGCAGCAATGGGCGGCCTCGGTCTATCAGGCGCTCAGCTTCCTGCCGTTCGAGTTGTTCTCGATGCACACGCTGGCGCTGCTGTTCACGCTTCTGCTGACGGCCATCGTCTGCGTGCTGATGGGCTGCGGCATCCCGACGACGGCGAATTACATCATCATGGTGGCGGTCGCGGCGCCGGTTCTGGGCATGATGCAGGTGCAGCCGCTGGTGGCGCATTTCTTCGTGTTCTACTACGGCGTCCTCGCCGATGTGACACCGCCCGTCGCGCTCGCGGCCTATGCGGCCTCGGGCATCGCCGGGGCGAACGCGTTCAAGGCCGGCAACACCGCCTTCCGCCTGTCGATGGGCAAGGCGCTGGTGCCGTTCATGTTCGTGTTCTCGCCCTCGCTTCTCTTGGTGACGGACGGCTTCACCATCCAGTCCTTCGCGCTCGCCTTCACCGGGGCGGTGTTCGGCATCGTCTCGCTCTCGGCGGCGATCACCAACTGGCTGCGCGGCCCCCTGTGGGTGATCGAGCGCATCGCGCTCGTCTTCGCGGCCTTCCTGATGATCGCGCCCGAGCTTTACTCGACGCTGATCGGTCTCGCGATCCTCGCGGCGATCGCGCTGCGCCAGACGCTCGCGGGTAGTGGCAACAGCCCGGCCGCCCCCGCCGCCGCCTGACACGCGGCAAGGGCAAAGAAACCGCAACGCCCCCCGGTTCCGCACCGGGGGGCGTTTCTCGTTCCGGGCGCCGCCCTTTTCTCATTCATCTTTCCGAAAATATCCCGGGGGAGTCCGGCCAGCGGCCGGACGGGGGCAGAGCCCCCTCGACCTCAGTCCCGGGTGCCCTCAGCCCTCGGCGATCTCGCGCTCCGGTTCCCCGGCCATATGCTCCTCGAAGGCGCGCAGGCGCTTGTAGATCGACAGCAGTTCCACGATCGTGGGCCAGGACGTCACCAGATACTGGAACGATCCCCGCACCTGATCGAACACGTTCAGCACCTGGTTCATCAGACCGAGCGTAACCTTCCCCGCCACGATCGACGGAATCAGGATCAGCGTGCCGTAAACATTGTCCGCCTGCAGATACAGCACCCGCGCGACGTTGAAATACAGGTAATGGAAATACAGCCGGAAGTAACTTTTCCGGACATTGGCGAACAGTTCGGCCACGGTCGGCGGCAGGGCGCGTCCGGGGTCGTCCTCGCCATAGACCAGTTCCTTGCGATAGGCGGCCTCGACCTTCTGGTTGTTGAATTCGAGCCCCGGCAGCCGGATCCCCACCAGCGCCAGCAGCCCCGTGCCGAACACCGACCACACCACCGCCGCCCAGACCAGCGCATGGGGCACCTCGCCGATGATCGGCAGCGTGGTGATCACCTTCGAGAAGCTGAACAGCACCGGCAGGAAGGCGATCAGCGTCATGACCGCGCTGACCAGCTGGATGCCCAGCCCCTCGACCGTCGAGGCAAAGCGCATCGTGTCTTCCTGAATGCGCTGCGAGGCGCCCTCGACATGGCGCAGGACCGGCCAGCGGGCCATGAAATATTCGTTCATCGCGGTGCGCCAGCGGAAGATGTAATGGCTGACGAAGAACTGGTTCAGCACGCTCAGCGCCACGGCGAAGAAGGCGATGGCGACAAAGGTGCCGATGCCTTCGTAAAGCGCGCGGGCGGGCACCGCGCCGGCCTCGGTCATCGCCTTCTGGATCAGGTCGTAATAAGGGCCATACCAGGCGTTGATCGCCACGCTGATCTCGACCGATATATAGGTGGTGAAGATGATCAGCGCTGTCCCGAGGATCGACCACGCCTGCCAGCGATGCGGGCTGACGATGGCCCAGAAGGCGAAGAACAGCCCCGTCGCCGTCAGGTAATAGGCGTCGAACCACAGGAAATCCGGCGTCCAGAACCGCGATATGCCGACCACCTCGTCGGCGCCGATGCTGCTGTCGAGGCCGAACCGCGCCGGCAGCCCGCGCATGAGCCCATACCAAAGCCCGATCGACACGGCGATCCACAGCGCCGCGCTCAGCGCGAAGAGGCCGGGGCGGGGAAAGAACGATCTGAACATCTGGGCACCTGTCTCGCAATCCGGTCAGGCCGGGTCCGGGCGAAGCTACGTCACGGCGCGGGCGGCCTCAATCGCGGCCGGGGGGCGATGAAGCGCTCGTGATGGGGCGTGTGTGCAGTTTCGCCTTGGCAAACGTTATACAATAACATAACAGACATCCCCACGCGCCGGCCCCGGGGGACGGTGCAACCGAAAGGGGAACCGGATGCAACGGATGAACACGGCGAGGGTCAGCGCGGCGTCGGGGGGCGATCCGCTGCTCGCGGGGGTGGGGGGGCGGCTCGCTCTGGCGGCGGTGCTGGCCGGGCTGCTGTGGGCGGGGCTGTGGGGCCTCGGGCAGGGCGCGGCGGGCTCCGCTCCCGCCGCGACGGAGATCGCACGATGATCGCCTTCGACGACCTCACCCTCGCCTATGACCGCGAGCCGGCGGTGCATCACCTCACCGGCCGGATCGACCGCGGATCGCTGATCGCGCTGGTCGGGCCGAACGGGGCGGGCAAGACGACGCTCATTCGCGCCATCGCCGGCGAGCCCATCGCCAGCGCCGAGGGCGGTCT
Organism: Paenirhodobacter enshiensis; assembly: GCF_000740785.1. Lineage (GTDB taxonomy): Bacteria > Pseudomonadota > Alphaproteobacteria > Rhodobacterales > Rhodobacteraceae > Rhodobacter > Rhodobacter enshiensis. Next base: position 8,329 of record NZ_JFZB01000020.1, on the reverse strand, counting down.
CCGCGTCGACACCCGCCGCATCGGCTGGCTGCCGCAGCAGGCCGAGATCGACCGCGCCTTCCCGATCGACGTGACGGGCTTCGTGGCGATGGGACTGTGGGCGAAGATCGGCGCTTTCGGCGCGCTCGGCCGCAAGGGCCGCGCCCAGGTCGCCGAGGCGCTCGCCGCCGTCGGTCTGCCGGGCTTCGGCGCGCGGCCGCTGAGCGCGCTTTCGGGCGGGCAGATGCAGCGCGTTCTGTTCGCCCGGCTGATGCTGCAAGACGCCGAACTGTGCCTTCTGGACGAGCCTTTCGCCGCCGTCGACGCCCGCACCACCGAGGAGCTGACCGCGCTTTTGCTGCGCTGGCAGGCCGAGGGGCGCACCGTCGTCGCGGTGATGCACGACCTTGACCTCGTGCGCCGCACCTTCCCCGAGGCGCTGCTGATCGCGCGCGAGAAGATCGCCCAAGGTCCGGCCCGCGAGGTGCTGAGCGAGGCGAACCTCGCCCGCGCGCGCCTCGTTCTGGCCTCCGACACCGCGCGGCGGAGGGATGCGGCATGAGCCTGTTGTCCAGCTTCTTCGATTACGCCTTCATGCAGCGCGCGGCGCTTGGCTGCGCGGCGATCTCGGTCAGCGCGGCGCCGGTCGGCTGCTTCCTGACGCTGCGCCGGATGAGCCTGATGGGCGATGCGATGTCGCACGCGATCCTTCCCGGCGTCGCGGTGGGGTTCCTGGTCTCGGGGCTGTCGCTCGGGGCGATGACGGTCGGCGGCATCGTCGCGGGCGTGATCGTCGCGATGCTGACGGGCGCCGTCACCCGGCTGACCGGGCAGCGCGAGGACGCCTCGCTCGCCGCCTTCTACCTGATCTCGCTGGCGCTCGGGGTGCTGCTGGTTTCGCTGAGGGGATCGAGCGTCGATCTGATGCATATCCTGTTCGGCTCGGTGCTCGCGCTCGACGACGGGGCGCTGAGGCTGCTGTGCGCGACGGCGACGGTGACGTTGCTGGTGCTCGCGCTGATCTGGCGGCCGCTGGTCCTCGAATGCGTCGATCCGGGGTTTCTGCGCCTCGTCAGCCGCTGGAGCGGGCCGGTGCATTTCGTCTTCCTCGGCCTCGTGGTGGTGAACCTCGTCGCGGGGTTCCAGGCGCTCGGCACGCTGATGTCGGTGGGGATGATGATCCTGCCCGGCCTCGCCGCCCGGTTCTGGAGCCATCGCCTCGGCACGATGACGGTGCTCGCGGTGCTGATCGGGCTCGCCTCCTCGGCCGCGGGGCTCCTCGGCTCGTTCCACTGGGGATTGCCATCGGGGCCGGCGATCACCCTCTCGGCCGGGGCGATCTACCTGATTTCGCTGATCTTCGGACGCGCGGGCGGCATCGTGCCGCGGCTGCGTCCGGGTAAACATTTCCACAACTGAAAGGATACTCCCATGCAGACACGTCGTTCCCTGATCGGTTCGATCCTCGGTTCCGCCGCGCTGACGCTGGTGCTGGCCGGGGGCGCGCTGGCGGCCGAGCCGGTGAAGGTGGTCGCGACCTTCTCGGTCATCGGCGATCTGGTGCATCAGGTGGGGGGCGATCATGTCACCGTCACCACGCTGGTGCCGGTCGATGGCGATGCCCATGTCTATCAGCCGACGCCCGAGGACGCGAAGGCGCTGGCGGCGGCGAAGCTCGTCTTCGTCAACGGGCTGCACATGGAGGGCTGGATGGATCGTCTGGTCTCGGCCTCGGGCACGAAGGCCTCGGTGGTGACGGTTTCGCAAGGCGTCAAGCCGCTCGAATTCACCCGCGAGGAGGCCGAGGAAGCCGGGGAGAACAACGGTCACCACCATCACATCGAGGACCCCCACGCCTGGCAGAGCGTGCCGAACGCCGAAATCTACGTCGCCAACATCGCCGCCGCGCTGGAAAAGGCCGATCCGGCGAATGCCGGGGCCTACAAGGCCAATGCCGCCGCCTATGAGGCGAAGCTCAAGGCGCTCGACGCCCATATCCGCGAGGTCGTGGCGACGATCCCCGAGGCCAACCGCACCGTCATCACCTCGCATGATGCCTTCGGCTATTTCGGCCATGCCTACGGGCTGACCTTCGAGGCGCCCGAAGGCCTGTCGACCGACTCCGAGGCCTCGGCCCAGGATGTGGCGAAGCTGATCGACCAGATCCGCACCGAGAAAACTCCGGCGATTTTCATGGAGAACATCACCGACCCGCGCCTGATCGAGCAGATCGCGCGCGAGACCGGCACGAAGATCGGCGGCACGGTCTATTCCGATGCGCTTTCGCCCGCCGACGGCCCGGCGCCGACCTATCTCGACATGATGAACAACAACATCTCGATGTTCGCAGCCGCACTGAAGTGACCCAAAAGCGCATTCTTTTCATGTGAATGCACCCACGGGGGGCGGCCTGCGCCCCCCGATCCGCGCGGAATACGGTAGAATATTATTCTCTTTCGCGATGATAATTCGCCTTTTCCCTTTCATTGAGGCGGCCCGTCCTCCCGGACTAGGTTGGGGCCTCACAGAAGGGACGTTCCGATGTCGATGACCATCGCCCATATGAGCCGGCGCTTCGGCGCAACGGAGGTGCTGCGCGGCATCGACCTGACGGTCGCGCGCGGCGAGCTGGTGGCGCTTCTGGGCCCGTCGGGATCGGGCAAGACGACGCTGCTGAAGATCATCGCCGGGCTCGACTGGCCCGATGCCGGCACCCTTGAGGTGAATGGCGAGGACTGGCTGCCGAAGCGTGCGCAAGAGCGCCGGATCGGCTTCGTGTTCCAGCACTACGCGCTGTTCGCGCATATGACGGTGGCCGAGAATATCGCCTTCGGGCTGACGGTGCTGCCGCGCGCGACCCGCCCCTCGCCGCGCCAGATCGCCGACAAGGTTCAGGAACTGCTCGGCTTTCTGCAGATCCCGCAGCTTGCCGGGCGCTATCCGGCAGAGCTGTCGGGCGGTCAGCGCCAGCGCGTCGCGCTTGGCCGGGCGATGGCGATCTCGCCGCAACTGTTGCTGCTCGACGAACCGTTCGGCGCGCTCGATGCGCAGGTGCGGCGCGATCTGCGGCGCTGGCTGCGCGAGGTGCTGGTGCAGGCCGGAACGACCACCGTCTTCGTGACCCACGATCAGGAAGAGGCCTTCGAACTCGCTGACCGCGTGGTGGTGATGGGCGCCGGCCGGATCGAGCAGACCGGCTCTCCCGAGGAGATCCACGACCATCCCGCCTCGCCCTTCGTGGCGCGGTTCCTGGGCATGACGGTCGAGCTGCCGGTGACGCTTCGTGCCGGGCGGGCCGAGGCACCGGGGATCGACGCCTCGGCGCTGGCGCGGGTGGCGATGGCCGACGGTGCCGCGACGTTGTTCCTGCGCCCGTCCGACATCACCCCCGTGCCCGACCCGGAGGGGCGCTTCACGATCCGCACGATCGCCTCGACCGGGGCGATGCTGCGGCTGCTGCTGACCGACGGCGCCGGCGGGACCGAGGTCGAGATCGAGATCCCCCGCCGCCTCGCCCCCGCGGGGCTGGCCGAGGGCGGGCATGTGCGCCTGCGCCCCGAGGCCGGGCGGCTGTTCGCCCGCACCGAACCGCTTTCCCAATCCGCTGCCGGAGCCTTTGCCACGGCACATGACCCCGATGCCGGTCGCCAGACCGCTCTCAGCAAGGAATTCACCAGATGAAACACCGTATCGTTGCCGCCGCGCTGGCCCTCGGGCTGGCCTTCCCGGCCATGGCCTCGGCACAGGACAAGATCCTCAACGTCTCCTATGACATCTCGCGCGAGCTGTTCCAGCAGATCAACCCCGCCTTCGCGAAGGCGTGGAAGGAGCAGACCGGCCGCGACGTGAGCGTCGATCAGTCTCATGCCGGTTCGTCGAAGCAGGCGCGCGCCATCCTCGAAGGGCTGCCGGCCGATGTGGTGACCTTCAATCAGGTGACCGACATCGACGTTCTGGCGAATGGCGGTCTGGTCGACAAGACCTGGCGCGAGGCCTTCCCGAACAACGCCTCGCCTTACTATTCGCTGCCGTCCTTCCTGGTGCGCAAGGGCAATCCCAAGGCGATCAAGGATTGGGACGATCTGGTGCGCGCCGATGTGAAGGTGATCTTCCCGAACCCCAAGACCTCGGGGAACGCGCGCTATACCTATCTCGCCGCCTATGCCTATGCGCTGGAAAAATACGGCCATGACGACGCGAAGGCGCAGGACTTCGTGAAGAAGCTGTTCGCCAACGTTCCGGTGTTCGAGACCGGCGGGCGCGCCGCGACCACCACTTTCGCCGAGAAGGACATCGGCGACGTGCTGGTGACCTTCGAGGCGGAGACCGGCGGTATCTCGGCGCTTTATGCCGACAAGGGGTTCGAGCGCGTCACCCCCTCGATCAGCGTTCTGGCGGAATTCCCGGTGGCGGTGGTCAGCGAGAACGCGAAGAAGGCGAAAAGCGAAGAGGTCTCGAAAGCCTATCTGAACTTCCTTTACGCCCCCGAAGGTCAGCGCATCCTGGCGCGGAACTATTACCGGGTGAACGATCCGGCGGTGAAGGCCGAGTTCGCCGACCGTTTCCCCGAGGTGAAGCTGGTCACCGTCGAGGACGAGTTCGGCGGCTGGGACAAGCTCAACAAGACCCATTTCGCCGAGGGCGGGATCCTCGACAAGCTGTTCGCGAACCAGTGAACATGACGGCGATGGCACGGGCATGAGCAGCCTTGCGAACATTGACGCGGGCGCATCGGCACGGCCGGTGCGTCACAAGCGCGTGCTGCCCGGCTTCGGGCTGACGATGGGCGTCACGCTCAGCTATGTGTGCGTGATCGTGCTGTTGCCGGTGATCGCGCTGGTGCTGAAGGGGGCCGAGATCGGCCCGGAACGGTTCTGGGCCATCGTCACCGCGCCGCGCACCTTCGCCGCGCTGCGCCTGACGCTGAGCGCCGCGGCGATGGCGACGGTGTTCAACGCGCTTTACGGGCTGTTGATGGCCTGGGTTCTGGTGCGCTGCGAATTCCCCGGCAAGCGGATCGTCGATGCGCTGATGGACATTCCCTTCGCGCTGCCCACCGCGGTCGCGGGTCTTGCGCTTTCGGCGCTGTTCGCGGGCAATGGCTGGTATGGGGCGATCCTCGAACCGATGGGGATCAAGGTCGTCTATACGATCTGGGGCGTTGCGCTGGCGATGTCGTTCACCTCGATCCCGTTCGTCGTGCGCACGGTGCAGCCGGTGCTCGAGGATCTCGATCCGCAATACGAGCAGGCGGCGGCGACGCTCGGGGCCTCGTCCTTCACGATCTTCCGCAAGGTGGTGTTCCCGGCGATCCTGCCGGCCTTTATGACCGGGGTCACGCTCAGCTTCGCGCGCTCGCTCGGGGAATTCGGGGCCGTGGTCTTCATCGCCGGCAACCTGCCGATGCAGACCGAGATCGCCTCGCTCCTCGCGGTGATCCGGCTGGAGGAATACGATTACAACGGCGCCTCGGCGATCGCGCTGGTGCTGCTGGCGATCGCGCTGGTGCTGCTCGGGGTGTCGAACCTGCTGCAGGCGCGGGCGCTGCGCTACAAGGGGGCGACGGCATGAGCACGACCGGGACATCCGCGCCGGGGGCGCTGGCACCGCGGCCGCGCCGGGGGGTGGAACGCGCGCTGATCGGCCTTGCGCTGGTGCTGACGGCGGGCTTTGTGCTGGTGCCGCTGCTGTATATCTTCGCGCGGGCCTTCGGGGCGGGGTGGGGGGCGTTCGCGCACAACGTCCTCGATCCCGGGACGCTGCACGCCATCGGGCTGACAGCGCTGGTCGCGGTGATCGTCGTGCCGGTCAACATGGCCTTCGGCATCGCCGCCGCCTGGGCCATCGCGCGGTTCCGCTTTCCGGGACGCAAGGCGCTGCTGACGCTGATCGAGATCCCGTTCTCGATTTCGCCGATCATCGCGGGCATCTGCTATCTGCTGCTTTACGGCCGCAACGGGCTGGTCGGGCCCTGGCTCATGGCGCTCGACCTCAAGGTGCTGTTCGCGCTGCCGGGGATCGTGCTGGTGACGCTGTTCGTGACCGCGCCTTTCGTGATGCGCGAGGTGCTGCCGCTGATGCAGGCGCAGGGATCGGAGCAGGAAGAGGCGGCGGTGACGCTCGGGGCTTCGGGCTGGCAGATATTCCGGCGGGTGACGCTGCCGAACATCCGGTGGGCGCTGCTTTACGGCGCGGTGCTGTGCGGCGCGCGCGCGGTCGGAGAGTTCGGCGCCGTCTCGGTGGTGTCGGGGATGATCCGCGGCCAGACCATGACATTGCCGCTGCAGATCGAGCTTCTGTTCAACGATCTGAACATCGTCGGCGCCTTCGCGGCGGCGGCTGTGCTGACGCTTCTGGCGCTGGTGGTGCTGGTGCTGAAGGCCGCGATGGAGGCGCGCCGGCGCTGAGCGTGCCGCGCCCGGCTCAGTCCGCGTCGCTGTCCAGCCGGCCGAGGATGCGCAGCGCGTTCGCCTCGATCAGTGCCGCGAGGTGGCGCAGCGTCGCCGCGTCTGCGCCGGGGCTCGCTTCCAGCCGGCGCAGGGTTGCCGGCCCGTTCGCGACGATGCGGTCCACCATCGCCGCCACCCGCAACCGCATCTGGCGCGGGTTCAGCCCGGCTTCGGCGGCGATCGCATCCCAGTGCCGGCCCGCGATATCGCCGGGCTTGCGCTTCCGGCCGGCGATGTTCTGGGCGAAATACTGGTTCACCCAGGGCCAGGCCAGCACCGTCGAGACATCGTAAAGCGGCGCCATCCGAACCGCATCGCCCGGCCCCAGAAGCAGCGAGTAATTCTTCGCATGGGCATCGGTATTCGCGACGAGAATGTTGAAGATCAGCTGGTCGATCAGACGCGCCCGCGCGCCCGCGGGCAGGGTCGCGGGGCTGTCGAAGCGCGCCTGCCAGCCCGCTCCGCCCACCCCCAGCAGATCGGCGACCGAGGGGCCGGGCAGCGTGCCACGCTGATACTTGCGCCCCGGCAGCACCCCGAGCGCCTGCGCCAGATCCTCCTGATGACGGCGCAGGATCTGCCCGTCGCGGCCCGGCGCACGGTCGTATCGCGCGACGATCAGCGCGCTGCGGTTGCCCGCCGTCACGATATCGGCCTGCGCCGCCTCGATGCCGATGGCATGGGCGAGGGCCAGACAATAGGCCTCGTTCTCGACGATGCCGGGCAGATGCGGGTTGTCGGGCTTCACGATCACCGTCGAGGGCGCGCCGTTGCGCGGGATCGCCAGCCGGTCGCCCGCCCCCGGCAGGCCGAGCTTCGGCCCGCCATCCGGGCCCAGCACCGCCAGCGCCGATTTCCGTTGCCCGCCGGCCAGCGACAGCCGCACCCCGTCCTCGCCGATCAGGAAGGGGCGCTCGGCCAGATCGTCGAAATGCCGTGCCAGCGCCGCGGCCGGATCGGGGCGGGCGTAATGATCGCTCAGGGCCGTCCAGCGCCAGGCGGCGCGCTCGGACGGGGCGTCGAAGGACAGCGCGCCCGCGGTATCGCCACCGATCTCGCGCAGGATCGCCAGACTGTCGGCCCGCGCCAGACCCAGCCGCCCGGCGAGCGTGCCGAGCTGCGCCTCCTCGGGCAACAGGTTGGCGATCCACGGTGCGATCCGCGCGTCCGGATGGCTGTCGCGCCCGAGCGGCAGCGTCAGCGAGACGGCAAACGCCCCCCCGGCACCTTGCCAGCGCGGATCGTAGCGAAACGTCAGCCGCCCGTCCGGCGCGACCGCGATCGTGCCCAGTTCGAACCGGTCGTAGAAGACGGCGACCCCGGTCACAGCGCATCGCCCAGATCGTAGCCCGCTTCGGGGGCCGGGGCGGGCGGCTGCGGGCCGGCCAGCGCCTCGGCCCTCAGCCCGAGGGCGTCGAACACCCGCTGATAGGATGACAACCGGGTATCGCGCCGGCCGTTTTCCAGATCCGACAACGTGGCGACCGCGACCCCGCTGAGCAGCGACAGATCGGCCAGCCGCAGCGCCTGACGGTGCCGCTCGGCGCGGATGATCTGGCCGAGGCGGGCGGCCAGCGTCTCGCTGGCCGAGGCGGTTGAGGGCAGAGGCGTTTCTGACATATTGGAAATATGGCAGTCGCGGGGCGGCGAAGTCAAGGAATTTCCAATATGTTGGAAACCATCGCCCGGGGCTGCCCTTGTCGTTTTTGCGCAAGACAGGTGGCGCGATTGCGGCTTAGACCACGGTCGCGGGACGCCGGCACCAGGCCGCGTCCGCAGACAGGCGTGGGCAGGTGTCGGGAGGACATCGGAAATGACAGGCGGATTGGCAAGGCGCAGCGCGACAGCCGTGGGCGGACGGTTTCTGGCAGGAGCGGCGCTTGCCGCGGCGCTCGCCGCTT